>NZ_JBIWPI010000004.1:199974-397825 GCF_044768185.1 Amycolatopsis sp. NPDC101161
GGTTGTGTTGCTCGCGGGGGCCGGCCCCGGGGGGGGGGGGGGGGGGGGGGGGGGGGGGGGCGGGGGGGGGGGGGGGCCCCGGGGGGGGGGGGGGGGGGCCCCCCCCCCCCCCCCCCGCGGCCTACCCTGAACCGGTGGAAGGGCGGCCCGAGTGAGCGAGAGCGTCGGCGAACGCCTGCGTGAGCTGCGCACCGAGCGCGGGCTCACGCAGCGCGAACTGGCCGGGCCGCAGTACTCGGCGGCGTACGTGTCGTCGGTCGAGACCGGCGCGCGGACGCCGTCGGGCGACGCGTTGCGGTTCTTCGCCCAGCAGCTGGGCATCGACCCGGACGAACTGCTCGGCGGCAGCTCCCCGCGCGAGCTGATCGAGCTCGACCTCGAGCTCATCGAGACGGCGGAACGGTTCCTGGCCGGCGACGTCCGCCGCGCGCTCCCGCGGATGCAGCGGATCCGCCGTCAAGCCGAACGCCTCGACCGGCCGCGGCAGGCGGGGATCGCGCTGCTGTGGCTGGCCGGGTACTCGACCGGCGACGTCCGCACGAAGTACGTCGCGGAGGCCGAGACGACGCTGTCGGGCGAGCCGCCGCCGGTGCGGGCGATGGTCGTGCCGCTGCGCGCGGCGGTGCTGTCCGGCTGGGGCGAGGCGCAGTATTCCTTGCACCTGCTGGAAACCTGCCACGCGGAGCTGCTGCGCGACGGGTACCCGCAGCCGTCGATGCTGCTGACGCTGCGGGCGTGCCTGGCCGAGCGGCACCTGCGCCAGGGTGACCTGGAACGGTCCGCGGAGTACGCCGAGTCGGCGCTGCGGCTCGCCCGGGGCGGCCCGGCGGTGCTGGCCGAGCTGACCCGCAGCCACCTCGAGGTGTGCCGCAGCCACCTGGCGGCCGACCGGTTCGCCGACGCGACCGCGTCGATCTCCGCGGCCTACGACCTGATGCAGGAACGGGCGCTGCACCCGGCGATGGCGCACTGCCTGCTGGCCCGGGCCCGGGTCCGCGGCCGCGCGGGCGACGTCGAGGGCGCGCTGGCCGACCTCGGCGCGGCGCGGGAGACGGCGTGGCCGGACGACGTCCCGGCGATCACCGTCGAGCTGGCGGCGGAGTACCTGGCGGCGGGCCGGCTGCAGACGGCGTCGGCGTTGCTCGACCAGGTCCGCCCGGCCGTCGTCGCGGGCACGCCGCTGGCGGCGGAACTGCGGCTGCAGCTGGGGTCGCTGGCCCGGGCGCGCGGCGACGCCCGCGGCGCGGCGGAGTACCTGCGGGCGGCGGTCGAGCTCGCGACCGGGCTGGGCGCGCGCGGCGTGTTGGTGCGGGCCTTGCGGCCGTTGAGCGAGCTGCTGGGCGAGACCGGAAAGCAGGAAGAGGCCGCGAACGTGCTGCGGAACGGGCTGATCGCGCTGGGCGCCGAAGCCGACTGAATCGTTTTCCTGAGCAGCGCTGAGGATTCCCGATGATCGAGATCGTCCGGCGTTCGGATGGTGTCCGGGACAGTCCCTACGAAAGTCGTTCCGGCGCGGAACGCACGGCGAATCCCCAGCACGGGCGGGGTTTGTACGAATTGACCGGTGAATCCGGAACGCGGCATTGGTCCGTTCGGCGCATTGACGCCCGGAACGGCTGATCCTTTACTCGGATGCGTCCGGACGCATACCTGCTGTTGATCCCCGGGACACGTCCCCCTTTTCCTTCACCACAACCATCCTTCGTGGAAGGAAGACCTCGATGACCCATCGTGGGTTCAGAACGGGCTTGGCGGCCGCCGCCGGGCTCGCCTTGTCGCTCGCGCTGCCGGTGGCCCCGGCGAGCGCGACCCCGGCGGCCCAGCCCGCCGCCCCGGACGTCGCCGCCGCCCGCGCCGCCGACCAAGCGGCCGCTTCGGGCCTGGACGCGCTCAAGCGTGGTCCCGCCGAAGCCTTCCAGCGCGTCGGCCTCACGGCCGGCGGCGGCGGGCTGTTCTACGGCGCCTACCAGCGCACCTACCAGGGCCTGCGGGTCGTGGGCGGGGACGCGGTCGTCGTCGCCGACGGGGCCGGGCGCGTCCGCGGGACCAGCGCCGCCGAGACCGCCCCGATCACCGTCGGGACGCAGGCCGCGCTCGACGCCGCGAAGGCCGCGGCCACCGCGCGCGCTCAACTGCCCACTGTGGACAGTGTGAGCACGCCGGAGAAGGTCGTGCTGGCCGGGGCGAGCCCGAAGCTCGCGTACGAGGTCGTCGTCGCCGGGCGCACCGCCACGGCACCGAGCAACCTGCACGTGTTCGTCGACGCGGCGACCGGCGCGGTGCTCGACAAGCGCGACGACGTCAAGACGTTCGCCTCGGGCGCCCGCACCCAGGCTCAGCCCGCCACGGTGAACGTGGCCGGCACCGGCAACAGCTACTACGTCGGCAACGTCTCCATCGACACCACGCAGTCGGGCAGCACGTACACGCTGCGCGACCCGGGCCGCACCGGCATCAGCTGTGGCCGCGAGGGCGGTTCGGTCTACAGTGGACCGGACAACAGCTGGGGCAACGGCTCCGGCACGGACCTCGAGACCGGCTGCGTCGACGTCCTCTACAGCGTGCAGACCGAGTGGAAGATGCTCGCCGACTGGCTCGGCCGCAACGGCATCAACGGCAGCGGCACCGGCTACCCGGCCTCGGTCGGCCTCGCCGACGTCAACGCCTACTGGAACGGCTCGTCGACGCACTTCGGGCACTCGCAGGACAACCAGCGCCAGGCCACCTCGATGGACGTCGTCGGCCACGAGTTCGGCCACGGCATCTTCCAGTTCACCCCGGGCGGTGCCGGTTCCGGCAACGAGAACGGCGGCATGAACGAGTCCACCGGCGACATCTTCGGCGCGCTGACCGAGGCGTACGCGAACAACGCCAAGGACACCCCGGACTACGAGGTCGGCGAGGGCGTCAACCTGGTCGGCCAGGGCCCGATCCGCTACATGTACCAGCCGTCGAAGGTCGGCGACCCGAACTGCTACTCGTCGTCGATCCCGAGCACCGAGGTGCACGCGGCGGCCGGCCCGCAGAACCACTGGTTCTACCTGCTGGCCGAAGGCTCGAACCCGGGTGGCGGCAAGCCGGCCAGCCCGACCTGCAACAACTCCAGCGTCACCGGCGTCGGCATCCAGAAGGCCGGCAAGATCTTCTACAACGGCCTGCTGAAGAAGACCTCGTCGTGGAACCACAAGGCCGCCCGCAAGGCGACCCTCGAAGCCGCGATCGCGCTCTTCCCGGGCAGCTGCACCGAATACAACGCCACCAAGGCCGCGTGGGACGCCGTCTCCGTCACGGCGGCGACCGGTGAGCCGACGTCGTGCAGCGGCGGCGGCGCGGACTACTCGGTGGCGCTGAACCCGGCTTCGGGTTCGGTGCAGCCGGGTGCCTCGGCCACCACCACGGTCAGCACCGCGATCACCTCCGGCGCGGCGCAGTCGATCACGCTGTCCGCGTCCGGTCTCCCGGCCGGCGCGACGGCGACGTTCAGCCCGGCGACCATCCAGTCCGGCGGTTCTTCGACGCTGACCATCGCGACGACGTCGTCGACCCCGACCGGCAGCTTCCCGGTCACGATCACCGCCGACGGGACCACCACCGACCACACGGCGCAGTACACGCTGACCGTCGGGACCACCTCGTCGTGCGCCCCGGTGACCAACTCGACGCGGCTGAACATCCCGGACTACCCGGCGAGCGCGGTCAGCAGCACCAGCACCGTCAGCGGCTGCACGCGCAACGCGTCCAGCACCACCAAGGTCGAGGTGCACATCACCCACACCTACCGCGGTGACCTGGTCCTCGACCTGGTCGCGCCGGACGGCACCGCCTACCGGCTGAAGAACTCCAGCAGCGACTCCACCCCGAACATCGACACCACCTACACCGTGAACGCTTCTTCGGAAGCCGCGAACGGCGCGTGGCAGCTCCGCATCCGAGACGTCGGCCCCGCCGACACCGGTTACCTGTCCTCCTGGACGTTGACCGTGTAGCACTCCCCACCCCGTGAAGGCCGCACCAGCCCGGTGCGGCCTTCACGGTCGTTCTCCCCAACCCCCACCGAAGGAATTCACCGCCATGAAGTGGAAGAGCAAGATCGGCGCCGGGGTCACCGCCCTGGCGGCCGTGTTGGGCGTTGTCAGCGCGCCAGCGGCCACCGCCGCGCCTGCCACGGCGCTCGCCGCGCCGGACATCTCCCTGGCCAACATCAAGACCCACCTCAACCAGCTGCAGACCATCGCCAACAACAACGGCGGCACGCGCTCGGCGCGTGGCGGCGGGTACGCGGCGTCGGTGTCCTATGTGGAGAACCTGCTCAAGAACGCGGGTTTCACCACGACCCGGCAGACGTGCACCAGCTGCATCGGCCAGTCGCAGAACCTGATCGCGGAGTGGCCGCAGGGTGACGCGAGCCAGGTCATCATGCTCGGCGCGCACCTCGACAGCGTCAGCGCCGGCCCGGGCATCAACGACAACGGCTCCGGCAGCGCGTCGATCCTCGAAACCGCGCTGACGCTGGCCCGCACCAACCCGGCGATGGCCAAGCGCGTCCGGTTCGCCTGGTGGGCCGACGAGGAGTCCGGCCTGGTCGGCTCCAAGTACTACGTCAACAACCTGCCGAGCAGCGAGCGCACGAAGATCAAGACCTACCTCAACTTCGACATGATCGGCTCGAAGAACTGGGGCTACTTCGTCTACGACGACGTCGCTTCCATCAAGGCGATCTTCGACGAGTACTTCTCCTCCATCGGCATCCAGACCGAGGGCGACAGCGAAGGCGACGGCCGTTCCGACCACGCGTCCTTCAAGAGCGCGGGCATCCCGGTCGGCGGGCTGGCCACCGGTGCCGGCGACATCAAGAGCTCGGCGCAGGCCCAGAAGTGGGGCGGCACCGCGGGTTCGCCGTTCGACAACTGCTACCACCGCGCGTGCGACACGACGGCCAACATCCCGGACACCCCGCTGGAGAAGAACTCGGACGCGATCGGGTACGCGCTCTGGAAGCTCGCCGTGGCCACCACGCAGGGCAACGACTTCTCCGTCGCGCTCAACCCCACCGCCGGGACCGTCCAACCGGGACAGTCGCTGCAGGTCGCGGTGAACACCACGACGACGTCCGGCAGCGCGCAGTCCATCTCGCTGTCGGCCTCGGGACTGCCCGCGGGCGCGACGGCGTCGTTCAGCCCGGCGACGATCTCCTCCGGCGGCTCCTCGACGCTGACCATCTCGACGTCGGCTTCGACGCCGACGGGTACGTTCCCGATCACCGTGACCGCGGACGGTGCGAGCGTCGACCACACGGCGTCGTTCTCGCTCGGCGTCGGGACGTCCTCGTGCGCGCCGGTGACCAACTCGACGCGCCTCGACATCCCGGACTACCCGGGTGCCGCGGTGAACAGCACCGCGACCGTCGGCGGCTGCGCGCGCAATGCGTCCAGCACCACCAAGGTCGAGGTGCACATCACCCACACCTACCGCGGTGACCTGGTCATCGACCTCGTCGCCCCGGACGGCACGGCGTACCGGCTGAAGAACTCGAGCAGCGACTCGACGCCGAACCTCGACACCATCTACACCGTCAACGCCTCTTCGGAGGCCGCTAACGGCGCCTGGCAGCTGCGGATCCGCGACGTCGGCCCGGCCGACACCGGATATCTGTCCTCCTGGACGCTGACCGTCTGACCCCGGCCTGGGGCGCCCTTCGCCGGGCGCCCCAGGTTGTCTAGACCACCCGTTCGTAGGTAGTCACCGGTTCCCCGCGGCCCATATCGTGATCGGACACGCCGCGTTCGCCCTCAACGACGATGGGAATCGGTATGTCCGGTCGCAGAAACCGCCTGTTCGGAACCCTTCTGGCAGCGGCTTTGGCCGTCCCGCTGCTCGTGTCGGCCCCCGCGCAGGGGGCGGTGCAGGCCGACACGTGCGCGGTGAAACCGCGGCCCGCCGGCAAAGTTCTCCAGGGGTACTGGGAGAACTGGGACGGCGCCGCGAACGGCGTCCACCCCGGCATGGGGTGGGTGCCGATCACCGACAGCCGCATGGCCCAGCACGGCTACAACGTCCTCAACGCCGCCTTCCCGGTGATCCGGTCCGACGGGACCGTGTTGTGGGAGAACGGGATGGACGCCGGGGTCAAGGTGTCGACGCCGGCCGAGATGTGCGCGGCGAAGGCCGCGGGCGCGACGATCCTGCTGTCGATCGGCGGCGCGGCGGCCGGGATCGACCTGTCGTCGTCAGCGGTGGCCGACAAGTTCGTCGCCACGGTCGTGCCGATCCTGAAGCAGTACAACTTCGACGGGATCGACATCGACATCGAGACCGGGCTGACCGGCAGCGGCAACATCAAGACGCTGTCGGCGTCGCAGTCGAACCTGATCCGGATCATCGACGGCGTGCTCGCCCAGATGCCGGCGGGCTTCGGGCTGACGATGGCGCCGGAGACGGCGTACGTGACCGGCGGCAGCATCACGTACGGCTCGATCTGGGGCGCGTACCTGCCGATCATCAAGAAGTACGCGGACAACGGCCGCCTGTGGTGGCTGAACATGCAGTACTACAACGGGTCGATGTACGGCTGCTCCGGCGATTCGTACCAGGCCGGGACCGTGCAGGGCTTCACCGTGCAGACGCAGTGCCTGAACAACGGCCTGGTCGTGCAGGGCACGACGATCCGCGTGCCGTACGACAAGCAGGTCCCGGGCCTGCCGGCGCAGCCCGGCGCGGGCGGAGGTTATATGTCGCCGAGCCTGGTTTCCCAGGCGTGGCGGTCGGTTCCGGGACTGAAGGGCCTGATGGACTGGTCCATCAACTGGGACGGCTCGAAGGGCTGGACGTTCGGCAACAACGTGAAGTCGTTGCAGGGCCGCTGATCCGCACCACCCGAGCACCGGCCCGGACTCGTTCCGGGCCGGTGGTCCCGATCAGCGTCCCGCTAGTTCCGACCGCACCAGCTCCAGCAGGCGCCCCACCCAGTTGGCGCCGCCGGAGCTCCAGTACCGCGACCCCCAATCGCCGTAGAGCAGCCGGGCGTCGCCGGTTTCCGTCAGGCACCGTGCCATCGCCGGATGCCGGTCGAACTTGTCCCGCAGGAGCGCGGCCATCACCCCGAGCCGCACCGCGGACCAGCCGCCCCGGCGGGGTGCCCGCTCGGCGAGGATCCGGGCTTCGCGGCCGAGCTCGACGGCGGCGATCCGATCGTGCCAGGCGGCGTCGTCGGTGGACAGCGCCCAGTAAGCGTGCATGACCGTCCGGTACTCCCGGCCGTCGTGCACAACCGGTGCCGGGTAGTCGATCTGCAACACCTCGGGGCCCGGTGGCTCCGGCCAGCCGGTCGGGTAGACCCCGACGTCGATCCGCAGCGGGATCGCGCCCGGTGTCTCCGGCCCGTCCGCCGCGTTCCGCTGCCGCGACTCGGCGACATCGCGCTCGCCGCGGCGGAAGTACTCCAGCGCCCACTCCTGCTTCTCCGGCGTCACGGTGATCGTGCGGTCCGGGTGGCGGGCGGGGATCGTCTCGCCCACTCCGGCAAGCAGGATCCGCACCGGCACGTCGTTCTGGTCCATGTCACCGAGCAGGTAGATCCGCCGGTGTTCGGGCACCGCGTGGTACCGCTCGCGGACGATCTCCAGGTTGGTGGGGCTCGGCTCGGCGGCGTACGCGACCAGTGCGTCCCGGCAGCGCCCGGAGGAATCCGGCCGGTCGTTGAGCCGATCCACCTCGTCGGAGAGGTCCGCGATGAGGAGTTCGGGCGTCAACCAGGACTCCAGCCGCGCGGTGCCGGCGGCGGTGCCGTTCACGATGACCCGCGCGTCCTCGGGTGGGGTCAGGGTCAGGGTGCCGTCGGCGAATGCGGTGCGAAGGCCGTCGAAGTCGGTCGTCTCCCACGGCCAGGCGACGACGCCGTCGGCGTAGACGGCGAGAGTGGTCAGGATGCACCTGTCGTGTTCGCGGACGAAGATCAGGCGTTGCCGCCCCTGAACGACGTCGCCCTCGACGGGGCGCCAGGTCGGAGTGGTGTCCGGCATGCGGCAAGCCTAGGAGTCGCCCGCCGGAATGGGGTCGTCGTACTCGCCTGACGGGCCGGCGTAGGACTTGCCGTTCGGGAACGGCCACGGGTTCGGGACGCAGCCGTGCAGCCCGAGCGTCTGCTGTTCCATCACCGGCGCCGGCCGGCCCGCGCCCGGGCACAGCTCGTGGCCGTGGCCGAGCCGGTGCCCGGTCTCGTGGGTGACCATGTACTGGCGGTAGACGTCGAGCGGGGCCCCGTAGTTAGGGACGGCGTTGGCCCAGCGGGCGACGTTGAGCACGACGTTGCTGCCGTTGCGGCAGGAGGTGTAGCCGTCCGGGGAGCCGCCGCACAGCTTGTCGCGGCTGGCGGGGGTGGCCAGGTAGATGGTGAAGTCGGCGTCGTCGTCCGGGCCGACCTGCTGCAGCCGCCACTCGCCGCCGCCGGTCCAGCCGCGCGGGTCGCCGAGGATGCCGCGGATGGCCTTGGCGAACGCGGCGGGCCCGACGCCGTCGATGTCGGTTTCCAGGGCGATCCGGTACCGCATGAGCTTGCCCTGCGTGCCGGCCACTTCGGCGCTGCCGGGGGTGAACATCCACTGGCCCGAGCCGGTGCGCGGGAAGCTGATCTGCTGCGCGGCCTGGGTCACCGGCTGCTGCGGCTTTTCGGCGGGCGGCGGCGGAAGCGCGGTGGCATCCCCGATGTCGGTGAGCACGGGCCCGGCCGCGGGCGCGGCGACGGGCTGCTGTTCACAGGCGGTGAGCACCCCGGCCACGGCCAGCACGAGCACGCCGACGACGGCGGCCCGCCTGGCGGTTTTCGGCATGGGTCCTCCCGGATGCGCGGCTTTCACCGGGGAATACGGCCCGCGGCGGCGAAAAGTTGCGGTGACGCTCGATGGCGCAGCGTCACCGCAGTTCAGGAGCGGTCAGTGTGACGAGGACCACTTGACGTGCATCCACCGGTCGAGCGAGGGAGCGGCTCCGGATCTCAGGTCAACAGTCGTGGCTGCTGTCGCCGCGGCGATCATCGCGGGCAGGACGTCGAAGTCCGTCCGGCAGTCCGAGCTGAACGCCCAGCGAGTACGCGATCTCGCGGAACGGCTTCACGAAAAGAAGTACGAAGTCCACAAGCCCAGGGTGAACATGCTCTCGAACCTTTCAGGAGGTGACGTTCCCGCGCAGAAGCCCTAGCCGAACTGCTCGGAAACCTGTCGTCGCGTTTCAGCGGTTCATGCAAGCCGCCTTCAAGTGCGACACGATCACGTCGTCGGCCTGAGAACTCATTCAGCTGAGGAACTTGCGCAGCACCTCGGCCACCTGCCGGATCTCCGCCGTCCGCACGTTCTCCTGCTTCGTGTGCGCCAAGGTCGGGTTGCCCGGGCCGAAGTTGACCGCCGGCATGCCCAACGCCGCGAAGCGCGCCACGTCCGTCCAGCCCAGCTTGGCCGCCGCGCGGCCGCCCGCCGCCGTCACCAGCTCCGCCGCCGCTGGGGCCGACAAGCCCGGCAGGGCTCCCGGGGAAAGGTCCACAACGGACAGTTCGTACCCGTCGAACACCTCGCGCAGGTGGCGCTCGGCCGCTGCCGGCGAACGGTCGGGGGCGAAGCGGAAGTTGACCGTCAGCACCGCCGCGTCCGGGACCACGTTGCCCGCCACCCCGCCGCCGATCGACGTCGCCTGGAGGCCTTCGCGGTAGGTCAGCCCGTCGATGTCGACGATCCGTGGCGCGTACTCCGCCAGCCGCCGCAGGGGCTCGGCCAGCGCGTGGATCGCGTTCTCCCCCATCCACGCCCGCGCCGTGTGCGCGCGCTTGCCGGACAGCCGCAGCTCGACGCGCATCGTGCCCTGGCAGCCGGCCTCGATCACGCCGTTCGACGGCTCGCCGACGATCGCCAGGTCGCCCGCCAGCCACTCCGGCAGCTCGCGCTCGATCCGGCCGAGGCCGTTCTTGACCGCTTCGACCTCTTCGTTGTCGTAGAAGATGAACGTGACGTCGTGCTTGGGCTCGGCCAGCGTCGCCGCGAGGTGCAGGAAGACCGCGTCGCCGCCCTTCATGTCGACCGTGCCGAGGCCGTGCAGGACCTCGTCGTCGCCACTGCCTTCGCGCCGCGAAGGCAGGTTGCCGTTCTCCGGCACGGTGTCCAGGTGCCCGGCGAGCACGACCCGCGAAGCGCGGCCGAGGTTCGTGCGCGCGAGCACGGCGTCGCCGTTGCGGACCACCTCGAGGTGGGATGCCTGCTCCTGAAGCGCTTTCTGCACCGCCGCCGCGATCTCGGCCTCCGCGCCCGACACGCTGAAGGTGTCCACGAGCGCGGCGGTCAGGTCGACGGGGTCGGCGTGCAGGTCGAGGCTCATGCCCGGCACGCTACCGTGAGGGTGTGCGTACGTTCGGAGTCGCCGTGGGCGGCGCGGTGCTGGTCCTGGTCCTGTCCGGCTGCGGCGGCGAAGCGGGTCCGACGCCCAAGCAGGGCGGCGAGCCGGGCCCGGACGCGCTCCCGACGAAGCTCGACGCGCTGACCGTCGACCAGTGCTACGCGAGCCCGCGCACCCAGCTGCCGAAGGGCTGTGAGAAGTACGTCACGGAGGTCGGCAACGTCCCCGGCTCGGCCCGCAAGCGCGCGAACGACCGCGACCCGCAGCTGGTCGCCGAAGCGGACAAGCTCGACACCGCCGTGAAGGCCTTCCGGAGCGCGGGCTGCACGACCGTCCCCGACCCGGGCGGCCCGTGCACGCAGGCGCTCGTCGACATCGCCGGCGCGCTCGGGGACCTGAAGAAGCAGGTAGACGCGCGGCCCACGAGTGGTTGATCCGCGTCACTCGACTACCGTGTCGGGCGTGAGCGAGCAGAGCCCGAACCCCGAAACGACCGGCGCCAGCGGCGTCGGGCTGGCCACCGTCGCGACCGACGGGACGGTCCTCGACACCTGGTACCCGCACCCGAAGCTGACCGAAGGCGGCACGCCCGGGACCGAGCGCCTGAGCGCGGAAGAGGCCACCGAGCTGCTCGGCGAAGCCGCCGCGGCGCTGCTCGGCCCGGACACCGACCGCGGGGTCGAGGTCGTCGCCGTCCGCACGACGATCGGCAAGCTCGCCGACGCGCCCGCGGACACCCACGACATGTACCTGCGGCTGCACCTGCTCTCGCACCGGCTGGTCCGCCCGCACGGCCAGAACCTCGACGGCATGTTCGGCCTGCTGGCCAACGTCGTGTGGACCAACCACGGCCCGTGCCCGGTCGAAGGCTTCGAGACGACCCGGCTGCGCCTGCGCTCGCGCGGCGCGGTCACCGTCTACAGCGTCGACAAGTTCCCGCGGATGGTCGACTACGTCCTGCCGTCCGGCGTCCGGATCGGCGACGCCGACCGCGTCCGGCTCGGCGCGCACCTGGCGTCCGGCACGACCGTGATGCACGAGGGCTTCGTGAACTTCAACGCCGGCACGCTCGGCGCGTCGATGGTCGAGGGCCGGATCTCGGCCGGCGTGGTCGTCGGCGACGGCTCGGACGTCGGCGGCGGCGCGTCGATCATGGGCACGCTCTCGGGCGGTGGCAAGGAGACGATCTCGCTGGGCGAGCGCTGCCTGATCGGCGCGAACGGCGGCGTCGGGATCTCGCTGGGCGACGACACGGTCGTCGAGGCCGGCCTGTACGTCACGGCGGGGACGAAGGTCGTCGTCGAGGGCAAGGTCGTGAAGGCCCGCGAGCTCAACGGCATCACGGGCGCGGTCTTCCGCCGCAACTCGGCGACCGGCGCGGTCGAGGTCGTGCCGCGGACCGGCTCCGGCGTCGAGCTGAACTCGATGCTGCACGCGAACGACTGAGGCTGTTCGTTCACTTAGTATTCATGAGGTGACCACCGAATCGTTGCCTCGAACCCCGGCGGAGCTGGGCCTGCCGGAGCTCCCGGTCGAGGTGGGCCCGGCCGACCCGGCGGTCCACCACGTGCGCGCGAAGCTCGACCGGGAGATCCGCGCCCTGCTCGCGCACGAAGCCGGGACGCGCTCCGGCGCCGACCCCGAGGACCTGCACCAGATGCGCGTCGCGCTGCGGCGGATGCGCAGCGTGCTGAAGCTGTCGGGTGAGCTGGTCGGGGACGGCGCCGAGCCGGTGCGCGCGGAGCTGGGCTGGCTCGGGCAGTCGCTCGGCGAGGTGCGCGACCACGACGTCCTGATCGGGCACCTGCGCGAGGTCATCGCCGACTTCGAGGTCCGCGACCAGCCGGCCGGCCGCCGGCTGGTGTCCCGGTTCGTCACCGAGCGCGCGGCGGCCAAGCGGCGGCTGACGCGGGCGCTGTCGAGCGCGCGGTATTCGACGTTGCTGCAGGAGGTCAGCCTGCTTACCCGGTCGTCCGGAGTGGCGCCCGCCGAGCCGCACGACCTGGTGACGGGGCTGGCGAAACCGCACCGCAAGCTGGCCAAGGCGGTCCGCGCGCTGCCGGCGGACCCGCCGGACGACGACCTGCACGCGCTGCGCATCCACGGCAAGAAGCTCCGGTACGCGGCGGAGCTGGCCCAGACGTCGGCGAAGAAGAAGCGCGCGAAGCGGATCAAGAAGCTGATCAAGGCGACGAAGGACTTCCAGACGGTGCTGGGCGACCACCAGGACGCGGTGATCGCGGCCGAGCGGATGCGCACGGTCCTGGCGACGGCGGACGGCGAGATGGGGTTCGTCGCCGGCCGCATCGCCGAGCGCGAGCTGGCCCGCCGCACCGAGGCCCGCGCGGCTTGGCGAGACGCGTGGGCCAAGGTCGACGCGGCCGCGAAGGCCCTGCACGCCTGACCCGAGCCAGTCCGCCGCGCCGAGAGGCCCGCACGACCTGCCACACTGCCGGGCCGCGATCGACGCCGCCGCGAAGGCCCTGCACGCCTGACCCGAGCCGATCCGCCGCGCCGAGAGGCCCGCACGACCTGCCGCACCGCCCGGGGCCGCAGTCGCCACCGCCCGGCCGCCCAAGCCGACCTGCCCATCCGAAAGTTCGGGCGAGGCGCCTCAGGCCGTGATCGACCAGACGTAACCGTCCGGGCGGACCAGCACCTCGGCACCCGGTTTCACGTCGTAAGCCGCGTACGCGTGGCCGCCGTCGTCGACCAGATCCGTGCCCGTCGCGACGCTCCCCGCCGGCAGGATCCGGTACCCCTCCGCCGGCCCGTCGCCGAAGACCAGGCGCGTCGCGTGCGGGCCGCGGAACAGCTCGAACAACCGGACTCGCTTGCCGTTCGCGTCGGTCAGCGGTGAGTCGGGCGCGCGGTCGCCCGGCCGCAGCGCGCCGTCGCCGGCCGGGGACAGCGGGCCGCCGCGGTAGCTGATGTCCAGCTGCTGCGTCTCTTCGCCGCGGCGGTGGGCGTCCTCGTCGCCGTCGACGTACTTCTGCATCAGCCCGGTCGAGACCCCGAGCACCCGCGCCGCCACCGTCCGGCGCTCGGCCTCGTAGCTGTCGAGCAGCTCGGGCGAGCCGTCCGCGAGCTTCCAGCCCAGGTTGTAGGCGTCCTGGACGCCCGTGTTCAGGCCCTGGCCGCCGGTCGGCGGGTGGACGTGCGCGGAGTCGCCGGCCAGGAAGACGCGGCCGTCGCGGAACCGCGCGGCCAGCCGGACGTTCGGCCGCCACACCGTCGACCACGCCAGGTCCGACAGCGTGATCCCGCCGCCGCTCAGCGCGTCGAGACGTGCCTGGATCGCCGGCAGCGCCGTCTCGGTGTCGAGGTCGCCGTCGCCCAGCGGTGAGCCGAACTGGAACCACGGCGTGCCCGGCAGCGGGCTGAACATCATGCCGCGCATCGGGTCGTCCGGCGCGCCGAACCAGTGCCCGTAGCCGCGGTCGAGGCCTTCGGCGTGGACGTCGCCGAGCAGCATCCGGATCGACTCGTCGGTGGTGCCCTCGAACGCGATCCCCAGCGCCTTGCGCACGAAGCTCTTGCCGCCGTCGGCGCCGACGAGGTACTCCGCCCGGACGGTCTCCCCCGTGCTCAGCGTGGCCGTGACGCCGTCGGCGTCCTGCTCGAAGCCGGTCAACGCGGTCGCCGGTTCGACGCGGACGCCGAACTCGGCCAGCCGGTCGCGCAGGATGCCCTCGGTCTGCGACTGGCCGAGGAACCAGCCGGTGGTGTACGGCCGGTCCGGCGTCGGGTCGACCACGTCGAACACCATCCGCTCGCCGACGACCTCGCCGCCGACGTGGATCCGCATCGGCACCGGCGCGGCCCCCTGCGCCAGCACCGCGTCCAGCACGCCGAGGTCCTCGAAGACCTCCAGGGTCCGCGGCTGGAGCCCGTCGCCGCGCGAGCCGGCGAAGAACGTCTCGGCCTTGTCGATGATCCGCACGGCGACGTCGCGCCGCGCCAGCTCGATGGCCAGCGTCAGCCCGGTCGGTCCGGCCCCCGCGATCAGCACCCGTGTGTCCATGTCGTCCTCCCAGTGAACCATAATTCAGTGAATCTGAATTCAGGATGACACTGCTAGCGTCCCGCGTCAAGGAGGTGCCGGTGAACCGCAAGGAGAAGGCCGCGGAGACCGAGGCCGCGCTGAAGGCGGCCGCCCGGCGCGTGTTCGCGCGCAAGGGCTACCTGAACACCAAGATCACGGACATCACCGCCGAAGCGGGCCGGGCCGCGGGGTCGTTCTACAACCACTTCGCGGGCAAGGAAGAGCTGCTCGAGGCGCTCCTGGCCGACATCGCGGCGTCCAGCGACGAGAGCGCGACCTCCGAAGACCACCTCTCGGACTTCAGCGACCCGGCGGCCGTGCGCTGGCACGTGGCCCAGTACTGGGACTTCTACAAGGAACACGCGGCGACGATGCAGGCGCTGCGCCAGGCGTCGATGGTGAACGAGGCGTTCGCCCGGACGCTGGCGAGCTTCGGCGCGACCCAGGGCGCGGACCTGGACGGCCACCTCGCGCACGTGACGGCCGCCGGGCTCCGGTTGCCGGCGAGCACGGAGCTCTCGATCGCGATGATGTACCAGCTGGTCGACAGCTTCGCGCAGATGTGGCTGCTCGGCTCGCCGCCGGCCGGGTGGACCCCGCCGACCGACGAAGAGGCGGTCGAGGCGCTCACCCGGTTCGTCTACCGGGGCTTCACGGGCCGGGACTACTGACCGCGTTCGGGGCACGACGGAGGATGACCGATCCCGCGCGGCCGGGACAATGGGGGGACATCCGATTCCGGAAATCGAGGGGAAACCGTCGCATGAGCGCGTTCAGCGAAAACCCGGAAATCGTCAAGTTCGTCTACTGGGACAACCTGACCTACAGCCCGCCGGGATCGCGCGCGCCCGAAGAATGGGACCCCGCGCTCGGCGTCCGGCTGTATGAAAACTACCTCTCGCACTGCGAAGAAGCGGAACGGCTGGGTTACGCCGCCGTCAGCCTGCCGGAGCACTTCGGGCCGTCTTCGCCGTGCCCGCACCCGAACATCCTGATGGCCGCGATCGCCGCCCGGACCAGCCGCGTGCGGATCCTCTCCGGCGTCAACCTGCCCCTGCTGCACCACCCGGTCCAGCTCGCCGAGCAGTTCGCCATGATCGACGTGCTCTCCGGCGGACGGCTCGAAGTGGGCCTCGGCCGGCACGGCGACCGCGCCGCCCACGAGCACGCGGTCGATCTCATCGACGGCGTGCTCAACGGCTACGACCACCCCGTGGCCCGGGCCGACCTCACCCCCGCCACGGCCGCGTTCACCCCCGGCGTCGAGACCGCGAAGGTCACCGCCTGGCCGCGGCCGGCGCAGCCCCGCGTGCCGCTCTGGGTGGCGGCGACCAGCGACGGCTCCCTGGCCGCCGCGGCCCGGCGCGGCTGGGGCGTGTTCACCGGCTTGAACATCACGCCGACGGCCGGCGGCATGGCGCCGATGAGCATCGCGAAAAAGCTGCCGCGGTTGCGCCGCTACCTGGAAATCGGCGGGGAAAACGGCCACGACCTGACGATGGCGAACGTCGCGGTGAGCTGCTTCACGGTGATCGCCGAGACCGACCGGAAAGCGGCCGGAATGGTCCGCGACGGCTTTGTCCGGCACATCGAAGCTTCGGCCGGACACCTTTCCCGCGTGGCCGGCGGCGCACCCGGGGAAACGTCGCTGGAAGCGCTGGCCGACCGGGAGGAAACGGGGCTGCGCGCGGTCCTCGAAGCCCCGGCCGAGGCCTACCTCGAGAACCCGTTCGCCCTCGTGGGGTCGGTCGAGACGGTCCGGGACAAGCTGACCGCCCTGCGCGCGGCCGGGCTTTCGCGGTTCATGCTCTTCTGCGGCGGCGTGGGCACGGCGCACGAGCTGGCCTGGGAGTCCGCGGCCGCGATGGCCCAGGACGTCGCGCCCGGCCTCTTCGCCGCGACGAAGAAGCCGCTCCGGCTGGCCGGCTGACCGCTCAGGCGGACAGGCGCTCCACGGCCGCGTCGACGCGCTCGTCGGTCGCGGTCAAGGCGACCCGGACGTGCTTGCCGCCCTTCGGGCCGTAGAACGTCCCCGGCGCCACCAGGATCCCGCGGTCGGCCAGCCATGCGACCGTCGCCGAGGCGTCCTCGTCGCGCGTCGCCCACAGGTACAGGCCCGCCTCGGAGTGGTCGATGCGGAAGCCGTTGTCCTGCAACGCTTTCCGCAGCGACAGCCGGCGCCGGGCGTACCGCTCGCGCTGGGCGGCCAACGCCTCGTCGTCGGTCAGGGCGGCGACCATCGCCTCCTGGACCGGGCGCGGCACGATCATGCCCGCGTGCTTGCGGACGTCGAGCAGCTGCTTGACCAGCCGCGGGTCACCGGTCAGGAAACCGGCGCGGTAGCTGGCCAGGTTCGCCGACTTCGACAGCGAGTGCACCGCGATCAGGCCGTCGGTGCGGCCGCCGGAGACGTCCGGGTGCAGGATCGACAGCGGTTCGGTCTCCCAGCCGAGCGCCAGGTAGCACTCGTCGGACACCACCACGACGTCGCGCTCGCGCGCCCACTCGACCACCTTGCGCAGGTGCTCCACCGGGAGCACGCGACCGGTCGGGTTGGACGGCGAGTTCAGCCAGATCATGGCCGGCTTCTGCGGGCCGAGCGCGACCGTGCTGTCGGCGCGCAGGATCGACGCGCCCGCCAAGAGCGCCCCGACCTCGTACGTCGGGTAGGCCAGCTCCGGGATGACCACCAGGTCGCCCGGGCCGAAGCCGAGCAGGCGCGGCAGCCAGGCCACGGCCTCCTTCGACCCGATCGTCGGCAGCACGGCGTCCGCCTCGATACCGGTCACGCCGTGCCGGCGGCCGAGGGCGGCGATGGCCGCCGCGCGCAGGGCCGGGATGCCGTGCGTGGTCGGGTAGCCCGGGATCTCCGAGACCGACGCGAGCGCGTCGCGGATGCCGGCCGGGACCGGGTCGACCGGCGTGCCGATGGAGAGGTCGACCACCCCGCCGGGGTGCGCGCTCGCCGTGGCCTTGACCTCGGCGAGCGAATCCCAGGGGAAGTCGGGCAGCGCGACCGGGCTCATTCGCCCTGCGGGGGCAGCGCCTTGATGAACGCCGGGTCGTGCGCGGTCTTGCCCACCTTGGACGCGCCGCCGGGCGAGCCCAGCTCGTCGAAGAAGTCGACGTTGGCCTTGGTGTAGTCCGACCAGTTGTCCGGGACGTCGTCCTCGTAGTAGATCGCCTCGACCGGGCAGACCGGCTCGCAGGCGCCGCAGTCGACGCACTCGTCCGGGTGGATGTACAGCATCCGCTCGCCCTCGTAGATGCAGTCCACGGGGCACTCGTCGATACACGCCTTGTCGAGCACGTCGACGCAGGGCTCGGCGATCACGTAGGTCACTGCGCACTCCTGCTTTTCTCTGCAAACAGCCAGTCGTGGCCGACACTACGCGGTTCGGCCACCCGTTCGGTTGGTGAGGCAAGCCTTAGCCATACCCGGGGTATGGCGCTCACCTCTGCCGACGGCGCGGGGGCGGGGTGGCCCGGGCGTCGCCGGTGATGACGAAGCGGGGTTTCGGAGCTTCGTCCTCCGTCTCCTTCTCCCCCACGGCCCGGTTGAACCCCTCGGAGATCTCGTCGACGAGCTTCTCGTTGTGCCGCTCGTCCTTGCGCTGGATGCCCACGGCCACCTCCTCCTCGGGAAATCCGCTCCGCGCCGGTCACTGCCTCGGTCACAATCTAGTCGTGAACGCACCCGAGGCGCTGGAAATCGTCTGCAGCAGAGCATGGCCGCCACTGGTCGAGGAACCCCTCAACGACTGGCGATTGCGCTGGGCAGGGGGCTTCACGGGCCGCGCGAACAGCGCGCTCGCGGTCGGCGACCCCGGCCGGCCGATCCCGGACGCCCTGCGCGCGGTGTGTGACTTCGCCCACGATCGGGGGATCCAGCCGATGGTGCAGGTGATCCGCGACAGCCCGAACGAGCGCGCGGTCGTCGCCGAGGGCTGGTTCCAGGCGACGCGCCACCACCGCGGCCACGAGGTCGTCGTGCTCACCACCCCGCTGACCGGCACGTCCCCGGCCGGCGGCGTCGAGGTGCACGACGAGCCGACGCCGGAGTGGTGGGCGCTGACGCTCGGGCCCGGCGAGGACAACCCGGCCGCCCGGAGCGTCCTGACCGGCGGGAAGGTCGGCTACGGCGTCGCGACGCTCGACGGCGCCACCGCCGGCGTGGTGCGCGGCGCCCTAATCGACGGCTGGCTGCACGTCGGCCGCCTCGAAGTCGACCCGGCCTTCCGCCGCCGCGGGCTCGCGAAAGCGCTGATGGGCGCCCTGCACACCTGGGGCGCGGAACACGGGGCGGACCACGCGGTGTTGCAGGTGGCGGAGGGGAACGCGGGCGCTCTCGCGCTCTACGCGGGGCTCGGCTACGCCCCGCACCACAGATACCGGTACTGGGTGCCCGCACCCGGCTCGTGCGAGGATTCGACGTCGTGAAGATCGTGGTAGTGGTCGGCGGAGTGGGCGGGGCCCGCTTCCTGCTGGGTGTCAAGGCAGCGCTGGGCATGGCACCGGAAGGTGCCTCCGAGTCCGAGCACGAGGTGACAGCGCTGGTCAACACCGGCGACGACGTCTGGATGCACGGGTTGCGGATCTGCCCCGACCTGGACACCTGCATGTACACCCTGGGCGGCGGGATCGACAAAGACCGCGGCTGGGGGCACTCGGACGAGACCTGGGTCGTCAAGGAGGAGCTGGCCGCCTACGGCGCCGAGCCGACGTGGTTCGGCCTCGGCGACAAGGACATCGCCACCCACCTCATCCGGTCGCGGATGCTGCGCGCGGGCTACCCGCTCTCGGCGGTGACCGAGGCCCTGTGCGACCGCTGGCAGCCCGGCGTCCGGCTGCTGCCGATGTCCGACGACCGCGTCGAGACGCACGTCGTGATCGACGACCCGGAGCAGGACGGCCAGCAGAAGGCCGTGCACTTCCAGGAGTGGTGGGTGCGCTACCGCGCCGAGCCGAAGGCCCACTCGATCGTCGCGGTCGGGGCCGACGAGGCCAAGCCGGCGCCGGGCGTGCTCGACGCCATCTCCGGGGCCGACGCCGTGCTGTTCGCGCCGTCGAACCCGGTGGTCTCGGTCGGGACCGTGCTCGGCGTGCCCGGGGTCCGGGACGCGCTGCGCAAGACGTCCGCCGGCGTGGTCGGGGTGTCGCCGATCATCGGCGGGAAGGCGCTGCGCGGGATGGCCGACGCGTGCCTGACCGCGATCGGCGTCGAGACGTCGGCGGAAGCGGTGGGCCGGCACTACGGCTCGCGCAAGGACGGTGGCGTGCTCGACGGCTGGCTGATCGCCGAAGGCGAAACGGCGGACGTGCCGGGCGTGACCGTCCGGGACGTGCCGCTGCTGATGTCCGATGTGGACGCGACCGCGGCGATGGCCCGCGCCGCCCTGGAACTGGCGGGAGCCCCCGTTGACTGACCACGCTTCCCCCAAGCTGGAGATCATGCCCGTCACCGGGCTGCCGGAGTTCCGCCCCGGCGACGACCTGACCGGCGCGATCGTCAAGGCCGCGCCGTGGCTGCGGTCGGGGGACGTCCTGGTCGTGACCAGCAAGATCGTCTCGAAGGCCGAGGGCCGGCTCGTCAAGGTGCCCGCCGACCCCGAGGTCCGCGACGCCGAGCGCCGGAAGCTCGTCGAGCGCGAAGCCATCCGGGTGGTCGCGCGGATCGCGCGCACGGTGATCACCCAGAACCACCTGGGGATCGTGCAGGCGGCGTCGGGCATCGACGCGTCGAACGTCGAGGGCGACGAGGTCGCGCTGCTGCCCGCCGACCCGGACGCGTCGGCGCTGGCGCTGCGCAACGGGCTGCGCGAGCGGCTCGGCGTCGAGGTCGCCGTGGTCGTCACGGACACGATGGGGCGCGCGTGGCGGGTCGGGCAGACCGACGCCGCGATCGGCTCGTCCGGGCTGCGCGTGCTGCACGCCTACCGCGGCGAGGTCGACGGGCAGGGCAACGAGCTGGCCGTCACCGAGGTCGCGATCGCCGACGAGCTGGCCGCGGCCGCCGACCTGGTCAAGGGCAAGCTCGGCGGGACGCCGGTCGCCGTCGTCCGCGGGCTCTTCCTGGAGGACGACGGCTCGACCGCCCGCGACCTGGTCCGCCCGCTGGACGAGGACCTCTTCCGGCTGGGCACGAACGAGGCCATCGAACAGGGGCGGCGGGCGGCCGTCCCGTCGCGGCGCTCGGTCCGGCAGTTCGCGGACGAACCGGTCGACCCGGCCGCGATGCGCCGGGCGGTGGCGTCCGCGCTGACCGCGCCCGCGCCGCACCACACGCACCCGGTGCGGTTCGTCTGGCTGCGCGATCCCGGCCTGCGGCACAAGCTGCTCGACGCGATGCGCGAGTCGTGGCGGGCCGACCTGGAACGCGACGAGTTCACCCCGGAGCAGATCGCGAAGCGGCTCAGCCGGGGCGACATCCTTTACCGGGCCCCGGAAGTCGTCATCCCGTTCCTGGTCCCGGACGGCGCGCACACCTACCGCGACGAGCGCCGCAACGACTGCGAGAAGACGATGTTCACCGTCGCCGGCGGCGCCGCGGTGCAGGGCTTGCTGGTGTCGCTGGCGGCCGAAGGGCTCGGCTCGTGCTGGATCGGGTCGACGATCTTCGCCGCCGATATCGTCCGGGACGTCCTGGGCCTCGACGAGCGGTGGCAGCCGCTGGGTTCGGTCGCGATCGGCGTCCCGGCGTCGGATCCCGGCCCGCGCGGGCCGATCACGCCCGGAGAGGGGCTGCTGGAGCTGTGATCCCGAACCTGCACGCCGACGCCTACCTCACGCTCGACGACTGGCGTCCCGGCACCCCCGCGCAAGAATCGCTGCGCCAGGCCTTCCTCGGCTTCCTGCTCGCCCGGTCGGACTGCTGCGAACGGGAGTGCCGGGCCGGGCACATCACCGCCTCGGCCGTGGTCCTGGACCACACGGGGACGCAGGTGCTGCTGACGCTGCACCCCCGGGTCGGCCGGTGGCTGCAGCTCGGCGGCCACTGCGAATCCGGTGACGGCACGCTGGCCGGCGCCGCGCTGCGGGAGGCCACCGAGGAGTCCGGCATCGAGGGGCTGCGGATCTCCGCCGAGCCGGTGCACCTGGACGTCCACCCGATCACGTGCTCGCTGGGCGTGCCGACGCGGCACTTCGACGTCCGGTTCGCGGTGCACGCCCCGGCGGGGGCTTCGCCGGTGCGCAGCGACGAGTCCGACGACCTGCGGTGGTGGCCGGTGGACGCGCTGCCGGCGGGGTCGGAGGATCTCGCCGATCTGGTGAAAGCGGCCGTTCCTGTCGGTGCCGGGCACTAGCCTGGGGTGTGGACAGGGAGGGACCACATGGCTACGCAGTTTCCGCAGCGCGTGCACTTCCACTCGGGAGGGGGCGGCGGCAGCGGGGTGTTCGGCTACATCGTCGTCGGCCTGCTGATCCTCGCGATCATCGTGTTCGTGATCGTCGTGGTGGTGCGGGTGTCGAAGATGCGCCGCGAAGAGGCGATGAAGCAGGGCGGGCAGTTCCCGCCGCAGCAGAACTTCCCGCCGCAGCAGGGGTTTGCCCCGCAGCAGGGATTCGCCCCGCCGCCGGGTGGGTTCCCGCCGCAGCCGGGGTCGGGCGGGTTCCCCGCGCCGCAGGCCGGGTTCCCGCCGTCGCAACCGGTTCCGCAGCAGCCGGGCTTCCCGCCGTCGCAGCCGGTTCCGCAGGGGCAGTACGGGCAACGGCCGCCTGGTCCGGGAGCGGGTCCGCAGAGCTGGTGATCATCTCCTTCGACAGCGCTTCGCCGGTCCCGCCGTTCGAACAGGTGCGGTCCGGGCTCGCGACGCGGATCAACGACCGGAGCCTGCCGGTCGGCACGAAGCTGCCCACGGTCCGCGCCCTTGCGGCCGAGCTGGGCATCGCGCCGAACACGGTGGCCCGCGCGTACCGCGAGCTGGAGGAGGCGGGCCTGATCGAGACACGTGGCCGCGCGGGCAGCTTCGTCGCGGCGGCGGGCGACCAGAGCCGCCGCCGAGCCCAGCAGGCGGCGGCCGGCTACGCGGACCTCACCCGCAAGCTCGGCCTGGACGACACCGAGGCGCTGGCGATCATCCGCGCGGCGCTCGACGAAGGAAAGGGCTGACCGTGGGGCTGAGCGTCCTGACGCTGCTGATCATCCTGGTGCCGGTCGCACTGATCGTGACGCTGGTGGTCGTGGTGATCAATGTGAACAAGCCGAAGCAGCCGCCGTACCCGCCGCAGCATTACCCGGGTTACCCGCCGCAGCAGGGTTATCCGGGCCAGCAGCTCCCGCCGGGGTATCCGCCTCAGCAGGGGTATCCGGGGCAGCAGCCGGGCTATCCGCCCCAGCAGGGCTACCCGGGGCAGCAGCCGGGTTACCCGCCCCAGCAAGGCTTCCCGCCCCAGCAGGGCGGCTATCCCCCGCAGCAGTAAGCCTCCCGCGCCCGGCGGCACCAAGGACCTTGCCGGCCATGGCTCCGCCGCCCAGCGGCAGCGAGCACCCGCGGCAGAGACGGCCTGCCCGGCGAAAGCTCGATGCGCGGCCGCCTTCGCACATCCCGCTTCCAGCCACCGCGGCCTGCTTCGGGCAAGCCACCGCAGCACTTCGGCTTGATCACATCGCGCGGTAGTCGCGCAGCTCGATCCTCGGTCCGAACCGCGGCCGCCGATGACCCGCCGCCTCCAAGTACCGCACCGCTCGCTGCCGCTGTGGCGCATACGGTGCCAGCACCTCCGCCATTCCCGCGTCGTCGAGTTTCGCGCCCAGCACCGCGTTCCCGACCATCGATGGGATGTTGTAGTCGCCGAAGCTGACCGCGTCCGGGTCGCCCCAGGCGCGCTGCGCCACCTCCGCCGCCGTCCACACCCCGATGCCCGGGACGTTCCGCAGCAGGTGCCGGCCCGCCAGCCCGCGCAGCTCCACCGCCCGCTCCAGATGACCAGCCACCCGCGCCGCGTTCAGCAACGCCGTGCGGCGCTTGATGTCGACGCCCGCGCGGTGCCAGTGCCAGTCCGGCAACGACCGCAGCGCCACCGGCGTCGGCGGCACGCGCAGCCGCTCCGGCCCCGGCCCGGGCGCCGGCGCGCCGAACCGGCGGCACAGCTCGGCCCACGACCGGATCGCCTCCTTGCCGGTCACCTTCTGCTCCAGCACCGCCAGCACCAGCCAGTCCCACACCACGCCCGTCGCGCCCAGCCGCAGCCCCGGGTTCTCCCGCCGGGCGCGCGCGACGACGTCGTGGTGAGCGACGAACTCCGAATCGTCGTCGTCCGCTCCCAGCAGCGCCGGGACGCCGGTGAGCAGCCGGTCCGCGCCGTCGCCCCAGGCCGCCGCCTCGACGCGGCCGTCGGTCAACCTGCGCAGCGCCAGCGTGCCCGGGCCGTCCGGCGTGTTCGACGCCAGCCACGTGATCCCGCGCTCGTCGGTCAGGATGTTGAGCGACCCGCGCCCGCGCTTCAGCGGACTCAGGACACTGCCCAAGTCGACCTCGAAAGCGGGACGCCAGAACATCGCTACGCGTCGCTCGAGAAGCGGACGGAACCGTCGGGCAGCACGGTGTCCGGCCAGACCCGGGCCCCGTCCAGGAGCTCGCAACCGGCGCCGACGGACACGCCGTCGCCCAGCACGACCCCGCGCAGCACCGCGCCGGCGCCGACGCGCGCGCCGTGCCCGAGCACCGAACGCTCGACGATGGCGCCCTCGGAGACGGCCGCGCCGTCGAACAGCACCGAGCCGTCGATCTTCGCGCCCGAGCCGACGACCGCGCCGCCGCCGATGGTCGAACCACCGCACAGGTGGGCGTCTTCGGCCACGGAAGCGCCGTCGAGCACCAGGAAGTCGCCGGGCCGGCCGGGCAGCGCCGACGTCGGCGCCACGCCCCGCACCAGGTCGGCCGACCCGCGCACGAACGCTTCCGGCGTGCCGACGTCCAGCCAGTAGGACGCGTCGACGAAGCCGTGGATGTGCGCGCCCTGGTCCAGCAGCTGCGGGAACGTCTCGCGCTCGACGGAAACCCGGCGCCCGGTGGGGATCGCCTCGATCACCGGGCGGCGGAAGACGTAGCAGCCGGCGTTGATCTGGTCGGTCGGCGGGTTCGGCGTCTTCTCGAGGAACGCCTGGACGCGGCCGGTTTCGTCGGTCGGCACCGAACCGAACCGGCTCGGGTCGGGCACGCGCTGCAGGTGCAGCGTGACGTCGGCCTCGGACTCGCGGTGCACGCGCAGCTGCTCGCCGAGGTCGGAGCCGGAGATGATGTCGCCGTTGAAGACGATCACGTGCTCGGCGCGCAGCTTGTCGTAGACGTTCCGGATCGCGCCCGCCGTGTCGAGGGGCTCCTCTTCGACGACGTACTCGAGGTCCAGACCGATCGACTTGCCGTCGCCGAAGTACTCCTCGAACACCTCCGCACGGTAGCTCGTGCCCAGCACGACGTGCCGGATCCCGGCCTCGCGGATGCGGGAGAACAGGTGGCTCAGGTACGGCGTCCCGGCCGTCGGGAGCATCGGCTTCGGTGCCGAAAGGGTCAGTGGCCGCAGGCGCGTGCCCTTGCCCCCGACCAGCACGACGGCGTCGATCTCGACCTCGGACGTCACGGAAATCTCCTCCTGTATCACGCACCGCTGAGCGACAAGCCGCGGGAAACCCTGACGGAGGTCGCCCGGAGGGCCTACCCTAGACAGGAAACAGGCGGCCCTTTCCCCAGAGGGCCCCGGGTCAGTCGGGAGGCCGAGGGGATGGACCCCCGCGATCGGGCGGACGCCCTGCTCGCACGAGCCCAAGCGCGCGGTGTGTTCGTCGTGACACCCGACAGCGCGACGTCGCCGATGGACTCGTCGAACACCCAGCAGATACCCCGGGCGCAGATCGACGGGCTCGACCGCAGCCAGGACCCCGACACGACCACGCAGCTGCCGGCGTCGCTGATCGAGGAGAACGACCACCCGCTCGCCGGCGCGGCACCGACGCGGCGGCTGGAGGCCCGCGGTGGCCGCCGCCCGCAGGCGACGACGCCGTTGAGCACGCCGTCGCAGACGACCCCGCTGCCCACGCCGCCGATCACCACGCCGCTCGCGCGCCGGCCCCAGGCCGAGCCGATCACGAGCCCGCTGAAGGAGCCGGACCCGGAGGACACCGGCCTGGTGCCGACGGTGACGCAGACCAACGGCAAGTCCGACCTTTCGCGCCGGCTCGACGGGATCTAACGGGTTTCGAGCTTCAGCCGCACGGCGAGGCCCAGCTTCGCCAGCGCGAGCACCGGCTTCCAGGCGAGGCCCTGGTGGCGGTCGGCGAGGTAGCGGTAGGCGCTGTCGTGGTGGGCCTTGAGCATCTTCTCCGACGCCTGTGACGTTGAGTGGCCACCTTCGTGCGTGACGCGCGCCGACGGCGCGTAGACGTTCAGCCAGCCGGCCTGGGCGAGGCGGTCGCCGAGGTCGACGTCCTCGAAGTACATGAAATAGCGCGTGTCGAAGCCGCCGACGGAGTCGAACGCCTCGCGGCGGATCAGCTGGCAGGAACCGGAGAGCCAGCCCGACGTGCGCTCGACCGGGGTGCCGGTCTCCTGGCGGTACTGCTTGGTCCAGGGGTTGCCGGGCCAGATCTTCGCGAAGACGGCGTGCCCGATGCCGCGCCCGAAGGAGGGCAGCAGCCGGGCGGAGGGGTAGACGGTGCCGTCGAGGTCGTGGATCAGCGGCCCGAAGGCACCGCCCCGCGGCCACCGGCTCGCGACGTCGAGCAGGGCGTCGAGCGACCCGGGCTCCCATTCGAGGTCCGGGTTGACGACGACGACCCAGCCGTAGCGGTCGTCGAGCTCGGCGACCCCACGGTTGGCGGCGGTGCCGTAGCCGACGTTCTCGCCGATGCTGAGCAGCTGCACGTTCTTCCGGTTGGCGGTGGCCTTCTCGAGGGCCCCCTCGACGGACGCGTTGTCCGCGACGACCACCTTGACCTCGCGCTCGGTGGCCTTCTCGAGCGTGTCGAGGAACCGCTCGATGGTGTCCTCGGAGAAGTAGGTCACGGTCACGACGCCGACATCGTCGCCATAGCGGGAGTGCTCAGTCACCCAGCCATTGTCCACTCATCACCCAGCGCGACCCCGCCACCCCACAGGGCGTACTCAGCGGGTGCGGAGATGCCGGGACCAGGCCTTGGCGTAAGCCTCTCGATGCCGCTCCGCGGTCGTGGCCCAGGAGAACTCCTTGGCCCGCTGCTGAGCCGCCGTGGCCAGCTCCGCCCGCCGCCCCGGGTCCGCCAGCAGCTCCGCCAGCCCCGCCGCGACGTCACCCGCGCCGACCCCGCAGTACGCCACCGCGTCGCCGCCCACCTCGGGCAGCGACAGCCGGCGCGTCGTCAAAACGCAAGCCCCGCACGCCATCGCCTCCAGCACCGGCAACCCGAACCCCTCGCCCAGCGACGGGTACGCCACCAGCTCGGAACCGCCGAGGAACCCCGCCAGTGTCCCGAAGGGCAGATATCCTGCCCGGATGACGCGAAGCCGGTGCGGGACGGCGTCCAGCGCCCGCTCCACCTGCGTGTCCCACCCCGGCTGCCCCGCCAGCACCAACGCCGGCGCGTCACGCCGGTCCGCCACCGCCCGCGCGAACCCGCGGATCAGCGCCGGCACGTTCTTGCGCGGCTCCAACGCCCCCAGGAACGCCACGTACGGCGTCCGCCCGAGCCCTACCGCCGAACGGGCGGCCGCGACCTCCGACGGTGACGGTGGGTGAAAGCGCTCGCTGTCGACGCCGTGGTGAATGACTTCCAGGGACGCGTGCCGGACCGGGCCGACGCGGGCCAGCTCCGCCGCGGTCGCCGCCGACGGGACCACGCACAACGTCGCGCGCCGCAGCGCCGTCGCCGTCCACGCGCGGAAGAACCGCGCCTTCACCGACGAGTGCAGCACCGCGTCGGTGAAGAACGTCGCGTCGTGCAGCGTGACGACCGATGCCGCCGACGTGGCCAGCGGCATCGTGTAGTGCGGCGAGTGGACGACGTCCGCGCCGAGGCGGCGGACCAACCGGGGCAGGGTCGCCTGCTCCCAGGTCAGCCGCGCGGTGCGGGTGGTCGTCGTCGGGGATGCCGGGACCACGCGGGAGCGCGGCGCCAGCCGATCGTAAAGCTGCAGGTCCCGGGGCTGGCAGACGACGGTGAGCCGCGCCCCGTCCGCGTCGAGCGCGGCGACGAGCGAGTCGACGTACCGGCCGACCCCGCCGCGGTCCGCGGGAACCGCGGTCGCGTCGATCAGCACGCGGGGGTCATCGCTCACCCCTGCAGGGTACGGCGGTGACCCGGTGTCATGGTGGGGAACTGCCAAACCGGTTAGCCGTGCGCGCGAGTGTGGATCGCCCAAACGGCTTCCGCCGCGCGACGCCAGGTGAACGTCCGCGCGCGCTCCCGCCCCGATCGAGTGAGGCCGGCTGCCACGGAGGGTGAACCCAGCACCTCGCGCAACGCCGCCGCCAACGCCGCGGCGTCGCCGCGCGGGACCATCACGCCCGCGCCGCCCGCCACCTCCTCCAGCGCCGGGACGTCCGTGTGCACCACCGGGACCCCGGCCGCCATCGCCTCGAGCAGCCCCATCCCGAACCCCTCGGCCAGGCTCGGCACGGCCAGCACGCTCGCGTGGCGCAACGCCGTCGCGAGCTCGGCGTCCGACACCTTCCCCAGCATCCGCAGCCGGTCGGCGGGAAGACCGCGGTCCCGCGCCAGGGCGGCCGGGTCGACAGCGCCCCAGCCCGGCTGCCCGGCGAGCACCAGCACCACGTCGTCGAGCGCCGCGACCGCGTCGACCAGGACGTCGATCCCCTTGCGCGGCTCGATCGTCCCGACGGCCAGCACGTACCGCGGCGGCAGGTCCAGCGGCGCCGACCCGGCCGGGACCCGCACGCCGTGCGGCACCACGCGCACCGGGACGTCGACGTCGATCAGCACCGCCAGCTCGTCGGCGACCGCCCGCGTCGGCACCACCAGCCCGGACGCCCGCCGCGCGGCCCGCGCGATCATCGACCGGTGCCAGCTGACCCCGCGCGCGGTGAGCGTCTCGGGGTGGGTCCAGGGGACGGTGTCGTGCACGGTGACGCTCAACGTCTTCCCGGCCGGCGCGCGCGGCGGCGCGAACGGCGTCGGTGCGTGCACCGCGTCGCCGCCCGGCCACCAGCGGATCCCCAGCTGCCAGGCGCCGACCAGCGCCCGCGGCGGGAGCCGCAGCACGCGCGGGCCCTCGACGCCGTCCAGCCGGGCCGGGCCGACGTCGGCGTGCCGCGCGACGACGCTGGAGACCGTCCAGCCCCGCGGCGCGGTCTGCGCGAGCGCGGGCAGCAGCTCGGCCGTGTAGCGCCCGGTGCCACCGGGCACGGGCGCGAGGAGCTGCTCGGCGAGCACGACCAGTTCGGGCACGCGGCTATTGTGCGGGACGTGACCGCGAATCCCGCCACCACGGTGGTCGTCGTGACCTGGCGGGGTGCCGGGCACGTCACCGCCTGCCTCGACGCGCTCGCCGCGCAGACGCGTCCACATCGGACGCTCGTGGTGGACAACGCCTCCGACGACGGCACCGCCGCCCTGCTCGCGGCCCATCCTTCGCGTCCG
The DNA here is from genome assembly GCF_044768185.1 of Amycolatopsis sp. NPDC101161. Lineage (NCBI taxonomy): Bacteria > Bacillati > Actinomycetota > Actinomycetes > Pseudonocardiales > Pseudonocardiaceae > Amycolatopsis > Amycolatopsis sp. NPDC101161. Next base: position 228,966 of record NZ_JBIWPI010000004.1, read on the forward strand.
CAAGTAGTTCGCCTGCCGCGCAACACGGGGTACGCGGGCGCGCTCGCCGTCGCCGCGAAGCGCGTCGAGACTCCGCTGATGGCGTGGCTGAACGACGACGCCGAACCAGAGCCGGACTGGCTCGCGACGCTCGAGGACACCCTGGAAAAAGCGCCCTTGGCCGGCGCGGCGACGTCGTTGCTCGTGCGGGCCGATGGCACCACGCAGTCCGTCGGCGTCCGGCTGACCGCCGACGGCCACGGCGCCGACCTCACCGAGCCCACCGCCGAGGTGTTCGGCTTCTGCGGCGGCGCGGCGCTGCTGCGCACGGACGTTCTGAAGAGCGTGCACGGCGTCCCGGCCGGGTTCTTCTGCTACTACGAGGACACCGACACGGCGTGGCGGCTGCGGCTGGCCGGCTGGGACGTCGTCGCGGTGCCGGAAGCCCGCGTCCGGCACGCCCACGGCGTCAGCACCGAGCTGGGTTCGCCGCTGTTCCACCGCTGGAACGAGCGCAACCGGCTGCTCATGCTGCTGCGGTGCGCCCCGCGCGCAGTCGCGGTGAACCAGCTGCTCAGGTTCGCCGTGTTGACAGCGGTGCTGCCGCTGCGGCCGGGACGTCCGGCCGCGGCGAACTTCCGCTTCGGCCTGCGCTGCCGGGTGCTGGCCGAGGTGGTGACGCGGCTGCCGGCGACGCTGGCGGCCCGTCGCGAGATCGGCCGCGACGCCGCGCTGGGCCGAGGCGCGGTCTGGGAGGCTTGGGCCGGGCTTTAAGCTGGCGCTCAATCCCGACGAAGGAGCTGGCTTTGGCGCAGGGGGAACCGCAACCGCTCGTCTCGGTGATCGTGGTGAACTACCGCGGTGCCGACGACACGATCGCCTGCCTGCGCGCGCTCGCCGAGCACGACTACCCCGAGCTCGAGCTGATCTGCGTCGACAACTCGGACGAAGCCGCGCGCATCCGCGAAGCCGTTCCGCACGCCAACGTCGTCGAGGCCGGCCGCAACACCGGGTTTGCCAGCGGCTGCAACCTCGGCGCGAAGCACGCGAAAGGCACTGTCCTCGGCTTCCTCAACAACGACGCCCGCCCGGCTCTCGGCTGGGTCGCCGCCGCGGTCGCCGAGCTGCGTGCGCAGCCCCGCGTCGCCGCCGTGGCCAGCAAGGTCCTCGACTGGGAGGGCACCGGCACCGACTTCGTCGACGGCGGCCTGACCTGGTTCGGCATGGGCTACAAGCGCCACGCGGGCTCGCCCCTGGCCGACGTCCCGGCCGCCGAGCACGAGGTCGCGAAGGACGTCCTGTTCGGCACCGGCTCGGCGATGTTCGTGCGCTCTTCGGTGTTCGCCGAGCTCGGCGGCTTCGACGAGCGGTTCTTCATGTTCTACGAGGACGTCGACCTCGGCTGGCGGCTCAACCTGCGCGGCTGGCGCGTCCGGTACGTCCCCGAGTCGCTGACGTACCACCGCCACCACGGCACGATGGCCGCGGTCGACGCGCCGGAAACCGGCCGCGAGACCTTCCTCCTGGAGCGCAACGCCCTCGCCGCGCTCTACAAGAACCTCTCCGACGAGACGCTCGCCCGCGCGCTGCCCGCGGCGCTCGCCCTGGCCGTGCGCCGGGCCACCGCCCGCGGCGAGCTGGACGCCACGCAGCTGGACCTCGAAAAGGGTGTCGGCCCGATCGAGTCCGGCGACGTCGCCATCCCCCGCACCACCCTCGCCGGGCTCCTCGCGATCGACCAGTTCGTCGAGCAGCTGCCGGCGCTGGCGGAGTCCCGCGCGGTCGAGCAGGCCGCCCGCGTCCGCACCGACGCCGACCTGCTTCCGTTGCTGCGCAAGGCTTTGGAGCCCGCCTACCCGCTGCCGCGCTACCTCGCCGCGCACGACATCCTCGTCGAGGCCTTCGGCATCGAGAAGGCTTTCGGGCAGCGTCGCAAGGTCCTCGTGATCACCGGCGACGCGCTCACCGAGCGGATGGCCGGCCCGGCGATCCGCGCCTGGAACATCGCGCTGGCGCTGGCCGCCGAGCACGACGTCCACCTCGTCACGACCAACCCGCTCGCCACGCCGCCGCCCGCGCCGTTCCGCGTCAGCGCGGGCAAGCACCGCGAGCTGGAAGCGCCGATCGCCTGGGCCGACGTCGTCGTCCTGCAGGGTCACGTGCTGGAGCTCGCGCCGTCGCTGAAGAAGGAGCACAGCGGCAAGATCGTCGTCGCCGACCTCTACGACCCGATGCACCTGGAGCTGCTGGAGCAGGGCAAGGGCATCGCCGACGACCAGCGCGCGGCCGACCTCGCCGGGGTCACCCGCGTGCTCGACGCCCAGATCGAGCGCGGCGACTTCTTCCTCTGCGCGTCCGAGCGGCAGCGGCACCTCTGGCTCGGCCACCTCGCCGCGCTCGGCCGGCTGTCGCCGCGGCTCTACGACGCCGACCCGACGACGCAGTCGCTGCTCGCGGTCGTCCCCTTCGGACTGTCACCGCAGGCCCCGGTGCGCACCGGGCCCGGGCTGCGCTCGACGCTGGGCATCGGCGGCACCGACCACGTCGTCCTGTGGGCCGGCGGGGTCTACAGCTGGTTCGACCCGCTGACGCTGATCCGCGCGATGGACGAGCTGCGCCGCCGCCGCGCCGACGTCCGGCTGGTGTTCCTCGGCATGAAGCACCCGAACCCCGAGGTCGCCGAGATGGACATCGGCACGCGCACGATCCGGCTGGCGGATTCGCTGGGGCTGACCGGAAAGCACGTCTACTTCAACGAGCAGTGGGTGCCCTACCACGAGCGCCAGAACTGGCTGCTGGACGCGAACTGCGGCGTCACGACGCACTACGAGCACGTCGAGACGACGTTCGCGTTCCGCACCCGCGTGCTCGACTACCTGTGGGCCGGGCTGCCGATCGTCACCACCGACGGCGACTCGTTCGCCGACCTCGTGCGGGCCGAACGGCTGGGCGTCGTCGTCCCGGCCGAGGACGCTTCCGCGCTGGCGGACGCGCTGGAAAAGGTGCTGTACGACGAGGAGTTCGCCGCGGGCTGCGTCGAGCGGATCGCCGTCGTCGCGCAGCGGTACACGTGGCCGGAGGCGCTGAAGCCGCTGGTGGAGTTCTGCCGCGACCCGCGTCCGGCGGCCGACCGGCTGCCCGGTTCGGCGGACCTGACGACGACGGCGCCGGTGCGCGGCCGGGCGATGCTGCGCCGCGACGCCGACCTGATCCGCGAGTACCTCGCCGCGGGCGGCCCGTCGGAGCTGGCGCGGCGCGCGGGCGGCCGGGCGTTGAAGATCGTGAAGCAGCGGCTTCGCCGTGGCTAGGTCCCTGAGCGTCCTCCTCGACGGCACCCCGCTGCTCGGCGCGCGCACCGGCATCGGCCGGTACACCTCGGCGCTGATCGAAGAGCTGGTGTCGATCCCCGAGGTGGACACGCGCGCGGTGGCGTTCACGCTGCGCGGCTGGCGGCGGCTGCGGCACGTGCTCCCGTACGGCGCGCGGGCCCGCGGCATGCCGGTGGCGGCGCGGCTGCTGCGGGCGGCGTGGGAGCGTTCGGACTTCCCGCCGGTGGAGCTGTTCGCCGGCCCGACGGACGTCGTGCACGGCACGAACTTCGTGCTGCCGGGCCGCTTGCGCGCGGCGGGCGTGGTGACGATCCACGATCTGGCCTTTTTGGACAACCCCGCGGAGCTGGCCCCGAGCGACCGCGGCCTGCCGGAGCTGGTCCGCCGCGGCGCGCGCCGCGCCAACGTGATCTGCACCCCGACGGCGGCGGTGGCCGACTCGGTGGCGGAGCGCCTGGACGTCTCCCGCGACAAGATCGTGGTGACACCGCTGGGCGTGAACCCGGCGTGGTTCACGGCGCGCCCGCCCGACGACGAGCGTCGTGCCCGCCTCGGGCTGCCGGCGCGGTACTTGTTGTTCGCGGGCGCGGCGGGGCCGCGCAAGGGCCTGGACTGGCTGACGCGCGCGCACGAAGCTGCCCCGGACCTGCCGGACCTGGTGTTCGCGGGCCCGGGCCCGTTCCCGCGCTCGTCCCGAACCGCCCAGACCGGCTATCTGTCCGATGTGGACTTGCGCACGGTGGTGGCGGGAGCGTCGGCACTGGTGCTGCCGTCGCGGGACGAGGGGTTCGGGCTGCCGGTTCTGGAGGCGATGGCCTCGGACGTCCCGGTGGTGTGCACGGACATCCCGGCGTTGCGCGAGGTAGCGGGCGACTGCGCAAGCCTGGTCCCGTACGGCGACGTGGACGGGCTGGCAGAGGCGCTGCGAACGGCGGTGACGGACCCACACGCGGTGGCGACGTCGGCATCGAGGCGGGCCCACGCGGCGAACTTCACGTGGCGCACTTGCGCCGAGCTGACGGTCGGCGCGTACCGGATGGCCTCAGGCCGTCACTGAGGCGGACGGCCGTAACGATTCCCCTCAGGCCGGCGACCTAGGAGCGCTCGCGCTGCTGGGCGCTGGAGCCGCCTACATTACCGCGACACTGGCTTTCACGGACAAGTTCGGATCCGCGGTCAGCTGGATCGTGGTGGCCATTCTCCCGAGCCCGCTGTGGCTGGTGGCACACGCTGACCTTGTCCTGGTCGCACACCCCGGAATCGACCATCGTCTTTGCCTGCCTCTACGGCTTCGCAATGGTTTCGACCGTTTTTTCGTGGGTCTACGGCTTCAAGCACGCGGCGGAGGCCAGGGAAGTGCTCGAGCCGAAAACACAACCGGCCTCAGCCGGTCACTGAGCCCGGAAGTACGCCTCGAGCGCCTCTTCCCACGGCCGCATCGGGGTCAGCCATGCCTCTTTCCACGACGTCGGCGACAACACCGAGTAAGCCGGCCGCGTCGCCGCCTGCGGGTACTCCGCCGACGTGCACGGCCGCACCCGCGATGGATCCGCGCCCAAATGCCGGAAAATCGCCCGCGCGAACCCGCACCAGCTCACCGACCCGGCGTTCGTGCAGTGCAGGATCCGCCGCTCCGGCCCGTCGCCGGAAGCCACGCGCCCAGCCAGCTCGAGAAGCCCCGATGCCAGATCGGAAGTCCAAGTAGGACCGCCGATCTGATCGTCCACAACAGACAGTTCCGGACGGGAAGACTCCAGCCGCGCCATGGTCTTCACGAAGTTCGAGCCCGAATGGCCGTACAGCCACCCGGTCCGCACCACCCACGAGGAAGCCCCCGACCCCAGCACGGCGTCCTCGCCCGCCGCCTTGGTCCGGCCGTACGCAGACCGCGGGCCCAGCTCGTCCGACGGCTCGTACGGCGAAGACGCATCCCCGGCGAACACGTAATCCGTCGACACGTGGATCAGCGGCACCCGGCGGGAAGCGCACGCCGCCGCCAGCACCCGGGGGCCGTCCGCGTTCACCGCGAACGCCCGCTCCTCGTCCGTCTCGGCCTTGTCGACCGCCGTGTACGCCGCCGCGTTGATGACCACCGGCGCGGACCCCTTCTCGCGGGCCCGGTCGGCCAGCGCGCCGACCGCGGCGAGCACCTGGCCCGTCGACGTCACGTCCAGCTCGGCAGAACCCGGCGCCACCACATCCACCGAGGGGGACGCCAGCGCGGCCAGGTCCCGGCCGAGCTGCCCGGAACCCCCGGGCACAAGCACCGTCAGCGGCACGAAAACCCCTACTTCTTCAGCGCGGCCCGCTCCGCCAGGGGCTCCCACCACGCGCGATTGTCCGTGTACCAGGCCACTGTCGCGGCCAGACCGTCCTCGAAGGACACGCGCGGAGCGTACCCCAGCTCCGAACCGATCTTCGTGATGTCCACCGAGTACCGGCGGTCGTGGCCCTTGCGGTCCTCGACCGGCTCGACGCTGTCCCAGCCCGCCCCGACCGCCGCCAGCAGCTTCTCCGTCAAAGCCCGGTTCGTCAGTTCGGTGCCGCCGCCGATGTTGTAGATCTCGCCCGGGCGCCCGCCGTCGGCGACCAGCTGGATGCCGTGGCAGTGGTCGTCCACGTGCAGCCAGTCACGGACGTTGAGCCCGTCGCCGTACAGCGGCACCTTCCGGCCGTCGAGGAGGTTCGTCACGAACAGGGGGATGACCTTCTCCGGGAACTGGTACGGACCGTAGTTGTTGGAACACCGCGTGATGCACACCGGCAGCCCGTGGGTGCGGAAGAACGACCGCGCCACCAGATCGGAGGACGCCTTCGACGCCGAATAGGGCGAGTTCGGCTCCAGCACGTGGTCTTCGGTCCAGGAGCCGGTCTCGATCGAGCCGTACACCTCGTCCGTGGACACGTGCACGAACTTCGAGACGCCCGCTTCCAGGGCCGCCTGCAGCAGGTTCTGCGTGCCCAGCACGTTCGTCAGCACGAAGTCGGCGGAACCGAGGATCGAGCGGTCCACATGCGACTCCGCGGCGAAGTGCACGACCAGGTCCACCCCGCGCATGACGTCGGCGACCTGCCGGGCGTCGCAGATGTCGCCGCGGACGAACCGCAGCCGCGGGTCGGCGGCGACCGGGGCCAGGTTGGCCTCGTTGCCGGCGTAGGTGAGCTTGTCCAGCACCACCACCTCGGCGTCGCGCAGCGCCGGGTAAGCGCCGCTCAGCGCCTGCCGGACGTAGTGCGACCCGATGAAGCCGGCACCCCCGGTGACCAGGACCCGCATCTTCCCGCCTTTCCTTCGGCCCCCGACCGGGGCAATCGGCCCCCAGCCTACGGAGGCCTGACAACACCCTCAGTAGAGTCATGGTGGAGGCACATCGGTGCCCTGGGGGAAGCACGGGGTTTCACAGGGGAGGAAGCGCGTGACCGAATGGCCTGCGCCGCCCGTCCCGGCGCGCCGCCACACCGGCGCCGCGGTCTTCGCACGCCGCGGCGGCAAGGTCGTCGTGTCCCTGCTGTCCGTCGCGATCCTGGCCCTGACCTGGTACGGCTGGCACTTCATCGGTGACCCGAACAGCGGCCTGACCACCACGAACGTCTTCGCCGACACCGCGGCCCACGCGAAGCCGCTCGACGGCGCGATCGACATCCTCCTGGTCGGCCAGGACAGCCGCACCGACGCGCAGGGCAACCCACTGCCCCGCGAGGTGCTGGACATGCTGCACGCCGGCGTCTCCGACGGCGAGCTCAACACCGACACGATGATCCTCGTGCACATCCCCCAGAACGGGAAGCACGCGATCGCGATCTCCTTCCCCCGCGACTCCTGGGTCGAGCTGGCGGGCGGCTACGGCAAGCACAAGCTCAACAGCGCCTTTGTCTACGCGTACACGGACACTTACAAAACGTTGCAGCGCCAGGGCATGACCGACCTCAAGGAGGCCGACGCCCAGGCGAAGGTCGCCGGCCGGAAGAACCTGATCGCCACGATCGAGAAGTTCATCGGCAAGCCGGGCATGATCGACCGCTACGCCGAGGTCAACCTGGCGAGCTTCTACGAGATCACCAAGTCGATCGGCGGCGTCGAGGTCTGCCTCAACGGACCGGTCAAAGAGGTGAAGTCCGGCGTGGACCTGCCGGGCGGCCGCCAGACGATCGAAGGCGTGCAGGCGCTCGCGTTCGTCCGCCAGCGCTACGGCCTGCCGAACTACGACCTCGACCGGATCGCGCGCCAGCAGGCGTTCCTGTCCGGACTGGCCCGCAAGGTGATCTCGTCCGACGTCCTGACGAGTCCGGCGAAGATCGCCGACCTCGTGGCGGCCGTCAAGAAGTCCGTCGTGGTCTCACAAGGCTGGGACCTGACCGAGTTCGCGGAGCAGATGCGCGGCCTGACCGGCGGCAACATCGAGTTCCACACGATCCCGACGCTGGGCAACGCCGTGATCGGCGGCGCCGACGTGCTGCGCGTCGACCAGGCCGCGGTCCAGGCCGAGGTGACGCGCTTGACCTCGGACGGCGACGCCCCAGCCCAGCCGACGACGACGCAGCTGCCGGGCGCGAAGGCCGTCACGATCGAGCTGTTCGACGGTTCCGGTTCTCCGTCGCTGGCCGGCCAGACGCACACGCTGCTCCAGGGCAAGGGCTTCACGCTCGCCGCCGACCAGAAGCTGAGCACCCGCAACACCACCGTCGTCCGGTACAACCCGGCCGACTCCGCCGCGCTGGAGCTGGTCAAGCAGGCGCTGGGCACGACGGTCCAGGCCGAGCCCGACCGCGACGTCACCGCCGGGCACGTGCGCGTCCTGCTGGGCAAGGACTTCCGCAGCTCGGCCGCCGGCGCGGGCGGCGCGCCGACGTCGTCGGCCCCGAAAGCCCCGCCGTCCACCGTGGCTTCCTCCGCCCCCGCCGCACCGGCGATCACCGCGGGCGACGTTCCCTGCGTCAACTAGACTGAGCACGCAGGGTGGTCGGGGGAGGTAAGCAGGGGATGGAAGACGAGCAGGAACAGCCGCAACCGGCCGAGACGCCGGTGACGGAGCGCGACGATCCGGAGTGGAAGCCATCGCCGTTCCCGCGGACGGCTCCGGTGGCCGAGGCCCCCTCGCGGGCGCGCCGCGCGGGGCGGGTGACGCGGCGGATCGCGGTCGGGCTCGTCTCGGTGCTCGCGCTCGGCGCCAGCGGCTACGCCTACGTCACCAAGGACCAGCTGCAGCAGAACGTCCCGACGACCGACGCGCTCACCCCGCGGGCCGGCGAGCCCGCGCCGCCGCCCGCCGACGACGGCGCCGACGACATCCTGCTCGTCGGCAGCGACGCGCGGACGGATGCCCAGGGCAACCAGCTCCCGCTGCGCGTGCTGAAGGAGCTGCGGACCGAGGCCAACAACGGCGCGGTGAACACCGACACGGTGATCCTGCTGCGGGTGCCCAAGGACGGCTCGAAGCCGTCGGCGGTGTCCGTGCCGCGCGACACGTGGACCGAGGTCCCCGGCCGCGGCAAGGCGAAGATCAACTCGGCGTACGGCATCGCGAAGGCGCACTTCGCGCAGCAGCTGCGCGCGCAGGGCGAGCGCGACCAGGCGAAGATCGAACGCGACTCCGACACCGAGGGCCGCCGGGTCCTGGTGCAGACGGTGCAGGACCTCACGCAGGTGCGCGTCGACCACTACGCCGAGATCAACCTGCTGGGCTTCTACCTGCTCACCGAGGCCCTCGGCGGGGTGAAGGTCTGCCTGAACCACGCGACCGAGGACAAGGACTCGGGCGCGAACTTCCGCCGCGGCGAGCAGACGGTCTCCGGCGGCGAAGCGCTTTCGTTCGTCCGGCAGCGCAAGAACCTGCCGCGCGGCGACCTCGACCGGATCGTGCGGCAGCAGGCGTTCCTGTCCTCGGCGCTGCACCAGGTGCTCTCGGCGGGCACGCTGACCAGCCCGGGCACGCTCAACAACCTGATGGACGCGGTGCACCGGTCACTGGTCCTCGACCCGGGCCTCGACCTGCTGCAGTTCGCGCAGCAGGCGAAGGGGCTCGCGTCGGGTGACCTGTCGTTCGCGACGATCCCGGTGATCACCGCGAGCGGGCGCAGCGAAGACGGCCAGAGCATCGTCGAGGTCGACAGGAACGCGGTCCGCGCGTTCGTGGCGGGCCTGGCCGGCCGCCCGGCCCCGGGCGGTTCCCCGGCGGCCGGCGGCGCGGTCCCCGCGGGCGGCGGCTCGGGCAGCGGCGCCGCCCCCGCCGCGGCACCGCTGCTCCAGGCCTCCGACGGGGTCGCCTGCGTCAACTGAAGTCGGCGCGGTGGTCCTCCGCCCACTGCCGGAACGTCCGCGGCGCGTGCCCGGTCACCTCGCGCACGACGTCCGTCACCACGGACGGTTCCCGCGTCGTCCGCTCCCAGACCCGCAGGACCCCCGGCGGCACCTCGGGCGGCCAGCCCAGCGCGACCATCCGCTCGGTGGCCTGCTCGGGCGTCAGCTCCTCGACCGGCAGTGGCCGGCCGAGGACGTCGGCGAGGACGGCCGCCTGCTCGCGGAAGCTGATCGGCTCCGGCCCGGTCAGCTGCAGCGCCTCCCCGAAGTGGGAACCGTCCGCGAGGATCTTCGCCGCGACGTCGCCCATGTCCTGCTCGTGGACGGCCCCGATCCGCGAGTCCGGATAGGGCGTGCGGACGACGCCCTCGGCGATGTCCGCGCGCCAGCCCAGGACGTTCGTCGCGAACGCACCCGGGTTGAGGATCGTCTCCGCGAACGGCGCCGCGATCAGCGCCTCCTCCACCGCCCGGTGCATTCGTGCGATGCGGCTGTGCGCGGAATCCGGTTCGAGCGTCGCGCCCGACGACAGCAGCACGACGTGCCGCACGCCGGCCGCCTCGGCCGTCTTGACGAAGCCCTCGATCCCCGACGGCCGCGTGTACAGGAACACCGACTCGACGCCGTCGAGCGCGGCGTCCAGTGTGGACGGATCTTCGAGGTCGGCGCTCACCTTCGCCGTGGGCACGTCGAGCGTGGTGGCGTCGCGGCTCGACGCGCGCACGTCCTGACCTGCGGCGACGAGCGCGTCGAGGACCGCGCGGCCGACGTGCCCGCGCGCTCCGGTGACGAGGATGGTCATGGCTGTCCCCCAGCTCTTCAGTTACCTTTGCTTGCAAAGCAAACGTACTGAGCTTCGCGTGGCGGTGTCAACCGGCGAAGGGCGTGGTCCGCGCTTTAGCCTGTCCGCATGAGCCTGACCGACGAGCTGCTGCGCCCGCTGCTGGCCTCGCCCGCGAAACCGTTGATCACCCACTACGACGACCAGCTGGGCAGCCGCGTCGAGCTGTCCGTGGTGACGACCGCCAACTGGGCGGCCAAGACGGCCAACTGGCTGACCGGGGAGTTCGACGTCGAGCCGGGCGACGCCGTGGCCGTGCAGCTCCCGGCGCACTGGCAGACCGTCGGCGTGCTGCTCGGCGCGTGGTGGTGCGGGGCGCGCGTCGTGACCGAGGGCGCCGGCGCGCGGGTGGCGTTCGTCGGGCCGGACGACCCGGAACCGACCGGCGCCGCGGCGACGGCCGTCGTCACGCTCGACCCGATGGGCCGCGGGCTGGCCGAGCCGCCCGGCGGCGGCGCGTTCGACTACCTGACGGAGTCCCGCGCGGCGGGCGACCAGTACCGCCCGCTCTTCCCGATCCCGGGTGACACGCCCGCGCTGTTCGAGTCCACTGTGGACGAGTTGCTGGCGGAAGCCCGCGCCCGCGCGGCGAAACTCGGCCTCACCGCCGACGACCGGGTGCTGTCCACCCGGGACTGGACCGGGCCGGAGGGCGTCCTCGACGGCCTGCTCGTCCCCCTCGCCGCGGGCGCCCACCTGGTCCACGTGAGCAACGCGGACCAGGCGAAGCTGGCGGCCCGCCGTGATGCCGAACGCACCACGGCGGACCTCCCGGCCTAGGCGTTCTGCAGCTCGCCGACCTCGGCTTCGCGGCGCGCCCGCTTGCGACCCCACAGCAGGTGGTCCAGCGACAGGCGGCCGCCGTTGAAGCCGAGGGCGAGCCCGGCCAGCGCGAGCACCAGGACCAGCTCGTAGCCGCCCTGGCCGGTCAGGCCGTTGTCGATGTGCACCGAAAGCAGCGCGCCCACCGAAATCACGACGTACCCGATGCCCACCAGCGGCATCAGGAACCCGACGATGAAGGCGACCGAGCCGAGGATCTCGACGGTCATCGCGAAGACCGCGGCCGCCGTGGGCAGCGGGATGCCCGACATCTCGAAGAACTTCGCCGTGCCGTCGATGCCGTTGTTCCACTTCTGGAGCCCGTGCGCGAGGAAGACGACCGCGACGCCGATCCTCCCCAGCAGCAGCGCCACGTCCTTGACTCGTCCGAACATCGGTTTCAGCTCCCCGGTGGGTGAATTTTCAACTGACCCGCCTCAAGTTAGGGCCCCGGAACGCCCGATCGAAGCATCGGAGGGTGATCGACAGGGAACCGACAGGGACCGGCTGTGCCGGGAAAAAGCGGTTGGCGACCACCGGAACGAGCGCTACCTTCGCCCTGACCTGCGTCGACGACCGTGAGGAGACCCCCGATGCGCCGACAGACCGACCTGCCCGGCCTGTCACCCGCATCACAAAGGACCTCCCACGACCGTGAAAACCCTGAACATCGGCATCCTCGCGCACATCGACGCCGGTAAGACCAGCCTGACCGAGCGCCTGCTCTTCGAAGCGGGCGCCATCGACCACCTCGGCAGCGTCGACAGCGGCGACACCCGGACCGACTCCCTGGAGCTGGAACGCCGTCGCGGCATCACCATCCGCTCCGCGGTGGTCTCGTTCCTGGCCGGCGACACCCGGATCACGCTGATCGACACCCCGGGCCACTCGGACTTCATCGCCGAGGTCGAACGCGCGCTGCGCGTGCTCGACGGCGCCGTCCTGGTGGTGTCGGCCGTCGAAGGCGTGCAGGCCCAGACCCGCGTGCTGATGCGGACGCTGCGCCGGCTCGGCATCCCGACGCTCGTCTTCGTCAACAAGGTCGACCGGATGGGCGCCCGCGACCAGCTCGGCGACATCCGCGCGAAGCTGGCACCGCGGGCGATCGCGCTGACCGCGTCACCCGGCGAGCTGGCCGAGCTGCTGGCCGACGGCGACGACGCGTTCTTGGAGTCCTATGTGGACGAGCGCGTCGACGAAGCCGCCTGCCGCGCCGAGCTGGCTCGCCAGGTCGCGCGGGGCCTGGTGCACCCCGTCCTGACCGGCTCGGCGATCACCGGCACCGGCGTCGCGGACCTCGTCGCGGCGATGACCGAGCTGCTCCCGGCGACCGAACGCACCGGCGCCGGCCGGCTGGCCGCGACGGTCTTCAAGATCGACCGCGGCCGTGCCGGCGAGAAGATCGCCTACGCGCGCCTGCACTCCGGTTCACTCGCGCCACGGCAGCGGATTCCCTTCTACCGCGGCGAAACCGAGCTGACCGGCCGGGTCTCGGCGCTCGAGGTCGCCGGCGACGACGTGGCGCTCGCCGGCGACGTCGCCCGGGTGCGCGGGCTGCGGGACGTCCGGATCGGCGACCGCCTCGGCTCCCCCGGCACCGCCCGCGACGGCGTGTTCGCGCCGCCCAGCCTGGAGACCGTCGTGCGCCCGGTCCGGCCCGAGCGGGCCGCGGCGCTCTTCACCGCGTTGACCCGACTGTCCGAAGAGGACCCGCTGATCGACGTCCGCCGACGCGGTCACGACGTCTCGGTCCGGCTCTACGGCGAAGTGCAGAAGGAAGTGCTGCGCTCGATGCTGGCCGAGGGCGCCGGCATCGACGTCACGTTCGAAGAGACGCGCACGCTGTACGTCGAGAAGCCGGTCGGCGCCGGGGAAGCGGTCGAGGGGCTGGATCCGGCGCAGCGGCTGTACTTCTTCGCGACGGTCGGGCTGCGCGTCGAACCCGGTCCCGGGGTCGCGTTCGGGCTGTCGGTCGAGCTGGGTTCGCTGCCGCTGGCGTTCCACAAGGCGATCGAGGAGACCGTCCACAGCACGCTCGAGCAGGGGCTGTACGGCTGGGAGGTGCTCGACGTCGCCGTCACGCTGACGCACACGGCGTTCTTCAGCCCGCTCAGCGCGGCGGGCGACTTCCGCAAGATGACGCCGCTGGTGCTGATGGCGGCGCTGCGGGAGGCCGGGACGCGGGTGCACGAGCCGGTGCACCGCTTCGAACTGGAGGTGCCGGCGAACGCCGTCAGCGCGGTGCTGCTCAAGCTCACGAACCTGCGTGCGGTGCCCGGCGAACCGGTGGTGGGGCCGTCGTCGTGCACGCTGCACGGGACGATCCCCGCCGAGCACGTTCACGCGTTCGAGCGGGCGCTGCCGGCCCTGAGCCAGGGCGAGGGCGTCTTCCTCAGCGAGTTCGCCGGCTACCGGCCGTACCCCGGCCCGCCGCCGACGCGGCCGCGGACCGGCGAGAACCCGTTGGACCGCAAGGAGTACCTCGCGCGGGTGGCTCGGCGTTAGCGCTTGTGGGCCCAGGCCGCGCCGAAGCAGTAAGCGCCGAACGCGGCGAGGCCGAGCGCCACGACGGTCAGCAGCACGGTGCCGAAGGGCTGGGCGGCGAGCGTCTTGAGGGCGGAGTCGAGCCCGCCGGCCTTGTTCGGGTCGGCCTGGAACCCGGCGATGGCGAGGAGGATCGCGACCACGGCCAGCACGACGCCCTTGGCGAGGTAGCCGACCTGGCCCACGCCGCCGATCCAGCGCTGGGCCTTGCCCGGCAGCTCGCTCGTGTTCAGGTCTTCGAGGAACTTCTTCTTGAAGCCCTTCACCCCGGCGGCGATGGCGACGCCGAGGACGCACGCCGCGGCGATGACCACCAGCGCCCGGCCGGCGGGCAGCTTCAGCAGCTTGGCGGTGAACTCCTGCTGGTTCTGGCTGCTCGACCCGCCGCCCCCGCTGCCGGTGGCGATCCGGAACGCGGTGAAGCCCAGCACGATGACGATGACCCCGCGGGCGGCGGCGCCGATCCGCTTGCGCGTCCGCTTCCCGCCGCTGACCCACTCGTAGCCGGTGGCGGCCATCAGGAACTGCCAGAGGCCGAACAGGACGAGGCCGATGGCCACGATCCACAGCAGGATCTGGCCGAACGCCGTCGAGCCGATCTGCTGCAGGGCGCCCTTCTGGTCGGCCTGCTCCCTGTCGCCGAAGGCGACCTGGACGGCGAGGTAGGCGATGACGAGGTGCACGACGCCGTAGCACGCCATGCCGATCCGGCCGAGCAGCTGAGCGGTGTCGCTCTTCTCGCCCCGCTGGGCGTCGGCCTCGGTCCGGTGCACTCCTCTTTCGGCCTTCGCCTCGGCCCGGTTCGTGCGGTCTGGTGTCCGGTTCATGCCCGGTCGGGTACCCACTCCGGGGCGTCATCGGCTGGGCCAAGCGGCGTAATCACTTGCTGTGCCTGTGGAACGATCGCCGGGTGAACGCGCGATTGGTCGGCTACTGGTCGGAGTCGGAGCTGTACCCCGGCTCACCCGAGTACACCGAGCTCGGCTTCCGCGCCGACGGGACGGGCTGGCAGTACTGGTCGAGCTGGAGCACGGAGTTCGCCGTCCACCGCTTCGACTGGGCGGAGCCGCGACCGGGCCGGCTCGCCCTGCGGCTGCGGATGGAGCTCGACGGCACGTGGTCGCTGGACGGCGCCGAGATCGCCCACCGCGTCGAGCGCCGGCAGCACGTGGACGAGCTCATCGAGCTGGCCTGGGCCCTCGAACCGGGCCCGGAGCTGACGCTCGGGCGCCCGCTCGACGAGTTCCTGGGCGGCACGCGCTTCCGGCCCGTCGAGGGCGGTGGCACGGACCCGACGCTGGCTTAGGCGGGGCGGCGCCGGACTTCGTCGAGGCGCGCCCAGCCGCCGTTGACCGCCAGCAGCGTCAGCACCTGCTCGGCTTGCTCGGCGAAGCGCGCGAGGTCGTCGTGCAGCAGGGCGGCGCGTTCGCCGTCGAGCTGGTCGAAGTCGTCGAACCAGAGCGAGATGGCCGAGCCCGCCGTGACGGCGAGGCCCTGCGTGAGGCTGAGGAACCCGGGCGACGGCTCGGCGGCAGCCGCGCGGTAGGCCGTCTCGATCTCGTCGCAGGCGGCGAGCAGGTCACGCAGCTGGCGGACGGCACCGGCGGGCGTGCCGTCCCAGGCGGCCGTCGGCCAGGCGCGGTCGGACAGCTCGAGCCACAGCCGCCAGCCGGCGACCAGCTCGGCTTCGTCGTGGGGCGTCCAGGACGCCGGAACCGGCCAGTACATGCTTCGAGAGTGACACCGCCGGAGCGGAAATCCGCCCCGGCGGTGGGTTATGTCTCATGTGGCGAAACTCAGCTGATCACCGGCGGCACGGGCACGCAGGGCGGCGTCTTGGCGTGGGCCGGGTCGAGCGCGTTGAGCACGAGCCCCTCGGCGACGGGGTCGTAGGTGATGCCGAGGTGGTCGGTGAAGTCGAGCACGCAGACGTTCTGCAGCAGGATGTTCTTGACGTTGTTCTTTGGCGGCAGGAACGCGCTCGTGTACGGCGTGACGACGTCGTCGTACCGGGTCTGGATGACGGTGTACTGGATGCCGTCGACGGTTTCGCCCCCGGCGTTGAGATCGGTGAGGAAGTCCGAGCCGACGGCCTGTTCGTTGCAGGCCTGGCAGACGGTCCCGAGCGCGGCGGGCACCCCGGGGATCATTTCGAGGGTGCTGAGCAGGCCGAAGAGGTCGGTCCCGTGGTTGGAGGGAGAGAGCCCGACGACCCGGCTGATCTTGCTCGCGCCCCCGAGGTACTTGATCCAGTACCGCACGTTCATCCCGCCTTGCGAGTGCCCGACGACGTCGAGCTTGGCGGCCCCGGTCGTCGCGAGGATCTTGTCCCCGAAGGCAGCAAGCGCTTTCGTGGTGTCGGCGATGGGCCCGACGGTCTGCAGGAAGGCCCCGGGCGCCCCGCCGAAGTTGCCGGCGAAGACGCAGTAACCCGCGTTGGCGAGTTTCTGGGAGAGGTTGGCCCAGTTTTCGTAGGCGTTGGCGGTGGTCCCGTTGGAGAGGAGAACGGGATTGGGATGCGCGGCGGTGGGTTTGCAGTTCCAGTCGTTCGCCCCAGGAGGAGCGATGGTCGGATCGCCGAGCGAGTAGGCGGCGGCGGTGAGGATGTTGGGCTGAACGGGCCCGGTGGGTTCCCGTCCGGCGGCCTGCCCGACCCCGGCACCTAGCGTGAGCGTCACCGCGCTAGCGACGGCCACCGTGAGCCACCTGCGCGTCGTTGCACCCATCCGGTTCACCTCTCTGTGAAGGATGGTGATCCACGTCACCAGAGAGTTAACGCGCAAGTAACTTGTCCGGACACTCCCCCTGGTGAGTGATTTTCTTGCCCGGTTACACCTGCTAGGAGCCTTGCGACCCACGGTGGACGTCGGAGAAACTGGAGGCGGATAGCCAGTTCAGGCGCGACTGTTCCCCGCCGCGCGGCTTGGTGGCCGCAAGTGCGACGAGGCACGCCGGGTGTGACGTGGTTATCCAGCATTGCCGGCAGACCAAAGCCCCCGGTGAGGATCCCACCGGGGGCGGAGGTCGGCCAGGCCGGGAACCCGAGACCCAGCCCTCCCCGCAACCCCGATCGGAAGCCAGAACACGGCCGGCGGTGCCGGGTCAAGGCACGCTTTCCCGCCTTGACGCGGTACCGCCTGCCGTAGTCACAATCGGGCATCGGGGTGGCGAAGACCAACTAGAGCTTCCGAGGGCGGCCACAACCGGGGCCTCGGGGTGCGGCCGTGGTCCGTTCCAGGTCCGAGCTATCGCGCGCGGGGCCGCCGCCGCGCGGCGCCGGCGATCGAAGGAACCGCCAGCCCGACGGCAACCGCGGCAATCAGGAGCGCCACCGCCCAGACGAACCGCGACTTGGCCGCGCCTTGGCAGATCTGGACGTTCCGCTGCGCCCGCCGCGCCTCAGCCTGCCGCTCCTCAGGCGTCGACCGGCCGGCCGACGACGCCGCGGAGTCGTCCCGGTTCACCGCATCGGGGTCGACCATCATCTGCAGTGTGTTGTTCGACGACGCTCCCGGGCCGCAGTAGAGCGGTCCCTCGAGCACACCGAGGTCCTGGGGCGGCAGCGGGAGCAGCATGACGAGAACGGCACCGAGCAGGGCGAGGGCGCCGATCGCCGAACAGATCAGCCGGGTCATCAGCGCCCACCGAGCTTGATCGCGATGTACGCGAGCAAGATCACCGCGATGGCCAACAGGACGACGATCGCGATCATGCCGAGGACGAAGCCGTCCGAAGAAGTTGTCACGATCACCGGCTGCTCCTAGCGCTGGAAACGGTCGCCTGGGAGTCGGTTCGTCGGCGGATCTTGTTTCATCCCGTACGCGCAAAGCGGCCCCCGGCGCGATGGTCGCACCGGGGGCCGCTCGACGTCGAAGTCAGCCCTTGAGCAAAGCTCGAGCCATGACAACCTTCTGAATCTGGTTCGTACCTTCATAAATCTGCGTGATCTTCGCGTCCCGCATCATCCGCTCAACCGGGAAGTCCCGCGTGTACCCAGCCCCACCGAAGAGCTGAACGGCATCCGTGGTCACCTCCATGGCGATATCGGACGCGTAAGCCTTAGCCGCCGAAGCCATGAATCCAGCCCGCTTGTCCCCGCGCTCCGAAGCCGCCGCCGAGGCGTAAACCAAATGACGAGCCGCCTCGATCTTCGTCCCCATGTCGGCCAGCATGAACTGGACGCCCTGGAACTCGGCGATCGACTTCCCGAACTGCCGACGGTCCTTCACATAAGCCACCGCGGCGTCCAAAGCACCCTGGGCGATGCCCAGCGCCTGCGCGCCGATCGTCGGGCGGGTGTGGTCCAACGTCCGCAGCGCCGTCTTCAAGCCCGTGCCCGGCTCGCCGATGATCCGGTCCTCCGGGATCGTGCAGTTCTCGAAGTAGATCTCGCGCGTCGGCGAGCCCTTGATGCCGAGCTTCTTCTCCTTCGGGCCCACCGAGAAGCCCGGGTCGTCCTTGTGCACGACGAACGCCGAGATGCCGTTGGCCTTCTTCTCCGCGTCCGGATCGGTCACCGCCATCACCGTGTACCAGGACGACTCGCCCGCGTTGGTGATCCAGCACTTGGTGCCGTTGAGCACCCAGTGGTCGCCGTCGAGCCGGGCGCGCGTGCGCATCGACGCCGTGTCCGAACCGGCCTCGCGCTCCGACAGCGCGTACGACGCCGAAGCCTCGCCCGACGCGATCGAGGGCAGCACCAGCTTCTTCACGCTCTCCGAACCGGACAGGATGATCGGCTGCGTGCCGAGCTTGTTCACCGCCGGGATCAGCGACGCCGACGCGTCGACCCGCGCGACCTCTTCGATCACGATGCAGGCGCCGACGGCGTCCGCGCCCTGGCCGTCGTACTCCTCGCCGATGTGGACGGCGTTGAACCCGGACTTGACCAGCGCGTTGTACGCCTCGATCGGGTAGCGCTCGTTCTCGTCGACCTCGGCCGCGTACGGCGCGATCTCCTTCTCGGCCAGGGCCCGGACCGCGGCCCGCAGCTCCTCGTGCTCCTCGGCAAGCTGGTACAGGCCGTCGGTCACTTCGGGTCACCTTCTCTACGACGTCGGGAGAGTCCTGCTCGATGTTAGCGCTCGTTCACCGACCGGCTGCGTCCTTGTGTCGTGGACCGCAGAATTCGTAAGGTCGAGTGATGCCGCTCACCGCGCCGACGACGCCGCCCGGGTTGCCCGCCTCCCTCGACTACCCCGAAGTCCCGGTCGGTTCGATCCTCGCCGCGGGCGCCGCGCGCTGGGGCGACCGGACCGCCTTCGCCCACGACGGCCGCAGCCTCACCTTCACCGAGACCTACCGCGCGGCCTGCCGCTTCGCCCACGCGCTGCGGGCGCAGGGCGTGGGCCGCGGCGACGTCGTCGCGCTCCACCTGCCGAACTGCCTCGCCTTCCCGGTCGCCTACTACGGCACGATGCTGGCCGGGGCCACCTTCAGCCCGGCCAACCCGCTGCTCCCGCCGGAGGACCTCGCCTTCCAGCTCACCGACTGCGAGGCCGCCGCCGTCGTGACGTTCGGCCCGGTCGCGGGCGCGCTGGCGAGCGTCGCCGACCGGATCCCGGTCCGGCTGACCGTCGTCGTCGGACCGACCGGCGACCTGCCCGAAGGCGGTTTCGAGTTCGAGGCGTTCCATGCCGGCCACCCCGAGACGCGCCCATCGGTGGACACCGACGTCCACGAAGACCTCGCCCACCTCGCCTACACCGGCGGCACCACCGGCCGGTCGAAGGGCGTGCGGCTCACGCACCGCAACGTCGTGGTCAACACCCTGCAGCACTCGTGCTGGGGCAGCGGCTCGGTCCCGGCGCTCGACGCGCACGGCGACATCACGCTCGACCAGATCGGCAGCGAGGACGAGTGGCCGACGCGCCTGGGCACCGGCGTCGCGATCAACCTGACGCCCTGGTTCCACGCGATGGGCATCATCGGCGGCCTGAACGCGGCGGTGATGGCCGGGACGACGATCGTCCTGCACTCGCGCTTCGACCCGCCCGCGTACGTCGCCGACGCCGAACGGCTGCGCATCACCGGCATCGGCGGTGCCCCCGCGCTGTTCGCCGCGCTGCTCGCGACGCCGTCGTTCCACACCGCGGACCTGTCTTCGGTGCGCGCGATCGGCTCGGGTGCCGCGCCGATGAACCACGCGATGATCAACGCGCTGCGCGAGCGGTTCCCGGGCGTGGTGGTCAGCGAGGGCTACGGCCTCACGGAGGCGACGATGGGCGCGGTGATCTCGCCGACGTACGTCTCCGGCACGCGCAAGGTCGGCTCGGTGGGCGTCCCGATCTTCGACACCGAGGTCAAGATCGTCCCGGCCGAGGGCGGCGAGGACCCGCTTCCGGCGGGTGAGAAGGGCGAGGTCTGCCTGCGCGGCCCGCAGATCATGCAGGGCTACCGCAACCGCCCCGAGGAGACGGCGGCGGCCCTGGTCGACGGCTGGCTCCACACGGGCGACATCGGCATCCTCGACGCGGACGGCTACCTGTCCATCGTGGACCGCAAGAAGGACATGCTGCTGTACAAGGGGTACAACGTCTTCCCGCGCGAGCTGGAGGAGCTGCTGATCACGATGCCGGGCGTCGCGGCAGCGGCGGTGGTGGGCCGCCCGGACACCGAGGTCGGCGAGCTCCCGGTGGCGTTCGTCGTCCCGCGCGGCGAACTGGACGCCGACGAGCTGATGGCCGCGGTGAACGAGAAGGTGCTGCCGTACAAGCGGTTGCGGGAGGTCCACGTGGTCGAGCAGATCCCGGTGTCGGCCGCGGGGAAGGTGCTCAAGCGCGAACTGCGGCAGCAGCTGATCGGCAAGCTCGACGGCTGAGCTACGGCTTGAACCGGCAGCTCGCCGGTTGCGCCCGGCAGTCGTGCCGCTTCGGCCCGATCCCGGTCTCCCCCGAGTGCATGTTGTACTCGACGTCGTGGGGGCCCCAGGCCGTCGTGGCGAACGCCGGCTGACCGGATGGCGGGACGACCAGCGAGCGGCGGCTGCCCCGGTAGCTGTACTCGATCCGGACCCGCCAGCGGCAGAAGCACTTCTCCGTGTGCGCGCGGATAACCAGGTGTTCCGTTTTGCCCTGCTCGACGAACCGGACCTTGCCGTCCGTCAGGTAGGGCCGGGTCGGGCCACCGGGGTCGTCGCCCGGGACCAGGGCCGGGATCTCCGTGCCGGCCGCGGCGTCGAGCCGGAACTCGATCAGCGCCGCCTCGCCGGAGCCCTGCGGGTCGGCGACGAACGCGGTTCCCGCCAGCGGTGTGCACCGCTCCTCGACTACCGCGGTGATCTTCTCGAGGTCGATTCGGCCGGACCGGTGGCTCTCCAGCGTCACCTGCTGGCCGGACGTGCCCAGCTGAGCGGAGGTGTGCCGGCTCATCTCGTCGAACACGTCGTACGACGACGGGACGGTCAGCACGGCGTCGGTCGCCCAGTAGGCCCCGGCGACCAGGCTCGGGTAGCTCTCCCCGTGCGCGGTCAGCACTTCGTCGGAGAAGACGTCCCGCGTCCGGTCGGCGGCCAGCGGCGCGACGCCGGGGATCGCGACGGCGAGCACCAGCGGGGTCGCGGTGGCGACCAGCGCCTTCGGCACCTTGCCGAGCCGGTGCCACCACCCGGGCCCTCGCTTCGGCCGCTCCGCGGGACGCAGGGTCGTCGTCCGGCCCGCGACGACCGGTTTCCGCCTGCGGTTCACGCCTCCACACCTTCCTGCGCCGGTTCGGACTCCGGCTCGGACTCCGGCTCGGGAGCCGGCCGCGGACCGGCCACCACGGCCAGCAACGGCACCGCGGCGAGCGACGCGAAGTAGCCGAGGCCCAGCTCGAGCTCATCGCGATGGGTGCTGATCCGGTCCGCGACCCCGGTGGGGTCCCACAGCAGCCACGCGTTGATCAGCAGCACGCCGTAGAGGCCCCCGCACACGTACAGGGCGGCCAGGCGCAAGGCGTTGCGCCGCCAGCCCGTCGTCAGCGCGATACCCACGAGCAGCACGAGGACCGCGACCAAGCCGGCGCGGTAGATCCCCGGCCAGCCGGTGACTACGGCCGGCAGCTCGCCGTCGGAGTTGTCGACCTCGAACCAGGCCAGCGACTGGGACAGCACGACGAGCGGGACGGCGAGCACCAGCGCCGTCACCCGCACGACCGGCGTCCGCCGCCGCGGCTCCGCGTCCGTCGTCGACGCGATCGAGAGACGCGTGCCGGCCGGGATGCCCGCGATGGCGACGCCGAGTCCGAGCAGCAGCAGCCCGGTCGTGTAGAACACCAGGCCCTGGGCCGGCGTCACCAGGAAGTCCGCGGCCGCCCGCTCCGAGTTCAGACCGGCCGACTGCACACCGGCGCGGATGTCGGCCGCGTTGGCGCGCAGCCCGACGAACAGGGCGGCCAGCGCGGGCAACGGCGCGCACACGGCGACCACCAGCCACCGCGCCCCGACCCCGCGGCGCCCGGCCGCGAACGCCACGACCGCGCCCACTGCGGCGACCACGAGCAGCACGGCGAACGTCGGGCCTTGCCGCTCGATGCTCGTCACCGTGAGGTCGAACGACGCGCTCTGCGGATCGGTCCGGACCGTGACCCAGGGGAACGTCAACGCGACGACGGCCAGTCCGACCCCGATGCCCGCCAGGACGAGCCCGGCGAGCCAGGGCACCGAAACGCCGTCGTCCGACCGGGAATCCGCCATCACTAGCCCTTCGAAGACGCCGCCAACCGGAGCCCGGACCTTAACGGGTTCGCCGGGACGGGCGTGGCGGTTTCGGAGAGTCTCAGCCGAACGGAGCGATCAGCGGCCGGCCTTGGCGCGTAGCGCCGCGTCCTTGTCCAGGACCAGCTTCTCCAGGTCCTGCTGGAACTTCGCCATCTTCGAGCGCAGGCCCTCGTCGGATGCTGCCAAGATGCGGACCGCCAGCAGGCCCGCGTTGCGCGCGCCGCCTACTGAGACCGTGGCCACCGGGATGCCCGCCGGCATCTGGACGATCGACAGCAGCGAGTCCATTCCGTCCAGGTACTTCAGCGGGACCGGGACGCCGATCACCGGGAGGACCGTCGCCGAGGCGACCATGCCCGGGAGGTGGGCCGCGCCGCCCGCGCCCGCGATGATCACGCGGATGCCGCGGGCCACCGCCGACGTCGCGTAGTCCAGCATGCGCTGCGGGGTGCGGTGCGCCGAATACACGCCGACTTCGTACTCGACGCCGAACTCGTCCAGCGCCGCGCCGGCCGCCTCCAGCACCGGCCAGTCCGAGTCGCTGCCCATGATCACGCCCACCTGCGGCGCCATACCCGATACTCCCGTCAGTGGATCTCGTAGCCGTCGAGCCAGACGGCGTGGGACAGCCAGTGCGCCGACAGCAGCGCGCGGTTGCGCAGGTCCTCCATGCGCTCGCCGGTGAAGTTGACGTGCCCGAGCTTGCGCCCCGGCCGCTCCTGCTTGCCGTACAGGTGCACCCGGACTTCCGGGTACCGCGCGAACAGGTGGTGCAGCCGCTCGTCCGGGCCCATCTTCGGCAGCTCCGGCGCGCCCAGGACGTTCGCCATCACGCACGCCGGCGCGATCAGGTCCGTCCGGCCCAGCGGGTAGTCGAGCACCGCGCGCAGGTGCTGCTCGAACTGGGACGTGCGCGAGCCGTCCATCGTCCAGTGCCCGGAGTTGTGCGGGCGCATCGCCAGCTCGTTCACCAGCAGCCCGGTGTCGGTCTCGAACAGCTCGACCGCGAGCAGCCCGGTGACGTCCAGCGTCGACGCCACCCGCAGCGCGAGGTCCTGCGCCTCGTGGACGCGCTCGGGCGCGAGGCCCGGCGCCGGGGCGAGGACCACGGTGTTGATGCCGCCCTCCTGCACCGTCTCGACCACCGGGTACGCCGCGCCCTGGCCGAAGGGCGAGCGGGCGACGAGCGCGGCCAGCTCCCGCCGCATCGCCACCTTCTCCTCGACCAGCAGCGCCGTGCCCGCTTCGAGCAGTTCCGGCACGGTCTCGCGGGCGTGCTGCGCGGTGTCCAGCATCCAGACGCCGCGGCCGTCGTAGCCGCCGGTCGACGCCTTGAGCACCACCGGCCAGCCGTGCTCGCCGCCGAACCGCACCACGTCGTCCACAGTGGACACCTCGGCGAAGGCGGGACCCGGCACGCCGAGCCCGGCCATCATCTCGCGCATCACCAGCTTGTTCTGCGCGAAGCCCAGCGCGCTCGGCGCCGGACGGATCGCGTAGCCCTCCATCGCCAGCGTCAGCAGGTGCTCGCCCGGCACGTGCTCGTGGTCGAACGTGAGCACGTCGACCGAGGCCGCGAACTTCCGCAGCGCGTCGAGGTCGGTGTGGTGCCCCAGGGTGACGTCGCCCGCGACGAGCCCCGCCGCTTCGTTCTCGCTCGCGGCGAGCACGCGCAGGGACTGGCCGAGGGAGATCGCCGCCTGGTGGGTCATCCGGGCCAGCTGGCCGCCGCCCACCATGCCCACGACGGGCAGACCGGTGTGTTTGTCCATAGCGCCAGTCAGCCTAAACGGTCACGACCTGGGGTGACCGCCGGACCAGGCGAAGCTCACGCGCCGCCAGCCCGAGGATCCCGGCCGCCGCCGCGAGCACGTAGACGTTGCCGAGGACCGACCAGCCCAGGCCCCAGCCGAACTCGCGATCGCCGCCGTTGGGCACCAGCATCACGATCTGCGAGGCGAACAGCAGCGCGACCGCCGCCGCGGCCCACCACCGCGCCTTCACCACCAGCAGCGTGAGCAACGGCACGCACCAGACCCAGTGGTGCGACCACGACACGGGCGACAGCAGCAGCCCGTAGAACGCCGTCACCAGCAGCGCGGCCGCGTCCTCGCCCCGCCGGTGCAGCCGCACGACCAGCCACACCGCGGGGCCGGCCAGCACCGCCGCCACCCCGACCGCCGCCGCCAGCGACCAGGGGGCCAGCTCCGAAGCGCGGTTGACCAGCCCGTTGAGCGACTGGTTGAAGATCCAGTGCACCGACCCGACCCGGCTCGGGTCGGTCGCCGAATCCCGCCAGAACCGCGCCGCGTCGACCGGGATGACCGCGAACATCACCGCTTCGAGCGCCACGAACGTGCCCAGGGCCCGCAGCCCGTCCTTCCACCGGCCGGTGAAGAACAGGTGCGGCACGAAGATCAGCGGGGTCAGCTTGATCGCCGCCGCCACGCCGATCAGCACGCCCGCCCACCGCGACCCGCGCAGGGAGAGCACGAGGACGTCCAGCACCACGAACGCCATCAGTATCAAGTTGATCTGGCCCAGGAACAGCGTCTTCCACACCGGTTCCAGGACCAGAGCGGCGGCCGTTCCCGCCGGCAGCGCCCACCACCTGCTTCCCAGCAGGGATGCGCGCCCCGGCGACGACGAAACCACCGTGATGACGACGATAAGGGCGACCACCGACAAAAACGCGATCACGCCCCACACCAGGCCGGACGGCACCAGCGCGAGCGGCAGGAACAGCGGCGCGGCGGCCGGCGTGTAGGTGAAGGGCAGCCGCACCCAGTCCGGCAGCGCGGTCAGCACGTCCCGCGTGTACAGCGGATCGCCGTGCACCAGCGTCAACGCTCCGGCGCGGTAGACGGCGCTGTCCGCGCCCAAGTGCCACCCGGCCAGCCAGACGACGACCCCGAACGCCAGCACCAGCAGCGCGATACCGCCGGCGACGAAGCGACCGGCGCGCGCCTCAGACGCCGGTCGTGACGTCGACATGCTCGTCCGAAGCCGCCTTCTCCCGCGCGCGCCGCTGCAGGCCCCAGCGCAGGATCAGCGCCGCCGCAAGCACGACCGGCATCAGGATGTAGGCGTCCCCCAGTACGTTCTGCCACACCTTCCAGTGCAGTTCGACGTTGCGGCCGTTCGGCAGGATCAGCAGCACGCAGCTGACGAACACGAACGCCACCAGGCCGGTCCCGACCCAGCGCTTCCACGCCGTCTTCGGCGTGGTCTTCGGCAGCCGCGAGACCAGCAGCACGATCAGCGGGATCACCCACACCCAGTGGTGCGTCCACGAGATCGGCGAGATCAGCAGCGTCCAGAACGCGGTGACGAGCAGCGCCGCCAGCGCCTGGCCCTTGCGGTGGAAGCGGATCAGCAGCCACAGCGCCGGGATCGCGAGCAGGAAGCCGATGCCCATGGCCGCCTTCGACGCCCACGGCGCGAGGTCGGTGGCCCGGTTCATCAGCGCGTTCAGCGACTGGTTGCCCGCCCAGTGCACCGGCCCGATCCGGCCGGTGTCCGGCAGCGTCACGGTCCAGTACTTCGCGGCGTCGTGGGCGTTGATCAGGAACATCAGGCCCTGCAGCACGAGGAACGTCGCGAAGCCGCGGATCGCGTCCATCCGGCGGCCGGTGACGAACAGGTGCCCGAGGAACACCAGCGGCGTGAGCTTGATCGCCGCCGCGACGCCGACCAGCACGCCGCCCCAGCGGCTGCCGCGGGCGCCGATGACCAGCATGTCCAGCAGGATCATGGCCATCAGGATCAGGTTGATCTGGCCGAGGAAGATCGTCCGCCACACCGGCTCGAGGCCGAGGAAGACCAGGAAGAACACGATGGTCGAGCGGGCGGGCGAGGCCCACCAGCGCGGCCCGTCCGCGGCCGGGCGGGGCAGCGCGCCGATCGCGATCCGGATCGACAGCGCCATCGCGGCCAGCGAGACGGCGGTGATCAGGCCCCAGGAGATCTGGGTCGGGAACGCGGCGAGCGGCACGAAGATCAGCGCGGCCGTCGGCGGGTACGTGAACGGCAGCAGGGCCCACCACGGCTCGGGGGCCAGCGTGTTGGCGTCGTAGAGCGAGTCGCCGTGCAGCAGCGTCAGCGCGCCCGCCCGGTAGACCGCGCTGTCGACGCCGAGCACCCAGTCGTGCTGCCAGCCCCAGATGCCGTACCCGACCGCGACCAGCGGGATCACCGCGAGGATCAGGATCGACCGCGGGCGGACGGACAGGCGCGCGAGTGACTTCCGCAGGGCCAGGCGGTGCTGGGGTCCGGCCGCGATCGCGCCGTCGACGTCGGTGGGTACGGTCCGGGTCACCTCACCAGGAAATCATGACCCGCGCGATCCCGGTCGGAAGGGTCCGGGCGGAACCGGACTTTTCGCACGTTCTACACCCGCGCGAGCCGCGCCAGCAGCTCGCAGGCCATTTCGTGGGTGGCCGGCAGGCGCACGGCGGACACCCGCGGCCGGCCGGCGTCGGCCAGCTGCGAATCGACCGACAGCCGCTCGTGCAACGCCCTTCGCAGCGCGACGCCGTGCGAAGCGACGCCCTCGTCCTTCGGGACCAGCGCGGCGACGACCGACGGACCCAGCGAGGCGACGCTCTGCCCGCTGTCGAACACCGCCCGCAGCGCGTCCGCGACCAGGATCATCCCGGTCAGCCGCGGGAACCCGGCGATCGTGCTGAGGTCGAGCGAGACGACCAGCAGGACGTGGTCCTCGGCCGCGGGCCGCTCGCGCGCGGCGGCGGCCTGGTAGACCTCGGCGAGCCGCGTACGCAGGTAGGCGGCCGAGGGCAGGCCGGTCAGCGGGTCGGTGACCTCGGTGTGCGCGAGCTGGTCGGTGGCGACGTCGGCCCAGGCCAGCGCGGTGGTCCGGAGCAGCCGCGCCGGGGTGGCGTCGACGTCCGGCGCGACGAAACCGTCGTCGCCGTGGCCGAGCACCGCGTGCAGCGCGGCCAGGTCGGCGAGGGTTTCCGCGAGGCCGGCGCCGGCCGCCGCGCGAGCCCTGGCCAGGCCGGCCAGCGCGGTTTCGGCGGCTTCGACGCGGCCCTTGGCCATCACCGCCGCGCAGACGGCGTCGACCTCGGGCAGCGCCCAGTCGCTGGGGAAGCGCCAGCCCGCGGCCAGGCTGGCCGAGCGCCAGCGGGCCCGCAGCGCGAGCAGGGCGCGGTCGGCGGGCGGAGCGTCACCGGGACCGGAACGCGTAGCCGGAACGTCCACTGGCCCCCTGTCCCTTTCATCCGGTCCGTGTCGATCTTGCTCGGTGCTTCACGGTGAGGACGTGCCCCACCGGATCCCGTGACGCGTACTCGCGAGTTTTGTTAAGAAGCTTTTCCACGGCGCGACCCGGGGATGGGTGATTTTGCTCCGCCGTCGGAGTCAACACCCCTACCACCGCGTGACGGCTCGGGGTGGGTCAGTCACACTTGTCTCGCGCCCCGGACCGGCCTGTAATGGCAGGTCCTGGCCCTAACCGACCGAGGAGTGCCGTGTCCACCGTTCCCGCCGATCTCAGCGGAAAGAGTGACGCCGAGCTGATCGCCGAGGTCCGCGCCGGGAAGATCGAGTCGTACGGGCCGCTCTACGAGCGCCACACCGGCGCGGCGCACAACCTCGCTCGTCAGCTGGCCCGGTCGAGCTCGGAGGCCGACGACCTGGTGTCCGAGGCGTTCTCGAAAGTGCTGGACACGCTCCGTGGCGGCAAGGGTCCGGATACCGCCTTCCGGGCGTACCTGCTGACTGCGCTGCGTCACACCGCGTACGACCGCACCCGCAAGGAACGCCGGGTCGACCTCAACGAGGACATGACCGACGTGTCGGCCGAGGCGCTGACCGTGCCGTTCTCCGACACCGCGGTCGCCGGGCTCGAGCGGACGATGGCCGCCAAGGCGTTCGCGCGGCTGCCCGAACGCTGGCAGGCCGTGCTCTGGCACACCGAGATCGAGCAGCAGAGCCCGGCCGAGGTCGCGCCGCTGCTGGGCCTGACCGCGAACGGCGTCTCGGCGCTCGCCTACCGCGCCCGCGAGGGCCTGCGCCAGGCGTACCTGCAGGTCCACCTGCAGGAAAACGCCGAGGAACGCTGCCGCGCGTGCGCCGAGCGGCTCGGCGCGTGGACCCGCGACGGACTGTCCAAACGCGAACGCAACCAGGTCGAGAACCACCTCGACGAGTGCGAGAACTGCCGTGCGCTGGCCGCGGAGCTCGCCGACGTGAACGGCGGGCTGCGCGCGATCATCGCCCCGATCGTCCTGGGCGGCGCGGCGCTCGGCTACCTCGCGACCATCGGCGCGGCGAAGGCCAGTGCGGTCACCGCCGCGACCGCGGGTGCCGCGGCCGCCGGTGCCGCCGCGGCCGGGGGCAAAGCCGGCGCGGCCGCGGGAGCCGCCGCTGCGGGACCCCGCCAGTTCGCCGGGGTCGCGGCCTCGGGCACGGCGATCGTCGCGGCCGTCATCATCGCGCTCACCGCCGGTGGGGGGACGCAGGAGATCCCGGTCGCGGCCCAGCAGCCGCCGCCCGCGGCCCAGCCCGCGCAGCCGCCCCAGCCGGCCCAGCCCCCGGCACCGCCGAAGCCCGCTCCGCCCGCGCCGCCGCAGCCGCCGCCTCCGCCCGCGCCGCCGGTCGCGCCCCCGCCACCGGCGGTCCAGCCGCCCGCGCCGGCGCCGCCACCCCCGGCCCCGCCCGCGCCGGCCCCGCCGTCGATGTCCGCGACGTCCCCGCCGGGCGGCGTCGAGCTCAGCCCCGGCTCCGCCACGAACCTGCCGATCACCGTCCGCAACGACGGCGGCAGCGTGTCCGAGCCGGTGGCCGTCGCGCTGAAGCTGCCCCCGGGCGTGCACGCGGTCAACGCCGGTGGCGGCGGCGCGCCGATGGCGTTCGCCCAGAACAGCGCCCCGATCTCGGTGAACTGCCCCGGCGGCGACGGCACGGTGACGTGCAAGACCGGCACGGGCCTGCAGCCCGGCCAGAGCGCGACGCTGAACTTCCGGCTCCAGGCCGACCAGGACGCCGAAGGCGGCACAGTGACCGGATCGGTCACCGCCGGTGTGCGAATCAACGTCTCGGTCAGCGTCAAGATCACCGTGAAGCAGCCGCCGGACGCCGTGGTCCTCGAAGCGCAGGGCGACGGGCTTTCGGCGTTCCCGTGGACCCGCAACCCGCTGGTCTACGTGCGGGTCCGCAACACCGGCGAGACGACCCGGCCGGTCACGGTCACCTTCGACCACCCGCTGTGGCAGTGGTGGAGCCTGCGCGGCTTCCCCTGCACGACGACGGCCGGCAGTGCGACCTGCACGACGAACAGCGCCGTCGCCCCCGGCCAGCACGTCAACCTGTGGGTGCGGCTGAAGGGACGTCCCGACGACGGGCGCGTCACGATCGACGCGCAGTTGGGCAAGGCTTCGGCGGCCCCGGTGACGATCGACTTCGGCTGCTACCACCACTGGTGCGGCAAGGACCCGCTGCCGGCATCGCCGTCGACGACGTCCTCGACGACGCCGTCCAAGCCGAAACCGACGAGGCCCAAACCGTCGTCCACCCCGCCGACCACGACCTCGGAGACCGAGCCGACGCTCGAGCCGCCGACGTCGTCGACCACGACCAGCGCACCGCCGCGGCCGGGCACCAAACCGGGCAACCAGCCGCCGACCGCCACCCCCGAGAAGGGATTCGGCTGGCTGACGGGGTAGCGTCCGCGCGGTGCGCGAGCTGCTGAAGAAGCATCGCGAGCTCCTCCGCTTCGCCGTCGTCGGCGGGATCAGCTTCGTGATCACGATGTCCGTCAACTACGGCTTGAAGTTCACCGTGCTGCGGACCCACCCGGTGACGGCGCTGATCGTCGGCGTCCTCGTCGCGACGATCTTTTCGTACGTCGCCAACCGCGAGTGGTCGTTCCGCACCCGCGGCGGCCGCGAACGCCACCACGAGGCCGCGCTGTTCTTCCTGTTCAGCGGCATCGCGCTGGGCTTGAACGCGCTGCCGCAGTGGTTCTCGCGGTACGTGCTGGACCTGCAGGCGCCGCGGCTGTCGCCGTTCGGCGTCGAGGTGGCCGACTTCGTCAGCGGGATCATCATCGGCACGTTGCTGGGCACGGTGTTCCGCTGGTGGGCGTTCAAGAAGTGGGTGTTCCCGGCCGACGGGGCGCGGGTTCTCGAGGTCGTGGAGGATCCGGACATTCAGGACCGCAAGGCCGCCTGAACCACAGGTCAACGCGGTGTGCTCCTAGACTGCGTCGTGTGACCGTTGTGGAAACCGTGCTCAAGCGCACGCCCGAACCACTGCGTTCGGTGCTGATCAAGCACCGCGAGCTGCTGAAGTTCGCGATCGTGGGCGGCACGACGTTCTTCGTCGACAACGGCGTCTGGTACTTCCTCAAGCTGTCCGTGCTCGAGTCGAAGCCGACCACCGCCAAGGCGATCGCGATCAT
Organism: Amycolatopsis sp. NPDC101161; assembly: GCF_044768185.1. Lineage (NCBI taxonomy): Bacteria > Bacillati > Actinomycetota > Actinomycetes > Pseudonocardiales > Pseudonocardiaceae > Amycolatopsis > Amycolatopsis sp. NPDC101161. The sequence goes on from NZ_JBIWPI010000004.1 coordinate 259,902, forward strand.
CGTCGCGACCATCGTGTCCTACATCCTCAACCGCGAGTGGTCGTTCCGCACCCGCGGCGGCCGCGAACGGGCGCACGAAGCCACGTTGTTCTTCGTGATCAGCGGCGTCGCCGTCGTGGTGAACCTGATCCCGCTGTACGTGTCGCGGTACGTGCTGCACCTGGAGGTCCCGCACGTGACGCGGTTGGTGCAGGAGGTCGCGGACTTCGCGAGCGGGTCGATCATCGGCATGCTGCTGGCGATGTTCTTCCGCTTCTGGGGCTTCAAGAAGTGGGTGTTCCCGGACGAACTGGGCGAGCGCCGGCGCGACAACGGTGACGTGACCCGGCTGCGCTGACCGCGGCTTGCCCGAGCTGATCTCCCCCGACGCCCGGTGGCACGCCGCCTGGCTGGAGGCGCACGCCGAGTGGGGACCGGGCGCCCACGAGGACGGCTTCGGCCTGCGGCCCTCCGACGACGTCGGCACGCGCGAGGGCTTCGCGACCTGGCTGGCCCGGCTGGCCGGCGACGCCTGCACGTACCGCTGGATCGTCGAAGGCGAGCGGGTGCTCGGCGGAATCGCGCTGCGGCACGGCTTCGGCGAGTTCGTCCGGCAGTTCGGCCACATCGGCTACGGCGTCCGGCCGTCCGCGCGGGGACGCGGGGTCGCGAGCTGGGCGCTGGGACGCGTGCTCGGCGAAGCCTGGACCCTCGGCATGTCCCGCGTCCTAGTGGTCTGCGCCGTGGACAACGTCGCTTCGATGAGAACCATCGAGCGCCACGGCGGCGTGCCCGAGAAATCGCCTGACGAGCGGGTCCGGCGGTACTGGATCGAAAACTACTTGTCTCTCGACATGTAGTTGTCTACAGTCATCCTCGTCAGTGTTCCTTCGTGAGGACGCCGTCCGGGTTCGGCCGGGCGAGCGGGACGATTCGAGGTGGTTTCCGAGCGCGAAGAGGTCGCACCCGCCCGCGGGTGACGATGGAGCCTTTTCCCGACTCGACGGGACGCGTTCCCACGCGTCCGCATCTCTCGTCCCTTCTGACGAAACAAGGACTTCCTCTTGCACACCACCGCGCTGAAACGCGCCCAAAAACCGGCTCTCGCCGGGCTTTTCCTGTCCGTCTTCCTCGCGATGCTCGACGCCCAGGTCGTCGCCACCGCACTCCCCCGGATCGCCGCCGACTTCGGCACCACCGGGGCCTACGCCTGGGTCACCACCTCCTACCTGCTCGCCGGGAGCGTCACCGCTCCCCTCTACGGCAAGCTCGGCGACGTCTTCGGCCGCAAACGCGTGCTCCTCGGCGCGCTCGCCCTGTTCCTGCTCGGCTCGCTCGCCTGCGGGCTCGCGCCGTCGGCCGCGGCGCTCATCGGCGGGCGCGTTCTGCAGGGCGCCGGCTCCGGGGGCCTCTTCGTCTCCGTCGGCGCTTCGCTCGGCGAGATGTTCACGCCCCGCGAAGGCGCGAAGTACTTCGGGTGGTTCTCGATCTGCTTCGCCGTCGCTTCGCTCGCCGGGCCCGTGGCCGGCGGGCTGCTCACCGGTGTCGCCGGGTGGCGGTCGATCTTCCTCGTCAACCTGCCACTCGGCTTGGTCGCCGTCGCACTCCTGGCGAAACTCGACCTGCCGAGACGACGGCGGAAAGCACCCTTCGACTTCGCCGGTGTCGTCCTGCTCGGCTGCGCCATCACCGGGTTCACCCTGCTCACGCCGTGGTCGATCGCGCTCGGGGCCGTCGCCGCCGTCGCGTTCGTGCTCGTCGAACGCAAAGCCGAAGCCCCGGTGCTGCCACCGAGGCTCTTCAACGACCGGACGTTCACCGTGTCCGTCCTGCTCAGCGTGCTTGCCGGGTTCGCGTTCCTCGGCTCGGTCAACTACATCGCCGTCTTCCTCCAGCAAGACGCGGGACCGGCCGAAGGCGGGCTCCTGCTCGTGCCCATGACGCTCGCCGTGGCCGCTTCCTCCGTCGTCGCGAGCAAGGTCATCGCCCGCACCGGGCACTACCGCTGGGCGCCGCGGCTCAGCACGGCGCTCGGCCTGCTCGCCGTCGTCGGCCTGCTCACCGTCGACGCGCTCCCGCAGGTCGTCGCCTGCCTGGTCGTCTTCGGCCTCGCGGCCGGGCTGAACCTGCAGGTCCTCGCCCTCGCCACACAGAACACCGCGCCACCCGAAGACCGCGGCGCGGTCGCCGCCGGCGTCAACCTCGCTCGCGCGCTCGGCTCGAGCCTCGGCCCGGTCGCGCTCGGCTTCGCCTACACCGCCGGCACCCACGGCGTCTTCCTCGCCCTGCTGCCGGTGCTCGCGCTCGCCCTCGTCACGGCGTTCGCGCTCCCCCACGTCCCGCTTCGCGGAAAAGGAGAATCCCGATGATCTTCGTCCTCGGCGCCACCGGCAAGGTCGGCCGCGCCCTCGTCCCCGCTCTGCTCGACACCGGCGCCGCCGTCCGCGCGCTCACCCGCGACCCGGCCAAGGCCGGCATCGACCCGCGCGCCGAAGTCGTGCGGGCCGACCTCGACACCGCGGACCTACCCGCCCTGCTCGACGGCGCGGACCGCGTTTTCGTGCTGACCCAAGGCCACAGCGCCGACCGCGAAGCCGCTATCGCCCAAGCCGCCGCACGCGCCGGCGTCACCCACCTCGTCAAGCTGTCCACCACCGGTGTCCACTTCGGACAGACGGACCCGATCACCCGCGCCCACGCCGAAGCCGAGCAGGCGGTCCGCGAAGCCGGACCGGCTTGGACGATCCTGCGGCCAGGCGCCTTCATGGACAACCGGTTCGCCTGGCTCGGCTCGATCCGCGACGAGAACGCCGTTTACGTGCCCGAAGGCGACCCCGCGTCGGCGCTCGTCCACGTCCGGGACATCGCCGCGGTCGCGACGCTCGCCCTCACGACGTCCGAGCACGAAGGCAAGACCTACGAACTGACCGGCGGCGAAGCCCTCACCACCGCCCAGCAGGTCGCCGTCCTCGCCGAGGCGATCGGCCGACCGATTGAATTCGTCGAGGAACCGGAAACCGCCGCGCGGGAACGCATGGTGCGCCGATTCGGCTGGCCCGCCGAAGCCGTCGACGGATTCTTCGCGTTGAAGCGGGAATCCGCCGGCCACGAACACGTCGTGTTCGGCACCGTCGAGCGCCTGCTCGGCCGGCCTCCGCTGACCTTCGCGAAATGGGCAGGTGAGAACGCGGCCGCATTCACCTACCATTACGGGGGGTGACAGCGGGGAGGTGACCGGATGGGTCTGCGCGTGCTCGTCGTGGACGACCACCCGTTGTTCCGGTTCGGCGTGTGCACGCTGCTGGACGCCGAGCCCGAGATCGAGATCGTGGGCGAGGCGGCCAGCGGTGCCGCCGCGGTCGAGGCCGCGGCCGCGCTGCTCCCGGACGTCGTCGTCATGGACCTGCACCTGCCCGACCTGTCGGGGATCCAGGCGACCCGGCACATCGCGGACGTCAGCCCGGACACCGGCGTGCTGATGCTGACGATGGCCGACGAAAGCGAGTCGGTCTTCGCGGCGATGCGCGCCGGTGCCCGCGGCTATCTCCTCAAGGACGCCGAGCCGGACGAGATCATCCGCGCCGTGCAGGCCGTCGCGAGGCGCGAGGCCATCTTCGGCCCCGACATCGCGAACCGCGTGCTCGGCTTCTTCAACCAGCCGCCACCCACGAGCGAGCCGGTGTTCCCGGAGCTGACCGGGCGCGAGCGCGAGGTCCTGTCCCTGATCGCGGCCGGGCACAGCAACGGCGCCATCGCGAACACGCTCTGCCTGAGCCCCAAAACCGTGCGCAACCACATTTCGAACGTCTTCGCCAAGCTGCACGTCGCCGACCGCGCCGAAGCGATCGTCCGGGCCCGCGACGCGGGTCTCGGCCGGTCCTGACGGGCAGCATTCCGGGCAATCCGGGACGCCGGTCCCATGCGCTCGGGACACCCGAGCGGGCACTGTGGGCAGGGTGAGGGGTGGAAACCCTCGCACCGTTCGAGGGGAATGGGTGACGATGTTCGAATCCGACAGGACGCCGGTGGTGGTCCGCGCCACCGATCCGATCCTGCACAACGGCGTCTGCGTGGCGCTGCGTTCGCGCGACGAGGTCCGGGTGGTCGACGGGGAGGCGGCCGACTCGGCCATGGTCGCGCTGCTGGTCGCCGACCGGCTCGACGAGACGATGACCCAGCTGCTGTCCGCGCTGCACCACCAGGGCTTCACCCGCATCGTGCTGGTCGCGGGCGAAGTCGACGACAACGAGATCCTCAACGCCGTCGAGCACGGGGTCTGCGCGGTCGCCCGCCGCGCCGACGCCGGGCCGGAGGTGCTCGTCCGGCTGGTCAAGGCGGCCGCGGCCGGGGAGGGCGCGCTGCCGCCCGACCTGCTCGGCCGGCTGCTGAGCCGGGTGTCCCGCCTGCAGCGCCAGGTGCTCCAGCCGCGCGGCCTGCACCTGGGCGGGATGAGCAACCGGGAGACGGAGGTGCTGCGGCTGGTCGCGGCGGGGTATTCGACGCAGGAGATCGCCGACCAGCTGTGCTACTCGCAGCGGACGGTGAAGAGCATCCTGCACGACGTGACCAACCGGTTCCAGCTGCGCAACCGGTCGCACGCGGTCGCGTACGCGCTGCGTGAAGGGTTGATCTGACCCATGATCGCCCAGGTCGACGAGGCTTTGTGCCGGCTGCTGCGCCCCCGCTTGCCGGCGGGGACGCAGATCCGGCTCGACCCGCCGAAACCGGCCTGGCAGACGGAGTCGCGGGTGCGGAGCGTGGAGCTGTTCCTCTTCGCGCTGCGCGACGCCGTCGGGGAGGGAAACGAGGGGGAAGGAAAGCGCGCGGCCCGGCGCTGCGCGCTTTCCTACCTCGTCACGGCGCGAGCCGGGGCGGTCCAGGACGAGCACGCCCTGCTCGACGCGGCGCTCCACGCGGTCCTCGACGCCGGCCAGCTGCCCGCGGAAAGCGCTTCCCCGGTGCGGATGTCTTTGGCCGCAACGGATCCGACGGGCCTGTGGACGAGCCTGGGCATGCCCGCGCGAGCCGGGTTCGTCCTGCTGGTCACGGCCGACGCCGACTAACGCGGGACGCGCTCCGCGGGCCATTGCAGCTGACGCACCTGCGGAAACCAGATCGAGACCGGCCACGACAGACCGATGAAACCGACTGTCGTGGTTCCCGCATCACCTTTAGTTCAGGTCAGAACCAGGCCGCCCACAACCGATCACCTAGTCCACTGGCGCGACGAACGAACACTTTCCGCCTGGATCTTCCCGGCGGCGTTCAATGACAGCACCATGTCAGCATCACCGAAGTGACCGCCGCGGGCGTATTGTGCGTGATCTCTCGCCTAACGCGGGACGCGCTCCGCGGGCCACCGGACCTCGGGCACGTCGCTCGGGCGCGGCACCTTGAGGAAGAGGCTGAACACCGCCGGCCGCCGGTTGGACAGCTCCAGCCGGCCGCCGTCCGCCTCCACCAGGGCTCGCGCCAAGGCCAGCCCGACCCCCGTCGACCCGCCTCCCGAAAAGCCGCGCTCGAAGATGTGCGGGGCCAGCTCGTCCGGCACGCCCGAACCCGTGTCGCTGACCTCGATCACCACCGTTCCCTCGGCGTCGCCGCGGCGGGCGGCCATCGTGACCGTGCCCGAACCGTGGCGCAGGGCGTTGTCCAGCAGCACTCCGACGACCTCGCGCAGCCGCCCCGGGGTCGCGCGGGCCATCAGGCCGTCGGCCACCCGCATCCGGAGGTTGCGGCCCTCCGAGCGGAGCAGCTCGCGCCACTCCTGCGCCATCTCGGGCAGCCGGGTCGGCAGGTCCACCGGTTCCGCGCCGACCTCGCGCGCCGCACGGGCCGCCGCCAGCAGCTCGTCCAGCGCTTCGGCGAGCCGGTCGGCCTGCTCCTGGGCGGCCTTCGACTCGTCGGCCACCTCTTCGTCCGGGTGCACGGTGAGCGGTTCCAGCCGCAGCTGCAACGCCGTCAGCCGGCTGCGCAGCTGGTGCGAGACGTCGCCGACGAGCTGGCGCTCCCGCTGCACGAGCTGGGCGAGCGCGGTGCCGGACGCGTCCAGGGCCTCGGCGACCATGTCGAGCTCGCCGACGCCGTAGCGGCTCGGGTCGGGCCGGAAGTCGCCGCCGCCCAGGCGGGACGCGCGTTCGGCGACGTGCCGCAGCGGTTTCGCGAGCCGCCGAGCCGTCGCGATCGCCACCACCGCACCGGTGCCGACCGACAGCAGCACCAGCAGGACGACGACGAGCGTCACCGTCGTCTGCCGTTCGTGCATCGGGCCGGCCGGGACGGCGATCGCGACCTTGCCGTCGCGGGCCAGGTCGGCCGTCTCGGTGACGGTGTCGGGCCCGGGGTCGTTGCCGTAGCGCTTCTCCTGCTGGTCGGGGACCTGCACGGAGAGGATGCCGTTCGTCGGGACGGCCGCGCGCACCTGGTCGAGGTCGATCTCCTGGCCGTTGGCGATCTCGGTGTCGAGGATCGCCGCCGCCGCGCGGGCGTTCTCGGCGAGCGTCTCGCGGTAGCTCGACTCGATCTGCCAGCTCGCCACGATGCCCAGCGGGATGCCCAGGACCGCCGCGGTGACGGCGACGGCCAGCAGGATGGCCAGGAGGATGCGGCGGCGCACGGCTTATTCGGCGTTGAACCGGAAGCCGACACCGCGGACGGTCGCGATCCGCCGCTCGCCGTCGTGGGCCTTGCTGGTGCGCCCGGCGGCCTCGTCGGCGGCGATGGCCAGCTTCCGCCGCAGCCACGACATGTGCATGTCGAGCGTCTTGGACGTCTTCGACTCGAGGTCGTTCCAGACCTCGGCGAGGATCTCGTCGCGGCTGACGACCTGCCCGGCCCGGCTCATCAGGACGCGCAGCAGCTCGAACTCCTTGTTCGCGAGCTGGACCTCGTGCAGGTCGACGGTCACGAGCCGCGCGCCGAGGTCCATCCGCACGCCGCCGGCCTCGAGCACCTCGGGCACCCGGCGGCGCAGCAGCGCGCGGATCCGGGCGAGCAGCTCGGCGAGGCGGAACGGCTTGGCGACGTAGTCGTCGGCGCCCGCGTCCAGGCCGACGACGAAGTCGACCTCGTCGGTGCGGGCGGTGAGCATCAGGACGGGCAGCTCGGTGCCGTTGGCGCGCAGGCGCCGGCAGACCTCGAGGCCGTCCATGCCGGGCAGTCCGAGGTCGAGCACGAGCAAGTCGACTCTCTGGGCGGCGGTGGCGTCGAGGACCGAAGGACCGTCGGTGACGACGTGGATCTCGTAGCCCTCGCGTTCGAGGGCGCGGGAGAGCGGTTCGGCGATGGCCGGATCGTCTTCGGCAAGTAGGACCATGCTCACCTGGCCAACTCTACGGCGCGGGGGCGTGAAACCATCGTGACCGTGCCTGGCTACGAAGATGATCTGGCCCTCGCCACCCGGCTGGCCGACGCCGCCGACGCGATCACGACGGCGCGGTTCCGCGCCCTGGACCTGGCGGTGGAGCGCAAACCCGACCGCACGCCGGTGACCGACGCGGACACCGCGGTGGAGGACGGGATCCGTTCGCTGCTCGCCGAAGAGCGGCCGGACGACGCGGTGCTGGGCGAAGAGCGCGGCGGCTCGGCGGCGACGGGCCGGGCGTGGGTGCTCGACCCGATCGACGGCACCAAGAACTTCCTCCGAGGTGTACCCGTCTGGGCGACCCTCATCGCCCTGGTGGAGGACGGCGACCCGGTCGTCGGCATGATCAGCGCGCCGTTGCTGGGCCGCCGCTGGTGGGCGGCGACGGGGGCCGGCGCGTTCTCGAGCGACTCCGCCGGGACGCGGCAGCTGTCAGTTTCGAAGGTTTCGTCCCTTTCGGACGCTTATCTGTCCACTACGGACTTGAACTCGTGGACGGAGTACCACTCGCGCGAGAAGTACCTCGGCCTGGTGGACGCGTGCTGGGAGACCCGCGCGTTCGGCGACTTCTGGCACCACGTGCTGGTGGCCGAGGGCGCCCTGGACGTCGCGGCGGAGTGCATCGTGAACCCGTGGGACGTCGCGGCGGCGCAGGTGATCGTCACCGAGGCCGGCGGGCGGTTCAGCGACCTCGACGGCGTCGCGCGGTACGACAACGGGAGCGCGCTGTCGACGAACGGCCGCCTCCACGAAGACGCGCTCGCGATCCTCAAGAGGTAACCGGGTAGGCCGCTCGGCGGGAACTTCTTGACCGGCCTCGATCGCCGGTGGTTCACTCCCAGTGCTCGCCGGGTCACCCGGTTTGTTGACAACGTTGTCAGCCCGGGCGGCCCGCTCACCCCGGGAGGAAGAGCATGCGCAGAGTCGTCACCGCGGCTTTGGTCATTCCCCTGGTCACGGCCGTGGCCAGCCCCGCACTCGCCGAACCCGACCACGCGCGGGATCTCGCGTCCTACGTCAACCCGTTCGTCGGCGCGAAGGCCGGCGACACCCCCGAGACCAACACCTACGCCGGCGACACGTTCCCCGGCGCCGACGTCCCCTTCGGCATGGTGCAGTGGAGCCCCGACACGCCGCTGCAGCCCAAGCCACCCGCCGGGCAGGGCCGGTACTACGCCCGCGACCGCGACGGCGGCTACGCCTGGGAAGAGAACAAGCTCCGCGGCTTCAGCCTCACCCACTTCAACGGCGCCGGCTGCGGTGGCGCGGCCGGTGACGTCCCGTTCCTGCCGTTCGCCGGGAACATCACCACGTCACCCGCCGTCGACGCCACGAAGTACTTCCCCACCTTCAGCCACGCAGGCGAATCCGCGTCGCCCGGCTACTACAAGGTGACGACGGACTCCGGCATCACCACCGAGCTGACCGCGACCCAGCGCTCCGGCCTGGGCCGCTTCACCTTCCCGAAGAACTCCCCCGCCACGCTGCTCATCGACGTCGCGCAGTCGGCGATGGGCAGCGACGACGCCTCGGTGACGGTCGACCCGGCCAAGCGGACCGTCGAAGGCTGGGTCTCCAGCGGCCACTTCTGCCGCGGCCCCAACACGTACAAGATCTACTTCACGGCGTCGTTCGACCAGCCGTTCACGACGTCCGGGACCTGGCAGAACGCCGCCGTGACGCCGGGCGGCACCAGCGCCCGCGGCGGCGACCTCAGCAAGACGACCTGGGACAAGCAGGTCGTCACCGCCGACGGCGGCTCCGGCGCCTACCTGACGTTCGACCCGGCCAAGCCGGTCCAGGTGCGCGTCGGCGTGTCCTATGTGGACGCGCAAGGTGCCCGGCTGAATTCCCTGCTGGAACAGCGGCACGACTCCTTCGACGCGGTCAAGGCGCGGGCGCGCCAGGCCTGGAACGACCGGCTGCGGCAGATCACCGTCGAAGGCGGCACGGACGCGGCGACCCGGACGTTCTACACCGCGCTCTACCACACACTCATGCAGCCGAACGTCTTTTCCGATGTGGACGGTCGGTACGCCGGCTTCGACAAAGCGATCCACCAGACGAAACCCGGGCACGCGCAGTACGCCAACTTCTCCGGCTGGGACACCTACCGCGACGAGGTCCAGCTGCTGTCGATGCTCGCGCCGCACGAGGCCGCCGACATGGCGCAGTCGATGCTCAACCAGGCGGACCAGGCCGGCGGGATCTGGGACCGCTGGTCGCAGAACAACGACTTCATGGGCGTGATGGGCGGCGACCCGTACCACTCGATCATCGCGAGCACGTACGCCTTCGGCGCCACGGACTTCGACGCGTCCCACGCGCTGAAGTCGATGGTCGGCGGCGCCACCCGCGTCCAGCAGGCCGGCGAACGCGCTCTCGAACGGCCGGGGCTGTCGGACTACCTGACGCTGGGCTACCACCCCAACAACGTCTCGGACATGCTCGAGGAGACGACGGCCGACTTCGGCATCGCCCAGCTGGCTCAGCGTCTCGGCGAGAAGAGCACCTACCACCAGTTCATGTCCCGGGCCCAGTACTGGGAGAACGTCTACAACCCGGCGACGGGCTACCTGCAGACCCGGATGCGCGACGGCCAGTTCCTTTCGCCGTTCGACCCCGCGCAGTACCAGGAAATGCGCTACCAGGAAGGGAACGCGGCGCAGTACACGTGGATGGTGCCCTACGACGTCCGCGGGCTCTTCGACGCGATGGGCGGCGACGACGCCGTGAAGAAGCGCCTCGACTTCTTCTTCACGAAGCTGAACAGCGACGCCAGCTCGCCGTACGCGTTCATGTCGAACGAGCCGTCGTTCGAGGTGCCGTGGGAGTACGCCTACGCGGGCGCGCCGTCGAAGACGCAGGACATCGTGCGCCGCTCGGCGGAGCTGCTGTTCAAGCCCACCGAGGACGGCCTGCCCGGCAACGACGACCTCGGCGCGACGTCGGCGTGGTACGTCTTCGCCGCGCTCGGCATGTACCCCGAGGCGCCCGGCCGCGCCGAAATGGTGCTGGCCAGCCCGATGTTCCCGAAGATCACGCTGACCCGGGCGACCGGGCAGCGGATCACGATCACCGCGCCCGGCGCGTCCAGCTCGGTGAAGTACGTGAAGGCGTTGAACGTCAACGGACAATCGAGCACCAAGCCGTGGCTGCCGGAGTCCTTCGCGGTCAACGGCGGCCGGCTCGACTTCACGCTCGGCGCGTCGCCGACTTCGTGGGGTTCGGGCGCTTCGGACGTCCCGCCGTCCTTCCGCGACGGCGAAGTCCCGGTACGCGGGCGCGTCGGGCCGGGTCGCGTGGTCGTCGCGCCTGGCTCGGCGACGACGGCCACCGTCATCGCGGAAGGCATCACCGGTGCCGGAACGGTGACGTGGCAGGCGAAGCCGCCGGCCGGGATCACCGTGACGCCGTCGAGCGGGACGCTCACCGTGGGCGCGCACGGGTCCGCTTCGCAGCAAGTGAAGGTCACCGCCGCGGCGGGTGCGCCGGACGCGTACACGAGCGTGCCCGTGACGTTCAGCGGGCAACCGGTGCCCGCGCAGCTGCCGGTGACCGTCGGGACGCCGGGGTCGCTGCACGCGGCGAACACGAACGTCGGCGTCACGGACGACAAGTTCGTCCAGTACGGCGACTTCGGCGAGACCGACCTCTACCCGGGCGGGTTCGCGTTCTCCTACTCGGCGCAGGGCTTCGCCGCGAACGGCATCACGCCGGGCGGGGTAGTGACGGCGAACGGGCAGCAGTTCCGCTGGCCGTCGAGCCCGACCGGGTCGCCGGACAACGTGATCGCGGCGGGGCAAACGCTTGCGGTGGACGCTCCGAAGGGCGCGACGAAGCTGTCGTTCCTCGGCGCGGCGACCGGCGCGGACGCGCAAGGGACCGTGACCGTCACCTACACCGACGGCTCGACGCAGGCGGCTCCCCTGGGCCTGTCCGAGTGGTTGCTGAAGGGCGGTGACGAGACTCCGCAGTTCGGGAACACCGTCATAGCGAAGGTGCCGTACGTGAACTCGGCGTTCCCGCGGTACATGTTCCGGCTCCAGCGGCCGTACACGTCGTACCTGTTCGCGACGGCGCCGGTAGCCCTCGATCCGGCGAAGCAGGTCAAGTCGATCACCCTGCCCACCGCCACCGGCGCAGGACAGGCGCACGTCTTCACCTACGCGGTGTCCTGACGAGGTCGTGAGTGAGAAACAGTGTTCTAACCCTGTTTCTCACTCACGACCCGGGCAGCAGGCCGACGGCGCCGCGGGCGACCTGCGCCCAGGCCAGCCGGCCGAAGAGGTAGTGGCACGCCACCTGTTCGCTGGTGAACCGCGCCCAGTCGTAGCGGTTGCCCTGCTCCCGCCAGAAGACCTCCCACGCCTCGTCCTCGCCCTGCATCAGGCACCAGGCGTTGTCGACCTCGGCGCCGAGCGAGACGACCTCCGGCGGCACGCCCAGCACGCCGAGCCAGCGCTGGATCGACTGCGTGTTCATCAGTCCTCATCCCCCTTGGCCTCGGCGAGGTAGCCGAGGGTCACCAGTTCGTCGGCCGCCAGCAGCGCACGGTACCGGGTGCCGCCGCCGACCTGGCCGAACCAGTTCGCGGTCTCCGACCGCCACATCGGCACCGCGCGCACGACGACGTACCGGCGGTACTCGGCGTCCAGCATCCCGGGCGGCAGCGAGCGTTCCGCGAAGGGCGTCCCGTCGGCGAAGAACACGCGGCCGTACGCCGGGCCGAAGCGGTCGAGCACGGTGTTGGCCGGGACCATCACCGGTTCGGCGTGGTCGACGCTGCCCTCCGGGTAGTAGTCGCCGGGCGGCCACGCGTATTCCGGCCCGAGGTCGCTGTGCCCGACGACGAACCGGCGGATCCACACCGCCTGCGTCGCGTGGGCGTACGGCACGTACCCGTCGGTCAGGTGCCGCGGCACCGGCCGCGACGGCGCCGTCGGCGAACGGCGGAACCCCGCGGTGACGTTGGTGAGTGCCTGGTCGTCGAAGATCAGCCGGGCGTCCGGGTGGTCGTTCGGGCCGAAGCCGTCGGGATCCTCGGGCAGCGGGAGCTGCAGCGCCGGCTTGTCCATGGCCACCGGCAGGTGCCCGATGGGGAACATGTGCACCAGGAACAGCGCGACAACGCTTTCCCGTTCCTTGCGCGGCGACCCGAGCGGCGGCAGCGGTGCCGGCGAACCGGGGCTGAGCGGCGGCCCCGCGACCGGCGGCGGCGGCGCTGCCGGTGCCGGCGGGGCCGGCGGGGCCGGGGGCAGCGGGAACGGCGGCAGCAGCGGCGACACGGCGTGCGGCCACGCCGCGGGGTTGCCCGAGGGCGGGGTCGGCGCCTCTTCGAAGGCGCCGGAATCCGTCAGCCCGTATTCGGGCACCCGGATCGGCCCCGTGTCGAGGTCGGCCTCGACCGGTTCGGAGCCCGCCTCGGAAGGCTCGGTCACACCCATCCTCCGGCTCGGTCGGTGCCCGCGGGCACATGGCGTTCGACGCGGCCGCGGTGCTGCCGGTCCCCCTTGATACCGCACCTGCCGGGCGCGGGTGCGGGCGAGGTCAGCTCAGCGCGGCGACCACGCGGGACGGGCTCGGGCGGCCGAGCTGTCCCGCCATCCACGTGCTGGCCGCCACCAGCGCGTCCAGATCGGCTCCGTGAGCGATACCCAGCCCGTCCAGCATCCACACCAGGTCTTCGGTGGCCAGGTTGCCGGTCGCCGACTCGGCGTACGGGCAGCCGCCCAGCCCGCCCGCCGAAGAGTCCACAGTCGACACTCCACATCGGAGCGCCGCCAGGGTGTTGGCCAGAGCCTGACCGTAGGTGTCGTGGAAGTGCACGGCCAAAGTACCGACATCGCCGAACAGGCCGATCAGGTTCTCCACCTGGCCCGCGGTCGCGACGCCGATGGTGTCGCCCAGCGAAAGCTGCGAGCACCCCATGTCCAGCAGGCGGCGGCCGGCGTCGGCGACCTGCTTGGCCGGCACGGCGCCCTCCCACGGGTCGCCGAAGCACATCGAGAGGTAGCCGCGTACTTCGACGCCCGCTTCCCGGGCCCGCGTCACGACCGGCTCGAACATCCCGAACTGCTCGTCCAGCGAGGAGTTGAGGTTCTTCTGCGCGAAGGTCTCCGTCGCGCTGGCGAAGATCGCGATGTGTTCGACACCGGCGTCGAGGGCCCGGTTGAGACCCTTCTCGTTCGGCACCAGCACGGGGTAGCGGACGCCCGCCCGACGATCCAGCCCGGCGAGCAGCTGCTCGGCGTCGGCCAGCTGCGGCACCCACTTCGGGTGCACGAAGCTCGTCGCCTCGAGCGTCGTCAGGCCCGCGCCCGCGAGCCGGTCGAGGAACTCCAGCTTGACCTCGACCGGGACGATCGTCTTCTCGTTCTGCAGGCCGTCCCGCGGGCCGACCTCCCAGATCGTGACCCGCTCCGGCAGCTCCCCCGCGGAGGGGACCCGTTCCGGCAGGCCCAGTTCGCGCGTACCCATCAGCGGCGACGATCGCCGCGCTGCGGACGACCGCCCTGGGGCGGCAGCGGCTCGGTCCGCTGGGGCCCCGGAGCGGCCTGGGTGCCCGGCCGGTAGTCGTCGTACGGGTTGTCGTTGACCTCGCGGTAGATGACCGTGTGCACCTTCTCGACGTGCGGGATGTCCTCGAACCGCAGCGGCTCGTCCGACGCCGACTCGATGATCAGGGTGCCGCAGCCGAAGACCCGGTCGAGCAGGCCGTGCTCGAACTGGACGCTGTTGATGCGGCCCATCGGGATGTCGATGCCGGTGCGCTTCAGCACGCCCTCGCGAGCGATGAGGCGGTCGGTGGTCACGATGAAGTGGGTCGTCCGCCAGCGGACGAGCGGCGCCAGGAACAGCCACACGATCAGCACGAGGGCGACGACCCCGATGGCGATCAGCCCGACCGTGTTCCACGGCGAGCCGGCGTCCTTGGCGAGGATCGCCAGCCAGATGCCCGCGCCCAGGGTGACCAGGAACGCGAGCGTCGGGAAGATCAGCATCTTGAAGTGGGGGTGACTGTGCACCACGACGTGCTCTTGCTCGCTGAGCAAATCGTCCGGATAAGCCACGGCGGACGCTCCCAAGGTCGGTGCGGCGGTGTCGCTTCACCGTACCGGCGAGACGCCCGGCCGGTGAGTGCAACGCCCCGAAGAATCAGGCTGGGCGGACGTGCACCACGTCACCCGCGAACACGGTGTGCCGCTGGCCGCCCACCATGTCCACCTGGAGCTGGCCGGCGGCGTCGATGTCGGCGGCCCGCCCGGTGAGCGACGTGCCGTCCGGCAGCTGCACCTCGACGTCCTGGCCGAGGGTCGCGCAGTGGGCGCGGTAGTCGCCGAGCAGGCCCGCCTCGGTGAGGTCGCCGCCCGCGAGCCGCCAACGCTGCTCGAGGTCGCCGAACTCGGTGAGCAGCGCGATCGCGACGTCGGTGCGGTCGGTGTTGGTGGCGCCGAGCTCGGCGAGCGACGTCGCGGGCAGGCCGCCCGGGCCCGGCTGGACGTCGCCGAGCGGCAGGACGTTGAGGCCGATGCCGAGCACGATCGACGGCGGATTGCCGGCGACAGCCTCGGCGAGGATCCCGGCGCACTTGGCCCCGCCGGCGAGGACGTCGTTGGGCCATTTGAGCGAGGCGTCGACCCCGACGGAGGCCGCGACCGCCCGCACGGCGAGCCCGGCGACGACGGAGAGTGAGCCCAGCGCCGTGAACGGGACCTCCGGCCGCAGCGCCACGCTGAGGTACAGCCCGGCGCCCTTCGGCGAACTCCACTGACGCGCCCGCCTGCCTACGCCCGCGGTCTGCTCCTCGGCGAGCAGAACGGTCCGGTCCGCGGCGCCGTCTTCGAGGGCTTTCCGCAGGTCGGCATTGGTGGAGCCGGTTCGCTCGACGACGTCGATCTTCGCGTACCGATCCTTGAGCGCCGCACTCAGGCGGGCAGCGTCGATCTCAGTCATGTGTCCACCATATGAGAGTCCCCCTAACGTGCAAGCTACTCAGTCGTTCACTAAGAGGTGCGCTCTTCTAAGTTGGACCCCGTGACGACGAAGCCGACCTCCTGGGCTCGCGGCGCGGCCCTGCGCGGCCTCGTCGCGCTACCGCTCGTCGCGGGTCTGGTCACCGCGGGCTGGCTGCTGGCCGACCGGTCGCCCGCGCCCGCACCGGCGGCCGCGCTGCCGGTGGCGCGCGACGCGGCGTCCGGCCCGTCGGTCCTCGAAGTCAGCGCACCGGTGAAGGCCCAGGAACCGGGCCAGGGCGCGTCCGGCCAGGGCGGCAAGAGCCCGCTGCAGCAGTGGGCCGAGCAGCTGGCGGGGCCGCTGGACATCCCCGCCGAAGCGCTGATCGGCTACGCGAACGGCGAACTGGCGCTGCGGAGCGAAGACCCGTCCTGCCACCTCTCGTGGGTCACGCTGGCGGGCGTCGGCTCGGCGGCGTCGGACCACGGCCGCGCCGGCGGGAACGCGCTGGGGCTGACGGCGGCGCAGGCCAAGAAGTACGGCGGCGAGGCCCCGATCGCGGCCGGCCGGGCGCTGTGCGCGGGCGGCACGGACCTCGGCGCCGGACCGGGCTGGTGGAAGGCGATCGCGGCCTACCACCCGGGCAGCGACGCGGAGCTGTTCCGCCAGCGCGTCCTCGGCATGGCCCAGCTGTACGCGACGCTCTCCCTGGACCCGGCGTCGGCCTCGTCGCCGCGGGTCCGCGCGACCCGGTTCGCGCTGGGCCAGCTCGGCCTCCCGTACGTCTGGGGCGGCAACGGCCCGGACGCGGGCGCGGCGGGCTTCGACTGCTCGGGCCTGACGAAGGCGTCGTACGACAGCGCGGGGGTGGCGTTGCCGCGGACGGCGGACAGCCAGTTCCGCGCGTTGCCGCCGGTCCCGCCCACGCAGGAGCCCCGCCTGGGCGACCTGGTGTTCTACGGCAGCCCGGCGACCCGCATCCACCACGTGGGCCTGTACCTGGGCAACGGCCTGATGATCAACGCGCCGACCGAGGGCCAGGCGATCCAGATCCACACGTACCACTCGAAGGGCGACGACTACGCGGGCGCGGGCCGCCCGGCCTGATCGCCCCGCGGACCGTGTCCTACGTGGACGCTGTTCTGGCCTCGCGCCGCCCGGCGAGCCGGGCACCGGCGGGTCCGGAAAGGACTCGCACACCGGAAGCTCTGGTCTGAACACCGGAGACGCCTCAGAACGTCTTCCGCTGCGGGTCGCCGTCCGACCGGGCTCCCCTGCCACCGCTGCTGCTCACCGTGAGCCGATCGACGGATTCGCCGGCGAGCTGAGGCCGGACTCGTAGGCGAACACGACGAGCTGGGCCCGATCCCGTGCCCGCAGCTTCGCCATGGCCCGGTTGACGTGCGTCTTCGCCGTCAACGGGCTGATCACCATCCGCTCCGCGATCTCGTCGTTGGACAGCCCGCGCGCGACCAGCGCGACCGCCTCCCGCTCCCGGTTGGTCAGCTCCGCCAGCCCCGCCCCGGGCACGGGCGGCTGCGTCACGTACCGGTCGATCAGCTTGCGGGTGATCGACGGCGCGAGCAGCGCGTCGCCCCGGGCCGCGACGCGCACGGCGTGCAGGAAGTCCTCCGGGCGGATGTCCTTCACCAGGAACCCCGCCGCGCCGGCGCGCAGGGCTTCGAAGACGTACTCGTCGAAGCCGTAGTTGGTCAGGATGACGACGTGCACCGCGGCCAGCGCCGGGTCCGCGGCGATGCGGCGGGTCGCCTCGAGACCGTCGACACCCGGCATCCGGACGTCGAGGAGCACGACGTCCGGCAGGTGCGCCAACGCTAGTGTCACGGCTTCACCGCCGTCGGCCGCTTCGGCCACCACCTCGACGTCGGCCTCGGCGTCGAGCAATGCGCGGAACCCGCTGCGGATGAGCGGCTGGTCGTCGGCCAGCAGGACGCGGATCACGCCGGGCCGTCCACGGGGAGCTCGGCCCGGACGCTGAACCCGCCTTCGCGGCGCGGCCCGGCGTGGAGCCGGCCGCCGAGCGCCATGACGCGCTCGCGCATCCCGGTCAGGCCGACGCCCGGCGCACTGTCCACAGTGGTCTCGCCGTCGTCGTCGACGCGGACGACGAGCGTGCCGGGCCGGTGGTCGATCCGGACCGACGCGCCGGCCGCGGCGGCGTGCCGGGCGACGTTGGTCAGCGACTCCTGGACGATCCGGTACGCGGTCCGGCCGACCGCCGCCGGCACGTCGTCGCAGCGGCCTTCGATCGTCAGCCGCGCGTCGAGACCGCCGGAACGGGCCCGCTCCACCAGGTCCGGCACGTCGTCGAGGCCGTGCGGCGGGTTCGTGCCGTCGTCGCGCAACGCCTCCAGCGTCGCCCGCAGCTCCCGCGCCGCGTCACGGCCGGCGTCGCGGATCGCGAGGAGGGCGTCCGGCACGTCTTCGCCGCGCTTGGCGGCCAGGTGGACGGCCACTTCGGCCTGCAGCTTGATGACGGAGATCTGGTGGGTGAGCGAGTCGTGCAGCTCCCGCGCGATGTGCAGCCGCTCCTCGTCGGCCCGCCGGCGCGCGGTCTCCTCGCGGGTCCGTTCGGCCTCGTCGGCGCGGCGCTCGGCTTGGCGCAGGGCCTCCCCCGCGGCGCCGGCGGCGATCAGCCAGGCGATCTGGAGGACGTCACGGGACTGCGTGAACGCCTCGCCGGTCGTGTGCAGGCCCGTGGCCAGGATCGCGAACGGGACCGCGCCGAGCATGAGCACCGACGCGACCACCGCGGCGACGCGGTGTCCGGCCCGGACGGCGGCGTACACCGCGAACAGGTAGGCGACGACGGGCACTTCGAACCCCGCGGCCTGGTAGCCCAGCGCGCACGCCGCGGTCACCGCGAGCACGACGACCGGAGCCCGGCGGCGCGCGGCCAGGGCCAGCCCGCCGGCCACCAGGAGCGCGTACCCCAGCGGGTCGAGGTCCGTGGGGACGTGCCGCGCCGAGAGCCCGGCGACCAGCAACGCCGCCGCGACCCCGACGGCGATCACCCCGTCCACGACCCGCATCTCCGCACCTTAACCGGATGTTCCGGACGGCGAATCCGGCGTGAAGAGCATTCGCGGACTACCGCGGCCGCGGTACATCCGGGGTTCCTGCGGCGGCCGCGGCAGCGGGAAGTGCCCGCGTCCGCACGACGACGGGCGACGGGTCCGGCGGACATGCTGCCCGGACACCGAAGATGGGAGTACGCCATGACCCTTGCCGCTGTCAGTAGTTACGCCATGACGCCGGGACGCGTGTGGGCGATGGTCGCCACGGTGGTGGGAGTGGCCGGCGTCGTCGCCGGCGTGCTGGCCCTGACCCGCGGCCGGGGAGCCGTCGTCGCCCTGGGTTCGGGGCTCGCCGGCGCAGCCGGTGGTGGTCTCGTCGTCGCCATGGCCAAGGGCGGTCCCGGCACCGGGTACGGGATCGTCGGGGGCTGGGTGGCGCTGGTGATCGGGCTGGCCGCCGTCGCGCTGGGCGGGCTGGCAATGGCTCGCTCGCGCGGTTTTGTCGGTGGTCGCCGCTAGCGTCGGGGGCATGTTCGAAGTCGACTTCGTCGAGTTCCCGTCCACGTCGGCTACCGCGTCCGGCGAGTTCTTCGCGCGCGCTTTCGGCTGGCAGGTGACGCCGTACGGCCCGGACTACAGCGACGTCCGGGCCGCGGGCCTCACCTTCGGCTTCCAGGCGGACGCGGCCGAGCAAGCCCGCGCGCCGCTGGTCACGGTCCGCACGGACGACCTGGCCGCGGCACGCACCGCGATCGAGGCGGCAGGCGGAGAGGTGACGAAGGAACCGTTCACCTTCCCCGGCGGCCGGCGCTTCCACTTCCGCGAGCCCGGCGGGAGCGAGCTCGCGTTGTGGTGCCCGGAGTAGCGCGACGACCGGTCCCCGCCAGTGGGCCGCCCGCTGTCCGGGACACGCGCCCAGGCCGGCAGGGGTCAGCAAGCTCATCGGTCACCTCTGGTCGCCGGGATCCGTCGGGAGTGCGACGGTGGGTGCGGGCGAAAGGTGACCGATGGAGGAGCTGGCCCGGGCGTTCGAGGCCGAACGCGGCAGGCTGCGCGGGCTGGCCTTCCGGATGCTCGGTTCCCTGGCCGAGGCGGACGACGCCGTCCAGGAGGCCTGGCTGCGCCTGAACCGCGTGGACTCGGTCGACAACCTGGCGGCCTGGCTGACGACGGTCGTCTCCCGCGTCTGCCTCGACGTCCTGCGTTCGCGGAAGGCCCGTCGCGAGGACCCGTTCGAGGTCCTGCCGGAGCCGGCGGCCGACGCGGACCCGGCGGGCGAGGTCGAGCTGGCCGACTCGGTGGGCCGCGCGCTGCTCGTCGTGCTCGACGCGCTGGGCCCGGCCGAACGGATCGCGTTCGTGCTGCACGACCTGTTCGCGGTGCCGTTCGAGCGGATCGCGCCGGTGCTCGACCGCACGCCGGTCGCGGCGAAGAAGCTCGCGAGCCGCGCGCGGCAGCGGGTCCGGGGCACGTCTCCGCTGCCGCCGGCCGACCTGGCGCGGCACCGCCGGGTGGTCGACGCGTTCCTCGCCGCGGCCCGCGGTGGTGATCTCGACGAGCTCTTGGACGTGCTCGCCCCCGACGTCGTCCGCCGCGCCGACGCGGCCGCGTTGCCGGCCGGAGCGGCCCTCGAAGCCCATGGGGCGCGGGCGGTGGCCGAAGAGACCCAGGTGTTCGGGAAACGGGCTCACTTCGCCGAAGCGGCCCTGGTCGACGGTGCGGTCGGCGTCGTCGTGGCCCCGCGCGGCCGGCTGCTGCTCGCGCTGGCCGTGGCGGTCGAAGGCGAGCGGGTGGCGGCGTACGAAGTGATCGCCGAACCCGCCCGCCTGGCCGCGCTGCACGTCACGCTCCTCGCGTGACCCGGTAGGACAGGTGCGTCACGCCGGTGCCCTCGACGACCTCGGGGCCGGTCAGCGTGACGGTCGCGTCGAGGTGGTCGAAGAACCGGACGCCGTCGCCCAGCAGCACCGGGATGAGGTCGACCTGGATGCCGTCGAGCAGGCCCAGGTTGAGGCACTGCTGCGCGATCGTGGTGCTGGCGACGGCGACGTTCTTGTCGCCGGCGACCTTCTTGGCCTGCTCGACGGCGCTTTCGAGGCCGTCGGTGACGAAGGTGAACGGCGCGTCGGGGTGCGGCCAGTCCGCGGGCTCCTCGTGGGTGACGACGAAGACCGGCACGCCCATCGGGTGCGCGCCGCCCCAGCCCTGGGTGAGGTTGAACAGGCGGCGGCCGGTGATCAGCGCGCCGACGTTCTCCATGGCGGCGCGGAGCATCTTCGCGCTGGCTTCGGAGGTCTTGAAGGTCGCCCACTCGACGGCGGTCGGGACCTCGACGTCGCCGTTGCCGAACCACCCGAACAGGTGGTCGATGCGGTCCTGCGGGTCGGCGACGAAGCCGTCGAGGGACATGGACATGTTGGCGATGACGTCGGCCATTTCTAGCTCCTCTGTGCTGGTCAGGGGCGGTTTCCCTGCTGACGAGAAGTCTTCCGCGATCGCCCGACCGGAAGATCTGCCACCTGGCCGACATCCGGCTCCGGGGTGGCCGATGCCTTGACAGCCGTGGCGGATCTCGGGACCATGAACGAGTGTTCATGAACGCGTGTTCACAACGAAGGAGATGGGAATGACCGGGATCGTCAACACCGCGCAGGCCGAGGCATGGAACGGGTACGAGGGGGAACATTGGGCGTCGCACGCCGATCGCTACGACGCCGTGAACAGCGGGTTCAACGGCTTCCTGCTCGATGAGGTCGGCGCGGGCGACCGGGTGCTGGACATCGGCTGCGGCAACGGCCAGCTGACGCGGCTGGCGGCGGCCCGGGCCGCGTCCGCGACCGGGGTCGACCTGTCCGGACCGATGCTGGCGACCGCGCGGGCGCGGGCGGCGGAGGTGCCGAACGTGGCGTTCGAGCAGGGTGACGTCCAGGTGCACCCGTTCGCCGAAGGCGCGTTCGACCTGGCGATCAGCCGGTTCGGGGTGATGTTCTTCGCCGACCCGGTGGCGGCGTTCGCCAACGTCCGGCGGGCCCTGCGCCCCGGCGGCCGGCTGGCGTTCCTGTGCATGACGGCGCTGGCGGGCACCGACCTCGGCCGGGTGTTCGGCGCACTGGCCGAGTACCTGCCCCAGCCCACCGGCCCCGACGGCAGCGGGCCGACGTCGTTCGCGGACCCGGACCGCACGACGGCGGTCCTGACCGAAGCCGGCTTCTCCGACGTGGTGTGCACCCGCGTCGAGGCCGACCAGGTCTGGGGCCACGACGTCCCGGACGCGGCCCGGTTCATCAGCGACTGGGGTCCGGTCCGCCACCACCTGGGCATGGTCGACGGCGAGACGGCGGCCAAAGCGACAGAGGCCCTGACGGCGGCACTGGCGCCGTACGCGGGCCCGGACGCGGTCCGCCTGCGGGGAACGGCGTGGCTGGTCACGGGGAGGAGGTCGTGAGGCCCTTACGATGGCGGTGATGTCACCGAGGAAAGCCGCGGCGCAGCGGGACGGCCAGTCGCTGCACGACCTGCTGGTCGAGACCGCCCAGAAGATGATCGCCACGCACGGGACGACCGGGATGACCGTGCGCGAGATCGCGCGCATGGCGGGCGTCGCCGACGGCGTGCTCTACAACCACTTCTCCGACAAGGAGGAGCTGGTGGCCCGGGCCTTGCTGGAGCACGTGCGCACTACGGAAGCGGAACTGGGCGACCTGCCGGTGGCGGGCGAAGGCACCGTGGCGGGCAACCTCCACCGCCACCTGGAGTTCGGGCTGGCGCTGCACAAGGTGATCGTGCCGGCGTTCAGCGGCCTGATCGGCCAGCCGCGGGTGCTGGAGCGGTTCGCGGAGATCAGCGAGCGATCGGGTTACTGGCGCGACCGCCTGCTGGCGTACCTGAAGGAGGAGCGAACCCTCGGCAGGCTGCGCGAGGAGTCCGAAGTGGACGCGGCCGCGGCGATGCTGGTCGGCTACTGCCACGCCGCGGTACTGGCGGCGGTCTTCCCGCACACGGGCCCCCTCGACCCACCGACGCCGGACGCAGTGGTGCGGGCGATGCTCGAGGGCATCGCGCCGTAGCTCTCGCGCCGCTGCCTCACCGCGCCCCCGGCGATCGGCGATCCGTCCGTCCCGCACTCCGCGGTCCGTCCTTTGTGGACTTCTCAACACGAACCCCGCCATCCGCCGAGAAAGAAGGGAAAGACCGATGGACTCCGCCGCGATACCCTCGCGATATGGACGACGTCGAGGTCCGTGAGCTGCGGTACTTCCGCGCGGTCGCCGAAGAGCTGAACTTCTCCCGCGCCGCCGAGCGGCTCGGGATGGCGCAGCCCCCGCTGTCGCGCGCGATCCGGTTGCTGGAGCGGCGGCTGGGCGTTCAGCTCTTCGAGCGCACCAGCCGGCACGTCGAGCTGACGCCGGCCGGGAACGTCCTGTTCACGGAGTCGGCGAAGGCGCTCGACGCGGTCGCGAACGCCGTCCGGCGCACCCGGCGGGCGGCTCAGCAGCCGCCGGCGCTCGTCGTCACCGCGAAATCCGGCGTGGCCACCGAACTGCTGCGGCGGATCGCCGACGGGTACCCGGGACCGGTCGAGATCCGGGTCAGCGGGTTCGGCGAGCGGGGCGGCGTGCCGCGCGACGGCCGGGCCGACGTGGCCGTGGTCGGCTGCCCGGGCGACCACGGTGACCTGGACGTCGAGGTGCTCTTCACCGAGCCGCGCGTCGCCGCGTTGCCCTTCCGGCACGAGCTGGCCGGCCGGTCCACGCTCACCTGCGCGGACTTCGCCGGGCGGCCGACGCCGTGCTGGCCGGACGCCTCGGCCGCGGACCGGGCCTACTGGTCGGGCCAGGACGTGACCGGCCGCCCGGTCACGCCGGGGCCGGTGGTGCGGGACAGCACCCAGCTGCTGGAGACGGTCGCGCTCGGGCAGGCGATCGCGCTGCTGCCGGCGTCGTTCGCGGAGTGGCATCAGCGGGCCGACGTCGTCTACCGGCCGGTCGGCGACGCGACGCCGTACTCGCTCGCGCTCGCCTGGCCGGCGGGCGCGCGGGACGTGCGGATCGCGCGGTTCGTGCGCACCGCCGTCGAGGTCAGCGAAGCACTACCTCGACCGGGTGCCGTCCCGGCGGGCTGACCGCGCAGGGGTGCCGCCGAGCCACGACGACTCAGCCCGCCTGCGCCGCCAGTTCGCCGCGGAACGTCGTGCGGTACGCGCTCGGTGACACCCCGAGCGCGGCCTGGAAGTGCTGGCGCAGCGACGCCGCCGTGCCGAAGCCGGCTTCGGTCGCCACCCGGTCGACCGGCAGGTCCGACTCCTCCAGCAGCTGGCGGGCGCGCTCGATCCGTTGCTGCGTAAGCCATTGCAGTGCCGAGATGCCGACTTCCTCGCGGAAGCGGCGGGTGAACGTCCGGGTGCTCATCGCCTCGCGGGCGGCGAGCTCGCGCAACGTCAGCGGGCGGTGCAGGTTCTCCAGCGCCCACGCGCGCGCTGCCTTCGTCGACGACGTGCGCGGCTCCGGCACCGGCCGGCGGACGAACTGGGCCTGGCCGCCTTCGCGGTGCGGGGAGACGACCGTGCCGCGGGCGACTTCGTTGGCGACGGCGGCGCCGTGGTCGTGGCGGATCATGTGCAGCACCAGGTCGATCCCCGACGCGACGCCCGCCGAGGTCAGGACGTTGCCGTCGTCGGTGTAGAGCACGTGCGGGTCGACGTCGACCTCCGGGAACCGGTTCTGGAGCTCGTCGGCGGAGCGCCAGTGGGTGGTCGCGCGGCGGCCGTCGAGGAGACCGGCCGCGGCGAGCACGAACGCGCCGGTGCAGATCGACGCGATGCGCGCGTCCGCCGGGATCCGATCCAGTGCGGCCGCCAGCGGTGGGGTCAGCACGTGCGCGAGGGGTTCGTATTCGGCCCGCGACGCGGGGACGATCACGGTGTCGGCCTCGGCCAGCACCTCGGGCCCGCGGTCGATCGGGATGGTGAAGTCCGAGTCGGTGCGGACCGGGCCGGGTTCGAGGGCGCACGTCACGACCTCGTACAGCGGCTCGCCGGACGCCGAGCGCGCCTGCCCGAAGAGCCGGTGGACGATGCCCAGCTCCATCACGAGCATGCCGTGCCTGACCAGCACGGCGACGTGGTGACGGTCCGGGTGCGCGAATTCGGCCATGGCTCGATTCTTGCACATGTTGGCTATCAGGCCACTCGATCGAGCGGGGAGCCGGAGTGACCATCGAGGTCATGAACGTGTTGTGGGTCTTCGCGCATCCCGAACCGCGCTCGCTGAGCGGGGCTCTCCGTGACGACGGCCTCCGGACGCTCCGCGAACTCGGGCACGACGTCCGGGAGTCGGATCTGTACGCGATGAAGTGGAACCCGGTGGTCGACGCGGCCGACTTCGGCACCGAGGCCGGGGACGAGCGGCTGATCGTCGGGGCGACGTCGGCCCGCGCGCACGCGCGGGGCGAGCTGAGCCCGGACATCGTGGCCGAGCAGGAGAAACTCGACTGGGCGGACGCGGTCGTCGTGCAGTTCCCGTTGTGGTGGTACGGCCTGCCCGCGATCCTGAAGGGCTGGTTCGACCGGGTGTTCGTGAAGGGCTTCGGCTACGGCGTCCGCGCGGAGGACGGCCGCACGTTGCGCTACGGCGAAGGCCGGCTCGCGGGCAAGCGCGCGATAGTGGTGCTCACCGCGGGAGCCCGCGAGCCGGCCATGGGCCCGCGCGGGGTGAACGGCGCGCTGAACGACGTCCTGTGGCCGCTGCACCACGGAACGCTGTTCTACGCGGGGATGTCGGTATTGCCGCCAGTCGCGGTCTTCGGCGCCGACCGGGTGCCGGACGCCGAGTTCGCCAAGGCGCGGGAGCAGCTGCGCACGCGCCTGAGCACGCTGGAGACGACGGACCCGATCCCGTTCCGCCCGCAGAACGGCGGCGACTACGACGACAACCTGGTCCTGCGCCCCGAGCACGCCCCAGGCGCGACGGGCCTCGCAGTCCACCTCACGCAAGCAGGATGAGGTGCGCCGAAGGTCGGCCGCGGGCAGGCAATGCACCGGCGCGGCGCGGGCCCGGCAAGGCTTGAGCCGAGCCAGCCGAGCCAGCCGAGCCAGCCGAGCCCGGCGGGGCGGGCTCAGGCCGGCAACGTGAGCCGCTGGCCCAAGCCGCCGTCCACTGGCAGGTCCGCGCCCGTGGTGAACGTTGCCTCGAACGCCAAGAACAGCACCGCCGCCGCCACTTCCTCGACCGTCGCGTGCCTCTTCAGCGGCGTCACCTCGTCGCCGGTCTTCTTGAACGCGGCGAGCACCGAGCCGGGCACTCCCGTCACGCCCATCGTCGGGGTGTCCGTGTACCCCGGGCTGACCACGTTGACCCGGATCCCGCGCGGCGCCAGCTCGGCCGCGTACGTCAGCGCGAACGACCTCACCGCCGCCTTCGCCGCCGAATACGGGCCCATCCCTGCGATTCCCGCGCCGGCCGCCACCGACGTCGTGAACACGAACGATCCGCCGGGCCGCACCAACCCCGCCAGCCGCTGGGCCGTGAAGTACGCGCCCTTCGCGTTCACGTCGAACGTCCGGTCGTAGATTTCCGGCGTCGCCTCCGCGTACGGCGTCAGCGTCGCGAACCCGACGTTGACGAACACCAGGTCCACCGTCCCGAGCCGGTCCGAGGTCACCGCGGCCAGTGAGTCGATGTCGGCCAGCGACGACGCGTCCGACGACAGCAGGTGCGCCCCCGGGATGTCCAGCCCCGAGACGTCCCGGCCGGTCGCCAGGACTTCCGCGCCACCGTCCAGCAGCGCGCGCACCACCGCCAGTCCCATTCCGTGCGTGCCGCCCGTGACGACCGCCTTCTTCCCCGCAAACTTCACCAGATCTCCTCGATGACACTCGCGATCGCGTGCGCGCCGTGACCCGACGCCACCGCGCGGTCGAACAACTCCCGCAGCGCCGCGGGCACCGAAGCGGAGATCCCCTGGGCGCGGCTCGTCTCCACCAGCAGCCCCAGCCCGGCGGCGTTGATGTCCAAAGCGGACACGTCGGTCGAGTAGTCCCCGCTCACCACCTGCGAACCGATCCCCGGCAGGAACCCGCCGACCGCCGAGAGCCACGACAACGCCATCGGCGTGAACACCGACGGCGCCACGCCTTCCGTCCCGACCAGGGCCAGCGCGTGCAGGTAACCGGCCATCGTCGACCACATGATGCCCAGCAGCGCCAAGTCGTACAGCGCCGCCAGCCCGGCGTCCTCGCCGAGGAACACCGGCTCCCCCAGCACCGCCAGCACATCGCGCTGCGCCGCGAACGCCGCCGACGAGCCGCCGTAGAGGATCTGCGCGGCCGGAGTCCCGATTCCCTGCGGGACAGCCATGATCACGCCGTCCACGTACTCGATGCCCGCCGACGATGCCCACAAGGCGGTCGAGCGTGCTTCCGCGGGCGTCCCCGAAGTCAGATTGACCAGCACCTTCGGCGAAGCCGCTGCCAGCACCGGCTGTTGAGTGTCGTATGTGGACAGACAGCTGAGGACGACGTCCGCCGAAGCCACCTCGGCGGGTGTCGCCGCGAGACGCGCACCGCGGTCGAGCAGCGGCCCCGCCTTGAGCGGCGACCGGTTCCACACCACGACGTCGTGACCCGCCCCCAGCAACGCGCCGGCGAGGGCGGCGCCCATCCGCCCCAGGCCGAGCACGGCCACCTGTTTTTTGCTTTCTCCCATGCCGATCATGCTGCTGACGCGCTTTACGATGGACAAGTACCGACTAATAAGTCAGGTACCCACCAAAACGTAAGGATCCTGGATGCTGGCGAGAACGTACCGCTGCGGACTGGACGCGGCGATCGACGTGGTCGGCGGCCGCTGGAAGGCCCTGATCCTCTGGGCGCTGCACGCCGAGCCGCTGCGGTTCGGCGAGCTGAAGCGGAAGGTGGCCGGGATCAGCGAGAAGATGCTCATCCAGGCGCTGCGGGAGCTGGAGGCGGACGAAGTCGTGCACCGGGAGGTGTTCCACGAGATCCCGCCGAAGGTCGAGTACTCGCTGACCGAGCTGGGTCAGCGGCTGAACACGGCGTTGCTGCCCCTGGGCGACTGGGGCGAGGAGAACATGGCCGGCATCGCGAAGCGCCGCGGCGTCACACCGGCGCCCCCGCATACTTCTTCGGCGTGATGGCATTGCCCGCGCAGCTGGCGAACGCGCTGGAGCTGGCCCGCTGAGGCCTGGCGAACCTCTTCCAGGGCCTCGACGACGGGAGCGACGAGGCCCGGGCCGTCGGCACGGTGCACCAGGCCCCACTGTCGGGCGTGCTGCTCCAATGGCTGATCGACCCGGACCGGGCGCCGACCTGGTCCTGATCGCGAAGGTCGTCCTTACGCGGTGACCAAGTCCGCGCCGGTGAAGAACGTTGGGGCCGCCGACATCGCGTCGGCGTCCAGGAGCACGTCGCCTGGACGGCTTCCGTTGCCCAGGAGTACTCCGCCCCAGTTCATGGCCAGGTACTCCGCGCACAGCTCCAGCGTGCCGATCAGCGGCTGGGCCTCGCGCGCCGTTTCGCTCAGGACGCTTACGCCCCACAGCGTCTTGCCGCGCATCTTCGGCTTGAACTCGACCGGCAGCCGCATCCAGCCGGACCAGTAGTCCAGGTACAGCTTCACGCTCGCCGCGAGCGAGTACCAGTACACCGGCGACACGATCACGATGTCGGTCGCCGCGAAGGTCGCGTCCATCAGCAGCTGCTCGTTCTCGCCGGGCTCCGGGTGCGAACCGGCGCCGTGGCGGCGGTCCTCGAACGGCGGCAGCGGCAGCTCGGGCAGCCGGAGCCACCGCTGCTCGACGTCGCAAGGCAGCTCCTTCGCCGCCCGCCGGGCCAGCATCTCGGTGTTCCCGCCGGCCCGCGCCGCGCCGACCAGGAAGAGGAAGTTCCGCGTCATCGTCGATCCCCTCAGTTACTTGCATGTACATATAAAGACTGCCCATGGACTATCCTGGCGTCAAGAGGAGGGCGGGAAATGACCGTCGACGAACAGTCCTGGGGACGCATGCTCGTGCTGCACGCCCGGATCGAGCAGGAGCTGGGCAAGGTGCTGCAACGGCGCCACGGGCTCGGCCTGTCCGAGTACCGCGCGCTCGGCAAGCTGGTCGCGGGCCCGCGCGGCGGCCTGCGGATGCAGGAGCTCGCCGAGGCGATCGGGCTCAACCAGAGCTCGGTCAGCCGGATGTGCGCGCGCCTCGAAGACGCCGGCCTGACCATCCGCGACCTGTGCGAAGACGACCGCCGCGGCGTCTACTCGGTGATCACCGACGCCGGCCGCAAGCGCTACGCCGAAGCCGAGCCGACGTACTGCTCGGTGCTGCGGACTTCACTGGACAAGGCCGCGAGCGACCCGGAGCTCACCGCCGCGGTCGCCGCCGTCCGCGGCGCTTGACCCGTATATGCCTCGGTGGTTATATACAGGCATGCCCGCGAAACTGCTGACCGACGAGGACCGTCCCGCCCTCCGGCTGGAACGCCGGCTGAAGCACGCGCCCGAGCAGGTCTGGCGCGCCATCACGGACCCGGCCGAGCTCGAGCACTGGTTCCCGGCGAAGGTCGACGTCGAACTGCGTGACGGCGGCGCCATCCGGTTCACCTTCCCCGGCGAGGACACGGCGACGACCGGCCGGGTCGTCACCGCCGACCCGCCGCGCGAGTTCACCTTCGTCTGGAACGACGACACCCTGCGCTGGCTCATCACCCCGGACGGCGACGGCAGCCTCCTGGAGTTCACGCACACCTTCGGCCGCGGCGAACCGGCGATCGCGAAGCTGGCCGCGGGCCGCACCGCCGCCGGCTGGGACGTCTGCCTCGACGCTCTCGACGCGCGGCTGTCCGGCCGCGACGCCGAGCAGCCCAACGACTGGCACGCCCGGATGGCGTCCTATGTGGACGAATTCGGCCTCGGCTACGGCGAAGTGCTCGCCGACGGGACGATCCGCTTCCGCCGCGACCTCGTGTGGAAGCCGGTGGACGAAGTCCGCGCGCTCCTGCCCGACGAGCCCGGCTGGCACGTGGTCCAGGAGCCGCTGGAAGGCACCCGCGTCGAGTTCACCGAAGCGCCCGAAGCCGACGTGCCCGCTCAGCTCGCGCAGCGGCACGAGCAGCTCGACAAGCTGTTCGCCGCGACGCACGGCGTCGACCTGCCGGACTGGACGCCCGAGCACGTCGAGGCCGTGAAGAAGCATTACGCGGAGCGTCCGACCCAGGGTTGACGCGCGGCGGGGGCGTCCGCATTACGTTCGTCCCATGCGAATTCGCGTGGTGCTGGACGCGCTCGCGGTCCTGGTGCTCACGGTGGGGGCCGGCGGGAACCTCGCGGCCGGGGCGTGGCGGCTGCCGCTGTGGCTCCCGGCCTGGCTCGGCTGGACGATCATGCTGACGAGCGCCGTCCCGATCGTGCTGCGGCGCTGGTGGCCGCGCCCCGCCTACGTCCTGGCCCTGGTGCTGACCGCGGCGGCCGT
Organism: Amycolatopsis sp. NPDC101161; assembly: GCF_044768185.1. Lineage (NCBI taxonomy): Bacteria > Bacillati > Actinomycetota > Actinomycetes > Pseudonocardiales > Pseudonocardiaceae > Amycolatopsis > Amycolatopsis sp. NPDC101161. The sequence continues at coordinate 289,716 of NZ_JBIWPI010000004.1, forward strand.
GCCGATCGGCGGGCCGGTGCTCGCGGTCGCCGTCGTGTCGGCCGGGTGCGCGCTCTTCACGTTCGTCGTGCACCGGGGCAGCCGGGCCTCGCGGGTCGGGTTCGTGGCCGGGCTGCTCGGCGTCGGCCTGCTCGGGGTCGTGGTGCCGAACCCGAGCACCGCCACCACCGTCAACTTCGGGGCGTCGGCGCTGATCGTCGGGTTCGCGCTCGGCGTCGCCGTCCACGGGCGCCGCGAGTACGCCGCGGCCGAGCGGGAAAACCACGCACGGGAAGCGGTTTCCGCCGAACGGCTGCGGATCGCGCGCGAGATGCACGACGTCGTCGCGCACAGCATGAGCCTGATCGCGGTGAAGGCGGCCGTCGGCAACCACGTCGCTTCGGAACAGCCCGCGGAGGCACGGGAAGCGTTGCGCGTCATCGAAGACACGAGCCGCGAGACGCTCGCCGAGCTGCGGCGGATGCTGGGAGTCCTGCGCGACGGCACCGGCGTCCCGGCGCTGGCGCCCGCCCCGACGCTCGACGACCTGCGCGCGCTCGCCGAACGCGCGGAACAGGCGGGCGCTTTGGACGTCGCCCTCGCGGTCGACGGTCTCGAGGAGCTGCCGGGCGGCATCGGCCAGTCGGTCTACCGGATCGTCCAGGAGGCGCTGACCAACGTGGTCAAGCACGCGGGCGCGGCGACGTGCCGCATCCGCGTCGCCGGGACGGACGGCGAGGTGACGATCGAGGTCCGCGACGACGGCCGCGGCGGGTCCGCGACACCGGGCCACGGCCTGATCGGGATGCGCGAACGCGTGGCCGTCTACGGCGGCGAGTTCGATGCCGGCCCGGCCGAACCCGGTTTCCGCGTCTTCGCGCGGCTTCCCTACGAAACGGCGGCGGCTCGATGACCCGCGTCCTGATCGCCGACGACCAGGCGTTGCTGCGCGGCAGCTTCCGGGTGCTGGTGGACAGCGCGCCGGGCCTGGAGGTGGTCGGCGAGGCGTCGGACGGCGTCGAGGCGGTCGCACTGGCCCGGCGGTTCGCCCCGGACGTCGTGTTGATGGACGTGCGGATGCCGTCGATGGACGGCATCGAGGCGACGCGCCGGATCTGCGCCGCGTCGGAGGTCCGAGTCCTGATGCTGACGACGTTCGACCTGGACGAGTACGTCTACGCCGCGTTGCGCGCGGGCGCGAGCGGGTTCTTGTTGAAGGACACGCGACCGGCGGACCTGCTGTCGGCGATCTCGATCGTGGCATCGGGGGAGGCGCTGTTGGCGCCATCGGTGACGCGGCGGCTGGTGGCGGAGTTCGCGCGCCTGCCGACGGGGCCGGTGAAGCGGCTGGAGGGAGTGACGGCGCGGGAGCAGGAGGTCTTGGCGTTGATCGCGCGCGGGCTGTCGAACGACGAGATCGCGGCGCGGCTGCACGTGGGAATCGCGACGGTGAAGACGCACATCGGTCGGCTGCTGCACAAACTGGCGGCGCGGGATCGGGCTCAGCTGGTGATCGCGGCTTACGAGTCCGGCCTGGTGCGTCCTACATCGCCCGCGTGAAGGGCGCGAAGCGGAGTGAAGGATCGCCGGGAATCGGGCGGCCGTCCAGGACCAGGCGGGGTGCCGGCGGTCCCGGGACCAAGCCGCGCTCGCGCAACCACGTCGTGAACGACGGGAACCGGTCGTCGGGGTCCACCCGGACTTCGCCGGACACCGACCGCGCCACCCCGCGGACCAGCGCCTTGGCCGCGTCCTCCGTCTCCGCCACCACCGGGCCGATCACCGTCACGTGCCCGATGTCCACTCCGAACGCGAAGCCGCCCTCCACCACGTACGGCGTCCCCAGCCGTTCCAGCAGCGGCCGCCGGTCGACGCCGTGCGCGCGCAGGTCCAGGGGCGCCACCGAAGACAACGACCCCGGCGACGCACCCGGTCCACCGTCGTCGGCGAACCTCCCGACGTGACCCTGGCACCCGCCGTCGAGGACGAAACCCATCGACTCGTACAGCGGACGGCCGGACGTCGACGCGTGCAGCCACACCACCCGGTCGCCCGCCGCCGCAAGCGCTTGCGCCGTGATCGCGCGGCCCAGTCCACGCCGCTCGAACCGCGGTGCGACCAGCACCATCGAGATCGACGCCACCGTCCCGAACGACACCACCGCCGCGGCCGCCGCGAGGCCGCCACCAGGTGCGTCGACCCCGAACACCTGCCCCACGTCGTGCAGCAACCGCCACTTCGGCGGCTCGCGCGGCCACGACCGGGACTCGGCCAGATCGGAGCAAGCCGGCAGGTCGGCGACGTCCAGCGTCCGGATCTCCATGGACGTTGCCTACGCCACACGCGAAGTGACCGGCAAGTAGCTAAGCTCCCGGGAATGAGCAGTGCGACGGAGCCGCTCGGGACGCCGCCCGAGGATGAACCGGACATCCACACCACGGCCGGCAAGCTGGCCGACCTGTACCGCCGCTACGACGAGGCGGTGCACGCGGGCTCGGCCCGCGCGGTGGAGAAGCAGCACGCCAAGGGCAAGAAAACCGCGCGGGAACGCATCGAGCTGCTGCTCGACGAGAACTCGTTCGTCGAGCTCGACGAGCTGGCCCGGCACCGCTCGACCAACTTCGGCCAGGAGAAGAACCGGCCCTACGGCGACGGCGTCGTCACCGGCTACGGCACCGTCGACGGCCGCCCGGTCTGCGTGTTCAGCCAGGACGTCACCGTCTTCGGCGGCAGCCTCGGCGAGGTCTACGGCGAGAAGATCGTCAAGGTCATGGACCTGGCCATCAAGACCGGCCGCCCGATCATCGGCATCAACGAGGGTGGCGGCGCGCGCATCCAGGAAGGCGTCGTCTCGCTCGGCCTCTACGGCGAGATCTTCCGCCGCAACGTGCAGGCCTCCGGCGTCATCCCGCAGATCTCGCTGATCATGGGCGCCAACGCCGGCGGGCACGTCTACTCCCCCGCGCTGACCGACTTCATCGTGATGGTCGACGAGACCTCGCAGATGTTCATCACTGGCCCGGACGTCGTCAAGACGGTCACCGGCGAGGACGTCACCTTCGAGGAGCTCGGCGGCGGCCGGACCCACAACACGAAGTCCGGCGTCGCGCACTACCTCGGTTCCGACGACGAAGACGCCATCGCCTACGTCAAGGAACTGCTCTCGTACCTGCCGCAGAACAACCTGTCGGACGCCCCGGTTTTCGAGCCGTCGGACGCGCCCGCCGGGTTCTTCGACGACGTCACCGACGCCGACCGCGAGCTCGACACGATCATCCCGGACTCGCCGAACACGCCGTACGACATGCACGAGGTCATCAACCGCGTGGTCGACGACGGCGACTTCCTCGAGGTCCACGAGCTGTTCGCGCCGAACATCATCGTCGGCTTCGGCCGCGTCGACGGCCAGAGCGTCGGCGTCGTCGCCAACCAGCCGACGCAGTTCGCCGGCTGCCTCGACATCGACGCGTCCGAGAAGGCCGCGCGGTTCGTCCGCACCTGCGACGCGTTCAACATCCCGGTGCTCACCTTCGTCGACGTGCCAGGCTTCCTCCCGGGCACCGACCAGGAGTGGAACGGCATCATCCGCCGCGGCGCGAAGCTGATCTACGCCTACGCGGAGGCGACCGTCCCGCTGGTCACGATCATCACGCGCAAGGCGTACGGCGGCGCGTACGACGTCATGGGGTCCAAGCACCTCGGCGCCGACATCAACCTCGCCTGGCCGACCGCGCAGGTCGCGGTGATGGGCGCCCAGGGCGCGGCGAACATCGTCCACCGCAAGACGCTCGCCAACGCGGCGAACGAGGGCAAGGACGTCGACGCGCTGCGCGCCGAGCTGATCCAGGAGTACGAAGACACGCTCCTGAACCCGTACGCGGCGGCCGAACGCGGCTACGTCGACTCGGTGATCGTGCCGGCGCACACCCGCGGGCACGTCGCACGCGCGTTGTCGCTGCTGCGCAACAAGCGCGAGTCGCTGCCGCCCAAGAAGCACGGGAACATCCCGCTGTGAGCGACGACCGGAAGCCCCTGCTGCGGGTGGTCCGCGGGAACCCGAGCGACGCCGAACTGGCGGCGCTGACGGCGGTCGTCGCCGCGGCGTCGGCGGCTCCGCCCGCGAAGAAGCCGAAGCCGCGTACGTCGTGGTGGGGCGATCACGCGGCTTCGCTGCGTAGACCGCTCCACCCCGGCGAAGGTGCTTGGCGCGCTTCGGGCTTCCCCAGCTAGCTCACCGTGACGGCGGTGTCGTCGACGACGAAGGACGTCTGCAGCTGTGAGCCCTCTACGCCGCTGAAGCTGAGCGTCACGGACTGGCCCGCGTACGCGGACAACGAGAAGCTTCGCTGCTGATAGCCGCTGGCCGCGTTGAGGTTGCTGTACGTCGCCAACGTCGTGCTGCCCGCCTTCACCGTCAGCTTGTCGTACGCGGTCGTGCCCGTCTCGGCCGTGTCGATGTGCAGCCAGAACGAGAACGTGTACGCCGAACACCCGCTCGGCAGCGTCACGGTCTGGCTGACGGTGTCCGTGTGCGCCGAGCCGTAGCCGTCGAGCCACGCGCTCCACGTCCCGGTGCGGGCGGGCTCGCTGGTGCCGTGCTGGCCGATCACGCTGGCCGAAGCCGTCCACGCCGTCGCGCCCGACTCGAAGCCGGGGTTGGCGAGGAGCTGCCCGGCCGTGCAGCCGCCCGGCGGCGGCGTGGTGGTGCCGCTGCCCGCGAGCCACGCCGTCGCGTTCAGGCCGAGGGCCGCGTTGTCGGCCGTCGAGTCGGTCCAGCCGTTGTAGAGCGTGTTGCCGGACTGGCCGGTGCCGTCGTCGATGGTCGAGCTGTCACCCCAGATCGCGACGCGGCCGGAGCCGAACGTGCTGGTCACGAAGAAAGCGTTGGTGTTCCCCGGCGACGACGTGCTCAGGTACGCGAGCCCCTTGACGTTCGCGTTGTCCGCGGGCTTGAGGGTGAACGTCGTGCCGTTGGCGATCAGGCTGTGCTTGACCGTGCCGAAAGCGCCGTTGAGCACGGGGTTCGTGGGGTCGCTGATGGCCACCGGGTGGTCGCTGGAGATGTTCTTGAGGTCGACCGAGAAGCCGAACGGGTCGGTGTTGTCGACGCCGTTGTTCGTCATCAGGTCGTTGATGATCGCCGGGGAGTCCCAGCCGTCGTTGTTGCGGTCGCTGCCGGTGTGGTCGGAGATGAGGAACAGCCCGCCGCCGTTCTGGACGAACCGCATGACGGCGGTCTTTTCGGACGCGCTCAGCACGACGTTCGGCTCGGGCAGCACGAACTCGTCGAAGTTCTGGAGGTCGAGCGCGCCGCCGGTGCCGTAGGTGATGGTGTTGCCGGCGGGCAGCGTCTTCAGGCTGTACTGCCCGGTCTTCTGCAGCGCGACACCCCACGCCGAGAGCGCACCGGTCCAGTCGGTTTCCTTCTGCGGCGCGGAGTTCTGCGCCGTCGGGTCGGGCTGGGACGTGCTGACGATCCAGTCGGCGTTGCCCGCAGTCTCGGCCTTCGTGTTGTCGAAGAGGACACGGTGGACGGTCGCGGCGTGCGCCGGGACGGCGAGCAACCCCGCGGCGACGGCGGCGACAGCGAAGGGGATGAGGCGCTTCATGGTGCTCCTCGACAGCAGGGAACCTGGCGCTCCTACTGTCACCCGGCCGCGGCCCGACGAAAGTCGGGATCAGATGACGTCGAGGAAAACAGTCGGCACCTCGTTGTCGCGCACCACCCGGCCCAGCAGTGCCGCGAGCCGGTCGCGGTCCGGGGTGGGCAGGCCCGCCGCCAGTTCGTCCACGCGCCGGCACGTCGCCGCGTAGAACTCCTCCGCCAGGTCGCGCCCTTCGTCCGTCAAGACCACCTGGATCGCGCGGCGGTCGTCCGGGTCGGGCTCGCGGCGGACCAGCCCGCGCCGGACCGCGCGGTCGACCAGGCCGGTCAAGCTGGACTTCTCGAGGCCGAGCGTCGCGCCCAGGTCTCCCATGCCGTACGGCCTGCCCATCAGCACGCACAGCAGCTGCCCCTGCTGCACGGTCAGCCCGTACTCGCGAGCCGACTCGGCGTAGACGGCGTTCACCAGGAACGACGCCCGCACGAGCCCGGCCACCACACCGAGGTCCTCCCCGCGTTTCCCCATCGCACCAGCCTACTTCGCGACGGCTTCCCGCACGGCGGGCACGATCTCCCCGGCCCAGCGCGCCGCGGACACCGCGTCGGGGGTGCTGCCGCCGGGGCCGAAGAGGACGAACCCGGCGGCGGCGTGCTCCAGGACCGCGCCGGTCAGCTCCTCGACCCACTGGTCCGGCGAGCCGCCGATCCAGCGGCCGTCTTCGGTGCGGGTCTTCGCCAAGGGCTCCGCGGTGATGCGGCCGGGGAAGTTGTACACGGTGGCGATGTCGGCGGGGTCGCGCCCGGCGTCGGCGGCGGCTTTGTCGATCAGCGGACGCAAGGTGCGGAAGCGCTCGCTGAGCCAGTCGGCGGCGCGGCCGGGCATCCACCCGTCCGCAACCCGCCCGGTGACCGCGAGGGACTTCGGCCCGACGGACCCGGTCCACACGGGCGGCATGGTTTCGGCAGCGGGCTCAAGGTCGGTGACCTGGTAGAACTCGCCGTCGAAGGTGACGGGGTCGCCGCCCCCGCCCAGCATTTTGACCAGCCGGATGCCCTCTTCGAACGCGCGGACGGCCTGGCCGGGGGTCAATTTGGGGAACCCGAGCCGCGCGATGTCGTCCCACAGCCCGCCGACGCCCATCCCGAGCACGATCCGGCCGCCGGTGAGCGCGGACAGGCTCGTGATGGTGCGCGCGAGCATCGACGCCGGGCGCGTCGGCAGGTTGGTGACGCTGACCAGGCCGGAGATCCGTTCGGTCCGCCCGAGGAGGACCCCGATTTCGGCGTACGCGTCGAGCCGGTCGGCGTGGTAGGGGTGATCGGAGACGGTGAGCAGGTCAAGCCCGGCGCGATCGACCTGGACGGCGAGTTCGAGGGTGCTCGGGACGGCGACGACCGCGGTGGAGACGCCGATGCCGAAGTGCGTCATGATTCCTCCCAGTGGTAGTTCGTGCTACGAACTGACTATACATAGTTCTTAGCACGAACTAACCTCTGATCGCCAGGCACGCCGGAAGCCGGCCGGATATTCGGTTCCCTCCCGCCGCCGCGGCGGCTAACGTTGCTCTCGCCCGGTGCGGCGGTGAGGGTTACTTCTCTGGTATCCCATGGGTTCGAATCCCGAAAGCCTTCACCACTTCGATCTCGGGCAACCGACGCACTCCCGGTGCGAGCACGACCTCGGGAGTCACGGCTTCACCGATGCCCGGTGCGCAGGCGAGGGTTACTTCCACTCATAATGGGCAGGTCGGGGGTTCGAATCCCTCCCGGACCACGTGGTCCGGTAGCTCAGTCCGGCAGAGCAGCAACCGTACCTTCACCGACTTCGATCTCGGGCATCGCTGTGGCCGTGACTCCCCGGCAAAAGGGGGAGAGAAATGAGCAAGTTCAACTCCGCACGCGCGCCCGCGGCGACTTCACCCGTCCGCAGCGAGGCGTCCGGGGTCACCTACGAGGGTGGCGCCGGTTACGCGCGCGACGCCCGGTCCGAGCTCTTCCTGCTCGCCGTCACCAACATGGTCGGCGAGCACACCTTCTACGAGTCCGCGAACGCGCGCGACACGCGCTACACCGCGCTCGTCCACGCCGCGACGTTCGAGGATCCACAGTGGACCGCTCGGTTCCTGCGCTGGCTGCGGTCCGAGGCGAACCTGCGCACCGCGTCGCTCGTCGGCGCGGCCGAGTTCGCCAAGGCTCGCCTCGACGCCGGGCTCGACGGGCTCGGCCGGCAGGTCGTCGCCGACGTCCTGCAGCGGGCCGACGAGCCCGGGGAGCTGCTCGCCTACTGGACTTCCGTGCACGGCAAGACCATCCCGAAGCCGGTCAAGCGCGGCGTGGCCGACGCGGCGCGGAAGCTCTACGACGAGCGCTCCTACGTCAAGTGGGACTCGGCGGCGCGGGCGTTCCGCTTCGCCGACGTCCTCGAGCTGACGCACCCGGCCACCCGCGACGCCGCGCAGGGCGAGCTGTTCAAGCACGTCCTCGACGAGCGCCACGACCGCGGCAACCCGCTCCCGGACGCGCTCCGGGTGCTGCGCGCCCGCGCCGAGCTGACGGCGTGGGACGCGCCGCGCCGGCGCGAGCTGTTCGCGCGGCCGGACGCGGCGGACGTCCTGCGCGCGGCGGGCATGACGTGGGAGTCGGTCGCCGGCTGGCTGCAGGGCCCCCTGGACGCGCGCGTCTGGGAGGCGCTCATCCCGTCGATGGGCTACATGGCGCTCGCGCGGAACCTGCGCAACTTCGACGAGGCCGGCGTCTCGGACGAAGTCGCGCAGCGCGTTGCCGCGAAGCTCGCCGATCCGGCGCAGGTCGCGAAGTCGCGGCAGCTGCCGATGCGGTTCCTGTCCGCTTACCGGGTCGCGCCGTCGCTGCGGTGGGCGTGGGCGCTGGAGCAGGCGATCGCGCACTCGCTGGGAGGTGTTCCGGAGCTGCCCGGGCGGACGCTCGTGCTCGTCGACACCTCGACGTCGATGAACATGGGCTTCAGCCGCGACGGCACCCTGCTGCGCTGGGACGCCGCCGCGGTCTTCGGGCTCGCGCTGGGGCGGCGGTGCGCCGACGCCGACGTCGTGTCGTTCTCGGACCGGCTGCTCGGCGGCACGCGCACCAAGACGTTCAAGCTGCGGCCCGGCGGGTCGCTGCTCAGCGACGTCGAGCGCTGGAGGTCCGGCGGGTTCTTCCTCGGCGGCGGCACCAACACCGCCGGCGCGGTGCGGAAGCACTTCGCGAAGCACGACCGCGTCGTCATCCTCACCGATGAGCAGGCCGGCGACGGCGACGTCGGGCAGGCGCTTCCGCCGCACGTTCCGCTGTACACGTGGAACCTGGCGGGCTACCGGTTCGGCCACGCGCCGTCCGGCGGCGCGCGGCGGCACGTGTTCGGCGGCCTGACCGACCAGGGTTTCCGGATGATTCCCCTGCTCGAGGCGGGGACGAACGCCGACTGGCCGTTCTGAGAGAAGCCGCGGAGGCCCCCATGACGGGATCATGGGGGCCTTCGCGCTGTGTACGGACCGTCACAGGATTGGCCGTGGACCGGGCACTAGTCTGCGCCGTATAGTCCACGTGGAATAAACGACCCGGAGTCATCCGAAGGGACTAACGATCATGGCCTCGGCCAAGCTGACCCCGCTCGGCATCGCCGTGCTGGAGCTGCTCCACGAGAAGCCCATGCACCCGTACGAGATGGCCCAGCTCATGCGCGAGCGGTACGTCGACACGCGGGTGAACGTGAAAGCGGGGTCGCTCTACCACACCGTGGAACGCCTGCACCGCAACGGTTTCCTCGAGGTCGTCGACACCCAGCGCGACGGCAGGCGGCCCGAACGGACCGTCTACGGCATGACCCAGGCCGGCCTGGACGAGTTCAACCAGCGCGGCCGCGAACTCCTGGGGGACCTCACGAAGGAGTACCCCGCCTACCTGTCCGGGCTCGCCGTCATCGACGAGCTGGGCCGGGAGGCGTCGCTGCTCGAGCTCGAGCACCGCGTCACGCGGCTGCGCGCCGGCGTCGCCGCCGACCAGGCCGTGCTCGACCGCCTCGCCGCGGACGGGACGCCCGAGATCTACTGGCTCGACTGGCGCTACCAGTGCGACCAACGGAAGTTCGAGCTCGAGTGGACCGAGCGGCTCCTCGAAGACCTGCGGTCCGGACGGATCCCGTTCCAGGACAACCACCACGAACCCATCCTGAAGCTCATCACCGGGGAAGACGACGATGAACGCAAGACAAGCTAACCCGTGGGCGGCGCTCGGCGCGCTGTGCCTCGGCTTCTTCATGATCCTGCTCGACACGACGATCGTGTCGATCGCGATCCCGACCATGCTGCGCGAACTGAACGCCGGGCTGAACTCCGTCGTCTGGGTGATCAGCGTCTACCTGCTCACCTACGCCGTGCCGATGTTGTTCACCAGCCGGCTCGGCGACCGCTTCGGCCCGAAGCGGGTGTTCCTCGCCGGGCTGGTCGTGTTCACCGGCGCGTCGCTGTGGTGCGGCCTGTCCGGCAACGTCGAGATGCTCATCGCGGCGCGCGCGGTGCAGGGGCTCGGCGCCGCGCTGATGACGCCGCAGACGCTGGCGTTCATCACGCACCTGTTCCCGCCAGCCAAGCGCGGCCCGGCGATGGGCATGTGGGGCGGCGTTGCCGGCCTGGCGACGATCACCGGCCCGCTGCTGGGCGGCGTGCTCGTCGACCACTTCGGCTGGGAGTGGATCTTCTACGTCAACGTGCCGATCGGCGTGATCGCCATCGTGATGACGCTGGTCCTGGTGCCGGACTGGCAGCCGAAGCACTCGCACTCGTTCGACCTGCTCGGCATCGTCCTCTCCAGCGCGGCGCTGTTCTGCATCGTCTTCGGCGTCCAGAACGGGCAGCAGTACGACTGGGGCACGGTGTTCGGCGGCATCACGGTGTTCGAGATCATCGGCGCCGGTGTGCTGCTGCTGGTCGCGTTCCTGGTGTGGCAGCGGGTGAACAAGCGCGAGCCGCTGCTGCCGCTGCAGGTGTTCTCGAACCGCAACTTCTCGGCGGGCACGCTCACGGCGACGACGGTCGGCTTCGCGATGACCGGCATGTTCCTGCCGCTGGTGATCTACATCCAGTCGGTGCTCGGGCTCACCCCGACGATGGCGGGCCTGCTGACCGCGCCGATGTCGCTGCTGTCCGGGATCGTCGCGCCGTTCGTCGGGAACCTGTCCGACAAGGTGAACGGCAAGTACCTGGTGATGTTCGGCCTCACGGCGCTGGCGGCCGGGCTGGGGACCATCGCGCTGCAGGCGGCGCCGGACAGCAGCCCGTGGAGCTTCATCCCGGCGCTGCTGGTGTGCGGCCTGGGGATCGGCTGCATCTTCTCGCCGATGAGCAACATGACGATGGGCTCGGTGGAACCCCGCCTGGCCGGGACGGCGTCCGGGATCTTCAACACGTCCCGCCAGGTCGGCGGCGTGCTCGGCTCCGCGGCGATCGGCGTGCTGCTGCAGGCCCGGGTGAGCTCCTCGATCGCGGACGAAGCGGCGAAGGCGGCAACGCAGCTGCCGGAGCAGTACCGGGCGCCGTTCGCCGAGGGGATCGCGAAGGCGGCGGCGAGCACCGGTGAGTTCGGCTCGGCCGGCGGGCCGTCGCCGATGCCGGGGCTGCCGGCCGAGGTCGCCGCGCAGGCCGGCAAGCTGGCGACCGACGCGGTCCACAGTGGACTGACGGACGCGGCCCGCGTGACGATGCTGCTGCCGATGGTCGTGCTGTTGCTCGGGGTCGTTTCGGCCGCGGTGCTGCGGCGGGTCAAGCCGCGCTGGGAGACTCCGGCACCGGCCCCCGAGGCCGCCGCGGCGTGAAAACCGTGCGAGCCTCCGGGTGTCGGGTACCGGAGGCTCGCACGGACCGCGGGAGCGGTGGCTTCAGCGCGCGGTTTTCGGCGTCGACGCCGCGTCCGCGCGGATGGTCTCGCGGCCCTTCGGGGTCCGGAGCCTGGCCCACCACAGCGGCTGCGACCTGGTGGCTGACGTGGCGGTCACCCGTACGGTCATCGGTCACCTCCGAGCATCCCGGTGCCATATGTTGCGAGCCACAACAAAATAACTCCGTTGCGAAGTGGCGCCGGTCACAATTCGGTCACGACGGGCACCCGGGTACGTTCGCCGCTGTGCCCGTTCAAGCTGTGCAGTTCGTCCTCGCCTCCCAGTCCCCCGCCCGCCTCGCCCTGCTGCGCTCGGCGGGCCTCGATCCGGCCGTGTTCGTCTCCGGCGTCGACGAGGACGCCGTCGCGGCTTCGCTGACCGATCCGACGCCGTCGGAGCTGGTCGCGGCGCTCGCCGCGGCCAAGGCCGAAGCGGTCGTCGACAAGGTCGCCGCCGTCCACCCCGACGCCGTCGTCGTCGCCTGCGACTCGATGCTGAACATCGGCGGCCGGATGGTCGGCAAACCGGCCGATCCGGACACCGCGCGGCAGCGCTGGGCCGCGATGGCGGGGACATCCGGTGAACTCCTCACCGGGCACGCGGTCGTCCGGCTCGAGGGCGGGACGCGCGCGAAGGAGACCAGCGGCTGGGAATCGACGACCGTCCGGTTCGGCACGCCGAGCCCCGAGGAGATCGACGCCTACGTCGCCAGCGGCGAGCCGCTGCACGTCGCCGGCGGCTTCACGATCGACGGCCTGGGCGGCTGGTTCGTCGACGGGCTCGACGGCGGCCACACGAGCGTCATCGGCATCAGCCTGCCGCTGACGCGCCGGCTGCTCGCCGAGGTCGGCGTGAGTGTCGTGGATCTCTGGCGTGGTTCCGCATCCTGAGAAAGGCGCCACACCCACGGGCGTTCCGGAAGAGTCCTCCCTTGCCTGACGTTCTCCTGATCAGGCAATACAGGAAACTTTCGAGCACCGGAGTAGCCCCGTGTCTTTCGTACGGACATACACCAAGCCGCGGGTGTTCGCGGCCGCGGTCCTCGGCTCGCTCGTCGTCGGCGCCGCGCTCGGCGTCGTCGCGCGGCAGACCGAGGCCGGCTGGCTGACCGATCTCCTCGACCAGATCGGCACCATCTTCACGACCCTGCTGCAGATCGCGGTGATCCCGCTGGTCTTCACGGCGATCGTGGTCGGCATCAACAGCCTGCGCAAGCTCGGCGGCGGCCGCACCGCCGCCCGCCTCGGCGGCAAGACGGTCATGTGGTTCGCGATCACGTCGTTCATCGCGTCACTGATCGGCATCGCGGTCGGCCGGATCTTCAACCCGGGCTCCGGCGGGCTCGGCGGCGTCACGGCGACCGCCAAGAACGCCGGCAAGGCCGCGGCCAGCGTCGACCACTGGGGCTCGTGGAGCGCCTTCGTCAACGGGCTGCTGCCGGAGAACTTCGTGAAGGCGTTCGCCGACGGCGAGACGCTGCAGGTGCTGTTCCTCGCGCTGGTGCTCGGCGCCGCCGCGTACAGCCTGGGTGACAAGGCGAAGCCGTTCGTCGACTTCACGACGAGCGTGTTCGAGATCATCCAGCGCTACCTCGGCTGGATCGTCCGGCTGGCCCCGATCGGCATCGTCGGCCTGATCGGCGCGGCGGTGTCCAACTACGGCGACGCGCTGTTCCGCCCGCTGTTCTCGACGACGCTCGCGGTGTACGTCGGCTGCCTGCTCGTGCTGTTCGTCGTCTACCCGATCCTGCTGCGGTTCGTGGCGAAGGTCAGCCCGCTGAAGTTCTTCTCCAAGGCGGGCACGGCGATCCAGTTCGCGTTCGCTTCGCAGTCCTCGGCCGCGACGCTCCCGCTGACCCGCCAGTCCGCGGTGAACCTCGGCGTCCAGCCGGCGTACGCGGCCTTCGCGACCCCGCTCGGCAGCGCGACGAAGATGGACGGCTGCGCGGCGGTCTTCCCGGCGATCGCGGCGATCTTCGTCGCCAACCTGGCCGGGGTGTCGCTGAACTTCTGGCAGTACGTGGGCATCGTCGTGGTCGCCGTGGTCGGCGCGCTGGCGACGGCCGGCACCACCGGCTGGCTGACGGCGTTCACGCTGACGACGTCGTTCATCGGCCTCGACGCCAAGCAGGTCGCGCTCGGCCTGGCGCTGATCTACTCGGTCAACCCGATCATGGACATGATGCGCACGGCGACGAACGTGGCCGGCCAGATCGTGGTCCCGACGATCGTGGCGCGCAGCGAGGGCCTCCTCGACGACGAGGTGCTGAACGCCCCGACCGACCGCCCGCAGACCACGGACGACGGCTCGGTGGCCCGCCACACCGAACCGGCCCCCGCCTGACCTCAGTAGCCGGGGCAGGTGCGCAGGTCGGTGCGCGTCAGGCGGATGTCGGGCCAGCCGCGCAGGTCCGAGGGTGCGGTGTACCGCCGCGTGCAGCCGACCGACTTGCCCGTCAGGTCGTACACCTGCCCCAGCACCGGGGCCGCGTCGCACTTGGCCGTGCCCGAGTCCGCGCCGCGGCAGTCGTGGCGGACGACGATCACGTCCGGCCGCCCGTCGCCCGTGACGTCGTAGAGGGACAGCGTCCCGGCGTCCGCGAAGTACGGCTTGCCCTGGCCGCGCCACACTCCCCCGCTCGCCACGAGCAGCTCGCCGTACGCCGCCTTGCCGTCTTCGCCGACGTCGCCGCGGACCAGGCACGTCGGCGCCTCGCCGTCGATGCAGCGCAGCGAGTTCTGGTCCAGCCGCACGCCCAGCTGGGCGATCGACAGCTCGACCACCGTCCCCGGCTCGGCCCCGACGCGCACCCGCGCGGAACCGCCGGTCGCGTCGGTGAGCAGCACGACCGGCGTCCCGCCGACCGTCACCGCCGCGAGCTGGCGGCACGGGCCGCCGCCGCACGTCGCCACCGGGGTCACCGGGACGGCGGCGGGCTCGGCCGCGCCGGACGGCGCCTCCTGCCGCGGCCGCAGCAGGAACACCGCGCCGATCGCGCCGAGCGCCACCACCGCGGCCAGCACCGCGGTGAGCAACGCCGACCGAGGCGTCCGCGCTGCCGAAGTCCGCATGAGACAGAGCGTAAGCCGCTTCGCGACTGTGTGTGGGCAGCGCCCCGGCGGGGTGTGGCCGAAATCCCCCGGCCGTGCACCCGGCGGAGGCAACCCGTGGTAGCGGACTGTGCCCGTCTATGTTGTCCGGGTGACCAACCCGAACCTGCCCCCCGCCCTGTACCTGCCGACCGGCCCGGTCGACGTCGAAGCCGAAGGCGCGTCGATCGAGCTGCGCCGCACGCCCGACGGCCGCACCGCCCTGGTCGCGTTCACCGCGCTCGACCGGCTGATCGACTGCTGCGGCGAGCACCAGCCGTGGGTCCTGGTCAACACCGAGCACCTGCCGAAGGTGCACGCGGCGAACCCGTACGACGTCATCGTGCTCGACTCGCCGCTGCCCCAGGAGCTGCGCCACCACGTCTGAGCGTGGTTCAGCTCTCACTCAAGGGACTCCCGACGCCATATCCGTAGACTCCCCCGTACCGCGAGGGCGGTCAGCAATGCAGCTGTCGGGACGCAGGAGGTGCGGGGTGGCCGAGCAGGTCGGCGAATCCACCGGTGGTCCGGTGACCAAGATCCTGGTCGCCAACCGGGGCGAGATCGCGGTACGCGTGATCAGAGCCGCCAAGGACGCTGGGCTGGCCAGCGTGGCGGTGTACGCCGATCCGGACCGCGACGCACCCCACGTGCGCCTGGCCGACGAGGCGTTCGCGCTCGGCGGCACGACGGCCGCCGAGAGCTACCTGAACATCGAGAAGCTCCTCGACGCCGCCAAGCGCGCGGGCGCCGACTCGGTGCACCCGGGCTACGGCTTCCTGTCCGAGAACGCGGACTTCGCCCAGGCCGTCCTCGACGCCGGGCTGACCTGGATCGGGCCGAGCCCGCAGGCCATCCGCGACCTCGGCGACAAGGTCACCGCCCGCCACATCGCGACGCGCGCGGGCGCGCCGCTGGTGCCGGGCACCAAGGAACCGGTCAAGAACGCCGAGGAGATCGTCGCGTTCGCCGACGAGCACGGCCTGCCCGTGGCCATCAAGGCCGCGTTCGGCGGCGGTGGCCGGGGCCTCAAGGTCGCGCGCACCCGCGAAGAGATCCCCGAGCTGTTCGAGTCGGCCACCCGTGAGGCGGTCGCCGCGTTCGGCCGCGGCGAGTGCTTCGTCGAGCGCTACCTGGACAAGCCGCGCCACGTCGAGGCCCAGGTGCTGGCCGACATGCACGGCACGGCGATCGTCGTCGGCACCCGCGACTGCTCGCTGCAGCGCCGCCACCAGAAGCTCGTCGAGGAGGCGCCCGCGCCGTTCCTGAGCGACGAGCAGCGCAAGCGCATCCACGAGTCCGCGAAGGCGATCTGCAAGGAAGCCGGCTACTACGGCGCCGGCACGGTCGAGTACCTCGTCGCGACCGACGGCACGATCTCCTTCCTCGAGGTCAACACCCGGCTGCAGGTCGAGCACCCGGTTTCGGAGGAAACCACCGGGCTCGACCTCGTACGCGAGATGTTCCGCATCGCGCGTGGCGAAAAGCTGCGGATCACCGAAGACCCCGAGCCGCGCGGCCACTCGATCGAGTTCCGCATCAACGGCGAGGACGCCGGCCGCGGCTTCCTGCCCGCCCCGGGCACGGTGACGAAGTTCGTCGCGCCGAGCGGGCCGGGCGTGCGCGTCGACTCCGGCGTCGAGTCCGGCAGCGTGATCGGCGGGCAGTTCGACTCGATGCTGGCGAAGCTGATCGTCACCGGCTCCGACCGGAACAACGCCTTGGAGCGCAGCCGCCGGGCCCTGGCCGAGATGGTCGTCGAGGGCATGGCGACCGTGCTGCCGTTCGACCGCGTGATCGTCGACGACCCGGCGTTCATCGGCGACGAGAACGGCTTCAGCGTGCACACCCGCTGGATCGAGACCGAGTTCGACAACAAGATCGAGCCGTTCGTCGCGCCGGACGTCGAGACGCCCGAAGAGTCGCCGCGGCAGAACGTCGTCGTCGAGGTCGGCGGGCGCCGGCTCGAGGTGTCGCTGCCGGGCGGGTTCGCGCTCGAAGGCGGCGGCACCGGCGGTACCGCGGTCAAGGCCAAGCCGCGCAAGCGCGCCGGCGGGGGCAAGGCCGCGGTGAGCGGCGACGCCGTCACCGCGCCCATGCAGGGCACCATCGTCAAGGTCGCCGTCGAAGAGGGCCAGAGCGTCGAAGCCGGCGAGCTGATCGTCGTCCTCGAGGCGATGAAGATGGAGAACCCGGTCACCGCCCACAAAGCGGGCACGGTCACCGGCCTTTCGGTCGAGGTCGGCGCCGCCGTGACGCAGGGCACGCAGCTTCTCGAGATCAAGTAGCGCGGTTCGTTACAGATGTCGTGGTGGGCCGCCCCCGGGGCGGCCTACCATCGACTACGTGACCGAAGTCCCGTCTCCGCAGCTGCGGATCAGCGACCAGAACCGCGAGTCCGCGCTGTCCGCGCTCGGTGAGCACATGAGCGCGGGGCGGATCGACATCGACGAATACGGCGAGCGCTCGGCGCGGATCACCGCGGCCAAGACGCGCGGCGAGCTCGTCGATGTCTTCGCGGACCTGCCCGCGCCGCACCCCCAGTACGAAGACGTCCAGCAAGCCGTCGCGCCGGCCCCGGAAGCCGCCCCGGCCCCGCGGCCGCCGAACCGGCCGGACGGCTGGTCCGGCGGGCAGCGGTTCGTCGCCGCGTTCCTCCCGCTGATCTGGATCGCGACCATCGCCCTGATCGCGACCGGCGTCGTGCACGGCACGCTGATCCTCGTCCCGATCGGGCTGAGCATCTTCGGCCGGGCGATGTGGGGCCACGGCGGCGGCCACCACGACCGCCACGACCGGCACCTGCGCGACCGGGAGCGCCGGCGCGAGCTGCGCGACTCCTACCGCGACCACCGGCGCGGCTTGGACCGCTGAGCCCGCCGTGAGCGACATGCGGCTGAGCGACGCCGAACGCCAGGACGCCCTGGACGTCCTCGAAGAGCACGTCCGCAGCGGACGGCTCGACATCGACGAGTACGGCACCCGCTCCGCGAAGGTCACCGCGGCCAAGCGGGTCAGCGAGCTCGTCCCGCTGTTCGACGACCTGCCGTCGCCGCGGCCGAGCGCCCTGCTCACCGGGGCCACCGCGCCCCAGGTTCCGGTGATGTCCGGCGAGAGCCCGCTGGTGACCTTCCTGCAGCGCGGCGCGGTCCCGATCGCGATCGTCCTGGCGATCGTGGTGCTCGTCCTGTCCCGCGGCCGGCTGCTGATCGTCTCGGTCGCGCTGCCGCTGGTGATCGCGATGCTCGCGGGAGGAGCCCGCCGTCGCCGTTGAGCCTGCGGGAGTCGGCCCGTGATGGGCGTGGTCCCGGGCGCGCTGGACGCCCGGGGCGAACGGCGGGCGGGCCCGGTCTTCACCGGGGTCGGCCTGGCCGCGCTCGCCGCGTGCGTGATCTGGGGACCCGGGATCCAGGGCGCCACGGTGGTCGTCGTCGTGCTGACGGCGGTGTGGGTGCCGCTGCTGGTCCCGCTGTTCCCGCACCGGCGGACGCACCCGTGGCTCGCCGCGGGCTACTACGCCGGGGTGCTCGCGGCGGCGACGGTGCTGGTGACCCGCGACGACACGTTCATGGGCTTCGCGTCCTTCGGCTACCCGCTCGCCTTCGTGCTCTTCCCGGCGCGCTGGGGGTTCTTCGCGGTGGCCGCGACCGCGACCCTGCCGCTGCTGGCCGCGAACTCGGATTCGCCGAGCCCGACGTGGGTGCTGGTCCTGTCGATGGCCGGCCCGCTGCTGTACGCGGCGTGGTTCGTCGGGGTGGAGAGCGAGCAGCGGCGGAAGGCGAGCGTCCGGCTGGAAGCCGCGTTGGCGGAGAACGCGAGCCTGCACGCGCAGCTGGTGGCGCGGGCGCGGGAAGCCGGCATCCTCGACGAGCGGCAGCGGCTGGCCGGCGAAATCCACGACACGCTCGCCCAGGGCCTGACCGGGATCGTCACGCAGCTGGAGGCCGCCGACGGCCCCGACCGCGACCGGCGGCTGGCACTGGTGCGGGAGCTGGCCCGCGACAGCCTCGGCGAAGCGCGTCGCGCGGTCCAGGCGCTGCGGCCGGAGCCCTTGGACGCGGCCCAGCTGCCGGAAGCGCTTTCCGAACTGGCCGCCCGGGTCGCCGAGACGTCCGGCGTCGCGGTCCGCGTCGAGACGACCGGCGAGGCCCGGCGCCTGCTGCCCGAGCTGGAGGTGACGCTCTACCGCGTCGCCCAGGAGGCGCTGGCGAACGCGGAGAAGCACGCGAAGGCGTCCCGGATCGGGCTGACCCTGTCCTATTCGGACGGTCTGGTCCTGCTCGACGTCGTCGACGACGGCGTGGGCTTCCGCCCCGGCGACCGCGGCGACGGCACCGGCTTCGGCCTGGAGGCCATGCGCCGGCGCGTCCAGCGGGTGGCGGGGACGCTGACCGTGGAGAGCACCCCGGGCGACGGCACCGCCGTGAGCGCCCAGGTGCCGGCCCTCTGAGATTGGTCCGTTCGCGGGACAACCGGTTCCCCCTGCCGGACGTGGTGGTCGTGCAGGTCGGGGGAAAGGGAGACATCCATGAAGAAGACGTGGTTGCGGGCGGGGGCGATCGCCACCGTGGCGATCGCCGTCACCGCGCTGGGGGCCCCGGCGGACGCCGCGGCGATCCGCATCCCGTGGCGGCCGACGATCCTGCCGCTGCCGCCCGGCGCGACCTCGGGGAACATCACCGGGTCGGACGGCAAGGGCGAGTACACCGGCACGTTCACGGTCAACGGCGTGACGCAGGCCGTGAGCTGGCGCAACGGGCAGCCGTTCTTGCGTGGCGTACCCAGCGGGTTCGAGCGGGTGGACGCCAACGACGAAAACTCGTCCGGCGTCGTGGTCGGCACGATCCACGACTACGAGACCTTCACCAGCCGGACCTACACCCTGGACGCGTCGGGCTACCACATCAAGGACAACCCGGCGGGCTACCAGGAGGTGACCGGCGTCGCGATCAACACGCGCGGCGACGTGCTGGGCGAGGCCTACCAGCCCAAGGTGGGCAGTGCCATCGTCCTGTGGCGGGCCGACGGCAGCGCACCGGTGGTCATTCCGGAGACGGGGGACGTTTCGAACCCGCGCGACCTGGACGACGACGGCACGATCCTGCTGGACTCGGGTGTCGGCTCGGCGCTGTGGAAGGACGGCGTCCTGCGGTACCTGTCGCCGAGCCCGGCCGTGCAGGCCGAGGGGTCCGCGATCCGCAACGGGGTCGTCGTCGGGTGGCGCACAGGCCAGGCGGCCCGGTGGTCCACGCCGGACGGGTGGGTCGGCCTGGAGGGCGGCGGGGTCGCGACGAGCATCAACAAGGCCGGGTTGACCGTGGGCCTGGTGCCGACGCCCTCGGGACCGCAGATCTACGGCAACGCGACGGTGTGGCGCGGCACGGTCCCGGGCGTGGTCCAGGGCCCCAGTGGCTATTCGACGTTCCGGGCCGAGGTCGCGGCCGACGACGGCACGCTCGCGGGCTACGCGTCGAACGACGCGACACCCAGCAGCGGGGTGCCGGTGATCTGGCGCCTGACACCGTGAAACCGGCTTGATCGCCGGGCCGGGAGCGACGTGCTCCCGGCCTGGCTAGGCTGGGTGGAGTGGAACCGGTGGAGATCAACGCGGGCACGTACTACCTGCGCCAGCTGCGTGCCGACCGGCACCTCGACGACCGACCGCTGCTGATGGAGGCGTTCGCCGACCCGACGCACCGCAAGTACGTGCTGAACTACCGCTTGCGCACGCTCGACGAGGCCACGGAGTACGTCGCGCTGCGGGCGGCCCAGTGGGCGGGCGACGAGCGTTGCTCGTGGGCGATCGCGGAACCGACGTCGGGCCGGCTGCTGGGCGAGGTGGGGCTGCGTGAGCTGAACCTGGACGCGAACTACGCCGAGGCGACGATCTGGGTCCACCCGGCCGAGCGCGGCAAGGGCATCGCGACCACGGCGTTGAACGCGGCGTTGCGCTTCGGGTTCGGCGGCCTGGGGCTGACCGAGGTGACCTACCGCTACGAGGAGAGCAACGCGGCCTCGGCGATCGTGGCCGAGCGCTGCGGGTTCACGCTGGTGGGCCCGGAGGCCGAGCGGGCGCCGACCGGTGAGCGGCTGATCCGCTGGCACCGGACCTCCTGACCCTCCTGACCGCCGCTCAGCTCACCGGCTCCACGATGCCCGCGCGGGCCTCCGGGGCCGCCGACCGCAGGGCGTCCGCCGCTTCGTCGCTCGGCTGGGACTGCGACTCCCGCTCCGCCTCGACCCGCGCGTTGTAGACCTCGATCTCGCGCTTCACCGTTTCGGGTGACCAGCCGAGGACTTCACCCACCAGGGTCGCCACCTGCTCGGCGCAGTCGACGCCGCGGTGGGCGTACTCGATCGAAATGCGCGTCCGGCGGGCCAGGACGTCCTCCAGGTGCAGCGCCCCCTCGTGCGAAGCCGCGTACACCACCTCGACGCCCAGGTAGTCCGGTGCGTGCTCGATCGGCTTGAGCAGCTCCGGCCGGCCGTTCGCCGTCGCCAGGACCTCGTTGACCAGCGAGCCGTAGCGGTCCAGCAGGTGCCGCACCCGGTAGGGGTGCAGGCCGTGCTCGGCGGCCAGGTGGTCGGCCTGGTTGACGAGCGCGTGGTAGCCGTCGGCGCCCAGCAGGGGGACCTTGTCCGTGATCGACGGCTGCGAGCGGCCTGGCAGGTCCACCGCCGCCGCGTCGACGGCGTCCGCCGCCATCACCCGGTACGTCGTGTACTTGCCGCCCGCGATCGCGACCAGGCCCGGGGCCACCCGCGCCACCGCGTGCTCGCGCGAAAGCTTCGACGTTTCTTCGCTCTCCCCCGCCAGCAGCGGGCGAAGGCCCGCGTACACGCCTTCGATGTCGTCGTGCGTCAGCGGCGTCGCCAGGACGCTGTTGACGTGCTCCAGCAGGTAGTCGATGTCGTGCTTCGTCGCCGCCGGGTGCGCCAGGTCGAGGTTCCAGTCCGTGTCCGTCGTGCCCACGATCCAGTGGTTGCGCCACGGGATCACGAACAGCACCGACTTCTCGGTGCGCAGGATCATCCCCGACTCCGAGACGATCCGGTCGCGCGGCACGACGATGTGCACGCCCTTGCTCGCCCGCACGCGGAACCGCCCGCGCCCACCGGACAGGCGCTGCAGCTCGTCGGTCCAGACGCCGGTGCAGTTGATCACCGCGGCCGCCGAGATCTCCGTCTCGCGGCCGTCCTCGACGTCGCGCACGCGCACGCCGGACACCCGGTCGGCCTCGCGCAGGAAGCCGACGACCTGGGTCGACGTCCGCACGACCGCGCCGTAGTGCGCCGCCGTCCGGGCCACCGTCATGGTGTGGCGGGCGTCGTCGGACTGCGCGTCGTAGTAGCGGATCCCGCCGATCAGGGCCGATCGCTTGAGCGCGGGCACCATCCGCAGCGCGCCCGCGCGGGTCAGGTGCTTCTGGCCCGGGACGCTGCGGGCGCCGCCCATCGTGTCGTACATCAGCAGGCCGGCCGCGGTGTACGGCCGTTCCCACACGCGGCGGGTCAGCGGGTAGAGGAAGCTGACCGGCTTGACGAGGTGCGGGGCGATGGTCGTCAACATCAGCTCGCGCTCGCGAAGCGCTTCCCGGACCAGGCCGAACTCGAGCTGCTCCAGGTAGCGCAGACCGCCGTGGAACAGCTTGCTCGACCGGCTCGACGTCCCCGAGGCGAGATCCCGGGCTTCGACCAGCGCGACCCGCAGCCCGCGCGTCGCGGCGTCGAGCGCCGTGCCCGCGCCGACCACGCCGCCGC
Organism: Amycolatopsis sp. NPDC101161; assembly: GCF_044768185.1. Lineage (NCBI taxonomy): Bacteria > Bacillati > Actinomycetota > Actinomycetes > Pseudonocardiales > Pseudonocardiaceae > Amycolatopsis > Amycolatopsis sp. NPDC101161. The sequence goes on from NZ_JBIWPI010000004.1 coordinate 312,043, forward strand.
CGATGACGACGAGGTCGAACGTCTCGTTGCCGAGCCGCTGCCAGGTCTCTTCCCGCTTGGCCGGGCCCAGTCGAGCCGGGTTCGTCTCCGCTGCGTACTGCGCCACGTGACATTCCTCCTCGTGCCGGCGAAGGCTTCCAGCATCGCACGACCTGGTGATCCTCCGCCCGTCCACGGATGACACGTGTGGCGTAACCCTCCGCGATCTTGAAAAGATTCGGCTGGCCGGTGCTTGGAATCCGCTTCTACGCCCCGGTAACGTCGCGCGAACGTGGGTCGGCAACGGTGCCGTGGCACGCCGTGATCGACCCTGCGCAGAGTGTCCAGTGTGGAGGTGCAGCGGTGAGTGCTGGGGCAATAATCGTCTGGGAACTACTGGGAACGGCCGCGCTGATCCTGCTCGGCAACGGTGTGGTCGCCAACCACGTGCTCCGCAAGAACAACGGGCACCAAGCAGGCTTCCTGTTCATCAACTTCGGCTGGGCGTTCGCCGTCTTCACCGGCGCCAGCATCGCCGCCCCGAGCGGGGCCCACCTCAACCCGGCCGTGACGCTGGGCCTCGCGATCGCGGACAAGACCCCGTGGAAGGACGTGCCCTTCTACTTCATCGGGCAGTTCGCCGGCGCGATCATCGGCGCCGTGCTCTGCTGGGCCGCCTACAAGCTCCAGTTCGACGACCACCCCGAGCCCGAGAACACGCTCGGCATCTTCTCCACCGCACCGCAGATCCCCAACACCGCCTGGAACCTCGTCACCGAAATCATCGGCACGTTCGTGCTGGTGGCCTGGATCCTGCTCAGCCCGGTCTACGCGGCGAGCGACGGCGGCACCCCGAACTTCGGCAACTCCGCACTCGGCTACGCGGGCGTGTCGTTCGTCGTGCTCGTGATCGGTACTTCGCTCGGCGGGCCGACGGGCTACGCCATCAACCCGGCGCGCGACCTCGGTCCGCGCATCGCGTACGCGTTCCTGCTGCCGATCAAGAACAAGGCGAACGCCAACTGGGGCTACTCGTGGATCCCGGTCGTCGGCCCGCTGGTCGGTGGCGCGCTCGCCTCGCTGGTCTACCTCCTCGTCCACAACCTGAAGTGATCGCCCGTCCGAAAAGAATTCCTGGAGCACACATGACTTCGTACGTAGCCGCGATCGACCAGGGCACCACCTCGACCCGGTGCATGATCTTCAACCACGAGGGCCGCGTGGTCTCGGTCGACCAGCGCGAGCACGAGCAGATCTTCCCGAAGGCGGGCTGGGTCGAGCACAACGCCGAGGAGATCTGGGAGAACACGCGCCGGGTCGCCGCGGGCGCGCTCGCCAAGGCCGACCTGACCGCCAAGGACATCGCGGCCGTCGGCATCACCAACCAGCGCGAAACCGCGCTCGTCTGGGACAAGAACACCGGCAAGCCGGTGTACAACGCGATCGTCTGGCAGGACACCCGCACCGACCGGATCGTCACCGAGCTCGGCAACCTCGGCGGCGGCCAGGAGCGCTACCGCGAAAAGGTCGGCTTGCCGCTCGCGACGTACTTCTCGGGGCCGAAGATCAAGTGGATCCTCGACAACGTCGACGGCGCGCGCGAGAAGGCCGAAGCCGGTGACCTGATCTTCGGCAACATGGACACCTGGGTGCTGTGGAACATGACGGGCGGCGCCGACGGCGGCGTGCACGTCACCGACCCGACGAACGCGTCGCGCACGATGCTGATGGACCTCGACACCCTGCAGTGGGACGAGGGCATCGCCGGCGAGATGGGCATCCCGCTGTCGATGCTGCCGGAGATCCGGTCGTCGTCCGAGGAGTACGGCAAGGTCCGCGAGAAGGGCGCGCTGGCCGGGGTGCCGATCGCGGGCATCCTGGGCGACCAGCAGGCCGCGACGTTCGGCCAGGCCTGCCTTTCGCCCGGCGAGGCCAAGAACACCTACGGCACCGGCAACTTCATGCTGCTCAACACCGGCACCGAGAAGGTGATGTCGCAGAACGGGCTGCTCACGACGGTCTGCTACAAGATCGGCTCGAACGACACGGTGTACGCGCTGGAGGGTTCCATCGCGGTGACCGGTTCGCTGGTGCAGTGGCTGCGCGACAACCTGGGCATGATCACGACGGCGGCCGAGATCGAGGACCACGCGCGCAGCGTCGAGGACAACGGCGGCGCGTACTTCGTCCCGGCGTTCTCGGGGTTGTTCGCACCGTACTGGCGTTCGGACGCCCGCGGCGCGATCGTCGGGCTCACCCGGTTCGTCAACAAGGGCCACCTGGCCCGCGCGGTCCTGGAGGCGACGGCGTTCCAGTCCCGCGAGGTGATCGACGCGATGAACGCCGACTCGGGCGTCCCGCTGAAGTCCCTGAAGGTGGACGGCGGCATGGTGGTCAACGAGCTGCTGATGCAGTTCCAGGCCGACATCCTGGGCGTCCCGGTGATCCGCCCGGTGGTGAACGAGACAACGGCCCTGGGCGCGGCGTACGCGGCGGGTCTGGCGGTCGGGTTCTGGAAGTCGGAGGACGACATCCGCAACAACTGGGCCCAGGACAAGCAGTGGGACCCGTCGATGGACGACGCCCGTCGCGAGCGCGAGTACCGCAACTGGAAGAAGGCGGTGACGAAGACGTTCGACTGGGTGGAGGACGAGGACTGAAGGACGGCGGGCCGGGGGCGCTGAGCGCTTCCGGCCCGCTGGTTCGACGGAGGCCACGCAGGTGACCGGCGCGCGGGCGCCCGCAGGTAGGCCCGCGCGGTCACGCACAGGGCCCGCCGCGCGGCAAGCAGCCGGCGACCGCGCCGGGAGGGGCAGCTGGCGCAACCGCGCCGAGATGGCCGGGCGGTCGGGGAGGTCCGCCGAAGGAGAGATCCGGCGCGGGAGCGCCGCGGCGGCTCGGCCGGCGAGCGACCGGGAGCGCCGCGCAATCAGCAGGCCTCCCAACAGCCCGCCCCTCCGGCCCGGCCGGCCCTCCCCAACCGGCCCGAACCTCCTCAGTCCTCCCAGCCCTCCGGCTTCCCGGACTGCTCATTGGGCGCGATGACCAAGAACGGCACCCCCTGGTCGTCCATCACCCGCACCTGCCGCCCGTACGGCGAATCGAACGGCTGGTCCAGCACGCGCCCGCCCAGCTCGGTCACCCGAGCCGCGCTCGCGTCCGCGTCCGCCACCGAGAAGTACGCCGACCAGTTCGACGGCACCTCCGCCGGTACCGAGTCCGGCAGCGCGCCGAGGCCGCCGACCGGGCGGCCGTCGATCAGCAGCACCGCGTACGTGAAGTCGTCGTTCGACAGGTCCTGGAAGCCGTAGCCGAACACCTGCTCGTAGAACGCCTTCGCCGCCGGGTAGTCGCGGCTCATGCACTCGTTCCACGCCAGCGTGCCCGGGGCCGCCGTGACCTGGGTGCCCAGGTGGTGGCCCGGTTCCCACAGCCCGAACACCGCGCCCGCCGGGTCGGCCGCCACCGCCATCCGGCCTTCCTTCATCACTTCCATCACCGGCATCACCAGCTGGCCACCCGCCTCGGTGATCGCCGCCGCGGTCTTGTCCACGTCGGACACCGACAGGTACGTCGTCCACACCGGAGGCATCTCCTGGCCCGGCGGGATCTGGCCGATCCCGGCGACCGGCCGGCCGCGCAGCTGCGCCATGCCGTAGAAGCCGGTCTCCTCACCGCCCGTCTGCACGTCCCAGCCGAACAGCCCGCTGTAGAACGCCACCGCTTTCGCTTGGTCGGGCACCATCAGGTCCACCCAGCTGGGCGTGCCGTCTGGCCACCGCTCGTCCCGGAACAACATCTCCGCTCCCAACCCTCGTCTGCGCCGCCTCGGGTGACGGCCGACACAGTCTGGCACCCACCACCGACAAAACCAGGGCCGAAGGACTCTCAACGCCCGATGAGGTGGGCGTACACCACGATGTTGTCGACGTAGTTGTGCGCGCCGCGGTCGAAGACACCGCCGCAGGTGATCAGCCGCAGCTCGGGACCGGGGGTGTCGTCGTAGACACCCTCCTTTTCGAACTCCTGCTTCGGCACCTGGTGCACCTTCGTCACCTCGAACAGCGCGGTCGTGCCGTCCTTGCGCGCGATCGAGACGCGGTCGCCCGCGGTCAGCTCCTTGAGCCGGTAGAAGATGCCCTTCTGGTGGTTGCCGTCGACGTGCCCGAGGACGACGGCCGGGCCGACTTCGCCCGGCGTCGGCGCGTACGTGTACCAGCCCGCCTGCAGCGGGGTGGTCACCGGCGGCACCTGGATCGTGTTGTCCGCGTTGACGCCCAGCGGGACCAGCGTCGAGTGCGCGGCGATCTTCGGGATGTCGATCGAAACCGGGTCGGACTTCGGCAACGCGGCGACGGCGTCGGCGGCGGAAGCGGAAGCGGGCTCCGGGTCGACCGCGACCGGCCTCGCGGGCGGCGGCTGCGCGGTGGACGGCTCGGGGCCGCCGCCGAGCGTCAGCGCCAGCACCACCAACGCGGCCAGCAGCGCCACGATCAGCGCGATCAGGTACCCCCGCCTGCGGGTGGTCCTCGTGGTCATGTGCTCCCCCTTCCCGCGGGTTTACACGTCCGGGCGACCCCGATCGGGGGTCGCCCGGACGCTACCCCCACTCCCCCTCCCCGGGTCAGCGGCGCCGGGCCCGCTTGGCCAGCACGAGACCACCGCCGCCGACCGCGAGCACGCCCATGGCGGCCGCGGCCGCGAGCGGCGTGCCGGAGTCGTCGACGGGGCCGTCCGTGCCGCCGGTCTGCGGCGCTCCCGCCGGTACCTTGGTGACCTGCTTGGCACCCGGCGCCTTGGCGGCCACGCGGTCCACGGCGAACGCCACGTCGACGAAGGTGTCGGGGCGACCGTCCCGCGGGTGGCAGCGCAGGTCGACGGGGTACTCGCCGGCGCGGACGTCGCGCACGGTCCCGACGTAGGCCCGGACCGAGCCGTTCGGGCCGGTCCCGGTCGCGAAGGCGTCGACCGCTCTGGAGGTCACATACGCCTCGCCGTCGCACTCGGCGGTGATCCGAAGCTCCGTGCCGGGCACGCCGTGGCGCGGGGTGATCGTGAGCTTGGGAGCAGCCGGCTTGGCGGTGGTGCCCGGCGCGGGGGTCGCGCTCGTGCTCGGCGCGGTGCTCGCGAGCGCCGCGCCGGGCGCGAGGGCGAGGAAGGCCACGGCGATGCCCGCGACGACAGCGGTGTTCTTCATTCTTTTCTCCCCTGGTGAATGATTGGACAAAGCATTTCCGCGAGCCCCGGTCGCAGTTGCCCCCGCCTCGACTTCGCCCGCTTGCTTATGTACCCCAAGACGTCTCCACCTGCGGAAGGTTGCGCCCGAAGGTCACGAAAAAGTCGCGAAATCGTCCGGCGGGAACAGAAGAAAAAACCACCCCGGAGCGTGGCTCCGAGGTGGTTCCGGGGTGATGCGGTTTCAGCCGGCCATGCTGCCGTCGCCGGCTTTCGCGGCGCCGGAAGGCACCTTGGAAACCTGCGGCGCGGGCACGGTGAACTGCGTGCTGTACGTCTGGCTCCCGCAGGTGACGGTCAGCGGGTACGTCCCGGCCGCGGTGCCCGGCTTGAGCGCGGCGTCCGCGCTGATGTTCGCGTCGGCGCCCATGAACGGGCCCGGCGTGTAGTTGGAGAACGTCAGCGCCGGCGAGGAGAACGCCGGCGAAGCGCCTTCGCACTTGGCGAGCGCGACGTTCGGCGCGTCCCGGACGTACTTGTCCACGAGCGTCTGGTTGATCGCGGTGTTGACGTTGAGCTGGACGCTGCCCTTGGCCGGAGCGCCACTCGGCGCCGGGGTCGTGCTCTGCTGCGCCGAGGCGGGGCCCGCCAGGGAAGTCGCCCCGATCACCGCTGCCACAACGAAAACCACCGTCTTGCGCACCTATCGCACCCTTCGCGTCCTTCAGCCGTACAACCGACAAGACGCGACGGGGCGCGACGGGTTGCCTACTGATCTAGTCCAAATCGTCGTGGCGCATGAGCTGGCGCCCGGCCTCGGTGATCGAGCCCGAGAGCGAAGGGTAGACCGAGAACGTCAGTGCCAGGTGGTCCACCGTGAGCTGGTTCTGGACGGCGAGCGCGATGGGGAGGATGAGCTCACTCGCCTGCGGCGCCACGACGACACCACCGACGACCACGCCGGTAGCCGGGCGGCAGAACAGCTTCACGAAGCCTCGGCGGAGGCCCTCCATCTTCGCGCGCGCGTTGGTGGCCAGCGGCAGCATGATGGTGCGCGCGGGCACCTCGCCGGAGTCGATCGCCTGCTGGCTGATGCCGACGGTGGCGATCTCCGGGTGGGTGAACACGTTGGCGGCGACGGTCTTGAGCTTGATCGGCGCGACGCCCTCGCCCAGCGCGTGCCACATCGCGATGCGGCCCTGCATGCTCGCAACCGAGGCGAGCATCAGCACGCCGGTGCAGTCGCCGGCGGCGTAGATCCCGGGCACGGTGGTGCGCGAAACGCGGTCGACGGTGATGAACCCGCCGGGGCCGGGCGAGATGCCGACCTTGTCGAGGCCGATGTCCTTGGTGTTGGGGACCGATCCAACGGTCATCAGCGCGTGGCTGGCTTCGATCACGCGGCCGTCGGCGAGGAAGATCTCGACGCCCTTTTCGGTGCGCTCGACGCGGTCGGCGCGCGCCTGCTTCGCGACGGTCGTACCGCGCTGCGAGAAGACCTCCTCGAGCACCGCGGCGGCGTCGGCGTCCTCGTGCGGGAGGACGCGGTCGCGGCTGGAGACGACGGTGACCTTGACGCCCATCTCGGTGTAGGCGGACGCGAACTCGGCGCCGGTGACGCCCGAGCCGATCACGGCGAGGTGCTCCGGCAGCTCCTGGAGCTCGTAGAGCTGGCGCCAGTCGAGGATGCGCTCGCCGTCGGGCACCGCGCCGGGCAGGACGCGCGGGGTGGCCCCGGTGGCGATCAGGACGACGTCGGCGGGCAGCTTCTCGGTGCCCTCGGACGTCGTGACGGCGACCTTGTGGGTCGCGAGGCCGGGCTCTTCGTCGCAGAAGCGGGCTTCGCCGATGACGACGCGGACGCCTTCGCGCTGGACGCGGGCGCGGATGTCGGCGGACTGGGCCAGCGCGAGGCCCTTCACCCGGCCGTGCACGGTCGGGAGGTCGACGCTGGTGTCGGCCAGGTCGGTGTTGATGCCGAGCTCGCCGAGGTCGTGCATCTTGGCCAGCGCGCCGGAGCTGGCGATGAACGTCTTCGAAGGGACGCAGTCGTAGAGGACGCAGGCGCCGCCCAGGCCGTCCCGCTCGACGATCGTGACGTCGGCTCCGTGCTGAGCCGCGACCAGCGCGGCTTCGTAGCCGGCCGGGCCCCCGCCCATGATCACGATCCTGGTCACCTGGGTCCTCCTCAAGGCTGTCCGTGCGGTGCTCTCACCGTACGCGGCGAAGGTGACCGGACACTGAAGTGGGCGAACACGGCGAGTGCGTCCACTCGGGTCAGCCAGGTGTCGCTACGCTGTCGGGCGTGCCGTTGTATGCCGCGTACGGATCGAACATGGAGCCCGCCCAGATGCTGGAGCGCGCGCCGCACTCTCCGATGGCCGGCACCGGCTGGCTGGAGGGGTGGCGCCTGACCTTCGGCGGCGAGGACCTCGGGTGGGAAGGCGCCCTGGCGACGATCGTCGAGGACCCTGCTTCCCGGGTCTTCGTCGTGTTGTACGACGTGACGCCGCTGGACGAGACCGGGCTGGACCGCTGGGAAGGCGGCGAGCTCGGGATCCACTCGAAGATCCGGCTGCGGGTCCAGACGATGGACGGCTCGGCGCTGGCCTGGCTGTACGTCCTGGACGCCTACGAGGGCGGCCTGCCCTCGGCCCGCTACCTGGGGGTCCTGGCCGACGCCGCGGAGGCCGCCGGAGCGCCCGCCGACTACGTCGACGACCTGCGGACCCGCCCCTGTTCGGGCATCACCGGCTGACTCCACACCCTGTGGACAACTCGGCCGCCTGAGCGCTACCACGGCCCGCTGCCGGCCCGCACCGGCACCCCCGCGTCCACGTGACCCCGGACTGTCGCGCCCATTTTTCCCTGCCCCCACGCGAACCCGATTCACGTTGTCGCACAAGGAAAAGCGCAGGTAGACCGGGCTCCCGGAGCCAGGCCGTCGTCCAGTTTGCCGCCATGATCGCGGGCACGCAAAACGGCCCTCCCCCGATCAGGGGAAGGGCCATTTCACGGCCTGTGGACAACTGGGAAAAGCTGTGGACAACTCCGCTCAGGCGAGGGAGGTCAAAGCGGTGTGGACCAGGGTCCGGACCCCGCAGAGCAGGGCTCGCTCGTCGAGGACGAACGTGGGGCGGTGAATGTCGGACTGGGGGTCCGGCGCACCGGGCCAGACACCCAATCGGGCGAAAGCGCCTTGGACGTGCTCCAGGTACCAGCCGAAGTCCTCGCCGCCGGAGGACTGCTCCGTCGGCGCGACCGCGCCCTCGCCCAGCGCCGCTTCCGCGCCCGCGCGCATCAGGGCCGTCGAGTCCGCGTCGGACACCACCGGCGGGACCCCGCGGCGGTAGTCCAGCGAGAAGCCGACGCCCAAGGGCGCCAGCAGCGACTCCACCGACGACGCCACCAGCGGCTCCAGCGCCGTCCAGACCTCGTGGTCCGCGGTGCGCAGGGTGCCGCGCAGGACGCCGTCCTGCGGGACGGCGTTGGCCGCCTGGCCCGCGTGGACCGCGCCCCACACCAGGACCGTGCCCGAGCGCGGGTCGACCCGCCGCGAGAGCAGCGCGGGCAGCCCGGTGATCACCGAGCCCAGCGCGTGGACCAGGTCGGCCGTCAGGTGCGGCCGGGACGTGTGCCCGCCCGGCGAGGTCAGGCGCAGCTCGATCAGGTCCGCGGCCGACGTCAGGGCGCCGACGCGCATGCCGATCTTGCCGACCTCGAGCCGCGGGTCGACGTGCAGGCCGTAGATCCGCTCGACGCCGTCCAGCGCGCCGGCCGCGATCATGTCCAGCGCGCCGCCGGGCATGACCTCCTCGGCGTGCTGGAAGACCAGCCGGACGCGGCCGGGCAGCTCCGGCGCGCCGGCCAGCGCGCGGGCCGCGCCCAGCAGGATCGCCGTGTGGGCGTCGTGGCCGCACATGTGGGCCGCGCCTTCGACGGTCGACGCGTAGGGCAGCCCGGTCGCCTCGGTGAGCGGCAGCGCGTCCATGTCCGCGCGCAGCGCCACGCACCGCTCGCCGCTGCCGATGTCGCAGACGACGCCGGTGCCGCCGGGCAGCACCCACGGCTTGAGCCCGACCGAGCGCAGCAGCGTGACGACCAGTTCCGTGGTCGCGAACTCGTGGCGTGACAGCTCCGGGTGCGCGTGGATGTGCCGGCGCCAGGCGAGCACGTCGGTCGCGTTGGCGCGCAGCCAGTCGTCGAGCCAGAACGGGCCGCGGCCCGCACCAAGGTCCTCCACGGGAGCCATGCTTACGCCCGCTTCGGAAATGAGCGCCTCGGACCCCTCCATGGGGTTGATGATGCGCCCATGGGGGTCGCCTGGAACGTCCGGTCGTGAGTCCAACACCGTCACGCCGCACCTCCTCCCGCAACACGGGTAACCCGGGCAGCGGCTGGGGTCACGCAACGTGCCGATCGATCTGTCGTACGCATTTGCAGACGATCGTGCACCATGCAGGCGGCAACGCGCGCCTCGAAAACGGCCGTCCTAGATGGCCGGTACCGGATCTGCGTTGAACGGCGTGCAGTACTTCGGCACACCCGAACGCGTCAGGAGCTCTTCGCCTTCTTCGAACGGATCCGCCGGCCCCAGATCACGATGCCGAGCAAAGCGACGGCGACCACGCCCGCGATCAGCTTGTTCTTCGTCTTCTCGCTGTTCGCCTTGTCGGTCTGGGCCGGGTCGAGGACCGGACCGGGCGGCTGGGTCTGCGCCAGGACCGGCGCGGCGGGCGCGTGCGCCACCGCCACGGCCACCGTGTCGTGGGAACGCACCGGTCCGGCGTACGCCGGCGACGCGGTGAACAGCACCGCGCCCAGCACGCCGGCCAGGACCAGACCCCGCAGCTTCGCCATGTCATCCCTTCGCCTCGACCAGGCATTCTCCCGCGGAACGCCCGGCGCGTCAGCCCCCACGCGGTGGACCGAACGCGTCGAGGATCCGCTGAGCACCGAGGGTAGCCGTCAGCTCACCGTCCCGCACCGCCCGTTCGACGTCGGGAACGACCGTTCGCACGTCCGGATGCGCCGCCAGGCGACTCAGCAGCTGTTCGCGCACCATCGCCCACGTCCAGTCGACCTGCTGCTGCCGGCGGCGCGCGTCGAGCTCGCCGGACGCCGTGAGCGTCTCGCGGTGCCGCTCGATCGCGCCCCAGACCTCGTCCAGCCGCAGGTTGTGCAGGCCGCTGCAGGTGAGCACCGGCGGCGTCCACGACGCTTCGGGCCCGTAGATCATCCGCAGCGCGCCGGACAGCTCCCGCGCCGCCCGCTTGGCGTCCCGTTCGTGGTCGCCGTCGGCCTTGTTGACGGCGATGACGTCGGCGAGCTCCAGCACGCCCTTCTTGATGCCCTGCAGCTGGTCGCCGGTGCGCGCGAGCGTCAGGAACAGGAAGCAGTCGACCATGTTCGCGACGGTCACTTCGGACTGTCCCACCCCGACGGTCTCGACCAGAACGGTGTCGTAGCCGGCGGCTTCCATCAGCACGATCGTCTCGCGCGTCGCCCGCGCGACGCCGCCGAGCGTCCCGGAGGTCGGCGACGGGCGGATGAACGCCCGTTCGTCGACCGCCAGGCGCGCCATCCGGGTCTTGTCGCCGAGGATCGACCCGCCGGTGCGCGTCGAAGACGGGTCGACCGCCAGCACGGCGACGCGGTGCCCGGCCGCGGTCAGGTCGGTGCCCAGCTGGTCGATGAATGTCGACTTGCCGACACCGGGTACGCCGGTGATCCCGACGCGCCGCGCGCCGCCCGACGACGGCAGCAGCTCGACGAGCAGTTCCTGCGCCAGCGCCCGGTGGTCCTCCCGCTGCGACTCGACCAGCGTGATCGCCTTCGACAGCGTCCCGCGGTCGCCCGCCAGCACGCCCTTGGCGTAGGCGGTGACGTCGATCTTGCGCGGCAAGGGTCAGGACTCCTGCGCCGTCAGCTGGCCGAGCAGGTCGATGGCGGCGTCCGCGAGGACCGTGCCGGGCCCGAAGATCGCGGCCGCGCCGGCCTCGCGCAGCGCCGGGTAGTCCTGCGGCGGGATGACCCCGCCGACGACGACCATGATGTCCTCGCGGCCCAGCTCGGCGAGCTCGTGGCGCAGCGCGGGCACCAGCGAGAGGTGCCCCGCGGCCAACGAGGACACCCCGACGACGTGCACGTCCGCCTCGATCGCCTGCCGCGCGACCTCGGCCGGGGTGGAGAACAGCGGGCCGACGTCGACGTCGAAGCCGATGTCGGCGAAGCCGGTGGCGATCACCTTCTGGCCGCGGTCGTGGCCGTCCTGGCCCATCTTCGCGACGAGGATCCGCGGCCGGCGGCCCTCCTCCGCGGCGAACTCTTCGACCAGCGCGCGGGCCTTCTCGACGTTCTGCGACTTACCCACCTCTTCGCGGTAGACGCCCGAAATCGTCCGGATCTGCCCGGAGTGGCGGCCCCAGATCTTCTCCAGCGCGTCGGAGATCTCGCCGACCGTGGCCTTCGCGCGGGCCGCGTCGATCGCCAGTGCGAGGAGGTTGCCGCCGTTGCGGGCACCTTCGGTGAGGCGCCGCAGCGCGTCCTCGGTCGCCTGGCCGTCGCGCTCTTCCCGCAGCCGCCGCAGCTTTTCCAGCTGCTGCGTCCGGACGCCGGCGTTGTCGACCTTGAGGACTTCGATGTCCTCGTCGCTGGTGACCTGGTACTTGTTCACGCCGATGACGGGCTGGCGGCCGGAGTCGATCCGGGCCTGGGTGCGCGCGGCGGCTTCTTCGATGCGCAGCTTGGGGATGCCCGCGTCGATCGCCTTGGCCATGCCGCCGGCCTGCTCGACCTCGCTGATGTGGCCCCACGCCTTGCGCGCGAGGTCGTAGGTCAGCTTCTCGACGAACGCGCTGCCGCCCCACGGGTCGATCACGCGCGTCGTGCCGGACTCCTGCTGCAGCAGCAGCTGCGTGTTGCGCGCGATCCGCGCGGAGAAGTCCGTCGGGAGCGCGAGGGCCTCGTCGAGGGCGTTGGTGTGCAGCGACTGCGTGTGCCCCTGGGTCGCGGCCATCGCCTCGACGCAGGTGCGGACGACGTTGTTGTAGACGTCCTGCGCGGTCAGCGACCAGCCCGACGTCTGGGAGTGCGTACGCAGTGAGAGTGACTTCGAGTTCTGAGGGTCGAAGCCCTTCACGAGCTTCGCCCACAGCAGGCGCGCCGCGCGCAGCTTCGCGACCTCCATGAAGAAGTTCATGCCGATCGCCCAGAAGAACGACAGCCGCGGCGCGAACTTGTCGACGCCCAGCCCGGCGTCGACGCCCGAGCGGAGGTACTCGACGCCGTCCGCGAGCGTGTAGGCCAGCTCCAGGTCGGCGGTCGCCCCGGCTTCCTGCATGTGGTAGCCGGAGATGGAGATCGAGTTGTACTTCGGCATGTGCTGCGAAGTGAAGGAGAAGATGTCGGAGATGATCCGCATCGACGGCTGCGGCGGGTAGATGTAGGTGTTGCGGACCATGAACTCCTTGAGGATGTCGTTCTGGATGGTCCCCGCGAGCTGCTCCGGCTTCACCCCCTGCTCCTCGGCCGCGACGACGTAGAGCGCGAGCACCGGCAGCACCGCGCCGTTCATCGTCATCGACACCGACATCTTGTCGAGCGGGATGCCGTCGAAGAGCTGGCGCATGTCGTAGATCGAGTCGATCGCGACGCCCGCCATGCCGACGTCGCCGGAGACGCGCGGGTGGTCGGAGTCGTAGCCGCGGTGGGTAGCCAAGTCGAAGGCGACCGACAGGCCCTTCTGGCCGGCCGCGAGGTTGCGCCGGTAGAAGGCGTTGGACTCCTCGGCGGTGGAGAACCCGGCGTACTGGCGGATGGTCCAGGGCTGGTTGACGTACATCGTCGGGTACGGGCCGCGCAGGAAGGGCGCGATCCCGGGGTACGTGCTCAGGAAGTCCACATCGGACAGATCGTCGGCGGTGTAGACCGGCTTGACGCCGATGCCTTCGGGCGTCTCCCAGGCCAGGGCGTCGGGGCCCTTGCCGGTGGCTTCCTGGACGGCCTTGGCCCAGGCGTCCCGGTCGCCCGGCGACGGCGTGCCGAGGTCGAGACCGGCGAAGTTCGGGATGCTCATCGGGAAACTCCCAGCTTGGCGTGCAGGCCGTTCAGGACGTCGAGGGCGTCGCAGCCGGCGAAGACGTTGGCGTCCACTCCGTCGTAACTACCCTTGCCCGCCAGTAGTACGTAGTCGGCGCCGAGCGACTTCGCGACCTCGGCCGCCTGCGCCGCGTAGGCGTCGTCGGTGCCGCAGAGGCAGGCGATCTTCGCGCCGGACGCGCGGAACGCGCCGGGCAGGTCGTCGGTCGCGCCGGGGTTTACGGCTTCGAGCCCGCCCGCCTGGAAGAGGTTGGCGGCGAAGCCGGCTCGCGTGGTGTGCGCGGCGACCGGGCCCAGCGTGGCGAGGAAGACCTTCGGCCGTTCGCCGTGCTCGGCGAGGTACGCGTCCGACGCGTCGCGAAGCGCCTCGAAGCCTTCGGCGTACCGGTGCCGCGGCAGCCCACCGTCCACAGGGGACTCCAGCGGCGTCCGGACCACCGGCTTCTCCGCCAGGTTCGGGAACTCGCTGACGCCGGTGAGCGGGTCGCGGCGGGTGGCGATCCGCTTGGAGCGCTTCTCCCACGTCTCGGCGAGCCGTCCGGCCAGTGCGCCCGAGGAAAGCTCCTCGGGCAGGCCACCCGCGCCCTCGATGGCGGTGAACTCGGCCCAGGCCGCGTGCGCGAGGTCGTCGGTGAGCTTCTCGACGTACCAGGAGCCGCCCGCCGGGTCGACCACGCCGGCCAGCTTGGACTCCTCCAGCAGCACCGCGTGGGTGTTGCGGGCGATCCGCGCGGAGAACGCGTCGGGCTTGCCGATCGCGGCGTCGAACGGCAGCACGGTGACCGCGTCCGCGCCGCCGACGCCCGCGCCGAAGCAGGCGACCGTCGTGCGCAGCATGTTCACCCAGGGGTCGCGCCGGGTCAGCATCGCCGGCGACGTCACGGCGTGCTGGCGCATCGGCGCGGAGAAGCCGCACACCTCGGCGACGCGCGCCCACAGGCGGCGGGCCGCGCGCAGCTTGGCGATGGTGGAGAACTGGTCGGCGGTCGCGGCGATCCGGAACTCCAGCTGCCCGGCCGCGGCCTCGACGTCGAGACCGGCGTCCGTCAACGAACGCAGGTAGGTGACACCGGCGGCGACGAGCGCGCCCAGCTCCTGCGCGTCCGAGCCGCCGGCCTCGTGGAACGGCAGGCCGTCGGCGACGATCGTGCGCACCTTCGGGTACTTCGCGGCGACACGCGCGGCGAGCGCGGCAGCCGGTCCGAGGTCGGCGGCCGAGCCGCTGCGCGCGGCGAGCCCGATCGGGTCGGCGCCCAGTACCGCGGTGGCTTCGCTCGCCGGGATCTCGCGCTCGGCGAACAGCTCGAACAGCGCGTCGGCGGCGGCTTCGAAGTCGGCACCGGCGTCCAGGACGACCGGCGCCAGGTCGAGGTAGACCTCGTTGAGCGCATCGGCCAGCGACGCGGGCGGCACCGAGAGCCAGATCGACGTCACGCCGCCTTCGAGGTCGGCGAGGATCGCCTGGTTGACCGCGCGGGCGTCGTCGCCGGCGAACCGGGCCCGGACGTCCCAGCCGGTGCTCACCTGGCCGTCCGGCCGCGCGCCGCGCACGTAAGGCGGCAAACCGGGGAAGCCGGCGTCGCCCGGCGCGTCCTCGGCCGTGTACAGCGGCTGGATCTCGATGCCGTCGTAGGTCCGCGTGACGAGCTTGCTCTCCGGCGCGCCCGTGAAGTCCTCAGGCAGCCTGCCGCTCTTGCGCAGGACACCCGCGACGAGCTCCTGCCACTGCTCGCGCGTCGCCTGGGGGAACTCGGCCGCGAGGTCGAGCTCGGAGATCGGCACTGACTCCGGACCGGCCACTTCAGTCATACCCAGTGATGGTAGAGGCACGGGCCGCGTCGGACCTGTGACTCTAGTCGCGCCCCTATGCGGTCAGGGGTGGTCCGGGTACGACACAATCAGGGGGTGCCCCCCTCCAGCGAAGAGACACGAGTGGTCGCCGGTCGCTACCGGCTGCGTTCGGTGCTCGGCTCCGGGTCGATGGGCACCGTCTGGTCGGCCTACGACGAGTTCCTGCACCGCCAGGTGGCCGTCAAGGAGATGAAGGTGCCGCCGGGCATCCCGGCGTCGCAGGCGGACGAGCTGCGGGAGCGGACGCTGCGCGAGGCGCGTGCCATCGCCGTGCTGTCCCACCCGAACGTGATCATCCTGCACGACGTCGCCCGCGAGAACGACCAGCCGTTCGTGGTCATGGAGCTGCTGCCCTCGCGCAGCCTGGCGCACATCCTGCGCGACCACGGGCCGCTGACCGTCGAGCAGGCCGCCGCCGTCGGCATCGCCGTCGCGTCCGCGCTGGAGGCCGCGCACTCCGCCGGCATCACCCACCGCGACGTCAAGCCGGGCAACGTCCTGGTCGCCAGCGACGGCCGGATCAAGCTGACCGACTTCGGCATCGCGCGCAACGTCTCCGAGGCGACCATGACCCGCACCGGGATCATGCTCGGCTCCCCCGCCTACATCGCGCCCGAGGTGGCCTCGGGCGGCGCGGTCGTCCCGGCCGCCGACCTCTGGGGCCTCGGCGCGACGCTGTTCGCCGCGGTCGAGGGCGCGCCGCCGTACGACGCCGACGGCGACCCCCTGGAGACCGTCGGCAAGGTCGTCAACGGCAAGGTGCCCAAGCCGAAGGCCGGGCCGCTGGCCGACGTCATCACGGCGTTGATGAAGAAGGAGCCGGGCGACCGGATCACCCTGCGCGAGGTCCGGTACCGGCTCTACCCGCTGCAGACGAAGACGCCGCTCGACCTGTTCGGGCCCGAGCTGTTCCGCACCCCGGACGGGAAGAAGACGTCCGCGCAGCCGGACGCGACCGACACGCAGGTGATCAAGACCGTCCTGCCCGAGAAGGCGGGGAAGAAGTCCGAGGAGTCGAGCAGCGAGCTCGCCACGGACCCCGGTCCGCTGCCGTTCCTGCGGCCGCCGACGTCAGCGCCGTCCCCTTCGCCGACGCCTTCACCTTCACCTTCACCGGAGCCGGCGACGCTCTTCGTCGCGCCGCCGCGGACCGGGCGGCGCACCGCGCGGGCGACGGCCGTGCTCGTCGCCGTGGCGATCCTGCTCTTCCTGCTGGCCGCGGGCGGCGGGTTCGCGCTGGCCAGGACCGTCGGCGGGCAGTCGCTGCTGCCCCCGGCCGCCGAGCCGGCGGCCACGTCGAACGGGCCGACGGAGGTGCCGCCGCCGACCCTGGTCCACCAGATCGGCAACGGCAGCTACATCACCAACGACGGCGGCCAGTACGCCCTCGACGTGCCGCAGGGCTGGCAGAAGTTCGTCGCCCCGCACAACTCCAGGTTCGGGCTGAGCCTGGTCGTGCAGTACGTCTCGCCGGACGGGCGCCGGTCGCTGCGCCTGGAGCGGCTGGCGAAGTACTTCGAAAAGACCGACGGCTACGACGACTACGTCACCTGGCTGCGGCAGTCCTACCCGAGCGACTCGTTCGCGTTGTACGGGCCCTGGCCCCAGCCGGACAAGACCGAGACGCTGACCTACCGCCTGCCCGAGGACGGCGCGCTCCCCCAGGGCGACGGCAGCGGGGGCACGCTCGTGACGTTCGTGAAGATGGTCCAAGCCGGGACGAGCCTGTGGATCCTGTCGGTGACGGTGCCGGCCCCGCAGGAGAGCGCGGGCCAGCACGACGTCTTCGAGCCCGTGGCGAAGACGCTGCAGGTCTCCGACTAGGGCGCCCGGTTCAGCACCTCGCGGGACACGGACTCCTGCGCGAGGTGGCGCAGGCCGGTGAAGATCCGGTCGCCCAGGACCGTCGCGACCAGGCCGGCCTCGATGATCTTGTCGAACGACGTCAGGCCCGTCACGACCTCGACGTCCAGCTCCGCGACGCGCATCGCCAGCGCGAAGTACTCGTCGAGGCGGTCGGCGAGCTTCTCGTGCCCCAGCTCCTTCGCCGTGGCCAGCGCGGCGATCAGGTTGCCGACCGTGTGGTCCTCCGTCCCGTGCCACTTCCAGCCGTGGCGGTCGGCCAGGCCGTGCAGCAGGCCGGTCGCCCACTCGGCGGCTTCTTCGGACACCTTCGGCGGCGGCCCGGCCAGCTCGTCCTGGACGACGCCCATCGTCTCGTGCGGGGTCGCGTCGCCGTCGATCGCCGCGAGGACGGCCCCCACCGACGCCAGCGGCAGCCCGCCGACCTCGGTGAGCGCCTTGACCAGCCGGAGGCGCTGGACGTGCGCCGCGGAGTACCGCGCCTGGTTGGGGCTGGTGCGCTCGCCCGGCGGGAGCAGCCCTTCGCGCAGGTAGTACTTGACGGTCGCGACCGGCACCCCCGACTCGGCGCTCAGTTCGGCCATCCGCATGCGCATCCGCTCCGATCCCGGGGTTCGCCTCCGGGGCAACCCTGAAGACTTCTCAGTATGGATAGTTTAGCTTCCCATAACGGAGAGTTTGACTATCCATTCTGGGAGGAACCATGACCATCCTTGCCGACGTCCGGAGCAGAACGCGCGGGTGGCACCGCCCGTCCGCGATCGCGGCCGCCACCCTGGGGGTGGTGGCGGTGCTGTGCGTCGCCGCGCTGCTCGTCGACCAGCGGACCTTGGCCGGCGCGCCGATCTGGGCGAAGCCGTTCAAGTTCGCGGTGTCCGGCGCGCTCTACTTCGCCACCTGGAGCTGGCTCGTCTCGCTGCTGCCGCGGTTCCGGCGCACGGCGTCCTGGCTGACGAACTTCCTGGTGCTGATCTTCGCCGCCGAGTACGTCCTGCTGGTCTTCCAGGCGGCCCGCGGCCGGGCGAGCCACTTCAACAACGCGACGCCGCAGGACGCCCTGATCTACAACGTCATGGGCAAGATGATCATGGGCCTGTGGGTCGCCACGCTCCTGCTGACCGTCCTGGTCATGTTCACCAAGCTCGAAGACCGGGCGAGCTTCTGGGCCGTGCGCGCCGGCGCCGCGCTGTCGCTCGTGGGGATCTCGCTGGGCATCCTGATGACGACGCCGACCGCGCAGCAGCTCGCGCGGTGGCAGGCCGGCGGCAAGCCGGACATGGTCGGCGCGCACACCGTCGGGCTCGCCGACGGCGGTCCGGGCCTGCCGATCCTCGGCTGGAGCACGGTGGCGGGCGACCTGCGGATCCCGCACTTCGTCGGGATGCACGCGCTGCAGCTCCTGCCGCTGCTCGCCATCGCGCTCGCGGCGCTGGCCCCGCGGTTCGCGAGGCTGCGCGACGACGTCGTCCGCACGCGGCTCGTGCTGGTCGGCGCGGCCGGGTACGCCGGGCTGACCGCGCTGGTGACGTGGCAGGCGCTGCGGGCGCAGTCGATCGTGCACCCGGACGCGGTGACGCTGGGAGCGTTCGCGCTGCTCGTCGCGGCCGTCGGGCTGGGTTCGTGGGCCGCGGTGCGCGTCCGATGACCCTCTTCTTCGACCTCGCGTTCCCGCTCGCGGTGCCGTTCTGGGCGCTGATGATCCTGGCGCCGGCCTGGCGGTGGACGCCGCGGGTCATGGCGTCGCCGTGGGTACCGCTGCTGCCGCTGGCCTGCTACTTCGCGCTCGTGCTGCCGCACTTCGGCGAGTGGGGGCGGGCGATGCTGCGGCCCGACCTCGGCGTGCTGCAGACGCTGCTGGGCACGCCGTGGGGCGCCGGGCTCGTCTGGGCGCACCTCATCGCGTTCGACCTCTTCATCGCGCGGTGGATGTACTTCGAAGGCCGGGCGCGGGGGATTTCGCCGTGGATCGTCAGCCCGATCCTGGTGCTGACGATCTTCCTCTCGCCGTTCGGGCTGGTGGTGTTCCTCGTGGTGAGAGCCGTCCGGATACGCTCCCTCGCATGAGTGAACACGAGGCCGCGGCCGCCATCGCCAAGCGCACCGGCGTGGACGCGCACGACATCGCGGTGGTCCTGGGATCGGGCTGGCGCCCGGCGGCGGACGTCATCGGGGAGTACGAGACGGAGATCCCGTTCGCCGAGCTCCCCGGCTTCACCACGCCCGGCGCGGTGGGCCACGGCGGCACCATCCGCTCCTTGAAGGTCGGCGACAAGAACGTCCTGGTGATGCTGGGGCGGACGCACTTCTACGAGGGCAAGGGCGTCGACCGGGTGGTGCACAACGTGCGCACCGCCGCGGCGGCCGGCGTCCGCTCGGTGCTGCTGACGAACGCGGCCGGCGGGCTGCGCGAGGGGTTCCACGTCGGCCAGCCGGTGCTGATCTCCGACCACCTGAACCTGACGGCCCGGTCGCCGATCGTGGGCGCGAACTTCGTCGACCTGACGGACCTGTACTCGGCGCGGCTGCGCGGGATCGCGAAGGAGATCGACCCGTCGTTGGAGGAGGGCGTCTACGCGGGCCTGACCGGGCCGCACTTCGAGACGCCGGCCGAAATCCACATGCTGCGCACGCTGGGCGCGGACCTGGTCGGCATGTCGACGGTCCTGGAGGCGATCGCGGCCCGCGCGGCCGGCGTCGAGGTCTTCGGCCTCTCCCTGGTGACCAACCTCGCGGCGGGCATGACGGGCGAGCCGCTGAACCACGAAGAGGTCCTGGAGGCCGGCCGCGCGGCGGCGACGCAGATGGGCTCCCTGCTGCGCGAGCTGGTCGCCCGCGCCTGACCCGACCTTCAGGCGAAGGTGGGGAGCCGGGCGGCCACCTCGGCCGGGGACGGCATCGCCGCGACCTCGGCCGCCAAGGTGCGGGTGGCGTCGTGGACTGAAGTGTCGGTGAGCAGGCGGCGAGCTTCGGAGGCCACGGCTTCGGCCGTGACCTCCGCGGCGAGCAACCGCGAGCCGACGCCGGCCGCGACGACCGCGTCCGCGTTGCTGAACTGGTCCGCTCCCTGCGGCAGCAGCAACTGCGGGCGCCCCGCGCCGAACGCGCCGAGCGTCGTGCCGCTGCCGCCGTGGTGGACCACCAGGTCGACGTGCGGGAGCAGCGCCGCCTGCGGGACCCACGCCTCGAGCCGGACGTTGGCCGGGACCTCGCCGAGCGCCGCCGGGTCGACCGTCGGGCCCGTCGCGACCAGGACGTCGACGTCCAAACCGGACAGTCCGGCGATCGCCGCGCCCAGCACTCCCGCGTGGCCCATCGCGGTGCCCAGCGTCAGGTACACCAGCGGCCGCGAGCGGTCCAGCACCCCGGCCGGCAGCTCGCCCGGCTCGCTCCAGCCCACCGGCCGCAGCGGGACGCGCGTCGTGCGCGCCAGGAAACCCGGCTCCTGCACCGATTCGGGGCAGATGTCGATGAACGGGCCGCCGAACGCCAGGTCCTCGCCGATGGTGATGCCCAGTTCGGAACCGTGCGCGCGGATCGCGTCGCGGATCCGCGTCACCATCGGGTCGTCGCTCGACACGCGGCCGAACCCGTGCGCCACCACCGGGATCCCGGCCTTCATCGCGGCGAACGCGCCGCCCGAGTTGCCGGATTCGCTCACGACGAGGTCGGGCCGGAACCGCGAGAACAGCGGCAGCAGGTCGGCGACGAACCGCTTCGGCATGAGCTCGCCGAACACCTTCGCGACGATCGGCCCGAGCACCTCCGGCGGGATCTCGCCCGGCGGGCGCCGCGGCCCGGGCGGCCCGGACCCGGCGAAGGCCTGCCCGAACGCGTCGCGGATGGCGAGCCCGGCGGCCGCCGCGTCCAGGCCGGCTTTCGTCAGCTGTGGCAGGAAGTCTTCCGAGGTGGCGAAGACGACGTCGTGGCCCGCGTCGCGCGCGGCGACCGCCAGCGGGACGAGCGGGAACGTGTGACCGAAGGACCCCAGTGAGGTGAAGAGCAAGCGCACTCCCCCGACTCTAGCCCGTAGGCTGGCGCGGTGACGATGGATTCGACCTTGCGCGACGCCGCCTTCCGCTGGATCGCCGACGACCCGGACGACGACGCGCGCGCCGAGCTGCAGAACGTCCTCGCGAAGGCGATGGGCGGCGACGCCGGTGCGGCCGACGACCTGGCCGACCGGATGGCCGGGCCCCTCGAGTTCGGCACCGCGGGGCTGCGCGGGCCGGTGCGCGCCGGGCCGAACGGGATGAACGTCGCCGTCGTCACGCGGACCACCGCCGGGGTCGCGGAGTGGCTCAAGGCACACGGGCACGCCGGCGCGCTGGTCGTCGTCGGCCGGGACGCGCGGCACGGCTCGGAGGCCTTCGCGACCGCGGCCGCCGAGGTCCTCGCCGCGGCCGGGTTCGACGTCAAGGTGTTCCCGAAGCCGCTGCCGACGCCGGTGCTCGCGTTCGCCGTCGGCCGCCTCGGCGCGGTGGCCGGGATCCAGATCACCGCGTCGCACAACCCGCCCGCCGACAACGGGTACAAGCTCTACGACGCGACCGGCGGCCAGATCGTCCCGCCGTCCGACGGCGAGATCGAGCGGGCCATCCAGGCCGCGCCCGCCGCGGTGAGCGTGCCGCGGGAGCCCGGCGCCGAGGTGGTCGACCTGCTCGACCGGTACCTCGACGAGGTCGCGACGCTGCCGATGGGCGCCGAGCGCGCGGTGCGCGTGGCCGCGACGGCGTTGCACGGCGTCGGCGCCGACACGCTGCGCGCCGCGTTCGAGCGGGCCGGGTTCACCGACCTGCACCTGGTGGACGACCAGGCCGCGCCGGACCCGGACTTCCCGACCGTGTCGTTCCCGAACCCGGAGGAGCCGGGCGCGACCGACCTGCTGCTGGCGCTGGCGTCCGAAGTGGACGCCGACCTGGCGATCGCGCTCGACCCGGACGCCGACCGCTGCGCGCTGGGCGTGCGGGAGCGGGACGGCGGGTGGCGGATGCTGCGCGGCGACGAAACCGGCGTCCTGCTCGGCTCGTACGTCCTGTCCACAGTGGACCGCACGGTGCTGCCGGACCCGCTGGTCGCGACGACGATCGTGTCGTCGTCGATGCTCGGCGAGATCGCGAAGGCCGAAGGCGCCCGCTACGCCGAGACGCTGACCGGGTTCAAGTGGCTGGTCCGCGCCGGCGAAGGCCTGGTCTTCGCCTACGAAGAAGCGCTCGGCCTGTGCGTGAACCCGGGGTTCGTGCGCGACAAGGACGGCATCGCCGCCGCGACGCTGGCCGCCGGCTACACCGCGCGGCTGAAGGCGCAGGGCCGCACGCCGCTGGACGTCCTGGACGAGCTGGCCGAGCGCCACGGCGTCCACCTCACCGACCAGGTTTCCTTGCGGGTCACCGACCTCGCCGTCCGCGGGCAGCTGATGGCGAAGGTGCGCGAGACGCCGCCCGCCGAGCTGGGCGGGGTGGCCGTCACGCTCGAAGACCTGCTGCCGGACGCGGACGTGCTGCGCCTGACCGGCGACGGCGTGCGCGTGGTCGTCCGCCCGTCCGGGACCGAGCCGAAGCTGAAGGCGTACCTGCAGGTCGTGGCGCCGGTGACGGCTTCGCTCGCGGAAGCCCGCGACGCCGCGAACACGCGGCTGAGCGCGTTGCGGACGGCCGTCGAGGAGCTGCTCGCCTGATGCCCAGGCTGCTGATCGTGCACCACACGCCGTCGCCGTCGACGCAGGCGCTGTTCGAGGCGGTGCTGGCGGGCGCGACGCACCCGGACATCGAGGGCGTGGAGGTGGTCCGCCGCGCGGCGCTCGCGGCGACCGTCCCCGACGTCCTCGATGCGGACGGCTACCTGCTGGGCACGCCGGCGAACCTGGGCAGCATGAGCGGTGCGCTGAAGCACTTCTTCGACACCGTCTACTACCCGTGCCTGGACGCGACGCGGGGTCGCCCGTTCGGGTACTGGATCCACGGCGGCAGCGACACGTCGGGAACCGAACGCCAGCTGCTGTCCATCACGACGGGCCTGGCCTGGGAGAAGGTGGCGGAGCCGGTGATCAGCACGGGCGAGCCGGACAAGCGGACCCTGGAAGCGTGCACCGAGCTCGGCGGCACCGTGGCCGCCACGCTGATGTCCTGAAGCTCGAAGGTCTTGAAAAGTAAGGGGCCTGTCACCGGAAGCCCTGGGGGTCGACCTCCGGCAACAGGCCGTGGCCAAGGGATCGCCGCTAGGGCGTTCGACCTTGGCAAGCTGAAGCGTACTACACCCGCGCGATCATGACGAGTCGAGAAGACACGACAGCCTCTCGTCTTGCGGTTCCGTACACCCCCAGGGTACGGAGAGCAAGACGAGAGGCGTGCCAACTGTAAACCACTGCATACGATAGCTGTCAACATGTGCGTACAGTGGTTTCCCGGCTAGAATTTTCACGGTGGAAACCTAGGGGGCGGGTATGGCACGGGAACGCACTTTCGCGGAACGGCTGAGCGCCCTGATCGAGGCGGCTCGGCTGGACGGGCGCGCGCCGCACAGCTACCGGGAGATCTCGGCGGCGGTCGAGCGGGCGGGTGGGCCGGCGATGTCGCCCGCCTACCTGCAGCAGCTGGCCACGGGCAAGCGCGTCAACCCGAAGATCCACTACGTCGAGGCCTTGGCGAAGCTGTTCGGGGTGCCCGTCACGTACTTCTTCGACGAAGAGGCAGCCGCGCCGCCGGCCGGGGAAGCGCAGCTGATGGCGATGCGGGCGCAGGAGCTCTCCCCACAGGGGCGCCGGCAGGTGATGGACCTGCTGGAGCTGGTGGAGCGCTACGAACGGGCCGAACGCGAAGGCCGCAACCCGGAGGACGCCGCGCGATGAAGGAACGGGAGCTGCGCCGCCGCTGCCGCAAACTGCTGAAGCAGCTCGACATCGGCCCGCCGCTCGACGTCGAAGTGCTCTGCGCGCGGCTGGGCGAACAACGGGGCAAGCCGATCCGGCTGATGGCCTATCCGCTGGAGGTGCCCGGCCCGTTCGGTTGCTGGATCGCCACCTCTTCGGCGGATTACATCTTCTACCAGGCCGAAACCACGAAATCCCACCAGGACCACATCGTCCTGCACGAGCTCGGCCACATGCTGGCCGACCACCACCCGCACGGCGACGCCGAGCCCGCCGACTTCCTGCGCGGCCCGGTTCCGGATCTTGACCCGGATGCAGTACACCGCGCACTGCGGCGGTCGTCCTACGATGACGCGCACGAGTGGGAAGCCGAGACCGTCGCCACCATCATCCTCGAGTGGGCGTCGGTCCTGAACTACACGATCCCGCGGCGCGCTGCGGACCGGGATCTCCGCCGGATCCAGGGGGCGCTCGGCGATCACCAAGGGTGGTTGTGAGCACACTTTTCAGCCCCGTGAACCTGATCGCGATGGTGCTGTTCGCCGTCGCGCTCGCGTGGCGGATCTACCAGGTGCAGCGCGCGCCGACGGTGCCGAACTGGGCCGTCACCGCGTGCGTCGCCGGGTTCGCCGCGGCGTTCCTGCTGCAGCAGCAGATCGTGTCCGACGACATCGACGCGGTCTTCGGCCGCGGCGCGGCGCGCGTCGCCAACAACGCGCTGCTGGCGTGCGCGGTGTGCGCGCTGGTCATCTTCTTCCTCGGCTCGGCACTGGGCCCGCGGCGCTACCGGCGGGTGGCGGTCGAGCTGGTGCCGCTGGCCGCGGCGATCACGCTGATGGTCGTCGCGATGGCCTTGACCCCGCCGGAGCTGCGCGGGCAGGCGCTCGGGCCGGCGACGATCCACGACAGCGGGATCGCGGTGTTCTACCTGGGCGCCGGGCTGTACCTGATCTACGGCCTGATCGCGTGCACGGCGTGGATCGTGCGCTACCTGCGGGTGGCCGACCGGCACCTGCGGATCGGCCTGCGGCTGAGCGCGGCCGGCATGGCCTGCGCGGCGATCGGCAGCATCTTCCGCGCGCTGTACATCGTGGTCGCGTGGCTGTTCGGCCCGGTCGTCAAGGTCCTGCTGCTGCTCGGGGTGCCGTTCGTGATCGTCGGCGGGATGCTGTTCCTGCTCGGCGTCACCTACCCCGGTGTGCGGGCGCGGGTTTCGGCCCTACGGCGGCGGCGTCAGCACCGCCGCGAGCACGAGGCGCTCGGTCCCTTGTGGACGGTCCTGGTCCAGGCGTTCCCCAGCATCGTGCTGCGGACCCCGCCGCGCCGGCGCGGCGAATGGCTGTCGCCGCGCAGCATCCACCGCGTCCACTACCGCCGGGTGATCGAGATCCGGGACGGCTTGGTGCAGCTGTCACCGTACCTGGACGGGGGTTTCGGCGACGTCGTCGCGACCGATCCCGCCGCCGCGGCGGCCGCGTTGAAGACGGCTCTGGCCCGGCACGCGGCGGGCGAGGAGAGCGACGGCCACGCCAAGCAGGTCCTCCCCGCGCCGGCGGACGACATCGAATCCGACGTCCGGCCGCTGCTGGCGCTGTCGGCCGCGATGGAGTCGTGACGTGGACACGGTGATCACGGCCGGTCGCGTGCTGCCGCGGCCCTCGGCGCCGGTGCTCGACGGCGCGGTGCTGGTCCGCGACGGCGTGCTCGTGGCGGCGGGCCCGCGCGCGGAGGTGCTGCCCCAGGCCGCGCCGGACGCGGCCCGGTACGACTTCCCCACGGCGACGGCCATGGCGGGGCTGTTCAACGTCCACGTGCACCTGGCTTTCGACGCGTCGCGGGAGATGCTGGCGCACTTCCAGGCCGGTACTTCCGTGGAGGACGCGCGTTCGCGGCTGTCGTCGATGCTGCGCAGCGGCGTGACGACGGTGCGGGACCTCGGCGACCGCGACCACCTGGGCGCGGCGGTCCGGCGGTCGTTCGCGGGATCGGCCGCGCCGCGGCTGCTGGTGTCGGGCCCGCCGATCACGGTGCCGCACGGGCACTGCCACTTCTTCGGCGGCGAGGTGACGTCCGACGAGTCGATCCGCGCGTTGATCGACGCGAACGCGGCGGCGGGCGCGGACGTGATCAAGGTGATGGCCAGCGGCGGCCAGATCACCGAGGGCGGCGCGGACATGTGGGAGTCGCAGTTCTCCGCGCGCGAGCTGTCGGTGGTGGTGTCCCACGCGGCATCGCACGGTTTGCCGGTGGCGGCCCACGCCCACGGCGCGGACGCGATCGAGGCGGCGGTCGAGGCGGGGGTGTCGACGGTCGAGCACTGCAGTTTCCTGACCGGGCCGCGATCGTTCGACCGGCGTTCCGCGGTGGCCGCGCGGATGGCCGAGTCGGGGATTTCGGCGTGTTCGACGAGCAGCCGCAACTGGCGGGTGATCGTCGAGAAGCTGGGGGACGAAGCGGCCGAGGCGATGTACGGGCGGTTGCCGTGGCTGGAGGAGCACGGGGTCCGGTTGCTCGCGGGGACGGACGCGGGGTTGCCGGGGTCCGTGTTCGACGATCCGGTGGGGGCTTTGGAGCTTTACGAGTGGCTGGGGTTTTCGCGGCGGCGGATCTTGGAGATCGCCACTTGCGATTCGGCTGCCGGGTTGGGGTTGGCTGACGTGACCGGGCGGCTCGAGGCCGGATTGGCGGCGGATGTGCTCGTTGTTGAGGGGGATCCGCTCGCTTCGCTCGCCGCGTTGCGGAATCCGGTGCTGGTGATGGCTCAGGGGCTTATCGCTTAAGGCTGGGGGCGCGGAGGGGCTGCTTCGCGCGGGGTTTGCGGCACGAAGGACCGCTCGCGCCGGGCACGCGGCGCGAAAGGACCACTCGCCCCCTCCGGACAGCACGAAAGGACCGCTCGCTCCCGCCCTGCAGCGCGAAAGGGCCACTCGCGCCGCTCCCCACCGCACGAACGGACCGTTCGCACCGCCCGCGTTCACCCACCCGGGCCCCAAACACCCCACCCACCGCGAGCCACCCCCACCCCCCACCACCCCCGCGGCAAACTCCACCCGGCCACTTCCCCAACCGGGGAATGCCAACCTTGGTGACACCGTTTTAAAACAGTGTTACGGTATCCCCACCACCCCGACAAGGAGCCCCCGATGCACGGACCCACCCAGCTCTTCACCGTGATCGCCCTGGTCTCGCTGCCCACCGTCATGTACGGCGGCTACGCCCTGATGGGCGTCCTGCGCGACCGGAAACTCACCGAACACCAGCGCGCGATGTTCCGCGCCGGGCACGCGCACGCCGGTGTTCTGCTCGTCCTCGCCCTGGTCGCGCTCCAGATCCTCAGCCGGACCGACCTCTCCGACACCACCCTCTGGGTCGCCTGCTTCCTGCTGCTCTTCGGGATCCTCGCCCAGTCCGGCGGCTTCTTCCTGCACCTGCTCCCCAACCAGGGCCGGCGAGGCGGGCGCGTCACCAGTGTCGGCGCCGTGCTGCTCGCCGCCGCCGTCCTCATCACCGCCTACGGCGTCGCCTGAACCGGTCGTTAAGCTGGTGACGTGCCTGAATACCTGCCGACCGCGCCCTACAAGGGGACCCGGGACTTCCTGCCCGCCGAAATGTCCGTGCGTACCCAGGTGTTCGGTCATCTCTACGACGTCCTGGAGCGCCGCGGCTTCCTCCGCTACGACGGCCCGATCCTCGAATCCGCCGAGATCTACGAGCGGAAATCGGGTCAGGAGCTCGCCGACAAGCAGCTGTACACCCTCACCGACAAGGGTGGGCGGCGCCTCGCGCTGCGCCCGGAGATGACGCCGTCGGTCGCGCGGATGATCGCCGGGAGCGCTAAGTCGCTGTCGTTCCCCGTCCGGTGGTACAGCCACCCGAACTGCCACCGGTACGAGGCGCCGCAGCGCGGCCGCGTCCGGGAGCACTGGCAGATCAACGCCGACATCTTCGGCTCGGACAGCGCCAACTGCGAGATCGAGATCTTCGAGCTGGTGCACGACATGATGGCCGCGCTGGGCGCGACGCCGGACATGTTCGTGCTGCGCGTCAACGACCGGAACCTGCTGACGTCGGCGCTGACCGACGTCGCCGGCGTCTCCGAGGACCACCTGGCCCAGGTGTTCGCGCTCGTCGACCGGTGGGAGAAGTACCCGCGCGAGAAGCTGGCCGAGAGCGCCGGTGAGATCGGGCTGTCGGACAAGCAGTTCGAGAAGCTGGCCGAGACGCTCGACATGGGCGAGGCGCTGCTCGAGGAGATCCCGGCCGAGGTGCGCGAGCAGTCGAACCTGGTCAAGGTGCTGAACAGCGGCGCCAAGGACCTGGTGAAGTACGAGCCGATCATCGTGCGCGGGCTGGCGTACTACACGTCGACCGTGTTCGAGGTCTTCGACACCTCGCCGGAGAACCGCCGCGCCCTCTTCGGCGGCGGCCGCTACAGCGACCTCGCGTCGATGTTCACGCCGCAGCAGATCCCGGGCATCGGGTTCGGCATGGGCGACGTCACGCTGATCGACTTCCTCGACACGCACGGCCTGACCCCGGCCCCGCGCAGCGAGGTCGACGTCATGGTGATCCCGGTGACCGAGGACCTCTCGGACGCGGCCCGCTCGGTGGCGGCGTCCCTGCGCGGCGCGGGCCTGCGGACGTCGATGCCGATCGAGCACCGCAAGCTGGGCAAGGAGCTGACCCGCGCGGACAAGGCGGGCGCGGCCGCGGTCGTGATCATCGGCCAGGACGACTGGGCGGCCGGGAACGTGACGGTCCGCTCCCTCGCGACCCGGGAGCAGAACCCGGTCGCGATCGCGGACGCCCCCGCGGCGGTCCAGGCGCTGCTGAGCTGAAAACCCGCTCGACGCCCCTGGCACGCTGAGGGGGTGTTCGATGCCGAGATGCCCGACCTCGATGCCTTCGCCGCCGGTGACGTGCGGCGCTGGGCGGAGTTCGACACGGCCGTGCGGCGAGCGTGGTGGACCAACCAGCGCTGGTACGGCCATCCCGCCCGCGAGCACCCGATCCGCTCGCGGGCGGACCGGGCCGAAGCCGCTTGCCACGCGAACGGCCGGATGCGCGAAGCGGCGGTGAAGCTGCTGGCGGACAGCACCGATCCCGAAGCGCTGCCGCTGCTGCTGATCCGCTGCGTCGACTGGGTCCGGCCGGTGCGGGAAGCGGCGCGAGGAGCGGTGCTGTCCAAAGTGGACGAGTCGTCGCTGCGCGCGGTGCTGCCGTTGATCGGCGTCCTGCGGCGGCGCGAGGTCGACGACTGGATGACCACCCTGTTCCGCGAGAACCTGCCGGAGCTGCTCGACGCCGCGCTGGGCCTCGAAGACCGGGAGACCCGTCGCTGGGCCCACCGCGAGGCGCTCGGTCTCCTTTCGCGTGAGCGGCTGCTCGACATCGCCACGCGCGACGAGGACTTCGTGGTCCGCGCCATCGCGGGCAACGCGCTGCTCGACCGCGGCGAATGCGTCGAGGAGTTGCTGGCGGGCGGGTTGCCGAAGATCCGGATGCGCGCCCTCACCATGACCGGCCGGGCGGAGGAGTACCTGGCCGACCGGTCTTCGGCCGTCCGCTCGATGGCGCAGGCCCTGGTGCTCAAGGCCGGGGGTGATCCGGCCGAGCACTACCGCGCGATGCCCGTGTCCTTCGGCGTGCTCGCCGGGCTCGGCGAGACCGGCACGGCCGAAGACGCCGCCCTGCTGGACCGCCACCTCACCGACGAGCGTCCCCGGATCCGGCGGACGGCCGTGCGCGGGCTGCGCCGGATCGAGCCGGACTCGACGGCGGTACCGCCGCTGCTGACGGACCCCTCCCCCGCGGTCACCCGCCAGGTCGTGGAGTTCCTGCGCGGCAAGTTCGTCGAGGTCACCAAGCTCCGGGAGCTGCTGGGCGCGGAACACCCCGTCCACACGCGACGGGCGGCCGCGGCACTGCTGCGCGACCGCGACACCTGGGTGCGCCTGCACACCGACCTCACGCTGCTGGCCGACGCGGACCTCGGCGCCGACGCCGAGCACGACCTCCGCGCCTGCTACCAGCACTTGGACCGCGTGTGGACGAAACCCCCGGCGCGGCTTCGGGCGGAACTCGAAGCCGCCTGCGCGGGCCTCGATCCCGCGATCGCCCGCGGGATCCGCTCGGTCCTGGACTCGCCGCAGTACCGGGGGTGATCAGGCGGAGCCGGCGCTTGCGCGGGAAATCCGCTTCGCTCCGGGCTTCACGGGCTGACCTCGCCGGCCCTCCGTAGCCGGAGCGTGAACGTCGCGCCCGCGCCCGGGCGGCCCGCCGCCGCGATCGTGCCGCCGTGGCCCGTCACCACTTCGCGGACCAGCGCCAGCCCCAGGCCGAACCGGCGGCCGTCGCCGTCCGTCCCGCGGGCGAAACGCTCGAAGATGCGGTCCGCGTCGGCCGCCGGGAAGCCGACCCCCGTGTCGCGGACCCGCAGCTCCACGTGTCCTTCGTCCGGGACACCCAGCCACACCTCGATCGAGCCGCCCGGCGGGGTGTGGCCCAAGGCGTTGTCCAGCAAGGCGGACAGCACGCGCCGCAACGCCGTCGGGACTCCCTGGACCACGTACGGCCGCCGCTCGCGCGTCACCGCCAGCCGGACCCGGCCCTCCCCCGCGCGGTCCGCTTCCGCCGCGACCGCCTCCTCCGCGAGCGACCCCAGTTCCACCAGCTCCAGCGACTGCCGGTCGCACGCCCGCGCCGACAGCAGCAGGTCCTCGACGACCGCGCCGAGCTCCCGCGTGCCGCGGACCAGCTGGTCGAGGTCGTCCGCGTCGCGGCCGGACGCGCGCCGGGCCAGCAGCTGCGCCCGCGTGTGCAGGCGGGTCAGCGGGGCGCGCAGCTCGTGGGACGCGTCCGCGACGAACGTGCGCTGCCGGCGCAGCGCGTCGGCCAGCGGCCGGATCGCCCGGCAGGCCAGCACCCGGCCGCACAGCACCGCGGCCAGCAGCGCGAGCACTTCCGCGACCACCAGCCCGGACACCAGCGACGAGCGGTCCTGGATCTGGTACAGCTCCTCGAAGAACGCCTGCGAGACGACACCGCCGCGGTTCTCGACGCGGATCGTGTACGTCATGCCGCCGATCGAACGCCGTTCCGTGTGGACGTCCCCGGCCACGGGCACGGTCGCGTCCAGCGCCGCGATCGGCATCCCGGCCGGCGGCCGGCCCGCGGGCGCGTGCAGGGCCGGGGTGAACAGCCAGACGCAGCCGGGCGGGGTCTCCGCCGGCCCCAGCTCGACCGTCCGGGCCAGCGTGCGGTCGGCCTCGGCGTGCTGGCGGGACAGCAGGATCGCGTAGGCGATCCCGCCCGCGACGGCCACCAGCAACGACACCACCACGGCGATCTGCGCGGTGATCGCCCACCGCGCCCGCCGCAGGGCCCGCTCCTCCGGGTCGGGGTTCATACCGCGCCGATCTGGTAGCCGAGGCCGTGCACGGTCCGGACGACGTCGCGGCCGAGCTTGCGCCGCAGGTAGTAGACATACGTGTCCACAATGGACTCCCCGGTCGAGTCGGCGAAGACGTTCGTCCGCAGCGCGGCGCGCGGGTGGATCGCCTTCGGCCGCTGCGCCAGCGTCCGCAGCAGCTCGAACTCCCGCCCGGACAACGTGATCCGCTCGCCGCGCGGCAGCACGACCTCGTGCCGCTGCAGGTCGAGCGCCGCCGCGCCGAGCGGCAGGCACTCCGCGCCCTCGAGGTCACGGCGTCCGAGCGCGCGCAGGCGAGCCAGCAGCTCGTCGGCCTCGAACGGCTTGACGAGGTAGTCGTCGGCGCCGGCGTCGAGCCCGCCCACGCGGTCGGCCAGCTCGCCCAGCGCCGAGAGCACCAGCACGCGCGTGGTCACCGCGCGGGCCCGCAGCTGCCGCAGCAGCTCGAGCCCGTCCAGTACCGGGAGCCGGCGGTCGATGATCATCACGTCGTAGTGCCCGGTGAGCCCGAGGTGCAGGCCCCGCTGCCCGTCGTGCGCCGCGTCGGTTTCGTAGCCTTCGTCCGCGAGCAGCTCGGCGAGCATGCCCGCCAGTTCCCGGTCGTCCTCGACCAGGAGCACTCGCGGTTTCGTTGCGCAGGGGTGCACACATCCATACTGGCAGTGATTTTCCGAAATTGAACAGTCAACTTTTCCCGGTCACCGGCACCGGTTCGGCCATCAGGAGCACCTCGGTGCTCCCCTTGCGGGTATCGCGCCGGTCGAGCCAGCTGAGCACCGGCGCCGTCATGATCGTGGTGACGAGCGCGACGAGCACCAGCACCGTGAACAACGCCGGCGAGACGATCCCCGCGGCGAGCCCGACGTTGAGCGCGATCAGCTGCATCAGCCCGCGGGCGTTGATCAGCGTGCCGACGCGCAACGCCACCGGCTGCGACTCCCCCACCAGCCGCGCCGCGCCCCAGCATGCTCCGAGCTTGCCGACGATCGCGACGACCACGCAGAGCACGGCGAACAGCAGCAGCCTCGGGTCGGCGAGCAGCGCGAACCGGGTGTTCAGGCCGGAATAGGTGAAGAACAGCGGGAGGAACACGATCCGCCCGATCGGCATGATCTTCGCGAGCACGGCGTCAGCGGCGGGCACGCGGGGGAACACGATGCCGACGCAGAAGGCGCCGAACACCGCGTACAGCCCGATGACGTCGGTGAACCAGGCGGCCGCGAACAGCGTCAACGCCGTGATCAGCATCTTCTGGTCGGCGGAGATCCGGTCACTGCCCATCGCCTTCGCGAGCACCCGGCGGCCGACGAGCACGAGCAGCAACGCGAACAGCAGGCCGCCGCCCACGGCCAGCGCGACCGGCCCGGCCGAGTCCGCGTGCATGCCCAGCACGACGGCCAGCAGGACCCACGCCAGGACGTCGTCGAGGGCGCCGCAGGCCAGCGCGAGCGAGCCGAACCGGGTGCCGCCGAGACCGCGTTCGGTGATGATCCGGGCGAGCATCGGGAACGCGGTGATGGCCAGCGCGACCCCGACGAACGCCGCCGACGTCGCGAGCGAGACGCCGTCCTTGCCGATGCCGGCCCAGGTCGAGCCGAACACGGCGACGCCGACACCGAGCGCGAGCGGCACCACCGTGCCCGCGGCCGAGATCGCGCCGACCGACTTCGCCGAGCCGCGGATGCTGCGGAGACTGAACTCGTACCCCGCGCCGAACATGTAGATGACCAGGCCGATCTGGCCGCCGACGTAGAGCAGCGGGCGGATGCCGTCCGGGAACAGCGCCGTCTGCACGCCCGGCAGGACCAGCCCCAGCAGTGACGGGCCGAGCAGCACGCCGGAGATCATCTCGCCGACCACCGGTGGCTGGCCCAGCCGCACCGCGACCGCGCAGACGAGCCGGCACACCACGAGGATGACCGCGACGGCGAGGAAGAACGTGGGTGCCGCCTCGGACGGGGTCATGAGTTACCTCCGGCGAAGTAGGTGGTGCACAAGGCTTGGCGACGGGCGTCGAGGACCATGTACGTGCCGAACAGGAGCTGGGCGAAGCTGCGCCAGACGTCTTCCCAGCGGTCGCGGACCGCGAGCCACGCCAGCGGCGCTCGCCGGGTGCGCGCGCCGCGCGGGGTGAGCAGCGCCGGGCCGCGGTTCGGGATCGAGCGCGTGTGCCCGGCCGTCGAGGCGAGGCTGAACCGGCGCAGCACCTCGCGCGTCACGACGCGCATGGTCGGCGGGGCCAGCCCGCGGGCCGGGCAGGCGCGGTTCTGCGCGACGCCGAACGGGATGAAATCGTCCTTCCCGGACTGCGCGGCGTAACCCGGGTAGCTGAAGCACAGGACGGTTCCCGCCGGGATCGTCAGGTGCTCGAGCTCGATGTCCGCGGTGGAGATCCGGTGCGCGATGCCGAACAGCGGGTATTCGCGCAGGCCGTCGTCGATGACGCGGTCGAGGTAGGCGTCGTCGTCCGGGTTTTCGGCGAGCCGCCGTTGGACGTCCGGCCGCTGCGCGATGATCACCAGCAGGTGCGCCATCGCCTCCGACATCTGCACGACGGCGGTGTTGAAGAACGTCCCCTGCAGGTAGAACGCCTGCTCCTCCGGCGTCAGGGACTGCGGCAGCGGGTGCGGGACGTCGGCGAGGCGCCGCCGCAGGTACTTCGTGAGCCGGGCCCGGCGGCGCATGTTGCGCGGCCGCACGCACTTCAGGGCCGAGACGACGTCGTCGGCGTGCCCGACGATGAGGTCGCGCGCCTCGGGCGGGCAGGGTTCCTCGAACACCAGCTCGTAGTACAGCTCGGCCCAGATCGGCATCATCGCGTCGCGGAACCGGACGAGCCCGGGCCGGACGCCGTCGAGGACGTGCGCGGCCACGCGCCGGGCCAGCTCCTCGGAGTCCTTTTTGGACCGGACGAGGATGTGCCGGGTGCACTTGGCGACCTCGTCGTAGCGCGGCCCGGCTTCCAGGTGCTCCTGGTGCACCTGGGGTCCGGGCGCGAGCCAGTACCAGAACAGGTCGGACAGCGCGGCGCCGCGGCTGCGGCCGTTCGCCGCCGGGTCGGCGTAGACGCGCTTGAAGTCCGCGGGGCCGACCTGCTCCCCCGGGATCGTCACCGTGTCCTGGCCGTTGACCAGCGCGAAGATCTTCATCCGCAGCGCGACGACCCGGGCGGGCAGCCAGGCGGGCGCGGTCGCCACCGCGGCGGCGGCGAGTGCTTTCCCGATCATCGCCGCACCTGGTCCGGGGTCAGGTCGGCCGGGGTTCGGCCGCCGCACATCGCGAGCGCCTGGTCGAAGTCGTCGCGCAGCAGGTCCAGGACCCGCGTGACGCCTTCGCGCCCGCCCGCGGCCAGGCCCCACACGACCGGGCGGCCGACGCCGACCGCGTCCGCGCCGAGGGCCAGGGCCTTGACGACGTCGGTGCCGCGGCGGATCCCGCCGTCGAGCAGCACCGGGATCGCCCCGCCGACCGCCGCGGCGATCTCGGGGAGCACGTCGATCGTGGCGGGCACGGTGTCGAGCTGGCGGCCGCCGTGGTTGGACACGACGATCCCGGCGACGCCGTGGTGCACCGCGAGCCGCGCGTCCTCGGCGTGCAGCACGCCCTTGATCAGCACCGGGAGCTTCGTCTTGCCCCGCAGCCACGCGATGTGGTCCCAGTTCAGCCCGGCCGACATGACGATCTCGCGGACGTGGCTGGCGTTGCCGCCGCTGCGGTTCTCCCCCAGGTTGCGGAGGTTCTCCACGACCAGCCCCGGCGGCAGGTCGTGGAAGTCGTTGCGGTCGTCGCGCTCGCGGCGGCCGAGCACCGGCGAGTCGACGGTCACGACGAACGCCTTGACCCCGGCGTCTTCGGCGCGGCGCACGATCGCCTCGGTGAACTCCAGGTCCGGCTGCAGGTAGAGCTGGAACCACAGGCCCGGATCCGGCGCGACCTCGCGCGCCGCCGCGGCGATGTCCTCGATCGCCGTGGTGGCGGCCATGCTGACGATCATGATCGTGCCCGCGCGGGCCGCCGCCCGCGCCGTGGCCAGTTCGCCGTCGGCGTGCGCGAGCCGGTGGAACGCCGTGGGCGCGACGAGGATCGGCATCGACGACGGCGTCCCCAGCAGGGTCAGGCTCAGGTCCCGTTTGTCGCTGCCGCGCAGGACGCGAGGCAGTAACCGCAGCTTTTTGAACGCCGTTTCGTTCTCCGCCACGGTGATCTCGTCCTGCGCGCCGCCGGCGAAGTAGTCGTAGTGCACCGGGTCGAGGCGCTGCCGGGCCGCCGCCTCGAACTCCGCGACCGTCCGCATCACAGCTCCCGGGTGAAGAACGCGGTCAGCGGCTCGACGTGCACCTCTTTGTCCCACTCGTTCTCGAGGTTCTCGGTGACGTGGTGGGTCGCGACGAGCTCGCCGCGGCGGTAGTGCCGGACGATCGGGTGCAGGTAGTGGCCTTCGCCGGTGTCGTTGGCCTGGTCCTGGGCGGCGCGCGCGACGAAGTCGAACGGGTCGATCTTGTCGTGGTCGGGCCCGTAGTCCAGGGTGACGACGTAGGCGTCGTCCGGAGGATCGGCCAGGACGCGGTCGACCGGCACCTCTTCGAGGTAGCGGGCGGTGTCGCCGTCGACGACCAGGACGTCGCCGAGGAAGCCGAACTGCTGGTACAGCGCGGAAGTCCGGTTGATCCGGGTGATCACGGCGTCGGTCAGCGCGTCCGGTTTGGCGGGCAGCTCGGTGCTCGGCCACGGCCTGTCGTGGTGCCGCTCGTTCAGGACCTTGGTCAGCGCGCGGACGCCGTAGCGGAAGCCGTGGATGAACGCGCTGGTGGCCTTCTTGAAGTCACGGACCTGCGTGATCGTGCCTGCGAAGTAGAGGCCGGGCACGTTCACCGACTCCCAGTCCGGCGTCTGCGCGGGGAAGCGGTCGTTGATGGTGAGCTGCGGGCGGCAGTCCTCGTCGAACAGCGACGCGTCGAAGCGGAAGCCGGTGCAGCCGATCACGCGGTCGTAGCGGATTTCCTTGATGACCTCGTCGGCGCGGGCGAAGGCGAACTTGACGTGGTAGCCGTCGGCGTCCTTGCGGACCTCGCGGACGTCGCCGTCGAGGATCGCGTGCTGGAGCTTCAGCTGGTACATGTCGAGGATGCCGGCGTTGTAGGCACGCAGGTGGCCGACGAAGTGGGTGCGCCAGGCGAGCTTCACCGGCCGCGGGCCGCCGACGTGCACGACCGCGGCCGTCTCGATGAGGTTGTCCGCGGTCTCGAACGCCGAGTTTCCCTTGCCCAGCACGAGAACGCGTTGGTCGGTGAAGCTCTTCGGGTCGACGTCGACGTCCACGTACTGGTCGATCAGCTCGACGCCGGGGAACTGCGGGAGGTAGGGCTTGGTGACGCCGGTGGCCATGATCAGCCGTCGCGCCTGGAACTCTTCGTCACCCGCGGTGAGGATGAAGAGAGCGCTTTCCGGGTCCCGGCGGATGCGCGTCACCCGGGTGTCGTAGCGGACGTCGACTTCGTGCTTCGCCGCGTAGTCGGCGATGTAGCGGAGGAAGTCCGGGGCGTCCGGGAAGAGCTTCTCGCTGTAGTCGGTGAAGACGACCGGCTCGGCGTCCCCTTCGGCCAGGATCGAGTTCCAGTCCATCCGCATGCGCAGCTCCGGGTCGGCGTACCCGGTGTGCTTCTTGTTGATGGAGATGAGGGTCCGGTGCCGGGGGAAGCTTTCGAAGAAGTGGCCGGGCGCGGACCCGGCCTCCAGCACGAGGTACCGGTGCCCGGCGTGGCCGAGGTGCTGCCCCAGCTGCACCCCCGCGGGCCCCGCCCCGACGACCAGATAATCGAGCACTTCCTCCACCACGACCTCCTGAGGCTCGGCACCGACCTTGATCGGCGCCGAGCCTGCTCCGGAGATCTCAGAAAAGGCTCAGAGGCGCGTTACTTCCCGGCCGCGCCCGGCTGGTAGTCCCTGTCGCGAGATGGTGTACCCGTGGACGTGACAAGAGTTCGAACATGAGGGGCCACAGCCTCCGAGGACGGATCACCCATTCGCCCCGCGTGAACGACAACCCCGCAGCACCTGCACCGGCGCCCCCGGAAGCACGCTGACCGTGGACCACCTCGCCCCCGAGGCAGTCCACGGTCAGTGCTCACTTCCCGGCCGCGCGGGCCAGGCGTTCCGGGTAGCGCTCCCCCGCGATCGCGTCCGCGGGAGCCGCCGCCGCGATGGCCGCCAAGTCGTCCGCCGTCAGCTCCAGCGACGCCGCCGCGACGTTCTCCTCCAGGTACTTGCGGCGCTTGGTCCCCGGGATCGGGACGACGTCCTCGCCCTGTGACTGCACCCACGCGAGCGCCAGCTGTCCCGCCGTGACGCCCTTCTCCTCGGCCAGCTTGCGGAGCGCGTCGACGATCGCCATGTTGCGCGCGAAGTTGTCCTCGGCGAACCGGGGCAGGCCGCGGCGCATGTCGTCCTCGGGCAGGTCCGCGACCGACTTCACCGCGCCCGTCAGGAACCCGCGGCCCAGCGGCGAGAACGGCACCACGCCGATGCCCAGCTCGCGGCACGTGTCGAGGATTTCGCCCTCGATGCCCCGCGTCCACAGCGACCACTCGCTCTGCAGCGCCGTCACCGGGTGCACCGCGTGCGCGGCGCGGATCGTCGCCGCGCTCGCCTCGGAAATCCCGGCGTACCGGATCTTCCCGGCCGCCACCAGCTCGGCCAGCGCGCCCCACGTCTCCTCGATCGGCGTGTCCGGGTCGACGCGGTGCTGGTAGTACAGGTCGATGTGGTCGACGCCGAGCCGGCGCAGCGACTCGTCACAGCACTGCTTCACGTAGGCAGCGTCGCCGCGGGCGCCCATCGCGCCGTCGGTCCACACGATGCCGAACTTCGTCGCGAGCACGACCTCGTCGCGGTGGCCGGCGATCGCGCGGCCGACCAGCTCCTCGTTGGCGCCGGCGCCGTAGACGTTCGCGGTGTCGAGCAGCGTGACGCCGAGGTCGAGAGCCCGGTGGACCGTCGCGATCGACTCGTCGTCGTTGTCGCGGACGCCGTAGGCCTGGCTCATCCCCATGCAGCCGAGCCCCTGGGCGCCGACCTCCAGACCGCCGAGCTTCCTGGTCTTCACGCGGAAATCTCCTCCCTGCCGGGTTCCACGCCGAGCACGTTGCGCTCGACCTGGGCGTAGTTGTCGATCTTGTAGTCGAGGATGTCGAGGCACCCCTGCAGCTCGGCGATCCGCTCGGCGACCGACCGGCGCTGCTCCACCAGCAAGGCCTTGCGGCGGCCCGCGCTGGCCACGCCGTGGCGGCGCAGCGACGCGTACTCGCGCATGCTCTTGATGGGCATCCCGGTGGTGCGCAGCTTGGTCAGGAACCCCAGCCAGTTGAGGTCGTCGTCGGAGTACGCCCGGCGGCCCGCGGTGTCCCGGGCGGGCGGGTCGAGCAGTTTGATGCGCTCGTAGTACCGGAGGGTGTCGATCGACAGTCCGCTACGTCGCGCGGCTTCCGCTATCGAGTAGCTCATGAGCCGACACTACGACCTGGAGTGCACTCCAGGTCAACTCCCGGCTCTCGCTAAAAATAACACCGTTGCGATACGCTCTGTGGATGGCACGGCCACGCACGCATGATGAAGCCCTCCGGCTGAAGCTCCTCGACCGCGCCGGTGAGCTCATCGCGGCCGACGGGCCGAAGGCGCTTTCGCTGCGGAAGCTGGCCGCCGACGCCGGGACGTCGACCACCGCCGTGTACTCCCTCTTCGGCAGCAAACCCGATCTGGTGAACGCGCTCTACACCGAGGGCTTCCGCCGCTTCGGCGCCCGCATGGCCGGCACCGCGCTGACCGGTGACGCGGTCGAGGACCTCGTCGCGCTCGGCAGCGCCTACCGCGCGAGCGCGCTGGCCGACCCGAACCTGTACGGGATCATGTTCACCAGGTCGGTGCCCGGGTTCGAGCCCAACGAAGACGCCGAGAAGCTCGCCCGCAAGACGCTCGAGCCCCTGGAAGCGATCATCCGCCGCGCGATCGCCGACGGCGTCTTCCTCGACGTCCCGCCGGAGACGGTCGCGGTCGGCTGCTGGGCCGTCGTGCACGGGCTCGTCTCCCTCGAGCTGACCGGCAACCTGCCGGAGGAGTTCGACGTCACGGGCTCCTACGAGACGGCCCTGCGCGCGAACGCCTCCGGCTGGCTGCGCCGTCAGAGCAGCCGCAGCGACCCGTCGTAGACGACCTTGCCCTGCGCGTCGCGGGCCAGGACGTGCACCTTCGCGTCCGGGGCCCAGGCGACCCCGTCCGGCAACCAGGCCAGGGCCATGCCTTCGACGACGTCCACGTCGGCTTCGGCGCCGGCTGCGAACCCGAAGGCCGCCGCGGTCGCCGAGACGGGCAGCGCCACCGGGACCGGGTTGCGGGCCTTCCCCGCCGGGGCACCCGCCTCGCGGGCGCCGAGCGTGCTCACCCTCAGGACACGGGCCGGGTTCTGCCGGTTTTCGGCCAGGTCGGGGTAGACGCGGGCCTGGGTCTGCCCCGGATGCTGGTAGTCCGGCTCCCGCGTGCAGACGATCACCCGGTCGCCCCGGCGGCCCATGACCACCTGGTAGTCGTCGTCCCGAAGGAGCGGCCCGGGCCGGTAGGCCGCGGCGTCCGGGACGACTTCTTCGGCGTCGGCCAGGCAGTCGCCCAGCGCGCGGCCCGCCGGCGAGGTGCGGTCGGCCGGCTCCGGGCGGTCGGTCACCGCGAGCAGGGGCGCCGGCGCGGCCGGCAGGTCCACCTGCCGGGGCGTTCCGGCGCCGAGGTCGGCGAGCGCGACCCGGGCCGGGCCGGGCCCGACGCGGGTGAACGCCGCGAACTGGCGGCTGACCGGCGAGGCCTCGAGCTCGTTCCCGCTCGAGCCCCGGGGCGTCGTGACCGCGAGGCTCGCCTTGGGCCAGGCCGGGTCGAGCACCCCGCCGACCAGCCCGGTCGGGCTGCGCAGCAGCAGCCCGGTGCGCGTGCCCGGCGCGTACGCGGGCGTGGCCGCCGGGTCCGACAGCGTCACGGTCGTCTCGGTCGTTTCGCAGAACATCGGTTTGCCCGCCGCGGTCGCCGCGACCATCGAGTCCGCCGCCAAGACCTCCGTGAACAGCGGGACCCACTCCTCGCGCGGCGGCACCCGGTCCGTCTTGCCGGCGGCCTGGACCGCCGCCCAGCAGCGGTCCAGCGCCGCGGTCGCGAGCCGGGCGTCGAGCGTCAGGCCGCCGGTGACCGCGGGCGGAACCTCGGCGGGCTGCCGCAGCTGCCGCGTCGCGACGACCGCGCCCGCGGCCAGGACGAGCACCGCGGCCGCGGCGGCGTACCAGACGCGGGGCGGCCGGCGCTTCCCGATGCCTCGCCGGACTTCGACGCGCAGCCGGTCGCGGACGTCGTCCGGCAGCGCGCGCCGCGGCGGGAGACCGAGGTCGTCGCTCATTTCTCTGCCTCCTTCAGCAGCGTGCGCAGGCGTGCGCGGGCCCGGGACAGGTGGGCGCGGACGGTGACCTCGGCGACGGCCAGCGCCGCGGCCGCGTCGGCGACGCTCAGGTCACCGAGCAGGCACAGCTCGACGACCGCGCGCTGCGCTTTCGGCAGCCCCCGCACGGCTTCGACGATCTCGCGCAGCCGCTCCTCGCCGTCAAGCCGCTCGGCCACCGCGTCGGCGTGGTCGGACACCACCGGCGGGTCGGGGATCTTCCGGAGCAGCCGCAGCCGCCGTCTCGCGCCGCGGTGCTCGTCGCGGGCGGCGTTGCCGGCCACCGTGTAGAGCCACGGCAGCGCGCTGTCGCGCACCAGCGTCACGTCGGCGCGGCGGCGCCAGGCGGTGAGGAACGTGTTCGAGGTGAGGTCCTCGGCGGCGCTCCACGACCCGGTCAACCGGTAGGCGTGGTTCCAGACGGCTTCGGCGTGCCGCTCGAAGAGTTCGCCGAAGGCCGCCTCATCGCCGCCCGCGGCTCGGTCCCACAGGACCCGATCGTCCACCGGCGCCCCCGTCGCATGGCTGGTCACACCCCTCAGTGGCCGGCACCGGCCGGGATGTTGCGCGCAACTTACGCGGACCGGACGGCCACTTCCGGTCGTGATCATGGAGCAGGTCCGGACCACGGACAACCTTCGGCTGCGGCTGCCCGCCGCCGTCGCGTGCGTGTCGGCGCTGGTGTTCGCGCTGGCTCGCCCGCACCTCATCGACGACACGTTCATCACACTCGCCTACGCGCGCAACCTCGCCTTCCACGGGCACTGGGGACTGCTGGCCGACGCGACGTCGAACTCCGCGACGTCCCCGGCGAACGTCCTCGCCTTGGCGGCCTTGACGTTCGTGGTGCGGGACGCCGTCTTCGCGGCCGGAGTGCTGTACGTGCTGAGCCAGGTCGCGCTCGTCCTGGCCCTGCGACGGCTCGGCACGGCGTTGCCGCGCTGGTTCCCGGCGCTCACGTTCGCGGCGCTGACCGCGAACCCGCTGCTGCTGTCGTCGATCGGGCTGGAGGTCGCGCTCGGCTCGGCGGTGCTCGGGTGGGTGACGGTGTTCGCGGCCGAGAGGCGTCCGCTCGCCTTCGGGCTCACCGCGGGCGCGCTCGCGCTCGTCCGGCTCGACCTGCTGATCTTCGCGGTCGTCTTGGGCTTCTCCGTGCGCTCCGGCCGGGCAGTGCTCGGCGCCCTCCTGGTGGCGCTGCCGTGGTTCGTGTTCAGCTGGGTCGTGCTCGGCGCGGCGGTGCCCGACACGGTCGTGATCAAGACGCTGCAGGGCGCGCAACGTGCTTGGGGCGACTGGGATTTCGGCAACGGCCCGCTCTTCTACGCCCGCACTGCTTGGTGGACGACGGTGCTGTCGTTCCTGCCGCTCGCGGTGGTGCCGTTCGCGTTCCGGCTGCGGCCGTTCAGGTCGCTGGCCTGGGGCGGCGCGCTCTACTACGGCGCGTACGTGCTGCTGAACGTTCCGCCTTACCACTGGTACTACGGGCCGGTGATCACCACGGCGACAGTGTGCGCCTGCGCGTGGGCGGCTTCTCACCGCGTCGCGACCGGAGCCGTCCTCGCGGTGGTGGCCGCTTCCGTGGTCGCGTACGCGGGCTCGTCACGGGAGTTCGCGCCGCTGACGTCGAACTACGCGTCCACGGCTCGCTATGCCGAGATCGGCCGCGACCTGCGTGGTCTGGCCGGTGGCCGGGTGGTCGGCAGCGCCGGCGAAATCGGCGTGCTGGCGTACACGTGCGAGTGCGCGATCGTCGACGTCTTCGCCGACCGCGGCCTGCTCCCCGCGGCCATCGAAGCCCGCGGGGCGGGGAACCGCTGGGTCCGCGCGGCGCTGCGTGTCGACTACGCGTTCTTCGACTTCGACGTCCGGCCGCGGCGGCCCGACCTGGTCCTGCGGCGCCTGCCGAGCCCGCCGCCGGACGCGCTCGCCCATTGGACGCTCGACGCGCCGACGCTCGGGAAGCAGGAGCTCTACCTGGTACCGAACTGAGCGTCCGCGAGATCGAGTTCCGCGTGTTCGCCGCCTTCGAAGTCGGCGCCCTCCTCGAAGATCGTGCGCGAGAACTCGAACCGGCCCCCGGAGCGGACCCGGGTGAAGCGGACGTTGCCGGCGAAGTGCGCCCGGGAGAAGAAAGCGCCTTCCTCGAAGACCGACCGGTCGAAGTTGACGATGTCGCGGAACTCCGTGCCGTAGAACCCCACCTGGCGGGCGAAGCGCGTGCCGCGGATGTGGAGCTGCCCGACGAACCGCGCACGGCTGAAGTCGGCGGCGGCCAGGGTGCAGCCGCTCAGCCGGAAGTCGACGAGCGTGGCTCGCTGCAGGTCGATCGACATCCCCGGCCAGTAGCCCACCGCGTCCTGGGTCAGGTGCGTCTTGAGCAGCTCCTGCACGGCCAGCCGAACGAGCAGTTCACTGTCCCCGGGGTCGTCGGCCAGGTCGCGGGCCGCGCTGCCCTTGAGCCCGACGTCCCGGGCCTTGAACGGCATCCGCAGGTACGCGCAGAGCACGTTCACGATCGTCTGGCGCTGCTTCGGGTTGTCCTGCCCGAGCCGCTCGAGCGCGTACAGCCCGCCGAGCCGCACGGGTGCCTTGTCGTTGCCGAGCTGCTCGACGGCCTTCGTGTACAGCTCGGTGACCCGCCGCTCCTCGAGGTCGCGTTCGGTCACGCCCGCGACGCGGGTCGTCTCGGCGAGCTGCAGCTCCATCGTGCGCTGGCGGCGCGTCGCCAGCCACAGCGCGAAGACGCCGCCCGCGCCGGCGCCGATGCCGAACGCCGTCTTGACGGCGTCGATGCGCACCGGCGCGTCCGGCGTCCCGGACCAGCCCAGCAGCAACCACAGCAGCCCGGCCGTGACGACCGCGACCGCGGCGCCCGCGGCGGCGACCCACCGCCACTTGAGTACGGGCAAGGCTCAGACGGCGCCGTACTGGCGGTCACCGGCGTCGCCGAGACCCGGGACGATGAACCCCGAGTCGTTGAGGCGCTCGTCGATGCTCGCGGTGACCACGCGGACCGGCAGGCCGGTCTTTTCGAGGTGCGCCAGGCCTTCCGGCGCGGCGAGCGCGCAGATGGCCGTGACGTCGTCGGCGCCGCGGTCGGTGAGCAGCCGGATCGTGTACTCCATCGAGCCGCCGGTGGCGAGCATCGGGTCGAGCACCATGACCGGTCGGTCGGCGAGCGACTCCGGCAGCGACTCGAGGTACGGCGTCGGCTTCAGCGTCTCCTCGTCGCGCGCGAGGCCGACGAAGCCCATCTGCGCGTCCGGGATCAGCTTGTGCGCCTGGTCGGCCATGCCGAGCCCGGCGCGCAGCACCGGGACGAGCAGCGGCGGCTTGGCCAGCGTGTAGCCCTCGGTGCGCGCGACCGGCGTGTGGATCCGCTCGGTCTTGACCGGCACGTCGCGCGTGGCTTCGTAGACCAGCATGACGGTCAGCTCGTGCAGCGCGGCCCGGAACGCGGCGCTGTCGGTGCGCGCGTCGCGCATCGTGGAGAGCCGGGCCTTCGCGAGGGGGTGATCGACGACGTGCACATCCATGCTGGTCAATCTAGCCGTTTCGCGAAGCTCTTCACCCAGCCGCGCTGCCAGGGCGTTTCGACGGCGCGTTCGTGGTAGTGCTCTCTGGTCCAGGCGACGGCTTCGTCCGCGGGGACGCCGGAGAGGATCGCCAGGCAGGCCATCACCGTCCCGGTCCGGCCCGCACCGCCGTAGCAGGCGACTTCGACGGTCTCGGTTCGTGCCTTTTCGTGAAGGGCCTTGATCTGCCGGCGGGC
Organism: Amycolatopsis sp. NPDC101161; assembly: GCF_044768185.1. Lineage (NCBI taxonomy): Bacteria > Bacillati > Actinomycetota > Actinomycetes > Pseudonocardiales > Pseudonocardiaceae > Amycolatopsis > Amycolatopsis sp. NPDC101161. Next base: position 356,543 of record NZ_JBIWPI010000004.1, read on the forward strand.
TTCTCTCGGGTTCGTCGGCAGCAGGAAGTCGGGCCAGGTCACCCACTCGTGCGGCCAGGTGATGCCCCCGCCGTGCTTGCGCCGCAGCCGGCTGGTGCCCAGGTAGAGCCCGAAGTCCGGCTCGGGTTCGTCGGGTCGCGGGCGGGCGAGACCTCGCCCCCTTACGCGGGTGCCGTCCGGAAACTCGACCATAGGGGTCAGTGTCCTCCTGAAGGTGGACACGGTGGGTGGTTTTCGCCGCTAAGCTCCGCCGGGTGAGCGAACTGACGCCCGACCAGATGCGGGCTTCCGACGCGGACCGCGAACGCGTCGCCCAGGTGCTGCACAACGCCCTCTCGGAAGGGCGGATCACGGTCAACGAGCTGGAAGAACGCCTTTCGACGGTGTACGCGGCGAAGACGGTCGGCGAGCTCAAACCCGTGACGGAGGACCTGCCGTCGACGTCGGGGGCGATCGAGCCGGCGACCACGCGCGCCCTGGGCTTCCCCGACCAGCGCATCGGCGGCCACCCGGGCAGCCCGGTGTCGATCGGCGTGATGTCCGGCGCGGTCCGCAAGGGCAGCTGGGTCCTGCCCCCGCAGCACACGAGCTTCGCGTTCTGGGGCGGCACGGAGATCGACCTGCGCCAGGCCCGCTTCGCCGACCGCCACTGCACGATCACGGCGATCGCGATCATGGGCGGCATCCAGATCACGGTCCCGGACGACATCAACGTCGACGTGACGGGCATCGGGTTCATGGGCGGGTTCGTCCTGGAGGACAAGTCGGGGGCACCGCCGGCCCCGCCGACGGCGCCGACGGTGAAGATCAACGGGCTCGGGTTCTGGGGCGGGGTGGTCGTGTACCGGAAGCCGGCCAAGCGGGACGAGCCGCCGCAGATCGAAGGGGCCTGACCTCGGCGTTGTGACGCGTCACGCACCCAGCGTCACAACCAACGGGGGCTCGCGGTGCCGGACCCGCCGCCTAGACTCAGCGGCATGACAGCCACGACCAGCACGTCAGCGGCGCCGGCCACCCCGGCACCGCTGGTGGACGCGACTCGCGATGACGCGAGCCTGCGCCGCTTCCTGCTCGGGCTGCCCGGTGTCGACCAGGTCGGCGTCGAGCAGCGCGCGGCGGGCCTCGGCACGCGCAGCATCAAGAAGGACGCCAAGCGGTGGGCCATCGACACCGCCATCTCCATGGTCGACCTGACCACGCTGGAGGGCGCCGACACCCGGGGCAAGGTCCGGGCGCTCGCCGCGAAGGCCGTCCGCCCGGATCCCGAACGGCAGGACACCCCGCGCGTCGCCGCCGTCTGCGTGTACCCGGACATGGTCGCGACGGCCGTCGAAGCGCTGGGCAAGAGCGGCGTCCACGTCGCCAGCGTCGCCACCGGCTTCCCCGCCGGACGCACCAGCCGCGAGATCAAGCTGGCCGACACCAAGATCGCCGTCGACGCGGGCGCGCACGAAGTCGACATGGTGATCGACCGCGGTGCCTTCCTCGAAGGCCGGTACATGGACGTCTTCGAAGAGATCCAGGCCGTCAAAGCCGCCTGCGGGGACGCCCACCTGAAGGTCATCCTCGAGACCGGCGAACTCGCGACCTACGACAACGTGCGCCGCGCGTCGTGGCTGGCGCTGCTGGCCGGCGGGGACTTCATCAAGACGTCCACCGGCAAGGTCTCCCCCGCCGCGACGCTGCCGGTCACGCACATCATGCTGCAGGCCGTCCGCGACTGGCACGTCCGCACCGGCGAGCTGCGCGGCGTCAAGCCCGCGGGCGGCATCCGGACCACGAAGGACGCGATCAAGTACCTGGTCGCCGTGCACGAGGTCGCCGGCGAGCAGTGGCTGACCCCGGACCTCTTCCGCTTCGGCGCGTCCAGCCTGCTCAACGACCTGCTGCTGCAGCGCCGCACCCAGGTGGACGGCCACTACAGCGGCCCCGACTACGTGACGGTGGACTGATGCCAGTTTTCGAGTACGCACCGGCGCCCGAGTCGCGCGCCATCGCGAACCTCAAGGACCACTACAAGCCGTTCATCAACGGCGAGTTCGTCGACGGCTCGGGTGAGCCGCTCAAGACGATCAACCCGGCCACCGAAGAGATCCTCGCCGAGGTCGGCACCGCGTCGAAGTCCGATGTGGACACCGCGGTCAAGGCCGCGCGCAAGGCGTACGACTCCGTGTGGTCGAAGATGCCGGGCACCGAGCGCGCCAAGTACCTCTTCCGCATCGCGCGGCTGATCCAGGAGCGCTCGCGCGAGCTGGCCGTGCTGGAAAGCCTCGACAACGGCAAGCCGATCAAGGAGTCGCGCGACTCCGACGTCCCGACGGCGGCCGCGCACTTCTTCTACCACGCCGGCTGGGCGGACAAGCTGGAGTACGCGGGCTACGGCCCCAACCCGCGGCCCCTCGGTGTCGCGGGCCAGATCATCCCGTGGAACTTCCCGCTGCTGATGCTGGCCTGGAAGATCGCCCCGGCGCTGGCCACCGGCAACACGGTCGTGCTGAAGCCGGCCGAGACGACGCCGTTGACCGCGCTGGTCTTCGCGGAGATCTGCCAGCAGGCCGAGCTGCCGCCGGGCGTGGTGAACATCCTGCCGGGCGCGGGCGACATCGGCGCGTCCATCGTGGAGCACGCCGGCATCGACAAGATCGCCTTCACCGGCTCGACCGAGGTCGGCAAGGCGATCCAGCGCCAGGTCGCGGGCACGCCGAAGAAGCTGACCCTCGAACTGGGCGGCAAGGCGGCGAACGTCGTCTTCGAAGACGCGCCGCTCGACCAGGCCGTCGAGGGCATCGTCAACGGCATCTTCTTCAACCAGGGCCACGTCTGCTGCGCGGGCTCGCGGCTGCTGGTGCAGGAGTCCATCGCCGAAGAGGTGCTGGAGAAGCTGCACTACCGCGTGTCCACGCTGCGCATCGGCGACCCGCTCGACAAGAACACCGACATCGGCGCGATCAACTCGGCCGAGCAGCTGGCGAAGATCCGCGGGCTCGTCGAGGCGGGTGACGCCGAAGGCGCGGAGCGCTGGACCAGCCCGTGCCCGGTCCCGGACCGCGGGTTCTTCTTCGCCCCGACGGTGTTCGCGAACGTCCACCAGTCGATGCGGATCGCGCGCGAGGAGATCTTCGGCCCGGTGCTGTCGGTGCTGACGTTCCGCACCCCGGACGAGGCCGTCGCGAAGGCGAACAACACGCCGTACGGGCTTTCCGCCGGGATCTGGACCGAGAAGGGTTCCCGGATCCTGTGGATGGCGAACCAGCTGCGCGCCGGCGTGGTCTGGGCCAACACCTTCAACCGCTTCGACCCCGCCGCCCCGTTCGGCGGCTACCAGGAATCCGGCTTCGGGCGCGAAGGCGGCCGCACCGGGCTGGAGGCGTACCTGAATGTCTGACCGGATTTCCGTCGCCAAGACGTACAAGCTCTACATCGGCGGCAAGTTCCCGCGTTCGGAGTCCGGCCGGGTGTACCCGGTGACGGACGCGAAGGGCAAGTTCCTCGCGAACGCGGCGCACGCGTCCCGCAAGGACGTCCGCGACGCGGTGGTGGCCGCCCGCAAGGCCTTCCCGGGTTGGGCCGCGGCGACGGCGTACAACCGCGGCCAGGTGCTCTACCGGGTGGCCGAGGTCCTGGAGGGCCGCCGCGACCAGTTCGTCGCGGAGGTGTCCGCTTCGGAGGGTCTGGCGCCGAAGAAGGCCGAGTCCATTGTGGACGCGGCGATCGACCGCTGGGTCTGGTACGCGGGCTGGACGGACAAGATCGCGACGGTCCTCGGCGCGGCGAACCCGGTGGCGGGCCCGTACTTCTCGTTCACGGTCCCGGAGCCGACGGGCGTGGTGGGCGTCCTGGCCCCGCAGTCCTCGTCGTTGCTGGGCTTGGTCGAGGTGCTGGCCCCGGTCCTGGCCACGGGTTCGACGGCGGTGGTGGTGTCGAGCGCGGAGCGGCCGCTGCCGGCGATCACGCTGTCGGAAGTCCTGGCGACGTCGGACGTCCCGGGCGGAGTGGCGAACATCCTGACGGGACGGGCCGCGGAACTGGGCCCGTGGCTGGCGTCCCACGGTGACGTCAACGCGCTGGACCCGACGGGAGCGTCCCCGGACGACCGGCCGGAGTTGGCACGCGAAGCGGCGAACACGGTGAAGAGGGTGCTGACGGTCCCGTCGGCGGAGCCGGACTGGACGGCGGCGCCGGACATGACCCGCCTGCGGCGGTACTTGGAGGCGAAGACGGTCTGGCACCCGCTGGGCGTCTGAAAGCAGTAACCAAGACAGCCATTCGGACTACTGGTAACCTCCCGGTCACACAGCGAAACGGGAGGACGCTGGTGAACGACGAGCGCCGATGGGATTTCGAGGAGTACAAGGACTGGGACGACGAACCGGCGGCGCCACCTCAGGCGCCGCCGGAGGACCAGCCGACGCTGTCCGGGAGCGATCCGGATGGAGTAGTCGAAGTACTCGTCACGGCCGATGCGGCGATCGCCGCGGTTCGGCTAGCCCGCGACTGGCGTAGATCTCTAGATCCCCGCGCGCTCGACGGCGCCGTCCTCGCCGCCGCCAACGCGGCCACCATGCGAGCGCTCGCGAAGAGCGTCGAAGAAAACCCGATCGAGCCGGCCGGCGACGCCGAAGGCACCCACCCCGCGGAGACCGGCCGGCTCGACGCCGCCGACGTGCAACGGCTCCTCGACAGCGTCCACCAGGAGCTCGCGGGGTTCACCCGGCAGCTCGCGGCAGTGGTCGACCGCCCGGCGGAAGCGGAAAGCTCGGGCCGGCACGTGCGGGGAACGGCCGAGCGCGGCCACTTCACGACCCTGACCATCGACCCCGGGTGGGCGGGGCAGGTGCGGCACACGGAGATCGAAAGCGAGCTGACCGAAGTGCTGCGCGACCTCCATTCCGCCAGCACGCCCGGCGAGCTGGCCGCGGGTCCGCAGGGCCCTGCGGTCGCGGAACTGATGGACCTCGCCCGCGATCCGGAGCTGCTCATGCGCCGGCTGGGCATGCCGAGCAGCTGAGCGCCGACCACCAGGGAGACACCCGAAATGGATCTGAAGACGGCCGTCGACGCCTTGCGCTCGGACGCCAAGACCTGGGATGGCGCCGGCCAGGCCCTCGACGGGCCCAAGCAGGCCATCGGCGGTCTGGGCCTCACGCCGAGCGACGTGATGATGTACGGCGTCGACAAAGGGATCGACAAGACCTACGCCTCCGCCCAGAACGCGTTGCTGACCATGCTCGGGCAAGCCGCCGAGAACTTCCACAACCTCGCCGGGGCGCTGCGCCACGCCGCCGACCTGTACGACGAGACGGAAGCCGCCCACCAGCAGCGCATCCAGCGCGCGTCCGGCCACTGATCGAGCGAGGGGTACGAGAAGCGTGACGAGTACCGCGATCCAGCAGAGCACCGGCACGTTCCACGAGCTGGAACAGAAGATCCTCGAGTTCATCGCCAAGGTCAACGACACGCTGAACTGGGTTCCCGGCTTCCTGTCCGACCTGATCCAGCCGATCAAGGACGGCATGGCCTTTCTGCAGCAGAAGGCGAAGGAGTTCTGGGACCGGGTGAACCAGCTGATCGACCAGCCCGGCAGCCCCGACCGGCTCCACCAGGTCGGGGCCGACTGGGTGGCGAAGGTCGGCAACGCGGTCGGCGACGTCTCCGGTGACATCGCCCTGGACAAGCTCCAGGCCAACCTGGACTGGCAAGGGCGTGGCGCCGAGGCGTACAAAGCGACGGTGCCCGCCCAGGTCAACGGGCTCAACTCGGTCAAGGACCTGGCCAACCAGCTGAGGAGTTCGCTGGACAACCTCGCCAACGGCATCGACACGTTCTGGGTGGCCATGGGCGTCGCCGGTGGCGTCTTCCTGGCCGGCGCGATCGGCGCGATCGCGGCCGCGTGCACCGTGGTGGGGATCCCCGCCGCCATCGCCGCGATCGCCACGGCGGCCGGCGTCGCCATCGGCCTGGTCACCACGGCCATCGTCTCCGTGATGTCGCTGATGAACACCATCTCGACCGAGCAGAACACCATCGCCCAGAAGGTGCACGACCTCGGCACCGAGTGGGCGAAGTCGAACGTCGGGGCCATGCAGGACAAGTCGGATTGGCACGTGATGCAGTGAGCGCGCCCTCGCCGCCACGGCCGACCGTGGGCGCCGTCGCCGTGGTCCTGGCGCTCGCGATCTGGCTCGCCCTGGTCTGGCTCGGTGTCGCCGCGCCGGCGCGGACCCATCCGCTCGTCTACTTCGGGCTGATCTTCCTCGGCGCCGGCGCTTTCGCGCTCCTGCTCGCCGGCGCGAGCGCGCTCACCGCCCGTTCGCGTGCGCTGGCCGGGCGGCTGACGCCGTCGTTCGTCACCGGCGTGCGCAATCTCGTGCTGGCGATGTGGTGGTGCGCGATCGTGACCGATGCTTTCGGCTGCCTGATCGTCGTCGGTACCGGCGGGCGCGGCGGCACCGCGCCGCTGACCGCGGGCGTGGTGGTCACGACCTTCGTCGTCGCCGCGGTCACCGTGGTCTCCGGCGGCGTGACGTCGTTCTCCGTCCGCCGGGCCTACCGCCTCAGCTCATCGTCACCGAGAAGTCCGTCAGCGTGAACCGCGCCTTCCCGCCACCCGTCGAGCAGAACTCGATCCCGTAGCCGATCTGGTTCACCGTGGGGTTCGGGGGGATCAGGCCCTTGCCGATCGCCCACGCGATCATCGCCTTCAGGTCGATGCTGCCCGAGTACTGCGTCGACCGGGATACGAACGCCACGTACCCACTGTCGTCCGCCCACACGTCGTACGAGATGCCGCCCGCCGTGTACGTCGCCAGCTTGTCGCCCGATGGCTGCTGCTTCAGGTTCTCCGTCCACACCATCAGCTCGCTGACGCCCTTGCCGTCGCCGACGCCGTTCAGCCACAGGTCGTACGCCACGTCGTAGATGCCCACGCCCGGGCCGCGGCCGGCGAACGTCGAGCGGATCACCGAATAGTCGTTGAACGGTTTCCCCTTCTGGTCGTTTATGTCCTTGTGGACGTTCGGATAGGTTTTCACCGACGTCGAGTCCGGTTGGCTGGATTCGACGTACCAGTTGTCGTACGCGCACGCGCGCAGCGTTTCCGGGCCCGCCTCGGCCGCGTTCCACATGTTGTTGTGGACGTAGTAGCCGCCGTCCGACCAGCCGCCGTCGGCCTCCGACGTCGTGAACTCCGGGCTGCGGCAGCCGCGCACCGGTGTCGTCGACGGCGGGGTCGGAGTCGGTACCACCGCACGGGAAGACGGCGTGGCCGACACCGGGACCGACGTCGGGGGCGCGAGGGACGAACTCGGCGAAGGGGACGCCGGTGTCGATACGGGAGCGGCCGCGCCGGCGACCGGCCCGGAACCGCAGCCCGCGACCGCCAGAAAGGGAATCGCCAACAACCAGGCCGGCATTCTTCGTCGCATTTTTCCCGCCCGTGACCACAATTCGGCAGAACGAGGCGGAACCCTAACACGAAAAAGCGGGAATCAGGCGTGGTCTTCCGCGGGGTCCAGGTCGTGCGACGTGATCGGGCGGCCCGGCAGCTCGGTGCCCGGCCGCGCGCTGAGGCCGTCGATCATGATGCCGACGCACCGGCGGGCCGCCATCTCGGCGACCTCCGGCGACTTCGCGCGCATCTGCCGCAGCAGCGTCGCGAACAGGATCGCGATGTCGCCCGAGCCGACGTCCGGGCGGAGCTTGCCCTCGGCCTGCGCCCCGTCGACGAACTCGTCCATGACCACCAGGATCTCGTCCCGCAGCCGGCGGACCTCCGGATCGTGCTTGAGGATGGCCAGCGCCCGGTGCGACACCATCGCCAGCTGGACGCTCAGCTGCAGCTCGACCGACTGCCGCAGGAGCCGCTCCAGCGCGCGCCACGACGACGTCTCCTCGGCGGCGATCGCCCGGGCGTCGATCAGCACCCGCTCGAAGTTGTCCATCGCGACCGCGCGCACCAGCGCGTCCCGGTCCGGGAACCGGCGGTAGAGCGTCCCGACGCCGACGCCGGCCGCGCGGGCGATCTCCTCCATCGGCACCTCGGGCCCGGAGACGGCGAAGATCGACTTCGCGGCGGCCAGGATCTGGTCGCGGTTGCGGCGCGCGTCCGCCCGCAGGGTGGTCTCGGGGTCTGCCGTCATGCCGTTCGCCTTCCGCTGAATCGCGCGGCCTGATTCTCGCATGGTCAAGCGGCCACACACCGGATCCACATCGGGTCACCCGTTAGCTAGTGGACGACTTCCTTCCGCTTCGGTACCTTGGGACTAGAACCGGAATGTAATCCTCCGCATACTTTACGTCCGTTTTAGGGGGCCCGAAATGACCGAAGTCGCCGAACCCACCACCCAGGGCGACGTCTTCCCGCTCGTCCGCAGCTGCCCGTTCGCCCCGCCGCCGGCGTACGAGAAGCTGCGCGAAGCGGGCCCGGTCCAGCGCGTCGGCCTGCCCGACGGCTCGGAGGCCTGGGCCATCACGCGCCTGGAAGAGGTGCGGCAGATGCTGACCGACCCGCGGTTCAGCTCGAACCGGTTCAACCCGGGCTTCCCGATCCTGACGAAGCAGGGCCGGCCGCAGCGCCGCCGCTTCACCGCGTCGCTGATCAACATGGACGCGCCGGAGCACACCACGGCCCGCCGCGAGGTCGTCGGCGAGTTCACGGTCAAGCGCATGAAGGCGCTGCAGCCGCGGATCCAGCAGATCGTCGACGAGCACATCGACGCGATCCTGGCCGGCCCGAAGCCCGCCGACCTCGTCTCCGCGCTCAGCCTGCCGGTGCCGTCGCTGGTCATCTGCGAGCAGCTCGGCGTCCCGTACGCCGACCACGACTTCTTCCAGTCGCGCAGCTCCACCCTGCTGAACCGGGAGGTGACGCAGGAAGCGCGGATGCGGGCCGTCGAGGAGATGCAGGGCTACCTCGACCAGCTGGTCAGCGCCAAGGAGGCCGAGCCGACCGACGACCTGCTCGGCCGCCAGGTCCGCAAGCAGCGCGAGGAGCACGGCGATGTCGACCACGACTCGCTCGTCTCGCTCGCGTTCCTCCTGCTGCTCGCCGGCCACGAGACGACGGCGAACATGATTTCGCTGGGCACGGTCGCGCTGCTGGAGAACCCGGACCAGCTGGCGATCATCAAGAACGACCCGGGCAAGACGCTCGACGCCGTCGAGGAGCTGCTGCGGTACTTCACGATCGCCGAGTTCGCGACCTCGCGCGTCGCCACCGAGGACGTCGAGATCGGCGGCCAGCTGATCCGCGAAGGCGAGGGCGTCCTGGGCCTGAGCTACTCGGGCAACCGCGACGAAACGGCGTTCGAGGACGCCGACCGGCTCGACCTCGAGCGCGGCGCGCGCCACCACGTCGCGTTCGGCTTCGGCCCGCACCAGTGCCTCGGGCAGAACCTGGCCCGGATGGAACTGCAGATCGTCTTCGACACCCTGTTCCGCCGCATCCCGGAGCTGAAGCTGGCCGCGCCCGTCGACCAGCTCCCGTACAAGCACGACTCGCAGATCTTCGGCCTGTACTGCCTGCCCGTGACCTGGTGAAGGGGGAAGCCATGACCACCGTCGAAAAGCACGAGTTCCCGATGACCCGCACCTGCCCGTTCGCGCCGCCGCCGGCGTACGAGGAGATCCGCGAGGAGGAAGCGGTCTCGAAGGTGGGGTTGCCCGACGGCGGCTGGGCCTGGGTGGTCACCCGGCACGAGGACGTCCGGACCGTGCTGAACGACCGCCGGTTCAGCGCCGACCGCCAGCACCCGGACTTCCCGCAGCTGGTCAAGGGCGGGTTCCGGCGCAAGGGTGACGAGCGCACGATGATCACCATGGACGCGCCCGAGCACGGGCCGGCCCGCAAGGCCGTGCTCGGCGAGTTCACCGTCCGCCGGATGGAGGCGCTGCGGCCGCGGATCCAGGAGATCGTCGACGGGCAGATCGACGCGCTGCTCGCCGGGCCCAAACCGGGCGACCTGGTCGAGGCGCTGTCGCTGCCGGTCCCGTCGCTGGTGATCTGCGAGATGCTCGGCGTCCCGTACGCCGACCACGGCTTCTTCCAGGAGCACACGGCGAAGCTGATCAAGCGGACGACCTCGCCCGAGGAGCGCCGGGCGGCCTTCGACACCGTCCGCGGTTACATGGCCGACCTCATCGCGAAGAAGGAGGCGAACCCGCCGGACGACCTGCTCGGCCGGCAGATCGTCAAGCTCCGCGAGGACGGCACCTACCGGCGGGAGTCGCTGGCCGCGACCGGCTTCCTGCTGCTCGTCGCCGGGCACGAGACGACGGCGAACATGATCTCGCTGTCCACCGTGGCGTTCCTGCAGAACCCGGAGCAGCTCGCGGCGATCCAGGCCGACCCGGGCAAGACGCTCGACGCCGTCGAGGAGATGCTGCGCTACTGGACGATCGTCGACGCGGCCACCGCGCGCCTGTGCGTCGAGGACGTCGAGGTCGGTGGGCAGCTGATCAAGGCCGGCGAAGGCGTGCTGGCGCTGGGCTACGCCGCGAACCGCGACCCGCGCGCGTTCGAGAACGCCGACGAGCTCGACATCGAGCGCGGCGCCCGCCACCACGTCGCGTTCGGCTTCGGCCCGCACCAGTGCCTCGGCCAGAACCTGGCCCGGATGGAGCTGCAGATCGTGTTCGACACGCTCTTCCGCCGCATCCCGACGCTGGCGCTGGCCGCGGACGTCGACGACCTGCCGTTCAAGGACGACGCGAACATCTACGGCCTGTACCGGCTGCCGGTGACCTGGTAGAGATCGGACTGCCATCCCACCACAGGAAAGAAGGACCATGAAGATCATCGCGGACACCGGCAAGTGCGTCGGCGCCGGGCAGTGCGTGCTCACCGAGCCCGCGCTGTTCGACCAGAGCGAGGACGACGGCACGGTCATCGTCCTCGACGACCAGCCCGAGGGCGACCTGGTCGAGAAGGCCCGCGAAGCGGTGCACGTGTGCCCCAGCCAGGCCCTCTCCCTGCAGGAGTGACGGGGGAACGGCCACCTCGCGGGTAAGGGGTTCCCGCGAGGTGGCCGTGGCCTGTTCTTTCAGGACAGGCGGAGCGTGGTCTCCGGGTGGAAGGCGTGGGTCTCGCCTTCGCCGCGCAGCCCGACCCGGACGTTGTCGCCCATCCGCGGCGGCGTGCGGCCGTCCACCCGGACGACGAACCGGTCGTCGCCCACCTTGCCGTGCAGGTACGCGTCCGCGCCCAGCTCCTCCACCAGCTCGACCACCAGCTCGAAGCCGCCTTCGGAGACCAGCTCCAGCGACTCCGGCCGGACGCCGAAGACGACCTCGCGCAGGTCGCCGGCGGCCGAAAGCACCGACCGCGGCAGCGGCAGCACGACGTCGCCCAGCCGGACGCCGCCCTCGGTCAGCGGCAACGTCGCCAGGTTCATCGCCGGTGAGCCGATGAAGCCCGCCACGAACGAGTTCGTCGGGTTTTCGTACAGCTCCCGCGGCGACGCGCACTGCTGCAGGACTCCGTCGCGAAGCACCGCCACCCGGTCGCCCATCGTCATCGCCTCGACCTGGTCGTGCGTGACGTAGATGGTCGTCGTGCCCAGGCGCCGCTGCAGCTGGGCGATGTTCGCCCGGGTCTCCACGCGCAGCTTCGCGTCCAAGTTGGACAGTGGCTCGTCCATCAGGAACACGCTGGGCTCGCGCACGATCGCCCGGCCCATCGCGACGCGCTGCCGCTGCCCGCCGGACAACGCTTTGGGCTTGCGGTCCAGGAACTTCGAGAGATCCAGCAGGCGCGCCGCTTCGGCCACCTTCGCGTCGATGTCCGCTTTGGACAGTCCACGCAGCTTCAGCGCGAAGCCCATGTTCTCGGCCACCGTCATGTGCGGGTACAGCGCGTAGGACTGGAACACCATCGCGATGTCCCGGTCCTTCGGCGGTAGGTGCGTGACGTCCCGGTCGCCGATGTGGATGGCGCCCTCGTCGATGTCCTCCAGCCCGGCGAGCATCCGCAGCGCCGTCGACTTCCCGGACCCCGACGGCCCGACCAGCACCAGGAACTCACCGTCCGGCACCGTGAGGTCGAACTTGTCGACCGCCTTCACCGGCGGGGAACCCGGGTAGATCCGCGACGCCTGCTCGTAACTGACAGCTGCCATGACTACTTCACCGCTCCCATCGAGAGGCCCCGGACGAGGTGGTTCTGCGCGATCCAGCCGACGATCATCACCGGCAGCGAGGCCAGCAGCGCGGCGGCGGAAAGCTGGGCCCAGTACAGGCCCTCACTGGTGATGAACCCGACGAGGAACACCGGCACGGTGCCGGCCCGCGCCGCCGTCAGGTTGACCGCGTAGAAGAACTCGGTCCAGGAGAAGATGACGCAGATCAGCGCGGTCGCCGCGATCCCGGGCGCCACCACCGGCATGATGATCTTGCGCAGCAGCGTCGGCAGGTTCGCGCCGTCGATCCGGCCCGCCTCGATCATCTCGTGCGGCACCTCGAGGAAGAACGACCGCATCATCCAGATGGCCAGCGGCAGGTTCATCGACGTGTAGAGGATGACCAGCGCCCACACCGTGTCCAGCAGCTCGGTGTTCTGGGAGATGATGTACAGCGGGATGATCGCCGCCACGATCGGCAGCATCTTCGTCGAGAGGAAGAAGCCCAGCGCGTTCGACGTGCCCTTCACCGGCGCCAGCGACAGCGCGTACGCCGCCGGGACACCGAAGAGCAGCACCAGGATCGTCGAGAGGATCGTGACGAACGCCGAGTTCGACACGTAGGGCAGGAACCCGCCGTTCAGGACGTTGGAGATCTGGTCGAACGTCGGGGTGAACAGCAGCTTCGGCGGGTCGGTGTAGGCGTCCGCCTCCTGCTTGAACGCCGTGAGGATCATCCACAGCAGCGGGAAGACGAACAGGATCGCCAGCACCCAGGTCGCCAGGGTCAGCGAGCCCTTGCCGTACTGCTTCTTGCGGGGACGTGCCGCGACGGCCGTGGTCATTTGATCCCTCCGCTCACGGAGAAGGTGCGGAACATCAGGCGCAGCGCGAAGGTCGCGACGATCATCGTCAGGATCACCACGATCACGCCCATCGCCGACGACTGGCCGACGTCGAAGCCCTCGAACGCGCGCTGGTAGATGTAGTACGGCAGGTTCGTGCTGGCCGTGCCCGGCCCGCCCTGGGTCATCAGGAAGATGGCGTCGAAGCTGTTCACGATGTAGATCGCGCCCAGCAGCGTCGCCAGCTGCAGGAACCGGGACAGGTGCGGCAGCGTGATGGAGACGAACGTGCGCCACCGGCTGGCACCGTCCACAGAGGCCGCTTCGAGGACCTCCTTGGACTGGCTCTGCAGGCCGGCGAGGATGAGCAGCATCATGAACGGCGTCCACTGCCACACGATCTGCGCCATCACCGAGGCCAGCGGGAACTCCGAAAGCCAGTCGGTGTCGGTGCCGAATACGAAGTGCAGCAGGCCGTACGTCGGGTCGAACACCGTGGTCTTCCACAGCAGCGCGCCGGCCGCCGGGAGGATCAGGAACGGCGTGATCAGCAGCGTCCGGACGACACCGCGGCCGAAGAACTTCCGGTCGAGCAGGATCGCCAGGCCGAGGCCGAGCAGCAGCGCGACCAGCACGCACACCACCGTCAGCACGACCGTGTTGAGCAGCGCGACCAGGAACGTCGTGTCGCTGAAGACGTCGATGTAGTTGTTCAGGCCGACGAAGTGCCGGGAGCCCGGCCGGACCAGGTTCCACGACTGGAACGAGTAGAACACGGTGAGCAGGAACGGCAGCTGCGTCACCGCGATGACGAAGATCAGCGCGGGCAGCAGCGGCAGCCGCCGCTTGGCCGCGGTGCTCAGGCCTTTCTTCTCCTCGACCTTCGCGTGCGTGTGGGACTGGGGCGTGTCTACGGAGAGCGTGGACATCACTGCACCGCCTTGTAGGAGTCGCCCACCGTCTGGGCGTAGTCCTGGGACTGCTTCAGGGCGTCGGCCACCGATTCGCGGCCGGCGATCGCCGCCGAGAGCTGCTGGCTCACCCGGGTGCCCAGGTCCTGGAACTCGGGGATGCCGACGAACTGGATGCCGGGGTAGGGCACCGGGTTCGCCATGGCCTTCTGCTGGTTCGCGTCCGCGATGCCGTCGAGCGTCGGCTTCGCGTAGGCCGCCGCGGCCTTCGCGTAATCGGGGATGTCGTACGTCGACTGGCGCACGCCCGGCGGGACGCGGTTCCAGCCGTAGGTCTGGCCGACCTTCTGCACGTACGCCTTGTCGGTCATCCAGGCCATGAACTTCCAGGCCGCGTCCTTGTCCTTGGCGACCTTCGGGATGCCCAGGGCCCAGGTGTAGAGCCAGCCGCTGGCCTGCGTCTTGACGACCGGCGCGGGCGCGTACCCGGACTTGCCGACGATCTTGCTGCTCGACGGGTCCTCGTTGGTGCCCGCCATGACCGTCGCGTCGTACCACATCGCGGCCTGGCCCTGGGTGTAGCGCGTCCCGCACTCGGAGAACCCGGCGCTGGAGGCGCCGACCTCGCCGTGCTCGCGGATGAGGTTGACGTAGAAGTTCGCGGCTTCGGTGAACTCCGGTGACGTCAGCTTGGCGTTCCAGTCCTTGTCGAACCACTGCGCGCCGAAGGTGTTGGCCACGGTCGTGAACGGCGCGAGGCTCTCGCCCCAGCCGGGCTTGCCGCGCAGGCAGATGCCGCTGACGCCGGCGGCCTTGTCGTCGAGCTTCGCGGCGAAGTCGGCGATCTGCTGCCAGGTCGGCTTGGCCGGCATGGTGATCCCGGCCTTCTCGAAGAGGTCCTTGCGGTAGGCCAGGAACGACGACTCGCCGTAGAACGGCACCGCGTACATCTGGTTCTGGTACGACAGCGACTGCTTGATGCTGGGGATGAAGTCGCCTTCGTCGTAGCCCTGGGTGGCCGCCATGTGCGGTTCGAGGTTCTCGAGCCAGCCGTTGGCCGCCCACTGCGGGGCCTCGTAGTTGCTGATCATGACGACGTCGAACTCGCCGCCCTCGGTGGCGGTCGACGCGGTGATCTTCGCGCGGGCCTGGTTTTCCGGCAGCGAAACGAACTTCAGGTTGATGCCGGTGGCCTTCTCGAACTCCGGCGCGAGCGAGATCGCGTCCTTCATCTGCGGGTTGGACACGATCGCGATGACGAGCGTGCTGTTGCCGGTGCCGATCGAGCCGGCGCCCGCGCAGCCGGTGACCAGCAGTGATGTCGCGGCGAAGAGGGTGAGGAGCTTACGCACGGCCGCCTCCCGGGAGTACCTGCACCTTGAGGCCCGAGCCGCTGCGCATCTTGGCCAGCGCCTCGGGGTACTGCTCCAGCGGCAGCGTGTCCGTGAGCAGCGAATCCGTGTCGATCGCACCGGAGGCGACGAGGTCGAGCGCGGTGCCGAAGCTGTGCAGCACGGCCATCGAGCCGACGATGGTGATCTCGTCGTTGTAGATGCGGAACGGCGAAAGCGCGACGCGGGCTTCGGCCGGTGCGACGCCGAAGACGAGCAGCCGGCCGCCGCGGCGGATCGAGTCGAAGGCCGCTTCGATGGCGGGCGCGGCCCCGGTGGCGTCGACGGCGACGTCGAACTTCTCGCCGTTCAGGTCGCCGACGTCCTTCGCGGTGGCGACGGCACCGAGGCTCTTCGCCCGTGGCAGGCGCGCTTCGTTGCGGTCGACGACCGTGACCTGCGCGCCGGAGCGCTGCAGCAACTGCTGCATGATCAGGCCCATGGTGCCGGCGCCGACCACGAGGAAGCGCTCCCCGGCTTCGACCCCGACGCGGCGCACGCCGTGCACCGCGCAGGAGACGGGCTCGACCAGCGCGCCCTGTTCCCAGGTCATCGAGTCGGGCATGCGGTAGCAGGTGGACGACGGGACGGCGACGTACTCGGCGAAGGCGCCGTTGACGGTGTCGCCGGTGGCGCCCCAGTTCGCGCAGAGGTTGCCGTGGCCGGCGCGGCACGGGCCGCAGTAGCCGCAGAACAGCGACGGGTCGACGGCCACGCGGTCGCCGACCTTCCACTCGCCCGGCACGTCCGCGCCGAGCTCGACGATTTCCCCGGCGAACTCGTGCCCGGGGACGATGGGGTACGGGGTGGGCGGGAAGTGCCCGTCCGCGATGTGCAGGTCGGTCCCGCAGATTCCGCACGCTCCGACCTTGACGACGACCTGACGTTCCCCGGGTTTCGGATCGGGCACCTCGCCGACCCTGATCTCACCGGGCCGGTCGACGATGGCGGCACGCATGCCTAGCCCCTTTCTCGCGCTCATATGAGCGGCGTTGACCTATGGCGTCGAGAACATGTGAAGGCATTACAGGACTGACCTCGGTGTTACGTCAACCTTTCGGGCATATTTCGCGCTATAGTGCTCAGATGAGCGCTTCTCGCAAGGGTGCCTCGCTCACGGAAGCGATGCTGCTCGCCACCGTCGCCCGGCGCTTCTACGTGCAGGGACGCTCCAAGCTGGAGATCGCCGACGAGTTCGGCGTCAGCCGGTTCAAGGTGGCCCGGATGCTCGACACGGCCATGGAGTCCGGGCTGGTCAGGGTGGAGTTCTCGCTGCCGGCCCCGGTGGACCTGGCGTTGTCGGACGAGGTGCGCTCGGCGTACGGCCTGAAGCAGGCACTCGTGCTCGAACGCTCAACCGAGCGCGAGCCGCGGGAGGTCGTCCGGGCCAAGATCGGGACGCTGGCGGCGCGGCTGCTGGAGGAGATCGCGACGCCGTCGGACGTGATCGGCTTGTCGTGGGCCCGGTCGGTGAACGCGATGACCGAGGCGATCCGCTCGTTGCCGCGGTGCCCGATCGTCCAGCTGTGCGGGGTGCAGGCGGGGATGGACATGCGCGGCCGGTCGGTCGAGACGGTCAGCCGCGTGACCTCGGTGTCCGGCGGCGACGCGTACCCGATCTTCGGGCCGCTGGTCCTGCCGGACCGCCGCACGACGGAGACGTTGCGGCGCCAGCCGGGGATCGCGGAGACGTTCGGCCAGTTCCGCCAGCTGACGAAGGCGGTGGTCAGCATCGGAGCGTGGCAACCGGGCGAGTCGACGGTGTACGACGCGCTGGACGAGGCCGAGCGAGCGGCGATCGCGGCCCGCGGAGCAACGGCGGAGGTCGCGGCGCGGTTGTTCGACGCTTCGGGAAACGCTTTGTCGACGGGGTTGGCTCATCACGTGCTGGCGATCAGCCACGAGGAGCTGATGGCGGTGCCGGAGGTGATCGCGCTGGGCTACAGCCGCCCGAAGGCGGCAGCGGTGGACGCGGTCCTGCGGTCGGGAATGGTGTCAACGCTGATCACCGACGCGGCGGCGGCGGTCCCGTTGCTGGCCTTGGCGGCGAAGAACCCGCCTTCGTGACAACCGCGGGAGTACGGGCGGCCGGTTCCCGTACCCCCGCCGGGGTTGTCTTTGGTCACGCTGATCGTGCTCGGTCTTGAGCGGCGACGACGGCGTCGCCGTGCGCCTCGGCCCAGCGTCCGAAGCCCTCGATCGGCTCCAGGAAGCTCGAGCCCAGCGCCGTGAGCGCGTACGCGCTCTCGCGGCGCTCGACGAGCCCGTCGAACTCCAGGCGCCGCAGGGTTTCCGTGAGCACCTTCGCGCTGATCCCGCCGATGGCTCGCCGCAGGTCGACGTGCCGGCGCGGGCCGTGGCGCAGTGCCCACACCACCACCGGGTTCCACGTGTTGGCGACGAGGTCGAACGCGAGCCGCGTCCGGCAGTCGGCGAGGAAGTCCATGGTTACCGTTCGGTTCCTTCCCGTGTCCCTACCGTCGTGCCGGTACCAGCCAAGCACAAGGAGGACGCATGCGGATCGGGATCTTCGGCACGGGCGGGATGGCGGACGCGCTGGGCACGCAGTGGGCGCGCGCGGGGCACGAACTGAGGGTGGCCGGCCGCCGGACCGGAGGGTGGGACGAGGTGGCGGCGTTCGCCGACGTGCTCCTCCTGGCCATCCCGGCGGCGGCCATCGGCGAGGTGCTCGCGAAAGCGGGTCCGCTGGCCGGGAAGGTGCTGGTGGACTGCACCAACGACCCGGCGCTGACCGGCACGCCGGTGGCGTCGCGGATCGTCACGGAGGCCCACGTGGTCAAGGCGTTCAACCTGGCCCACGTGGACGTCTGGCGGATGACGCCACCAGTGTTCGACGGCCGCCCACTGTCGGTCCCGTTGTGCGGCGACGACCCTTCGGCGCTGGACGCGGTGAGCACCTTGGTCCGCGACATCGGCGCGAAGCCGGTGCTTGCGGGCGGCTTGGACCGCGCGGCCCTGTTGGAAGCCACGGCCGCGTTCGTCATCGGGCTGTGGTTCGCGGGCGAAGACGCCCAGGCGATCCTGACTCCGATGGCCTGAACGGTCAGAGGCCGTACTCGATGGCGGTTGCGTTCGGGGCCGCCAGCAACGCGTACTCCACCATCGATGCCGCCGACGCCGCCGGGGCCAATCCCACCACCACCGCGGCCGCGACGAAGATCCCCGCCAGCAGGCGCTTCACGTTCCCCATGGTCCCTCCCAGGTTCCGAGTGTCCACGCTAACCCCGGGAGGCCGTGGTCAGGAGATGATTGCGCCGTTGAGCGCACCGACTGCGGCCAGGTCGCCGGACGCCAGATCGGCCACCCGGGCGCGCAGCGACGCACCACCCCGCGGCACCACCGTCACCTCGCCCGAGGCCAAATCCGTCACCACCGTGCTCAGCGTCATCAGGTCGTCACCACCGACGGCATTCCGATGAACAGCACCAGTCAACGCCGAAACAAGCCACTTCGCGTCCGGAGCGATCGGATCCAGGTGCGCGCACACCTCGGCGCGAGCCAAGCTTTCCTCGGAAGCCGAATCCAACGAGGGCGACAACCGACGGAAATGGTTGGTGTGCCAAGCAAACCCACTGTCCACAGTGATCACGGCCGTCTCGTGCCCTGCCTTCTCGACCACCGTCACCGAAGGCGAGCCGATCTGCCCCATCGTGTACGCGAACCCACCCGCGGAAGGGCGCGAACGCAGCAGCGACACCGCCTCCGCCAACCCGGACGCACGCTGCGCCGAGCGCGCCACGAAGTGGCGGCCCGCGCACGGCGATGGCTTCACCACGCTCACGCTGTCGATCCCCCACACCAGCCCGTGCGTCGTCAGCGTGAACGTGTTCGACGGCAGGAACCCCGGGTACCACCACACGCACACGCCCGGCTCGCCGTCGATCAGCAGGGTCAGCAGGCGGCCGATCCCGTCGAACACCGGGGCGCCGTCCTCGTTGTGGCCGAGCAGCGAAGGCGCGAACGCCAGGTCCGTGCAGCCCGTCCCGTCGCCCGCGCCCAGGTCGCCGCGCAGGTTGGCCAGCAGCAGGTCGTCGAACGGCACTCCCGCGCCCGCCGCCAGCGCCGTCAGCTCGGCGTACGCGTCCGGGTGCTCGACCTGCGACGCCGATTCGATCGCCCGGAACAGCACCGGCGACCGCCGCGCCCGCGACACGACCGGCCACGACGGCAGACCGTCCAAAACGGTCCGGATGTCGGCCGCGGCGTGCGCGCCCAGCGCGTGGAAAGCGGCTTCCCGGGGACCTCGGACGATCGTCCAGCGCACGTCGCCGATGCGGTGCTCCCGCACTGTCGCCACCATGCGATCACGATGACTGACCGGTCAGGAATCCGCAACGGTCAGTGGGCGCCCACGTCCGTCACGCGCACCACGGCCATCCCCGCCTCGTCGGAAGCCGCCAGGTCAACCTCCGCGCTGATGCCCCAGTCGTGGTCGCCCGCCGGGTCGTCGAAGATCTGGCGGACCTTCCAGACGTCCGGCTGCTGGTCGATCATCAGCAGCTTCGGGCCGCGCGCGTCCGGGCCGGTGCCGAGCGCGTCGTACTCCTCGAAGTAGTCCTCGATCGCGTCTTGCCACGCGTCGGCGTCCCAGCCGGACGCCGCGTCCAGCTCGCCGAGCACCGACCACGCCCGCCGCGCGAACAGCTCGACCCGGCGGAACAGCTCGTTGCGCACCAGGACGCGGAACGCGCGCTCGTTGCGGGTGACCGCGGGCGGCAGCTCCGGCGGCCGGTGCGACACCGGCCCTTCTTCCGTGGGGTGGCGCAGCGCCTCCCACTCGTCCAGCAGACTCGAGTCGACCTGCCGGACCAGCTCGCCGAGCCATTCGATGAGGTCCTGCAACGACTCGGTCTTGGCCTCGTCGGGCACCGTGTGGCGCAGGGCGTCGTAGACGTCGGCGAGGTAGCGCAGCACCAGGCCTTCCGACCGCGCGAGCTGGTAGAACCCGATGTACTCGACGAAGTTCATCGCGCGCTCGTACATGTCGCGCACGACCGACTTCGGCGAGAGCTCGTAGTCGTCGACCCACGGGTGGCCCTGGCGGTAGCTGTGGAACGCGCCCTGCAGCAGCTCCTCCAGCGGCTTCGGGTACGTGACGTTCTCGAGCAGCGCCATCCGCTCGTCGTACTCGATCCCCTCGGCCTTCATCGCGTTCACGGCCTCGCCGCGCGCCTTGAACTGCTGCTGCGACAGCACCGGTCGCGGGTTGTCCACAGTGGATTCCACAGTGGACACGACGTCGAGCGCGTAGCTCGGCGACTCGAGGTCGAACAGCTCGATCGCGGCCAGCGCGAACGGCGAAAGCGGCTGGTTGAGCGCGAAGTCGAACTGCAGGTCGACGGTGAGGCGGATGATCCGGCCCTGCTCGTCCGGTTCGGACAGTCGTTCGACGACGCCGGCGGCGAGCAGCGCGCGGTAGATCGCGATGGCGCGCAGGATCAGCTTGCGCTGCGACGCGCGGTCCTCGTGGTTGTCCTCCAGCAGGTGGCGCATCGAGTCGAACGCGTTGCCCGGCCGTGAGATCACGTTCAGCAGCATCGAGTGCGTGACCTTGAAGCTCGACGTCAGCGGCTCGGGGTCGGCCGCGATGAGCCGGTCGAAGGTGCTCTCGGTCCAGTTGACGAACCCCTCCGGGGCCTTCTTCCGGACGATCTTCTTTTTCTTCTTCGGATCGTCGCCCGCCTTCTCCAGCGCCTTGGCGTTCTCGACGACGTGGTCGGGCGCCTGGACGACGACGTAGCCGTCGGTGTCGTAGCCCGCCCGCCCGGCGCGGCCGGCGATCTGGTGGAACTCGCGCGCCTTGAGGTGGCGCTGGCGGACGCCGTCGTACTTGGTCAGCGCGGAGAAGACCACCGTCCTGATGGGTACGTTGATGCCGACGCCGAGCGTGTCGGTCCCGCAGATCACCTTGAGCAGCCCGGACTGGGCCAAGGTCTCGACCAGCCGCCGGTACTTGGGCAGCATGCCGGCGTGGTGGACGCCGATGCCGTGGCGGACCAGCCGCGAGAGCGTCTTGCCGAAGCCGGCGGAGAAGCGGAAGTCGCCGATCAGTTCGGCGATGGACTCCTTCTCGGCCTTCGTCGTGACGTTGATGCTCATCAGCGTCTGCGCCCGCTCGATGGCCGCGGCCTGCGAGAAGTGCACGACGTAGACGGGTGCCTGGCCGCCGTTGAGCAGCTCGGACATCGTCTCGTGCAGCGGCGTGAGCGCGTACCGGAAGGTCAGCGGCACCGGGCGCTGCGCCGACGTGACGACGGCGGTCGGCTTGCCGGTGCGGCGCGTCAGGTCCTTTTCGAAGAAGGACACGTCGCCCAAGGTCGCCGACATCAGGACGAACTGGGCCTTCGGCAGTTCCAGCAGCGGCACCTGCCACGCCCAGCCGCGGTCGGGCTCGGAGTAGAAGTGGAACTCGTCGGCGACGACCTGCCCGACGGGCGCCTCGGCACCGAACCGCAACGCGATGTTCGCCAGGATTTCGGCCGTGCAGCAGATGATCGGGGCGTCCGGGTTGACGCTGGAGTCACCCGTCATCATCCCGACGTTGTCGGCCCCGAAGATCTCGATGAGCTGGAAGAACTTCTCCGAGACGAGGGCTTTGATGGGCGCGGTGTAGTAGCTGCGGCGGCCCTGGGCGAGCGCGGTGAAGTGCGCGCCGACGGCGACGAGGCTCTTCCCGGAGCCGGTCGGCGTCGAGAGGATGACGTTCGATCCGGAGACGATCTCCATCACCGCCTCCTCCTGCGCCGGGTACAGCTCGATGCCCCGGTCGGCCGTCCAGGTCGTGAAGGCTTCGAACAGGGCGTCGGGGTCGGGATCCGCAGGCAGGAGGTCGGTGAGTGTCATCAGACGTCCATCGTGCCATCCGCTCGTCGCAAAGTCGGCAGGGGCGATCGCATCGCGAGTGGTAAACCCGTAGGCTTCGCGTTACCGCGCTTCGACCGGGAGATACGGTGTCGCGCGCACACGGGCGGTACACCGGAGGGCTTAGGAATGGCACAGGACATCATCCCGATCGAACTCGGGCTGCCGCAGGGCGACGTCGTCACCCTGTGGGCCCCGCGCTGGCGGGAAGACGGCGAGGAGTGGGAAGCGTTCCTCGGCGACGAGGACGACCTGTACGCCTTCCCGGACGCCGCGCACCTGGCCGCCTTCGTCCGCACGTCGGAGCGGCACGACCTGATCGACCACCCGGCGTGGGACGCCGTGCCGTCGCTGAACGTGCCGGAGCTGATCCCGGACGAGGACCACACGTACGACCTCGTCGGCGTGCCCGAGCTCGTCGCCGAGGAGCCGGACGTCTGGCACATCGCCGAGCTGGCGGAGATCGTCGGCATCGTGCGGTCGCTCGCGGACGTCTGCGACCTCGAAGAGGTGCACGAGATCCTCGACTCGACCGAGGGCTTCTCGCTGCTGGACCAGGGCACCCTCCCGTTCACCGGGAGCGTCGGCGTCCAGGTGTGGAACGACCTGTCCGAGACGGTGTCGACGAAGTGGGACACCGTCCTGGACGCGATCGACGGCCTGGTGACGGTGCCGGACGTCGACGAGAAGGTCCTCGAGCAGACGGCCGAGGAGCTGGCGGCGTTCCACGAGGAGTCCGCGGAGGCCGAGGCCGGCGCCGAGGGCGAAGAGGACCTCGAGGCCTTGGACTCGGCTTCCGAAGACGACGAGGAAGAAGAAGAGGGCCCGGTCGGCTTCTGGGCCGAGGTGGGCATCGACCCGATCAAGATCATCACGTCCGGCGCGGAGTACTACACGCTGCGCTGCTACCTGGACGACACTCCGGTGTTCCTGGGCAGCGAGGGCGAGATCGACGTGTTCACGTCGGAGAAGGCCCTGGTCCGCGCGCTGGCCGACGGCAAGGACTTGGCCGACACGGACCTCGCGGACGTGTCCACGTGGGACGAAGTCCTGGCCAAGGCGACGGCCGGCGAGCTCGAGATCGAGGTCGACCCGGAGAACACGTACGTGCTGACGGGCCTGGACGCGGACATCGCGGAGGGCCCGGAGTCGATCGACCCGACGCAGCTGGAGCTGGCGGTCGAGCTGATCACGGACGCGGCCGACTGGGCGGGCGACGACTCGGCCGAGACGGCGCTGGCGGGCAACGAGAGCCTGGGCTGGCTGGTGTCGTTCGTGCTCCGCCCGGACCCGACGCGCCTCGAGCCGTCGGCGCCGTTCGACGCGGAGCAGAGCGCGTGGCGCAAGCTCGTCGAGGGCTTCGAGAACCGCCTGACGGTGGCTTGATCTTTCAGCTCACGAAGGCCGCCTCCCGTGGTTGGGGAGGCGGCCTTCGTCGTGTCGGAGCCGGCCACCGATCCACAACCTCCAGCGGTTGTGGACAACCGGGGGCGCGGCGGCTTCGGCAGCCGGTTTCCGTCGTAGGCGGCCGATACGCTGGAGACGGGGGGCGCCCCCGCGGGCGGATGGGTCGGCTGGCGGCCCGAACGCAGCCGAGCACTCGCACCGGATCTTCGCCCCCGCGGGCGAACGGGCCAGCGGGAGCCTCGCCGCGGCCGAGTGGCCGCGCCCGATCTCAGGCGCCCCTGGGGCCTACTCCCGCGTGATCGAGCAGCCGCACCCGCTCTCAAGCCCCGCGGGCGGACGGATCGGCCGGCGACCCCAACCCGGCCGAGCAGCCACGCCCGATCTCAGGCCCCGCGGGCGGACGGGTCGGCTGGCGACCCCAGCCGACCCCAGCGCGCCCCAGCAGCCGCGCCCGACCTCAGGCCCCGCGCGCGTCCCATCGCCCAGAGCGGGTCTCAGTCCTCCGAAGCGGGCTCCGCGCGGACCGGGACCACCAGCACCGCCAAAGCCGGGAACACCGCCGCCACGCAGAACGCCAGCGCGTACCGGCTGTCGCCGATCACCAGGCCCAGCAGCGGCGGGGTCAGCGAGGCCGCGATGTTCTGGCCCGTGTTCTGCGTCCCCATCGCGCGGCCCGACCACGCCAGGCCCGCCAGCTCCGCCGATGCCGTGAAGCCCAGCCCGTTGTCCGCCACCGTGATGATCCCCGCCAAGGCCAGCGCCAGCAGCACCAGCCACAGCCCCGTCGCGTCCCCCACCGCCACCAGCAACATGACCAAGCAGCTCAGCACCGCCAGCTGACGCATCGGCCGCAGCCGGCTGCCGACGCGGTCGGACCACCAGCCCGACCCCAGCCGGCCCGCCGCGCCCAGCACCTGGACCACCGCCAGGAACCAGCCCGCGGACAGGGGGCTCCAGTGCTGCACCGCCACCAGGTACGCCGGCGCGAACGCCGACACCGCGAACTGCGGCACCACCAGCAGCGCGCTCGCGCCGTGGACCCGCCACAGCGTCGCGTGCCGGTACGGCGAAGGCGGCTTCTCCCCCGAAGCCGGCCGCGGCGGCCGGGGCGGGTCCGTCACCAGCCACGCCACCAGCAGCGCGACGACGATCGCCAGCCCGGCCGGCAGCAGCACCGCCGCGCGGAACCCGAAGTGCGCGGCCAGCGGCGGCAGCCCGAGCGCCGCGACGCCCACGCCGAGCGGCTGGGCCGTCTGGCGGATCCCCATCGCCACGCCGCGCTCGGACTTCGCGAACCAGCCCATCACGACGCGACCGCTCGCCGCGTTCACCGAAGCCGTACACGCACCCGCCGCCAAGAACACCCCAAAGAGCAGCCCGACCGGGTGAGTTCCTACCCCGGCGTACACCAGGAGTAACCCCGAAGCCCCCAGTCCGAGGGCCATGATCAGACGCTCTCCGTAACGGTCCGCAGCCGCGCCCCACACGATCAGGGTGAACAGGAGACCGATGCTCGGCGCCGCGACGACCGTGCCGGCCTCCGCCAGCGTCAGCCCCTCCGCCTCGCGCATGGCCGGGACCAGGAACGGGATGCCGTAGAGGAACGAGCAGCTCGCGGTTTGCGCGGCGAGGCCGAGCGCGAGGATGAGCCACCGACGGGAACTTGCGTGCAGCTGCTCGACCGGACCCTTCGCGACCTGCGCCATCGTCCCCACCGTCTCACTATTTGAGAACAACTTCCTATATAGTGAACGATAGTTGGCATGGCTAAGGACCGCAAGCGGCTTGCGGTCCGAAGCGGGCGGGTCAGCTCAGCGCGGCGTACCCGGGCTTGATGACGTCGTCGATCAGCGCGAGCCGGGCGTCGAAATCGATGAACGCGGATTTCATCGCGTTGATCGTGAACCACCGGAAGTCGTCGAGGTCGTACCCGAAGGTCTCGTGCAGAGTAGTGAATTCGCTGGTCATCGTGCATCCGCTCATCAGCCGGTTGTCCGTGTTCACGGTCACCCGGAAGCGCAGCCGCTTGAGCAGGGCGAGCGGGTGCTCGGCGATCGAGCGGACGGTGCCTGTTTGGACGTTCGACGACGGGCAGATCTCCAGCGGGATGCGACGGTCGCGGACGTACGCGGCCAACCGTCCAAGGTGGACCGTGCCGTCCGCGTCGGTCTTGATGTCCTCCACGATCCGCACGCCGTGCCCGAGCCGTTCGGCTCCGCAGTGCTGAATCGCCTCCCAAATGGACGGCAGACCGAACGCTTCTCCCGCGTGAATGGTGAAATGCGCATTGTTCTGGCGCAAATACTCGAAAGCGTCGAGATTGCGGGTCGGCGGGAATCCGTCTTCGGGGCCGGCGATGTCGAACCCGACCACGCCGGCGTCGCGGTAGCGGACGGCCAGGTTCGCGATCTCGAGGGCGCGGGCGTGCTGGCGCATCGCGCAGAGCAACGTCCCGACGCGGATGCTGCCGCCGTTCGCGGCCACGCGGCGAGTGCCCTCCGTGAACCCCGCCTGGACGGCCTCGACCACCGCATCGAGTGACAGACCGCGTTCGACGAACAACTCCGGTGCGTAGCGCACCTCGGCGTAGACGACGCCGTCGGCGGCCAGGTCCTCCACTGCCTCCGCGGCGACCCTGACCAGCGCTTCCTCCGTTTGCATCACTCCGCACGTGTGCGCGAAGGTCTCGAGGTAGGAAACGAGTGAGCCGGAGTCGGCCGCCCGGCGGAACCAGGTGCCCAGCTCGGCCGGGTCGGTGGTGGGCAGACCGGCATAACCGGTGGCGTCGGCGAGCTCGGCGACGGTGGCCGGGCGGAGGCCGCCGTCCAGGTGGTCGTGCAGGAGGACCTTGGGCGCGCGGCGGAGTGTCTCGCTGGTCAGAACAGGGCTTTCGTCAGGCATCCCCCAACGGTAACCTCGTTGTCATTCCCCTACATGGCCGTAAGTCTCAGGCTCGGGCTAACCCTCAGCGTTGACGATCATGTGACGAATCGGCCATCCGGGGGCAGCCTCCGCAATAGGCTCTTCACGGGGGCCATACAGACAGCAATTTTTGCAATCGATAAGCTTCGTGGCACGTCCCTCCATTTCCCCGCCGACGAAGGACACACAGCAGTGACCACTGACAACCACATTGCCGCCCCGTCCTTCGACCGGATGCGCAACATGCTGGTGCGCGCGGCCGAAGTGCGTGAGAGCGAGCAGCAGCAGATCTTCGACGCGCTCGACGACATCTACGCCCGCCTCGCGCCGGTGGACTCGCTGGGCGCGGTCCGCAAGCGGCTCTCCGAGATGCCCGACCGCACCGAGGTCAGCGTCCTGGCCGAGCGCCTCGACGAGACGATGTCGCGCCTCGAGGCCCAGGACAACGCGATCG
Organism: Amycolatopsis sp. NPDC101161; assembly: GCF_044768185.1. Taxonomy (NCBI): domain Bacteria; kingdom Bacillati; phylum Actinomycetota; class Actinomycetes; order Pseudonocardiales; family Pseudonocardiaceae; genus Amycolatopsis; species Amycolatopsis sp. NPDC101161. The sequence continues at coordinate 383,468 of NZ_JBIWPI010000004.1, forward strand.
CCGCGCTGACCCGCGCCGTCGAGAGCATCGTCGACAAGCTCGCCAAGCCCTTCGCGCAGCTCGACGGCCGCCTCGACGGGGTCGCCGCGCGGTTCGAGGGCGTCGCCGGGCGGATGGACGGGCTCGAGGACAAGCTCCAGAACATCCACCGCCGGCTCGACGAGCTGGGCGGCCACCTCGACAAGCAGGACGCGAAGCTCGACTCGCTGCCGCAGTCGGTGCACGGCCCGGTCCGCGAGCGGATCGAGCAGGCCGAGTCGACGCTGCGCGAGCGCGTCGACACCGCCGACCACGAGCTGCGGGCGAAGGTCGACGAGCTGGACCGCTCCACCAAGGAGCGGATCGGCGCGAACACCGAGGCGCTCAAGACGGCGCTGACCGAGACCGGCGAGATGATCGACGCCTCGGACCGCCTGGAGAACCTCGGCAACCGGCTCGAGACGGTCACCACCCGCCTCGACGAGCTGGCCGGCCGCCTCGACAAGGTGGAGGACGGCTTCCTGTCGAGCCTCGGCGACCTCGACGGCGCGGTCAAGAGCGGCCTGGCCAAGGTCGAGGGCACGCTGTCCAAGCAGCCGGACACCGACTCGGTGGACACGTTGGTCCGCAAGAGCAACGACGAGAGCGTCCGCCGCATCGGCGGCCAGCTCGACGAGGCGATGGCGACGTTCGCGGAGCTGATGCTCGGCGGCGGCCCCGCGGTCCAGCAGATCTCCCCGCCCCCGCCGGCCCCGCGCCAGCCGCGTCGCAGCTCGCGCAACGGCCGGGCGCCGAAGGCCGCGGACGTGAAGGGCAAGACGGGCGAAGGCGCCGAAGAAGCCACGGAGTAGGACTCACGCGTGAAGAAGGCCCCTGCCGGGATCCGGCGGGGGCCTTCTTCATACCTTGGATGCCACTCGGGCGGGTGATCGCCGTCGCGACGATCATCACAGCCGAGTCAGCCGCGGATGGTCTCCACGACGATCGGGCCCTGCTCGGGTGCCGACGAAGCGATCGTGAAGCCGCCCTCGAGAGCGGACAGGGCCGCCGGGACCGCGTCCGGGGTGTCCGTGTGCAGCTCCAGCAGCGGGTCGCCCTCCGACACCGCATCGCCGGGCTTGGCCAGGCACAGCACGCCCGCCGCGGCCTGGACCGGATCCTCCTTGCGGGCCCGGCCCGCACCCAGCCGCCACGCCGCGACACCCACCGCGTACGCGTCCAGCGAAGCCAGCACACCCGAAGCCGGAGCAACGACCGTGTGGACGTGCGAAGGCGTCGGCAGCGGCGCCGCCGGGTCACCGCCCTGGGCGGAGATCATCCGGCACCACGTCTCGTACGCCTCGCCCGAAGCCAGCACCGCCGCCGGGTCCACGTCGAGACCGGCGAGGGCCAGCATCTCCCGCGCCAGGGCGAGAGTCAGCTCGACGACGTCCGAAGGGCCGCCACCCTGCAGGACGGAAACCGACTCCGCGACCTCGACCGCGTTGCCGACCGCCCGGCCCAACGGGACGTTCATGTCGGTCAGCAACGCCGTCGTCGGGACGCCGTGGTCGCGGCCGATCGACGTCAGCGTCGACGCCAGCTCACGCGCCTGGGAAAGCGACTTCATGAACGCGCCCGACCCGAACTTCACGTCCAGGACCAGCCCGGACGCCCCTTCGGCGATCTTCTTGCTCATGATCGAGCTGGCGATCAGCGGGATCGACTCCACAGTGGACGTGACGTCCCGCAGCGCGTACAGCTTCTTGTCCGCCGGTGCGAGCCCGGACGTCGCCGCGCAGACCACCGCGCCGACGTCCTCGAGCTGCGCCTGGATTTCCGCGGTGGTCAGCGAAGCGCGCCAGCCCGGGATCGACTCCAGCTTGTCGAGCGTCCCGCCCGTGTGGCCGAGCCCGCGCCCGGACAGCTGCGGCACCGCCGCGCCGCATGCGGCCACCAGCGGCGCCAGCGGCAGCGTGATCTTGTCGCCGACCCCGCCGGTGGAGTGCTTGTCGACCGTCGGCCGGGACACCGAAAGCGACAGCCGCTCCCCCGACTCGATCATCGCGCCGGTCCACCGCGAGATCTCGCCGGAGTCCATGCCCCGCAGGAAGATCGCCATGGCCAGCGCCGACATCTGCTCCTCGGCCACGTCACCGCGGGTGTACGCGTCGACGACCCAGTCGATCTGTTCGTCGGAAAGCGTGCCGCCGTCCCGCTTGGTGCGGATGACGTCGACCGCCGCGAACCCGCTCACGGCAGGTCGTCCGGGCCGAAGGCGTCCGGCAGGACGTCCGACATCGGCAGGATGCCGCTCGGCGTGTCCACCAGGCACGAAGACCCGCCCAGCTCGAACAGGATCTGGCGGCAGCGCCCGCACGGCATCAGCAGGTCACCGGCGCCGCTGCGGCACGCCACCGCGACGAGACGACCCCCGCCGGACAGCCGCAGCTGCCCGGCCATCGTGCACTCCGCGCACAGCCCGAGGCCGTAGGACGCGTTCTCGACGTTGCACCCGGTGACCACGCGGCCGTCGTCGACGATCCCCGCGACCCCGACGTGCAGGCCCGAATAAGGTGCGTACGCATGGGAAGCGGCCTCGATGGCCTGCGCGCGCAGCGCATCCCAGTCCACAGTAGACACTCAGTCCTCACCCCGCCGGTACGGCTGGCCGTCGGCCTTCGGCGGCCGCAGCCGCTGCGAAGCCACCGCCAGCACGATCAGCGTCACGAAGTGCGCGGTGTACGGGATCAGGTCGGACGGCAGCGTGTCGTTCGACCAGTAGATCGCGTACAGCACGCCGGCGCCGACGACACCGAGCCCCGCCGCGATCCACTGGCGGCGGAACAGCTGCACGACGACGATCACGGCGACCAGGATCACCGCGCCGTACAGCAGCGCGAGCACCGCTTCCCCGCCGCCGGCGAGCTGCAGGCCGTCCGCGTAGCCGAACAGCGCCGCGCCGCCGAGCAGGCCGCCCGGCCGCCAGTTGCCGAAGATCATCGCCGCGAGGCCGATGTACCCGCGGCCGTTCGTCTGGTTCTCCAGGTAGTCCGCGCCGCCGCGCAGCAGCACCAGCGACGCGCCACCCATGCCGGCGAACGCGCCCGAGATGATCACGGCCACGTACTTGTGCAGGTAGACGTTGACGCCGAGGGACTCCGCGGCGACCGGGTTCTCGCCGCACGAGCGCAGCCGCAGGCCGAAGCGCGTCTTCCACAGCACCCAGAAGCTCACCGGCACCAGGATGATCGCGATCATCGTCAGCGGCGCCACCTCGGTGACCAGGCCGCGCAGGATGCCGGCGACGTCGGAGATCCCGACGCGCTGCTGCTTCTCCAGATCACCCAGCCAGTCCGAGAGGAACGTCGCCGAGTAGGTGTCGAACTTCGGCACCGGCGGCGACTGCCGCGGGTTGCCGGAGATCGGCGCGAAGATCAGGTTCGCCAGGTACTTCGTGACACCCAGGCCGAGCAGGTTGATCGCGACGCCGGAGACGATGTGGTTGACGTTGAACGTCACCGTCGCCACCGCGTGCAGCAGCCCGCCCAGGGCCCCGAACAGCAGCGCGGCCAGCAGGCCGGACCACACGCCGCCGTAGTACGAACCCCAGGCGGCGCCCCAGGTCCCGAGGATCATCATGCCCTCGAGGCCGATGTTGACCACGCCCGCGCGTTCGGCCCAGAGGCCGCCCAGCGCGCAGAGCAGAATCGGCAGCGCCAGGCGCAACGCCGTCGACGCGGTGTTGGACGACGTCAGCGCGGAGACGCCGGTGGAGTACGACGCCGTCGAGATGACGGCGATGGCGATCACGGCCCAGATCACGCCGCGCAGCCAGCCGGGGACCCGGGACCGCTTGCGGTGCACCGGCATCGTCGTGCCGGCACCCGGTTCCGGCCGGGTGAAGTCGGTGACGGCCATCAGACCGCACCTCCTTCGGCGACCGAAGCGCCCTTGCGGCCGTTGCCGCCGAGTGCGCGGCCCACCTTGCGTTGTTCGGCCGCGAGGTCGGCCCGGCGCACGACTTCGTACGCCACGACGACCGACAGCACGATGATGCCCTGCATGATCGTCGCGATCTCCTTGGACACGTTGATCTGCTCCAGCGACACCGCGGAGGTGTCGAGGAACGCCCACAGCAGCGCGCCGAGCGCGATGCCGCCGGGGTGGTTGCGGCCGAGCAGCGCGACGGCGATGCCGGTGAAGCCGTACATCTGGGTCGCGGTGATGCCGTAGCTGTAGTCGCGGCCGAGCAGCTCCGGCATCGCGACCAACCCGGCGACGCCACCGGAGAGCAGCATGGCGATCAGCGTCATCTTCTTGGCGCTGACGCCGCCCGCGGCCGCGGCGGTGGTGGACTCGCCGGACGCCTTGAGCTCGAAGCCGAACCGCGTGCGGTTGAGCATGAACCAGTACGCGCCGCCGATGAGCGCGGCGATGACGACGAACCCGAACAGCGTGCCCGAGCCGAGCGGGATGCCCGGGATTCGCCCGGACGGCTCGATCACGCGGGTGCCGATGTTGTTGCCGCGCTGCACACCGAACTGGTCGGCGTTGATGAGGAACGCGATGATGCCGGCGACGATCGCGTTCAGCATGATCGTCGAGATGACCTCGCTGACCCCGCGGGTCACCTTGAGGATCGCCGGGACCGCCGCGTAGGCCATGCCCGCCACGACCGCGACCACCAGGATCGCGATGACGTGGATGACCGGCGGCAGCTTCATGGCACCGCCGGCGATGGCGGCGACGACGGCGGCGAAGCGGTACTGGCCTTCGACACCGATGTTGAAGAGGTTCATCTGGAAGCCGATGGCCACCGCGAGCCCGGACAGGTAGTAGACGGTCGCCAGGTTCACCGTGTCGACCGCGGTGGAACCCTTGAACATCTGGCCGATCATCGTGCCGTACGCCTGCAGCGGGTCGGCCCCGGAGATGATCAGCGCGATAGCCGACAGCAGCACGGCGAAGACGATCGCCAGCAGCGGCGGCAGCAGTTTCGTGCGCCAGGAGGTCATTCTTCGTCACCCTCTCCGGCGCCGGTCATCGCCGAACCCAGTTCCTGCGGCGTCACGGTGGCGGGGTCGGCCTCGCTGACGAGGCGCCCGCGCAGCATGACCCGGATCGTGTCGGACAGGCCGATCAGCTCGTCGAGGTCGGCGGAGATCAGCAGCACGGCGAGACCGGCCGCCCGGGCCTGGCGGATCTGCTCCCAGATCAGGGCCTGCGCGCCGACGTCGACACCGCGGGTCGGGTGCGACGCGATGAGCAGCACCGGGTCGCCGGACAGCTCCCGCCCGACGATCAGCTTCTGCTGGTTGCCGCCCGAAAGCGCCGCCGCGGGGACGTCGATGCCGGGCGTGCGGACGTCGTACTCGCGCACGATCCGCTCGGTGTCGGCGCGGGCGCCGGCGATGTCGAGCAGCTGGCCCTTGGAGACCGGCTCGCGGGTCTGGTAACCGAGGATCCGGTTGACCCACAACGGTTGCGTGAGCAACAGGCTGTGCCGCGTGCGGTCCTCGGCGATGTAGCCGATGCCGGCCTCGCGGCGCGCCAGCGTGCCCGCCTTGGTCAGGTCGCGCGCCTTGCCCTCGGCGTCGACCAGTTCGATCGTGCCGCCGGACGGCTTGCGCATGCCCATGATCGTCTCGACGAGCTCGGTCTGGCCGTTGCCCTCGACGCCGGCGACGCCGAGCACCTCGCCCGCGTGCACGGTGAAGGAGACGTCGTCGAGCGCGTTGCGGTCCGAGCCTTCGGCGCCGAGCGTCAGGCCGGTCAGCCGCAGCACGTCCCGGTCGGTGACCGTGGACTCGCGGGTCTCCGGGCTGGGCAGCTCCGAGCCGACCATCATCTCGGCGAGCTGGCGCGAGGTGATGGTCTTCGGGTCCGCCGTGCCGACGGTGGTGCCGCGCCGGATGACCGTGACGGTGTCGGCGATCGCGCGGACCTCGTCGAGCTTGTGCGAGATGAAGAGGAAGGTGTAGCCGTCGGCCTTCATCTCCCGGACGGTCGCGAACAGCGCGTCGACCTCCTGCGGCACGAGGACCGCGGTCGGCTCGTCCAGGATGATGATCTTCGCCCCGCGGTAGAGCACCTTGACGATCTCGACGCGCTGGCGGTCGGCGACGCCCAGTTCTTCGAGCAGCGTGTCGGGCTTGGCGTGCAGCCCGGTCCGCTCGGCGAGCTCGGCCAGCCGGGCGCGGGCCGCGCGGCCGATGCCGTGCAGGGCCTCGGCGCCGAGGAACACGTTCTCGCCGACCGTGAGGTTGTCGGCCAGCATGAAGTGCTGGTGCACCATGCCGATGCCGGCGCGGATGGCGTCCTGCGGGTTGCGCAGCTTCACCTCTTCGCCGTTGATCGCGATCGCGCCCTCGTCCGGCGGCTGCATGCCGTAGAGGATCTTCATCAGGGTGGACTTGCCGGCGCCGTTTTCGCCACAGATGGCGTGCACCTCGCCCGCGGCGACGGTGAGGTTGACGTCGGAGTTGGCCACCACACCCGGGAACCGTTTGGTGATCCCGGTCAGCTGGACGGCGGGGGCGCCCCGGTCGGGGACGGCCTCGGCCGGGGCCTCGGCTGTGCTCATGGGCGGGAGGATTCCATATCTCTGGAACGCGTGAGGGGCCCGGAGGGAAATCCCTCCGAGCCCCGGACGCGTTGTGAGTTACTTCTGCGGCTTGTCCGAAACGGAGATCGCGCCCGAGATGATCTGGGCCTTGTACCCGTCGAGGACGTCCTTGATGTCGTCGACCTTGCCGCCGGAGGTGGCGTAGCCGACGCCGTCGACCTTGAGGTCGAACCGCTTCGGCAGCACGCTCAGGTCACCCTTGGCGACGGCCTGGATGTAGTCGAACACCGCGACGTCGACGCGCTTGAGCATGGACGTGATGATGACGTCCTTGTCGGCGGCGACGGTCTTCTGGTTGTACTGGTCGGAGTCGACGCCGATGGCCAGCGCGTTGCCCGCCTTGGCGGCGTCGAAGACACCCTTACCCGAGGCGCCGGCGGCGTGGTAGATGACGTCCGCGCCCTTGGCGATCTCGGCCGCGGCCTTGGCGTTGCCCTTCGGCGGGTCCTGGAACCCGGAGAAGTCGCCGGCCGGGGTCAGGTACTCGTCCTCGATCTTGATCTTGGACGAAACCGTCTTCGCGCCCTGCAGGAAGCCCGCCTCGAACTTCTGGATCAGCGGGGTGTTGACGCCGCCGACGAAGCCGACGTGGCAGCTCTTGCTCTTGTACGCGGCGGCGACGCCGGCCAGGAACGAGCCCTGCTCCTCGGCGAAGACCAGCGGCGTCACGTTCGGGAGCGTGATCGAGTCGTCGTCGACGATCGCGAACTTGGTGTTCGGGTACTTGGCCGCGACGGCCTTGACGGAATCGGCGTAGGCGAAGCCGACCGCGACGATCGGGTTCAGGCCCTGCGAAGCCATCTGGTCGAGGCGCTGCTGCTTGGCCGACTCGGCCTCGCTCGCGGACGCGGTGCTTTCGCTGACCGTCGTCACGCCGAGGTCGGACTTCGCCTTGTCGGTGCCCGCGGCGGCGGCGTCGTTGAACGACGCGTCACCCCGGCCGCCGACGTCGAAGGCCAGGCCGATCTTCAGCTTGCTGCCGTCCACCTTGCCACCGGCCGCGGCCGTGCTGCTCGACGCCGCGGGGGCCGCGGGCGGCTTCTGCGCGGTGACGCAGTCCGAGCCGCCACCCGACGAAGCCGCGGTGTTGTTCGAGCTGTTACCACCGCCGGAGTCCTTGGCGCACCCGGCCAGGGTGAGCACCCCGGCCATGGCCACGGCGGCCAGCGCGGTTCCACGCATGCGACGCAACGTGTTTCTCCCTCCCCGCTGATCCAGCGGACGATCAGGGCACGACCCGGCCCACTGCCGGGTCGACCGCCAGACCGTACCCAACGGACAGGAATGCGCCATAGGAACGGCACGCTACGTAACACAAACGTTTACTCAGGAGTCTTACGCGCGACGAACTGGACACCGAACGTGATCATGAGGACCCGTTCGGCGCTACTTTCGTCGGGCGGCCGCGCCCTGGGACGGCCTAAATGCCAATTTGTGTCACTCAGTGTGCCGAGCTGACCGAAGGTTGGGCCAGCCCGGTCACTCTGTGAGATGACAGCGGTTCAGGCGCAGGTGAGCCGGGCGGCGGACGGTGCTTGACGGTTTGCGCGGCCGCACCGGGCGACCGGCGGCCCGAGAAAGCGTGACAACCCGTGTCGAGTGGCGAATCCGGGCTGAGCGGCGGACCCGGCCTGCCGGGCAGACCGGGTCGCGCTCCCCGCTCCGGCGCCGGAAGCCGGTCCCCCGGCCGACCGGATCGCGCCACCGAGCCGGAGCGGGCACTCACGCGCAGGTGAGCCGGGCGGCGGCCCAGTCGGCGCGGTCGTAGGAGTTGCCGTCGCCGCCGTCGGTGACGACCAGCCGCAGGTACTGGGCGCCGTGCAGGTCCGCGCTCAGGGACAACGCCGGGTCCTGCCAGGTCCGCAGGCCCGTCGAGGCCGCCTTCGTGGCGTCGGCGTAGACCTCGAACGTCGTCGAGCCCTGCTTGTTCGTCGCCTCGCGTTCGTCGTCGACGCCGACGTCCGCGGTGAACGCCGTGCAGCGCCCGCCCAGGTAGAAGACGACTTCGCTGGGTGCGTGCGCGCCGAGGCCCTTCGGGTAGACGACCCCGTTGATCGTCAACGGCTTGCCGTCGCCGGCCGGGATCCCGCCGTTGGACATGTCCCGCTCGACCGGGCCGTAGCCGTTCTTCTCGGCCGCCCAGCGCAGGTCGCTCGCCCAGGCCGGCGCGGCCGGCGGCGCCACCGGCACGGTCAGCGCCTGTTCGCCGGCCCAGCTCCGCTGCCCGAAGCCGAGCGCCCGGTAGGTGACGTCGCCGCGCAGGACCGCTGTCGTGCCTTCGGTGCCGGACGGCGGGGTCACGCGCCAGCGCCCGGCGGCGGTGTCGCCGGTGCCCAGCACGAACTCCCGCGGCCGGGCCAGTTGCTCGACCCGCCAGCCGGCGGGCGCGGTGAGCGTGACGCGCGGGTCGAACACCGGGACGCGGGCCTCGTCGGTCGCGGACACCGTCACCTCGAAGGGTTTCCCGGCGGGCGTGATCTCCCCCGGGACGCCGGGGACGGGCGCGGCCAGCTCGAGGCCGGTGCTGACCAGCGGTTCGGCACGCAGCCACGCGCCACCCGCGTGGACCCGGTAGACCACGGTCGCGTGCGGCGGGACGACCGCGGAGAGCCGTCCCGCGGTCTGGAGGTCGCGGCGGCCCCAGAGGTCGCGCGCGGTGTAGCCGGCGGCCTTCGGGAGGCCGGCGGCCGCGGCGGTGGTGCCGATCGCGGCGCTCGACGTCGTCTCGTTGAAGAGGGCGACCGCGACGTCGCCGTTGGCGAGGGGCTTGGCGAAGACCCAGTGACCGTCCTGGTTGGACAGCACGCGCGCCTGGACCCCGAGCGGGTCCTGGTCGAGCGCGATGACCTCGGTGTTGCGCAGGACGTCGAAGTTCGCCGGCGACACCTTGCGCAGGTCGGCGCCGATGAGCAGCGGCGCGGCCATCATCGCCCACAGCGAGAAGTGCGACTTGTACTCGTCGGTCGTCATGCCGCCGTTGCCGACCTCGAGCATGTCGGGATCGTTCCAGTGGCCGGGCCCGGCGTACGGCGCGAGCGGCGCGTTCGCCTTGAGGATCTGGAGCATCTTGGCCCAGTTGTCCTTGATGTCGCCGGTGGTCCGCCACAGGTGCCCGACGTCCGCGCCCCACGTCCACGGCTTGTTCTCGCCCCACTCGCAGAGCGAGTACACGATCGGGCGACCGGTCTTCTTCAGCGCGTCACGCATCTTCGTGTAGCGCTCGAGCGCGGGACGGCCCTGGTTGTTGCAGTTGTCGTACTTGAGGTAGTCGACACCCCAGTCCGCGAACGTCTGCGCGTCGACGTCTTCGTGGTCCAACGCGCCGGGCTGGGTCTTCGCGCAGGTCAGCGTGCCCGCGCTGGTGTAGATGCCGAACTTGAGGCCCTTCGAGTGGACGTAGTCGGCGAGCGCCTTGATGCCGCTGGGGAAGCGCGCCTTGTTCGCCTGCATGCGTCCTTCGGCGTCCCGCGCCGGCTCGGCCCAGCAGTCGTCGACATTTACATACTGGTAACCGGCGGCCTTGAGTCCTTTGTCGACGAAGAGGTCGGCGGTGTCGCGGATGAGCTGCTCGTCGACGGCGCACCCGGTGGTGTTCCAGTTGTTGAAGCCCATCGGCGGCGTCATCGCCAGTCCGTCCGGCAGCGCTTGCGCGGGAGTGACCGCCACCACGGGCAGCAGTGCCGCGACGGCGATCACCAGGCCGAGTCGTCTCACCAGAACGTCACCCCATCGTGAAAGGTCCGATGTCTGTGCGAGCGACAGTAAGAACAGCACACAAGTTGGTCAATGACTGACGGACTTCGCCAGCCTTTTGGCGTAGTGCATCAGATATGAGATTTCGCAGAGGTCTGACCTACGGCGTTTCCGGTGATCGGGACCTCCGCGCGGCCGAGTGCGCTGCGCCACACCACCGGGTGGCGGTGCGCCGGTACCGGTGTCTGGTCCATCACAGACAGGAACCCGGAGGTGAGCCGGGTGCCGGGTGCGGGTCTAGCATCCGATTCATCCAGGCTCGATGACGTTGATCTCGGCACTGCCGCCGCTTCACGGCGACTGCGGACCTCACGGCCACCGGGCACATAGTCAGACGTTGGAGGCCGTTCACCGATGTCCACCACGGCGAGCACTGCCCCCGAGGCAGGCGCGAGCGATCGGGCGGGTGCCTCACGCCGGCAGGGGACCTTCTACCGGGGTGACCCCGGCATGTGGTCCTGGGTGCTGCACCGCATCACCGGCGTGCTCACATTCTTCTTCCTGTTCGTCCACGTGCTCGACACCGCGCTGGTGCGCGTGTCGCCGAACACCTACGACCAGGTCATCGAGACCTACAAGACGCCGATCGTGAACCTCCTGGAGGTCGGCCTCGTCGGCGCGGTGCTGTTCCACGCCCTCAACGGCATCCGCGTCATGCTGGTCGACTTCTGGTCGAAGGGCCCGAAGCTGCAGAAGGCGATGCTGTGGGTCATCGGCGTGGTCTGGGTCGTCGTGATGGTCCCCGGTGCGTTCTTCATGCTGAAGCGCACCGTCGAAACGCTCTTCGGGGGTAACTGACATGGCCGACCTCGCCCTCGCGAACCCCCGCGCGCCGAAGCGCCCCGCCGCCCGCCGGAGCAACTTCGAGCTCTACAGCTGGCTGTTCATGCGGATCTCCGGCCTCGCGCTGATCATCCTGGTGCTCGGGCACCTGCTGATCATGAACATCCTCGACGGCGGCGTGCACCGGATCAACTGGGGCTTCGTCGCCGGCCGCTGGGCCTCGCCGTTCTGGCAGTTCTGGGACCTGGCCATGCTCTGGCTCGCCGAGATCCACGGCGGCAACGGCCTGCGCACCATCATCGACGACTACGCGCGCAAGGACAGCACGCGGTTCTGGCTGAAGATCCTGCTCTACGTCTCGATGGCGCTGATCCTGGCCGTCGGCACGATGGTGATCTTCACGTTCGACCCGAACATGCCCGCGAACTGACAACTGCGTCGAACTCGGAGACTTTTTCATGCAGTTCCACAAGTACGACGTGGTGATCGTCGGCGCCGGTGGCGCCGGCATGCGCGCGGCCATCGAGTCCGGCCAGCGCGCCCGCACCGCGGTCCTCACCAAGCTCTACCCGACCCGCTCCCACACCGGCGCGGCCCAGGGCGGCATGTGCGCCGCGCTGGCGAACGTCGAAGAGGACAACTGGGAGTGGCACACCTTCGACACGGTCAAGGGCGGCGACTACCTCGTCGACCAGGACGCCGCGGAGATCATGGCCAAGGAGGCCATCGACGCGGTGCTCGACCTCGAGAAGATGGGCCTGCCGTTCAACCGGACGCCCGAAGGCAAGATCGACCAGCGCCGCTTCGGCGGGCACACGCGTGACCACGGCAAGGCCGCGGTGCGCCGCGCCTGCTACGCCGCGGACCGCACCGGCCACATGATCCTGCAGACGCTGTACCAGAACTGCGTCAAGTACGGCACGGAGTTCTTCAACGAGTTCTACGTGCTCGACCTGGTCCTGTCCGAGGACGAGGACGGCAACCCGGTCGCCTCCGGCGTCGTCGCCTACGAGCTGGCCACCGGCGAGCTGCACGTCTTCCAGGCGAAGTCGATCGTGTTCGCCACCGGCGGCGCGGGCAAGATCTTCAAGACGACGTCGAACGCGCACACCCTCACCGGTGACGGCCTCGGCATCATCTTCCGCAAGGGCCTGCCGCTGGAGGACATGGAGTTCTTCCAGTTCCACCCGACCGGCCTCGCGGGCCTGGGCATCCTGATCTCCGAAGCCGTCCGCGGCGAGGGCGGGATCCTGCGCAACGCCGACGGCGAGCGGTTCATGGAGCGCTACGCCCCCACCATCAAGGACCTCGCGCCGCGCGACATCGTGGCGCGCTCGATGGTGCAGGAAGTGCTGCAGGGCCGCGGGTGCGGCCCGAACAAGGACTACGTCGTCCTCGACGTCACGCACCTGCCGGTCGAGGTCCTCGAGACCAAGCTGCCGGACATCACCGAGTTCTCCCGCACCTACCTGGGCGTCGACCCGGTGAAGGAGCCGGTGCCGGTGTTCCCGACCTGCCACTACGTGATGGGCGGGATCCCGACCAACGTGCACGGCGAAGCGTTGCGGGACAACGAGAACGTCATCCCCGGCCTGTACGCGGCGGGCGAGGTCGCGTGCGTGTCCGTGCACGGCTCGAACCGCCTGGGCACGAACTCGCTGCTCGACATCAACGTGTTCGGCCGCCGCGCCGGCATCGCGGCCGCCGAGTACGCGCTGGCGCACGAGCACGTCGAGCTGCCGGAGAACCCGACCAAGCTGGTCGAGGAGCAGCTGGCGGGCCTGCTGTCGGAGCACGGCGACGAGCGCGTCGCCGACATCCGCAAGGAAATGCAGCAGACGATGGACTCGCACGCATCGGTGTATCGGACCGAGGACACGCTGAAGCAGGCGCTGACCGACGTCCAGGCGCTGAAGGCGCGTTACCAGCGGATCACCGTGGCGGACAAGGGCAAGCGGTACAACACCGACCTGCTCGAGGCCGTCGAGCTGGGCTTCCTGCTCGAGCTGGCCGAGGTGCTCGTGGTGGGCGCGCTGGCGCGCAAGGAGTCCCGCGGCGGCCACGCCCGCGAGGACTACCCGACCCGCGACGACACGAACTTCATGCGGCACACCATGGCCTACAAGCAGGGCTCGGGTCTGTCGTCCGACATCCGGCTGGACTACAAGCCGGTCACCTTCACCCGCTACGAGCCGATGGAGCGGAAGTACTGATGACTAGCGTTGCTGAAGCTCCTGCCTCTTCCGCTTCGGACGAGCACACGCCCATCACGGTCACGCTGAAGATCCTCCGGTTCAACCCGGAGGTGGACTCGGAGCCGCACTGGGAGTCCTACGACGTCCCGGCGCAGCGCACCGACCGGCTGCTGAACCTGCTGTTCTACGTGAAGGACTACATCGACGGGACGTTCTCGTTCCGCCGCTCGTGCGCCCACGGCGTGTGCGGGTCCGACGCCATGCAGATCAACGGCATCAACCGCCTGGCGTGCAAGGTCCTGATGAAGGACCTGCTGGAGAAGGACGGCAAGAAGACCACGATCACGATCGCCCCGATCAAGGGCCTGACGACGTTGAAGGACCTCTACGTCGACATGGACCCGTTCTTCGAGGCATACCGCGCGATCAAGCCATACCTGATCACGTACGGCAACGAGCCGACGCGCGAGCGCATCCAGTCCCAGGCGGACCGCGACCGCTTCGACGACACGACGAAGTGCATCCTGTGCGCATGCTGCACGTCGTCGTGCCCGGTGTACTGGAACGACGGGTCGTACTTCGGCCCGGCGGCGATCGTGAACGCCCACCGCTTCATCTTCGACTCCCGGGACGAAGGGGCCGAGGAGCGGTTGGACATCCTGAACGACGGTGAAGGCGTGTGGCGCTGCCGCACAACGTTCAACTGCACGGACGCCTGCCCCCGCGGGATCCAGGTGACGAAGGCGATCCAGGAAGTGAAGCGAGCGCTGCTCTTCAAGCGCGTCTGAGTTTTCAGCAACATCCGAAAGGGGCCCTCCGGCAGAAGTTGCCGGAGGGCCCTTTCGTGCTGCGCGAGTACGCAACAGGCGGCCGGCAAGGCAAGAAGACCACGACGTCACCAGACCTCCCCCGCCCCTCATCCCAGCCGTCAGTTCAGTCGGGGGGGGGGGGTGGTGGGTGGGGCGGTGGCGCCCCGGAAAACACAACCACCCCGCCGCAAAACACCCCCCAGCCGGGGGGGGGGGGGGGGCGCCGGACGCC
>NZ_JBIWPI010000004.1:397835-410123 GCF_044768185.1 Amycolatopsis sp. NPDC101161
CACCCCCCCCGCCGTCTGTTCTGGGGGGGGGGGGTTTTGACACGCCACGATGCCCCCCTTTCAAACCCCCCCCCCCCGACTGAAAATCCCACCGGAGGGGCGGGGGAGGTCGGACCCGCTAAGCCGCGGAAGACCTGAAGCCGCGGTAGCCCCTCTGCCGCAGCTTCAAAGAAAAAGCATGTCCTCGCCGGACGGGCAGGCTCCGGGATGACCAGGGCTTTCCGAGTCTTCTCACCTTTTCGAGGTGGGCCGCTGGGTGGTCATCCCGTCGCCTGATTGAGGCCTATCACTTTGAGCCGGGCCCGCAAGCCTGGCATGCTCCCTCGCCTTGGGCTCTGGGTTGCGGGCCCGGCTCAAAGTGATTTCACGGCCTCAGGCGACGGGATGACCACCCAGCTCCTCTATTGGGTTCAGTGCACCGCGTCCAGGGCGTTGACCAGGCCGTGGCCGTAGTACGAGTTGTTCTTCGCCGGGCCCGTGCACTCCGTTTCCGCCGACGCGCACTTCACCACGTCGGCCTCGCCTTCCAGCAGGCGCGCGATGAACGATGGCGGTGCCCCGTGGAAGCGGGACGCCAGCAGTGCCGCGACGCCCGCCGCGTGCGGTGAGGCCATCGATGTTCCGCACTTCGAGCCGTACAGCCCGCCGAACACCGTTGTCGACAGCGGGCACGAGGGGCCCGCGCCGTCCGGGGGCAGCTGCGAGAAGTCTCCACCCGGTGCCGTGACGTCGATGGAGCCGTAGTTGCTGAACGACGACTTCGTGCCCGCGTACCCCACCGATGACACCGTCACGACGCCGTCGATCGCCTTCGGGAGGATGCCGCACGACGAGTCCACCGGGTGCGGCCGGTTCGGGTCCGTCGTCTGCTTTGTCGTGTCGAAGCCCGAGTTGCCCGCCGCCGATACGTTCAGCACCCCGTGGCGCGTCGAGAACTCGATCGCGCGGCGGACCGCCTCGTACGCCGCCGCGTCGCCCGGCTCGCGGGAGCAGAAGAACATGCCCGGGTCGATGTAGTAGCTGTTGTTCGTCACCTGGAAGCCGTGCTGGGCGGCCCAGACGAACCCGCACACCGCCGACTCCGGGAAGATGTAGCCGTCGTCGTTGACCACCTTCACCGACGCCAGGCGCACGCCCGGTGCGATGCCAGTGAAGCCCGCCGCCGGGTCCTTGCCCGCGATCGTGCCCGCCACGTGCGTCCCGTGGTCGGACGTCGTCGGCGCCCACGACGCCGGCGCGAGGTCCGGCGCGCCCGTGACGCAGCCCGCCGAAGACGCAGGAGAAACAGCCGCCTTAAGGGCCGGGTGGGTCGCGTCGATGCCCGAGTCCAGCACGCCGACCGTCACCGAACGGCTGCCCTGGTAGACCTTGTTCGCGTCGGGCGCGTGGATCGCCTTCATGTCCCACTGCTGCGCCGACAGGTCACCCGCCGCGGCCACCGAACGCGTGTCCTCCAGCGTCTTCACCGCACCGAGTGAACGAGCCGTCGCACCCGAAGTCGAAGCCACGTCCTTGCCGCCCGAATAAGCCCGGTAGACGCCGATCTTCTGCTGGAAGTCCGCGTTGCGCGAGCTGGCGATCGCGACGCCGATCTCGCCGTAGTACGCCACCTTCGTGCCGCACTTCGCCGCCAGCTCGCGATCGACGGTCGACGCGCGCGTGCCCGGCTGGTACGTCACCACGTAGGTGTACGGCGTGCTCGTCGTGTCGCACGCGACCGGCGCGGCCTCGGCGGCCGGGGCCGCGGCGAACAGGCCGCCCCCGACGGCCAGCACGAGCGGGGCCGCCATTCGGCGTAAACGGGACATTCCACCTCCAGAGTCGGTGGCGTCAACCTAAACCGGCCCCGGGGACCGCGCCACCGACCAAAGTCAGGAGGAGACCCGCGAAGAGGCCCGCACCCCGCGCCAGCCCAGCACGCCGATGATCGTGCCGAGCACGAACGACACGACCGTCAGCACCGCGTGCACGATGAAGTACGCCGTGGGCGAGCCGTCGGGGGTCCAGGCCCGGTCGCTGTCCCACAGGTTCTTGGCGAACGTGATCCAGATGATCCACGACCACACGCCGAAGGCCAGCAGGAACAGCGAGGTGCCTCGCGAAATGCGCATGCCCCTGAGTATGCGACGCGCGCCTCGGCGCTAGATTGCGTGGGTGCACTCCGCTGTCTCCCGGTCGCTCAAGGTCTTCACGACGACGCTCGCCGCCGCCCTCCTGGCCCTGAGCACCCCGGCCTTCGCGGTCGCGGCGCCGCAGCAGCAGGGCCAGTGCGCGAACCACCAGGCCCCGCCGGCCCCGGTCGACACGTCGGAGAAGCCCGCGCCCGGCAAAATCGCCCCGCCACCGCTGGCCGTGCCCACCGACCCGGTCGGCGGCCCGCGGATGGCCGAGTGCGGCCTCATCACCCCGGACGGCGCGCTCAACCCGCCGGACGGCAACACCGCGGCGTCGTGGCTGGTGCAGGACCTCGACACCGGCGCGGTCATCGCGGCGAAGGACCCGCACGCCCGCCAGCGGCCCGCGTCGCTGATCAAGACGTTGCTGGCGCTCGTCGTCGTCACCCAGCTGAACCCGCAGCAGGTGATCGTCGCGACGAAGGAGGACGCCGAGCAGGAGTGCACCTGCGTCGGCCTCGTCGCCGGCGGCCAGTACACCGTCGACCAGCTGCTGCACGGCCTGCTGATGCACTCGGGCAACGACGCCGCGCACGCGTTCGCCACCGCGCTCGGCGGCGTCGACTCGGCGGTCGCCAAGATGAACGCGCAGGCGGCCCGCATCGGCGCCCGCGACACGCGCACCGCGACGCCGTCGGGGCTCGACGGGCCGGGCATGTCGACCTCGGCCTACGACCTCAGCCTGATCTTCAACTACGCGATGAAGCAGCCGGAGTTCGCGCGGGTCGTCTCGACGAAGAACTTCGAGATCCCGGCGACCGGCGGCAAGCCGGCCATCCCGATCTTCAACGACAACAAGCTGCTCGGCGTCTACCCGGGCTTCCTCGGCGGCAAGACCGGCTTCACCGACGACGCCCGCCACACCTACGTCGGCGCGGCGCAGCAGAAGGGCAAACGGCTCGCGGTCGTGATGCTGCGCGCCGAGCAGAAGCCGACGAAGGTCGTCGACCAGGCGGCGAAGCTGCTCGACTACGGCTTCGCGCTGGAAGCCGACCGCGCCGCGCCGGTCGGCCAGATCAGCTACCAGGCCCCGGTGGCCACGCCCGGCAGCACCGACCCGTCCGTGCTCGCCGACGGCGGCACCGGCAACAGCGGGACGTCCTCGGCCGCGTCCGGCGCCAAGGACGACCCGTTCGGCGTCACCGGCTGGATCATCACACTGATCGTCTTCCTCGTCATCGTCGGCGGATTCGTCGTCGGGCACCAGCGCAAGAAGGCCGCGAACTAGCGGAACGCGGGCCCGGGTTCCGGGGTGACGTTGCCGGTGGCGATCGCGCCGCCGCAGTGTCCACAAGCGACATACGTGCCGGCGATCTCGCCGCAGTCTTTGTGCCGCAACCGGATCGGCGGCCCGTCCGGACCGGCGAGGTGCTCGTCGCCCCACTGCATGAGCGTGACGACGGCGCCGAAGAGGTCCCGCCCGGCCCGCGTCAGCACGTACTCGGGCACGGGGTCGACGCGGTCGAGCACGCGGGCGTCGACGAGGGTCTTGAGCCGCGCGGACAGCGTCGGGCGCGGGATCGAGAGGTTGCGCGCGAACTCGCCGTAGCGGCGCACGCCGAAGAAGGCCTCGCGCAGGATGAGCAGGCTCCACCGCTCCCCGACCAGGTCGAGCGCGCGCCCGACCGAGTCGTGCGCGAACCGGTGCGTCAAGTCGGTCACAGCTGCTCCGTGCGGGCCGGGACGCCCAGCAGCAGCTTCCCGGGCAGTTCGAAGCTGGCCGGGTTGACCTGGAAGTGCGCGGTCGCGGTGTGGGCGTCGCGGAACCGGCGCTGCAGCGGCGAAGTCTCGTAGATCGCGGCGCCGCCACCCAGGTCGTACATGCTTTCGGCGACCTTCGCGGCCGTGCGCGTGACGTGCGTGGCGGCCAGGCGCAGGCCCACCTTGAGCGCGTCCGGCACCGGCTCGGTGCCCTGCGCGGCCTGCCAGGCGTCGTCGATGCTGGTGTAGTAGAGCAGCCGCGCCGCGCGCAGGGCGGCTTCGGCTTCCGCGACGGCGGCCTGCGTCGCTGACCGCTCGGCCAGCGACCGGCTGGAGCCGAGCGGCTTGCGCGTCGAGGCGAGTTCGACGAGGTCGTCGATCGCGCCGCGCGCGTTGCCCAGCGCGGCGGCCGCGACCGACAGCGCGAAGTAGCCGAAGAGCGGGAACCGGTGCAGCGCGACAGCGTCCGCCGGCGGGCCGCCCATGACCGAGAAGACGCGGTGCTCGGGGACGAACAGCTCGTCGGCCACGCAGTCGTGGCTGCCGGTGCCGCGCAGGCCGTTCGTGTGCCAGGTGTCGAGCACCTCGATCTCCGCCTTCGGCAGCGCCGCGACGTAAAGCGCGCCTTCGTGCACGAACCCGGCGAAGAGCCAGTCGCAGTGCGGGATGCCGCTGCAGAACGCCCAGCGGCCGGACACGACGTAACCGCCGTCGACCTTCCGCCCGGCGCCGCGCGGCGCCCAGACGCCGGCGGCGACGGTCCTGGGGTCGCCGAAGACCTCCTCGGCGCACTTCCGCGGGGCGTAGGCCGAGAGCAGGCTGCTCGTGACGGCGATCGAGACGCACCAGCCGGCCGAGGCGTCCCCGCGCGCGACCGTCTCCGCGGTTTCGAGGCTGAGCGCGGGCGGTGCTTCGGGGCCGCCCAGGTGAGCGGGGACGCCGCTGCGCAGGAGCTGGGCGTCGGTCAGCTTGGCGACCAGCTCGGCCGGCAGGGCACGCCGCTGTTCGGTGACGGGCGCGAGCGACTTGGCGAGGTCGGCGCACTCGCGGGCGGCGTCCAGCATGAAACCTCCGGTTCAGATTTCTTACCGGTTCAGTTTCTTTACTGGGCGGATCGGTGTCAAGACTTGCGCCGGCCCCCGAGCCACGCGAGCAGCGCCCCGGCACTGAACGCACCGGCGACGGCACCGAGCCCGGGCCCGCGCTGCACGGTGACGCTCTGCTCGAGCCGCACCGGCGGCGGAGGCGCGACGACCGTGCGCTGGTTCTCCTTGGCCGTCGCGGTCCACGCCGTGATGAGCAGGAGGAAGCGCGAGACGAGGTTGGCGAACACGAGCAGGCCGATGACCGGCCCGAACAGCGCGGCCGACGGCGACTTCGTGACGCTGGCCAGGTAGATCGAGCCGACCTGCTGCAGGACGACGAACCCGACGGCGGCGACGATCGAGCCCTTGACGGCACTGCGCAGCGCGACGTGCTCCCGCGGCAGCCGCGCGATCACCCAGAGGAAGACGAGCGTGTTGGCGAGCAGGCCGAGCACGATCGTGCCGGCGCGCAGCAGGTAGATCGCCCACTTCTGGTCGGCGAGCCCGACGTGTTCGAGCAGGAACTGCCCGACGCCGCCCCCGACCGCGGTCAGCGCGAAGGAGACGATGAGCGCGACACCGAGGCCGATGAGCGCGACGAAGTCCTTGAGCGTCTGCTTGACGATCGGCTGCGACTGCTTCTCCTGGCCCCACTGCGCGGTGAGCGCGTCGCGGAGGTTCGACATCCAGCCGATGCCGGAGTAGAGGGCGATGAGCAGGCCGAAGATGCCGATGCCGCTGCCGGAGTCGAGCGCCCCGTTGACGATGCCGGAGACGAGCGACTGGAGACCTTGGGGCACGGAGTCGTTGATGCCCTTGGTGATCTTGTCGATGATCGTCTTGTCGTGGTTGACGACCAGCCCGACCACGGCGAAGGCGACCATGAACAGCGGGAAGACGGACAGCACGCTGAAGTAGGTGATGGCGGCGGCGTAGTGGTTGCCGTACCGCTCGCCGAAGGCCTCGTTGGCCCGGATCAGGTGATCGAGCCACGGGTACTTCCGCCGCAGCCGCGGCAGGAGCTTTTCCTTCGTTTCTTCGTTCGCCACCGTGAAACGCTAACCACGCCGAGTGACTCCCGCAACGCGAGCGGGTCAGATGAGGGAGGCGAGGAAGTCCTGGTAGGTGGTCTCCCCGCCGAGGATCGCCGCCCGTGGACGCGTCGAGGCGTACTCGGCCACGCGGTCGTATGCCGTGGCCAGGTCTTCCTCGGTGAGCGGCTGCGCCGTCTCGACTTCCGATCCCCCTCGCCCGGCGAAGCGCCTACGCGTTTCCTCGAGCCCCGGCAGCAGGACGATCTCGTGGAAGCTCGCGCCCGTCTCGTCTGCCAGCGCTTCGAGCCGCTCGGCGAAGCCCGGCCGGGCCAGCAGCTGCGGCACCACGACGTCGTGTCCCGCCGACAGGTGCGTGCGCGCCGCCGCCAGGGCCAGCTCCCGGGCCAGCAACCCCGCCTCGCCCGGATCGGCTCGCCAGCCGCCGACCATCGCCCGGACGCGGTCGACGTCCAGGGCCAGCGCCGGCGGGTGGGCGTCGGCGTAGCGCCGGGCCAGCGTCGACTTGCCGCTGCCCGGCGGGCCGTTCAGCAGGATCAGCTTCACCGCACCGGCGGCAGGAACCCGATCCGCTGGTACGTCTTGGCCAGCGTCTTCGACGCCACCTCACGCGCCCGCTCCGCACCCGCGGCGAGGATCTTGTCCAGCTCGGCGACATCGTCCAAATAGGACTTCGCGCGCTCCTGGATCGGCGTGACCCACTCGACGAACACCTCGCCGAGGTCCTTCTTCAGGTCGCCGTAGCCCTTGCCTTCGTACGCCGCTTCGAGGTCCGCGATCGTCCGTTCGGTCAGGGCCGAGTAGATCGTCAGCAGGTTCGAGACGCCGGCCTTGTTCTCCGGGTCGAACTTGACCTCGCGGCCGGTGTCGGTGACCGCCGAGCGGATCTTCTTCGCCGACCGCTTCGGGTCTTCGAGCAGCTCGACGATGCCGTTGGCACTGGAGGCCGACTTGCTCATCTTGGCCGTCGGTTCCTGCAGGTCGTAGATCTTCGCCGTGTCCTTGATGATGTACGGCTCGGGCACGACGAACGTCTTGCCCAGCCGGTTGTTGAAGCGCTGCGCGAGGTCGCGCGTGAGCTCCAGGTGCTGGCGCTGGTCCTCGCCGACCGGGACGGCGTCCGCGCGGTACAGCAGGATGTCCGCGGCCTGCAGGATCGGGTAGGTGAAGAGGCCGACGCTGGAGCGGTCGGAGCCCTGTTTGGCCGACTTGTCCTTGAACTGCGTCATCCGGCCGGCTTCACCGAAGCCGGTCTGGCATTCGAGGACCCAGCTCAGCTGGGCGTGCTCCGGAACGTGGCTCTGCACGAACAGGGCGCTGCGGTCGGGGTCGATGCCGATGGCGAGCAGCTGCGCGGCCGAGACGCGGGTGCGCTGCCGCAGCACCTTCGGGTCCTGCTCGACGGTGATGGCGTGCAGGTCGACAACGCAGTAGAACGGCTCGTGCGTGTCCTGCAGCCGCACCCACTGGCGCAGCGCACCGAGGTAGTTGCCGAGGTGGAACGAGTCGGCGGTGGGCTGGATCCCCGAAAGGACCCGCGGACGACGTTCGGTGGCAACGGTCTGCTCTTCGGACACGGGAGGATTCTTCCAGGCCGGGCGAGGTGGCGGGTGCGGAGGGGGTTGGAGCTGGGGATTCTTCCAGGCTGAGGGGTGAAGCGGGACATGCCTGGACCGCGGCGCACCGGCCGGCAGCGCGCAGGGCACGGCGTGAGTCAGCCGCGCGGGTAAGGCCACCGGCGCGGGCACCGGCAACCACCGGCGCGGAAGCAGCTCAGGTGTGCGGGTGCTGCGAGGAGCGGGGCCAACCGGCGCCATCGGCCATGGCCAGCGCCCAGAGTGCGGGCGACCCGGTGCGCCACCAGCCGCCGCCGGGACGGGCCCGGAGCGGGCCCAAGTGTGAGCGCCCAGGTGTGCGCGGGAGCGGACAAATCGGCGGCGCATCAACCGCCTCCGCCGGAGCGGCCCGGGTGTGCACGAGAGCGGACAAATCGGCAGGGCATCAGCCGCCGCCGGGGTCACGCGGGCTCGGGTGCGGGCGAACCGGCGCCCGTCTGCGTCAGGCGTGCGGGCGTTGCGTGAGGAACGGGCGGGTCGGCGTCGCGTCGGGCTCGCCGAGGACCGCCTCGGCCATCGCCGTGACCGGGCCCGGGGCCTCGGGGACCGCCGGGGCCGCCTCCGCCACCCGGGACTTGCGGCGCTGGCGCAGCACACCCAGCGTCATCCCGACGATGCCGAGCGCCACCGCGACCAGCCCGACCGGGCCGAGCACGCCGAAGCTCTCCGCGTTCGTGTCGGCCTGGGCGGTCGTCACGTCGGCGAACGCGTTCCCGCCGCCGGCCAGCAGCAGCGCGGCCGGGACGAGCGCGACCACCGCCGCCGCGCGAATTCCGCGCAGCGAGGACCGCATCAGGGTTTGACCTGGGTTGCGCACCGGAGTGCCTCCCGCGAGTGACGAGCGCTGTGACTTACCTAAATGCTCACCCATTCGAGTGAGACGCTGCGTGCTACTGGTCAAAAAACTACCGAGCGTGTCAAGACCTGTCGGTACCGATCGACTCGGGGGCCGAGACTAGCGCCCAACCGGGAACACGGTCCCGCCACCCCCACGGTTCACTCCAACCGCCCAAGCGGGTGTTGCGGAAGGCGGAACGCTCATACCCAAAGTAGAGAGTGGCCGATCCGTGTCCGGCCGCCCGTCACCCGTTCATCGCAAACTCGGCTCACCCTCTGCCATTCGTCGCAGTCCGGACTGGTCCGATCGCGTCGTCTTATCTGGAAAACTTTTCACTCGATAGTGATTGGTCTATACCTCTTGGAGTAGCCCATTCGGCTCGGTCGGACCGCGCACGACCGGCGTGACGAAGAGGAGACCCGAATGTCGATCACCCGGTTCTTGAAGCGCGCCGGAGTGGCGGTGAGCGCGCTCGCCGCGGCGAGCGCAGCCGTCGTGCTCCCGGCCACCACCGCGTCCGCCGCGGCGGACGCCTCGTTCGTCGTGAGCGAGGCCCAGTTCGAGCAGATCTTCCCCAACCGCAACAGCTTCTACACCTACAGCGGCCTGACCGACGCGTTGTCCGCGTACCCCGGCTTCGCGAACACGGGCGACGACACCGTGAAGAAGCAGGAAGCCGCCGCGTTCCTCGCGAACGTCAACCACGAAACCGGCGGCCTCGTCTACGTCGTCGAGCAGAACACCGCGAACTACCCGCACTACTGCGACGCGAGCCAGCCCTACGGCTGTCCCGCCGGCCAGGCCGCCTACTACGGCCGCGGCCCGATCCAGCTCAGCTGGAACTTCAACTACAAGGCCGCCGGCGACGCGCTCGGCATCGACCTGCTCGGCAACCCCTACCAGGTCGAGCAGAACGCAGCCGTCGCATGGAAAACCGGCCTCTGGTACTGGAACACCCAGACCGGCCCCGGCACCATGACGCCGCACGACGCGATGGTCAACCAGCGCGGCTTCGGCGAGACCATCCGCAGCATCAACGGCTCGATCGAGTGCAACGGCGGCAACCCCGCCCAGGTGCAGAGCCGGATCGACAAGTACACCCAGATCACCGGGATCCTCGGGGTCCCCACCGGGGACAACCTGTCCTGCTGAGCCGGGCGCGGCGAGAAGGGCCTCCCCGGCCACTCGGGGAGGCCCTTTTTGGTGTCAGGCCTGGGGATCGAGGTGACCGAGCAGCTTCCGCAGGACGTCGTCGAGCAGGTCCAGCTCCTTTTTGGACAGTCCCGACAGCAGCTCGGAGACGTTCGCGGTGTGCTCGGTCATCGCGGCGTCGACGGCGTCGAAACCACTGGCCGTCAAGCGGATGCGGAAGCTGCGGCGGTCGTTCGGGTCCAGCGTGCGCTCGACGAACCCGGCCTTCTCCAAGCGGTCGAGGCGGCTCGTCATGCCAGCCCGGGACATCATCAGCGTCGCGGACAGCTCGGACGGGATCAGCGTGTACGGCCGCCCGGACCGGCGGAGCGCGGCCAGGACGTCGAACTCCCCGCGCTGCAGGCCGAACTTGCCGAACACCCGCTCCTGCGCCGGGCCGAGCACGAGCGCGAGCCGGCCCATCCGGCCGGCGACGCCGATGGCGGCCAGGTCGAGGTCGGGGCGTTCGCGGTGCCACGCCGACACGACGGCGTCGACGGCGTCTTCGTCAGTCACGCCGCCACTCTATTCGGCGCCAGCACTATTCGTCGCCTGATAGTTTGACAACGAACTATCAGGCGTGGAACCATCATCGGCATGACGACATTGCTGGTCCGCCACGACGAAGCCGAGCAGCTCGGCTCGACCCCCGACACGATGACCCTGCTCGCCGACGTCTCCCAGACGGGTGGGCACCTGAGCACGAACCGCGCCTCGCTGGGCCGCGGGCGCGACGGCGCGACGCCGCACTTCCACACCTCGTCGGCCGAGATGTTCTTCATGCTGGACGGCGAACTCGAGGTCCTGAACGGCGACGAGGTCGTGACGGTGCGAACGGGTGACATGCTGTTCGTGCCCCCGCACACGAATCACGCGTTCGGGGCGACCGGACGGTCAGGCGCTGACGTGCTGATCGTGTTCACGCCCGGCGTCGAGCGCTTCGAGTACTTCCGGATGATCGACCGGATCCGGCGGGGCGAGGCGTCGCCGGCGGAGATCCTGGCGTCGCAAGACCGGTTCGACAACCACTTCGTGGACAGCGCGACCTGGCGCGCGGCCCGCGCGGCCTAGATGTCGTAGGTGGCGGTGACCGGCGCGTGGTCGGACCAGCGCTGGTCGTAGGCGGCGGCGCGCTCGACGACGACGTCGACGACCTTCTCGGCGAGGCCGGGGGTCGCGAGCTGGCAGTCGATGCGCCAGCCGGAGTCGTTGTCGAACGCCTGGCCGCGGTAGGACCACCAGGTGTAGGGGCCCGGGCCTTCGGGGTCGAGGCGGCGCTGGACGTCGGTGTAGCCGGCCTCGGTGTAGACGCGGCCGAGCCAGGCGCGTTCTTCGGGGAGGAAGCCCGAGTTCTTGCGGTTGCCGCGCCAGTTCTTGAGGTCGACGGTGTCGTAGGCGATGTTCCAGTCCCCCACGACGACGACCTCGCGCCCGGCTGCGGCGGCCTTCGCGCGGAGTTCGACGAGGTAGGGCAGGAACGCGGCCATGAAGCGTTCCTTTTCGTCCTGGCGTTCGGTGCCGACGTCCCCGCTGGGGAGGTACAGGCTGGCGACGACGACCTTCGCGAAGTGGACTTCGAGGTAGCGGCCGCTGTCTTCGAACTCGGGTTCCCCGAAGCCGATCCGGACTTCTTCGGGCTCTTCGCGGCTGTAGACGGCGACGCCGTTGCGCCCCTTGACGGCCGAGGGGGCGTGCACCGAGAACCAACCTTCGGGTTCGACGACGTCCGCCGGGAGCTGACTCGCCTCGGCGCGCACCTCCTGGCAGGCGACGACGTCGGCCTTCGTGGTGGCGAGCCACTCGACGAAGCCCTTCTTGGCGGCGGCACGGAGTCCGTTGACGTTCACGGTGGAGACGGTCAGCACGTCCCGCACGCTACCGGTTCGCTCTGCCAGACTGCCGGGCATGGGTGAGCTGACGGTGCTCGGCAGCTGCGGCGCGTTCCCCGAACCCGGGCGGGCGTGCGCGGGGTTCTTGTTGTCGCACAACGGGTTTCGCGTGGTCCTCGACCTCGGGTACGGCGCCGCCTCGCGGCTGTTCGGCCACGGGTTGCCGGACGCGGTGGTGGTGACGCACGAGCACCCGGACCACTGCGCGGACGTGAGCGCGCTCGGGCGGGCCTCGTACTACGGGGACGGTCCGCGGCTGCCGTTGTTCTGCACGCCCGGCACGGTCGCCCGGCTCGCGGCGATGGAGCCGCGCCCGCACCCGACGGAGGTGTTCGAGGTGCGCGACCTGGCGTCGGCTGCTTCGGTCGGGCCGTTTCGGCTGACGACGTTCGCGTTGCCGCACCACGTGCCGAACTTCGGCGTGCGGTTGGCGGCGCCCGGGTTGACGGTGGCTTACACGGGTGACACGGGCCCTTCGTCGGCGCTGGCCGAGCTGGGGCGCGACGCGGACCTGCTCATCTGCGACGCGACCTACCGGACGCCGCCTTCGGGGGACGAGCCGCGGTACTTGATGACGGCCGCCGAGGCGGGCGAGTGGGCGGCCGCAGCCGGAGCGCGCCGGCTGCTGCTGACGCACTTTTGGCCTGGCACCGACCGTGCGGCGGCGGCCGCGGAGGCACGCGCCGAGTTCGGTGGCGAGGTGCTGGTCGCGGAGGAAGGCCTGACGATCGAGCTTTGACAG
>NZ_JBIWPI010000004.1:410221-1186201 GCF_044768185.1 Amycolatopsis sp. NPDC101161
CGCTCGGCTCGGCTCGGCTCGGCTCGGCTCGGCTCGGCTCGGCTCGGCTCGGCTCGGCTCGGCTCGGCTCGGCTCGGCTCGGCTCGGCTCGGCTCGGCTCGGAAGAGCTTGCCCAGTGCGTGCGAAGTTGCCCACCCTCGCGCGCAAAACTGCACACCCCAACGCGAACCATCCCCTCGGCCCGCAGCGAAACAGCGAACAGCCGACAGCCGCGCCACCCGGAAGTCCGGCGGGTCCGAAGGGATCCTCGCCCCACGCCCGGACCCCCGTCCGGCCGCGTTCCCCAGGCTCCATCCCTCCGGCCCCGCCGCACAGCCCCCGTGGCCCCTGCCCGCGGAACTCCCCCTGGAGACCCCGCGGACACCACCTCGAACCCATGCCGCATTCAGTTGTCGCCCGGCCCCGGGCGTCGGCCACCTCCCCACTTCCGACCTACCGAAGTTCTAACACCCACCACCGACAAAAACCGGCGCTTGACCCCACAAGCTACGAACATTAGCTTTAAAGCTATGCCAAGTAGCCATCATGTCTCCTAGAGCCGGCCTGACCCCCGACGCCGTGGTCGAGCTGGCCCTCGAGATCATCGACGCGTCCGGGCCCGAAGCCCTCACCCTCGCCAAGGTCGCCGAGCGCGCCAACGTCGCCGCGCCCTCCCTCTACAAGCACGTCAAGAACCTCGCCGACCTGCGCCGCCTGATCGACCTCCGGGTCGTGCGGGAAATGTCCGAGGCCTTGCAAAAAGCCGCCACCGGGCGCGAAAGCGCGGACGCCGTCCGGGCCGTCGCCGACGCTTACCGCGACTACCTGCGACGCCACCCGCACCGCACCCACGCCCTCGCCACCGCCCCCGACGAGACCGACACCGAACTCAGCAAGGCCACCCACGCCGTCGCCGAGGTCGTCTTCGCCGTCCTTCGCCCCTACGGCTTCGGCCACGCCCAGGTCGTGCACGCCACCCGCTGCCTCCGCGCCGCCGTGCACGGGTTCGCCGGGCTCGAAGCCTCCGGCGGCTTCGGCCGCCCCGAGGACGTCGACCAGAGCTTCGAAGTCCTCAAAACCATCGTCGTCCAAGGCTTGACCACCTACTCGGAGCAGGAGCAGAAATGAGCTTCATCCTCGCCGTCCTCCTCTTCACCGTCGGGCTCGGCGTGCTCGACGCCCGGTTCCCCTGGACGGAGGCCCGCCGATGATCGCCGGGCACTTCGGGCTCGCCGCCGCCGTCAAGGCCGGCCGGCCCGCCATTCCCGTGTGGACGCTCATGCTCGCCACCGCCTGGCTCGACGTCGTCTTCGTGCCGCTCTACCTCAGCGGCATCGAGACGGTCGACGGCACGGGCTACGGCGGCGGCGTCATCCACGCCGACTACACGCACTCCCTCGTCGGCGCGCTCGTCCTCGCCGCGCTCTTCGGCGCGGTGGCGAGCAGGTGGCTGGGCCGCGAAACCGGACTGATCCTGGGCGCGGTCGTCTTCTCGCACTGGCTGCTCGACCTCGTCGTGCACCGCGCCGACCTGCCGATCCTGCCCGGCAACGCCGGCGACCTGCCGACGTTCGGCTTCGGGTTGTGGCGGCTGCCCGCCGTATCGGCCGTCGTCGAACTGCTGATGCTGGCGATCGGCATCGGCCTCTACTGGCGGGCCGCCGCGAAACGCGACCCGAAACGCGCGCGGGTGCTGGGGCTGACCGCCGCGGTGTGTGGCGTCATCACCCTCGGCACCGATCTGCTGGGAGTCTGATCAGCAGGCGGACCCGGCGACCGGCTCGGTGAACGCGGCGGCCACCCACTTGTCGTCGGCCACCTTCCGGAAGCCGTTCTGCACGCCCGGCAGCGCGTCGAACTGGGCGTCGCGCAAGTACTTGCCGACGACCTTCGCGTTGCCGTCGGCCGTCTCGCGGGCGTTGAGGACGTCCGCGGTCACCGTCACCTTGCAGCCGGTGGCCGACGCTCCCGAAGCCTGCTTGTTCGTGTTCGTCACGTAGACGATGACGACCAGGACGATGGCGCCCAAGATGATCAGAGTCTTCTTCGACATGCCTTCCTCCAACCGCGAGCCCCGTCCCCCGCCAAGGGTAGGCAATCCTTTACCCACACGGACAGCGCCGGACGCAGCAACCACCCGGAGGCGCCAGTCCGCATCACCCGCCGGTGACGCACGGTGTACGAAAAAGGCCCTCTTCCCGGCGAACCGGGAAGAGGGCCCCTCCGAAAAGCACTCAGCCCTGGGCGATCTTCTTCGCCAGGTTGTCGTCCAGCGTCGCGAGGAACTCCTCGGTCGTCTGGAACGGCTGGTCCTTGCTGATGAGCAGCGCGAGGTCCTTCGTCATCTGGCCGGCCTCGACCGTCTCGACGACGACCTGCTCCAGCTTGTTGGCGAAGCCGATCAGCTCCTGGTTGCCGTCCAGCTTGCCGCGGTGCTCGAGGCCGCGGGTCCAGGCGTAGATCGACGCGATCGGGTTCGTCGACGTCGGCTTGCCCTGCTGGTGCTGGCGGTAGTGCCGGGTGACCGTGCCGTGCGCGGCCTCGGCCTCGACGGTCTTGCCGTCCGGCGTGCGCAGCACCGACGTCATCAGGCCGAGCGAGCCGAAGCCCTGCGCGACCGTGTCGGACTGGACGTCACCGTCGTAGTTCTTGCACGCCCAGACGTAGCCGCCCTCCCACTTCATCGCCGCGGCGACCATGTCGTCGATCAGGCGGTGCTCGTAGGAGATGCCCTTGGCGTCGAAGTCGGCCTTGAACTCGTTCTGGAAGATCTCCTCGAACACGTCCTTGAACTGGCCGTCGTAGGCCTTGAGGATGGTGTTCTTGGTGGAGAGGTAGACCGGCAGGCCGCGGTCGAGGCCGTACTGCAGCGAGGCGCGCGCGAAGTCCTCGATCGACTTCTTGAAGTTGTACATCCCCATGGCGACGCCGCCGCCCTCGGGGAACTTCGCGACCTCGAACTCCATCGGCTCGGAGCCGTCGTCCGGGGTGTAGCTGATGGTCAGCGTGCCCGGGCCGGGGACCTTGAAGTTGGTCGCCTTGTACTGGTCGCCGTGGGCGTGGCGGCCGATGATGATCGGCTTCGTCCACGTCGGCACCAGCCGCGGGATGTTCTGGATGACGATGGGCTCGCGGAAGATCACGCCGCCGAGGATGTTGCGGATGGTCCCGTTCGGGGACAGCCACATCTTCTTGAGGCCGAACTCTTCGACGCGCGCCTCGTCCGGGGTGATCGTGGCGCACTTGACGCCGACGCCGTGCCTCTTGATGGCGTTCGCGGCGTCGATCGTGACCTGGTCGTCGGTGCGGTCCCGCTCCTCGATGCCGAGGTCGTAGTAGTCCAGGTTCACGTCCAGGTACGGGTGGATCAGCTTGTCCTTGATGAACTGCCAGATGATGCGGGTCATCTCATCGCCGTCGAGTTCGACGACGGTGCCCTGGACCTTGATCTTGGCCATGAGCAGCGGTGCTCCTTCCGCGGATCTTCGCGTTCTTCTTCTAAGTCTCGCCGGTAGCGGTACAAGCGTACTGCTTGACCGTCCTGGATGGTTCCAGTAGTGGCCGGTATCAAGTCTCCCCCCGCCGATTGTGGCCGGGGTCACCGGGCACGACCTGCCGTTGGGCCGATCCGACCGCTCGCCGAGCGACCGTCGCGCTGCGGGGTGAACCAAGGCACGATGCCACCCGTGAACTCATCATGCGGGAGGTGACGGCCATGTCGACCCATCGGTACGCCGAGTACGAAGACGACTACGAGGACTACGACGACACGACGGAAGCGCTCGACGAACGGCCGCGCCGCGGCGTCGCCCACCTGGTCAGCGCGCTGGGCGGGCTGCTGCTCACCCCGGTCGCGCTGGGGCTGCTGAGCTGGGGCGGGCTGCGCCAGCAGCAGCTGATCCAGGCGACGCTGAGCACCAACCGCGACCCGCTGGGCATCGCGCTGCTGGCCGGAGGGGCGATCCTGCTGCTGGTCGTCGCCGCGCTCGGCGCGCTGTCGGCGGCGGGCCCGATCCTCGGCGGCCTGATCTACGGCGTGCTGCCCGGGGTGGCCGCGATGGCCGTGCCGGAGTGGGGCTTCAAGCTGGTCAACATGATGCCGAAGAGCGACATCGCGTACGGCGTCATGGACTTCCTGTTCATCGGCGGCCTGCTCGGCGTGGGGTTCCTGCTGGTCGGCAGCGGACTGGCCAACGCGCTGGTCCGGCGGCGCCGCGAGGCCTGAACCGGCCCGGTGGGATCATCGGGCGATGGGTTTGTTCACCGTCGCGGAGGCACGCGACGAACTGGCGCGGCTGCGGCCGGTCCTCGACGAACTGGTGCGCGTCCGGGCCGACGCGGCCGAGCTCGCGGCGTCGCTGCGCCCCGGCGGGCGGGCCACCGAGCTGGGCGGGTTGCCCGAGTGGAAGGCCGCGCAGGCGCGGCTCGACGACCTGATGACGACGGTCCAGCACACCGGCGCCGAGCTCAAGGGGTTCGCGCCGCTGCTGATCGACTTCCCGGCCGAGCTCGACGGCACCGACGTGCTGCTGTGCTGGCTCGAAGGTGATCGCGAGCTGGGCTGGTACCACCGCACCGACCTGGGCTTCGCGGGCCGCCGGCCGCTGAAAATCGCTGGTGGCGCTCGCTAGGTTGGGTCGGTGACCGACAACAGCCGCGCCGCTTTCTTCGACGAGACCGCCGAGCACTACGACCAAGACGATTTTCACGCTTTGGTGGCCGACGCGCTGGTCGAGCCACTGCCCACCTCACCGGGGCTCGTTCTCGACGTCGCCACCGGGACGGGCTTCGCGGCGTACGCGGCCTTGCGGCTGAAGCCTTCGCGCGTGCTGGCTGTCGACTTGTCGCCGGCGATGGTCGAGCGGGCCACGGCGAAGGCGGCTTCGCAGGACCCGGCGGGGGTCATCGAGTGGCGGGTCGGGCCCGCGGTGCCGATGCCTTCACCGGACGGGTCGGCCGACGTCGTGCTGTGCGCGTCTTCGCTGCACTTCCTGGGGGCGGTCGCGTTCGCCGACTGGCTGCGGGTGCTCCGGCCGGGTGGGCGCCTGGCGTTTTCGGTCGTGTCGGGATCGCGGTTCAAGCCGTCCGGCCCGTTCGCGGAGTTCGTGCCGGCGGACCTGTCGTTCCCACTGGACGAGGCCGGCGCGGGGGCGCTGGCCGCGTCGGCGGGGTTCGTGGAGGTGTCGGCCCGCACGTTCACCGTCGACGGCGGCGACCGGGTCCGGAGCGTCTTCCTGGTGCACGCCACGGCGCCGTGAGGCTGGACCGGTTCGCGGACGGCCACTTGACGGAGGTCGCCGTGCGCGGGAGCGCGGTCGCCGCGCGGCTGGAGGCGTACGCGGAGTATCGGCGGGTGCCCGGTGCCGAACGGCGGCTAGTTGCGCCCGCGCCGTCCGCAAACGTTTGCACCTTCGATTTCGCCGAACTGCCGGAGTTCGGACCCGACGTGGTCTGGCGGATCCTCGGCGGCGGCGCCGGTGCGCCCGCCGATCCCGACGGCTGGTTCCTCCAGCGCCGAGACCGGCTGGCGACCTCACCCAGCGGCGTCTTCTGCCGGACGGCGGCGAACCGCGTCACCTTCGAACGCCGCGACGCCGACGACGAGCCGTGGCAGGCCGTGCGGCTGGCCGGAGCCGCCCGTCGCGCGGCTCAGGCCGTGAAGTGGACCTCGCCGCGGGTGGCCGGGCCGTCCGGGCTGTCGCAGCGCTGGACGAACGTCGCGTCGAGGCCGGTTACCGTGCCGTCCGCCGCGCGGTCCAGGCGGTCCACCGTGAAGTCCGCGTAGACGTCGCCGCAGCCCAGGCCGCCGCTGACCACCAGGAAGCCCGGCGTGTCCGTCGCCGGGTCTTCGGTCCAGCGGTAGCGCGCGCCGGTGTACGTGCCCGTGTGGAGCGTTTCGCCGGCCGGCGGGCTCATCTCGACCCGCAGGTCGCTGAACCCGGACTGGACGTCGACCTTCAGGATTCCCGCGTTGACCCACACCCGGACCTCGTCGCCCGGCCCGGCGTAGTGCGCGGTGCCGTGCAACGGGTGCGAGCCTTCATCCGCGACGTAATCGACCGTCTGCACCGGGTCCGCCGACGCGACCGGCACGAGCGCCACGCCCAGCCCGGCCGCCGCCGTCAGGACCACGCACGCACGACGAAGTGACTTCACGGAACCTCCCCAGTCCGAGCCGCTCTCCGCGGCGCTGCCGATCATGCTGCCAGCGCCGGCGCGGTCCGGACAGGGGGTTTCTACTCAGCGGTGCAGCGACGCGCCCTTGAGGATCTTGTCCACCGCGTTCTTCGGGCCGTGCACCGCGAGCCCGGCCAGCACCAGCTTCTCCCCCGGCACCGCGCGGACCGCCGCGCGGTTGTCGTCGTCGTTGCCCGTGTGGAACAGCTCGTCGGTGAAGATCGAGATCCGCAGCCCGCGGCCCAGGGCCCGGGCGTGCGCCGCCGTCAGGACGTCCCCGGTTCCGCTGAACACCATCACCGGCTGGCCGAACATCGGCAGGTACTCCGTGCCGTCGGCGTCTTCGTAGGGCTCGCCCATCAGCTCCGGCGTCACGTGGGCGATACCGCTCACCAAGAACGCGGTGACGTTGAGCCGCTGCCAGGACGCCAGGTCGTCGCGGAGCAGGACGGCGATCTTCGTGTCGAAGGAACTCATGCCGGACAGACTCGCCCGCCGGCCACCCGCGCGTCTTGTACGTTCTAAACATGGCGCAGGTCGAAGCGTGGCGGCCGGCGGTCCCGGGGATCGCCGAGGTCTTCCACGCGCGCTTCACCACCCACGCCTACCCGCTGCACACGCACGACACCTGGACGCTGCTGATCGTCGACGACGGCGTCATCCGCTACGACCTCGACCGCCACCACCACGGCGCGCTCGGCCCGGCCGTGACGCTGCTGCCGCCGAACGTCGCGCACGACGGGCGCGCCGCCACCAGCCACGGCTTCCGCAAGCGCGTGCTCTACCTGGACACCTCGGTGCTGGGCGAGGACCTGATCGGGGCGGCGGTCGACCAGCCGAGCGTCGCCGACGGCGTGCTGCGCACCCGGATCCACCAGCTGCACGAGGCGCTCGTCCACCCGGGCGACGCGCTGGAGGCCGAGAGCCGGCTCGCGCTGGTCGCCGACCGGCTGCGCACCCACCTGGGGCACCCGGCGACGCCCGAGCCGAAGCGCGGACTGGCCGACGACCTGCGGGACCTCCTCGACGCGAAGCTGCCCGAAGCGCTGACGCTGGCCGAAGCCGCGTCGACGCTGGGGGCACATCCGGCGCACCTGGTCCGCTGCTTCGGGACGCGGTTCGGGCTGCCGCCGCACCGCTACCTGACCGGCCGCCGCGTCGACCGCGCGCGCCGGCTGCTGCTCGCCGGCGCCCCGGCCGCCGAGGTCGCCGCGGTGGCCGGGTTCACCGACCAGGCCCACCTGACCCGGCATTTCAAGCGGTACCTCGGGACGACGCCGTCGCGGTACGCGAGAACTCATTGAGCCCGGTTGTGTCAAGATGACCGCATGCTGCGCGAACTGCACCTGACCGGCGACCCGGCCGCCGACAAGCTGCTCAACGACGACCCGTTCGCCCTGCTCGTCGGCATGCTCCTCGACCAGCAGTTCCCGATGGAGCACGCCTTCGCCGGGCCGCGGAAGATCGCCGATCGGATGGACGGCTTCTCGCTCGCGAAGATCGCCGCGACCGACGTCGAGAAGTTCGTCGAGATGTGCGTGGTGCCGCCGGCCATCCACCGCTACGGCGGCTCGATGGCCCGCCGCGTGCACGCGCTCGCGCAGCACATCATCGAGAACTACGACGGCCGCACCGAGGGGCTCTGGCTCGACGGGCGCCCGAAGCCGGACGGCCCGGAGGTCCTCAAGCGCCTGCGGGCCCTGCCGGGCTTCGGCGAGCAGAAGGCGAAGATCTTCTTGGCGCTGCTGGGCAAGCAGCGCGGCATCCAGCCGAAGGGCTGGCGCGAGGCGGCGGGCGCGTACGGCGACCGCGGGTCACGCCGGTCGATCGCCGACGTCACCAGCGCCGAGACGCTCGCCGAGGTGCGGGCGTTCAAGAAGGCGGCGAAGGCCGCGGCCAACGCGGGCTAACGCACCCAGACGCGCAGCGGACCCAGCGGCTCGGCACCGTGGTCCAAAGCGACGCGCAGGGCGTCGCCGTGTTCGTAGCCGACCACTGGGTGGCCGGGGAACGCTGCCGCCACCGCCGCGACCGCGCCCGGCCAGCCGTCGTCCGGGCCCGCGAAGTTCGACAGCCCGACGACGCCGTCGCCGCGATGGGCCACGACTGCGTTCTCGCCGCGGGACAGCACCGCCACCGACGCCCCCAGCGGCGAACCGGCGCGCCGCCAGCCCGGCTCGGGGACGCCGGGGCCGCACGCGAGCCACATCGCCTCGAACAGCAGGGAGAAGCCCGGCAGCTCCAGCGTCGCGAAACTGTCCTTCACCGAACAGCCTGCCGAGCCGTCGACGAACGGGAGGACGTCGGCGGCCGTGGCGTCCCGGGTGAGCGTCACGGCATCCGGGTAGTACTGCGGCGTTCGCGTGCGGCTCGTCCAAGCCCGCCGGCCGAACCGGCCCCCGCAGACCAGATCGCACCAGGCCGCGTTCTCCGCGACCGCTAGTTCCGCGCGAACCACAGCACGTCCGGCTCACCGCGCGGGACTTCCACCGCCACCTCGCGCACCGAAGCGAAGTGCTCCCGTAGCCGCGCGGCGAACGTCGGGGCCGCGCCCGCGCTCCACACCGCCAGCACCCCACCCGGGTTCAGCAACTCCTTCAGCCGGGACAGCCCGGCACCGGAATACAGCGCGGCGTTGCCGTCCGTGACCGTCCACTCGGGACCGTTGTCGATGTCGAGGCACAGCGCGTCGAACCGGTCGGACGTCGAGGCCAGCCACGTGACCAGGTCCGCCTCCACCACCCTCACCCGCGGATCGGCGAGCGCGTCGCCGTGGACCGTCCGAAGTGGACCCGAGCGGTTCCACTCGATCACCGCCCGCTCGCGTTCGACGACCACGACCGAACCCGCGCCCGCGTCGAGGGCCGCGCGCAGCGAAAAGCCGACGCCGAGGCCGCCGATCAGGACCGCCGCTCCCGTCGTCACCGCGCCGGTCACCAGGAGGCGCTCGGACTCGCCGTTGCGCGTGTCCATCAGGAACACGCCGTTCTCGATCACTTCGAACGCTTCGCCGTCGCGCCGCAGGACCAGCTCGCCGCCGCGGCCCGCGACCGTCTCCACCAGTTCGACCACGTTCCGACCTTCTCACAGCAGGCCAGCGAGTTTGTAGAGAACCAGACTCCCCGCCACCGCGACGTTGAGGCTCGCGCCCGTGCCCACCATCGGGATTTCGACGACGGTGTCGAGAAGGTCGAGCACCTCCGGGGGAATCCCGGTCTGCTCGTGGCCGAGCACGGCGATCGTGCGGCCGCGGGCGGCCGGGAGGTCTCCCAGCCGCACCGCTTCCTCCGCCAGCTCGACGCCGACCACCCGGGTGCCCGCCGCCCGTTCGCGGGCCAGCCAGCCCGGCGGGTCGTGCACCCAGTGCACGCATGCCGGGCGCCGCAACGTGTTCCCGCGCCGCAACGCCTCCGGGACCCACGGGAACCGCGGTACCGCGAGGCACGCGCCGACCGCGTCGCACGTGCGCAGCAGCGTGCCGAGGTTCGCGCCGTGCAACGGCCAGAGCGGGGCGGCCACCAGGTGGCCCCAGCAGGGATGTGCCTTGTGACGCCGGGACTTCCGCAGCTCGCTCGGCGTGCGGACCCGGACCGCGGGGCTCACCGGCGCCGAGGCGCGGCGCCTCCGATTTCATCGATCATGCGGGCATTCTAACCCGTTCGCCGGGACCACCGGGCGTTTCGCGCTCCTACCCTGGACACGGAGGTGAAGGCCATGCACGCAGGAGTGGGAGACGAAATCCAGGTACACGGCCGTACCGTCGGATCGGCCGAGCAGCGCGGCGAGATCCTCGAAGTCCGCGGGCCCGACGGCGCCCCGCCCTACCTGGTGCGGTTCGCCGACGGGCACGAGGCACTCGTCTACCCCGGGCCCGACTGCGAAGTCCAGGCCCACGCCGACTAAGCGGCGACCGGCTCGCGGACCCGCCCCCACGCCGCGCTGACGAGCAGCAGCGCGAGCAGCGTCAGGGCGGCCGCGACCTCGGGCAGGACCAGCGGTCCGCCGGACGTCAGCACCGCACCCCCGACCACGCCGGACAGGCCGACGCCGAGGTAGATCGCCGACGCGTTGAGCGAGAGCACCAGGCCGGCGTGGCCCGGGGCCAGCTCGATCAGCCGGTGCTGCACCGGCGGGCTGAACGACCACGTCGCCATGCCCCACACGAACAGCGCGACGCCGGCCGTGATCGGGGTCGCCGTCGCGATCGGCAGCAGCGCCATGACGACGGTGATCGCTGCCGTCACGACGAGCAGTGGCGCGCGCGAACCCCAGCGGTCGGCCGCCCGGCCGCCGGCGAAGTTGCCGACCGCGCCGCCGACGCCGTAGCAGAAGAGCAGGACCGTGACCGCCGTGCCGTGCAGGCCCGCGGTGGCGGCCAGCAGCGGCGACACGAACGTGTAGACCATGAACGCGGCGAGGCACCCCAGGACCGTCACGGCCAGCATGACGAGCACGCGCGGGTCGCGGCCGGCGGCGAACCGTTCGGCCAGCGTGACCCGCGGCGGCGCGGCGACCGACGGCAGCGCCACCCGCACGGCCAGCGCGCTCGCCAGCGAGAACGCGGCGACCAGCGCGAACGCCGTCCGGTAGCCGAGGTGCTGCGAAATGAGGCTGCCCAGCGGCACGCCGAAGATGAGCGCAACGGTCAGGCCGCCGAACACGAGCGCGATCGCGCGGCCCCGGCGTTCCGGGGCGGTCAGCTGGGCCGCGACGGCGCTCGCCGCGGGCGTGAACACCGCGGCGCCGATCGCGGTCACGACCCGGGCCAGCAGGAGCGAGCCGTAGCCCGGAGCGAGCGCGGCGAACAGGTTGCCGGCGGCGGTGACGACGAGCGCGGCGACCAGCAGCGTCCGGCGCTCCCACGTGCCGGTGACGGCCGCGAAGATCGGCGAGCCGACCGCGTACGCGATGGCGAAGGCCGTGACGAGCTGCGCCGCGGCGGTCGCCGACACGTGCAGCTCGCCGGTCAGCGCGGGCAGCAGCCCGGCGACGATGTAGCCGCTGGTCCCGACGCCGAACGCGCCGAAGGCCAGCACCGAGATCCTCGAGGACGAGGGGTTGGACATGGGTGGGTCCCCCAAGCGGAGCGGGCGATTGGTTCGATGAACGTCGTAGTTCGACGACTACCGTACTACGCGCCTCCGACAATTTCGATCGGCGTCGTACAATGGGTCCATGGCCAAGACCGTCACGCTGCCGCCGATCGTCCACCCGACACCGGACGAGATCACCGTCGAAGGCGTGCTCCGCGCCCTCGCCGACCCGGTGCGGCTGGCGATCGTGCGCCAGCTCGCGGCCGTCGACCACGAGATCGCGTGCGGCGGGCTGACCGTGCCGGTGACCAAGTCCACACTCACCCACCACCTGAGCATCCTGCGCCAGGCCGGGGTCGTGGCCGGCCGCCAGGAGGGGACGACCCGGTTCAACTCGTTGCGCCGCAACGATCTCGACGCGCTGTTCCCGGGCCTGCTGAACGGCGTCCTGGCCGCTCAGCGCTGATCACGGCGTTACGGTGTGGATCGTCACCCGATATCGGGATGACAACGACCCCGCTCGCTTGTTGGACTGTGGGTAGGCAGCTCACGGCGCTGGGGCCATGCGGCTGCCTTTCCTTTTGAACCTCCACTGAACCGATCCAGTGACCTCGGCCACGAGATCGGCCAAGTAATCGATTTCTCAGACCCTGGAAGGAGTGCCGTGCCCGTCGCGCTGCTCGCGCTCGCCATCGGAGCTTTCGGCATCGGGACCACCGAGTTCGTCATGATGGGCGTGCTGCCCCAGGCGGCCGCCGACTTCGGCGTCGACATCCCGACCGCCGGCTACCTCATCTCCGCCTACGCCCTCGGCGTCGTCGTCGGCGCCCCGCTGCTCACCGCGGTCGCCGTCCGGCTGCCGCGCAAGACCATGCTGCTGGCCATGATGGGCCTGTTCACGCTGGGCAACGCCCTCTTCGCGCTGTCGCCCAACCAGGAGTTCGGCGTCGCGTTCCGGTTCCTGGCCGGCCTGCCGCACGGCGCGTTCTTCGGCGCCGGCGCGGTCGTCGCGTCCAGTCTGGTCGGACCCGGTCAGCGCGCGAAGGCTGTGTCGATGATGTTCCTGGGGCTGACCCTGGCCAACGTCATCGGCGTCCCGCTGGGGACGCTGCTGGGCCAGCAGGTCGGCTGGCGCGCCACCTTCGGCGTCGTCGCCGTGATCGGCCTGGTCGCCGCCGCGGCCATCGCGAAGCTGGTGCCCCACCAGGGCAAGCCCGCCGACGCGTCGCTGCGGGGTGAGCTCGGCGCGTTCAAGCGGCCGCAGGTGCACCTGGCGCTGGCGATCGTCACGTTCGGGCTCGGCGGCGTGTTCGCCTGCCTGTCCTACATCACGCCGATGCTGACGGACGTCGCCGGCTACTCCCCGTCGAACGTCACGCTGCTGCTGTCCCTGGCCGGCGTCGGCATGACGATCGGCAACCTGCTCGGCGGCCGCCTGGCCGACCGCGCGCTGATGCCGGGCCTGTACGCGGCGCTGCTGTCGCTGGCCTGCGTGCTCGGGATCTTCACGATCACGGCACAGGGCAAGGTCGGCGCGGCGATCACGATCTTCTTCGTCGGCGTCGCCGGGTTCATGATCGGCCCGATGATGCAGGCGCGGATCATGGAGAAGGCGGGCGGCACTCCGTCCCTGGTGTCGGCCGCCGTCCAGTCCGCGTTCAACATCGCCAACTCGATCGGGGCGTACCTCGGCGGGCTGGTGATCGCGGGCGGGCTCGGCCTGGTCGCCCCGAACTGGGTCGGCGCGCTGCTCGCGGTCTTCGGACTCAGCCTGGCGATCGTCTCCGGCACCTTGGACCGCCGCGACGCGAAAGCCGAACGGCGTGAGCTGGCGATGGCGTCCTAAGAGGTCTCGAAAGGCGCCACTTTCCCTGGGAAAGTGGCGCCTTTTCGGCGTTCGGGCTCGGCCTGGTCGCCCCGAACTGGGTCGGCGCCCTGCTGGCGGTCTTCGGACTCAGCCTGGCGATCGTCTCCGGCACTCTGGACCGCCGCGACGCGAAGCCGAACGGCGCGAGCTCGCCATGGCGTCCTAAGAAGACGCGAACGGGCCGCCGGTGATCGTCAGGGCCACGTACAGCACCGCTGCCGCCAGCCCGGTGTAGGTCACGATGTCCACGACCTTGCCGCGGATCGCGAGCAGCCCGGCCCTGGCGGTCGGCAGCACCGCCCGCAGCACCGCGGCGAGGAGGAGCGCGGCGCCGATCAGCGCCGCGCCCTCCCGCCAGTGGTACTGGAAGATCCGCAGCGCGGCCACGGCCACCACCAGCAGCACCACCGCGAACGGGAGCTGGGTGAACCGGGCCTGCCTCCGGCGGTCGGACGTGTCCCGCCGGTCCTCCGTCATCGTCATCAGCCTTGGACCGCGCGCTCGGCCGCTTCGACGACGTTGCTCACCAGCATCGCCCGCGTCATCGGGCCGACGCCGCCCGGGTTCGGCGAGATCCAGCCGGCCACCTCGGCCACGTCCGGGTGAACATCGCCGGTGAGCTTGCCGTCCACGTGGGACACGCCGACGTCGAGCACCGCCGCGCCCGGCGCCACCATGTCCGGTGTGATGATCCCCGGCACGCCCGCCGCGGCCACCACGATGTCGGCCCGGCGGACCTCTGCGGCGAGGTCGCGGGTGCCGGTGTGGCAGAGGGTCACGGTGGCGTTCTCGCTGCGGCGGGTCAGCAGCAGGCCGAGCGTCCGGCCCACGGTGATGCCGCGGCCGACCACCGTGACGCGCGCGCCGTTCAGCTCGACGCCGTGGCGCTTGAGCAGCTCGATGATCCCGTACGGCGTGCACGGCAGCGCGCCCCGCTGGCCGAGGACCAGCCGGCCGAGGCTGACCGGCGCGAGGCCGTCGGCGTCCTTCTCCGGGTCGATGCGCTCGAGGACGCGGTTCGCGTCGAGGTGCTTCGGCAGCGGCAGCTGGACGATGTAGCCGTGGCACGCCGGGTCGGCGTTCAGCTCGTCGATGACGGCTTCGAGCTTCTCCTGGGTGATGTCGGCCGGCAGGTCGCGGCGGATCGAGTTGACCCCGATCTTGCCGCTGTCCGCGTGCTTCATCCGGACGTATGAATGCGACCCGGGGTCGTCGCCGACCAGGACGGTGCCCAGGCCCGGCGTCACCCCCTTCGCGGCCAGCGCCGCGACGCGCGGCTCGAGCTCCGCGAATATGGCGTTCTTGGTGGCCTTGCCGTCGAGAATCTTCGCCGTCACGGGGCCCATTCTGGCAAAGCGACCCCCGCGCGTCGCTTCCAGGCGTGGGTGGTCGCTGCCCGTAGACTGGCCGCTACCCCACACGGTCCACTCGCGACGCTCGCCGCGATCAAGCTGTGATCTACCGCACTTCGCATCACGCGAGGTCAGACCGGGTGCCGCCGGGTCGCCGAGCGGCAAAACCCACATGCGGGGTGCACACGCGCGCGCGAACAGTCAAAATGTGCGGGTGGCACAACCGACGACGCAGCTGAACGCGACCGAGCAGGACACCCTGGTCAAGCAGATCGGACTTGCTCTGCTCCGTGCCGCCCCGCGCGACTGGCGCAAGGTCACCGCGGAGTACCGAGCCGTCGGGAGGTACCACGAGCTGACCGGCGAGATCGTCACCGAGGACGGCACCGCCCACGAGTGGCTCGCCACCCACGACATCGCGACCCTGTTCGGCAGGCTGCGCGGGGGCATGTACCGCGACGGCCGCGGAACGTGGTTCAACGCGCGCTACCAGCTGGACCACCCGTCCAGCTACAACCTCGAGTACAACCGCGACGAGCCGGTGTGGAACCTCGCGCCGCCGCCGCAGGCCTACTCCGACGAGCTGCGGATGTTCCCGCGCACCGAGGAGAACGTGCCCGAGTGGCTGATCCGGCGGATGTCCGGGCTCGGCCCGGAGCAGCCGGGGCCGCACTTCCGGATCGCCCGGATCTTCGACACGATCGGCCCGGCCGGCCGCCCGGTGATCAACCGCCCCGACCTCGAGGTCGAGGAGCAGGACCGGCTACTGGAGTACCTGGACCACGCGCCGCTGGTCGTCACCGAGCGCGGCTACGACATCGACCGGCTCGCCGCGACGCCCGAGGCCACCGTGCCGGTCGCCTTCCACAGCGACGGCCAGTGGATCTGGCCCGCCGCCGTCAACTTCTACCTGCGCAAGTACGGCGTCTCGCCGGAGCTGGACCTGGTCGAGCACGTCCGGGCGGTCGGCTTCACGCTGCCGCCGGTCGACGAGCCGACGCTGCAGGCCGCCGGCGCGTACCTGACCCGGGGCAACCAGCCGCCGCCGCAGCGTCCGGGCGGGCCGCCGCCGCAGGGCCCGCCGCCGCAGCAGCAGGCACCCCAGGGCCCGCCGCCGACCATGGTCGCACCGGCCCCGGGCATCGCCGCGCCGCCGCCCCAGCACCAGGAGCCGCCCGCGCCGGTGGAGGCCGCCCACGCCCCCGAGGCGCCGGCCGAGGAGCACGGCTACCCGCAAGAGGCCGAGTTCGCCGAGGAGGCCTACGACGACCGGGAGTTCGAAGACCGCTTCGCCGAGGAGGACTCCTACGGCGAGGAGCAGTACGAGCACCCCGAGCACGCCGCGGGCTCGAACGGCACGTCGCCGGAGCCGGGCCGGGTGCCCGACCTCGAGGAGACCGCGGAGTACGTCCCCGACCAGCCGATCGGGCACGAGGAGGAGCCGCACGACGGCGCCGCGTTCGACGCCCCGCACGAGGCCGAGCCGGCGCACGGCGAGGACGAGGAGCACCCCGCGTTCGACGCCGGCCAGCACCGCGAAGACGAGCACGCCGCGCACCGCGAGGAAGACGCGCAGGAGCCCGCCGGTTTCCAGGCCCACGCCGACGAGGAGCCGCCCGGCTTCCAGCCGCGGCCGGACGAGCCCGCGCACGCGGCCTTCGAGCCCGGCCGGCCCCGGCAGGAGGAGCCGGCGCACGCCGGGTTCCAGCCCCCGCGGCACGAGGAGCAGCCGCCGTTCGACCCTGGCCCGCCGACCATGATCACCCAGCCCGAGGTACCCGGCGTCATGCCGGTGCCGGAGCCGCCGGCCCCCGCGCCCCAGGCCCAGCCCGAGCCCGCCGCGCCCCGCTCGGGCCGCCGCGCGCTGCGCCGCGAGACCCCGGACCACCCCGTGCTCGCCGGCCTGCAGGCCAAGCTGGACGAGCTCGAGGTGCCCGAAAGCGGCTACAAGCTGGGTGAGCCCGCCGAGCACGGCTGGAGCGTCGAGGAGGTCGACGAGGGCTGGCGCGTCGGCTGGTACGACGGCAAGCTCAGCAACCCCGCGGTCTTCGGCGACGCCGAGGACGCGGCCGCGTTCATGCTCGGCAAGCTGCTGCTCAACCCGGAGGGCCACGTACCCGAGCCGGAGCCGGAGCCCGAACCGGAGCCCGAGCCCGAGCCGGAACCGGCGCCGCAGCGGGTCGTCGCGACGCTGTCGCCGGAGGTCGCGACCGGGTCGTACCCGGTCCGCAAGCCGGAGCCGGTGCCGCCGCAGGAGCAGACGGCGTTCACGAGCGCCGAGGAGCTCTTCGGCGACCTCGAGGACGACGAGCCGCCGGCCCCGCCGCGTCAGCCCGCCCCGCCCGCGCCGGTCCCGGCCGGGCCGCCGCCGCTGGCGCAGCAGCAGGCCGGGCCGCCGCCCGCGGCTCCCGCGCCGCCGCGGCGCGAGCCGCCGTCGGCGCCGACCGTCCTGGCCGCTCCGGTGCCGCCGGGCGCTCCGCTGGTCCCGCCGCCCGCACCGGCCGTCCCGCCGGCGCCGCCGCGTCGTGAGGAGCCGGCCCGCCCGGCCGTCAACGGCGGGGGTGGCGGTGGCCAGCAGCAGTGGCCGATCGGGCCGCTGGCGGGCGAGCCGCCGCTGACGTTGTTCCGCGGCAAGGAGCTGCGCGAGCTGCCCGCGGGCAGCGAGCTGGACCGCTTCGGCGGCCCGAACGGCAACCTGACGTACGCGGCGGGCACGCCGTTCGCCGAGCGGTCGCTGGTGCCCGAGTGGGTGAACCGGCCGTACCACGTCTACCGCGTGCAGCGGCCGCTGGAGACGCTGGCCGGCGTCGCGATCCCGTGGTTCAACCAGCCGGGCGGCGGGTCGGCGTACCTGCTGCCGGCGTCGATCGAGGAGCTGCTCGCCGAGGGCGACCTGATCGAGCTCGACCCGGGCGAACCCCCGATCGACTGAGTCCCGCTTCGAAGGCCCCGGCGCTGCCGGGGCCTTCGTCGTGTCAGCGGATGACGAGCC
The DNA here is from genome assembly GCF_044768185.1 of Amycolatopsis sp. NPDC101161. Classification (NCBI taxonomy): domain Bacteria; kingdom Bacillati; phylum Actinomycetota; class Actinomycetes; order Pseudonocardiales; family Pseudonocardiaceae; genus Amycolatopsis; species Amycolatopsis sp. NPDC101161. Next base: position 427,622 of record NZ_JBIWPI010000004.1, read on the forward strand.
CGTGCGCGGCGGCGAAGGCGATGGCGGTCTCGACGTCGACCTGGGCACCCCGCAGATCGGCCTGGACCAGGGCGTTCGCGTCGAGTCGCGCGCCGCGCAGGTCCGCGCCGTCGAACTTGGCGCCCTGCAGGCGCGCACCGGTCAGGTCGCTGCCGCGCAGGTCGGCGCCGGTGAGGTCGGCCTCGGTCAGGTTGGCTTCGCGCAGCCGCAGCCCGGACAGGCCCAGCCGGCGCAGCCGCGCCTTCGCGAGCGAGGCCAGCGAGAGGTCGCACTCGGTGAGGGCAATGCCGCCGAACCCGCTGTCGGAGAACGACGAGCCGAGCAGCGAGCACGACGTCCAGCGGCTTTCGACGAGCACCGTGCGGTCGAAGGTGCACGAGCGGAACGCGGAGGCGTCGTGCCGCGAGCGGGACAGGTCGGCCCGGCCGAACACGCAGTCGTCGAACGTGCAGCCGCGCGTCCGCAGCCCGCTCAGGTCCGCCCCGGTGAAGTCGCAGCCGGTGAACCGCCGCTTTTCCCACCACTGCCCGGACAACACCGCTTCGCGGTAGTCCGCCCCCGTCTCCAGCACGGCCCCAGGGTGCCACACCGGCGATCAGAGCTTCGCACCCTGGACGTAGTTCATCGCCTCGATGTACTCGGGCAGCTGCGCGCGCCGCGCCATCTCGGCCTCGTCGAGGTTCTCGAGACGGGTCTGGATCCACCACAGGTTGCCGAAGGGATCGCGCACGCGGCCGACGCGGTCGCCGAAGAACAGCACCGTCTGCCGGGTGACCTCGATGGCACCCGCTTCGATCGCGCGACGCTGCGTTTCTTCGCTGTCCTGCACGTAAAGCCGCAGGAACGCCGGGGTCTCGGCCCAGTCGCCGGGCGCGTCGAACGCCATCACGACCGCGTCACCGATGCGCACTTCGGCGTGGCCGATCTTGCCGTCGTCGCCGACGACCCGGCCCAGCTCTTCCGCGTCGAAAGCCTCCTTCAGGAAGCCGAGCAGGCCGGCGGTGTCGTGGCCGATGATCCACGGGGTGACCGTGGTGTAGCCGTCGGGAACCATGTTTTCCTCCTGGGTCGGTGTGGTCCCGACGGTAGGAGCGAAATAGGTCAGCTCCTGACCGCTGCGTACTGGGTCGATGGGAGTCCCGCTGCGGCCGGCGGCGGCGCGGTCGGTGTACCGCGAAGTCGCGCCACCTGCCGCGCTGGCCTGCGGCTGGCACGGACGCACCGGCTGGGCGCAACCCCTGCGCGTCCTCCCCGACGGCTGCGCGGACCCCGTCTGGGACGGCACCGCGCTCACCGTCGGCGCCCCTCTGCGGGTGTGGGTCCCGGCCTCCGCGTCGCGAGTCGGCGTCCGGCTCCGCTGCGGTGCCGCGACCGCCGTGCTCGGCACGTCGATGCCGGAACTGTCCGCCGTCACGAGGCTGAGCGACCTCTTGGGCGCCAACCCCCGGTGCGTCCAGGCCGCCGGGATCGACCCGGCCGAGCTGGCCGCGCGGCCCGAACTGCTCGGCCTGGCCCCGAAAACCGCGTGATCTTTCCCGGCCCGCTCACTACCGTGGCGCCGTGCCCGATCACGACTACGTCGACCCGTACCTCGCCTCGCTCTACGACGCGCTGAACCCGCGCGAGAGCAGCGGCGACTTCGCGTTCTACCTGCCGATGATCATGGCCGCCGGGTCCGTCCTCGACGTCGGGTGCGGCACCGGGTCCCTCCTGCACTGGGCGCGCGAGTCCGGCCACGATGGCCGGCTCGTCGGCCTCGACCCCGCCGAAGGCATGCTCATCCAGGCTCGCCGCCGCGACGACATCGAGTGGGTGCACGGCGATTTGTCGACCGCGTCCTGGGACGGCGAGTTCGACTTCGCCGTGATGACCGGGCACGCGTTCCAGGTGCTGCTGACCGACGACGAGCTGCGCACGGCGTTCTCAGCGATCAACCGCGCGCTGAAGCCGGGCGGCCGGTTCGGTTTCGAGACGCGCAACCCGGCACGACGTGCTTGGGAGCGCTGGACGCCGTCGCACGTCTGGGAAACCGGCGAAGTGCGGTCGTGGAACGACGCCGGACCGTTCGAGAACGGGTACGTCACCTTCACGACGACCTACGAAAGTCCTCATTGGGACGCGCCGCAGTACAGCGAAAGCACGTTGCGCTTCCTCGACGTTCCGGCGCTTTCGACGTTCATCGAGGAAGCCGGGCTGGTCGTCGACGAGCAGTACGGTGACTGGGACCGCACGCCGGTGACCGGCACGAGCCCGGAGATCATCACGATCGTCCGGCGCCCCCTCACCTGAAGTCCCGCGACTTCGCCTTGATCCGCATCGGCAGCGCCTCGACGCGGTCGGCCAGCACGCTCACGACGCCGTCGGCCTTCTCCACCACCCCGCGGATCAGCAACGCCGGGCTGGCGCGCGCGACGCGATGGTAGCGCTGCCACAGGCCGAGCGTGCAGATCACGTTGACCATCCCCGTCTCGTCCTCGATGTTGAGGAAGGTGACCCCGCCCGCGGTCGCCGGGCGCTGGCGATGCGTGACGGCGCCGCCGATCAGCACGCGCGCGCCGTCGTCGAGGTCGGCCAGGCCGTTCGCCGGGACGACGCCGAGCGCGTCGAGGCGGTCGCGGATGAACTCGGTCGGGTAGCTGTCCGGCGAGACGCCGGTCGCCCAGACGTCCGCCGCCGCGAGGTCGAGGCCGTCCATGCCGGGCAGCGTCGGGGCCTGCGTGCCGACCAGGCCCGGCAGCTTCTCCGGACGTTCCCCGGCGACGGCGCCCGCGGTCCACAGCGCCTGCCGCCGGTCGCCGCCGAACCCGGCGAACGCACCGGCCGTGGCAAGGGCCTCGATCTGCGGGGTCGTCAGCCGCACGCGGCGGGCGACGTCGGCCATGTCGGAGTAGTCGCCGTTCGTGAGCCGCTCGGCCACGATCCGCTTCGCGACGTCCTCGCCGATCATCCGGACAGTGCTCAGCCCGGTGCGCACGTCGTGGAACTTCCCGGTGCCGGCTTCGAGGGTGGCGTGCGGGAGGCTGCGGTTGATGTCGGGGCCGTGCACGGTGACGCCGTGGCGCCGCGCGTCGGCGACCAGCGACTGCGGTGAGTAGAAGCCCATCGGCTGGGCGCGCAGCAGGCCCGCCAGGAACGCGTCCGGGTGGTAGAGCTTGAAGTAGGCACTGGAGAACACGAGGTGCGCGAAGCTCAGCGCGTGGCTCTCCGGGAAGCCGAAGTTCGCGAACGCCTTGAGCTTCAAGAAGATCTTCTGCGCGAGCTCGTCTTCGACACCGTTCGCGGCGGCACCTTCGAGGAAGCGCTGCCGCAGCCGTTCCATCTTCCGGTCCGACCGCTTCGACCCCATCGCGTGCCGCAGCTGGTCGGCCTCCGCCGCGGTGAAGTTCGCGACGTCCAAGGCGATCTGCATCATCTGCTCCTGGAACAGCGGCACGCCGAGGGTCTTCTCCAGGGCCGTCGCCAGCAGCGGGTGGTCGTAGTCCCATTCCTCGACGCCCTGCTTGCGCCGGATGTACGGGTGCACCGAGCCACCCTGGATCGGGCCGGGCCGGATCAGCGCGACTTCGACGGCGAGGTCGTAGAACTTCTTGGGCTTGAGGCGGGGCAAGGTGGCCAGCTGCGCGCGGCTTTCGACCTGGAACACGCCGATCGCGTCGGCGCGGCACAGCATGTCGTAGATGTTCTGGTCGGTGAGGTCCAGCTCGGCGAGGTCGATCTTCTCGTCCTTGTACTCCTCGACGAGGTCGAGCATGTAGTGCAGCGCCGAAAGCATGCCGAGGCCGAGCAGGTCGAACTTGACGAGCCCGGCGGCCGCGCAGTCCTCCTTCTCCCATTGGATGACGCTGCGGTTCTCCATCCGCGCCCACTCGACCGGAACGACCTGGCTCACCGGCTCGTGGCACATGACCATCCCGCCGGAGTGGATGCCCAGGTGGCGCGGGAAGTCTTCGAGCGCGAAGGCGAGCTGCACGACCTCGTCCGGGATGTCGTGGTCGTGGTCCTTTTCGGTGCTGCGCAACGAACCCCAGCGGTCGATCTGCTTGCTCCAGGCGTCCTGCTGGCCCGGTGAATAGCCCAGCGCGCGGGCGGCGTCGCGGACCGCGGACCGGGCTCGGTAGGTGATGACGTTGGCGACCTGCGCGGTTCTGAGCCGGCCGTGTTTCTCGAAGACGTACTGGATGGCCTCTTCGCGGCGGTCGGACTCGATGTCGAGGTCGATGTCCGGGTAGCCGTCGCGGTCCGGGGCGAGGAAGCGCTCGAAGAGCAGCTTGTTGGCCACCGAGTCGACCTTCGTGATGCCGAGCGCGTAGCAGACGGCCGAGTTCGCGGCCGAACCACGGCCCTGGCAGAGGATTTTGTGGTCGTTGCAGAACCGGACGATGTCCCACACGATCAGGAAGTACCCGGGGAAGCCGAGCTGCTCGATGATCGCGAGTTCGTGCTCGATCTGTTCTTGCGCTTTTTCCTCGTGTTCTTTGCCTCCGAAACGCTCTTTCGCGCCTTCTCGCGTCAGATGTCGGAGGTAGGTCGTCTCGGTGTGGCCCTCGGGAACGTCGAAGGGCGGCAGCTTCGGGGCGATCAGCTTGAGCGGGAACGCGCATTCCATGCCCAGCAGGGCCGAGCGGCGGACGGCCCCGGGGTAACGCCGGAAGAGGACGTCCATTTCGGCGCCGCTGCGCAGGAAAGCGGTCCCGGCCGCGGGGAGCCAGCCCTCCAGCTCGTCGATGCCGCGGCGGGCGCGGATCGCGGCGAGGGCGTCGGCGAGCGGGGCGCGCTCCGGACGGGCGTAGTGCGCGGCGGTGGTGGCGACGGTGGGGAGGTGCAGTTCTTCGGCGAGCTTCGTCAGGACGTCGTTGTGGGTGCTGTCGAGCGGCTGGCGGTGGTCGGTGAGCTCGACGTAGACGTTGTCGTGGCCGAAGCGGTCGATCAGGTCGTTCAGTTTCTCCGCGGCGGCCTTTGGGCCGTGGGTGAGGAGGGCGGAGCGCACGGAGCCCTTGCGGCAGCCGGTGAGGACAACGCACTGCCCGGCGACCTCTTCGGCGACGGCGCCGAGGTCGTAGATCGGCCGCCCCTTTTCGGCCTTTTCGTGGATCTGGCCGGCGGTGATGGCCCGGCAGAGGGCCCGGTAACCCTGGTCGCCGCGGGCGAGCAGCAGGAGGTGTTCGCCTTCGGGGTCCGCGACGCCGTTCTGGGGGTTGGTGAGGCCGAAGCTGAGCTCGGTGCCGAAGACGGTGTTGACGCCGAGTTCCCGCGCGGCTTCGGCGAAGCGCACGACGCCGTACATGCCGTCGTGGTCGGTGAGGGCGATGGCGTCGAGCTGGAGGCGAGCGGCTTCTTCGACGAGCTCTTCGGGGTGGCTGGCGCCGTCGAGGAAACTGAAGTTGGAGTGGCAGTGCAGTTCGGCGTAGGGGACGCGGACGGTCTCGCCGCCGTCGTCGTTGCGGCGGGTAGGGAGGTCACCGGGGCGCCGGTAGGCCTCCCGGCGCCGGCCCCAGGCGGGGCTGTCGCCGTGGTCCCCGGGAGGAACCCCGCCGGCGAGGGTGCGGGCGAGGTCCTTCCAGGGGACGGGTGGGTTGTTCCAGCCCATCTAGTGGCTCCCGGGCTGGTCGGGGCCGTGTTGTCCCTCGGCCCGGCGGCGACGGTGCCAGTTGCTGGGGTGGTTCCAGCGGCTGCGGGCTTCGGCTTCGCTCATGCCGGGCTGGCCGGGGGCTGCTTCGCCGGGCAGGCGCTGGTTTCGCGAGCGCCACTCTCCGATCTCGCTCGCGCCGGGCTGATCGGCGGCCGCCTCGCCGGGCAGCCGCGCGCCAGCCTCACTCACACCGGCCTGTCCGGGGGCTGCTTCGCCAGGCACGCGCCCGTTCCGGAACCGCAGCTCACCGGCCGCTTTGCCGCGGGGCGTGCGATTTCGTGAGCGCCGGTCGTCGGGGCTGCTCATGCGGCAGCCGTTCTCCTCCGATGCTCGCGGAACCGGGAGCGCGATCACCGGGCACACCCACTCCTCCTCGAGTTCCTCCTCCTGCGGGAGCCTGCCGCGGACTGTCCAGCGGTCCGGGTCCGCCTGGGGCGCCGGCACTTCGCGCAGCCATTCGCGCTCCTCCTCCGCTCGGCGCGGGGTTGCCTCCGGTTCGGCGCTCAGCCAGGCCCGGAGCTTGCGTGCGTAGTCCTCGTCCATGCTCAGTCGTACACTCCCTCGACCGTCCACAGTGGATTTTCCGTGCCCGCGCAGTGCAGGAGCACCGCCTCGGGCGGGTCGTCCGGTCCGCTCGCGAGCAGCAACTGCACCCGCGCGCGCCGCGGGCCCGGTCTTCGGCGGTCGCCCGCCAGGGGCCACGGGCCCGCCCACCCCACGACCTGCCGCCGCGGGCCGCCGGTGATGCTCAGGCCGTGCGGGACCGCCGTCAGCTGGTCGCGCGCCGAAATGCCGACCGGGCCGCCCTCGGCGTCGAAGACCTGGGCCGGCACCGGGCGGTCGAGGACCGTCGCCGGGGACGGGGCCGGCAGCCGTCCGGGCCACGTCGCGTCCGACGGCGTCGACGGCTCGCGCGGGTCGCCCCACGGCACCAGCCGGACGCGGCCCGCCGGGTCGCGGCCGCCGTCGAGCAGCGGCGTCACCACGCCCTCCGGCCCGAGCAGGCCCTGGACGCGCACGAACGCCCGCGCCGCGCGCTCGTCTTCCTCTTCGGAACCGCCGTTCCGCCACAGGTCGAGCTGCAGCGACCGCCCCTCGACGACCTCCTCGGGCTCCAGCCGCAGCCGCACCACGCCGGACGTCGGGCGTTGCCCCGGTGCCGCGCGCAGCCAGCCCTCGAACTGCCAGCGCACGCGGTCGGCGACCCCGGTGGGCGTCAGCGGTTCGGCGCACCGCCACGCGCGGCCGAGGTGTTCGCCTTCTTCGGTGACCGCGTAGATGCCGAGCCGGGTGCAGGCCAGGCCGTGGCCGGCGAGCCCGGCGCAGAACCGCGCCGCGAGGCCCTTGGCGAGGAACGCGGCGACGTCGACCCGCTCGACGACCGGGTCGAACTCCTCGGTCAGCGTCAGCTCGGGCGACGGGCTCCGGCGCAGCGGCGGCCGTTCGGACCGCCCCCGCGCCAGCCGGTGGGCCAGCACGCCGGCGGCGCCGAACCGGTTGACGACGTCGCGTTCCGGCAGTTCCGCGAAGGCGCCGAGGGTGCGCAACCCGAGGCGCCGCAACAGGTCGACGAGCTCCGCGCGGTCGACACCGGGCTGGTCGAGCTCGGTGACGGGCAGCGGGGCGAGGAACTCGGCGACGCGCCCGGGTTCGACGAATTCCCCGCACCGCGCGGCGAGCGTCGCGGCGAAGAGCCCTTCGGCGACGCCGACCTGGCATTCGACGCCGGCCGCGGCAGACACCTCGTCGACGAGCCGTTCGACGAGGGCCTGCTCGCCGCCGAAGTACCCGGCGGCACCGTCGACGGGGACGGCGACGAGCCCGGGCCGCACGACCTCGACCCCGACGACGAGCCCTTCGACGGCCCGCGCGACGGCTTCGAAGAGCCGGGCATCCCGGCCGTCATCGGCGGCGAAGACGGCCAGGTCCGGGCAGTTCGACTGCGCTTCCCGCCGCCGCAGCCCCCGCCGGACACCGTTGCGCCGGGCGGCGGCATTGCTCGCGACGACCCGGTTGGCACTGAAGACGGCGGCGGGGGTGGTGACGGGCACGCCCCCGGCGGCCGCAGCGGCGACGACGGGCCAGTCCGGGCACCAGAGCACGAGCATCCGGGTGGCGAGCTCACCGGACCGCCGTTGCTTGGGGACGGTCATGGGGCCTCCCCGCGAGGAGTGCGGGTGTGGCTCGGGTGCGCGAGTGGAAGGCGCGCGGTGCTGAGCGAGCGACGCGGTGCCGAAAGCACGGGGCCGAGCGGGCGACACGGTGACAGCTGTGCGAGGGCGAGCGATGGTGTCCACAGTGGACTGTCGGTCATGCCGTCGCCTCCCCGCGGAGGGGGCCGGAAAGCGAACCCGCGGCCGAGCCGGAAGCGGCGGCCGAGGCGGTGCGGCCGGAAAGCGGCGATGCGGCAGCGGAGGCACCAAGCGAGCCAGCGGGGGCGGAGGTGAGGCCAGCGGTAGCGAGTGAACCAGGGGAAGCGGAGGCACCAAGCGAGCCGGCGGCGGCGACCAGGCCAGCAGTCGCGAGCGAACCAGCAGCGCCGGCGGTGAGGCCAGAAGCCCCGACCGAACCAGTGGAAGCGGCGGCTGCCGAACCCGCGGGACCGGGCAGCGCCAGCGAAGCCGTCACCGGACGAGCCGCAGCCCCCCGGCCGCGGGCTCGCACCGTCACCTCCCGCTCGCGCAGGTGCCCGTAGCCACCCTCAAGCCCCGTCCACGCCGAAAACCGGCACGACAACTCGACGTCCGCCGCCGGCCACGCGCCGAACGCCAGCAGCACCGCCCCGCGATGCCGGGCCCGGGCGGACAACCGGCGCGCCACCGCCGGCTGGACCGTCTCCGAATGGACCGCCACCAGGTCGACCCCGTCGAGCAGGGCCGCTACCACCGCCGGGAGCTCCACCCCCGGCCGTGGGACCAGCGCCACCCGGCTCAGGTCCACGCCGTACTCGGCCGCCGCCGCCAGCCCCAGCGACGGCATGCCGACCACGGCCGCCCACGATCCGGCCGCGGTGGCTTCCGCCAGCAACGCGAGCAGCAGCGACGTTCCCCCGTGGACCGCCACCGTGCTCCCGCGCCGGAGCCCGGCGGCGGGCAGCAGCCCGGCCAGCGCCGGGGCGACCGGGAGCACCCTTCCCGTCACCCGCGCGCGCTCGGCCTGGGCCGCGACCCGGCTCGCCGTGCTGACCCCGGGCAGGGCCGCCAGCCGGGCCACCGGCGGCTCCACCACAGCGGTCACCGCACGCACCTCCCCACAACGGACCAGGCCGGCGGTCGGGCCTCTCCCAAAAACACGACCGACGGCACACGTTCGCCGCGGGGAAGGCGGCGGTTCCACGTCGAACACTTGTTCGACGTGGACAAGTCAACCGCGAACGTCCCGAGGTGTCAAGTCACCCACTGGTGGGGTACGAACCCTGGAACGCGAGGCGCGCGTCGGCCTCCGAAGCGATCCGCGCGAGCTCGTCGTCCAGCACCATGAACGCCTCCCATGGCTCGCCGCCAGGAACCCGGCGAACCGCGCCAGGCGCTCGGGAACCCCGTGCGACAGCAGCAACGCGTGCCCGGCCGGCTCGTGCGCCGAACCCGGCCCGGACAGCTCCGCGGGTTGCAGCACCTTCCCGACGTCGTGCGTGGCCGCGCCGAACAGCACCGCCTCGGCGGCGAACTGAACCCGGTCCGCGGCCCAGCGCGCAGGTGCGCGGCCAGCCGCGGCGGCGCGCCCAGCGTCTCCAGCAGCTCCCGCGCTCGCGAAGGCAGCGGCGCGAAACCCGCGCCGTCCAGCGCGGCGCGCAGAAGATCGGTCACCCCGCCACGGTAATGAAGTTGCCCGCGCCGAACCCCGCTCGCTAGACAGACGCCGTGGAGCTCACCGAAGCCCGGCCCGAAGACTGCCCGGAACTGCTCGTCCTGCAACGCTGCTGCTGGGTCCAGGAGGCCGTCCTCAACGACACCCTCGACATCCCCGCGCTGCACGAAACCCTCGAAGACGTCCGCGACTGGACGAAGACCTGGTCGGTGTGGGTCCTGCGGGAGGAGCACCGGCTGGTCGGCGCGGTGCGGGCCCGGCTCGAAGGCGACCGCTGGGAGCTGGGCCGGCTGATGGTCGCGCCGGACCTCGCCGGGCGCGGGCTCGGCCGGCGCCTGCTCGAGCACGCCGAAGCGCACGCGCCCGCCGAGGCGCGCCGGTTCGCCCTCTTCACCGGTGCCCGCAGCACCCGGAACATCACGCTCTACCAGCGCGCCGGCTACCGGCTCACCGACGCGCCCGACGCCGCCGGGCACATCAGCGGCGCGGTGTACCCCGAGAAAGACGTCACACAGCGCTAATAACCCGGTCTGCCCGCCTGACGCTGCGGCGTCGGCTAGATTCCCCGGTGGACTTCTGGGGGTGGGCGATGACCAAACGGCCGGTTCTGTGGGTCGCCGGAGCGCTGGTCGCGGCGGGTGCGGTGGCGGCCGTCGTGCTCACCGCGGGCGGTGGGGTGCCCGGCGCGAAAGCCGCGGCCCCCGGGCCGACGACGATGGGCGCGGAGTGGCGCTCGTTCCGCGCCGACGTCACCGGGATCCGGCCCGGCCAGGACGACGTCAGCCTGTTCGTGCAGGTCGCGCTGCCCGGCAAGGACCCCGGCTGCGTCCGGGAGCCGCGGATCGAGCAGGTCGTGGAGACCAAGACCGACGTCCGCGCCGACGTCGTCTACTCGACGCGGCCCGCGGCGGGCGGCTGCCAGGACAAGGTGCCCACCGAGCTGCAGCTCACCACGTCGTCGCCGGTCGCGGACCGCACGGTGATCCTCAACGGCGACAACGGCAACGCCTGGCACAAGCTCGGCGCCGGCTGGGGCCACTGCGCTCCCCAGGGCACCTGCGCCCCGCCCGCCGACCACTGCGACCCGGCGTGGATCGGCGCCGCGGTGTCCGCGGCGGGCGCCGACAGCGCGGGCACCACCCGCGCCTGCGACCCGGACTGGCTGGTCCTCGACCTCCTGCTGCGCCAGACCGACCCGCCGGCCCGCGCGGCCTTCCGCTGGAGCGCCGCGGGCTGGACGTCGTTCGCGCAGGTCAAGACGGCCGGCTGCGCGGACATCCGGGCGGCGGACCCGAAGTTCCCGGTCGCGCTCTGCAAGACGCTGCCCGCCCCCGCGTGACCGACGTGGCGCTGCGGCCGTTCCGCCGATCCGCCGGCGCCGCTGGGCCGAAGACGGCTACCTCGGCCCGCACGACACGGCGCTGGCCGTGACGACGGACGGGGTCGTCGCGGACATGGCCAGCTGGGAGGCGGCGGGCCCGCGGGCGGCTGCTCCGAGATCGGCCTGACGGCGCACCGGCTGGCGTTCACCGGCGGCGCGAAGTCACCTGGCACGACGAAGTGGTCTAAGCGCCCTTCCGGCCCTAGCGCCCCAGCTTCTTGACGACCTCCGCGCCGACCGCCTTCACCACGTCGTCGGTCTCCTGCTGCGGCATCGGTGAGTTCGAGAAGAACCCCTTGTCCCAGCCGGACACCTCGACGACGACCACCGTCGTGCCCTTCAGGACGTGCAGTTCCGACCCGCTGAACGCGCTCTGCGTCACCAGGTGGACCAGCGTCGCCTTGTCGCCGATGCCTTTCACCTCCGTCGGCGGGACCGCCGGGTTGATCGGCTGGTACAGGCGGTTCGCCCCCTCGCGCGGGTTCTCGCCGGAATACGCCGTGACCCGGACGCTCAACGTCGCGTCGCGGACGTTTTCGTCGGGGCCGGGCTTCCAGCCGCAGTTGACCTGCTTGAGACCGGGCAGGTTCGCGGCGCCCGGGCCGCCCGCCGCGAAGCTCGGGAAGCCCGCCTTCTCCAGCGTCTGGGCCGGGACCTGGCACTCGGCGGGCACCGGCGACGACGACGGTGCCGCGCCGGTGCTCGCGAAGTAGTCGCTCGCGAAGATCGCCCCCGGGATGCCCACGCCGAGCAGCACGACCACCGCGCCGACGATCCCGAGGATCAACCCGGTCCGCTTCTTCTTCGGCGGCGGCATCGGCGCGCCGTAACCGGGGCCGTAACCGGGATAGCCCTGCTGCGGCGGGTACCCGGGCGGCGGGTAGCCGGGCTGCTGGGGATACCCCGGCGGCCCCTGCTGCCCGTAGCCCGGCTGACCCTGGCCGTAAGGCGGTGGTTGCTGCATCGAGCCCTCCCTCTCGAAGCGCGCGGGATCAGTGCGCGAAGTGGCGCGTTCCCGTCAGGTACATCGTGACGCCCGCCTTCTCCGCCGCCGCGATCACCTCGGGGTCGCGGACCGAGCCGCCGGGCTGCACGACCGCGCGGACGCCCGCCTCGATCAGCACCTCCAGGCCGTCCGGGAACGGGAAGAACGCGTCCGACGCGCCGACCGAGCCCTTCGCCCGGTCGCCCGCCCGCGAGACCGCCAGCCGCGACGAGTCGACGCGGTTGACCTGGCCCATGCCGACGCCGACGGTCGCGCCGTCCGCGGCGAGCAGGATCGCGTTCGACTTGACCGCGCGCAGCGAGCGCCACGCGAACTCGAGGTCGCGCAGGGTCTGCTCGTCGGCCGGGGTGCCGGTGGCCAGCGTCCACGACGCCGGGTCGTCGCCCGGCGCGTCGATCGCGTCGACGGTCTGCACGAGGACGCCGCCGGAGATCTGGCGGAACTCGATCGGGGCCGGGTGCGCGATCTCCGGCAGCTTGAGCAGCCGGATGTTCTTCTTGCGCTGCAGGATCTCCAGCGCTTCGGCGTCGAAGTCCGGCGCCAGGACGACCTCGGTGAAGACCTCGGCGATCTGCTCGGCGGCCTCGCGGCTGACCGGCCGGTTCGTCGCGATGACGCCGCCGTAGGCCGAAACGGGGTCGCACGCGTGGGCCTTGCGGTGCGCCTCGGCGATGTCGGTGCCGACCGCGATGCCGCACGGGTTGGCGTGCTTGATGATCGCGACGGCGGGCTCGGCGAAGTCGAACGCGGCGCGGCGGGCGGCGTCGGTGTCGACGTAGTTGTTGTAGGACATGGCCTTGCCGTGCAGCTGCTCGGCGTGCGCCAGGCCGGCCCGGTGTCCCTTGTACAGCGCGGCCTTCTGGTGCGGGTTCTCGCCGTAGCGCAGCACTTCGCCGCGTTCCCAGCTGATGCCGGAGAACTCGGGGAAGCCGGAGTCGTCCGCCGGCGCGTAGACGTTGGAGAACCACGAGGCGACCGCGATGTCGTACGACGCCGTGTGCGCGTACGCCTGGGCCGCGAGGCGCTTGCGGTCGTTCAGGTCGAAGCCGCCGTCGGCGACGCGCTCGAGCACCCAGCCGTAGCGAGCCGGGTCGACGACGACCGCGACGCTGCCGTGGTTCTTCGCCGCGCCGCGGACCATGGCCGGGCCGCCGATGTCGATGTTCTCGACGCAATCCTCGGGGCTCGCGCCGGACGCGACGGTCTGCTCGAACGGGTACAGGTTGACCACCAGCAGGTCGAACGCCGCGATGTCCAGCTTGCGCAGCTGCTCGACGTGGTCGGGGTTGCCCTGGTCGGCGAGCAGGCCGGCGTGCACGCGCGGGTGCAGCGTCTTGACGCGGCCGTCGAGCGACTCGGGGAAGCCGGTGACGTCTTCGACCGGCGTGACCGGGACACCGGCGTCGGCGATGACCTTCGCCGTGCCGCCCGTGGAGACGATCTCGACGCCGGCCGCGTGCAGGCCGGTCGCGAGGTCCAGCAGGCCCGCCTTGTCCGAGACGCCGATCAGCGCCCGGCGGACCGGGCGCCGTCCCAGGTCAGTGCTCACGAAATGTCACCTTTCGTCCGTCCACGGCGCAGCCGCCGCGGCCGAGTCGCTCGATCGTTTCCACCAGCAGCCTGCGCTCGACGGCCTTGATCCGTTCGTGCAGGACGTCTTCGGTGTCGTCGTGCTCCACGACGACGGCTTCCTGGGCGATGATCGGCCCGGTGTCGACCCCGGCGTCCGCGAAGTGCACGGTCGAGCCGGTGACCTTGACGCCGGCTTCGAGCGCGTCGCGGACCGCGTGCATGCCCGGGAACGACGGCAGCAGCGCCGGGTGCGTGTTGATCACCGTGAAGCGGCCGAGGAACTGCTCGCCGAGGATCTTCATGAACCCGGCGGAGACGACCAGGTCGGGCTGGTAGGCCGCGACGGCTTCGGTCAGCGCCTTGTCCCAGGCGGCGCGGTCGGGGTGGTCGGCGACGCGGACCGTGAACGACGGGATGCTCACGCGTTCGGCGCGGGTCAGCGCCTCGATGCCGGTGCGGTCGGCGCCGACGGCGACGACCTTGGCCGGGAAGCCGGACCGCGCGGTGGCGTCCAGCACCGCCTGCAGAAGGGTGCCGGAGCCCGACGCGAGGACGACGAGCTTCACCGGGGTGGGCAGCTCCAACCGTTGAGACAGAGCGGGCTCCTTGCCGCGGGCGGTGCGCAGCCGGTGCGCACGGCGCTTCACCAGGTCACGACAACCCTAACGGTCGGTCCCGTCCGCCTCGACGTCGCCGCAGGTCTCGGTGCCTCCGGTCACAGCTTCGTCCTCGGCCGGGACGTCTTCGAGGCCGAGTTCGGCGTCGGCTTTGGCGTCGAACTCCGTGTCCTCGGCGGGTTCCTGGGCCTCTTCGGGCTCTTCGCCTTCTTCGGCTTCTTGGTCCTCTTCGGACGCTTCGGACGCTTCGAGTTCCTCGACGGCTTCGGCCGCTTCTTCGGCGTCGACCTCGTCGGCGTCCTCGAAGGCTTCGTTGTCCTCGAGGGCCTCCGGCGGCGGCGCCGGCGGCTCGTGCTCGCCGGTGAAGAACGCGACGAACGAGCCCGGGATGACGATCCAGCAGAACGCGACGACCGACGCGACGCCGACCGGCACGCTCACCGGGTCGAACGGGCCGTCGCCGAGCCGTCCGCCGGACAGGGTGCCCAGCAGGACGCAGCCGAGCGCGACCACCGCTCCGGCCACCGCGACCGTGCGGATGCGCTGCGCCGGGTCGGCGTTCACCTTGCGCAGCGACCAGCCGACCAGGGCGCCGGCCGCCGCGGGCAGCACCAGCAGCGCCGGCCACCACGCCGCGTGGTGCTCGGGCAGGCCGCCGAGCAGCGGGACGCCGGGCACGGCGCCGGCGCGGTAGCCGAACATCCCGACGGTCAGGTCACCGATCGAGAACCCCGGTCCGGCGACGAACGACAGCGTGGCCGCGACCGCGTTGGGCAGGTACAGGACGGAGAGCAGGAACATCCCGAAGCTGCTGCCGAACGCGGGCTCGTACATGTCGGCGACCGTCCGCCAGGACAGCGCGGTCGCGACGGTGAAGACGACGCAGCCGCAGGCCACCAGCACCGCGAGCCCGAGCGCGCCGGCCCGGACGCCGCGCAGGGCGAGGGGGTCGAGGCGTTCGGCGACGACGTCCGGCAGCCCGCAGCTCCAGACGACGCCCGCACCCGCGGCCAGCGCGGCCAGCAGCCCGGGCACGGCGAACGCGACCAGGGGGTCGGCCGTCACCGGCGAGCCCTGCGCGCAGAGCGCGACGACCAGCCCGAACAGCGCGTGCGCGAGGGTGATCGTGGCGAACACCGGCAGCGCTTCGCGGGGCGACCGGCAGCCGAGGCGCGTGGCGGCGCCGGACGCCGTCCGCGCGGCCAGGGCGAGCGCGCCCAGCGTCGGCAGGAGCGGCAGTACGCCGATCGGGTGGCCGCCGAGGTCGAGGCGCACCTGGTGCGCGGCGAGCCAGCCGGGACCGGCGGCCAGCAGCACGCCGGTGCCGGAGAAGACGGTGCGTTCGGCGGTGAGGGTGACCAGCGTCAGTACGGTCGCGACGGCGGCGTAGCCGGTGACCAGCGGGCCGAGGGCGGCGGCGAGCAACACCCGCACCCGCGCCGCCCGGGAGAGTTCGACGTCGGGTCCGAGGTCGCTCACCGGCTCCTCAGGGGAGTCGGTGAGCAGGTCCATGATCCGCACCCTGACATCCGCGCTGGTCCGACCGGGTGAGCCACGCCGCCGGCGGCGGGAGTGGGGAAGCTAACCCACCCGGTCGAGTAACCCCCCGAGTGCAAAACACCCGCTGTGACACTCTGCGTCACAGCGGGTGTTGCGAAGGACCGCGTCAGTTCGACTTGCCGAACCCGCCGGGCGGCGTGCCCGGGTTGTCCGACGGCGGCGGCTGCTGGAAGAACGAGCCCTGCTGCGGGGCGTACGTCGTGGCCTGCTGCCCCGGCGGCGGCGTGGTCGACGGCGGGTTCGGCGAGCCGTACTGGCCCTGCCCGAACGGCGCTTCTCCGCCCGGGGCGACCGGCCCGTGCCCCGGCTGGCCGAACTGCTGACCCTGCTGGCCCTGCGGGCCCGGCTGCCCCGGCTGGCCGTACTGCTGCTGGCCGGGCTGGCCGTACTGGCCGCTGTAGGGCGCGGCGGCGGGCTTCGCCGCCGGCGGCTTGAGCACGCCCTGGTCGATCAGCAGCGCGGCGACCGCGGCGGCCATCTGCAGGATGCCCAGGATCAGGATGACGGTGACGATGCCGGGCGAGGTCTGCATCCCGATCAGCTGGTCCAGGACCTCGAGCGCGCCGAGGACGCTGAACAGCGCCGCGAACGGCAGCGTCTTCGGGCCCTTCGGCAGCGCCGTCATCGCGGCGAGCAGGCCACCGCCCAGCAGGAACACGCCGCCGAGGCCGACGTCACCGGTTTCGGAGAAGCCGAGGAAGTACTGGACGAGGCCGAAGACCGCGACGCCGAGCGCGAGCATCAGCGGCAGGTTGTGCGTCAGGTTCGCGGCACCTCCCGACGGCGCCTGGTGCGAGTGGGGCGGCGGCTGCTGCGCCGGGAAGCCACTGGACGGCGGTCCGGGGGGCTGCTGCTGGCCGCCACCCTGCTGGGGGTAGCCAGGCCCACCGCTGGGGAAGGTCATCGGATGCACTCCTGTCGGTTCGACCGGCACTCCGGGGTACCAGGACACCCGGGGAAGACAAGGCGGCTTGTGTGCGCAGAACGCTAGCGCACTCCGGCGCCGCCGACCCATCAGACGCGTGAATACCCCGGGAGGTTTCGTCCCTGAACGAGGGAAGGCCGGGCACCCGTGTGGGTGCCCGGCCTCACCAGGAGTTACGCCTCGGACTCAGCCGAGGTTGTTGTACAGCTCACGCGCGAGGACGGCGGTCTCGCTCGGGGTCTTGCCGACCTTGACGCCGGCGGCCTCGAGGGCCTCCTTCTTCGCGGCGGCCGTGCCGGACGAGCCCGACACGATGGCGCCCGCGTGGCCCATGGTCTTGCCCTCGGGCGCGGTGAAGCCCGCGACGTAACCGACGACCGGCTTCGTCACGTTCTCCTTGATGTATGCCGCGGCGCGCTCTTCGGCGTCGCCACCGATCTCGCCGATCATCACGATGACCTTGGTCTCGGGGTCCTGCTCGAACGCCGCGAGGGCGTCGATGTGGGTGGTCCCGATGATGGGGTCACCGCCGATGCCGACGGCGGTGGAGAAGCCGATGTCGCGCAGCTCGTACATCATCTGGTAGGTCAGCGTGCCCGACTTCGACACGAGGCCGATGGCGCCGGCCTCGGTGATGTCGGCCGGGATGATGCCGGCGTTCGACTTGCCCGGGCTGATCACACCGGGGCAGTTCGGGCCGATGATCCGGGTCTTGTTGCCCTTCGCGACGGCGTGCGCCCAGAAGTAGGCCGAGTCGTGCACCGGGATGCCCTCGGTGATGACGACGGCCAGCGGGATCTCGGCGTCGATCGCCTCGAGGACCGCGTCCTTCGCGAACTTCGGCGGCACGAAGATGACCGAGACGTCGGCGCCGGTCTCCTTGATGGCCTCCTCGACCGTGCCGAACACGGTGAGGTCCTTGCCCTCGATGGTGACCGTCTGGCCGGCCTTGCGGGCGTTGACGCCACCCACGATGTTCGTGCCGGACTTCAGCATCTTGGTCGCGTGCTTCATGCCCTCGGAGCCGGTGAGCCCCTGGACGATGACCTTGCTGTTCTCGTTGATGAAGATCGACATCTCACGCACCTGCCGCGGCGAGCTCGGCAGCCTTGTCGGCCGCGTTGTCCATTGTGTCCACCACGGTGACCAGCGGGTGGTTCGCGTCCGCCAGGATCTTGCGACCCTCCACGACGTTGTTGCCGTCCAGGCGGACGACCAGCGGCTTGCTGGCCTCGTCGCCCAGGATCTTCAGGGCCTCGACGATGCCGTTCGCGACCGCGTCGCAGGCGGTGATGCCGCCGAAGACGTTGACGAAGACGCTCTTCACGTCGGCGTCGTTGAGGATGACGTCCAGCCCGGCCGCCATGACCTCGGCCGACGCGCCGCCGCCGATGTCGAGGAAGTTCGCCGGCTTCACGCCGCCGTGCTTCTCGCCCGCGTACGCCACGACGTCCAAAGTGGACATGACCAGGCCCGCGCCGTTGCCGATGATGCCGACCTGGCCGTCGAGCTTGACGTAGTTGAGGTTCTTGGCCTTGGCCTTCGCCTCGAGCGGGTTCTCCGCGTCCTTGTCCACCAGGGCCTCGTGGCCCGGCTGGCGGAAGTCCGCGTTCTCGTCGAGGGTGACCTTGCCGTCGAGGGCGATGATCTTGTCCTGCGGGTCGCGGACCAGCGGGTTGACCTCGACGAGGGTGGCGTCCTCGGAGACGAAGGTCTCCCAGAGCTTCACGACGACGTCGGCGGCTTCGTCGATGATCTCGGCCGGGAAGTTGCCGGCCTTCAGGATCTCGAGCGCCTTCGCCTTGTCGACCCCGGCGATCGCGTCGACCGGGATCTTGGCGAGCGCGTCGGGGCGCTCGACCGCGAGCTGCTCGATCTCCATGCCGCCCTCGGAGGACGCCATCGCCAGGAACGTGCGGTTCGCGCGGTCCAGCAGGAAGGAGAAGTAGTACTCGGACGCGATGTCCGAAGCTTCGGCCACGAGCACGCGACGCGTGATGTGGCCCTTGATGTCGAGGCCGAGGATGGCTTCCGCCTTCTCCTTCGCCTCGTCGGGCGTCTGGGCCAGCTTGACGCCGCCCGCCTTCCCGCGGCCGCCGACCTTCACCTGCGCCTTGACGACGACCTGGTTGCCGATCTGCTCCGCGGCGGTCTTGGCTTCTTCGGGGGTGCTAGCCACCGAGCCCGGCAGAACCGGTACTCCGTGGGCGGCGAAGAGATCCCTCGCCTGGTACTCGTAGAGGTCCACTACTCCAGTCTCCTGACGACACGCCACTGTGGTGGTCCGTGTTACCGGACCGCGCTGTCGGACCAGTCGAGGTTAGCGACCTGCGCAGACGCAGGGGACTCCGCACCTGGTGAAGTCGGTCACCGTGCGCGGTCAGACGGTACGTCCACGGTGTGAGACCGCCCACCGCGCAACCATTCCACGGCTTTTCCGGGGTCCTCGCCGGCGAAGACGCGAACACCGTTCAAGGCTTCGGCGAGTCCGGGCGGCGGCCCGTCGCCGAGCACGCCGACGGCGTCCGGGTCCTCCTGCTCGGCGGTGCTGCGGAGCTGCTCGAGGGTGTCCAGGGGTCCGGCGTGGACGACTTCCATGCCTTCGTCGCGCAGGACGCGGCCCAGCGCGACGGCGGCGGGGTCGGGCCTCCCGAACTCGACCAGCAGCACCCGCAGGCGCTCACGCCCCACGACGGCCCCCGGCCGCGGACATGCCGGCGGCGACGAGCAGCGCGGCCACGGCGGCGAGGGTGACCCAGAAGCCGGTCGATGGGCTCGCGCCGCCGAGGGCGCCCCCGACGAGGGGCAGCTCCGCGGCGTGCAGCGCGTCGAGCAGCGCGGCGCCGGTCAGCAGCGCGGCAGCTTGCTTCGGTCGCGACCGCACGGCGAGCGCGGCCGCGCCGACGACGACCACGACGGTGGTCCACAAGCCCCACGAAGGGGTGTCGAAGTTCGACCACAGCCCGGGCGCGACGTAGCCGGGCACGCTGAAGACGGGCAGCCCGAACCCGGCGACGGCCAGCACCGCCCCGGCCACGACCGGGGTGAGCACGCTCGCGTTCGCGGTGCCGTCGCCGGCGTCTTCGCGTTCGACGACCCCGGTCCCGACGGCGGCGAGCGCGGTCAGGGCGGCGAGCACGAGCGCGGCGAACGTCCAGGCCGCGCCGGCTCCGAGGTCGTAGGTGAAGACGGGGGTGGCGCCCACGTCCGCCCCGCCGAAGCCGGCGAGGTTGCCGGCCTGGGTGGCGGTCAGCGCGGTGTTGAGGACGGCGGTGCCGGCGAGGACGATCCCGGCCCAGGTCACGCCGAGCACGGGCCGGGCCTTCGCCGCGGTCACCGGGACGAGCGTGAGCGCGGCGGCCACGGCGACGAGCAGGGCGGCGGTGAGCAGGAACCACCGCGCGGGACTTTCGGCGGCGGCGGTGCTGGGAGCGGTGGCCCCGGGGTTGAGCGCACTGACGGCGACCTGCGGCGCGAAGGTCCCGACCAGGGCGGCCGCGGCGGTGGCGAGGCCGAGCAGGCCGGTCGTCAGGCGCCACCAGAAGACACCGGGGATGGTGACGTCGCGTTCGGCGTCCTTCGGCTTTTCGCTGAGCCGGGTGAAGGCGAGACCGGCGACGAGGGCGGTCGCGACGAGCGCGAGGACGGGTCCCCAGGTGACGTGCAGGTCAGTCCTCATCAGGCCACTGAGAACCGGCGGCACGGCAACCCCGAAGGCCCCGGCACCGAGGCCGAGCAGCATGCCCCGCGCGGTGCTTTCGGAGGGAGCGGCGAGCGCGAGGGCGGCAGCGAGCGGCAACGCGGCGGCGAGGAGGAGGTAGCCGCCGAGGGCGGGCCAGGGCCCTTCGAAGGCGGCGCGGGCGAGGAGGAAGCCGTTGTCGGACCCGACGGGAGCGGTGAGCAGCCCGACGGACGCGGTGACGGCGAGAAGCGGGACGAGCAGGCGCCAACGTCGTCGTTCGGGTTCTTCGTCGTTCCGGCTCGCCCGCCAGGCGGCGATCCCGCCGGCAAGGGTGAGCAGGTGCCCGGCGACGAGGAGCCAGAACCCGGCGCCGACGGCGGAGCCCCCGATGAAGTGGTCGGGGAAGTAGAGCTCCGGGCGGATGGCGAGGGGGCCGTTGACGGCGAATTGGAGGTCGAGGACGAGCCGTCCGGGGGCTAGGGCGGCCAGGCCGAGGATGAGGCCGTTGGCGAGGCCGGGTCTCTTGGAGGCGAGGGCCGCGGCGGCTGCGACGGGGGCAAGTGCGAGGACGGCGAGCCAGGGCCAGCTGGTGAACCCGGGGGCGGCGGCCGGGGAGACGTGGGCGATGGCCGCGGCGGCGAGGGCGAGGGCACCTAGGGCGGTGAGGGTGAGGGGGATGGTCGGTTTGGGGGTGTCCTCGGCCCAGGTGGGGGTGGGTTCGGGGTGGTCACCCGGGGTGCGCTGGGGGCGGCTTCGGGTGGCCGTTGGGCTGGCGCCCGAGGAACGGCTTCCGGAGCCCGAGGGGCGGCCCGCGCCGCTCGCCGAGTCGGCGCTTGTCGGACGGCCTCCGGTGGAACCTGAGTCCCCGCCGGTCGAGGTGGTCGCCGAGTCGGCGCCCGCGGAGCGGCCCCCGGTGGAGGTTGAATCCCTGCCGGTCGGGGTGATTGCCGAGTCAGCACCCGCAGGGCGGTCGTCTGCGGAGGCCGAGTCCGCGCCGACCTGGGTGGTTGCCGAGTCAGCACCCGCAGGGCGGCCTCCGGCGGAGGCCGAGTCCGCGCCGGCCTGGGGGGTTGCCGGATCGGCGCCCGGGGGGCGGCTTGCGGGTGCCGGGTCGGGGGCGGCCTTTGCCTCTGGCGAACCGGAGGTTTCGGTGGGGGCCTGCCGGGAAGTCTGTGCGCGAGGAGGCTTCCGCTTGCCGGTGGGACGGGTGGCCGCGGGGTCCTGCGGGGAAGCCGGGGAGCCGGGGGTGTCCCCGGCCGGGGGCTCTGAGCGTGGGGGCATTGCCCGCGACGCTAGCAAGCCCGGGCGGTGCGGGAGGCCCCAGCGGGGCGCGAGTCGCCGAGTGGCCCCGCGGGCGGCAGAGCGTGGGTCGCGGAGGCCGACGGCTCAACTCGCCGAGTTGCCCGCTCTGGCGGCACGGTGCGGGTAGGGCTGGCCGGGAGCTTGAGGAGCCAGGGCCGGCCGAGGATTGCTGAGCGCAAGTGGGCAAGTCCGCCGCGCGTTGCGAGGGGCGCAAGCTGCCAGTCCGCCGAGCGTTGCAGGGCGCGAGTGGCCAACGTCCGCAGCAGGGCGCGAGTGGTCGTGGTCCACGGCGGGGCGCGAGTGGCCAAGGTCCGCAGCGGGGCGCGAGTGGTCGGGGTCCGCGGCGGGACGCTAAGGCCGCCAACGTGAGTCGCCAGACCCTGCACCGGGTTTCCGGGCAGGCCATGAAGAGCCGAGTCCTCGCGAGTGAGCAGGGCCGACGGCAGGTCGCGAGGCCGGAAGACTTGAGAAGCCCGCGTCGGCTGCGGGTGTGCGGTGCCAGGGTCGGCGGCGCGAGGGGTGCCGGGATCGGCTGGCGGACTACCCGCCTACCCCGGCGCGCTTGTCAATCGGACAAATCTGGCGTTGCCGAGCCGCTTACACATGCGAGTCGGTGAACGGTTCGCGTGCGTCGATGAACGGTCGACTCTCCTTGCAGCCCCGACCCCCGATGACTGCGCCCTTCAGCCCCGCCAAGGGGGGTTCGCGCGTCGAAAATGCTTGAACATCCCCTGGCAAACGCTTATTCCGGCCCCCGGGCGCCACCCGGGGCTCGGTAGGTCCATAACCGGCCGCAAGGGCTGTAAGGCAAGTCACAACCAAAGCAGTAAACCCTCTCTAACTTTGGGTAATTTCCACAGGTGGGCGCGAGATCTTGTCCACCCGTTCGGCCGCCGCCGGGGGCAGATCTTGCCTACAGCGGTGCCCCTTCGTTACTGTCCCCCGGTCCCCATTACAGTCAGGTCACGAAGTAGGACGACGAGCGAACCACCCCCGAGGTTGGCTCACCGGGTTCCCCCGCCCACAGTCCTCGACCCGGCTCCCCGACGATGGAAGGCCCTGTCTTGGCTTCACACCGCTCCCCCGGCGGCCAAGCTCCTTCCCCGGCACTGAAGGACGCACTCGAAGGTGCGGTCGTCCGTGTCCGGGGTGCGCACCGCATCGCCCCGCCCTCCTCGGCCCTTCGCGGCCGTGTCGTGGTCGCCGCCGTCGCGGCTGGTGCGTTCGCCGCCGCCGCTGCGGGCTCGACCCTCAAGACGGTCACCGACTCCGACGCCGGCGTGACGCCCCTGGCCAACAGCCAGGACGCCAGCGCCTCGTTCACGTCAGGAGGCGCGGGCTCCGGGGGCGCCCCCGAGCTCCTGCCGACCGGCCACGCCGTCGACGCCTCCGCCGAGGCCGCGAAGCTCTCCGACAGCGCCTCCGTCACCCAGGCCCGTGAGCAGCGCGAAGCCGACGCCGCCAAGAAGGCCGCCGAAGAAGCCTCTCGCCCCAAGACCTGCCTGCCGGCCCACGGCACCTTCACCTCGGGCTTCGGTGCCCGGTGGGGCACGAGCCACCTCGGCATCGACATCGCCAACGCGATCGGCACGCCGATCTACGCCGCCTCCGACGGCACCGTGATCGAGGCCGGCCCGGCCAGCGGCTTCGGCCTCTGGGTCCGCGTGCAGCTCGACGACGGCACGATCCAGGTCTACGGCCACATGAACAGCTTCTCCGTCAAGGAGGGCCAGAAGGTCAAGTGCGGCCAGCAGATCGCCGAGATCGGCAACCGCGGCCAGAGCACCGGCCCGCACCTGCACTTCGAGGTCTGGCAGAACGGCACCAAGAAGATCGACCCCCGCCCGTGGCTCGCCGCGCGCGGCATCGTGATCTGATCCGTTCACCCCACATCCCGCGCCGAGACGCGGAAAGCACGTCGTAGAGCCGTGATCCGCCCCTGAGGGCCGCCGACGCCCCTCAGCCGGGCGAACGAGCACACCCAGCCGAGCGCGCATACGCGCCGCGAAGCCGCGAGCTGAAGCCTGCCGGTAGATTAGAGCCTGAATGGTCCAGGCCACCGCGGCACGGGAACCGAGCACGCTCGGAGATGCACCACGCCGCTTCGACACCCAGAAGGCACCCGAGATCACCCTAAGCCTCGCCGAAGCCGTCAGAAACGCACTGAGCGCCCGGAAACGGCTACCGCTGCCCGCCCGGCAACCGCCGGATGAAGTACGCGACCGCGACCTGCCACACCGTGCACAGCTCCGCGGACCTGCGCGCCGGCAGCCAGCCCCAGGCGACCTTCCCCCCAGCGCCCCCCGCGGAGCGGACACGCGCGGCACGACGCGTCGTCCAGCGGCGTCCCCGGCCGCAGGTGACACATCGGCCGTCAGCTCCCAGCTCGTGCTGCCTGAGCAGCGCTCGCCAGGCGGCGGCCAGCCGGCACGCCTCCGCTCCCGCACGCGAAGGATTTCCTGAAGCCCCCGAAAGGCCCGGACCCCGATCCGGAACCCTCGACCCCAGGACTCCTCGCAGGTATTTCTGTACCCCTTCGGCCAGCAGGTGAAACAGCACCGGGTCCACACCGGTCTCCCCCTCCGTCGAACTCGTGTTCGATGACGGGGTCAGTTCTACCGACGGGGTACGACGATTCCGGGGGCGATCGCCGGGATCGGGGCCGGGTTCACTCGGACGGGTGTTACAGCTTCACCATCGGGACGCTGCCGATCAGCATCAGGCGGACCTTGCCGGCCGCGCCGAAGTCGATCGTCGCCGTGGCGCGCGGCCCGACGCCGTCGCACGAGATCACCGTGCCCAGGCCGTACTTGTCGTGGCTGACGCGGTCGCCGACGTCCAGCTTCAGCGCCACCGTGTCCTTCCAGCCCTTGCCGAACGACGGCGTGCCGGAGGACGAAGACGGCGACGTGGTCCGCCGGCCGCCCCACGTGGTCGCCGCCCGCGGCGTCCCGCCGCCACGCGACCCGGAACCGAACCCGAACCCGGCGCTGGAGGGCTCCAGCCGCCGCCAGTCGACGAGGTCGCCCGGCAGCTCGTCCAGGAACCGCGAAGCCGGGTTCATCGACGGCTGGCCCCACGCCGAGCGCGTGATCGCGCGCGAGACGTACAGCCGCTGCCGCGCCCGCGTGATCGCGACGTACGCCAGCCGCCGTTCCTCGGCCAGCTCGGCCGGGTCGCCCAGCGCGCGCATGTGCGGGAAAACGCCGTCCTCCCAACCGGTGCAGAACACCACCGGGTACTCCAGGCCCTTCGCGGTGTGCACGGTCATCAGCGTGACCACGCCCGCGCCGCCGTCGCCTTCTTCGCCACCGTCGGGCGAAGGCACCGAGTCGGCGTCCGCCACCAGCGACACGCGCTCGAGGAACGCGGGCAGCGAACCCGGTGCCGGCACCCCGGGTTCCACGACCAGCTCGGCGTTTTCGTCCGCGGCCACCTCGGCGGTGATCTCGGTGAACTCGCGCGCGACCGTGACGAGCTCGTCCAGGTTCTCCACGCGCGTGTGGTCCTGCGGGTCGTCGGACTCTTCGAGCTCGATGCGGTAGCCGGTCTTTTCCAGCACGGCTTCGAGGACGTCGTGCACCTCGGCGCCCTCGGACACCAGCGTGCCCAGCTCGTCGAGCATCGCGACGAACCCCTTGATCGCCTTGACCGAGCGCGGGTTCAGCAGCGGCACCTTGTCTTCGGTGACGTCCCGGAGCGCCGCGGCGAACGAGATCCGCTCGCGCTCGGCGTGCGTCGCCACGACGGCTTCGGCGCGGTCGCCGATGCCGCGCTTGGGCACGTTCAGCACGCGCCGCAGGCTGACCGTGTCGTCCGGGTTCGCCAGCACGCGCAGGTACGCGATCATGTCGCGGACTTCGCGCCGCTCGTAGAACCGCACGCCGCCGACGACCTTGTACGGCAGGCCGAGCCGGATGAAGATCTCTTCGAAGACACGCGATTGGTTGTTGGTGCGGTAGAAGACGGCGACGTCGGAGTAGTCGGCTTCGCCCTTCTCCGCCAGCGCGTCGATCTCGTTCGCGACGAACGCGGCTTCGTCGTGGTCGTTGTCCGCGACGTAGCCGACGATCTTCTCGCCGTCGCCCGAGTCCGTCCACAGCCGCTTCGCGCGGCGGTTCGGGTTCCGCTCGATGACGGCGTTGGCCGCGGACAGGATCGTCTGCGTGGAGCGGTAGTTCTGCTCCAGCAGGATGGTGTGCGCGTTGGGGAAGTCCCGCTCGAACTCTTCGATGTTGCGGATCGTCGCGCCGCGGAAGGCGTAGATCGACTGGTCCGCGTCACCGACGACGACCAGCTCGGCCGGGTCGACGCCCGCCTCGTTCGGCGCGGTCCCGGCGAGTTCGCGGACCAGCGTGTACTGCGCGTGGTTCGTGTCCTGGTACTCGTCGACCAGCACGTGGCGGAACCGCCGCCGGTAGTACTCGGCGACGTCCGGGAACGCCTGCAGCAGCGACACCGTGCGCATGATGAGGTCGTCGAAGTCGAACGCGTTGGCCAGCGAAAGCCGGCGCTGGTACTCGACGTAGACCTCGGCGACGCGCCGCTCCAGGTCGTTGGCCGCGTTCGCCGACGCGGTCTCCGGGTCGGTCAGCTCGTTCTTCAGGTTCGAGATGTGCACCGCGAGCGTGCGGGCCGCGTAGCGCTTCGGGTCGATGTCGAGGTCCCGCGCCACGAGCGTGATGAGCCGCTTGGTGTCGTCGGAGTCGTAGATGGAGAAGTTCGACGACATCTCGAGCGTCTTGGCCTCGCGGCGCAGGATCCGCACGCACATCGAGTGGAACGTCGACACCCACATCGCGTTCGCGCGGCGGCCGACGAGCGCCGCGACGCGCTCGCGCATCTCCGCGGCCGCCTTGTTGGTGAACGTGATCGCCATGATCTCGCCGGGGTGCACGCGGCGTTGCCCGAGCAGGTAGGCGATCCGGCGGGTCAGCACCCGGGTCTTGCCCGATCCCGCGCCCGCCACCACCAGCAGCGGGCCACCGGCGTGGGTGACGGCTTCGCGCTGGGACGGGTTCAGGTCGTCGAGCAGATCGGCCTGCCCGCCGGAAGCGGGCTTGCGCGCGGGGGTCTCGGCGGGGAGATCGAAGAGGGTGTCCATCGTCTGTCCACGCTACCCCGGGCGGGTAGGAGGGCGGCAGAGCGTGCCGACGCGGCGGGTCCGCCGGCCATGCTTCCCCGGTCCCGGTCTACCGCGCCGGGCGTAGCGGGAGATGTCGCCTGGCGCCCGACGCGCGCCGGGCCGGGCGCGCGGAGCATCGGTTGACATGGAAGAGAACCGCACCGCCCGCATCCGGGCCGCCGACGCCGAACGTGAACGCGTCGCCTCCGCCGTCCAGACCGCCGGCTCCGAAGGCCGGCTCACCCTCGAAGAGGTCGAAGAGCGCCTCACCCACGTCTACGCCGCCAAGTTCACCGACGAGCTGGCCGAGCTCACCGCCGACCTGCCGCGGCCCGCGCCGCCCCGGCCCGGCTTCCCGCTCACCCGCGCCGCGCTGCGGCGGCACCCCGCGCTGCGCCTGCACCTCGCCGTCGTGGTGGCGATCGCCGTCGTGATCGTGGTCCGGTGGGCCGTGCTGGGCGCCGGCTTCTTCTGGCCCGCGTTCCCGATCTTCTGGCTGGCGGTGAGCCTCTTCGTTCATGCCCGCGTGCGCTCGTTCCGGGAGCGCCCCGGCACGGCTGTGCCATACTGAGCGCATGCGGCACCACGCAGAGCGATTTTTTTACGGGAACCGGACTCCGGCTCCCGTGATCGCGTAGTGCCCGAACCGCCATCACGCCAGCCCCGGAGTCCACGGACCCGGGGCTGTCGCCGTACCTGGGGCCGGGCGGGTCCGGGATTCGAGGGAGAGGTCCCGATGAACGCACAAGCCACGAACGCCGACGGCCAGCCCGCCGAGCACACCCCCGCCGGAGACGACATCGCGGCGCTCCGCGAGGAGATCGACTGGCTGGACAAGGAGATCCTGCGGCTGGTGAAGCGCCGGGTCGAGGTGTCCAAGACCATCGGGGCCGCGCGGATGGCCGCCGGCGGGACGCGGATCGTCTACAACCGCGAGATGGACGTGCTCGCGCGGTACCGCGAGCTGGGCCCGGACGGCCGTCAGCTGGCCATGGCGCTGCTGAACCTCGGCCGCGGCAGGCTCGGCCGGTAACGGTTGCCCGAATTCCGGGTCTTCCCGGAGGCACCGGCGGGTCCGCTGCGGGCAGACTGGAGCCATGGACTGGCTCGTTAACCTCATCGCCGTCATCGTCGCGCTCGCGAGCGTGCTGGCCGCGCTGGGCCATGTGGGGTATCTGGCGCTGCTGAACAACGCGGCGGGTAAACGCGGTGCCAGTGGCGCGCCGGTCGGGCAGTACGTCCGCAGCCGCTGGGCCGTCGCCGGCGGTACCACCGCCGCGTCGCTGTTCGCCTGGCTGCTCACGGCCGGGGGACCGACGCTCGACATCGTGGCGATCCTCGTCGCGGCGGGTAGCGGTGTGGTGGCGACTAAGGCGCTGCAGTCCACGCGCGACCGTTACCGCACGGGAGGCTGACCGCTTCGAACTGGGCCGATGGCGCTGCGTGAAACTCCGCAGCGTCACCCTCCCCCGTTCGGTCGCGCCCGACCGAGTGAAACCTGTGCAACTTGCAGGTTTGGACGGGACTTTCTACGCCGGATGCTCCTAGGGTTGACGCCGTGAGGACCCTTGCGTTCGGGTCGGGCGGAGCCCGCAGGACGCGCGGGGGCACTGGCCCCGCGCGCCCAGTCTCGCATGCGCGTGCATCTGCGCAGGATTCCGAACGCGATTCCGCTCGTGAGGATGCTCCGATCGGGTTCTGTTGCCCCCCAACGGCATCAGAGTCGTACGGCCGGGTGGTCGAGTCGACATGACCCACGGCACGGAGTTCCACGGACGCGGCGGCGCGCCCGCCCATCCCGGGCGGCACCGGCTCGGCGGTACGGAAAGCTGGACGCCCCCGCTTCCCCCGACCCGCGCGGGGCGGCGCCACGCGGCCGGCCAGGCACCGGTCGACCCGCCCGTGTCCGGGTCGCTGCCCCTCGCGCAGCCGAGGCCGGGTGGGATCCCCCTGCCCCAGCCGACGTCCGGCTCCCTGGCGCGCCCCAGGTCGGGCGGCGCTCCCGGGTCCTTCGCGCGGCCGGGGTCCGGAGCGCTTGCCGAGCCGATGCCGCAGTCGTTCCCCTACCTGCGGCCGGGATCCGGAGCGCTCCCCCAGCCGACGACCGGGTCGTTCCCGTTCCAGCAGCCGGGATCCGGCGCGCTCTCCCAGCCGATGCCGGACTCGTTCCCTTACCGGCAGCCAGGGTCCGGAGCGCTCCCCCAGCCGATAGAGGACTCGTTCCCGTACCGGCAGCCGGGATCCGGAGCGTTCCCCCAGCCGACGAGCGATTCTTTCCCGTTCCAGCAGCCGGAAGCCGGGCAGTCGATGTCCGGGGCGCTCCCCCAGCAGGTGTCCGGGTGCCTGCCCCTCGCGGAGCCGGGGTCCGGGGCGCTCCCCGAGCCGCCGGTGTCCGGCACGCTGCCCCAGCCGTCGCTGCCCCAGCCGCGCGACCGGCGGCCCGCGCCCCCGCTCTTCCCCGCTTCGCACGGCGACCTGCCGCTCGACGATGACGACGCCGAAGCCGAGCCCGTCGCCGAGTCCCGCGCCGAGCTGGCCGCGCGGCGCACCCGCGTCTCGCTGGTCTCCCCGCAGCCGCGCGACGCGGACCAGGAAGACGACGACGTCCGCATCTACGCCGCTCCTCCGATCGACGGGCTCGGCGGCTTCACCATCGGCTCGGTGCCCGCGTCCGTCACCCCGCCCAAGACGTGGAAGAAGGCGGCCTGGTTCGCCACCGGCGCGTCCGGCGCCGTGGTCGTCGGGCTGCTGTTCGCCGGGTCCTACCTGGTCGGGAAGCCGGCGGAGGACCAGGCCGTGCAGGGCGCGTGGCCGGGTTACCAGGGCGCGCCCACCGTCATCGACCCCACCGGCGAACCCGCGCAGACGTCCCGGGAGGGCGGCTCCGCCGCGGCCCCGGACTCCTCGTCGCGGCCGGACCAGCCGGCCGGGCGGACCAGCGGCGGTGGCGCCGGCCCCGTGGACGGCACCGTCCCGCCACCCGCCGACGACAGCAGCACCACGCCGGGGACGACCGGCACGGCCACCCCGGGCACGAGCGCGCGGCCGCAGAAGCCCCCGATCACGCCCGCCCAGCGCGAAACCCCGGTCAAGCCGCCGTGGTGGTACTCCTTCCCGCCGGACGCGCAGACCATGGGCGACAACTCGGAGAAGTTCTTCAACACCGTCACCACCGACCCCGCCGCGGCGTCCGCGGTCACCACCGGCGACCTGCACGACAAGGGCCCGCAGGCCCTCGCCGAGCGCTACGCCGGCATCGCCTACTTCGAGGTCCGCAAGATCAGCGTCGACCAGCAGCGCGGCATCACGGTCAACACCGTCGAGATCACCCACACCGACGGTTCCAAGACGATCGAGGAGCGCACGCTGACGTTCGGGGACGGCGACAAGATCGCGGCTGACGGCCAGTAACGAACCCTGCACGTGCGGTTCGCCCGTTCCGATGCACGTGCGGTGCGCCGAACGGTTACCCCTGGTCCGGGTGGGTGACATATGCTGCCGCTCGTCGTATCGCGACGGCATTCCGGCGACAGAGCCTGGTGGTGCTCGTCCGCACAGGGTTACCTGACGACAGCGGGTCCGGAACCGGCCACGAGTCGGCCACCCGGACCAACGGGAACCCGGCCGAACGGCCGAGTGACCGTCCCCGGAACCCCAGAGCGAGGACTTTCGTGCTTGATCGGCAGCGAACACGGCGTGAGGTACCCAACGCCGTCCGCGTCGAGGACGTCATCCCGGCCGAGATGCTCGACGGCGTCGGCGACGCCGACCGCGACTACCTCGAGCAGGTCTTCCGCGATCCGCAGAAGTTCCTGCCGCCGCGGCTGGAACCCGTCCGCGAGCCGGAGCGGGACGAGGACGACGGCGAGCCCGAGAGCCGGTTCGTCCGCCGCGCCAAGCTGGCCGGGCTCGTGGCCGCCGGTGCGCTCGTCGCCGGCGCGGTGGTCGCCGCGCCGATGCTGACCAGCGCGCACCGCGCGGTGTCCGAAGGCGGCCAGTCCACGCCCGCCGGTTTCACCGGTGCCGCGGAGCTCGGCGGCCTCGCCGTCCCGCAGCACCAGGCCGGCGGCGGCGCGCCCGAGCAGCCCAGCACCCCCGCGCCCGGCACGCACTCCGGTGGCGCGCCGTCGGCGTCGGAGTCGACCGGCGGGAGCCCGCGGACCGAAGCGGCGCCGGCCACCGTGCAGGCGGTGCCGGACACGGCCGCCGACGCGCGCAGCGCGGCCCGGAAGATCCAGGCTGTCAAGGACTTCTACGCCGCCATCGCGAAGGACTCGTCGGGCGCGCTGGCGCTGCTGAGCCCGACGCTGGCCGACGGCGCGGCCGGCGAGCTGGTCCGCACCTGGAGCTCGATGGACGCCATCGACGTCCAGGAGGCCGACACCCAGATCAAGCCGGACGGCTCGATCCTGGCGGTCGCGACGCTGCACCGGCCGGACGGCGCCCTGGTCCGCGTGACCCAGCTGTTCCGGGTCGCCGACAGCGGCGGGCTGATCACCGAAGCCGAGCTCGTCTCGGCCCAGTACATGTAGCCCTCGGCGATCACCCCTTCACCCGTGGTTCAAGTGCCCGTACCGGATTCGTGTGCGCAGAGTGAGCGCCTAGCCTTGTCACGGGCCGGTCTCAGTGAAGCCGGCACACAGCCCACGACATGTGCATACGCTCCAGCGAAGCGGCGTGCGCGTGGCCGCGTCACCAGGCACCGATCCTCACGCCCTGGTGAAGTCGGAGCCCAAAGGGAGGTCGCGTGAGCGACGAGGGTCGCCTGGTCGCCGGTCGGTACCGCATCGTCGGCCGGATCGGCACGGGCGCGATGGGGGCCGTCTGGCAGGCGCACGACGAGGTCCTGGGCCGCACGGTCGCCATCAAGCAGCTGCTCCTCCAGCCGCACCTGGACGAGCACGACGCCGAGGACGCGCGCCAGCGGACGATGCGCGAGGGCCGGATCGCCGCCCGCCTGCACCACCCGAACGCGATCTCCGTCTTCGACGTCGTCACCGACGACAACGGCCAGCCGTGCCTGATCATGGAGTACCTCAACTCCACCAGCCTGGCCGCCGTGCTGCAGGAACGCCGCACGCTGCCGCCGACCGAGGTGGCGCGCATCGGCGCCCAGGTCGCCGCGGCGCTGCGCGAGGCGCACGCGGTCGGCATCGTGCACCGCGACATCAAGCCGGGCAACATCCTGCTCGCCGGCAACGGCACCGTGAAGATCACCGACTTCGGCATCTCGCGCGCCAAGGACGACGTCACGGTCACCAAGACCGGGATGATCGCCGGCACCCCCGCCTACCTGGCTCCCGAGGTCGCCATCGGCGGCGACCCCGGACCGGAGTCCGATGTCTTCTCGCTCGGCTCGACGCTGTACGCGGCCTGCGAGGGCCAGCCGCCGTTCGGGCTGTCGGAGAACACGCTGAGCCTGCTGCACGCGGTCGCGGCCGGGCAGATCATCCCGCCGCGCCAGTCCGGGCCGCTGGCGAGCGTGCTGGCCGTGCTGCTGCACCCGGACGTCCGGCACCGGCCGACCGCCGAGGAGTGCGAGGAGCTGCTCGCGGCCGTCGCCCGCGGCGAGACGCCGCTCGGCGCCCCTGCGGACGAGACCATGATGGCGCCGGCCGCGGGCGTGCTCGGCGCGGCGGCCATCGCCGACCCGAACGCCACCCAGATGTTCGACGAGGTCCCGGCGGGCCACTCCGGCAGCCTGCTCGACGGCGGCCAGGCCCCGACCCAGGCCGTGCCGTACTACGACGAGGACGACTACCCGGAGGGCACCGGCTACCCGGAGGACGACTACGACGGGTACGACCGCTACCCCGACGAGCGCCAGCAGTACGTCGGCGGCGTCCCGCCCGGCCTCGCCGCGACCCGCGCGGTGCCGGTGCCCCCGCCCGGCCAGGGCTCGTACGCGGACGACCAGTACGACGACTACGAAGACGAGCCGGCCCCGCCGCCCCCGCCGCGGCGTCCGCAGGCCAGCCCGGTCGATGACGACGACGAGAAGCCAGGCGCCTGGAAGCGCCCGGCCATCATCGGCGGCATCGTGGTCGTGGGCCTGGTCGCGCTCGCCGTGTGGCTGCTGAGCCCGAACAACCCGGAGGCCCCCGCGGCGCCGGTGTCCAGCAGCAAGCCGGCGCCGGTCGCGACGTCGGAGTCGCTGCCGTCGACGACGGACGAGCCGACCACCACGGTGGATCTGACGTCGCCGTCGGAGACGACCTCGGCGAAGCGCACGACCACGCCGCGGACGACCGAGCCGGAGAAGACCACGACTCCGAAGACGACCCCGAAGACGACCACGCCGGAAACGACACCGGTCGAAACGACACCGACCACGCCCGTCACGCCCACCACGCCCGCCACGGGCACCGGCGGATGATCGAGGACCCAACTTGAGTTCTGAAGGCACCATCGTCGGCGGCCGGTTCCGGCTGGACCAGCCGATCGGCCGTGGCCGCGCGGGCATCGTGTGGCTGGCGTTCGACACGCGGCTGTTCCGCACCGTCGCGATGAAGCGGATGTACCTCCCGGTCGGCGCCGGCGACCGCGCCGAGCAGGCGCGCGCGGGGGCCATGCAGGAGGGCAAGGACGCGGCCCGGATCGAGCACCCCAGCGCGATCAAGGTGTTCGACGTCCTGCCCGACGGCCAGGACGTCTGGCTGGTGATGGAGTACATCCCGTCGCGCAGCATGGCGACGTTCCTCGCCGAGCACGGCCGGCTCACCCCCGACCAGGCCGCGCACCTGGGCATCCAGCTCGGCAACGCGCTCGCCGCGATCCACGCGGCCGGGTTCGTGCACCGCACGCTCGAGCCGGGCACGGTCCTGCTGGCCGACGACGGCGGCGTCAAGCTCACCGACATCGGCATCAGCGGCGGCGGCCCGCACGCGGCGTACGTGGCGCCTGAGGTCGCGCGCGGGCTGCCCCCGACGCCGGCCGCCGACGTCTTCTCGCTCGGGGCGACGCTGTACACGTCCGTCGAAGGCGTGCCGCCGTTCGGGGATGACGGGCAGTCGTCCGAGCGGCCGGCGCAGAACGCGGGTGTGCTGACCGCGGCGCTGCGCAAGATGCTCCGCTCGGACCCGACGACCCGGCCGACGATGGCCGACACCGTCCGTTCGCTGAGCGCGATCACCGAGGGCCGCGAGACGGCGTTCATCCCGCCGACCGCGCCCGGGCTCCCGCCGCCGCCGGCTCCGCCGTTCAACCCGGGGCTGGCGCCCGCGGCGCCGCCGATGCCGCCGTCGGGACCGCAGTTCCAGCAGCAGGTCCCGGTCGCCGCGCCCGGCTACTCCCCGGCGGAGGAGACCCAGCGGATGCAGCCGGTCCCGCCGCCGACGCAGTACGCGCCGCCGCCCGCACCGGGGCCGCAGCCGTCGGCGCAGGCGTGGAACCTGCCGGTGTCCAAGAAGACGCTGATCACCGTGGCCGCGATCCTCGCGGCGGTGCTGGTCGGCATCCTCGTCTCGGAGCTGTTCTTCGTCTAAGCGACTTTCACGGTCGCCGCGCGCATGGCTTCCAGGAACGTCCGGACGGCGGGCTGCCCCCACGCTCGGGACGCGACCGCGGCGTGGATCGCGCGGACCGGTTCCGGGTTCCGGATCCGGCGGACGACCACGCCCGGGTGCTGGGCGCCGAGCCCCAGTTCCGGGATGAGCCCGACGCCGATGCCGGCGGCGACGAACCCCTGCGCCGTCTGGTAGTCCTCGGACTCGACCACGACGTTCGGAGCGAACCCGGCGGACGCACAGGCACTGTCGAGGATGTCGCGGCAGATGCCCGGCAGCCCGTCGACGCCGACCCACGGCTCCTCGGCG
This sequence comes from Amycolatopsis sp. NPDC101161, assembly GCF_044768185.1. Taxonomy (NCBI): domain Bacteria; kingdom Bacillati; phylum Actinomycetota; class Actinomycetes; order Pseudonocardiales; family Pseudonocardiaceae; genus Amycolatopsis; species Amycolatopsis sp. NPDC101161. Next base: position 462,042 of record NZ_JBIWPI010000004.1, read on the forward strand.
AACTCCGTCAGGTCGAGCACGCGCTTGCGGGCCAGCGGGTGGGTCTTCGGCAGCACCGCGCGGTACGGGTCGTCGAGCAGGTGCACCAGCTCGACGCCCTTGCCTGGCGGCTTCTTGCGCGGGAAGACGGTGATCGCGACGTCGGCGTCGCCCGCTTCGACGTCGGCCATCGGGTCGTCCGGCTCGACCAGCTTGAGGTCGAGGCGGACGCCGGGGTGCTCGCGGCGGACCGCGGCGATGGCCGGCGGGACGAGGGACGCGCCGGCCGTCGCGAAGTAGCGGATGGCGACACGGCCGGTGCGGCCCTCCTTGAGCTCGGTCAGCGCCGCTTCGGCCTTCGCGAGCTCGGTGCTGAGCTTCTCGGCGTGCTCGGACAGCAGCGAGCCGGCGGGGGTCGGGCGGACGCCGCGGCCGACGCGTTCGAGCAGCTCAGTGCCCGCTTCGCGTTCCAGGGCCGACAACTGCTGGCTGATCGCGGACGGCGTGTAGCCGAGGTTGCGGGCCGCGGCGGTGATCGACCCGCTGGTGATGACGGCGCGGAGAACCTGCATGCGGCGGACGTCGAGCATGGCTCCGATCGTACAGCTGGGCTTAAGCGTCCCTGCAGTTATTTTCGCTTGTCCTTACGTCTCGGCGGCGCGAAGCTGGCGCTTGATCGGCGAAGGAGGACTGGGTGGGCGAGACGAAGACCCTGCTGAGGATCGGCGCGCTGGCGTTGATGTGGGGTTCGAGCTTCTTCTGGATCAAGCTGGGGCTGGGGATGTTCTCGCCGGTGCAGCTGGTGCTGGCGCGGCTCGTGCTCGGCGCGGCGATGCTGCTGGTGCTGTGCCGGCTGCAGCGTGCGCGGCTGCCGCGCGACCGGCGGGTGTGGGGGCACCTGGCCGTCGCGGCGTTCTTCCACAACGCGCTGCCCTTCCTGCTGTTCGCGATCGGCGAGACGACGGTCGACTCGGGGATCACCGGGGTGCTGAACTCGACGACGCCGCTGTGGGTGCTGCTGGCGGCGCCGATGATGGGGACGTCGTCGCGGATGACCGGGACGCGGTTGGCCGGGCTCCTGGTCGGACTCGGCGGGATCCTGCTGATCTTCGCGCCGTGGCAGGCGTCGGGGCTGCTCAGCTGGGGCGCGCTGGCGTGCCTCGCGGCGGCGGCGAGCTACGGGTTCGCGTTCGTCTACGAAGGCAAGTACCTGTCCTCTTCGACGTCCTCGCCGTACGCGATCTCGGCCGGGCAGATGCTGCTGGCCAGCGGGATGCTGGTCCTGGCGCTGCCGGTCGGCGGGCTGACGCCGGTGCACGTCTCGACCGGGCCGCTGCTGGCGGTGCTGGTGCTGGGCATCGGGTCGACGGGGATCGCGTTCGCGCTGAACTACCAGCTGCTGGCGAGCGAGGGTGCGGTGGCGGCTTCGGTCGTCGGGTACCTGCTGCCGGTGGTTTCGGTGCTGCTGGGCGCGGTGTTCCTGGGCGAGCAGCTGAACCTGCGGGTGATCGCGGGGATGGTGGTCGTCCTCGGCGGGGTCGCGCTGACCCGCCTCCAGAAGCCGGAGCGAGGGGCCCTGGACGTGGCCGGTGACCAGGCGGATGGGCTTGGTGACGACACCACCGGGCGCGCGCCCCGGCCTCTCGCTCCTCTGGCGGACTGAGTCAGACGAGGCGTCGGTCGGAAGCCCAGCGGGAGAGCTCGTACCGGTTCGACAGCTGGGTCTTCCGCAGGACGCTCGACACGTGCGTCTCGACGGTCTTCACCGAGATGAACAGCTCGGACGCGATCTCCTTGTAGGCGTACCCCCGCGCGAGCAGCCGCAGGACGTCCCGCTCCCGCGGGGTCAGCAGGTCCAGCTCCGGGTCGTTGATCGGCGCGGAGCCGGGCCGGTCCGCGAACGCGTCCAGCACGAACCCGGCCAGCCGCGGCGAGAACACCGCGTCGCCGTCGGCCACGCGGACCACCGCGCGGACCAGCTCCTTCGACGAGATCGTCTTCGTGACGTACCCGCGCGCGCCCGCTCGGATGACCGCGATGACGTCCTCCGCCGCGTCCGAGACCGACAGCGCCAGGAACACCACGTCTGGCAGCTCCGGGCGCACCCGGCGCAGGACCTCGGCGCCGCCGCCGTCGGGCATGTGGACGTCCAGCAGGACCACCTGGGGCTTGGTCCGGGCGATCCCGGCGACCGCTTCGGCGACCGAACCGGCCTCCCCGACCACGCGGACCTCGTCGGTGATCGAGTCGAGCTCGGTGCGGACCCCCGCGCGGAACAGCGCGTGGTCGTCGACGAGGAACACCTTCACCGGTTCGCGCTGGGTGTCAGTCACGTCGTCGAGCATAGCCGCCTCACGCTGCCCCCTTGCCCGCTTTCACCGGCATGGCGAGCTGCACTTCGGTGCCCTCCCCCGGCGCGGTGCGAACCTTGCACGTGCCGCCGTGGCGGGTCATCCGGCCGCGGATCGAGTCGGCGAGGCCGTGGCGGTCGTCCGGGACGAGGTCCGGGTCGAAGCCCTTGCCGCGGTCGCGGACGAACACCGTGACCGCCGTCGGCTCGACCTCGGCGAAGACGCTGACCTCCTCGACGCCGGCGTGCTTCGCGGCGTTGACGATCGCCTCGCGCGCGGCCTGGACCAGCGCGACCAGCGAGTCGTCCAGCTCGGCGTCGCCGACGACCACCTGGCCGACGGAGATCGCGAAGGTGTCCTCGACCTCGCCGCACGCCGTCGCGAGCGCTTCGGACAGCTGGCCCGTCGCTTCTTCGGCGGTCTCGACGGGCTTGCCGTAGCCGTTCGGGCCGTAGAGCCAGCCGCGCAGCTCGCGTTCCTGGCTGCGCGCCAGCCGCGCCACCTCGCGCGGCTGCTCGCTCTGCTTCTGGATCAGGGCCAGGGTCTGCAGGACGGAGTCGTGCAGGTGGGCGGCGATCTCGGCGCGTTCGTCGGTGCGGATGCGGGCCTTGCGCTCGTCGGACAGGTCGCGGACCAGCCGCAGCCAGAACGGGATGGTCAGGACGGCGACGCCGATCAGCGTCGCGAGGACCGCGATCAGGGCGAACTGGACCTGGTCGAGCGTGCCGCTGCGCAGGACGACGACGGTGATGCCGGTGATCACCAGCGCGACGCCGGCGACGATCCGGATCGCGGCCGACCAGCCGCCCCCGCCGAGGAACGCCCCCGCGAAGCCGTCCTTGGCCCCGACCCGCCACCGGCGGCGCTGCGACTCGTCGGCCTCCCGCCAGACGACCGCGAGGCCGAGCATGGCGACGGCGAGCGGCACGGCGACCCAGCCGCTGATGAACCCGGTGAGCGTCCCGCTGGCGACGGCGAGGCCGACGCCCAGCGCGATCAGGCCGAACGCCTGCTGGCGCTCCTTCGACGTCGGCGCCTTCGCGGTTTCGTCGGTCTGCTGCTGGACGAAGACCCAGAGGAGCCCGTAGGCGAGCAGGCCGGCCCCGTTGAGGGCGGCGAGCAGCGCGAAGGCGGTCCGGACCCAGACGACGGGCACCCCGAGGTGGTCGGCGAGCCCCCCGGCAACCCCGGCGATCGCCCGCCCGGACCGGCGCCGGAACATCTTGGGCTTCTCCGGAACGGTCACCTGGTCACTGGCGACGTGGTCGAGGGCTTCCTGCACGCCGTCCATCGTCACACGCGGGGGCGCGGGCTTCCATCGGGGGAAATCCCTGATCCACCTACCGCGCGAGCGCGGCGGCGAGCTCCGGGTCGAACTCGCCGCGGTGGCTGCGCGGCGCCGTCCCGCACGGGCCGTCGGAGATCCCGGGTGTCGTGAGCCAGAGTCCCTGCGGCTTCCCGGCCCCGTCGATCCGCTCCCACGCGCCGGTCTTCGCGCCCGCCGGGTTGCAGTCGCCGGTGACCTCGGCGCCGTTGCGGCTGGTGTCGAAGAGGGGCAGGTAGTCGGTGCGGCCGGTCGAGGCGGCCAGGCGGGTGAGGATCGTGGTCGCCGTCGCGGTCAGCCGGGCGTCCGGGGCGTAGCCGCCGACGTTGAGCGCGAACCCGCCCGCCTCGCGCACGTCGGCGTCGGCGAGCAGCCGGACCGCGTCGTCCGGCGCCGCGACGTCGGAGACGTCCAGCAGGAGGTTCGTCGCGGGGGCGCGAAGCGTGTGGACGGCGTCGGCGAGCGCCGCGGCCCGGCCGTCGGGGCACGTCCGCACGACGACGACCGCGGGCAGCCCGCCGATTCCTGCGGCCAGCGCCGCGAACCACCGGTGGTAAGCCTCGGAGGTGCAGACGCCCGAGGCGTCGGCGAGCAGGACGGGCTTCCGCTTCGCGGCGGCTGCCGCACGCACGAACGGGCCCGCGTCACCGGGATCGGTGACCCGGCGAGCCGCGGGGATCCGCGCGATCGCGGTGTCGATCGCGTCGCGCCGCGTCCCGGCGGCGCCGAGCGGACCCAGGTCGCGGCGGGACCGGCGGGATCGGCGTAGAAGCCCGCGAAACCGTCCAGCAACGGGAAGAGGACCGCCGTCGACGGCGGCACGGGGTCTCCCGCCTCCGGACCGCACGCGGCCAGCAGCGCGAACACCGGGAGCAAGGCGAGCCTGCGGATCACCCCGCCATTCTCCGGGAAACCTCAGGGACCATCCCGGATGTCCGCCGACCACGGATCGCGCATGCTCTTCGGTATGAGTGGTGCGAGTGAGACGCGGGCACCGAAGCCGAGTCCGTTGAACGGCTTCGAGGAGACCGTGAAGGACTTCTGGGTCAGCCGGCCTCGGCGGCCGCACGCCGGGCGGAAGGTCGCCGGCGTCGCCGCGGCCATCGGGTACCGGTACGGGATCGACCCCGTTGTCGTGCGGGTCGCCCTGGTGGTCGCGACGATCTTCGGCGGTTTCGGCGTTCCCTTCTACCTGCTGGGGTGGCTCTTCCTGCCGGGCGAGAGCGACGAGGTCTCCGGCTTCGAGTCGCTGATCGGGCGCGGCCGGTCGTCGGTGTCGCCGGCCTTCGCCGTCGTGCTGTGCGTGCTCACCGTGGTCAGCGTCGGGGGCTCCTTCAGCGGCTCGTGGTTCGACGGCGGGGCCCTCATCAGCTTCGCGCTCATCGCCACCGCGCTCTACCTGCTGCACCGCAACCGCGGCCAGGAGAACCGGCCCGCGCCGGTCGTCCCGCGGACTCGAGCCTTCACCGGGAACGGAGCCTTCACCATGACCGACACCGCGACCGCCGACGCGGAGGCGAAGCCGGGGTGGGACCCGCTCGCCGCCGACCCGGCCGGGTGGGACCTGCCCGACCCGCCGTCGACGCAGCCGCCGCCTCCGCCCGCGCCGCCGATGCACCACCGCGACCGGCGGCCCGAGCGGCGCCGCAACTCCAAGGTGGGCTCCGCGACCTTCGCGCTCGCCGTGCTGACCGCCGGCGGTGGCGTGCTGGCCAACCTCAACGGCGCGACCTGGTTCTCCGCGCAGCACATCATCGGCCTGGTGCTCGGCGTCGTCGGGATCGGCCTGGTCACCGGCGCGTTCGCCCGCGGCGGGCGCGGCCTGATCGGGCTCGCCGTGCCGCTGGCGATCGCCGGGATGGTGCTGACGACCGTGCCGTTCGAGAACTTCGACTTCCGCGGCGGCGCGGGCGACCTGCACGAGACTCCGCTCTCGGTGACCGCCCTGAAGCCGCTGTACCAGCACGCCGCGGGCAACATCGACCTCGACCTGACCGCGCTGCCCGCCGGCTCGCCGATCACCACCACCGTGATCAACGGCGCGGGCGACACCACGGTCACCGTGCCGGACACCGCGGACGTCACCTACGACTGCCACACCGGCGCCGGCAACACGGACTGCTTCGGCCACCAGACCGACGGCATCAGCCAGGACGCGCTGACCGGCGTCGACTACGGCACCGACGGCCCCGGCGGCCAGCAGATCACCCTGCACGTCAAGAACAGCGTGGGCAACGTGGAGGTGCGCCGTGGCTGACCAGAACCCCTACGCCTACGACAACCCGACGGAGACCCAGCCCGCGAAGCGCGGCGTGGACGTCTTCACCCTGATCGTCGGGATCGCGACGCTGCTGATCTCCGCCTACGTCCTCTCGGACGGCGCGAGCTGGCTGCCACAGTTCGACTTCCGGTGGGTCATCGCCGGCGGCGCGGTGCTCGTGGGGCTGCTGCTCCTCGGCGCGTCGTTCGGCAGCAAACGCCGCCGCTAGCACCGAAAACTCTCGAGGCCCCGGATCCCACGCCGGGGCCTCGAGTCCTGTCCAGGAGTGGACTCATTCCCACTCGATGGTGCCCGGCGGCTTGGACGTCACGTCCAGGACCACCCGGTTGACCTCCGCCACCTCGTTGGTGATGCGGGTGGAGATCCGCTCGAGGACGTCGTAGGGCAGGCGCGTCCAGTCCGCGGTCATCGCGTCCTCGGACGACACCGGGCGCAGCACCACCGGGTGCCCGTAGGTCCGGCCGTCGCCCTGGACACCGACGCTGCGGACGTCCGCCAGCAGCACCACCGGGCACTGCCAGATGCTGCGGTCCAGCCCGGCGGCCGTCAGCTCCTCGCGGGCGATCAGGTCGGCCACGCGCAGCGTCTCGAGGCGCTCGGCGTCGACCGCGCCGATGATCCGGATGCCCAGGCCGGGGCCGGGGAACGGCTGGCGCTGCACGATCGTCTCGGGCAGGCCCAGCTCCAGGCCGACGCGGCGGACCTCGTCCTTGAACAGCAGCCGCAGCGGCTCGACCAGCTCGAACTGCAGGTCGTCCGGCAGGCCGCCGACGTTGTGGTGGCTCTTGATGTTGGCCGTGCCCTCGCCGCCGCCGGACTCGACGACGTCCGGGTACAGCGTGCCCTGGACCAGGAACTTGTAGTCGCCCTGCTCCTTGAGGTCGCGCTCGGCCTGCTCGAAGACGCGGATGAACTCGCGGCCGATGATCTTGCGCTTCTGCTCCGGGTCGGTGACGCCGGCCAGCGCGTCGAGGAAGCGTTCGCGCGCGTCGATGGTGACGAGGTTGACCCCGGTCGCGGAGACGAAGTCCTGCTCGACCTGGGTGCGCTCGCCGGCCCGCAGCAGGCCGTGGTCGACGAACACACAGGTCAGCCGGTCGCCGATGGCGCGCTGCACCAGCGCCGCCGCGACGGCCGAGTCGACCCCGCCGGACAGGCCGCAGATCGCGCGGCCGTCGCCGACCTGGTCGCTGATCCGCTGGACCTGCTCCTCGACGATCGACGACGTCGTCCACTGCGGTTCGATCCCGGCGATGTCGCGCAGGAACCGGCGCAGCACCTCCTGGCCGTGCGGCGAGTGCGCGACCTCCGGGTGGTACTGGACGCCGGCGAAGCGGCGCTCGACGTCCTCGAAGCCGGCGACCTCGGCGCCGTCCGAAGACGCCGTGACGACCGAGCCTTCCGGCGCCTTGGTGACGCTGTCGTTGTGGCTCATCCACGCGGGCTGGTGCGCGGGCAGGCCGGCGTGCAGGACGCCGCCGTCGCCGGCGACGCGGATCTCGGTGCGGCCGAACTCGCGCACGCCGGTCGGCTCGACGACGCCGCCGAGCGCGCTGGCCAGCAGCTGGTGGCCGTAGCAGATGCCGAACATCGGCACGCCCGCTTCGGTGAGCTTCGGGTCCATGCCCGGCGCGCCTTCGGCGTACACGCTCGACGGGCCGCCGGAAAGGATGATGGCCGAGGGGTTCTTCGCGAGGATCTCTTCGGTCGACGCGCTGTGCGGGACGACCTCGGAGTAGATCTGCGCCTCGCGCACGCGCCGGGCGATCAGCTGCGCGTACTGCGCCCCGAAGTCCACGACGAGAACCGGACCGGTGGGGTTGGGCACCTGAGGACCTCCTGGCGAGAAGCGGGAATCCCCTCCATCGTCCCAGGTGGGCCCGGTCACTCCCGATTCAGGGCCGCCCCTGTCCGCGATCGGCCCTACGGTCCCCGGTATGGCTGTGAACTGGACCAAGGAACTGACCGACCAGCTCGACTTCCACTGGAACGTCCACACGCGCCCGAAGCTCGAGGGCCTCACCGACGACGAGTACTTCTGGGAGCCCGTCGCGGACTGCTGGACCGTGCGGCCGCGCAAGTCGGACGACGAGCCCGGCACGGGCCCGTTCACCATCGACTTCGCGTTCCCCGAGCCGACGCCGCCGCCGGTCACGACGATCGCGTGGCGCCTCAACCACGTCCTGGTCGGGGTGCTGGGCATGCGGTCGGCGTCGCACTTCGGCGGGCCGCCGATGACGTACGACGACTACCCGTACCCGGGGACGGCCGCGGAGGTGCTGTCCCTGCTCGACGAGTACTACGCCCGCTGGGTGGAAGGCGTGAAGTCCCTCGACGAAGAGGCGCTGGCCCGGCCGTGCGGCCCGGCGGAAGGCCCGTACGCGGAGTACCCGATGGCGACGCTGGTGCTCCACATCCACCGCGAGATGATCCACCACTGCGCGGAGGTCCTGCTGCTGCGGGACCTGTACCGCAACCGGTGATCTGTAACGCGGAGTCACCGCCGGCCCGATTCACCGGGTGTCGAGGCCAGCTCCGAGGGGGACCCGCGCATGCTCTACCGACTCCGCCCGCAAGGCGCCCTGACCTGGTGTGACATGCCGGGGTACGTGGTCTGCCGCGCCGACGACCAGCCGCCGCCCGATTGGGAGCGGCTGTCGTGGGTGCCCGCCGAGACGCGCGCGTTCAGCAACGACCTGCTGCGGATCGCCGTCCGCTACGGCGCCCAGTCGGGCAGCGGGATCATCCTCGACGCCCGGCACACCGAGGACCTGGGCAAGGCCGACGAGCTGCGGTGCGACCGGATCGCCCGGGCGGAGCAGCGCGACGCCGACGAAGACCTGGAGTGGGAACGCACCGAAGAAGCGGCCCGCCAGGCCGAGGCGGATCTCGCCGGCCTCCTCGCGGTGCCGCCGCAGCCGCACCTGGTCGCGCACTGGTGCCGGCTCGGCGGCCGCTACCCGGACTGACCGGCCCGCGGGAGGAGCGGGAAGCCCAGCGCCAGGCCCAGCAGCAGCGGCAGGCCGTGGTTGTCGTGCACCAGCGTGTCGACCACGGCCAGCACCGGCAGCGCGAAGGCGATGACCCGGAACTGGACCGGCAGCACCACGCCGTAGCGGCGCGAAGCCACCATCACCACCGCCGCCAGACCACCGATCAGGCCGACCACGCACATCGAGTTGCCCGCCCCGACCGGGTTGAGCCATAAGTAGCTCATGACCTGGCCGAACAGGCCGCAGCCGAAGTACAGGACGAGCCAGCGGGCGCGGCCGAACACGCGCTCGGCGAGCGTGCCGAACACCGCCAGCCAGGCCAGGTTCGACGTCAGGCCGAACGCCCAGCCGTCCTGGAAGAACATGCCCGTCACCAGGCGGTACCACTCGCCGGCGTCGATGCGCGCTGCGTCGCGGTGCATCGCGTCGTACAGCGGCGGGTGCACCAGCTGCGCGATCCCGCACGCCAGCGTCACCGCGAAGACCGCCGCGGTCAGGTACGGGCGGCGGGTCACCGGGGCGAGCGCCGCGAACGGGTTGCGGGATGCGGTGCGCGGGGTCATGGACGAAAATCTAGGCGCGCCACCGGCGTCGCACCCCCGACGTTTGTCACGAACCCCACGGGAAGGCCCCAGCATGCGAGCGACAGTCATCTACGGCGCCGGCGACGTGCGGGTCGAGACCGTCCCGGACCCCAAGCTGGTGGAGCCGACCGACGTCGTCCTGCGGGTCGTGCGGTCCTGCATCTGCGGCAGCGACCTCTGGCCGTACGCCGACATGCCGCCGCGTGAGCACGGGCGCCGGATCGGGCACGAGTTCCTCGGGATCGTCGAGGAGACCGGCGCCGACGTCGCAGGCGTCAAGAAGGGCGACCTCGCCGTCGCCCCGTTCGTCTGGTCGGACAACACCTGCGAGTTCTGCCGGGAGGGCCTGCAGACGTCGTGCCTGCACGGCGGCGGCTGGGGCGCGAAGGGCGTCGACGGCGGTCAGGGCGAGGCCGTGCGCGTCCCGCAGGCCGACGGCACGCTCGTCAAGCTCCCGCCCACCGAGGACGACGACCTGCTCGCGTCCCTGCTGACGCTCTCCGACGTCTTCTCGACCGGCCACCATGCCGCCGTCAAGGCGCGGGTGAGCGAGGGCCAGAACGTCACCGTGATCGGCGACGGCGCGGTCGGGCTCTCGGCCGTCCTCGCGGCGAAGCGGCTCGGCGCCGACCGGATCATCCTGATGGGACGGCACCGGGCCCGCACCGACCTCGGCCGCGAGTTCGGCGCGACCGACGTCGTCGCCGAGCGCGGCGAAGAAGGCGTCGAGAAGGTGCGCGAGCTGACGGACGGGCACGGCACGCACGCCGTCCTCGAGTGCGTCGGCACGCTGGGCGCCTTCGAGATGGGCGTCGGAGCCGTGCGCGCGGGTGGCGCGGTCAGCCGGGTCGGCCTGCCGCAGTACGAAACCGGTCCGATCGGCGTCGGGGTGTTCCGCCGCAACGTCACGGTCACCGGCGGGGTCGCGCCCGCGCGGCACTACATCCCGGAGCTGCTGCCGGACGTCCTCGACGGCAAGTACCAGCCTGGCAGGGTTTTCGACCGCACGATCGACATCGAGGGCGTGCCGGACGGCTACCGCGCCATGGCCGACCGCGAAGCGCTGAAGGTGCTCATCAAGCCGTGACCCGTCCGGGTGGGCCTCCACCGGCAGGATGCCCAGCCGGATTACGTTGGTACGCATGGACATGATCACCCCCGAGCCGCGCCCCGCCTGGATCGCCGGCCGCCCGGAGCCGGGCGCCACCACCCTCGTCGTGCACCACCCGTACGACGGCAGCGAGGTCGCCACGGTCGCCGTGCCGGGGCCGGAGCAGGTCGAGCGCGCGGTCACCGCCGCCGTCTCGGTCGCGAAGGAACTGCGCGGCACCCCCGCGCACGTCCGCGCCGGCGCGCTCGAGCACGTGTCCCGCGTGCTCGCCGGGCGCGCCGAGGAGATCGCCGAGGTCATCACCGCCGAGAACGGCAAGCCGCTCAAGTGGGCCGAAGCCGAGGTCAAGCGCGCGGTGTCGGTGTTCCGCATCGCCGCCGAGGAGGCCCGCCGCTTCAGCGGCGACGTCCAGCGCCTCGACACCGACCCGGCTGGCGAGGCCCGGCTGGCACTCACCCGCCGCGTCCCGCGCGGGCCGGTGCTCGGCATCGCGCCGTTCAACTTCCCGCTCAACCTGGTGGCGCACAAGGTCGCGCCGGCGCTGGCGATCGGCGCGCCGATCATCGTCAAGCCCGCGCCGCGGACGCCGTTGTCGTCGCTGATCCTCGGCGAGATCCTGGCCGAGACGGACCTGCCGGAAGGGTCGTTTTCCGTGCTGCCGCTGGGAAACGAGGAGACGCGGAAGCTCGTCGCCGACCCGCGGCTGCCCGTCGTGTCGTTCACCGGCTCGGGGCCGGTCGGCTGGTCGCTCAAGGACGCCGCGCCGCGCAAGCACGTCGTACTGGAGCTCGGCGGCAACGCGGCGGCCGTCGTCCTGCGCGACTGGCCCGACCCCGAAGGCGCCGCGCACCGCATCGCCACCTTCGGCAACTACCAGGCCGGGCAGTCCTGCATCGCCGTGCAGCGGGTGATCGTCGACGCCGCTGTCGCGGACGAGTTCGTGCCCGCGCTCGTGGAAGCCGTCGAGGCGCAGCGGACGGGCGACCCGTACGACCGCGCCACCGACGTCGGCCCGGTCGTCGACGAAGCCGCGGCCGAGCGGATCCTCGCCTGGGTCGACGAGGCCGTCGCGGCGGGCGCGAAGGTGCTCACCGGCGGCACGCGCGACGGCGCGACCGTCGCCCCGACGCTGCTCACCGACGTCCCGGCGGACACCAAGGCGTGGGCCGAGGAGATCTTCGGACCGGTGCTCGCGGTGTCCGTTGTGGACGGTGTGGACGACGCCTTCCGCGCGGTCAACGACTCCGCGTACGGCCTGCAGGCCGGCGTCTTCACCACCGACGTCCAGCTGGCGTTCCACGCGTCGGCCGAGCTGGAGGTCGGCGGGGTGATCATCGGCGACGTCCCGTCCTACCGCGCCGACCAGATGCCCTACGGCGGCGTCAAGAGCTCCGGCGTCGGCCGCGAGGGCGTCCTCGCGGCGATGCACGACCTGACCGAGGAGCGCGTCACGGTCTTCACCGGCATCGACCTCTAAGCGACCACGCCCTGCCCGAACCGGAAGACGTTGAAGGGGTCGTACTTCTTCGCGACGTCTCCCAGCCGCTTGGCGTTGTCGCCGTAGTAGGCGGCCTTCCAGTCGGGCAGGGTCGGGTCGATGTAGTTGACGTACCCGCCGCCCGCGCCGGCCGCCGCGAGGCCCGCGACGACCTCCTCCACCGACGCCGCCACCTTCGCCCGGGTCTTCGCCGTCGCCGGCGCGTAGATCTGGACGCTGGCCAGCGCGTCGCGGTGCCAGAACGCCGTCGCGTCCTTCGCCGGCTCGGCGACCTTGCCGCCGAGGCCGTCGATGAGCAAGTCCATGCCCGCGCGGCCGTCGGCGAGCGCGACGACCTTCGCCGGGTCGACCGGGCTGGTGATGATCCGCGACGAGGCCACGAACGACTGCCGGGCCGAGCTGCCGGAGAAGTAGTTCATCGCGCCGAGGTAGTCGAGGGCCTTCACCGTGCGCTGGGTCGGCCGCGCGCCGGCGTTGGCGGTGAGGTTGTTGAGCAGGGTGTTGAGCCCGGCGGGGGCTCCGACGTAGCAACCGCCGACCCGGCACTGCACCGGTGAGCCGCCGGAGACGACGATGTTCGCCCACAGCTCCGGCGGCATCGCGGCGATCCACTGCTGCCACGCGCCGAGCACGCCGGTCGCCGAGCCGGCCGGGAAGTGCAGCGAGAACACCGTCAGGTTCGGCGCCGGATCGGTGTCGAAGGTGAACTCGGTGACGATGCCGAAGTTGCCGCCGCCCCCGCCGCGCAGCGCCCAGAACAGGTCGGGCTCGGAGGTCGCCGACGCCGTCACCAGCTTGCCGTCGGCGGTGACGACCTGCGCGGAGCTCAGGTGGTCGCACGTCAGGCCGTACTTGCGGGCCAGCACGCCGATGCCGCCGCCGAGGGTCAGCCCGGCGATCCCGACCGTCGGGCAGGAGCCGGCGGGCAGCGCGCGCCCGGCCGCCGCCAGCCCGGCGTAGACGTCCTTCAGCTTCGCGCCCGCGCCGATCACGGCCTGGGTGTCCCGGATCTCCACTTTGTTCATCCCGGAGACGTCGACGACCAGGCCGCTCTCGGGGACGGAGTAGCCGGCGTAGCTGTGGCCGCCGCTGCGCGCGGCGAGCGTGAGGCGCCCGGCGGCGGCCTGGACGCAGGTCTGCACGTCCTGGGCGCTCGTCACCTTCGCGACCGCGACCGGGTTGTTGCCGTCGAAGAGCGGGTTGAAGGCGCGCTTGGCGGAGTCGTAGCCGTCGGTGCCCGGGCGCAGGAGGCTGCCGGTCAGCTTGCCGCGCAGGTCGTCCCAGTTCGGCGGCCCGGTGGGCAGCCGGGTGGTGGGCGGCCCGGTCGTCGCCGGGGCGGCGGGGGTGCTCGACGCCGCCGGCGTCGTGGGCGACCCCGGACCGCACGCGGCCGCGACGGCACCGGCCGCCGAGACGCCCGTGATCCGGAGGAACGCCCGACGGTCCAGGCGCGCCGGTCCGGCGGGGTGCCCGGTCACCGGGCCGGCCTGCTCACGCTGTCCACATCGGACTCCTCGCTGCGGGGGAGGCTCAGTTTAGGGCTGGACACCAGCCTCCGCGCCCCCTGATCACTACACGGAGGACGGTCGAAGTCAGTTCAGCCCCACGCGGGGATGCGCGGGACGTCCCCGTCGAGGGCCGCGCCGTCGGAGCGGCCGCTCAGCCAGGCCAGCAGCTGCCCGTTGCTGCCGCGGACCGTGGCGCCGGGAGCGGCGCCCATGGTCCACTCGGAGCCCTCCGCGACCAGGCGCAACGCCGGGAGGTGCGCGGCCCGGGACGTGATCGCGTGCTGGACGACGTCGTCGGCGAGCGGCCCGAGCAGGCCGAGCACGCGGTCGAGGTCGTAGCCCCGGTCGAGGTCGGCGAGGTGGATGGCGAGCTCGGACAGCCGCATCCGCGCGACGACGGTCCCGGTGACGGGCGCGCCCTGCCGGTTGCGGGCTTCGCGCGCCCAGGCGTCGTCCGGCATGGCGGCGGCGTACTGCTCGAACCGCCCGGCGGAGGCGACGAAGTCGGCGAGCAGTTCGGCGGCCGGACGCTGCGACCCGGCCTCGATGTCGGCGTCGCGTGCTTCGGCGCTCGCGTACATCGGCGTCTCGACCCCGGTGTTCGCCCAGGTCAGGAGGTTCTGCAGCCCATCGGCGTTGCGGGCGACGTGCGCGAGGACGTGGGCGCGCGACCACCCGGGCAACGCGCTGGGGGCGCGCAGCTCCGGCTCACCGAGGCCGCCGATGACCTTGGCCCATTCGTCGTCGAGCTTCCGTACCCCGTCGAGCAGCGCGTGTGCCTTCTCGGATGCCGTCACGGCCCCGATCTTAGGACCGCCGGAGGGCCGCCGGGGCGTCGGCGGGCACCGCCGGGTTCTTCGGCGCCACCGGCTCCAGCCGCACGTACGACGAGTCCTGCGAAGGCCGCTGGTCCGCCTCGCCCTTGTTCGGCCAGAACGAGAACGCCCGCTCCGCCTGGGCCGTGATCGTCAGGGACGGGTTCACGCCCAGGTTCGCCGTGATCGCCGCGCCGTCCACCACCGACAGGCCCGGGTAGCCGAACACCCGGTGGTACGGGTCGATGACGCCCTCCTCGGCCGAAGCGCCGATCGGGACGCCACCGATGAAGTGGGCCGTCAGCGGGATGTCGAAGATCTCGCCCCACGTGCCGCCCGCGATGCCGCCGATGCGGTCCGCCGTGCGCTCGTTCGCCTCGTGGCCGGCCGGGATGAAGCTCGGGTTCGGCTCGCCGTGGCCCTGCTTCGACGTGTACTTGCGGCGGCCGAACAGCCCGGGCCGCGTGTACGTCGTGATCGAGTTGTCCAGGCTCTGCATCACCAGCAGGATCACCGTGCGCTCGCTCCAGCGGTAGCCGTTGAGCAGCTTCGCCGTCTGGATCGGGTGCTTGACCATGAAACTCACGGCCTGCCGCCACCGCGGGACCGGCGAAGCGCCGTCGGTCGCGATCGTCTGCAGCAGGCTCATCGCGTTGCTGCCCTTGCCGTAGCGGACCGGCTCGATGTGGGTGTTCTCGTCGGGGTGGATCGACGACGTGATCGCGACGCCGCGGCTGAAGTTCCGGCTCTCGTCGACGTCGGTCCGGGCCGCGCCGATGATCGCTTCGGAGTTCGTCCGGGTCAGTTCGCCCAGCCGGCGCGACAGCTTGGGCAGCGTGCCGGTGTCCTTCATCTTGTGCAGCAGGTTCTGCGTGCCCCAGGTGCCCGCGGCGAAGACGACCTTCTCGGCCGTGATCGTCGTCCGGAACTTCTTCGAGGTCGTCCCGGTCTTCTTGAGGCTGACCTCGTAGCCGCCGTCGATCGGCCGCACGGACGTCACCGTCGTCAGCGGGATGACCTTCGCGCCGTCCTGCTCGGCCAGGTACAGGTAGTTCTTGACCAGCGTGTTCTTCGCCCCGACGCGGCAGCCGGTCATGCACGCGCCGCACTCGGTGCAGCCGACGCGCTCGGGGCCGGCCCCGCCGAAGTACGGGTCGGCCGCCTTCGCCCCGGGCTTGCCGAAGTAGACGCCGACGGGCGTCGGGTGGAACGAATCGGCGACACCCATGTCCTTGGCGACGTCGCGCATCACGACGTCCGAAGGCGTGATCGACGGGTTCGTCACCACGCCGAGCATGCGGCTCGCCTGGTCGTAGTGCGGCGCGAGCTCGGCCTCCCAGTCGGTGATGTGGGACCACTGCCGGTCGCGGTAGAACGGCTTGAGCGGCCGGTACAGCGTGTTCGCGTAGACGAGCGAACCGCCGCCGACACCCGCCCCGGCCAGCACCATGACGTCGTTGAGCATGTGGATGCGCTGGATCCCGTAGCAGCCGACCTGCGGTGCCCACAGGTAGCGCTTGAGGTCCCACGACGTCTTCGCGAACTCGTCGTCGGCGAACCTGCGTCCGGCCTCGACGACGGCTACGCGGTAGCCCTTCTCGGTGAGCCGCAGCGCCGCGACGCTGCCGCCGAACCCCGACCCCACCACGACGACGTCGTAGTCCGGGCCACCCGCACTGGTGGTGGTGTTACTGGCAGTCACACCTGGAGCGTAACCCGGGGTCCAGGTTCTGACCAGAGGTAAGTTACTGGCCAGTCACCCTTCTGGACGCTTGTCCGAGGACAACTGTGGGTATTTATCTGGGTGCTCGATGTCCACGTCGGCGAATCACCGCTGAGCGGGACACGATCCCTGGAGGCACCACGATGAGCCCACGAACGCTCACCGGTTGGCGCAAGTCGAGCCACAGCCACTTCGAGGAGAACGCCTGCGTCGAAATCGGCGCCGGTCCCGGCGTTGTCGGGGTGCGGGACACCAAACAGCCGGTGCCCCGCCCGGTCCTCGTCTACTCCGCGACCGCGTTCACCGCGTTCCTCGACCACCTCACCGCCGGACGGTGAGGCCCACTCGCTGGAACTCCTTGAGGTCCGAGTAGCCCGTCTTCGCCATCGCCCGGCGAAGCGCCCCGAAGAGGTTCACGACGCCTTCCGCGTCGGACGACGGCCCGAACAGCAGGGTCTTGAGGTCGACGGCGTAGTCCGGCCCGGCCGCCACGCGCGAGCGCGGCAGCGACGGGTGCGCGGCCGCCGCCGTCCAGTACAGGCCCTGCCCGGGCGCGTCCGACGCGGCGGCCAGCGGGGAGCCGAGCATCACGGCGTCCGCGCCGCACGCGATGGCCTTCGCGATGTCGCCCGACACCGTCATGCCGCCGTCGGCGAGCACGTGCACGTACCGGCCGCCGGTCTCGTCGAGGTAGTCGCGGCGCGCGGCCGCGGCGTCGATGATCGCCGTCGCCATCGGGACACCGATGCCGAGCACGCGGTCGGTGCTGGTGACGCCGGGCGTGTAGCCGTGGCCGACGATGACGCCGGCGGCGCCGGTGCGCATGAGGTGCATCGCCGTGCGGTAGTCGCTGACGCCGCCGGCGATCACCGGGACGTCGAGGCGGCCGATGAACTCCTTGAGGTTCAGCGGCTCGGCGTCGCGCTGGACGTGCTCGGCGGAGATGATCGTGCCCTGCACGACGAGGATCTCGACGCCGGCCGCGATCAGGTCCGGCGTCAGCTCGGCGGCGTGCTGCGGGCTGACGCGCGCGGCCACCGTGACGCCGGACTCGCGGACCGTCTTGATGGCCTCGGTCAGCAAGTCGAGCCGGATCGGCGCGGCGTGCAGCTCCTGCAGCACGCGGCCGACCGCGGTCGGGTCCTCGAGGTCCTCGGCCGCGCGGACCAGCTGGAAGATGGCGTCCTCGACGTTCGCGTGCCGCGCCCAGAGGCCTTCGGCGTTGAGCACGCCCAGGCCGCCGAGCTCGCCGACGGCGACCGCGGTGCCGGGCGAGACGATCGCGTCGGTCGGGTGCGTGACGAGCGGCAGGTCGAAGCGGTAGGCGTCGATCTGCCAGGAGGTGGACACCACCGAAGACGACCGGGTCCGCCGCGACGGCACGATCTCGACGTCGTCGAGGTCATACGCCCGCCGCGCGGTGCGGCCCATCCCGATCTCGACCAGGTCCCGCACGTGAAGCCTCCTCCGACGACGACAATCTGCCGTGCCCCATTGTCGCTAGTCCGCGTGGGTGACCTGCGCACGGGGGTCGGACCAGCGGCGGTCAGACCCGCACGAAGACGACGACCGGTGCGAGCAGGGCACCCAGGGCCAGGGCCAGCCACGTCGCCACCGGCGGGTAGACGTTGAGCCGGACCGCGCCGAAGTACACCGCGCCCAGCGCGAGCAGCGCCGCGCAGATCAGCAGCACCGGCCGCACCACGCCGGGCCGCAGGTCGATCACGGCGCCGCCGGCGAGCAGGTAGGCGATGCTGCCGTCCGCCGTCGAGACGTCGAGCGCGACCGGCTGCCCGGCGGGCAGGTCGAGGCCGGGGCCGACGGCGGTGATCCGGTAGAGCCGGTGCCCGGCGTCGACCGCGATGGTGTGGCTGACGGCGTCCTCGTCCCCGCCGACCGGGAGCGCGCCCCGCTCGTGGGACACGACGTGCCCTTCGGCGCGGTAGGTCGGCGCGTCGCGGCCGGCCAGCACCTGGCACATGAGGCAGACGACGCCGCCGAGGAACAGCGAGACGAGCGCGACGGCCGTGAAGAACACCTTGCGCAGCACGCGGGTGAAGCCGCCGACCGTCATGCCCTCCAGTGCACACTACGACGGGCACGCAAGGCGATAGACCGATTACCGTAAGCACGCTAGGTCACGAGAACTCAGAAAGAGACCTTCTCCACGGAGTCCGAACGCAGTACCGACTCCTGCTGGAACTGCTTTTCGTAGTCGGCGCGCAGGCCTTCGATCTCCCGCTCGGCGTCCCGGTCGGCGAACGGGTAGAGCAGGACGATCACATGGGTGTGCTCCCGCACGATCACACCGGACGCGCCACGCCACTGGCCGCTGCCGTCGAGGCGGGTGAAGCCGTCCGGGAAGGCCGGGGTGATCTCCCGGTCGGAGAAGGCGGCGAACTCCTTGTCGGTGACCTCGGTCCCGTCCGGCTTGCCGGTGCCGAAGTACAGCTCGGTGCGCTTCCACAGCTCACCCGGCGACTGCGTTTGGGCCTGCGGAGTGGCTGAACCCGCCGACGCGGCCACGCCACCACCGGCGCCGAGCAGGGCAGCCGTCGCCACGGCCACGATCATCCGTCGAGGAGTCCCGGTCATGGGCCGAGTTTCCCGGCCCATGACCGACAGCGGAACGTGCGAAAGGGCGGACTACCGGGTCGTGTAGTTGGGCGCCTCGACGGTCATCGTGATGTCGTGCGGGTGGCTCTCCTTGAGGCCGGCCGCGGTGATCCGGACCAGCTGGGCCTCCTGCAGCTCCGCGATCGTCTGCGAGCCCGTGAAGCCCATGCCCGAGCGGAGTCCGCCGATGAGCTGGTGCACGACGTTGGCCAGCGGCCCGCGGAACGGGATCCGGCCCTCGATGCCCTCCGGCACCAGCTTGTCATCCGACAGCACGTCGTCCTGGGCGTAGCGGTCCTTGGAGTAAGACTTCGCCTCCCCGCGCGACTGCATGGCGCCCAGCGAGCCCATGCCGCGGTAGGTCTTGAACTGCTTCCCGTTGACCAGGATCAGGTCACCGGGCGCTTCAGCGGTGCCGGCCAGCAGACTGCCCAGCATCACCGTCGACGCGCCGGCCGCGATGGCCTTGGCGATGTCGCCTGAGTACTGGATGCCGCCGTCGCCGATGACCGGGATGCCCGCCGGGCGGCACGCCTGGTCGGCCTCGTAGATCGCCGAAATCTGCGGGACGCCCACCCCGGCCACCACGCGGGTGGTGCAGATCGAGCCCGGGCCCACGCCGACCTTGACGCCGTCCGCGCCCGCGTCGACCAGCGCCTGCGCGCCTGCGCGGGTCGCGACGTTGCCGCCGACGATGTCGACCGAGTCGCCGAGCTCCTTCTTCAGCAGCGAGACCGTGTCGACGACCGCGCGGGAGTGGCCGTGCGCGGTGTCGACCATCAGGACGTCCACCCCCGCGTCGGCCAGTGCCATCGCGCGCTTGTGACCGTCGGCACCCACGCCGACCGCGGCACCGACGATCAGGCGGCCGTCCGGGTCCTTCGTCGCCTTCGGGTACTGCTCGGTCTTCACGAAGTCCTTGACCGTGATCAGGCCGCGCAGCTTGCCCGCGCCGTCGACGATCGGGAGCTTCTCGATCTTGTGGCGGCGCAGCAGGCCCAGCGCGGCGTCCGCCGAGACGCCGACCTGGGCGGTGATCAGCGGCGCCTTCGTCATGACCTCGGACACCGGGCGGCTGTGGTCGACCTCGAACCGCATGTCGCGGTTGGTGATGATGCCCACCAGCGCGCCGGACGCGTCGGTGACCGGCACACCGGAGATGCGGAACTTCGCGCACAGCGCGTCGACCTCGGCCAGCGTGGCGTCGGGCGCGCAGGTGACCGGGTCGGTGACCATGCCGGCCTCGGACCGCTTGACCACCTCGACCGCGGCGGCCTGCTCGTCGATCGGCAGGTTGCGCTGCAGCACGCCGATGCCGCCCTGGCGGGCCATGGCGATCGCCATCCGCGCCTCGGTGACGGTGTCCATCGCGGCGGACACGAGCGGGATGCCGAGGGTGATGTTCCGGGTCAGCCGGGCGCGGGTGTCGACCGCGCTGGGCACGACGTCCGATTCCGCCGGCAGCAGCAGCACGTCGTCGAAAGTCAGGCCGAGCATGGCGAACTTGGCCGGAACGGGGGCGGTGATGCCGTCGCTGGTCATAGCGGGTGAAGGGCCTTCCTGGCGCGGGATGAGCGGGGTCGCTGTGGCGACTCGGAGCCTTCCCCTCATGATATCCGGCTCGCGCCCCCGCCCCGGGTGGTGGGCGAGCCGCCGGGGCCGCCCGGTACCGTGCAGGCCGTGGCGCACGATGTCCTGCCTCCAGACCCGTTCGCGGACGACCCGGACGACCCGGCCCGCGCATTCGGAGACCCCGAGGACCGGCTGGACGAGCCGATCAGCGATTCCGAACGCACCGAGCTGCTGGCCGACCTTTCCGATCTGGCCGTCTACCAGGCTCTCCTCGAGCCCCGCGGGGTCCGCGGGATCGTCGTGGACTGCGGTGAGTGCGACGAACCGCACTACCACGACTGGCACCTGCTGCGGGCCAGCCTGGAGCAGCTGCTGGCCGACGGGCGGATGCGCCCGCACGAGCCGGCCTACGACCCCAACCCCGGCGACTACGTGAGCTGGGACTACTGCCGGGGCTTCGCCGACGGCGTGACGGCCAACGAAAGCGCCTACTGATCTCCACGGAAAAAGGCCCTGGTGAGTTTCCTCACCAGGGCCTTTTCGTTCGCGGGGACTAGCTGCCGGGGGCGCTCTGCCCGCCGACGGAGGACTCGCTGCGCCCGGTGTTCGTGCCGGGATCGTTGCCGCTCGCGGCCGTGCTGGTCGGCGGCGGCGCGTCGGTGGTCGGCGGCGCCGGGGTGGTGGTCGGCGGCGGGGGCGTCGGGGTCGGCGTCCCGGTGCCCGGCAGGCTGGTGGTGCCGCTGCCGCTGCCCGGGATCGACGTCGCCGAGCCGGCCGGCGGAACCGGCGTCGACGAGATGCCGGGCGGCACCACGGTCGGCGTCGTCTTGGTCGGGCCCTGGACCGGCGCTTCCGGGTTGGTCAGCTGCGCGGCGAGCTGCCGGTGCTGCTCCATGAGCTGGTCGCGGTTGTCCTCGTCGCTGACCTGCGACAGCGCGGCCTGGGCGGCGTCGAGGGCCTGGCGCGCGGCGTCGAGGTTGCCGCCCGCGATGGCCAGGTTCGCCTTCTCGAGGTCGAGCTTCGCGTTCGCGGCGGCCTCGACCGAGCGGGTGTGATCGGAGTACAGGACCTTCGCGAGGCCCCAGAGGGTGTCGCCCGGTTGCGCGGAGCGCGCGGCCAGCCCGGTACCGGTGAACGCGATCGCCAGCACGGCGGCGGCGACGGCGACCGGGACGAGCAGCCTGCGGCGGCGTCCGCTCGAGGCGTGCTGTTTCGCGAGACTCGCGGTGGTGACGGTCCGCACGGCGGTGTCGACGTCGACCAGCTCGGCCAGTGGCTCGCTGTCGATGTCTCTTCGCCAAGCCACCAGCAACGCGTTGAGCTCCTGGTCGCCGAGACCGTCGGCCAGCGCCGGGTCGGACCCACCGAGGGCGTCGAGCAGCGCGTCATCGGCTTGGACGGCCGACAGGTCGGCGGCGAACTCCGCCTCCGACCCCGACAACCCACTGCCGAAGATGTCGTCCGGCTCGTAACCCTTTTCGTGACCGGTCACTCAGATCACCTCCTCCGCGGCCAGGACCTTTCTCAGCCGCGCGAGGGCACGGTGCTGGGCGACGCGGACGGCGCCGGGCGTGGAGCCGACCGCGTCCGCGGTCTCCTCCGCCGACAGACCGACGACCACGCGCAACACCACGATCTCCCGCTGCTTGTCCGGCAGCACCTGCAACAACTGGGACATCCGCTCGTTCAGCTCACCTTGCAGCGCCCGCTGCTCGGGGCCCACCCCGCCTTCGACCTCGTCGGGGATCTCGGCCACCGGTTCGGCCCGGTTGCGCGCCGCCGCGCGGTGCGCGTCGGCCACCTTGTGCTGGGCGATCCCGTAGACGAACGCCAGGAACGGGCGGCCTTGGTCGCGGTACGAGGGCAATGCCGTTAGCACCGCGAGACACACCTCCTGCGCAACGTCGTCCGCCGAAGCGAACGATCGCTCCTGCCTGCCAACCCGAGCGCGGCAATACCGCACTACCAGTGGACGGATAGCAGCCAGCAGCCGCTCCACTGCCTGGGGATCTCCCTCGACAGCAGCGGCGACCGGTTCATCCAGTCCATCCCCCACATTGGCCATCGCAGACAACAGTCCCAGTGTTACGTGTAGGTGGGCAAAGAACCCGGCCCGTGGTCGCCTCCACCGCGCACCGGAGACCGCTACCGTACCTGCGGCCCCCGGCGGGGCGGCGCGCGCGGTGCTCCCGGGCGTGCCGCGGCCCCGTGAGGCGCGGAAATACGGTTTATCGTGCAGACCCGCGGTCGACTTCGCCGATTCAACGAGCGAGCGGCGTCACGGGTACGAGATCCGTCGGAGGGACGGGTGCCGGGACGGGGTTCCGCCCGGGGGCTGCCCGAGTGGGCGCCGGAGTGTGATGGGGACCACACAGGTACGGGCCAGGGCGGTGCGCCCTGGCCCGTCGTCACCTGTAAACCGGCCGTGTCAGGAACGGGGAGAGAGACGGGTCAGCTGACCAGGCCGCGGCGGAAGCCGTGGGCCACGGCCTGCGCGCGGTCGCGCACGCCGAGCTTGCGGAACAGCCGCCGGGCGTGGGTCTTCACCGTGTCCTCGGACAGGTAGAGCTCGCGGCCGATCTGGCCGTTGCTCTTGCCCTGGCTCATCCCGCGGAGCACCTGAAGCTCGCGCTCGGTCAGCTGGACGCCCGGGTCGGACGGCTGACGGGGCGCGGGCACCGAGGTGCTCGCCAGGGTGTGGGCCAGCGCGGCGACCAGCTCCGGCCGGGACGCGTCCCAGCGGAGGTAGCCGCGGGCACCGCCGGCGATCGCGGCGGCGATGCTGCCCGCGTCGTCCGGGGCGCCGAAGACGATGACGTTCGCCTGGGGGTTGGCCGAGACGAGCCGCCGGGTGGCTTCGACACCTGTCGGGACCGCGCGTTGCGTCCCGACCAGCACGACGTCGACGGGCTGACGGGAGTACCGGGCCAGCAGCTCGTCACCGTGCGCTACGCAGTCGATGCGACTGACCCCAGGGACCGCGGACATCACTCGGGTGAGCCCTTCACGGACACTGCGTCGGTCGTCGCAGATCAAGACCGTCGTCACGGGGTTTCCTTCCTGCAGCCGGGTGACATTCCACTTCCCCTATCGGACGCTTTAGCCCGAACCTTGACACGATCCGGTGGCTTTTTTTGAAGTTTCTTAGCCCGGATGCCGGAACACCCCATTCCGACGGCTCAACCACCCGGGGCGGGGACCCATGGTGATTCCCCCGCGATCCTCCTCCCGCAAGGATCTGCGCTTCGTAACACTGCGTGCAACACCTCTGCCATTCTGAATCGATACTCCTCGGCGTGTCCTGGGCGCAGATCGGCCATGACGAGCGCCGCCGGCCACAAAAGTGAAAGCAGTTCGCATTCCTCGGCGGTCGCCATTGCGTTTCCGACAAGCCCGTCCGAAATCTTCCGGTGATCGGGACGCCCGGCGGCCCCCAGTGCGACGGCCAGCACAATCCCGGATTTCACGGCGTGCCGCCGCGCACCCCGCGCGACGGCGGTTTCGAAAGCCCGCTCGGCGGGCGCGACGGCGGCGGCGCCCTGACCAGCGGCGAGCTCGATCTCGGCGCCGACCCAGCCCCCGCGGACGCAGGCCCGCCACCCGGCGTGCTGATCCTCGGCCCGCCGGGCGAGCCTCCGGGCGGCCGCGATCCGGCCCAGGGCGAGGTTGTCGGCGGCCAGCCCGAGCAGGGCATCGGCCCGCGCGCCGGCGGCGTCGAGGCCATCGGGGTCGGGGCTCCCGTGGAGGCCGGCGGCTTTGGCGAAGGCCTCGCCGTCGAGGGCCCGGGCTTGGCGGTGGCCGCCCAGCTGCCGCCGGTGGGCCCCGAGGGCGCTGGCGGCCAGGGAGGCGTGGAGGGGGTCTTTCTCGCGCCGGAGGGGGTCGAGGAGGGCCGCGGCGGCCGCGTACCGGCCCTGGGCGCCGAGCACGACGGCGGCGAGCAGCCGTTCCCGAGGGGTGCCGGGCCTGCGCGTGACGGCGGGGTCGAGCCGCGGATCGCCCCCGAACGCGGCGGCCCTCAGGGCGGGTTCGTGCACCCGTCCTTTCTAGCGGGTCCCACCGACAGAAACATGATCGAAGTGACGGATCACCCGCGCCCGCCGACCAGGACGTGCTCGATGCGGTCCGCCGCGCCCGGGAGGTCCGTCAGCAGCTCCACCTTGTCCGGCAGCCCCGCCGGGTCCCACCCGGGGCCGCACGCGAACAGCCGGCTCCGCTGCCTCCCCCGGGACACCCGCGCGAACAGCCGCGTGTCCGCGACCCCGCGCCGGTGGGCCCACAGCACCACCGCCGCCGGGGCGCTCCGGCGCACCGCCACCGCCAGGACCTCCGCCGGCAGCGGCACCCCGAACAGCTGCGCCCCGATGCGGCGGCCGGCCAGGGACGCCGCCAGCGCGTACATCGGCATCGTGTCGCGCTCCTCCGGGACGCAGCCCAGCAGCACCGGGCGCGTGTTGCGCGGCTCGTCGAGCACCGGGGTCGCGCGGACCAGCGCCGCGAACACGCACTCCGCCAGCAGGTACTCGACCTCCGCTCCCGCGCTCGCGCCGCGCCAGCGGGCCCCCAGGGCCGACAGCACCGGCTCGATCACGCCCGTCCACGCCGGGAGGACGCCCAGCTCGGCGATCGTGTCCGCGAGCATGCGCTGGACCGCGCCGACGTCCATCGCCAGCGCCGCCGTGCTCAGGCGGCGGGCGAGCCGGGAGCGGACTTCGAGGCCGTCGTCGGCCGCCGACGCGTCGGCGGGCTCCGAAGGCTCCTCCGGCTGCGGCGGTCCCCAGCGCGGCATCTGCTCGAGGGCGTAGCGCGCCGCCTCGGCCGTCGACGCGCCGCTCAGCAGCGCGCGCTGCATCAGTTCGAGCCGGCCGATGTCGGAGGTGCCGTAGCGGCGGTGACGGCCGTCGGTGTGCCTGCTCGGGCCGAGCCCGTAGCGGCGGTCCCAGGTTCGGAGGGTGGACGGGGCGACCCCGAGCCGGCGGGCGACCGAGGCCACCGGCAGGGTGGGTTCTTCGGTGCCCGACCCAGCTCCCACGAGCCTCAATATCCAGGCAGACCGCGGTGTCGGCAACCGGAGGCGAAACCCCTGCTCACACATCCGGGGGATGCCTAACGGCTGAATCGAACCGAATCGCTTGAACAACTATTGGCGCGCTTCTAACGTTACCGCCGTTGCACCGAATGGAGTATCGGCACCACAGCAGAGCAGCTAGCGGCATCGACCGATTGACGGAGGCGGTCAGGATGGCAGACACGCGCAGGCTCCCAGGACCCAACGCCGACATGTGGGACTGGCAGCTCGAAGGGTCGTGCCGGGGGATGGACAGCGCGTCCTTCTTTCACCCGGACGGCGAGCGCGGCCCGGCGCGGGCACGGCGGGAGGCCAGGGCGAAGGCGGTCTGCCTGAGCTGCCCCGTCCTCGAGATGTGCCGCAGCCACGCGCTGGCGGTGCACGAGCCCTACGGCATCTGGGGCGGGCTCTCGGAGTCGGAACGCGAGCACCTCATCAAGTCCGACAAACGCGCGCTCAGCATGTCCGGCGGCTGAGCGCCCCACAGACCTCGGAGGGCGGCACCGGGTGGGGTGCCGCCCTTCGTGCTTTCCGGACGCGGAAGCGGGGCGGCACTCCCGGAGGAGTACCGCCCCGCTTCCGTCGAAATCAGTGCGAGTGGCCGTGGCCCGCCGCGGCGGGCTCCTCCTCGGCCGGCTTCTCGACCACGGACGACTCCGTGGTCAGCACCAGCCGGGCGATGGAGGCGGCGTTCGCCACCGCGGACCGGGTCACCTTGACCGGGTCGACGATGCCGGCGGCCAGCAGGTCGGTGAGCTCGCCGGTGGCGGCGTTGAAGCCCTGCCCCCAGCTCTGCTCGCGCACCTTGTTGACGATGACGGCGCCCTCGTGGCCCGCGTTGGTCGCGATCCAGAACAGCGGGGCCGACAGCGCGTCCTTGACGATGCGCACGCCGGTGGCCTCGTCGCCTTCCAGGCCCAGGCCGCCCTCGAGCTCCTTGACCGCGTGCACCAGCGCCGAACCGCCACCGGGCAGGATGCCCTCCTCGACGGCCGCCTTGGTCGAAGCCACGGCGTCCTCGATGCGGTGCTTGCGCTCGTTCAGCTCGGTCTCGGTGGCCGCGCCGACCTTGATGACCGCGACGCCGCCGCCGAGCTTCGCGAGCCGCTCCTGCAGCTTCTCGCGGTCCCAGTCGGAGTCGGTCGTCTCGATCTCCTTGCGGATCTGCGCGACCCGCCCGGCGATGGCGTCCTTGGAGCCGGCGCCGTCGACGATCGTGGTGTCGTCCTTCGTGACGACGATCCGGCGAGCCTTGCCCAGCGCGCCGAGGTCGACGTCGGACAGCTTGCGGCCGATCTCCGCGGAGATGACCTCGCCGCCCGTGACGACCGCGAGGTCGTCCAGGAACGCCTTGCGGCGGTCGCCGAAGAACGGCGCCTTGACCGCGACGGCGGTGATCGTCTTGCGCAGCGAGTTCACCACGAGGGTGGACAGCGCCTCGCCGTCGACGTCCTCGGCGATGATGAGCAGCGGCTTCTTGGCCTCGACGACCTTCTCGAGCACCGGCAGCAGCTCGGCCAGCGACGAGACCTTCTCGCGGACGAGCAGGATGTAGGCGTCCTCGAGGATCGCCTTCTGCTCCTCCGGGTTGGTCGCGAAGTGCGCCGAGAGGAAGCCCTTGTCGAACTGGACGCCCTCGGTGATCACCAGCTCGGTCGCCAGGGTCGACGACTCCTCGATGGTGATGACGCCGTCCTCGCCGACCTTCTCGACGGCTTCGCCGAGCAGGGCACCGATGTTGGCGTCGCGGGAGGTCACGGTGCCGACCTGGGCGATGTTCTCGCGGCCCTTGACCGGGGTGGCCTTGGCCTTGAGGACCTCGATGACCTTCTCCGCGGCGGCCTCGATGCCGCGGCCGATCGAGGTCGGGTTGGCGCCGGCCGCGACGTTGCGCAGGCCGACCTTGACCAGCGACTGCGCGAGCACGGTCGCGGTCGTGGTGCCGTCACCGGCGACGTCGTTGGTCTTGGTGGCGACGCTCTTGGCGAGCTGCGCGCCGAGGTTCTCGAACGGGTCGTCGAGCTCGATCTCCCGGGCGACGGTCACGCCGTCGAGGGTGATGGTCGGGCCGCCGAACTTCTTGTCGAGCACGACGTGGCGACCGCGCGGGCCGAGGGTGACCTTGACGGCGTCGGCGAGCTTGTTCACCCCGCGCTCCAGCGCGCGACGAGCGTCCTCGTCGAAACTGATCTGCTTGGGCATAGCGTGTTCCGCTTACCTTTCGGTGGGGTCTAGAACGCAAGAACGCCCCGCTCCCCGGCGTTGTGCGGGGCCCGGGGCGTCATGCGCTGCGAGCGGACGTCAGTTGATGACGGCCAGCACGTCGCGGGCGGACAGGATGAGGTAGTCCTCACCGTTGTACTTGACCTCGGTGCCGCCGTACTTCGAGTAGATGACGACGTCGCCGACGTTCACGTCCAGCGGGACGCGGTTGCCCTTGTCGTCGATCCGGCCCGGGCCCACGGCCAGAACCTTGCCCTCCTGGGGCTTCTCCTTGGCGGTGTCGGGGATGACGAGGCCGGAAGCGGTCGTCTCCTCGGCCTCGCTCGTCTGGACAACGATCTTGTCCTCGAGCGGCTTGATGTTCACGCTCACCGGGTTGACCTCCACGGTCGTCGAAAGCGTTGGCAGGATGTGGTTACGGCTCTACCACCCCCGCCGTCGCGGGTGCCGGGGCTGTCGGGCCGTGCGATTAGCACTCTAGCCACGTGAGTGCCAGTCGTGCAAGGAGGGTGGCCCCGGGCGTGTGAATCGCACCGGAAAACGCGCTGACCGGCGCCGACGCACCAGCACACCAGCCGGGGCCGAGACGAAGGGACCGCAAGGCCCTACACCTCCCCGCCCCTGCCGCTCTCAGCGCCGTCCGGTGTTGAACGCTCGGGCAGCGAGGGACGGCCACCACCCACAGGCACCCCTGGCCTTCCCGCCACAACCGGCGGACACTGCGACCGTGGACAAGGCGGCCGTTCACGCGGAGCTGGAGCAGGCCCGCAGAACCTTCCACCAGCTACTGGACACCGCGACCGACAGCGACCTGCGGCGACCCACCGCGGGCACCCGCTGGACCAACCGCCAGCTCCTCTTCCACATGCTGCTCGGCTACCTGATCATCCGCGCCCTGTCGACGCTGGTGCGGCTGTTCGGCCGCCTCCCCGACGGCGCCAGCCGCACCTACGCCCGGCTGCTGAACGCGGCGACGACCCCCTTCGACGCGGTCAACTTCGCCGGCTCCTGGCTCGGCGGCACGCTGCTGCCGAAGCGGTGGATGCGAGCACTGTTCGACCGGACCATCGCCGCGCTCCACCGCCGCCTGGACCGGGAAACCGACGACGACCTCGCCCGCGGCATGCACTACCCGACCCGGTGGGACCCGTTCTTCCAGGACTACATGACCCTGGCCGACGTGTACCGGTTCCCGACCCGGCACTTCGACTTCCACCGCCGCCAGCTGACCCTCGGCTAGGAGCAGCAGCCCTCCGGCGTCCCCGCCTCGGGCGTGCAGCAGTTGGCCGCGAGGGCCGCGCTGTCGGTCCCGAATGCCTGCGAGTCCGCCTTGACGGTGTACACCTCCCACGGCTCCTGGCCGGGCCCGTGCACCCACACCTTGTCCTGGACGGCGTAGCAGCACGTCGTGTCGTCCTCGGTCAGCGTCTCCAGGCCCTCGCCCGTCAGGCGCTTGCTCGCCTCGCCGACCTGGTCGGTCGACTCGACCTCGACGCCGAGGTGGTCCATGACCGTCGCCTGGCCCGGCTCGCCCTCCAGGAGCACGAGCTTGAGCGCCGGCTCGGCGATTCCGAAGTTGGCGTACCCCGGCCGGAGCTTGGCCGGCTCGGCGCCGAACAGCTTCGAGTAGAAGTCGATCGACCCTTCGAGGTCCCCGACCCGCAGCGCGAGCTGTACCCGTGACATCCCGTCCTCCTTGAATAGACGCTCATCGAAACAGACACTTAGATTGCTCTCTACTTAGAAGACTGTCAAGATAGACACATGCCGAAACAGCTGCCGATCGTCGCGATGGACGCGTGCTGCTCCCCGCTGGCCCGCGAGCCCTTGAGCGAAGAGCAGGCCGCGGAGCTGTCGAAGTTGTTCAAGGCCATGGCGGACCCCGTCCGGCTGCGGCTGCTGTCGCTGATCGCCTCCCACGCCGGCGGCGAGGCGTGCGTGTGCGACCTGACCGACGCCTTCGACCTGACCGGCCCGACCATCTCCCACCACCTGAAGGTCCTGCGCGAGTCCGGGCTGATCACCGGCGAACGGCGCGGCACGTGGGTCTACTACCGCGTCCACCCCGAGGTGCTGGCCCGGCTCTCGGCCGTGCTCGTCCCCGGCGCCGAGATCGTCCCGGCGTGAGCGGCACCGTCGTCGGCCGGCTGTCCACTTTGGACCGGTTCCTGCCCGTCTGGATCGCGGCCGCGATGGTCGCCGGGCTCCTGGGCGGCCGCTTGGTCCCCGGGCTGGACACGGCGTTGTCCGCGGTGCAGGTCGACGGCATTTCGCTGCCGATCGCGCTCGGGCTGCTGGTCATGATGTACCCGGTGCTGGCGAAGGTCCGCTACGACCGGCTCGGCACCGTCACCCGCGACCGGCGGCTGCTGTGGCCGTCGCTGGTGCTGAACTGGCTGGTCGGCCCGGCGCTGATGTTCACCCTGGCCTGGCTGCTGCTGCCCGACCTGCCCGAGTACCGGACCGGGCTGATCATCGTCGGCCTCGCCCGCTGCATCGCGATGGTCGTCATCTGGAACGACCTCGCGTGCGGCGACCGCGAAGCAGCCGCCGTGCTGGTCGCGCTGAACTCGGTGTTCCAGGTCCTCGCGTTCGGGCTCCTGGGCTGGTTCTACCTCGCCGTCCTGCCCGGCTGGCTCGGCCTCCCGCAAGCCGGCCTCGCCGTCTCCGGGTGGCAGATCGCCAAGAGCGTGCTCATCTTCCTCGGCATCCCGCTCCTGGCCGGGTACCTGACGCGCCGGCTCGGCGAACGCGCGAAGGGCCGTGCCTGGTACGAGTCGGAGTTCCTGCCGAAGATCGGCCCGGCCGCGCTCTACGGGCTGCTGTTCACGATCGTGGTCCTCTTCGCCCTGCAAGGCGACCAGATCACCGCCCGGCCGCTGGACGTCGTCCGGATCGCCGTGCCGCTGCTGGTCTACTTCGGACTGATGTGGGCCGGGTCGTACGCGTTCGGCAAAGCCGTCGGCCTGTCCTACGAGCGCACGACGACGCTGGCGTTCACCGCGGCGGGCAACAACTTCGAGCTCGCCATCGCCGTGGCCATCGCGACGTTCGGCGCGACGAGCGGACAGGCGCTGGCCGGGGTGGTCGGGCCGCTCATCGAAGTCCCCGTGCTCGTCGCGCTCGTGTACGTGTCCCTGGCGCTGCGCCGCCGTTCCCCGGTGGAGGTCACCCCGTGAACACCCCCGAAGTCCTGTTCGTCTGCGTCCACAACGCGGGCCGCTCCCAGATGGCCGCCGCACTGCTCGACCACCACGCCGCCGGGCGCGTCACCGTCCGCTCCGCCGGGTCGGCGCCGGCGGACGCGGTCAACCCGGCCGTGGTCGCGGCCATGGCCGAGCTCGGGATCGACGTCTCCCGCGAGTTCCCCAAGCGCCTGACCACCGACGCGGTCGGAGCCGCCGACGTCGTGATCACCATGGGCTGCGGCGACGCGTGCCCGGTCTTCCCCGGCAAGCGCTACCTCGACTGGCAGCTCGACGACCCCGCCGGCCGATCCGTCGAGGACGTGCGCCCGATCCGCGACGAGATCGACCGCCGGGTCCGCGCCCTGCTCGCCGAGCTGGTTGCCGCCTGACCCTTCATCGTTTATCGTCGATAAACGATGAAAGGGGCCGCCGTGCTGGACCGAGCTACCGCGGAGACGTACGCCGGGTGGTTCCGCGCCCTGGCCGACCCGACCCGGGTGCAGATCCTCAACCTGCTGGCCTCGACCAGCTCCCCGATGACCGTCGGGCAGATCGTCGACCAGGTCGACGTCGGCCAGTCCACCGTGTCCGCCCACCTGAAGATCCTCACCGAGGCCCGGTTCGTGCTCGCCGAACCGCGCGGGACCGCCCGGCTCTACCGGGTCAACCAGCGTTGCGTGTCGTGCTTCCCGACCGCCGCCGACGTCGTCATGGGGCGCGCCGCCGTCACCTTCGCGGAGGTGTCCCCGTGAGCCTCGACCGCTACGCCGACGCCGCTCGCCGGGCGCTGGCCGGGGAAACCGCCGGGCTCATCGCCGACACCGAGCGGCTCGGCGCCGTCCACTACGCCGGCGAAGACGCCCCCGCCGAAGTGGCCGCGACCAGCCTCGGCTGCGGCAACCCGGTGGCCGTCGCCGACCTGCGCCCCGGGGAAACCGTGCTCGACCTCGGTTCCGGCGGCGGGCTCGACGTCCTGCTCTCCGCCCGCCGGGTCGGCCCGGCCGGCCGGGCCATCGGCCTCGACGTCACCGACGACATGCTCACCCTCGCCCGCCGCCACGCCGAACGCGCCGGCGTCACCAACGCGGAGTTCGTCCACGGCACCATCGAACGGATCCCGCTGCCGGACGCGTCGGTCGACGTCGTCATCTCCAACTGCGTCATCGCGCTCTCCCCCGACAAGCCGGCCGTGTTCACCGAGATCGCCCGCGTCCTGCGGCCCGGCGGGCGCCTCGGGATCACCGACATCCTGGCCGACGACACGCTGACCGACGCCGAACGCGCGGCCGGCACGGACGAATGCCTCCGCAGCGCGCTCACCGCCGAGCGCTACCGGGCGCTGCTCCGCGACGCCGGGCTGGCGGGCGTCGACGTCCGGTTCACCCACGAGGTCGGCGCCAAGCTGCACTCCGCGATCATCCGCGCCGTCCGGCCGGCGCCGGTCCGCGTCGTCCCGATGACGGCCGCCCACGCCGGGCAGGTCCTGGCGATCCTCCAGGCCGGACTCGACACCGGGGACGCGAGTTTCGAAACCACCGCACCCGAGTGGCCCGCCTGGGACGCCGCCCACCTGCCGGCGCACCGGTTCACCGCCATCGGCTCCGCCGGAGACGTCCTCGGCTGGACCGCGGTCACTGCGGTGTCCTCCCGGTGCGTCTACGCCGGGGTCGTCGAGCACAGCGTCTACGTCCACCCGGACGCCCGCGGCCGCGGGATCGGCCAGGCGCTGCTGACCGCGTTGATCGCGTCGACGGAAGACGCCGGGATCTGGACGATCCAGAGCGGGATCTTCCCGGAGAACACCGCGAGCCGGAAGCTGCACGAGCGCGCCGGGTTCCGCGAGGTCGGCACCCGGCAGCGCCTCGGCCGGCACCACGGGCGGTGGCGTGACGTCGTCCTGGTGGAACGCCGGAGCACCCGGGCCGGCGCCGGCGAGGGCTGAACCCCGCCGGCGCCGCTCCGGGCTAGAACGCCGGGAGGATCCGGACGTCGTCCGCCTTGACGAACGCGATCCGGTGCCCGAACTGGATCTGGACGTACTTGAGCTTGCCCTTGACCACGACGTGGTCGGCCAGGTCGAACGTCACCGCGTAGTAGTACTCGGACCCGACCGTGCCGGCCGACGAGTACTTCTGGCCCGCCGACAACGTGTACGGCAGCGGCGTGATGGTCTGCACCGGCACGTTCGCGGGGTAGGCCTCCGGTTCGGGGTACGCGCGCCCGTACACCGGCACCGTCGCGAGACCCGGCTTCGGCGTCACGACCCAGCCGATCGCCGGCTTGGCCACGCGCGCGCCGTGCGGGTTGTGGAACCAGCCCTTCTGCCCGAGGTACCAGATCGCCGTCCAGTCGCCGCTGACGCCGGCGACGGCGTACTGCTGCCCGGTCGCGACGCGGCTGCCGACGTCCGACACGTCCATTGTGGACGGTGAGCCGTCGGTGTGCAGGCCGGCGTCCTTGAGCAGCGGCGAAGACTCACTGGGCTCCGAGTGCAGCACCACGGCCTCCGAACTCCTTGGCGCGCAAGGCGTTCCGGGGCTGTCGCAGCCGGTGAACACGAGCTGGTTCTTCGCGAAGTCCGGGTCGATGGTGACCAGCGACGAGCCGGGCAGGCCGAACCCGCCGAGCGGCGCGCCCAGCAGGTCGAAGTAGTGCGACCAGTCCCAGTA
The DNA here is from genome assembly GCF_044768185.1 of Amycolatopsis sp. NPDC101161. Taxonomy (NCBI): domain Bacteria; kingdom Bacillati; phylum Actinomycetota; class Actinomycetes; order Pseudonocardiales; family Pseudonocardiaceae; genus Amycolatopsis; species Amycolatopsis sp. NPDC101161. The sequence goes on from NZ_JBIWPI010000004.1 coordinate 495,542, forward strand.
GGGGCCCGGGTCCCAGTGCATGCCCTTGATCGTCGACGGGACCGTGCCCGGCACGTTGTCGTGGCCGATGATGTGCGCGCGGTCGAGCGGGATGCCGTACTTGCGCGCGAGGTAGCCGACGAGCTTCGCGCTCGACCGGTACATCGCTTCGGTGTACCAGGTGCCCTTCGCGGCGAAGCCCTCGTGCTCGATGCCGATGGACTTCGCGTTGACGTACCAGTTGCCCGCGTGCCAGGCGACGTCCTTGGTCGGCACGTGCTGCGCGATCAGGCCGTCGCTGGAGCGGACCGTGTAGTGCCAGCTGACGTACGTCGGGTCCTGGGCGAGCTTGAGGACGCTGTCCCAGTAGCCCTCGGTGTCGTGGATGACGATGTGGTCGATCTTCTGGCTCTCGGGCCGGTTCGCGAGGTCGTGGTTGCCGTAGTCGTCGTTCGGCAGCTCCTGGTAGGGCGCCGGGACGGACTCGCAGGCGACGGTCCGCGGGCACTCGACGTCCGGCGGGTTCCCGTTGTGCGCCGGAACCTGCACGTCCGGGGTCGCGGCGAGGGTGACCTGCTGGCCGTCGTCGGTGGTCCGGGACACGCCGCTCTTGATGGTCTCGTAGACCTCGTCGGCGAACGTCTGCGCGGCGTCGCCGGTGGAGCCGCTGTAGCGCGCGACGGCGTCGTACCAGTCGCTCTGGCCGGCGTGGTACTTCGCGAGCAGGGCCGCGCCGCCGCGGATGTTCTGGGTCGCGTCGGTGCGCAGGGTCGCGGCGTCGGTGCCGACGAGCTTCGCCGCTTCGTCGACGGTCTGCAGCCCGGCCGGCGGCGCGGCGGGCCCGGCCTGCGGGTGCAGGGCGGGGCGCGCGTCGTCGCCACGCGGGTCTTCGGTGCCTTCGTCGTGGTGGCTGGTCGCCACCCCGGCCTCGCGCACGTCGGTGAGGTGCATCGGGCCGTAGCCGGCCGACGTGCTGGGCGTGCCGGCGTTGAAGTCCCAGCGGGACTCCAGGTAGGAGACGCCGAGCAGGACGTTCTCCGGGACGCCGAACTCGCTCGCGGCGGCGGCGAAGTCCCGCTGCCGCTGGTCGCGGCTGGTGGCTTGGGCCGGCGCGGCGGCCAGGCCGGTCAAGAGCGTGACGGCGGCGATCAGCGCCGCCGATCTCGGGAGGGAACGGGCGGACATGGGCATAAACCCCCAGGGTTCAGGTGCCGGATGGTCAGAACCTAACCAGAAACTCACCCCGGAGGTAAGAGCTCACGCGTCGAGCGCGACCTTCGCCCCCGCCGCCTGCTCGGTGTTGCGACGCGTCTTCGCCCAGCCGTTGCGGCCGCGGACCAGCCGGAACAGCGCGCGCCACGACGTCACGTAGAACGTGTAGATGTAGGCCGCGTACGCGAAGCCGAGCCCGATGCCGCGCAGGACGTTCCCGCTGCGCAAGCACTTCAGCTGGTAGATCGGGCCCCAGACGAGGAACGGCAGCAGCCCGAACGAGCCGTAGATGGCGAACAGGATCCACGCGCCGCCGGTGAACCACGCCCACATCTGGGCCGGGTCGCCCGCGGTGCTCGCCACCAGCAGGATGAACGGGATCGGGTACAGCAGCGAGCCGAGCAGCTGCAGCCACGGCTGGGCGAGGTAGTACATCATCTCCGCGGCGCCGAGCGTGCTGACGTGCGGCGAGTCCCAGATCCGGCGCAGGTAGCGGGCGCACTGCATGGTGCCCTGGCCCCACCGCGTGCGCTGCACCAGGAACCGGCGCAGGCTGTACAGACCCTCCTGCGCCACATGGGAATCCGGGGTGAACCCGGTGCGCCAGCCCGCCGTCAGCAGGTGGACGCCGAGCTCGAAGTCCTCTAGCAGGGAGCCGCGCCACGGCTCTTCGTGCTCGCCCGCGATGGAGTCGAGCGCGGTGAGCCGGGTGAACTGGCCGTTGCCGCCCATGGAGATCGTGCCGGTGAAGCCGCGGGACGTCTGGATCGCCGCGATCGCCGTCCGGAACTCGAGGTCCTGCAGCTGCGCGAGCTTGAGGCCGAACCAGCGGCCGACCGGGTTGCGCGACGGCGGCGGCGTGCCGACGTTGCTCATCCAGACGTCCAGCTGGACCGCGCCGATCCCCGGGTCGCCGAAGAGGTGGTCGGCCGCGCAGACCTCCAGGCAGTTCGGGGCCGGGCGGCCGTCGGCGTCGACGACCACCACGACGACGTCGTCCCGCGAGGCGTCCGGGCCCATCCAGTCGTTGAGGGCCCGGTAGGCGGCGTTGAGCGCGTCACCCTTGCCCGTCCGGGCTTCGGGCCGCACGCGCGGCACCAGGTGCAGGTACGGGTCGTAGCCGCCGTGGCGCCGCCACAGCATCCGGACGACGCGGGCGGTGCGGTCCTCCGAGTCGTCGTCGACGACCCAGACGTGCGCCTTGCGGAACGTCGTGCGCAGGTAGCGGATCGTCTCGCGGATGACCGTCTGCTCGTCGCGGCACGGCACGAAGAAGTGCCACGTGAAGTCCGCCGGGTCGCCGACCGGGCCGGGCTTGCGGCGCAGGTACGGCACGACGATGACGACGACGTACACCAGGAACGCCACGCTCATCGTGAGCGCGAACGCCTGGGTGATCGCCAGCAGGACCTTGACGCTCATGCCTTCTTCTTCCGGGTGGCGAGCCAGACGAACAGGACGATCGAGACGGCGCCGCCGAACACGCTCACCATCGAGCCGAGCAGCGTGTGGCCCCAGTAGTAGCCCTCGTCGGTGCCGAACCAGTGCACCAGCCCGACGATCGTGAGAATGCGCAGCTGGTTCACCAGCACGACGACGAGCGCGGAAATGCCGAGCGAAAAGAACAGGCGCTTCGCATTCGACGGCCGGAAATACAGCATGGCCATGGTCACAACGAGCAGCGGGAGCAGAAGGAACGCCGAAGAGCATTCCGGAGTCATTCTCAACCCGAACGGAGCAGTGCTGCTCAACCCAAAGTAAACAGACTCCCGATCGGGAGCCACATAAACACCCGATGTAGTGATGACGTCGAGGATCGCGCCGGCCAGGCGCACTTCCAGTTCGCGGTAGAACCGCTCGGCCAGCACGACCGCGGCCGCCAGCGCGCCGAGCGCGATGACCAGCGGAAACCTTGCCATGCCAGAGTTCGGAGCGCTCGCTACGGCCACGACGGTCCTCTCGGTGTCGGTTTTCGTTCCAGCTGCGGACCCCGGGGCGAGCGTAGAACACAAGTGCCGGGCCGCTCCACTCGGATGTGTGGTTTGGAACCGCCATTCGGCAGTTTCCGCGGCCGACTTGCTCGGCCGAACGGGTGACGTCGTGGCGACCAGCGGAAACCGCGACACAGAATACCCGATCCGGTGATTCGGGAAATATCCTGTGCTATTCGGGCCGCTCTTCGCGATAGTCGATTCGCGTGCCGAGTCGAGGCAGACCGGTTCGATCCGCGCCGCCGTCACGCGAACTCCAGGGAAACTCAGCGAATTCGGAGGACCAGTTGATGAACAGCTCCCTCGCGCGCCGCGGCGGCCTGCTCGCCGCGGTCGTGGCGAGCTTCGTGCTCGCCGGCGCGGCGCCCGCGTCGGCCGCGCCCGGTGACGGGTCGGCCTACGGCGTGAAGGTCGACGTGACGCTGCTCGGCCAGCCCGCCGTGCACGTCGGGCCGCTCGCGGCCGCGAACACCGCGGGCCCGACGACGAACACGCTGGCGAGCGCCGCCGTGCCCGGCGTCCTGACCGCGGGCGTGATCGCGACCGAGGCCAAGCGCGACGACAACTCCGGCGCGGTCACGGCGAAGGCGACCACCGCCGACGTCGGCCTGCCGCTGCTCAAGGCCGCGCTCGGCACCGTCGGCGTCAAGACCGTCGAGGCGGTGTGCACCGCGACCCAAGCCGGCGTCAAGGGCAGCAGCACGCTGGTCGACGCGAAGCTCGGGAGCATCGGCACCGTCGACGCCAACCCCGCGCCGAACACCCAGGTCAAGGTCGGGATCGCCGGCATCAACATCGCGACGATCATCCTCAACGAGCAGATCAAGAACAACGACGGCAGCCTCACGGTCAACGCCATCCACGTGAAGCTGCTCGGCGGGGTCGTCGGCTCGCTGGGTGCGGGTGACGTGATCGTGTCGTCGGCGACCTGCGGCCCGGCCGCGCCGCCGATGCCGCTGGCGTCCGGGGCGGGCCTGTGGATCGGGCTCGGGCTGCTCGGCGCCGTCGCGCTGCCGGTCGGAACGCGCATCTACCGCCGCCGCTCCGCGCGGGCCTGAGCGAGGCCCGCATGTACAAGATGCCGGGCGCGGGCGTCGGCGTGGCCGGTGGCGGGGTGGGCACCCTCGCCGCCACCGGTGCCGACGTCGGGTGGTGGCTGGCCGTCGGCGTGCTCCTGGTCCTGCTCGGGACCATCGCACTGATCGCCGTCCACCGCCGCAACCGCCGTCTCTCCCAGGCGCGGGACTGAGGTGACGGGCCGTCGGCGTGTGCCCCTCGCACGCCGGCGGCCCCCTCGGAAGAAATTTGCTGGACACTGGACTATGTGGAGAAGGGGCACCGCCGCGTGGATGTGATGTTGCTGGCCGGGACGCGGCCGGAAGCGCTCAAGCTCGCGCCACTGGCGCTGGCGATGGAAGCGCACCCCGCGTTGCGGCCGATCCTGGTCCACAGCGGGCAGCACGCGGGCATGGTCGAGCAGGCGCTGACGCCGTTCGGCCTGGTCGTGGACGAGTGGCTGGCCGTGCCGCCGCGCGTGACCGGCGGTCAGGCGGAGCTCGTCGCGGGCCTGCTGCCCGCGCTCGACGACGTCCTGCGCCGGCACGCGCCGGCCGCGCTCGTCGTCCAGGGCGACACCACGACCACGCTCGCCGGCGCGCTGGCCGCGTTCTGGCTGGGCATCCCGGTGGTGCACCTGGAAGCCGGGCTGCGCACGCACGACCTCACCGCGCCCTTCCCGGAGGAGGGCGCGCGGCAGATGGTGTCGCGGCTGGCGGCGCTGCACCTGGCGCCGACCCTCGGCGCGGCGGCCGAGCTGCGCGCGGAAGGCGTTGCGCGGCAACGGATCGCGGTCACGGGCAACACGGTCGTCGACGCCGTGCTGGAGATCGCGGCGCGCGACCTCCCGGCGCGCGACACGGCGCTGGCGCTGCTGGAGATGGAGATCGCGGAGGCGGACGAGCGGCTGGTGCTCGTGACGTCCCACCGGCGCGAGTCGTGGGGCGAGCCGCTGGAGCGGACGCTGGCGGCGGTGCAGCTGATCGTGGCCGAGCACCCGGACGTGCAGGTGCTGTTCCCGGCCCACCCGAACCCGCAGGTCCGCACCCAGGTGGAGGCGGCCCTGGGTGGCCTGCCGCGGGTGACGGTCACGGACCCGCTGGAGTACCCGGACCTGGTCCGCGCGTTGCGGCTGGCGTCGCTGGTGCTGACGGACTCGGGCGGGATCCAGGAGGAGGCCCCGACGTTCGGGACGCCGGTGCTGGTCCTGCGGGACGTGACCGAGCGGGTCGAGGTCGTCGAGGCCGGCTGCGCGTGGCTGGTGGGAACGGACACGTCCCGGATCGCGGACACGGCGGCGCGTTTGCTGAACGGCGAGCTGCGGCCGGCGCAGGTCGGGAATCCTTACGGCGAAGGCAATGCGGCGGTGCTGGCGGTCGCGGCGATCGAGGAGCTGCTGGGCGTCGGCGCCCCGGCGCACAAGCACGCCGCGGCGTCCTGAGGCGCAGCGGTCAGAGCGAGACCACGTTCACCGGGAGAGCCGGGTTCGCGCTGAAGTCCAGCGGTGCTGTCGGCCGCTTGGCTGCCACCACGTGCGCGCCCAGGGCTGCGATCATCGCGCCGTTGTCCGTGCACAGCCGGGGGCGCGGGACCCGCAGCTCGATACCCGCCGCCTCGCAGCGTTCCGCGGCCAGTGACGACAAGCGCGAGTTCGCCGCCACGCCACCCGAGATGACGATCGTGCCGATCCCCTGCTCCTTCGCCGCGCGGACCGCCTTCATCGTCAGCACGTCCGCGACCGCCTCCTGGAACGACGCCGCGACGTCGTCCACCGGGATCTCCTCGCCGCGGCGGGCGGCGCCTTCGACCCAGCGCGCGACCGCGGTCTTCAAGCCGGAGAAGGAAAAGTCGTTCTTGGCGTCGCGCGGGCCCGTCATGCCGCGCGGGAACGCGATCGCCGCCGGGTTGCCGTTCTTCGCCGCCTTGTCGATCGGCGGGCCGCCCGGGTAGGGCAGGCCGAGCACGCGCGCGACCTTGTCGTAGGCCTCACCGGCGGCGTCGTCCACAGTGGACCCCAGCTCGGTGATCCCCGACGCGATGTCGTCGACGCGCAGCAGCTGCGTGTGGCCGCCGGACACCAGCAGCGCGAGGCACGGCGTGGGCAGCGGCCCGTGCTGCAGCGTGTCCACCGCGATGTGCCCGGCCAGGTGGTTGACGCCGTAGAGCGGCACGTTCAGCGCCGTCGCGTACGCCTTCGCCGCCGAGACGCCGACGAGCAGCGCGCCCGCCAAGCCCGGCCCGGCCGTCACCGCGATCGCGTCCACATCGGTCAGTCCGAGCCCGGCTTTCTCGAAGGCACGCATGGTCGTCGGGACCATCGCCTCCAGGTGCGCGCGGCTCGCGACCTCGGGCACCACGCCGCCGAAGCGGGCGTGCTGCTCGACGCTGGAGGCGACCTCGTCGGCGAGCAGCTCCACCGTGCCGTCGTCGTGCAGGCGGACCAGGCCGACGCCGGTCTCGTCGCACGAGCTCTCGATGCCCATGATGATGCGTGACATCAGCCCGCCACCTCGTCTCGCGTCCGCGCGGGGCGGACCATCGTGTACGCGTCGGCGCCGGAGGGCTGGTAGTAGCGCTTCCGGATGCCGAGCCGTTCGAAGCCGTGGCTCTCGTACAGCGCGAGAGCCGTTTCGTTGTCCGTGCGGACCTCGAGGAACACCGGCGCCTCGAACTCGTCGGCCCGCTCCAGCAGCGCCCGCAGCAGCGCCTTGCCGATGCCCTGGCCCTGGTACTCGGGGGCGACGCCGATGGTGTGCACGGTCGCCTCGTACTCGCCGCGGCGCCGCCCGACGACGGCCAGCCCGGCGTACCCGAGCAGCTCGTCTGTCTCGTCCGGGCGCGCGGCCAGGTAGAAGTTGCCCGCGTCCAGCTCGGAGTGGAACGCGCGGGAGCTCCACGGGTCGTCGCCGGGGAAGAGGATCTGCTCGATCTCGACGCACCGGGCGATGTCCCGGCGGCGCAGCGGCTCGAGTCTCACTGCACGGTCACCCGTTTCGGGGCGGTGGGCTCGGCGGCGTCGGGCCGGCGCAGGTACAGGGGCGTCAGCGGCGCGGGCGTTTCCTTCGCGAGCAACGCGGTGCGCGCGGCCTTCACCAGCCCGGCGGGCGAGGGGAACCGCGGCTCGATCGGCCGGACGTCGAGCGCGTCGGCGTACAGCAGGGCGCCGTCGCCCGCCGCCACCTTGACGTCGGTCCCGAGGTCGGCCGGGCGCTGGACGTGCGGGCCGTCGGTGCGGGTCCCGGCGGCGTCGTAAGCCGCCCAGTAGACCTCGCGGCGGCGCGCGTCGGTGAGGACGAGGAAGGCGCTTTCGCCCGGGGGGACGTCGGCGGCGAGCGCGTCGAGGCTGCAGACCGGGTACACCGGCAGGCCGAGCGCGTGCCCGAGGGCGGCGGCGGTGGCCATCCCGGCGCGCAGGCCGGTGAACGGCCCGGGGCCGACGCCGACGACGATCGCGTCGAGGTCCTTGAAGGTCACGCCGGCTTCTTCGGCGGCCGCGAGCGCGTGCGGCGTGATCAGTTCGCCGTGGGCGCGGGGGTCGACCGTGACGCGGTCTCCGCGCGTCTCGACCCCGCTGTCGTCCACCGCGACGACGCCCGCGGTCACCGCCGGGGTCGAGGTATCGATCGCCAGTACCAACACGGTGTCCCAGCCTACGACCAGGGCCTTCGACACCTCGCTGCAGGGGACGGATCCGCACGGTAACGTGCGGTTGGAGTCCGACTCTGGGAGGTCCCCGCGGTGCCCGCCCCGTTGTTCCCCACCCTCGCCGACGGATCCGCCAAAGAGGCCCTGCGCTTCGGCGACCACGTCCTGTCCCACGCCGACCTCGCCGACGTCGCCGGCAACCTCGCCGCGGAGCTGCCTCGCGGCCGCGTCGCCGTGTGGGCGACCCCGACCGTCCACACCAGCGTCGCCGTCGTCGCCGCGCTGCTGGCGGGCGTCCCGGCCGTGCCGCTCAACCCGAAGATCGGCGAACGCGAGCTCGCGCACATCCTCGCCGACAGCGAACCCCAGCTTGTGCTCGCCGAACCCGGCGTCGAGCTGCCCGCGGGCCTGGCCGGCCTGCCGCGGCGGGACATCCCGCTGACCGGCGAAGCCACGCCGCTCCCGGACGAGCCGGACCCCGAGACGCCCGCGCTGGTCGTCTACACGTCGGGGACCACCGGGCCGCCGAAGGGCGTCGTCCTCCCCCGCCGCGCGCTCGCGGCCACGCTCGACGCCCTCGAGGACGCCTGGGGCTGGACTGCGGACGACGTCCTGGTGCACGCGCTTCCCCTGTTCCACGTGCACGGCCTCATCCTCGGCATCCTCGGCCCGCTGCGCCGCGGCGGCTCGGTGCGCCACCTCGGCCGGTTCTCCACCGAAGGCGTCGCGCGCGAGCTGGCGTCCGGCGCGACGATGGTGTTCGGCGTCCCGACCATGTACCACCGCATCGCCGGCGAAGTCGGGACGGACCCCGCGCTGGCGGACGCCCTTCGCGGCGCGCGGCTGCTGGTTTCCGGGTCCGCCGCCCTGCCGGTGCACGACCACCAGCGGATCACCGCGGCGACCGGCCAGCAGGTCGTCGAGCGCTACGGCATGACCGAGACGCTGATGAACACGAGCGTCCGCGCGGACGGCGAACGCAAGCCCGGCACGGTCGGCGTCCCGCTGCGGGGTGTCGAACTGCGGCTGGTCGGCGAGGCCGGCGAAGTGATCGAAGACGTCGAGACCGTCGGCGAAATCCAGGTGCGCGGGCCGAACCTGTTCACCGAGTACCTCAACCGCCCGGACGCGACCGAAGCCGCGTTCGACGGCGGCTGGTTCCGCACCGGCGACATGGCCACGCGCGACGCCGACGGGTACGTGAAGATCGTCGGGCGCAAGGCGACCGACCTGATCAAGAGCGGCGGCTACAAGATCGGCGCGGGCGAGATCGAGAACGCGCTGCTCGAACACCCCGGCGTCGCCGAAGCCGCCGTCACCGGCGAGCCCGACGACGACCTCGGCGAGCGGATCGTCGCGTGGATCGTGCCTTCCGGCGAGCCACCGGCGGCCGAGGAGCTCGCCGACCACGTCGCCAAGCTGCTCGCGCCGCACAAGCGCCCGCGGGTCGTCCGGTACCTGGACGCGTTGCCGCGCAACGACATGGGCAAGGTCATGAAGCGAGCGCTCGGTGTCTAGGCTGCCGGCGCGCGAGGTCGTCGGCGCGATCGCCAACGGTTTCACGGAGTTCGCGACCCCGCTGCGCGAAGAGCACGCCGACGGCCCGATCGGCTGGCCGGGTTACCGGGAAGCGCGTTCCGCCGCGGAAGAACGCACCGGCGAGAAGGAGTCCGTCGTCTGCGGGACGGCGAAGATCGGCGACGTCGAAGCCGTCCTGATCGCCTTCGAGTTCGGGTTCCTCGGCGGGTCGCTCGGCCAGCGCACCGGCGACCGGATCGAGGCGGCGTTCGCGCACGCCCGCGACGCGCGGCTGCCGGTGGTGTCGCTGATCGCGACCGGCGGCAGCCGCATGCAGCAGGGCATGCGCGCGTTGATGCAGCTGCAGCGGGTGGCGCGGGCGGCGGCGTTGACGCGTTCGGTGGGCATCCCCCAGATCTCGGTGCTGCGCGACCCGACCACCGGCGGCGGCTGGGCGACGCTCGGCGCGGGCGCCGATGTCGTGCTCGCGCTGCCGGAAGCACAGGTCGGGTTCGCGGGCTCGCGAGTACGTCCGCCGGGGTCGCCGGAGGCCTACACCGCGGAGGCGCACTTCCGCTGGGGCCAGGTCGATGCCGTGGTCGCGCCGGACGAGCTCGGGGCGGTGCTGGAACGGTGGCTGGGGCTGCTGACCGCGCATTCGTCGGCCGCGGCACCGCCGCCTTCCGCGCTGCGGGCCGCCGCGTTGCCGGCGACGGGCTGGGAAGCGGTTCAGGCAGCGCGTTCGCCGGAGCGGGCCCGGGCGACGGAGTACCTCGATGCCTACTTCGACTGGCGGGAGGACATCAGCGGCGACCGCGTCGGCGGCGCGGACCCCGGTGTCGCGTGCGGCTTCGGCTGGCGCGACGGACGGACGATCGCGTACGCGGCCCAGTGCGGGACGCCGACGCTGCCGTCGGGCTTCCGGACGGCGGCCCGGCTGGTGCGGCTGGCGTCGCGCCTGGGCATCCCGGTGCTGACCCTGGTCGACACCCCGGGCGCGGCCAACGACGCCGCGGCGGAGCAGGCGGGCGCGGGCGGCGCCATCGCGGAGATGTTCGAGGCGGTGGCGACGGCCTCGGTCCCGGTGACGACGCTGGTGATCGGCGAAGGCGGCTCGGGTGGGGCGCTGGCGTTCGCGGCGGCGGGGTCGACGTGGGTCGCGCCGGACGCGTACTTCTCGGTGACGTCCCCGGAAGCCGCGGCGGCGATCCTCAAGCGCCCGGCTTCGGAGGTGCCGGACATCGCCAACCAGCTGCACCTGCGGCCCCAGGACCTGGTGGACCTGGGGGTGGCCCGCGCGGTCGTGAGTGAGAAACAGGGTTAGAACACTGTTTCCCACTCACGAGGGTTCATCCATTCGTGGTTGGATCTTGCGATGGGGTATCGACTCAACAGGCGAGCGGCGTTCGGCTTGGGGACCGCTGTCGTCGCCGGAAGCGTTCTGACCGGCTCTCCCGCGTTCGCGCAGGAAGCAGACATCGAGGCCAGCCCGGCCACACCGGACCGGGCCAGGCAGAAGGTGAAGCGCGTCTACGACGACGCGGCCGCTGAGGCGGGCGGCATCTGGAACTCCTACATCAGCGTGGCCGACCAGGTGGCCGTCGACGTGGCGTCCGACGAGATCGTCGAGGCGTACAGCGTCAACAAGGTGGCCGTCGCGGTCACCTTGATGGACAAGATCGACCGTGGCCTGCTCACCCTGGACCAGCAGGTCCAGGTGCCGGCGAGCATCGTCGTGCCGGGTGGCGACGGCATCATCATCCTGGACAAGGCGTACCCGAGCGCGTTCACGCTGGGCCACGTCCTGTCGCTGTTCCTCACGGTTTCGGACGACACGTGCGTCCGGCTGGTGGGGCTCGTGGTTCCGGCGGCCGAGATCAACCAGATCCTGGTGGCCAAGGGGTTCCCCAAGACCCAGGTCACGCCGGTGGCCAACCCGAACCGCTACTTCCTCGGCCAGACCACTCCGCGCGAGACCCACGACCTGCTGAAGGCGCTGGTCGCGGGCACCTTGCTGAGCCCGGCGTCGACGGACTACCTGCTGTCCATCCTGCGGTCGCAGGTGGCGTTCACCGACGGAATCCGCCGTGAGATGTCGTCCGCCGACCGGGCGAGGATCGCTACGAAGGCGGGTTGGCTGAACGACGGCCGCAACGAGGCGGGGATCATGTTCGACGCCGCCGGCAAGCCGGTGGTGATCTACTCGATGTTCGCGCACGGCCAGGCGAACCCGGAGGACTTCGGGGCTACGCACCCGGTCCGGCAGGCCAGCGCGAAGATGGGGCCGAAGTTCCTGCGCGCGGTCGACAAGATCGCGGGCGCCGGCACCAGGACCTTCCGGGCACCGGCCTACCAGCAGTACAACGGCGGCTGAGCGCAGCTACCTCGTGAGTGAGAAACAGGGCTAGAACACTGTTTCTCACTCACGAGGTCTTGGCGAGCTCCGGAGTGCGTTCGGCCCAGGTGCCGTGCGGTTCCAGCGTCACTTCGCGGACGTCGTCCTCGCGGCGGTCCAGGCGGACCACCAGGTAGTCCTCCGACAGCCGCTCCGCCGAGCCCTCGCCCCACTCGACCACGATCGCCGAGCGCTCCAGGTCCGTGTCCAGGTCCAGGTCGTCCAGCTGGGACAGGTCCCCGCCCAGCCGGTACGCGTCCACGTGCACCAGGGGCACGCCAAGATCGCCCGCCGGGTGGACGCGGGCCAGCACGAACGTCGGGGAGCTGACGCGGCCGCCGACGCCGAGGCCGTCCGCGATGCCGCGGGTCAGCGTCGTCTTGCCCGCGCCGAGGGGACCCGCGAGCAGCACCAGGTCACCCGCGCGCAGGGAACGCCCGAGGACCCGGCCGAAGTCCATCGTTTCGTCGGGGGTCGGGAACACGAAGCTCAACGCTGCCACCACCAGGTTCGCCGGGACGAGGATTCGCCGTCCGCACCGGAACAGCGTTGCAGGAGATCGATCAGATGGCTGTTCACCAGCTCGGGCTGCTCGAGCTGGACCATGTGGCCGGCGCCGCGGACGCGGACCAGCTCCGCGTCGGGCAGCTCGGCCGCGATCCGCTCGGCGTGCGAGAACGGCGTGAACCGGTCCGAATCGCCGCCGATGACCAGCACTTCCGCGTGCTTCAGCCCGGCCAGCGCGGCGTAGCGGTTGTGGCTGCCGAGGGTGTCGACGAAGTTGACGAGCCCGCGCACCGGCGTCACTTCCAGCATTTCGAGCATGAAGTCGACGAGCCGCGGCGCGACCTCGCGGCTGCCGAACGCCAGCCGCCGCACCGCCTGGCGCGTCAGCTGCCCGCCCGCCGCGCGGACGAACTCGACCAGCCCCGGCTGCCACCCGGCGAGACCGCCGGCGGCGCGCGTCAGCGGGTTGTACTTCGACAGCAGCGAACGCGGCAACCCGCGTGCGCCCACTTCGCCCGCCGCGGTCGCGATGAAGGCGACGCCCTCGACCCGCTCTTCGAACAGTTCGGGGAACTCGGCGGCCAGCTCCATGATCACCATGCCGCCCATCGAGTGCCCCATCAGCACGATGGGCCCCTCCGGCACCACCGACCGCAGCACGACGTCGAGGTCGCGGGCCAGCTGCTCGATCGTCGAGTTCTCCGCGGACGCCGCGCCGGACAGGCCGTGGCCGCGGTGGTCGTAGTACACCTGACGCACGCGAGGCAGCCGAAGCGACTCGAGGTCACGGCGCTGGAAGTGCCAGCAACGCTTCGAAAGCGCGAAGCCGTGCACCCCCACGACGGTCAGTTCGGGCTTTCCGCCGTCCCCCGGGTCGATCTCCTCGACCGAAAGCGGCGTGCCGTCCTCGGCCGCGACCGTGGACGCACGGTCGGGCTTCAGCTCCCCCAGCGGCTCGTCCACGTACGGATCCTCACTGTGCCGCCGCTGCTGCGCGGCGACGATTGCGGCGGCGGCGGTCCCCGTGGCGAGGGCCCCGACCCCGCCGGCGATGGCCAGCAGTCGTCGTGAAGGTGTCACGATCGGTCCCCCAGATACCGGCGCCGCACCCGCGGGCGGTACATCGAAGTGACGATCTCGTAGTCGATCGTGCCCAGCTTGTCGGCCCATTCGCGGGCCGTCGGCTCGCCGTGCGCCCCCGCCCCGAACAGGACGACCTCGTCGCCCACCGACGGCTCGAAATCCCCGCAGTCGACGACCAGCTGGTCCATGCAGACCCGCCCGGCGACCGGCCGCCGCCGCCCGCCGAGCCAGACGTCCATCCGGCCGGACAGCGACCGCGGCACGCCGTCGGCGTACCCGGCCGGCACCAGCGCCAGGTTCGTGTCGCGCGGAGCCGTCCAGGTGTGCCCGTAGGACACCGACTCCCCGGCTTCGACGCGCTTGACGAGCACGACCGCCGACCGGAACGTCATGGCCGGGCGCAGGTCTTCGGCCTGCGGCACCGGGTTGAGCCCGTACATCGCGATCCCGGGCCGGACGACGTCGAAGTGCAGGTCCGGCCGGGTGAGCAGGGCCGCGGAGTTCGCCAAGTGCCGCTTCGGGTCCAGCCCCGCCGCGCGGGCGGCGTCGTAGGCCTCGGCGAAGCGCTTGGCCTGCAGATCGGTCGCCGGGTGGTCCGGCTCGTCCGCGCACGCGAGGTGGGACCAGATGGCGACGACTTCGACCCGCGGTTCGGCGGCCGCCGCTTCGACCAGCTCGGCCCAGGCGGCCGGCGGGCAGCCGTTGCGCGAGAGCCCGGTGTCGATCTTGAGGTGCACACGCGCCCGGGTACCCGCGGGAGCGGCGCCGGCGATGCGGCGTAGCTCACCCAGCGAGCTGGCGGCCAGGTCGACGCCGGCTTCGATGCCCGGCGCGAAGTCGACGTCCGGGGTGTCCAGCCAGCTGAACAGCCGGGTGGTGATCCCGGCCTCGCGCAGGGCGAGGGCCTCGCCGAGCGAGCAGGTGCCCAGCCAGGCGGCCCCGGCCTCGACCGCGGCGCGCGCCACCGGCAGCGCGCCGTGGCCGTAGGCGTCGGCCTTCACCACGGCCATCACCTCGGCGCCGGGCGCGCGGGCGCCCAGCAGGGTGAGGTTGTGGCGGATCGCGTCGAGGTCGATGTCGACCTGCGCCCGCGGGAAACTGGAGGTCATAACGCCCTCCAGTTTCCCATGACCCGAGGTCAGGGCAGGCGCAGCCCGGACGTGGCGGAGAACACGTGCAGCTCGTCGGGGCGGATCCGCAGGTTGAGCGTGTCGCCCATGGCGGGCGGCGTGCGCGGGTCGACCCGGGCGACGACGTTGGACTTGTTGTCGGCCGCGTCGGTCTCGGCGAGCTTGCCGTAGACGTAGGCGTCCGAGCCGAGCTCCTCGACCAGGTCCACCTTGATCGGCAGGGTGCCTTCACCGGTGGCGACCTCGAGGGCCTCCGGCCGGAAGCCGAGGGTCACGGTGTCGCCGTCGGCCGCGGCGATGGTCTCGCGGGTCAGCGGCACCCGCGCCCCACCGACCTCGGCGCCGTCCGCCGTCAGCTTCGCGGTGACGAGGTTCATCGCCGGCGAGCCGATGAACCCGGCGACGAAAGCGTTTGCGGGCCGGTCGTACAGGGCGCGCGGGGTGTCGCACTGCTGCAGCAGGCCGTCGGACAGCACGGCGACGCGGTCGCCCATCGTCATGGCCTCGACCTGGTCGTGCGTGACGTACACGGTCGTGACGCCGAGGCGGCGCTGCAGCGCGGCGATCTGCGTACGCGTCGAGACGCGCAGCTTGGCGTCGAGGTTCGACAGCGGCTCGTCCATGAGGAAGACCTGCGGCTCGCGGACGATCGCGCGGCCCATCGCGACGCGCTGGCGCTGACCGCCGGAGAGCGCCTTCGGCTTGCGGTCGAGGTAGTCCACGATGTCCAGCAGCTTCGCGGCCTCGAGGACCTTCTGCTTGATCTCGGACGCGGGCCGCCCGGCGATCTTCAGCGCGAAGCCCATGTTCTGGGCGACCGTCATGTGCGGGTACAGCGCGTAGTTCTGGAACACCATCGCGATGTCGCGCGAGCGCGGCGGCAGCTGCGTGACGTCGCGGTCGCCGATCCAGACGGCGCCGTCGTCGATGTCCTCGAGGCCGGCGAGCATGCGCAGGCTGGTCGACTTGCCGCAGCCGGACGGGCCGACCAGCACCAGGAACTCGCCGTCGGCGATCTCCAGGTCCAGCGCGTCGACCGCGGGGCGCTCCGAACCGGCGTAGCGCCGGGTCGCCTTGTCGTAGGTGATGGAAGCCATCGGTCAGTCCTCTCCGAGATTCCGCCGGACCCCGTACGCCGCTTCGCGGGCTTCGAGGTGGCGCTGCTGGATCCGGTGGCCCTCGGCGCGCTGCGCCTCGGTCGGCTCGTCCAGCTCGAGCCGGAGCTTCTGGTTCTTCTGCCAGGACGGGGGTTCCGCGCTGGAAGCCAGGGCCCAGGCCGCCTGGCGCGCCGCCCCGATGGCGACGTACTCGGCGACTTCGGGCAGCTGCACGGGCACGCCGAACACCAGCGGCGCGACCGCGCGGACGGCGGCCGACTGCGCGCCCCCGCCGATCAGCAGCACGCGCTGGACGTCGAGCCCGTGCGCGCGCACGGCGTCGAGGCCGGCGGCGAGGCCGCAGAGCATGCCTTCGACGGCGCTGCGCGCGAGGTTCTGCGGGGTCATGTTGTCCCTGGTCAACCCGCTCAGCGAGCCGGTCGCGCCGGGGAGGTTCGGGGTGCGCTCGCCGTCCAGGTAGGGCAGGAAGGTCAGGCCCCCGGCACCCGGTTCGGCGGACAGGGCGAGCCGGTCGAACTCGCTGAGCGTCGCGCCGAGCATCGACGCCGTCGCGGTGAGGACGCGGGCGGCGTTGAGCGTGCAGGCCAGCGGGAGGAAGCGGCCGGTGGCGTCGGCGAAGCCGGCGACCTCGCCGCTGACGTCGGCCGCGCCGGTCTCGGCGACGCCGAACACGGTGCCGCTGGTGCCGAGCGAGACGACGGCGTCCCCGGGCTTGAGCTCCAGCCCGAGCGCGGCGGCCATGTTGTCGCCGGTGCCCGCCGAGACGAGCACCCCGTCCGGGGTGTGGCCGGCGGCGTCGGCCGGGCCGAGCACGGTCGGCAGCTCCGGCGTGCGGCCGCCGAAGGCGTGGCTCAGGACGTCGAGCCGGTAGGCGTTGTCGGACGGCGAGAAGTAGCCGGTGCCGGACGCGTCGCCGCGGTCGGTGACCGGGTCGCCGCCGGTGAGCTTCCAGGTCAGCCAGTCGTGCGGGAGCAGCACGCGGGCGACGCGGTCGGCGAGCTCGGGCTCGTTGTCGGCCAGCCAGCGCAGCTTCGTGACGGTGAAGCTCGCGACCGGCACCGAGCCGACGGACTTGGCCCAGACCGACGGGCCGCCCAGCTCGTCGATGAGGTCGAGGGCCGAGCGCGCGGAGCGGGTGTCGTTCCACAGCAGCGCGGGCCGGACGACCTCGCCGTCTTCGTCGAGGGTGACCATGCCGTGCTGCTGACCGCCGACGCCGATGGCCTTGACGTCGTCGAGCAGGCCCTTCGTGGCCTGGCCGAAGGCGTCCCACCAAGCGGCGGGATCGACTTCGGTGCCCTCCGGGTGCGGCGCGCGGCCGGTGCGGACGATCTCGCCGGTTTCGGCGTCGCACACGACGACCTTGGTCGACTGCGTGGACGAGTCGATGCCGGCGACCAGCTCAGCTGTCATAGGGCTGCCCCTCTGCGACGTGTTCGACGATCTCGATCGTGGTGCCCGCGTTGAGCGCGGCCTCGATCTCCTCGGTGGGTGTGGCTTGGCCCGTGATCAGCAGGTCGTAGTCGCCGACGTCGCCGTGCGCGTAGGTGGCGGTCCGGCCGAACTTCGAGTGGTCGACGACGAGGACGCTCTGGTTCGCGACGCGCAGGGCGGCCTTCTTGAGCTCGGCGTAGTCGCGGTCGGGGTGGAAGAGCCGCCCGACGGCGACGGCGGTGACCGAGACGAACGAGACGTCGGCGCGGATGGAGTCGAGCAGGTTGAGGACCTCGGGGCCGGCGCAGGAGTCGTACTCGGGCGAGTACCGGCCGCCGGCGAGCACGACGTCGTTCTTCGGGCCCAGCAGGCGCGCGGCGTGCAGCGAGTTGGTGACGACGGTGAGAGCGTCGATCTCGGCGAGGCGCTTGACCAGCGGCAGCAGCGTCGTGGAGTCGTCGACGAAGACGGTCTGCCCCGGCTGGACGTGGTTCGCGGCGGCTTCGCCCAGGGCGTCTTTCTCGCCGTGGTGGAGGGTGTCGCGGAAGCGGGCGGCGGTCTCGATGGTGAGGGCCGGGTAGGCCTCGACCTTGCCGCGCAGCTTGCGCAGGAGACGGCGTTCGGCCAGGTCGTCGAGGTCGCGGTGCATGGTCATGAGGCTGACCTTGAACCGCGAGGTCAGGTCGTCGATGCGGGCTTCGCCGTGCTCGATGACGTGGTCGAGGATGTCCTGCCGCCGCTGTTCGACGACGGCATCGGACGGCCGGGTCTTCCGGTCTCCCGATGATGCTGTGCCGCCGCTCACACGGCATTCTTACCAGATTTATCGCCCGGAGTTAACAGAGAACTCGATAACTCTTCTCAGGACGTTAGCGAGCGGATCGACCGGATGGCCTCCGGGATCGCGTGGACCAGGCCCGATGCCGACGTCGGGGCGTTCTGGGCGGCGATCGCCCCGGCCAGCGAGTGCACGTGGGCCGCCATCGCCGCCGCCAGCCACGGGTCCAAGCCCGCTGCCAGCAGCGAGCCCACCAGGCCCGACAGCACGTCGCCCGAGCCCGCCGTCGCCAGCCAGGCGCCCCGGGGCGTGTTCACCGCGACCCGGCCGTCCGGGGCCGCGATCACCGTGACGTGCCCCTTCAGCAGCACCACCGCGTCGTACTTCTTCGCCGCTTCGCGCGCCGCCGTCACGCGGTCCGCGCCCGGCTTCCGGCCCATCAGCCGCTCGTACTCGCCCGCGTGCGGGGTCAGGACCAGCGGCGTGTCCGGGTCGCGCGCGTCCAGGACGTCCGGGGACTTCGCGATGATCGTCGTCGCGTCGGCGTCCGCGCACACCGGGACGCCCTGGCCCAGCACGTGCCGCAAGACGTCGCGGCCCTCCGAGCCCGTGCCGATGCCCGGGCCGACCGCCCACGCCTGGACGCGCCCGGCGTCCGCGACCGTGCCCGTCGCGATGATCTCCGGCCACTGCGCCCGGACGACGTCGGCCGCGTGGCCGGCGTAGCGGACCATGCCCGCCGTCGCGCGGACCGCCGAGCCCGCCGCCAGCACCGCCGCGCCCGGGTACGTCGCCGAGCCCGCCGCGATGCCCACGACACCCTGGCTGTACTTGTCGTCCTCGGGTCCTGGGATCGGCCAGGCCGCCGCGACGTCGACGATGTCGAGCCTGCGCAGGTCCGGCTCGGCCAGCTCGAGGCCGATGTCGACCAGCACGACTTCACCGCAGTGGGCGGGCGCGAGCGCGTGCACCGGCTTGAGCGCGCCGAACGTGACCGTTTTGGTCGCCTTCACCGCGGGGCCGTCGACCGCGCCCGTGTCCGGGTCGACGCCGCTGGGCAGGTCGACCGCGACGATCGGCGCCTCGACCAGTTCGACGAGCCTCGCCGCGTCCGGCCGCAGGCCACCCTTGCCGGAGATCCCGACGATCCCGTCGACCACGACGTCGGCCCGTTTGATCCACTGTGGACTGTCCTCGGCGGACACCACGCGGCCACCCGCCCGCTTCAGCGCTGCCAGCCCCTTGGCGTGCGCCTTCTCGGGCTTGAGCAGGACCGCCGCGACGGCGACCCCGCGCTTCCGGAGGAAGGCTCCCGCCCACAGGGCGTCGCCGCCGTTGTCCCCGGAGCCGACCAGGAGCACGACCCGGCGGCCGGACACGCCGCCGGTGTGGTCTTCGAGCAGGTCGGCGATCTGCACGGCGAGCCCGAACGACGCCCGGCGCATCAGCTCGCCTTCCGGCGTGACGGCGAACGCCCTGGCCTCCGCCTCGCGAATCCGTTCCGTGGTCCAGATTCCCTGCACGGCGAAGGCCTCCCGCTACTCGACGGTGACGGACTTCGCCAGGTTACGCGGCTTGTCGACGTCGTACCCGCGGGCGCGGGCGATCTCCGCGGCCAGCACCTGCAGCGGCACCGTGGACACCAGCGGCTGCAGCAGCGTCGGCACCGCGGGGACCTCGATGAGCTCGTCGGCGAACGGCCGGACGGTCTCGTCGCCCTCTTCGGCGATCACGATCGTGCGGGCGCCGCGCGCCTGGATCTCGCTGATGTTCGACACGAGCTTGGAGTGCAGCACCGCGCGGCCCTTGGGCGACGGCATCACGACGACGACCGGCAGGCCGTCCTCGATCAGCGCGATCGGGCCGTGCTTGAGCTCGCCGGCCGCGAAGCCCTCGGCGTGCATGTACGCGAGTTCCTTGAGCTTCAGCGCGCCTTCGAGGGCGACCGGGAAGCCGACGTGGCGGCCGAGGAACAGCACCGCCTTCGAGTCCGCGATCCGACGGCCGAGGTCCCGCACCTGGTCCACAGTGGACAGTACCTTCTGGACGGCCGCGGGCATGGCCTCCAGCTCGGCGAACTCGCGGGCGACCTCGTCCGGGTACTTCGTGCCGCGGGCCTGCGCCAGCGCCAGGCCGACCAGGTAGTTCGCCGCGATCTGGGCGAGGAACGCCTTGGTCGAGGCGACGCCGATCTCGGGGCCGGCGTGGGTGTAGAGGACGGCGTCGGACTCCCGCGGGATCTGCGCGCCGTTGGTGTTGCAGACCGCCAGGACGCGCGCCTTCTGCTCGCGCGCGTGCCGGACGGCTTCGAGCGTGTCCGCCGTCTCGCCGGACTGGGAGACGGCGACGACCAGCGTGTCGCGGTCGAGGACCGGGTCGCGGTAGCGGAACTCCGAGGCCAGCTCGACCTCGACCGGCAGCCGCGTCCAGTGCTCGATGGCGTACTTCGCGACCAGGCCGGAGTGGTAGGCCGAGCCGCAGGCGACGACGAAGACCTTGTCGACGTCGCGCAGGTCCTGGTCGGAGATGCGCTGCTCGTCGAGGATGATCCGGCCGGACTCGAAGTGGCCGCGCAGCGTGTTGGCCAGCGCTTCGGGCTGCTCCTCGATCTCCTTGAGCATGAAGTACTCGTGGCCGCCCTTTTCGGCGGCGGACAGGTCCCAGTCGACGGTGAACGGCTTGGCCTGGGCGGCGTCGCCGTGGAAGTCGGTGACCTCGTAGCCCTCGCGGGTGATGACGACGAGCTGGTCCTGGCCCAGTTCGACGGCCTCGCGGGTGTGCTCGATGAAGGCGGCGACGTCGGAGGCGACGAAGTGCTCGCCTTCCCCGACCCCCACGACCAGCGGCGACGACCGCCGCGCGGCGACGATGGTGTCCGGCTGGTCGGCGTGCGTCACGACCAGGGTGAAGGCGCCTTCGAGGCGGCGGCAGACGGCGGCGACGCTCGCGGGGAGGTCACCCTTGGTGTCGCCTTCGGTGTAGGCGCGGGCGACGAGGTGCGCGGCGGTCTCGCTGTCGGTGTCACTGGCCATCTCGACGCCGTCGGCTTCCAGCTCGGCGCGGAGGGTGGCGAAGTTTTCGATGATGCCGTTGTGCACGACGGCGACGCGCTGCGAGGCGTCCCGGTGCGGGTGCGAGTTGCGGTCGATCGGCGCGCCGTGGGTGGCCCAGCGGGTGTGGCCCATGCCGGCGGTGCCGGTGAAGCTTTCCCGGCCGACCTTGTCGAGCTCGGCTTCCAGGTTGGCCAGCCGGCCGGCCTTCCGCTCGACGGTCAGTTCGCCGCCGTCCAGCACGGCGATCCCGGCCGAGTCGTACCCGCGGTACTCCATGCGCCGGAGCCCACCGAGGACGACGTCCAGAGCCGGGCGGTGCCCGACATATCCCACGATTCCACACACGCACTCCAGCCTAACGAGGGATGGTTGGCGGGTTGACGGGGTCCGGGTACCGGGGATGACCTGGGCTTTCATCGGAGGTGGTGGTCCGGACCAATGCTGGGTCACCCACACGTGGCTCTCGTTGCTCCCGCCACCCCGAAGCCTGATTGTGACTACGGACGGCAGCACCGCGTCAAGGCGGGAAAGATGCCTTGACCCGGTGTTGCCGTCCGTGTTCTGGCTTCGGATCGGGGTGGGGGGAGGGGGCTGGGTGGAGTGCCGGTTCTGCTCTCCGGCTGCCGGTCTTCTGACTCCGTGCCCGGCCGGGCTGGCGACGGCCGCCCAGCCGGTGAGCACCGCGGGCGGCGAGGGCCGCAGCCGGCGAGCATCGCGGGCGGCTCGCGTCGCGCCGGACGGCAAGCGCCGCAGCGGGCGGCAAGCGCCGCAGCGGGCGCCGCAGCGGGCGGCAAGCGCCGCGGCAAGCGCCGCAGCGGGCGGCTCGCGTCGCGCCGGGCGGCAAGCGCTGCAGCGGGCGGCTCGCGTCGGCGGCGCTCCGGGCGGTCGAGCCCACCGGCCCGCGAAAAGGTCCTCACCGCGGCGGCGCGCCGGGCGGCGGGCGCGCCTCACCTGCGGCCGGGCGCTAGGGTTCCGGGCATGGCCAGCAAGCCCAAGCAGCTGCTCGCGGAGTTGACGCACCCGGGTCCGCACGAGGTCCTGCGGGGCAACCTTGCCCTGGTCGGGCTGCCCGGCGTCGTCTACACACCACGCGCCGGGCTCGGGTTGCCCGCCCTGGCCTTCGGGCACGGGTGGCTGCAGCCGCCCGATCGGTACCGGCAGCTGCTGCACCACCTCGCCAGCTGGGGCATCGTCGCCGCCGCGCCCGCCACCCAGCGGGGGCCACTTCCCTCGCACCGGTTGCTCGCCGCCGATCTGCTGACCACCCTCGACGTCGTCACCACCGTGCGGCTCGGGCCGGACGGCATCAGCGTCGATCCCGGCAAGCTCGGCCTCGCCGGGCACTCCACCGGGGGCGGCTCCGCCGTCCTCGCCGCGGCTCAGGACGCCCAGTCCGAAAACCCCCGGATCAAGGCCGTCGCGACCATCACCGCCGCCCAGACGATGCCGCCCGCCACCGAGGCGGCCAAGGCCATCACCGTCCCCGGGCTGCACCTCGCCGCCGAAGAAGACCTCGTCGCCCCCAAGGTCGGGCACGCCGAGGCCATCACCGACGCCTGGGGCGGCGAAGACGTCCAGCTGCGCACCCTCGGCAAGGCGACCCACCTGGGCGTCACCGAGGGCAAGCACTGGTCGCAGCTGATCATGCACGGCAAGCCGCACCGCAAGACCCAGCAGCTCACGCGGGCCCTGTTCACCGCGTTCTTCCTCACCCACCTGACCGGCACCGACAAGTACCGGGCCCTCCTCGAAGCGGACGTCAAGCGCGCCCCCATCGAGCGCGAGGAAGAACCCGCGCACTGACGCGGACGGTCAGTCGACCAGCCAGGAGTTGTTCGAGAAGTCGTCGTCGTCGAAGGACTCGACGCGGGCGTGGCGGCCCGTGCGGCGGGGTGCCGGCGGCGCGGGTTCCGCCGACGGCGGCGGCTCCGGCACCGCGCCGTGCGCCGGCTCGGGCGGCCCGGGCACCGACGGCGCGATCGGCGGAGGCGGCGGGGCCGCCTCGTGCCGCGGCTCCGGCCGCGCGTAGCTCGCGAACTCGTCGGCCGGGGCCGTTTCGTCGTCTTCGGGGCCGAACGACATCCGGTGGTCGCGGTCGGCGAGTGCCTTCTCGGTCAGCCAGCCGCCGGACTTCTGCTGCCGCTTGTTCAGCTCCTGCATGCGTTCGATGTAGCGCGCGTGCACCGCCGCGTCGCGCTTCAGCGTCTCCATCGCCGCGGCCTTGCCCTCTTCGACGTGCCGTTCGCGCAGCCCCCGCTGTTCCTGCTGTTCCCGGGTGGCCATGGCCAGCGCGTTCATCGCGGCCGCCAACCTGTCCGCAGCACTCATCGGCGCCTACCCCTCATCGCTCGTAGCTGATCGAACGGTCGCCGTCGTCGTCCAGCGATCCGCTGATCCGCCCGCCGGACCCGCGGGTCTCGAAGACCGCGCCTTCGACGCGGTACTGGCTCGGGCCGCGCTGCTGGTCGCCCCCACCGCCGCCGGGTGTCCCGCCCATCATGCCGCCCATCATGCCCATGCCGGGCATCGAGCCGCCCGCCGAGGCGCCGCCCGCCGACGCCATCGCGTGGTCCATCCCGGTGGGCGCGACGCCGAGCCCGACGTCCGCCGAAGCCACCGGCGCGGTGGCCCCCGTGGCGGCACCCGGTTCGAGTGCGGTGCTCTCGCCCGTGATGGCGTTCCCGAACCCCGCCGTCGTGGTCGCGTCCGCGGCGCTGCCGCCACCGCCGGCCGCCGCAGTACCGCCGCCGTCGCCCGCGGTCGCCTCGGCGGTCACGGCGCCGGTGTCCACGCCGCCAGGCGCGGTGAACCCGCCGGTCGCGGCGGCGGTCGCCGGAGCCGGCTGACCGTCGGCGGTCGCCGGCATCGTGGTGACCTTCTCCGGCTTGCCGTCCGGGCCGACCGGACCGGCCTTGTCGCCGCCCTTGTCGTGACCGTCGGTCTTGTCGTGACCGCCGGCCGGGTCGTGGCTGCCGGCCGGGTCGTGGCCATCGGTCTTGTCGTGACCGCCGGCCGGGTCGTGGCCGCCGGCCTTGGGGTCGCCGCTCTTCTCGTCGTCGAGGGTGTACTTGGTGGGCTCACCCTTGCCGTCGTCGACCGTCACCACAGTGGGCCCGTTGGGGCCGTCCGGCTGCTCGGCGGTGATCTTGAGGTTGCCGTCCTGGATGTGGATCTTGCCGTCCGGGCCCGGGTGGTACGCGCCGTCCGGCCCCGGCTTGCCGTCCTTCGCGCCCTGCGGGCCGAAGTCGCCGTGCTTGCCGTCCTTGCCGTCGGCCCCGGCGGCGCCGTCCTTGGCCTCGCCGCCCTTCGGGTCGTCGAAGTCGAGCTTGTAGTCCTTCGGATGCCCCTTGCCGTCGTCGACCTTGACGTCCATCTTGCCGTCCTGGTCGGGCTCGGTCATCGAGATCTTGTTGTCGCCCTTCTGGACCGTGACGCTGTCGTGGTCGACGTCCTTGATCGTCGCCCCGGTCTTGGGGTCGATCGGGTAGGGCTGCCCGGTGTCCGGGTTGACTTCCAGCGGCTTGCCGGTGATGGGGTTGGTGCCGTCACCGGGCTTGTGCTCCGGCTGGGTGGCCGGTGGCACGGAAGCCGACGGCGTCGTCGTACCGCCGCCGCCGGTGCCGCCCCCACCGGTGCCGCTGCCGCCACCGGTGCCCGTCCCGGTCCCGGTCCCCGTGCCCGTCCCGGTACCCGTGCCGGTTCCGGTGCCCGTCCCGGTTCCGGTGCTGGGTTTCGGCGCGGCCGCCGGGTCGGGGAACGGGTTCGTGTAGTCGGCCATGAACCGCGTCAGGGTGTGGAAGTGCTGGTTGATCGTGTCGGTGGCGTTCTTGCACAGCGCGTTGAAAGCGTCGTGACGCCCCCCGAAATCGGCCGCGAAGCTGCCTTTGAGCCACTGCTTCGCCGCGCCGATCGCGTATTCCTTGTTTTCGTCGTTGAGGCCCTTGTCGTCGTCCTCCAGCCGCTGCTGGAGGTTGTTGCCCGGGCACACCGAGTCCAGCCAGCCCGCGATGTCCTTCAGCTTGTCCTTCGAGTCGACCTTGCCGTTCGCGACCTCGACGACCTGCCGCGCGATGTACAGGGGTGCGGTGGCAACCGTGTCCGAACGCAGCTTCAGCACCTCGTCGACCTTGGTCTTCACCGCGGTGTAGATGTGCGTCATGGTTTCGGGCACGAGCTTCCCGATGCCCTCCATCTGCGTCAGCAGTTCCTGGGCGTCGGGCTGGATGCGCTGCTCGTACTTGACCTTGGCCGCCGTGGCGCCCTGGCCCTTCCAGTCGTGGAACAGCGTGCTCAGCGAGTTCGTGGCGTCGGTGCGGGTCTGGTCGACGACCCCGTGCGCCTTGGTCATGTCGTCGACCTCGTCGAGGAACTTCTGGAAGTCGATTTCCCGGTTCTCGTGGAACTTGTCCCGGATGTCCTTCTGGACGTCGATGGGGCCCGGGCAGTCGGGCATCTTGTTCCAGATCTGGTCGGCCCACTGCGCGAAGAAGTCGAGCGCCGGGTTGCCGAGGTCGAGCACCTCGTCGGACTTCGTGACGCCGACACCGCCGGCCGCGGGAGGCGTCTGGGCCTGCAGGTCCTTCTCCGCCTTCGCGGTGGCATCGCTCTGCGTCTTGTCGGCCTGCGCGTTCGAGTCGTGTTCGGCCTTGGCCTTGGCGTAGGCCTGCTCGGTGTTCCCGAACATGAACGAGCTCAGGAGGGCGTTCTTGGTGCCCGCGGTGACGTACGGGTCGTCGAGCATGGCCTGGATCTCGGCCTGGGTGGGCTTGGCCATCAGTTCGCCCCCGCCTTCTTCGCGGCCGCCGCCTGCTGCTCTTCGTTCGAGGTGTACGACGTCGCGGCCGTGCCGACGCCGCCGCCGAGCTGGGTCAGCTGGCCCGCGTACCCCTTCATCGCCGCGCCGATGCTGTCGATCCCGGCCTTGTAGTCGTTGAAGTACTGGCCGTGGACGCGGCCGAAGGACTGCTGGGTCAACGGGGTGGGCGCCACCTTGCCCGCCTGGCCGGTGGTCTTCTCCGCGGCGCGTTCGAGCGCGGTCTGCGCCGTGAGCATCGCGTCTGAACTCGCCTGGTAGCCGCCGTCCGGCATGACCAGCGCCCCCTCCTCGTAGGTGAAACCCTTCGCCCGCACTGTCCCCAGTACGACGCACGCCGGCGCCCCGCGGTGCCGTCGCACATGCACACAAAATGTACCGAGCGGCCATCCGGGCCGCCCGGGCCTTTCACCCGGTCCGCTGCCCCAGCCGCACCACGGGCCGGTCACCCTCGACGGTGTCCGCGAGCACCTCGGCGGCGTTGCGGACGTCGAGCAGCCGGTCCAGCTCGTCGAGGTCGATTTCCAGCCCGAATTCGACCTCGACCTCCACCAGCAGCCGGACCCGCTGCCGCGAATCGACGCCCAACTCGGCGAACGGCGTGTCCGGGTCGATGGTCGCGGGGTCGACGTCGAACACCCGGCACACGAGGGCGGTGATCCGGTCGAAGTACTCCGCGGCGGGCATCCACCGATTGTGACGCATGCGCGCACTCAGCGGGGCCGTTTGGCCCAAAAGCGGGTCCGGGCCGCCGACCGGGACACCTTCCCGCTGGAGGTCCGCGGCAACGCACCCGGCTTGACCAGCAGGAACTCGTGCAGGCGGAGGTCGTGACCGGTGGCGACGGCCCGCCTCGCCGCCCGCGCCACGTCGTCCTCGGCCACCCCGGCGCCCACGGCACCCCGGGCGCGTTCGGCGACGACCACCAGCTTCTCCCCCGCCGGGTCGTCGACGCCGAACGCGGCGATCCGGTCCGGTCCCAGCGTGGGGTGGGCCGCGGCGACCGTCTCTTCGATGTCCTGCGGGGTGTGGTTGCGTCCGTCCACGATGATCAGGTCGCGGATCCGCCCGGTGACGTAGAGCCGCTCGCCGTCCCAGCGCCCCAGGTCGCCGGTGCGCAGCCAGCCGTCCTCGCCGTCGAGCCGTCCGCCGAACACCTCGGCGGTCAGTTCGGGACGCCGCCAGTAGCCGTCGGCGACGTTGGGCCCGTGCACCCAGATCTCGCCGGTCTCGCCGTCCGGCACGGCGACGCCGCGTCCGGGGTCGACGACGCGCACCCGCTGACCGCACGGCCGGCCCGCGGAGACCAGCTCGCGGCCGGCCACCTCCGTCGTGACCGGCCCGTGCCCGTCGCCGCCGGCGACGAAGACGGTCCCTTCGGCCAAGCCGTACGAGGGCCGGTACGCCCCGCGGGGAAACCCGTGGGGCTCGTACGCGGCGAGGAAAGCTTCCACGGTCGCCGCGCGCACGGGTTCGCTGCCGTTCAGCGCGACGTGCACACCGGAGAGGTCGAACTCACGGCGGCGGGCCTCGGGGACGGCTTCCACCAGCAGGTCGTAGGCGAAGTTCGGGGCGGCGGTGAGCGTCTTCGGGTACGCCGACATCATCGTCAGCCAGCGGGCCGGGCGGCGGACGAACTCCAGCGGCGCCAGGAACACCGACCGCCCGCCGCTGTGCACCGGCCCGCAGAGCAGCTGGATCAGTCCCATGTCGTGGAAGAAGGGGATCCAGCCGACGCAGGTGACCGCGGAATCGACGGCGTAGGCGGCGCACACCTGCCAGCAGGCGGCGGCCAGCGCGCGGTGGCTGATCACCACCCCGGCCGGGGACCGGGTCGTGCCGGAGGTGTACTGCAGGTAGGCCGGGTCCTCGGGGCGGACCGCGGCCGGCGGCAACTCCCCGGCCCCGGGCAGGGCGTCCACCGCGACGACGGCCCGCGGCCGCGGCACCCCGGCCAGCT
Organism: Amycolatopsis sp. NPDC101161; assembly: GCF_044768185.1. Taxonomy (NCBI): domain Bacteria; kingdom Bacillati; phylum Actinomycetota; class Actinomycetes; order Pseudonocardiales; family Pseudonocardiaceae; genus Amycolatopsis; species Amycolatopsis sp. NPDC101161. Next base: position 523,214 of record NZ_JBIWPI010000004.1, read on the forward strand.
CGCGCACCTTCTCCAGCAGCGGCTCGGAGGTCAGCCAGACGGCGGCGTCGCAGTCGTTCAGCGCGCCGGTGAGCCGCTCGCGCTGCGCTCGCAGGTCCGGCGCCGACAGCGGGACGGCCACGGCACCGGCGTAGAGCGCGCCGAAGAACGCGACGACGTACGACAGGTCCTGCCGCGCGATGATCGCGACGCGCTCGCCGGGTTCGACCAGTTCGCGCAGGGCCGCGGCGACGGCGCGGACCCGCACCAGCAGCTCGGCCCAGGTCAGCGTGCGCTCGGCGAGTTCGGCCCCGCCGGAGCAGTCGAGCTGGGTGTAGGCCGGGCGCGGGTCGGCGGCGCGGCCGGCCAGCCGGAGCGTCAGCGGGGTCGCCAGCACGTCTTCGGGAACCTCGTCCGGCACCACGGCATCATACGGAGGTGGACGACTTCCTCGTAGTGGACGGGCGCGCGGACCGGGCCGCCGTGCTCCGCGACCCGCGGCTGAGCTCGAGCCCGGACACCTCGGCCCCCGCGAACCTGCTGTTCATGGACGGCGAGGACCACCGGCGGCTGCGGGAGGTCGTCAAGGAGGTCATCGGGCTCGTCGAGCCGCTGCCCGCCGAGGTCGGGGCCGGCATCGAAGAGATCGTGCGCGGGCTGGCGGACCGGGCCGAGTTCGACCTGGTCGCCGACTTCGGCCGGCCGGTGGCCGCGCTGGTCGCCGCCGCGGTGCTGGGCGCGGGGCCGTTCGACGACCGGTTCCTCACGGCGCTGTCGGAGACCACGGCCAACCTGAACGTGTGGTCGGGCGAGTCGTCGCCCGCCGGTGACGTCGCGGCGCTGCGCGTGGCGATGTTCTTCCTGAAGGCACCCGACACCGGCAGCGGCGGGCTCGCCCTGCTGCGCCGCGCGCACGCGGAGGGGCGGATCAGCGAAGACGAGCTGATGGTGACGCCGGTGATGCTCGCGCACGCGGCGTACGAGAACTCGATGAACTTCCTCGCGCTGGCCGGGCTGGGCCTGGTGACGACCCCGCGCGAAGACCTCGGCGCGGCCGGGGTGCGCGCCCTCGTCCAGGAGATCGCCCCGACCCGCTACGCGGCCCGGCGGGCGACGGCCGCCGCCGAGATCGCGGGCCGGACGCTGGCGCCGGACGAGAAGGTGGCCGTCCCGCTGGGCGACGGCCTGGCGTTCGGCCTCGGCCGGCACGCCTGCCCCGGGTCGCGGGTGGCGGTGGCGGAGGGCGAAATCGCCCTGCGCGCCCTCGCTCGAATCCTCACGCCGGACCACGCCGTCACCGAAGTCGGGTGGAAGACCCACCCGGTGTTCCACGGCCTGGCGAAGGCCGTGGTCACCCGGTCAGGAAACCGCTGAGACGACGCCGGCCAGGCGGTCGGCGGCGGCTTGGGCCGTGGCCTGGGCCGTGGCCTCGACCATCACGCGGACCAGCTGCTCGGTGCCGGACGGGCGCAGCAGCACCCGGCCTTCCTCGCCCAGCTCGGCTTCGACCTCGCCGACGGCGTCGCGGACCTCGCTGGAGTCCGCCACCGCCGCCTTGTCGGCGACCGGGACGTTCACCAGGACCTGCGGCAGCCGGTTCATCACCGCGGCCAGGTCGGCCAGGGACTTGCCCGTCTCGGCCATCCGGCTCATCAGGCGCAGCGCGGTCAGCAGGCCGTCGCCGGTGGTCGCGTGGGCCGGCAGCACGACGTGGCCGGACTGCTCGCCGCCCAGCGCGTAGCCGCTCGCGCGCAGCTCCTCGAGGACGTACCGGTCGCCCACCGCCGTCGTGACGACGGTGACGCCGTGGGCCTTCATCGCCAGGTGCAGGCCGAGGTTGCTCATCACGGTCGCGACCAGCGTGTCCTTGACCAGCTCGCCGGCCTCGGCCAGCGCGAGAGCCAGGACGGCCATGATCTGGTCGCCGTCCACGAGCTCGCCCGCGGAGTCGACGGCCACGCAGCGGTCGGCGTCGCCGTCGTGGGCGATGCCCAGGTCGGCGCCGTGCGCGACGACCGCCTCGCGCAGCTTCTCGGGGTGGTTCGAGCCGCAGTGGTCGTTGATGTTGATGCCGTCGGGCTCCGCGTGCAGCGCGACGACCTCGGCGCCGGCGCGGCGGTAGACCTCGGGGGCGGCGGCCGACGACGCGCCGTTCGCGCAGTCGACGACGACCTTCAGCCCTGCGAGCGAGTGCGGCGTCGCGCCGAGCAGGTGGGTGGCGTAGCGGTCGAGGGCGTCGTCGACGTCGTGGACGCGGCCCACACCGGCGCCGGTCGGGCGGACCTTGCCGTCCGCGAGGCCGGCTTCGATCTCGTCCTCGATGCCGTCGGGGAGCTTGTGCCCGCCCGAGGCGAAGAGCTTGATGCCGTTGTCGGGCATCGGGTTGTGCGAGGCGGAGATCATCACGCCGAGGTCGGCCTCGAGCGAGCCGACCAGGTAGGCGACGGCGGGCGTCGGCAGCACGCCGACGCGCAGGACGTCGGCCCCGGCGGAGGTGAGGCCCGCGACGACCGCGGCCTCGAGCATCTCGCCGCTGGCGCGCGGGTCGCGGCCGACGACCGCGACCGGCCGGTGCGAGCGGTCGTGCGCGGCGAGCACGCGGGCGGCGCTGGCCGCCAGCGCCAGGGCCAGCTCCGGCGTCAGCTCGGCGTTGGCCAGGCCACGTACCCCGTCGGTACCGAACAGGCGTGCCATCGATCGACCTCCTTGTGGAATGACCACGACAACCTAGCGACGTGGGCGGACCGCTTTCCGCCACCCCCGAGTGTCGCTCCGCGCCGCGAAGACGAAACACCCCTGAAAACACCGGAGCGCCCATCCGATGGACGGATGGGCGCTCCGGTGGGTTGCGCCAGGGGCGCGATCAGCGCTTGCTGTACTGCGGGGCCTTGCGGGCCTTCTTGAGGCCGTACTTCTTCCGCTCCGTGGCGCGCGCGTCACGGGTCAGGAAGCCGGCCTTCTTGAGGGCCGGGCGGTCGTCGGCGTCGACCTCGATGAGCGCACGGGCGATCGCCAGGCGCAGCGCGCCCGCCTGACCCGAGACGCCGCCACCGTGCAGGTTGGCGAAGATGTCGAACGAGTCCGGCTTCTCGACCAGGACCAGCGGGTCCTTGATGAGCTGCTGGTGCACCTTGTTCGGGAAGTACTCCTCGAGGGTGCGGCCGTTGAGCTTGAACTGGCCGGTGCCCGGGACGACCCGCACACGGACGACGGCCTCCTTGCGGCGGCCGACGGTCTGCGCGTTGCCGCCGGCGGCACGCGACGGGCGCGGCGCGGCAGCGGACTCGCTGGTGGCGACCGGGGTCTCACTGGTCGCGACGGCGCCGGTCTCGGTCGCCTCGGTGGCCTCGACGACCTCGGGGGTCTCGGTCTCGGTGCTGGTCACAGACTGTTCCTCACTCACTGCGCGACCTGCGCGATCTTGGTGATCTCGCGCGCCTGCGGCTGCTGCGCGGCGTGCGGGTGCTGCGGGCCGGCATACACCTTCAGCTTCTTCGCCTGGGCGCGGCCGAGCTTGTTCTTCGGCAGCATGCCCTTGACGACCTTCTCGACGAGGTGCTCGGGCTTGGTGTCGAGCAGCTCGCCGAACGAGCGCTTCCGCAGACCGCCCGGGTAACCGCTGTGCCGGTAGGCGAACTTCTGCTCGCGCTTGTTACCGGTGAGCGCGACCTTCTCGGCGTTGACGATGATGACGAAGTCACCGGTGTCCACGTGCGGGGCGTAGGTCGGCTTGTGCTTGCCGCGCAGCAGCGTGGCGACCTCGGTCGCCAGCCTTCCGAGCACGACATCCTCGGCGTCGATCACGTGCCAGGCACGAGTGAGATCGCCGGGCTTGGGGCTGTACGTGGGCAAGGGTCTACCTCGTCGTCAACATTGCGTGTGGGTTCTGTGCGGGCCTAGCGCTTACGCGCCGCAGCGCACAACGACATGTAAAGATACCCGCACGCCCACCGCACCCGTGCATCGGGGTGGGTGGAGACGCCCGGCGGGACCTTCGACCGGCCCGGGCGCAGCAAGACTGTACCCGGTTTTCCCGCCGAAGTGCCCGCACGCGCCGCGCCGACACGCGAGGATGAGACGATCCGGGCGGCACCACTCGAGCGGGGGACGCGCATGAGCAGACGACCGACGGCGATCTTCGTCCTGGGCGCCATCCTGGCCCTGGTCAGCGCCTGCGGCACCGCGAAGGCGGGCACGGCGCTGCCGAAGGGCGACGACGCGGCGGACTACGTCGGCGCGAAGTTCGAGCAGGTCATCGGCAAGCTCGGGAACGCCATCACCGACACGCGCGACGTCACCAACTCGCTGGACGCCTACTTCAAGTTCGACGACAAGTGGATCCACAGCACCGTGACGTCGGCGCGCACCGGCAGCCCGGAGAGCCGGGCCGTGCGGCACCGGTCGCAGAAGAACCCGGACGAGATCATCGACACGTACACGCCCGCCGACGGCTCGGTCGAGTACACCTACCTCGGCCCGATGTACGTCCAGAAGGGCGTCTCGCCGACGGCGTGGGTGTCGATGCCGAAGCCGGAGGCCGGCCTGGTCCAGCCGTGCGTCTGGGGCGGCGTGCTGACCCCGTGCCGGATGGCCGACTCGACCGTGGACGCCTACCAGGCCGACAAGCGCGCGGTCCGCGGGGCGAAGAGCCTCGGCGACGGGAAGACCGCGCTGACCGTCAACGTGCCGTTCGACGTCTTCGTCAAGAACAAGGTCGAGATCCTGCCGCCGAGCATCACCGGCCAGGTCGGGCCGGAGCTGAAGAAGGCCATGGTGCCGACCACGATCACGCTGAACCCGGACGGCAGCCTGGTCTCGTTCGTGATGGACGCCAAGTTCGCCGGGGACGGCCACAACGTCGAGCTCAAGTACGACTTCCGGTTCACCGGCAAGGCGAGCCTGCAGGACATGCCGAAGCTGCCGGACGCGTCGCAGATCACGGTGCTGCCCGACCGGGCGGCGATGAACGACTTCTACCGCCGGCTCGGCGAAGCGCAGGGCCAGTGACCACCGCCACGACCCGAGGTGAGCACCGATGACCCAGCCGCCCGACCCGCAGCAGCCGCAGTGGTGGCAGCCGCCGGCCCACCCGCCCGCCGGGTGGCAGGAGCAGCAGGCGACCGGCCCGCACGCCGGGCAGTGGCAGCAGAACGCCGACCCGGGCACGGCTTCCGGTTCCTACACCGGCCAGTGGACCCCTTCGCAGCAGCCGGGTGGTTCCGGGTCGTTCTCGGGACCGTGGCAGCCGGGACAGCCGGGCAGCGGTCCGTGGCAGCAGCCGGGCACGCCCGGCGGCGGCCAGGCGGCGCAGTTCCCGCCGCCCGCTCAGCAGCAGCAGTACGGCGGCGGGTTCCAGCCGGCGCAGTACGGCGGTCTGGGCGCGTTCGCGGGGAAGCCGGAGAAGAAGCCCAAGTCGAAGAAGCCGGCGCTTATCGCCGGCGCGGTCGTCCTGGTGCTCGTCGTCGGCGGCGTGGCCGCGTGGCTGCTGGGCGCGTTCCGCGGGAACGTGCTCGAGCAACAGTCCCTTCAGGACGGTGTGGTCAAGGTCCTGAACGAGAGCTACGGCGAGCCGGACGTGACGAACGCGCAGTGCCCGGCGAACGAAGCCGCCGAGAACGGCACGACGTTCGACTGCACGGTGAAGATCGGCGGGCAGGACAAGAAGGTGACGATCCGGGTGCTCAACGACCGCCCCGAGTACGAGGTCGGCGCGCCGCACTGAGTTTTCCCTTGCCGGGCAAAAGAAAACGGCGGGCCCCGCACCGGAGTGCGGGCCCGCCGTGGTTTCCGGGACTACCGGCTCAGAACAGGCCTTCGACGGCGTTGTCCGTCGACTGGTAGCCGTCGGCGATCTGCGGCAGGGCGGCGGCGATCTGCGCCAGAACCTGCTTCAGGTCCTCGAACTTCTGGTCCCAGGTGCGCTGGGCCTGGTCGTACTGCTCCTTGGCGGAACCGGTCCAGGTGGTGACCAGCGGCTTGAGGTCGTCCTTCAGGCGGTCGAAGGCCTGCTGCAGCTCGTTGCCGGTGCTGCGGCAGTCGTCCGCGGCCGCGTGGATGGTGGCGTAATTGACGACAATGCCGGCGCCATCGGGCATGATGTGCTCCTTCTGTGCAGAGAAAGTTTTGGTGGAGGAAAAGAAAATTCAGGGTGAAGCTCAGCCGAGCGCGTCGAAGCCCCGGTTGACGGCCCCGAGGATCTCCTGCTGCTGCTGCTCGGAACGCTCGTACTTCGAGCCCGCCTCGCGGAGGAGGTCACCGATGCGCTGCAGGGCCTGGTTCATCTGACGGGCGTCGTCGTCGAACCGCATCATGACGTTGTCGAACGCCTTCTGCGCCTCACCCTGCCAGCCGGCGCGGGTGGCCTCGATGCGGTCGCGCAGCGTGGAGAGGTTGTTGTCCATGCCGGCGCGCACCTCGGTGACGCGGCCTTCGGCGTCGGTGAACTGCTGAACTGTCCCCTGGAATCCGGAACCGGCGCTCATACCGGAACCCCCTTCTGAAGAGTGATGGTTGGCCGTACCAAGCTTGTTCGTTGTACGGCCCTACGACGCAGACCCTGCCACGTCCGGTTCCCCCTTGTCGTGCTTTGCCCGCAAGTAGTTGCTTGCGTGAACGCTCCTCGCGGGAACCGATCGCGACCGGTATTCCGCGAACGCCTCGACCCGGCGATGCGTCACCCGAAAAAGCGTTCTCCACCAGCGCGGTTAGCACACGCACAGCAATCGGGGCCGGCGTTCAGCCGTCGCGTTTCATGATTCGCATCTGGGAAAAGTCTTCGTCCTCGTCACCCGTTCGAGGGGCACGAGCGGTGGATTGCGAACGCGAAGGAACCGAATCGGCGGGATCGGGAACCGCCGGAACCGACAACCCGCGGGCGCGGCGGAACCGTTCGGCGGCGGCGCGCAGCGTCCCCGGTGTCGGGTCGCCGGACTTCGCGCCGCGGCCGCCGCGCTTCAGCAGTTCGACGTTTTCGCTGTGGTGCCGGTGCGTGCGCGCCTTCGCGTTGCCGGCGACGCGCCGGGCGTGCGTCACCGCGTCCTCGCCGGTGCGCCGGAAGGCCGCCGCGGCGCTGTCGAACTCTTCGGACGGCACCGGGTGCCCCCCTTTCTCTCAGCCGACGATCTCGACCGTGCGCACGGCCTGCGTGCACGCGGCAGCGACCCGGTCGCGCAGTTGCGCCGTGGCGTACTGGCACCCGACGTGGACGCGGATCTTCCCCTTCGCCACGACGTACCAGTCGACCTGGAGGTCGGGGCGGTTCGGCTTGCTCTCGTGGTAGCCGATCACGGTCTTGCCCGCGTAGGACAGGCTCGGGTTGAACCCGCTCCAGCGGTCGGTGTCGGTGTCCGCCGTGCGCTTCAGCTCGTCGGCGAGCTTCTGCGGGTTCGCCGTCGCGTCGTAGTCCATGACGTACTCCTGGGCGACCAGGAGGTCGTTGCCGTCGCGGGACTCCTGCGGGTGGATGACGACCTGCTTGTCGGCGACCCGGTCGTCGGTCTGGACCCAGTCCTCCGGCGCGATGAACTTGAAGTCGTACTGCGAAAGCGTCCGGCCCGTCTCGGCCTGGGTCCCGGAGTCGCGGAACACGAAGATCCCGGTGACGACGAGCGCGGCCACGACGGCCACGGCGACGCCGACGATCCCCCAGAGCTTTCCGCGCCCCTTCTTCTCCGGCTGCGCGGGAGCGCCGCCGGGGCGGTTGGGGGTGGCGAGCCCCTGGGCAGGCTGGCCGGCGGCCGGGGTCCACGGCCGGGCCGCCGGCTGCCCGTGGGGCGGCGACGGCGGGGCCGCGCGGTTCGGGAACCCGGCGGGCCCGAGTGGCATGGCGGCGGGCGTGCGCGGCGGCGCCGGGCGCTGGTCGGCGGGGCGCGGGGCGACGTCGCCGGGGCGGACGACCTCGGTGCGCTGCGCCGCCGGGCTGTGGGCACCGCCGGGCACCGCGCCCAGCCGCGCCATGGCTTCGCCGGGCAGCGCGCCCGTGCGGTCCGGGTCGACCAGCACCGCGCGCAGCGCGCCGCGCGCGACGACCGTCTCGGGCTGGTCGAGGCTCGTCGGCACGACGCCGGTGCGTTCGTGCACCAGCCGCGAGATCATCGGGATCCGGCTCGACCCGCCGACCAGGAAGATCGCCGTGAGCTGCTTCGGCCGCAGGCCGGCGTCGCCGATGGCCGCGACCGTCAGCTCCACCGCGCGGCCGAGCGGCGCCGCGATCAGCCGCTCCAGGTCTTCGCGCGTGACGTGCGCGTCGGCGAACGGCGGGGGCATCGGCACGTCGGTGTAGGCGTGGCGCGACAGCGTTTCCTTGGCGCCCCGCACGTCCTGGCGCAGCACGCGGCGGCGGCGCCGGTCGACCATCTCCCGGCCTTCGACGAGCTGCCGCCACGCGTCCTGGTCCGCGCCCGCGACGAGCGAGCCGACGTGCTCCAGCAGCGCCTGGTCGATGTCCGCGCCGCCGAACGCGGGGTCGCCCCGGGTGGCGAGCACCTGGAAGCCGCCGCGCTGCGGACGGCCGGCCCGGTCGCGCGCGGCGTCCGGCGGCAGCCGCCGCACGACGCTGACGTCGACCGTGCCCCCGCCGAGGTCGAGCACCGCGAGCGCGTCGCCGGGGCGGCCGCTGAACTCGACGGTGCGGTCGTTCGTCACGTCCTGCGGCGCGAACGTCGCCGCGTGGTAGACCGCCGCCGCGACCGGCTCGGGCACCAGCGCGACCTCGCGCGCCAGCCCGCCCGCGGCCTGCCGCAGCAGCCGGGTGCGGATGGCGCCCCAGTCCGCGGGGTGGGTCAGCACCAGCAGGTCGACCTCGGCCTCGCCGGCGAGCCGGCGCGCCTCGGCGACCGCGCGGCCCAGCACGGCGTGCACGACGTCGGTGACGCGCAGGACGCTGTCACCGAGCAGCAGGTCGCCTTCGTCGATCCGGCGCTTCGGGTTCGGCTCGTACCGCGAGGGGTCGACGGCCGCCTGCCGCTCGGCCTCCTGGCCGACGAAGAGCGTGCCGTCCGCCGCGGCGAACACCGCCGAGGACATCAGCGGCTGGCCGTCGATCACCACGACCTGCGGGTCGCGCCCGTTCACCGAGGCGACGACGCAGGTGCTCGACGTCCCGAAGTCCACCGCAACCCGGACCGTCACCAGCAGCTCCCGAAGACAACACAGCGATGTTCCCCCGCGCCCGGCCGGCCGGGCGCGCCCTCGGGGAGGAACCTACCCACCTCGCCGAGAGCGCGTCCGGCCGCCGTCGTCAGTCGGGGTTGATCCACGACACCTGGATGAGCTGCTTGCCGGCCTTGCGGGTCAGCAGGTTGCCCCGCCCCGGCGGCATCGCGGACGGCTTGATGTTGCCGACCAGCGCGCCTTCATCGCGGGAACCGTTCATCACCATGCCCGGCGCCGCGATCTCCTTCAGCTTCCCGATGATCGGGTCATACATCGCCTTCGACGCACCACCCGTGCGCCGCACCACCACCAGGTGCAGACCCACGTCCTTGGCTTGCGGCAGGAAGTCGGAGATCTTCCGCAACGGGTTGTTGCTGGAGGTCGCGACCAGGTCGTAGTCGTCGACCAGGATGAACAGCTCCGGGCCCTTCCACCACGACCGCGTCTTCAGCTGCTCCTGCGTCACATCCGGACCCGGTAGGCGCCGGGTCATCGAGTTGAACACGTCGCCGACCATGCTCTCCAGCTGCGCCGCCGACACCGCATACCCCAGCAGCGAATCACCCTGCACGTAGCCGAGCATCGTGCGCCGGTAGTCGACCAGCAGGATCAGCGCTTCCTTCGCGGTGAACCGCTCGGAAATACCGCGGGCGATCTGGCGCAGCAGGTTCGTCTTGCCCGACTCGCCGTCGGCGAAGGCGTAGAAGTGCGGCTCGGCGTTGAAGTCCAGATAGATCGGCTGCAGGTCTTCCTCGTTGACGCCGATCGGGATCAGCTTCGAGTCGCGGTGCTGATCGAGCTTGAGCACCTCTTCGTAGGTGATCATCTCCGGCAGCAGGCGGACCTGCGGCGCGACCCGGCCCCGCCAGGCGGCCTTGATCTTCGCCACCGCGTCCGCCACGCCGGCCGCGATCGTCTCCGGGTCGCTGGAGCCGTCGATCCGCGGGAGACCGCCGAGCATGTGCAGCTTCTCCCGGGTCAACCCGCGGCCCGGGCGCCCGGTCGGGATGTTCACCGCCACCCGGCGGTCGATGTCGGACTCGGTCGGGTCACCCAGGCGCAGCTCGAACCGGGTCCCGATCATGTCCTTGATCGCCGGCCGGATGTCCGCCCACCGGTTCGCCGCGATCACCACGTGCACGCCGTAGGACAGACCCTGCGTGGCGAGGCGGGTGATGGTGGTTTCCAGCTCCTCGAAGTCATCCCGCAACGCCCGCCAGTTGTCCACGATCAGGAACGCATCCCCGAACGGGTCCTGATCCGCCCGGATCTCCCCGCGGCGTTTGCGGTTGCGGAACTCGGTCATCGAGTCGATGCCCATCGCCCCGAACCGGCCCTCCCGCTCGGTGAGCAGGGTGGTCAGCTCGGCCACGATCCGCCGCGCCTTGTCCGGCTCGCGGCGCGCGACCGCGACCCCACCCACGTGGGGCAGGTCGGCCAGCCCGGCCAGGGTGCCGCCACCGAGGTCCAGGCAGTAGAACTGCGCCTCCTCCGGCGTGTGCGTCAACGCCATCGACATGATCAGCGTCCGCAGCATCGTCGACTTCCCCGACTGCGGGCCGCCGACGATCACGCCGTGCCCGGCCGCGCCGGAGAAGTCCGCCCACAACGGGTCCCGCCGCTGCTCATACGGCCGGTCGATGATGCCCAGCGGGACCTGCAACCGGCCGTTGCCGAAGAACCCGACCGGGGACAGGCCCCGGTCGTCGGTCGGGTTCAGGTTCGGCAACAGCGTGTCGAGGGAGTTGGGATCCTTCAGCGGCGGCAGCCACACCTCGTGCGCGGGCGGGCCCTGCCCGATCAGCCGCGACACGATCACATCCAGCTCCGACGGCTCGACCGCTTCTTCCGACTGCGGGGCCGCGGCCACCGGGGCGGCTTCGATCAGCTCCGGTTCCGGTTCCTTGGGCAGTTCGACGAAGTCGGGGACGAACAGCTGCGGGCGTTTGTCCGCCCGCACCACCGTCGCCGCCGGCCCGGCCGCCTGGATCCCGGCCGGCCGGTAGGGGCCGGAGACGTAGGAGGCTTTGAACCGCACCAGGGTCGAGGTGTCGTACTTGAGGTAGCCGCCGCCGGGGACCGAGGGCAGCTCGAACGCGTCCGGCACCCCGATCGCCGCGCGGGACTCCGCCGCGGAGAACGTCTTCAACCCGATCCGGTACGACAGGTGCGAGTCCAGGCCGCGCAGCTTGCCTTCCTCCAGGCGCTGGGAGGCGAGCAGCATGTGCATCTGCAGCGACCGGCCCAGCCGGCCGATTGCGACGAACAAGTCGATGAAGTCCGGCTTCGCGGCCAGCAGTTCGGAGAACTCGTCACAGACGATGAACAGTGCGGGCAGGGGGTCGAGGTCGGCGCCGTTCTCGCGGGCTTTCTCGTATTCCCAGACGTTTTTGAAGTTGCCGCCGTTCTTCAGCGCTTCCTGGCGGCGGTTCATCTCCCCGGCCAGCGCGTCTTTCATCCGGTCGACCAGGGTGACCTCGTCGGCGAGGTTGGTGATCACCGCCGACACGTGCGGGGCCTTGTCCAGCCCCAGGAACGTCGCGCCACCCTTGAAGTCGACCAGGACGAAGTTCAGCGTCGACGAGGAGTGGGTGGCGAGCATGCCGAGGACCAGGGTGCGGAGGAACTCCGACTTACCGGACCCGGTCGCGCCGATGCACAACCCGTGCGGGCCCATGCCTTCGGCGGCGGCTTCCTTGATGTCCAGCTCCACCGGCTGGCCGTACTCCCCGACGCCGAACGGGACGCGGTAGCGGTCCCGGATCGGGCGGGGCCGCCAGGCTTGCTGGACGTCGAAGGTCATCGGGTCGCCGGGGATGCCGAGCAGTTCCAGCAGCGACGGGTTGGACAGCAACGGCTCTTCGTCGCCGACGTCCTGCCCGGCCGCGCCACCGACGCGGTACGGCGAGATGAGCCGGGCCAGCGACTCGGTCTCGACCAGGCTGAGGGTGTCCGGGCGGCCGAACCACTCGACACCACCGGCGCTGCGCGCGCCGAGGCGGTCGGGTTCGACGACCAGCCGCAGGCCGCGGCGGGCGGCGAGGTTGCCGATGGAGTCGGACAGGTCGACCAGCGTGACGCCGACCAGGCCCTCCTCGAGGATGATCTGCTCTTCCCGGGTCACCTCGGCGTCGTCGACGATGATCACGACGTGCGGCTGGTCCGGCGCCGGGGTGGCGTTGCGGGAGAACCGCTGCCGGTCACGCAGTTCTTCGTCGAGCCAGTTTTCGATCTGGGCCAGCGAACCGGCCATCATGCGGAGCTGGCCGATGCCGTCCGACAGCGTCGGGTGCTGGGCGTGCGGCAGCCACTTCGCCCACTCCCACTCCTCCTTCGCGCGGCCCGCGGTGGCGATCGCGACCAGCACGTCGTCCGGGCTGTGGAAGGTGACCATCTGCGCGAGCATCGCGCGGGTGAGGCCGCGGGTCAGCGCCCGGTCGCCCTGCATGCTCACCGCGGCGAACCCGCGGAGGGTGATCTGGGTGGGCAGGTCCGGCACGATCGAGTGCGCGCGCACGAACCGGCGCAGCGCGAGGGTGGCGATCGGCTCCAGCTCGTCGACGGGCCCGGTCTGCGGCGGGACCAGCCGCGTCGCGAGGCGGTGCGAGCTGCGCCCGACGCGCAGGTGCAGGAAGTCCTGGTCGTTCTGGCGGCGTTCCCACATCCGGCGGCTGGCGGCCAGCGACCAGAGGGACTGGGGGTCGGGGTGCACCCATTCCAGGGCCGCGCGCTGGTCGACCATCGCCTCGCGGGCGCGGTCGCGCATCTGGCCCAGGTAGCGGAGGTAGTCCTTGCGGTCTTCGTCCATCTCGGCGCGCTTGGCGCCGCCGCCCTTGCCCCCGCCGCCGGCCATCATCCCGAGCGTGCCGACGACCATCATGCCGCCCATGGCCATCATCATCGGGTTCCGGTTGCTGGCCTGGAACATGAAGACCATCATCCCGAGCGACGCGACGATCATGACGACCGGAAGCGCCTTCATGACGATGTTCCCGGGGATGACGCGCGGCACCTCAGGAGGCGGCTCGAGGTGCACCTCACCGCCCGGCGGACGCGGTGCCGCCAGCCGCGGCGACTTCTTGAACTGCAGCGTGCTCATCGAAGGACCCCTCATTCAAACTCGACGATGGCGGCCACCGCTTGGTGCGAACAACCTATCGAACGCCGCGGACGAATTCCGGCGGATGCCGGAAGACCTCATGAGCGCTGCCCCACCCTCGCCCCGCGAGTGTAGGGCCCACCACCGACAGTAACGCCGAGTTCCGGGAACGGACCTGCCGCTGCCGGTGATTTTCGGACGTTCGGTGATGCCCGCACCGGGGTTCGGTATAAGTTCCCCCGGGAGCAGTCTCGACCGAGCGGGGGCAGTGCAGTGGCTACGGGCACGACAGTTTTCAGCAGGGTGACGGTCGTCGCGCCGTCCACCCGGATCGACGTGGCGTTGCCCGCCGACGTCGCGGTGGCCGATCTCCTGCCGATGCTGCTGGACATGGCCAAGGAGTCGTCGCCGGACGGCGGGGCGCGCCACGGTGGCTGGGCGCTCGCCAAGCTCGGGGACGCCCCGCTGGACCCGAGCCGGACGCTCGCCTCGCTCGGCGTCGTCGACGGGGAGCTCCTGCAGCTGCGCAAGCGCAACGAGAACCCGCCGCCGCCGCTGTACGACGACGTCGTCGACGCCATCGCCGAGTCCTCCCCCGACAGCTTCCGCCCCTGGACCAAGGAGACGGCGAACCGCTTCGGGCACATCGCGGGCGGGCTGGCGCTGGTCGCCGCCGCCATCGCGCTGTTCATGAGCGGCTCGCTCTACGGCGGCAACGCGCTCGGCGCGGCCATCGCGGGCGGCATCGGCGCGATCGCGTGCGTCGCGGTCGGCGCCACGCTCGCCAAGGCCTACGGCGCGGAAGCCACCGGCGTCCTGATCGCCGCGGCCGGCGGGCTGCCGCTGGCCTTCGTCAGCGGCTTCTACATCGTGCCCGGCCTCTCGATGCGGGCGAACCTGCTGCTCGGCGCGGTCCTCGTGATCATCGTCGCGTCGGTCTGCATCATGGTGATCGGCGCCGGCATCACGACGTTCATCGCCGCCGCGACCGCGGGCACCTTCGGCGCGCTGGCCTTCCTCTTCGGCACGCTCGTCGCGCACCCGGCGGCCGGCATCGCGGCCGGCACGGTCGCGGTCGCCCTCGCCTGCATCTCGATCCTGCCGCGCGCCACGATCTGGCTCGCCAAGCTGCCGCTGCCGCACGTCCCGAGCAACGCCGAAGAGCTCAAGGAAGACTCCGGCTTCCCGGACTACCGCGCGATCGAGCGCCGCACGGCGATCGCGCACAACTACATGACCGGCCTGATGATCGGCTGCGGCGCCACGGTCGCGGTGTCCGCGATCATCGCCGCCACCGCGCCCGGCGCGTTCGGGATCATCCTCGGCGTCGTCGCGACGCTCGTGCTGCTCCTGCGCGCCCGCGCGTACGCGAACGGCAGCCAGGCGATCGCCCTGCTCACCAACGGCCTCGTCGCGGCGACCGGGATCGGGATCGGCTGGCTCGTCACGGCGAGCGCGCAGAACCGCCTGCTCTACGTCTTCGGCGTGCTGATCCTGCTGGCCGCGGGCGCGCTCGTGGTCGGCGTGATCTTCCCGAACCAGCGCTTCTCGCCGCCGCTGCGGCGCACGGTCGAGATCATCGAAGCGATCTGCATCGCCTCCGTGCTCCCGCTCGCCCTGGGTGTGATGGACCTGTACACCACCCTGCGGCACCTGAACTTCAAGTGACCGGATCGGGTGAATCTCCGATGGCACCAGGACACCGTTTCGGCACGACCCGGCGCACCACGACGGCCCTGATCGCCGCCACGATCGGCATCCTGGCCCCGGTGGGCGCGACGATCCCGGTGTGGGCCCAGTCGGCCCCGGCCGACGGCTACTTCGCGACCCCGCCGCCGGTCGACATGACCAAGCTGCCCGCGGACACCCGGCAGCCGGACAAGAAGTACAAGCAGTCGAAGGGCTGCGTCCAGCGCAGCACGCTCGGCCAGAACATCGTGCTGAAGAACCGGCCGTGGGGCCAGGACTACCTGCAGATCTCGAAGGCGCAGGAGATCGTCAAGGCGGCCACCGGGAGCGCCGGGGGCAACATCCGGGTGGCGGTCGTCGACACCGGCGTCACCCAGCACCCGTGGTTCCAGGGCCGGGTCAAGCCCGGCGGCGAGTACGTCTCGAAGGTGGCTGGCAAGGGCGACGGCCTCGAGGACTGCGACGGCCACGGCACCGAGGTCGCCGGCATCATCGCGGCCAAGCCCGACAACCCGGAGGTCGGGTTCGTCGGCGTCGCCCCGGATGCCACGATCGTGTCCTACCGGCAGCTGAGCGAGAACTACGAGCCCGACACGTCGACCTCGACCCCGAACCCGCCGCCCGGCACGTCGAGCGGAGCGCCGCCGAGCACGCCCGCCGGTTCGCAGTCCTCGCTGCCGCCGAGCACCCAGGGCGGTGGCGGCGGCTCCGGTCAAGGGGACGGCGACCGGACGTCCCCCGGGCAGTCGAACGGCGGGCGCCAGCTGGAGAAGGCCGGCACGGCGGGCACGCTGAAGACGCTCGCCGAGATCATCCACGGCATCGCCGAGCGGCACGAGGCCGACATCATCAACATGTCGGTCGACAACTGCCGCGCCGCCGACGGGCACATCACCGACGGCGAGCAGCAGGTCCAGGCCGCCGCCAGCTACGCCGCGTCGCAGGGCATCGTGATCGTCGCCGCCGCGGGCAACGCGACGGACACCTGCCCGCAGAACGACCAGCCGGACGCGCGCAGGCCGAGGACGATCGTGACCCCGCCGTGGTTCGCCGACGACGTGCTGTCGGTCGGGGCGATCGACCAGACCGGCGGCGTGGCCCCGTTCAGCGTGCACGGCCCGTGGGTCGGCGTCGCGGCGCCGGGAACGCAGATCATCTCGCTCGACCCGGCCGAGAACTCCGACGGCCTGGCGAACCTGACGTTCGAGAGCGGCGACAAGGCCAGCGAAATCCAGGGCACGAGCTTCGCGGCGCCGTACGTGGCGGGCCTCGCGGCGCTGGTGAAGGCGAAGTACCCGACCCTGGACGCGAAGGGCATCATCAACCGCATCAAGGAGACGGCCCAGCACCCGGCGGCCCCGGGCGGCCGGGACAACTTCGTCGGGTACGGCGTCATCGACCCGGTGGCCGCGCTGACCCAGAGCCTGCCGTCCGAGGTGGGGAACCAGGCGCCGATCCCCGCCCCGCAGCTGGCCCAGCTCCCGCCGTCGAACGACAGCAGCTCGACGCCGATGATCGTGGCGCTGGCCGGCACGGGCGGTGGCCTGGTGGCGTTGCTGATCACGCTGTTCGTGATGCGCACGATCCGCCGTGGCCGCCCGGCCGACACGGGCACCCCCCGCCGCTGAACGAAGCCCGGCCCGCGTTTTCGACGCGGGCCGGGCCGGAACTCACGGCGCCGGCGGTTTCTTCTGCTTCGGTGCGTTCTCGTCCTCGCCGATCACCGGCGGGGCCACCAAACCCGGCTCCCCCAGCAACTCCGCCGGTGTCGTCGTCGGACGCGTCTTCGACTGGCGACGGCCGCCGCCACCGCCGCCGCCGAACGCGCCGAAGCCCATCATCGGCATCATCGGCATGCCCGACGCGCTGTGGTTGGCCGCGCTGTCCTCGGCGGGCGCCGACGGGGGTGCCGCGTCCGCGGGCTGGGCGGCGTCCGGCTTTCCGACGCCCGTGTGTTTCGGCTCCGCCGGATCCCCGCTCGCCGACGACGGCGTCGTCACCTCGTCGGAACCGGCGGCAGCAGCCCCGGCCGGAGAAGCAGCAGCCGTCGCGCCGGATTCCGTTTCCTGCAAGCGGAATCGCTCCTCCGGGTACCGGTGGGCGATCTCGATGCTGCGCGCGGTCGCGTCGGGGTCGTCGACGCCGTCGCAGAGCCGGTCGAACGCCTCGAGGACGTCCCGCGCGGTCTCGTACAACGCCTTCGCCGAATCCTGCGTCTCCCGCAGCTGCGCCCGCGCGCGCTTGGTGCCGCCGCTGGGCAGCGTCATCGTCTCGGAGATCAGGTCCGCGGCGTCGACCAGGACTTCGGCGAGGTCGACGACGACGTGGCGAAGCGTGGTCACCAGCTCGTCGAGCGCGCCGGCGAGGACCGTCAGCGCCTCCTGGAGGTCACCGCCCGCGGCGCCGATCTCCCGCATGTACGCGACGAAAGAGTCGGCGTCCCGGCCCGCCCAGCCGGCGTCGAGACGGCCGAGGCGGTCGTCGAGCCGTGCGGACACCTCGGCCGCCGCGGCGGCGGCCGAGCGCAGCCGCCCGGCTTCGGCGCCGAGGTCGCCCCAGCGGCCGATCAGCGGGCGGAAGTACGTCTCGACGGGGTCGATCACGCCCAGCTGGTGCGCGACATCCGTCAGGTAGGCCAGGTACGGCTCGGCGGTGGCGGCGATCTCGTCGCCTTCCGCGTCCGGGGCGAACGCCACCGCGGGCGCGGTGGCCACCGGGGCGGCGGCCCGCTTCGCCAGCGGGTGCGGGATGGAGTCCGTGGAACCCTCCGGCTCGGCGAACATCATTCCGGCCTCCCCGCGCGCTCGATCAGCGCCGCGGCCTCCGCGTCCTGCCCGCTGTGGCGGACCGTGACGTGCCGCAGCGCCTCCGCGGCCGACTTCAGCGCCTCGGCGCCGTCGACCAGCTGACGCCGCAACGCGCCCGCCGCGCGGCCGTACGACTCACCCAGGCCGATTTGGGCCCCCAGTGCCCCGTAGGACTCGCCGGAGACGCCCTCGCCCCCGACGTCCGCCGCGGCCGCGTGCAGGTCGTCAGCGGCCTCCTCGGCCGTCCGGGCGTAGTCGG
This sequence comes from Amycolatopsis sp. NPDC101161, assembly GCF_044768185.1. Taxonomy (NCBI): domain Bacteria; kingdom Bacillati; phylum Actinomycetota; class Actinomycetes; order Pseudonocardiales; family Pseudonocardiaceae; genus Amycolatopsis; species Amycolatopsis sp. NPDC101161. Next base: position 541,200 of record NZ_JBIWPI010000004.1, read on the forward strand.
CGACGACCACGCCGTCCATCCTCAAGCCGGCCATGGCACCTCTCCGCTCAGCAGAAGACCCTTCGGGCGTGAGACGTCCGCCGCCGCCCGATGGTTCCGCCTCAGCCGCCCGCCTGCTGCGTCTGCGTCGGGAACGAGCCCGCGTTCGGGTCGATCGGCACGGAGTCGAACTGCTTGAGCACGTCCTGGGTGTTCAGCGACGAGCCGGTCGGGAGCAGGCCGATGATCGACTCGGGCGCGGGCTGCCGGTTGTTCAGCCCGATCGCGTCCGCGGTCGCGGCGTCCGGGACGCTGTAGCGCACCCCGCGGTCGGAGATCAGCTGGATCGCGCCCTTGCCGAAACTGGCCTGGCCGGTGGCGGACTGCACCACCGCGGCGAAGCCCGGCTGCAGGTAGAAGCCGGTGATCGGCACGCGGTTCGGGCCCGGCGTGGTGACCTTGGTCGTGGCGAACTTGGCGCCGTGGCCGTTCTGGCCCGGCAGCTGGTTGTCGATGTACACCGACGTGTGGCCGTCGCGGTTGGCGCCGTCGCCGACCACCGACCAGCCGAGGCACGCGACCGGGGAGTTCTTGGTCGCGTCGAGGACCGTCGGCACCGAGCGCGGGAAGTCGTCGACCGGGATGTAGCCCTGGTCGCCGGTCCGCAGCACGCGGACGCCGGACAGCTTGTCGAGGCCGAGGATCCGCGGCTGGCTCGCACTGCCGTGCTTCGCGACGCGCATGACGTCGGCGACCGCCTGCGACACCTCCTGGATGCCGGTCGTGGTGATGGCCCAGTACTGCGCCTGCGCACCCGTGGGCTGCGTGGAGAAGACCTCGCCCGGGGCCAGCCCGTCGAGGTCGGCCGGGGGCGCGCCGTCCGGGATCCGCGGCGGGGCCAGCGGCGAGACCTCCGGGATCGCGTTCAGCAGGCCCTGCGTGATCTTCCGGGGCTTCTGGTTCAGCAGCTGCAAAGCCGTCAAGACGGCGTTGTGCGAGTCGCTGGTGTCGATCTCGGCGCGGACGGTGTTGGCGTTCGGGCGGTTCTGCGTGCTCGGCAGGCGGTAGATCAGGTAGGTCTTGCCGTTGTCGGCCGCCGCCAGCAACGCTTCCTTCTCCCCGAGCTCGGTGCCGAGGCCGCTCGGCGCGACGCCGCCGAAGACGTAGGTGTCGGTCTTGCCGATGTCCGGGTTCGGCTGCGTCGGGTCGAGCAGAACCTGGTCGCACACCGCCCAGTTGGGGGAAATGCGCTGGGAATCCGACGGCATCAGCTGCGGTCCGTCCGGAATTCCGGTCAGTTTTCCGCGCGGAATGTCCTTCAGCTGCTCATCGGAAACGACCGTGGGGTTCTTCACAGCCGCGGCACTCGGCGCCGGCGCCGGAGCCGCCGTCGCCGTGCCGGGGTTCCCCGCGCTCGGTTGCTTTTGCTGGGCCAGCAGGAGAAGCCGGGCCGACGCCAAGTTGAACGTCGGGACAAGGGTCTTCGGGTTCCCCATCACCACGTAGACCGTGCCGGACTGTTCGCCGATCACGATGTTCCCGGCCTCGGGCACCGACGGCGCCGGGCTGAGCAGCCCCCAGACGACGAACACGATCATGCCGAGCGCGCCCAGCACGACCCCGACGATGGTGGCCCTCGTGTGGGTGCGCATCGGGTCGTGCAGCATCACGGCGTCCCGCCGGACCAGCGCCGACTGCATCCGCCGTAGGACGAACTGATACGCCTGAACCTGAGACTTAGTCGTGGGTGTTGATGGCATTCTCGACCTACAGCTCTCCCCGTCGCGGTACGGTTCCGCAGGATAGCCGTACGGGGACCGTCTGGTGTGGGGTTTCTACCAACTCAAGCTAGTGTCGGGCACCCCGGGACCCGGCTTCCGGGTACGCAGCAAGCACGAGGGGAAGAGAAAGCGCGGATGTCCGTCACCAACCCTCCACGTCCGCCTGGCCCGCCCGGGCCCCCGCCGCCCGGCCGCCAGCCGGGCCCGCCGCCGCGTCCGGTGAGACCAGGTGGCCCCGGCGGTCCCGGAGGTGTCCCGGGCGGACCCGGTGGCGGCCCCGGCGGGCCCAGCATGCCCCCGCGCGGCCCCGGCGGTCCCGTTCCCGGTCCTGGCGGACCTGTCGTACGGCCCGGCGGCCCGACCGGCCCCGGCGGCCCGACCGGCCCCGGCGGCCCGAGCGGACCTGGTGGGCCCGGTGGCCCCGGCGGTGGCGGACCTGGCGGTCCCGGTGGGCCCGGCGGTGGCGGTCCGGGTGGTCCCGGCGGCCCCGGTGGCGGTGGCCCCGGCGGTCCCCAGGGACCCGACGACGGCCCGGCCAATCCCGCGCCCAGCCCCGTGCGGATGGCTCCGCCCGCCCGGCGGCGCTCCTCGGGCGTCAACCTCGGCCCGCTGCCCGTGGCGAACCTCGTCGTACTCGAAGTCGGCCTCGCGGTCGGGCTCGTGCTCCTCGCCATCGACATGTCGCTCAAGTGGGTCGGCGTCGGCATCGTCGGCTTCGCCCTCATCGTCGCGCTGCTGCGCTGGCGCGGCCGCTGGTTCACCCAGTGGATCGGCCTGACGCTGCGCTACTCCTTCCGGTCCCACGACCGCGTCGCCGAACCGCTGCCGCCGAGCACCGTCGAGGAGCTGGCCGCCGAGGAGACCACGGTGACCGGCCCCGACGACGCGCGCGTGAACCTGCTGCGCGTCGCCGTCCCGGACCTCGTCGTGGCGCACGGCGTCGACCACGAGCGCCAGCAGGTCGGCCTCGCCTGGAACGACGGCACCTGGACGGCGGTGCTGCTCGTCGAGCCGACGCCGGCGCTGATCACCCAGGCCGGTGGCGCGCCCAGCCTCCCGCTGTCGGCGCTCGCGCCCTGCCTCGAAGACCGCGGCGTGGTCCTCGACTCGATCCAGGTCATCTGGCACTGCTACCCGGGCAGCGCGGCGCTGCCGGCGGACTCGCCCGCGCTCAGCTCCTACATGGAGGTGCTCGGCCCGCTCCCCGCGGCGGCGCGGCGGACGACGTGGGTGGCGATCCGGCTCGACCCGAAGCGCTGCCCGGCGGCGATCCGGGAGCGCGGCGGCGGCGTCGTCGGCGCCCACCGCGCGCTGATCGGCGCGCTTTCGCGGGTGCGCAACGCGCTGGAGTCCCAGGGCGTGCCGACCCGGCCGCTCGACCCGGACGAGCTGCTGCGCGCGAGCATTTCGGCCGCGGAGCTCACCGCCGTCGCCGGTTCGCCGAGCAAGGTGACGCTGCAGGAGCGCTGGTCCGGCGTGACCGCGGCCGGCATCGGCCACGCGAGCTACGCGATCACCGGCTGGCCCAAGGGCAAGATCACCGGGAGCCTGAACGCGCTGACCAGCGTCCGCGCGCTGTCGGCGACGCTCGCGATGTCGATCTCCCCCGCGTCCGACGAAGGCAAGATCGGGCTGCGCGGCGTGGTCCGGCTGAGCGCGCGCAACCCGCGTGAGCTCGAAGCCGCCGACCAGCGGCTGCAGGGGCTGTCCGAGCGGCTGGACGTCGGCCTGACGCCGCTGCGCGGGCTGCAGGTTTCGGCGTTCGCGGCGACGCTGCCGATCGGAGGGACAGCATGAGTTCGCGGATGCGGGACGCCGGGCAGAACCTCGGGGTGGCGCCGGAGTTCACCGTGGACCCGGCGATGCTCGACGCGGTCAGCCCGTCGGGTGACCGCGGTGGCATCGTGCTCGGCTCGGGCCTCAAGGGCGAGCCGCTGACGATCTCGGCGCTGCGTTCGACGCCGACGCGCATCGTGCTGGTGGGCGGGCTGTACTTGGCCCGCCAGGTCGCGATGCGCGCGATGGCGGTCGGCGCGTGGGTCGTGGTCGCGACGGGACGCCCGACCGAGTGGCAGGTGCTGTCCCGCGCGGCCGGCACCCGCGACGGCCGGCCGTCGCCGCTGGTCCAGATCCGCCGGCTGTCCCCGGTCGAGCTGCCGCGGCCGTCGGAGGACGCGCCGCTGCTGGTCGTGACGGACGGCGGCCCGACCCCGCAGGACCTGTTCCCGCCGAGGTCGCCGTGGCAGACGACGGTCTACGTGCTGCCGTACCTGCACCCGCAGGCGGGCGCGACGGCCAATGCGGCGGACCTGGTGCTGATGCAGCGCCTCCCCGCGGGTCAGGCCGAGCTGGCGGCGCGGATCTGGCGCCTGCCGCCCCAGATGATGCGCCAGCTGACGACGTTGCAGGACGACCAGGTGGTGGCCCTGGGCCGCAACCTGTGGCGGCCGCTGCGCCTGGTGACGACGGGCAAGGAGCAGCAGCTCCTGGGCCCGGTCCGCCGCGGCGACTGACCCACCCCGTCGTGAGTGGGAAACGGTGTTCTAACGCTGTTTCTCACTCACGACCGGTGGGGGCCGTGCGGACGTTGCGGGTTTGGGCCGCGCGGGCCGCGAGTTCGGCGTCGGGCGGGTAGTCCACGCCCAGCAGCGTCAAGCCGTGCGCCGGGGCGACCGCGCTGTCGCGGATGCCGCTCTCCAGCACCTTCGCCGGCCACGTGTCGGTGCGGCGGCCGTCCCCGACCAGGAGCAGCACGCCGACCAGGCTGCGGACCATCGAATGGCAGAACGCGTCCGCCGAGACGCGGACCTCCAGCAGGTGCTCGTCCACCCGCGCCCACTCCAAGCGCTGCAGCTCACGGATCGTCGTGCCCGTGTCGCGCTGCTTGCAGTACGCGGCGAAGTCGTGCAGGCCCAGCAGTTCGGCGGCCGCCGCGTTCATCGCGTCCGTCGAAAGTGGACGGTTCCAGGCCAGCGTGTCGTGGCGGCGCAACGGGTCCACGCCCCAGGGCGCGTCCGACACCCGGTAGCGGTAGTGCCGGCGGATGGCCGAGAACCGCGCGTCGAAACCCTCGGGCGCGATCCGGGCACCCAGCACCCGGACGTCGCCCGGCAGGAGGCGGTTCCACCGGCCCGTCATGCGGGCCAGGTCCGGGATGCCCTCGGAGGACACGGGAATCCGCCCCGAGGGCGCGGAAAGGGGCACGACGTCGACGTGCACCACCTGGCCCGTCGCGTGCACCCCGGCGTCCGTGCGGCCCGCGACGACCACGGACTTCGGCACCGAGGCCCCCGGCGGCTGCCGCTGCAGGGCCTCCTCCAGCAGCGCCTGGACCGTCCGGCGGCCCGGCTGGCGGGCCCAGCCCGAGAAGTCCGTGCCGTCGTAGGAGACGTCCAGGCGCAGACGAACGAGCCCGCCCTCCCCAGCGGGAGTGGCGGGCTCGTCCGGTGTCGAATCTGCCGTCAGGACGTCAGTCCTTCTTGGCGTCCGCGTCGTCCGAAGCCGGGGCCTCGGTCTCCGCGGTGGTGTCCTCAGCCTTGGCCTCCTCGGCAGCGGCGGGGGCCTCCTCGGTCGAGGTGGTCTCCTCCGCGGCGGGGGCGGCGGGCTTCTCGTCCTTCGCGAACTTCGTCTTGCGAGCGCGCTCGGCTTCCGAAGTCACCGTCTTCTCGGCCACCAGTTCGATGACCGCCATCTTGGCGTTGTCGCCCTTGCGCGGCATCGTCTTGGTGATCCGGGTGTAGCCACCTTCGCGCTCGGCGAAGTGCGGGCCGATCTCCGCGAACAGCTTGTGGACGACGTCCTTGTCGCGGACGACGCGCTGCACCTGACGGCGGTTGTGCAGGTCGCCCCGCTTCGCCTTGGTGATCAGCTTCTCGGCCAGCGGGCGGACCCGCTTCGCCTTCGCCTCGGTGGTGGTGATCTTGCCGTGCTCGAACAGCTGCGTGGCCAAGTTGGCCAGGATCAGCCGCTCATGCGCGGACGACCCGCCGAGCCGGGCTCCCTTGGTAGGGGTGGGCATTGGTTCTCCTAGTTCAGCTCACAGCGTCCAGGCACACGGCCTCAGAGCTGCTCGGTCTCTGCGTAGTCCTGGCCATCGTCGTGGCCGTCCGAAATCCCGTCGGCGATGCCACCGACACCCTCCGACCAGCCTTCACCGTCGTAGCTGGCGGCCGCCGCGGTCGGGTCGAACCCGGGCGGGCTGTCCTTCAGCGCGAGGCCGAGGCCGACGAGCTTGAGCTTGACCTCGTCGATCGACTTGGCGCCGAAGTTGCGGATGTCGAGCAGGTCCGCCTCGCTGCGCGAGACGAGCTCGCCCACCGTGTGGATGCCTTCGCGCTTCAGGCAGTTGTACGACCGGACGGTGAGGTCCAGGTCCTCGATCGGCATCGCGTAGGCGGCGATGGTGTCCGCCTCCTGCGGCGACGGGCCGATCTCGATGCCCTCGGCGTCGACGTTCAGCTCGCGGGCGAGACCGAACAGCTCCACCAGCGTCTTGCCGGCCGACGCGACCGCGTCGCGCGGCGTGATCGACGGCTTGGTCTCGACGTCCAGGATCAGCTTGTCGAAGTCGGTGCGCTGCTCGACACGGGTGGCCTCGACCTTGTAGGTCACCTTGAGCACCGGCGAGTAGATCGAGTCGACCGGGATCCGGCCGATCTCCGCGCCCGCCTGCTTGTTCTGCAGGGCCGGAACGTAACCGCGGCCGCGCTCGACGACGAGCTCGATCTCGAGCTTGCCCTTGCCGTTCAGCGACGCGATGTGCAGATCCGGGTTGTGCACGGTGACACCCGCCGGCGGCACGATGTCGGCCGCCGTGACCTCACCCGGGCCCTGCTTGCGCAGGTACATGGTGACCGGCTCGTCCTCTTCCGAGGACACCACGAGCTCCTTGAGGTTCAGGATGATGTCGGTGACGTCTTCCTTCACCCCGGGAACGGTGGTGAACTCGTGCAGCACGCCGTCGATGCGGATGCTCGTCACGGCCGCGCCCGGGATGGACGACAGCAGCGTACGACGCAGCGAGTTGCCGAGCGTGTAGCCGAAGCCGGGCTCCAGCGGTTCGATGGTGAACCGGGAGCGGGTCTCGTTGACCGTCTCTTCGCCGAGAGCCGGCCGCTGGGAAATCAGCATTCCTTGTTTTCCTTTCCAGACGACGCCCGCCATATGACGTCGAAGGGATGGCGCGGCGGCGGCGCACCTGTCGCGCCGCCGCCTGTCCGACGGTGCCGGACTACTTCGAGTAAAGCTCGACGATCAGCTGTTCCTGAACCGGAACATCGATCTGCGCACGCTCCGGCAGCTGGTGGACCAGCACGCGGAGGTTGGACTGGACGACCTGCAGCCACGCCGGGATCGGGCGGTCGCCGAAGGACTCCTTCGCCACGACGAAGGGCAGCATCGAGAACGACTTCGGCCGCACGTCGATGATGTCCCACTTCGAGACCTGGAACGAGGGAACGTTGACCTTGACGCCGTTGACCAGGAAGTGGCCGTGGCTCACCAGCTGACGCGCCTGACGGCGGGTGCGGGCGATGCCGGCGCGGTAGATCACGTTGTCCAGGCGGGACTCGAGGATCTGCAGCAGGTTCTCACCGGTCTTGCCCGGACGCCGGACGGCTTCCTTGTAGTACCGGACGAACTGACGCTCGAGAACGCCGTAGGTGTAGCGAGCCTTCTGCTTCTCCTGCGACTGCAGGAGGTACTCGGACTCCTTGATGCGCCCGCGGCCGTGCTGGCCCGGCGGGTAGGGGCGACGCTCGAAAGCCTGGTCGCCGCCGATGAGGTCAACCTTGAGGCGACGCGAAATACGCGTCGCGGGGCCGGTGTAACGAGCCATTTCTTCTTACTCCTCCCCGTTCCTCAGACCCGGCGCCGCTTGGGCGGGCGGCAGCCGTTGTGAGGCTGCGGGGTCACGTCCTGGATGGTGCCGACCTCGAGGCCGGCCGCCTGCAGCGAGCGGATCGCCGTCTCGCGGCCCGAACCCGGGCCCTTCACGAAGACGTCGACCTTCTTCATGCCGTGCTCGGCGGCCTTGCGGGCAGCGTTTTCGGCGGCCATCTGCGCGGCGAACGGGGTGGACTTGCGGGAGCCCTTGAAGCCCACGTGACCACTCGACGCCCACGCGATCACGGCACCGGTCGGGTCCGTGATCGAGACGATGGTGTTGTTGAAGGTGCTCTTGATGTGCGCGTGACCGTGCGCGACATTCTTCTTTTCCTTGCGGCGGACCTTCTTGGCCCCCGCCGCAGTACGAGACTTCGGTGGCATGTTCTGAGGGTTCTCCTGTTAGCGCGCGTTCTCTTGGTGAGCGGCGACCGCTTCGGCCTGGCCGCGCCGGATGATCGATCCGGCGTCGGTGTACAGGTTGCGGAGCGCCATCGGGCGGGCGTAGAGCGCCTTGGGCGAGACACAAGCCGAGCCGCGGCGCTGAACGCCACCCATCTGCACGACCTTCTTGCCCTGGACGCTCACTTCTTGCCAGCCTTCTTCTTGCCGGCGACCGTCTTCTTCGGACCCTTGCGGGTACGGGCGTTGGTCTTCGTGCGCTGACCGCGGACGGGAAGTCCCCGGCGCCAGCGAAGGCCCTCGTAGCACCCGATCTCGATCTTCCGACGGATGTCGGCGTTCACCTCGCGGCGAAGGTCACCCTCGACCTTGAAGTTCTCTTCGATGTACGTACGCAGCTTCGCGAGGTCGTCATCGCTGAGGTCTTTGACGCGGGTGTCCGCGTTGAGCTCGGCAGCCTTGATGAGCTGCTTCGAGCGGGTACGGCCGATGCCGTAGATGTACGTAAGCGCGATCTCCAACCGCTTCTCGCGGGGGAGGTCTACGCCAGCGAGTCGTGCCATTGGCGCTGATGCTCCTTCATTGAATTCATCTTCAGGTCTGCTCCCCGTCCGGTTCCGGGACCGACTCGCCTGTCGTGCCCTCGGCTTGCGCCTCGGGTGTCCCAGCCCCGGCCTGAAGTCCGGGGGTGAACCGGGCCATTCGCGTGGCCCGGCAGGTGCGGGGAGGTTGTGTAGCCGTCAATCCACTCTGCTCGAGTGCAGGTGGGCGATCAGCCCTGCCGCTGCTTGTGCCGCAGGTTCTCGCAGATCACCATGATCCGGCCGTGCCGGCGGATCACCTTGCACTTGTCGCAGATCTTCTTGACGCTCGGCTGGACCTTCACGTCTTCTGCTCTCCTGCTTCTGAGCTGCTCTTCGTGATCACTTGTAGCGGTAGACGATGCGACCACGAGAGAGGTCGTAGGGCGAGAGCTCCACGACAACCCTGTCCTCGGGCAGGATGCGGATGTAGTGCTGCCGCATCTTGCCGCTGATGTGTGCCAGGACCTTGTGACCGTTCTCCAACTCGACGCGGAACATCGCGTTGGGGAGCGGCTCGACTACGCGGCCTTCGACCTCGATGGCCCCGTCTTTCTTCGCCATGTCCTCCGCATTTCCTTGTCAGCACTGTCGGCCGCCACACCCGTGATCAACCTGAGCACTAGTGCCGGGTTGGGGTGGTGCGTGGCACACTGGTGCCCGGCTCCCAAGACCGTGAATTCACGAGCGCGCAGGATCCGGGCACGATAAGTGCGCCGACTTGACAGTGTACGCATGTCGTGTCGCGACCCCCAAACCGGGGGTGACCATGCTAAAGGACCGTGCAGGTGGACGTGATGGCGATCACCTCGTGTGGGTGAATGCGCAGGTCAGGCGTCTTCGGCCGCAGTGAGTACCCAGGGACCGTCGTCGGTGATCGCGACGGTGTGCTCCCAGTGGGCCGCGCGGGAGCCGTCGGCCGTGACGACCGTCCAGCCGTCGTCGAGCTCGTGGGTCTCACCGCCACCGCCGGTCAGCATCGGCTCGATCGCCAGCGCCATGCCGGCCTTCAGCCGCGGGCCCTTGCCCGGCTTGCCGACGTTCGGCAGGAACGGGTCCATGTGCATCTCGCGGCCGATTCCGTGGCCGCCGTACTCGACGATCATCCCGTACTCGATGCCGTCGTCGCGGCCCGCGCGTTCGGCGGCCGACTGGACGGCGTAGGAGATGTCGGTCAGCCGGGCGCCGGCGCGGACCGCCTCGATGCCGGCCCACATCGCCGCTTCGGTCGCCGCGGACAGCGCCAGGTCGGCGTCGGAGACGGCGCCGATGGCCAGGGTGACGGCGGAGTCGCCGTGCCAGCCGTCGAGGATCGCGCCGCAGTCGACGGAGATGATGTCGCCGTCGGCCAGGACCTGCGTCTTCGCCGGGATGCCGTGGACGATCTGCTCGTTCACCGACGCGCAGATCGACGCCGGGAAGCCGTGGTAGCCCTTGAACGACGGCACCGCGCCGGCGTCCCGGATCGTCTGCTCGGCGAGCTCGTCGAGCTCGGCCGTGCTGACGCCCGGTTTCGCGATGGCGCGGACCGCCGCGAGCGTGCGGGCGACGACGAGCCCCGCGGCCCGCATCGCCTGCAGCTCGTCCGGGGTCTTGACCTCGATCATGCGCCCACGGCGGAGCACTTGCAGAACACGCAATCCTCCGAGGTTCACGTGCGGTCGCGCAGCGCTTTCAGCACCCGGCCGGAGATCTCCTCGACGCTGCCGACGCCGTCGACGGTCACCAGGATGTCGGCGTAGTACTCCAGCAGCGGCGCGGTGTCCGACACGTAGATCTGCTGGCGGCGGCGGATGACCTCTTCGGTGTCGTCCGCGCGGCCGCGGGACATGAGCCGCCCGACGACGACGTCCTCGGGCACCTGCAGCTGGATCACGGCGTCGAGCGAGACGTCGGCGTCGCCCAGGATCTCCCCGAGCACCTCGGCCTGCTTGGTGTTGCGGGGGAAGCCATCGAGCAGGAAGCCGGCCTTCGCGTCCGGCTCCGCCAGCCGCTCGCGGACCATCTCGTTGGTCACCGAGTCGGGCACGAGCTCGCCGGAGTCGAGGTAGCGCTTGGCCTCCTGGCCCAGCGGGGTCTCCTGGCCGACGTGCGCGCGGAACAGCTCGCCCGTGGAGATGTGCGGGATGCGCAGCTGCTCCGACAGAGCCTCCGCCTGCGTACCTTTGCCCGCGCCGGGCGGACCCACGAGAACCAGCCGCGTCACTTCAAGAACCCTTCGTAGTTGCGCTGCATCAGCTGGCTTTCGATCTGCTTAACGGTGTCGAGCCCGACACCGACCATGATCAGCACAGCCGTGCCACCGAACGGGAAGTTCTGGTTGTTCCCGCTACCGGTCACCGACAGGAAGAAGTTCGGAAGGATCGCGATGATGCCCAGGTACAGCGAACCGGGGAGGGTGATCCGGCCCAGGACGAAGCTCAGGTACTCGGCCGTCGGGCGGCCCGGGCGGATGCCCGGGATGAACCCGCCGAACTTCTTCATCTCTTCCGCACGCTCGTCCACGTTGAACGTGATCGTGATGTAGAAGTACGTGAAGAAGATGATCAGGCCGAAGTACAGCGCGATGTGCACCCAGCTGGACTGGTTCACGATGTAGTTCTTGATGAAGACCTGCCAGCCGGAGTTGCTGTTCTGGTCGCCGACGAGGCGGCTGATCAGGTCCGGCAGGTACAGCAGGGACGACGCGAAGATGACCGGGATGACGCCGGCCTGGTTCACCTTGATCGGCAGGTAGGTCGACGTGCCGCCGTACATCCGGCGGCCGATCATGCGCTTGGCGTACTGCACCGGGATCCGGCGCTGCCCCTGCTCGACGAAGATGACGCTCGCGATGATCACGAGCCCGAAGATGCAGATCATCGTCAGCGCGATGCCACCGCCGTTGGACAGGATGTTCCCGCCCTCGACCGGGATGCGCGCGGCGATGTTCAGGAAGATCAGGACGGACATGCCGTTGCCGACGCCGCGTTCGGTGATCAGCTCGCCCAGCCACATCATGACGGCGGTGCCCGCGGTCATGGTGATGACGATGATCGCCAGCGAGTAGACGCTGTTGTCCGGGATGATCGGCGACTGGCAGTCCGGGAAGAGCTGCTTGCGGTCCGCGAGCGCGACCACGCCGGTGGCCTGCAGGATCGCCAGCGCGACCGTCAGGTACCGGGTGTACTGGGTCAGCTTGCCCTGGCCGGACTGGCCTTCCTTCTTCAGCTCCTCGAACCGCGGGATGACCACGGTCAGCAGCTGGATGATGATGCTCGCCGTGATGTACGGCATGATGCCGGTCGAGAAGAGCGACAGCTGCAGCAGCGCACCGCCGCTGAACAGGTTCAGCAGCTGGTAGACGCCTTCCTGCTGCGCCTGGGAACTACAGGCCTGGACCGCCCCGTAGGAGATCCCGGGTGCCGGAATGGTCGCACCGATTCGGTAGACCGCGACGATGGCTAGCGTGAACAGGATCTTCTTGCGTAGATCCGGCGTCGCGAGAGCCGAGCGGAAGGCGCTGAACACGCGGGGGACCTCCTCGGCGTCGTCGGCCGTCCTCAACCGACGATCGGCTTGGCCGGCACGGTGGCCGGCGGGAACACACAGCACTACTGGCACGCAAGCCAGGAACGCTTCGGGGCACACTCGTCCCGAAGCGTGTCGCCGACTCTAACAGCTTCACAGGGCGTGTCCGCAGTCCGTGTGCGTTTTCCGTACCAAGGTTGCTCCGGCGGGTTGATCCACATCGCCGTCTTGGCCGTATTCCTTGACAGATCGGGCTCAGGCGTTGGACGTCGCGAGCACGCCGGCGAGGCCGACGAGGACCACGCCGGTCCCCCGGTCCACGGTGCGCCGGGTCCGCCGCGTCAGCTTGATCGACTTCAAGCCGGCGCCCACGCCGACGTAGACCGAACCGGCCAGGAACTCGGCCAGCAGGTAGACCGCGCCGAGCAGCGCGATCTGCGCCGGAAAGGGCCCGTGACCTGCGTCGATGAACTGCGGGACGAACGCGGTGAAGATGAGGATGGCCTTGGGGTTGGTGATCGCGACGCCGAACTCCTTGCGCGTCACGCGCCAGGCGGACGCGGGTCGCGTGTCCGGTTCGGGGACGTCCGTTTCGCCCCGGAATGTCGACCACAGCAGGCGCACGCCGAGGTAGAGCAGGTACGCGGCACCGGCCCACTTGATGATCGTCAACGCGGTCTCGGAAGCGGCCAGCAGCTGCCCCAGCCCGGCCGCGACGGCGGTGATCAACAGGGTGAACGCGGCCAGCCGGCCGGCCAGCCCGGCGAGGCCACGGCGGACACCGTGCGTCATCCCGTGGTGGAGACCGAGCAGGTTGTTCGCGCCGGGCGTAAGCGCGATGAGGACAGAAGCCCCGAAGAAGACCAGCAGCCACGACACGTTTCCACGGTAACCGCCGGGGTCAACCGGGTTCTTCGGGCGGGAGGACGGTGATGGCGACGCCGGACGGCGGGGTCGGGGTGTCGGCGTAGGCGAGGGTCGGGTCGGCCCAGCTCTTGCCCGGCAGCGCCGCGACGACCGCCGCGACCGCGGCCGAGGCGGTGGCGGCGATCAGCAGCCACATGCCGGCGGTGGTGGTGACCTCGAGGTCCATGCCGTCGGCCATGGCAGACCACCCGAGCCCGCTCATCCCGACGGTGAGGACGACCCCGCCGGTGAAGAAGGCCCCGGCACCGATGAGCCACCGCCCGCGGCGAGGGCGCGCGAAGGCGGTGAAAGCGGCGACGGCGAGCAGGACGACGGCGAGGATCACCGGGATACCGAGGGGCGAGGCGGCCTGGTCGGTGGCTTCCTGCCCGGGGATTTCGATCCGGCTGCCCCAGGCGGTCTGGGTGACGGTGAGCTGGGCGTCGAAGTACCGCTGCCGGACGTTGACGTGCTGCTGGAGGCGGAAGAGCGGCAGGAAGAGCCCCCCGGCGGCCATGAGCGCGGCCGCGGCGGTGAGGGCCGGTGGGAGGAAGCGCCGGAGCCTGGAGGTGCCGGCAGGAGCTTCGGGGGCGGCGGGTGGCGGCGGTTCGTGCGGCGCGGGTGTGGGGGCCGCGCCGGGTAGGTGGGCGACCGGGAACGGCAGCGGTGTGGCCGGTGGGGGCGCTTGCGGGGCTTGGGCGGGGAAGGCGCTCGGCGGGGTGACGGATTGCGCGGGGAAGTCGAGCGGATTCGCGCTCGGAGGGGCTGCGGCCTGGGCCGGGAACTCGAGCGGATTCGCGCTCGGAGGGGCTGCGGCCTGGGCCGGGAACTCGAGCGGACTCGCGCTCGGCGAGGCTGCGGCCTGCGCAGGAAAGTCGAGCGGACTCGCGCTCGGAGGGACTGCGGCCTGCGCAGGAAAGTCGAGCGGATTCCCGCTGGACGGGAGCGAAGCCTGCGCCGGGAAGGCGAGCAGATCGCCGCTCGGCGGGACTGGAGTCTCCACCGGGAAGTCGAGCGGATCCCCCGCCGGCTCGACCTCCACCGGGAAGCTCAGCGGCGAGCCCGCTCCCGGCTCCACGCCCGCGACCTTCGGCGCCTCCACCGGGAAGCTCAACGGCGACTCCGGCGGCTCGGGCGGCTCCTGCGACGGTCTGTCCACCCCTCCGATCCTCCGTCCGGACCCGCGGCGCGGCAAGGAACCTGTCCGGTCAGTCCGCTTCGGGCGGGAGCACCGTGATCACCACTCCCGACGGCGGCGTCGGCGTGTCCGCGTACGCCGCCTCCGGGTTGGCCCACTCGCGGGTGCCCCACTGGCTCAGCGCCGCCCCCGCCGCCACGACCACCGCGGCCAGCAGGACCCACGTCCCGGCCAGCGGCGTGGTCGAGACCCGGAGGCCGCTGTTCTCGAACAGGCTGCGGATGCCCTGCGCGGCGATCGTGCACACCGCTCCCGCCAGGAACGCCGCCCCCACCAGGGTCGTCCGCCGCGCGGGCCGGCGGGTCACCACGCCCAGGACCGCCGCTGCCAGGAGGATCGCGCTCGCCAGCAGCAGCGGGACGCCCAGCGGGGCCGACGGCGAGGTCATCTCCCCCTGCCCCGGGAACGAGTAGTCGATCCGCCAGGCCCGCAGCGTCGTCTGCGCGATCCCCGACGGTTCCAGGCCCACGGCCTGCTCGGTGCGGAAGAACGGCAGGAACGTCCCCACGACCGTCAACGCCGTCGCGCCCACGACGAGCGCTGGTGCCACGAAAGCCCGCACCACAAACCCCCTCGAAAACGCCGAAGGCCCGCCTGGCGAACCAGACGGGCCTTCGACTTGAACAACCAGCTCAGTTGGTGGTGGCGGAGCCACCGGCCGCTTCGAGCTTCTCCTTGGCGGAGCCGGAGAACGCGTCGGCGGTGACGTTCAGCTTGACGCCGTTCACGTCGCCGTTGCCGAGGACCTTCACCAGCTTGCCCTTGCGGACGAGACCGCCCTTGACGAGCTCGTCGGCACCGATGGTGCCGCCGTCCGGGAAGACGCGGGCGATGTCGCCCACGTTCACCGGCTGGTACTCGGTGCGGAAGCGGTTCTTGAAGCCACGCAGCTTCGGCAGCCGCATGTGGATGGGCATCTGCCCACCCTCGAACCCGGCGGGCACGTTCTTCCGGGCCTTGGTGCCCTTCGTACCGCGACCGGCCGTCTTGCCCTTCGAACCCTCACCACGACCGACGCGCATCTTCTCGCGCTTGGCGCCCGGAGCCGGACGCAGGTGGTGGATCTTGATGGCCGTCATGCCTGGACCTCCTCGACCTCCACCAGGTGGCGGACGGTGTGGATCAGGCCGCGCACCTGGGGGGTGTCTTCACGCACGACGCTCTGGCGGATCTTGCGCAGCCCGAGGGTGCGCAGCGACTCGCGGTGAGCGTGCTTCGTGCCGATCTTGCTCTTGACCTGGGTGACCTTGAGCTGAGCCATGTCAGACCCCCTGGCCCGCGCGCTGGCGCAGCATCCGGGCCGGCGCGACGTCCTCGAGCGGGAGACCGCGGCGGGCCGCGACCTCTTCGGGACGCTGCAGACCCTTCAGGGCCGCCACGGTCGCGTGCACGATGTTGATCGCGTTGTCGGAGCCGAGCGACTTCGACAGCACGTCGTGGACGCCCGCGCACTCCAGCACCGCGCGCACCGGGCCACCGGCGATGACGCCGGTACCGGCGGACGCCGGACGGAGCAGCACGACACCGGCGGCCTCCTCACCCGTGATCGGGTGGGGGATGGTGCCGCCGACGCGGGGAACGCGGAAGAAGTTCTTCTTCGCTTCCTCGACGCCCTTGGCGATGGCCGCGGGAACTTCCTTGGCCTTGCCGTAGCCGACGCCGACCTGACCGTCGCCGTCGCCGACGACCACCAGGGCGGTGAAGCTGAAGCGACGACCACCCTTGACGACCTTGGCGACGCGGTTGATCGTCACGACCTTCTCGAGGTGCGGGGTCTTGTCCTGGGCCGCCCCGCCACGACCGCTGTCGCGCCGGTCACGGCGGTCGCGACGGTCACCGCGGTCGTTGCCGCCCTGCCCGCCGGGTCCACCCTGGCCGCCGCCGAATTGCCGTGTACGTCCCGGCATCAGGCTTTCCTTCCGTTAACAAGCTTCTGCATCGTCAGAACTCCAACCCCGCCTCGCGGGCGGCGTCGGCGAGCGCGGCGATGCGGCCGTGGTAGGCGTTGCCGCCACGGTCGAACACCACAGCCGAGATCCCGGCGTTCTTGGCACGCGCGGCGACGAGCTCCCCGACCTTGGCGGCCTTGGCCTTCTTGTCGCCGTCGAGCGCCCGGACGTCCGCCTCGAGGGTGGACGCCGACGCCAGCGTGTGGCCGGCCAGGTCGTCGATGACCTGCACGGCGATGTGCCGCGAGGACCGCTTGACGACCAGGCGCGGACGCTGGTCCGTGCCCGAGACCTTCTTGCGGAGGCGGAAGTGCCGACGGGCCTTCGCGACGCGGCGGCGGGTCGAGATGTCCTTGCCCACCGGCTTGCGCTTCGTAGTCGTGTCGCTCATGATCACTTACCCGTCTTTCCGACCTTGCGGCGGATCTTCTCGCCCTCGTACCGCAGGCCCTTGCCCTTGTACGGGTCCGGGCGCCGCAGCCGGCGGATGACCGCCGAGATCTGGCCGACCTTCTGCTTGTCGATGCCGGAGACCGAGAACCGGGTCGGGCTCTCCACCTTGAAGGTGATGCCGTCCGGAGCCTCGATCTTCACCGGGTGGCTGTAGCCGAGGGCGAACTCGAGGTCCGAGCCCTTGGCCTGCACGCGGTAACCGACACCGTGGATCTCGAGCTTCTTCTCGTAGCCCGAGGTCACACCCACGACCAGGTTGTTCACCAGGGTGCGGGTGAGGCCGTGCAGAGCCTTGCTGGTGCGCTCGTCGTCCGGGCGCTTGACCAGCAGGGTGCCGTCGTCGTCGCGCTCGACCGTGATCGGCTCGGCGACGGTGTGCTCCAGGGTCCCCTTGGGGCCCTTGACGCTGATGTGCTGACCGTTGATGGTCACCTCGACCCCGGAAGGGACGGCGACCGGCAGCTTTCCGATGCGTGACATGCCTGTACCCCTTCCCTTACCAGACGTAGGCGAGGACTTCGCCGCCCACGCTGTTGCGCTTGGCCTGCCGGTCGGTCTGCAGGCCACCGGACGTCGAAATGATCGCGATGCCCAGGCCGCCGAGCACGGACGGCAGTTCGTTCGATTTGGCGTAGATCCGCAGACCGGGCTTGGAGACGCGCCGCAGGCCGGCGATGCTCCGCTCACGGTTGGGGCCGTACTTGAGCTCGACGACCAGGTTCTTGTGCTTCTCGCCCGGCTCGTCGTGGTAACCCGCGATGTAGCCCTCGCGCTTGAGGATCTCGGCGATGTTCGCCTTGAGCTTCGAGTGCGGGAGCTTGACCTCGTCGTGGTACGCCGAGTTCGCGTTGCGCAGACGAGTCAAGAAGTCTGCGATGGGGTCGGTCATCGTCATGGTGACCTGTCAACCTTTCTCGCCCTGGTTCCCCGCCCGCCGGAGCGGGCGGGGCCTGTGGCGAAGTGGAGTTTTTAAAGAAGCTCTTACCAGCTGGACTTGCGGACGCCGGGCAGCTCGCCCGCGTGCGCCATCTCGCGAAGGCAGATCCGGCAGAGCCCGAACTTGCGGAACACGGCGTGCGGGCGGCCGCACCGCTGGCAGCGGGTGTAGGCGCGCACGGCGAACTTCGGCTTCTTCGCGGCCTTGTGGACCAGTGCTTTCTTGGCCATCGGCTCAGTTCTCCTTGAACGGGAAGCCGAGCTTGCGCAGCAGCGCCCGGCCCTCGTCGTCGTTCGTAGCGGTCGTGACGACGGTGACGTCCATGCCGCGCGGGCGGTCGATGGAGTCGGGGTCGATCTCGTGGAACATCGACTGCTCGTTGAGACCGAAGGTGTAGTTGCCGTGGCCGTCGAACTGCTTCGGCGAAAGCCCGCGGAAGTCGCGGATACGCGGCAGCGCGATGGTCAGCAGCCGGTCGAGGAACTCCCACATGCGGTCGCCGCGCAGCGTGACGCGCGCGCCGATCGGCTGGCCCTCGCGCAGCTTGAACTGCGCGATGGACTTGCGGGCCTTCCGGACCTCGGGCTTCTGGCCCGTGATCAGCGCGAGGTCCTTGACCGCGCCCTCGATCAGCTTGCTGTCACGGGCGGCGTCACCGACGCCCATGTTCACGACGACCTTCACCACGCCCGGGATCTGGTGGACGTTGGCGAAGGAGAACTCCGCCTGCAGCTGGCCCTTGATCTCTTCGCGGTAGCGCACCTTGAGGCGGGGCGCGACCTTCTCTGCGGTGGTCATCAGATGTCCTTACCGTTCCGGCGCGAGATCCGGACCTTCTTGCCGTCCTCGCCGATGCGGTAACCCACCCGGGACGGCTTGCCGTCCGAGTCGACGACCATCACGTTGGAGACGTGGATCGGGGCCTCCTGCGTGACGATGCCACCGGACTGCGCACCGCGCTGGGTCTGGGTGATCCGCGTGTGCTTCTTGATCCGGTTCACGCCCTCGACCAGCACGCGGTCGCGCTCGGGGTAAGCCTGGATGACCTTGCCCTTGGCGCCCTTGTCCTTGCCGGCGATGACGACGACCGTGTCGCCCTTCTTCACCTTCATCACAGCACCTCCGGCGCGAGCGAAATGATCTTCATGAACTTTCGGTCGCGCAGCTCGCGGCCCACCGGGCCGAAGATGCGGGTGCCCCGGGGCTCGTTGTCGTTCTTGATGAGCACGGCGGCGTTCTCGTCGAACCGGATGTAGGAACCGTCCGGACGACGGCGCTCCTTGACCGTGCGGACGATGACGGCCTTGACGACATCGCCCTTCTTCACCCCGGCAGCCGGGATGGCGTCCTTCACGGTGGCGACGATGATGTCGCCGATGCCGGCGTAGCGCCGCCCGGAACCACCGAGAACGCGGATGCAGAGGATTTCCTTCGCACCCGTGTTGTCGGCTACCCGAAGCCGCGACTCCTGCTGGATCACGTCAACTCCTGTATGTCGCGCCGGTTCTCGCCCGCTGGTGAGGATTCACCTTGGCGAGCCTTGCGGAACTAAGAACTCCGAAGAGCCCTGCTTACTTGGCCTTCTCCACGATCTGCACCAGGCGCCACCGCTTCGTCGCCGACAGCGGGCGGGTCTCCATCAGGGTGACCCGGTCGCCCACGCCCGCCTCGTTGTTCTCGTCGTGCACCTTCACCTTGGAGGTGGTGCGGACGACCTTCGAGTAACGCGGGTGCTTCTTGCGGTCCTCGAGCTCGACCACGATCGTCTTGTTCATCTTGTCCGAGACGACGTAGCCCTCGCGGACCTTGCGGTCGTTCCGGGCCGGCGTCTCGGTGGTGGGCTCGCTCATGCGGCACCTTCACTCTCGGCGTCGGGGGCAACGGACAGGCCGAGTTCGCGCTCGCGCATGACCGTGTAGATCCGCGCGATGTCCGTGCGGACGGTGCGCAGACGGCGGTTGTTGTCGAGCTGTCCGGTCGCCATCTGGAAGCGGAGGTTGAAGAGCTCCTCCTTGTATTCCTTCAGACGCAGGACGAGCTCTTCCGCGGTGAGCTCACGCAGCTCCGATGCCAGAGCACCAGCGTTCGCCATCAGAACTCACCACCTTCACGGGTCACGATGCGGCACTTCATGGGCAGCTTGTGGATCGCGCGGCGGAGCGCCTCACGGGCGGTCTCCTCGTTCGGGAACGAGATCTCGAACATCACGCGGCCCGGCTTCACGTTGGCGATCCACCACTCGGGCGAACCCTTACCGGAACCCATGCGGGTTTCCGCCGGCTTCTTCGTCAGCGGGCGGTCCGGGTAGATGGTCGTCCACACCTTGCCGCCACGCTTGATGTGACGGGTCATGGCGATACGAGCGGACTCGATCTGCCGGTTCGTCACGTAGCTGTGCTCAAGCGCCTGGATGCCGTACTCGCCGAAGCTGACCTTCGTGCCACCCTTGGCGGCGCCGTGGCGCTTCGGGGAGTGCTGCTTCCGGTGCTTGACCCTGCGCGGGATGAGCACGTCTCAGCCCTCCGTCTTTTCTGCGGTCTCGGTGGCCGGAGCCGCCGGGGCCTCGGTCGTGGCCGCAGCGGCGGCGCGACCGGCTTCGGTCGAGGTGGCGGTCGTGCCCGAGGCGCCGGAACGACGCGGGCGGGACGGCCGGTCGCTGCGGTCGCGGTCGCGACCACCGCGCGGCGCGCGCTCGGCGGCGTCGCGGGCCTCACGGGCCTTCAGGCCACCGACGAGCTCACCCTTGTAGATCCACACCTTGACGCCGATGCGACCGAACGTCGTCTTGGCCTCGAAGAAGCCGTAGTCGATGTCGGCGCGCAGCGTGTGCAGCGGGACGCGGCCATCGCGGTAGTGCTCGGAGCGGGACATCTCGGCACCGCCGAGACGACCGCCGCACTGCACGCGGATGCCCTTGACCTGCGGCGAGCGCATGGAGGTCTGGATCGCCTTCCGCATCGCGCGGCGGAACGCCACGCGGTTGGAAAGCTGCTCCGCGACCGCCTGGGCGACCAGCTGGGCGTCGGCCTCGGGGTTCTTGACCTCGAGGATGTTCAGCTGGACCTGCTTCTTGGTCAGCTTCTCCAGCGCGCCGCGGATCCGGTCGGCCTCCGCGCCGCGGCGGCCGATGACGATGCCCGGCCGGGCGGTGTGGATGTCGACGCGAACGCGGTCACGGGTGCGCTCGATCTCGACCTTGGAGATGCCCGCGCGCTCCATACCGGTGGCGAGGAGCTTGCGGATCTTGACGTCCTCGGCCACGTACTCGGCGTACTGCTTGTCGGCGTACCAGCGCGACTTCCAGTCCGTGGTGATACCCAGGCGGAAACCGTGCGGGTTGATCTTCTGGCCCACTACCGGCCACCTGCCTTCTTCTTGCTCTGAGCCTTCTGCGCGACGGCCGGACGCGACTCCACCTCGACGGTGATGTGGCTGGTCCGCTTGCGGATCCGGTACGCACGGCCCTGGGCCCGCGGGCGGATCCGCTTGAGGGTGGGGCCCTCGTCGGCGTACGCGTTCTTGACCCAGAGCGTCTCCGGGTCCAGCTGAAGGTTGTTCTCGGCGTTGGCCACGGCGCTGGCGAGCACCTTCGCGACCGGCTCGCTGGCCGCCTGCGGGGCGAACCGGAGCACGGCCAAGGCGTCGGCGGCGCTACGTCCCTTGATGAGCTCGATCACCCGGCGCACCTTGGTCGGCGAGTCCCGGACGAAGCGAGCCCGCGCGTAAGCCGTAGGCAGGGCCTCGACCGTCGCGTCGTTCTGGGCGTTCATCGCTACTTCCCTTGTCTTGTTTCGTGCCCGCTCAGCGGCGGCGCGACTTGCGGTCGTCCTTGATGTGGCCCTTGAAGGTCCGCGTCGGGGCGAACTCGCCCAGCTTGTGACCCACCATGGCCTCGGTGACGAACACCGGGACGTGCTTGCGGCCGTCGTGCACGGCGATCGTGTGACCCAGGAAGTCCGGGATGATCGTCGAGCGGCGCGACCAGGTCTTGATGACCGTCTTCTTGCCCGATTCGTTCAGCGCGTCCACCTTCTTGAGCAGGTGGTCGTCCACGAACGGGCCCTTCTTAAGGCTGCGTGGCATGTGCTTCTACCTCCCTGCTCAGCGCTTCTTGCCGGTACGCCGGCGGCGGACGATGAGGGCGTCGCTCGGCTTGCGCCGGCGCGTACGACCCTCGGGCTTGCCGTTCGGGTTGACGGGGTGACGACCACCGGACGTCTTGCCCTCGCCACCACCGTGCGGGTGGTCGACCGGGTTCATGACGACACCACGGACCGTGGGGCGCTTGCCGCGCCAGCGGTTGCGGCCGGCCTTGCCCCAGTTGATGTTGGCGTGCTCGGAGTTGCCGACCTCGCCGACCGTGGCGCGGTTGCGCACGTCCACGTTGCGGATCTCGCCCGAGGGGAGACGCAGCTGGGCGTACGGACCGTCCTTGGCGACGAGCTGCACCTTCGCGCCCGCGGACCGCGCCATCTTCGCGCCGCCGCCGGGGCGGAGCTCGATCGCGTGGATCACGGTGCCGACCGGGATGTTGCGCAGCGGCAGGTTGTTGCCCGGCTTGATGTCGGCCCGGGGGCCGTTCTCGACGGTGTCGCCCTGCTTCAGCTTCTCCGGCGCGATGATGTAGCGCTTCTCGCCGTCGGCGTAGTGCAGCAGCGCGATGCGAGCGGACCGGTTGGGGTCGTACTCGATGTGCGCGACCTTGGCGGGGATGCCGTCCTTGTCATTGCGACGGAAGTCGATGACGCGGTAAGCGCGCTTGTGGCCGCCACCCTTGTGCCGGGTGGTGATCTTGCCGGACGAGTTGCGACCGCCCGAACCGCTCAGCGGACGAAGCAGCGACTTCTCCGGGGTGGAGCGGGTGATCTCGGCGAAGTCCGAGACGCTCGAACCGCGACGACCCGGGGTCGTCGGCTTGTACTTGCGGATGCCCATTGTCAGCTCAGTCCTTTACGCGGTGGGTCCGCCGAAGATCTCGATCGCCTTGCTTTCGGGCGAAAGAGTCACGATGGCGCGCTTGGTGTCCTTGCGCTTGCCGAAGCCCGCGCGAGTCCGCTTCCGCTTGCCCTGGCGGTTGGCCGTGTTGACGCTGACCACCTTGACGCCGAACACCTTCTCGACCGCGATCTTGATCTGGGTCTTGTTGGCGTCCGGGCGGACGATGAACGTGTACTTGTGGTCCTCGAGCAGCCCGTAGGACTTCTCGGAGATGACCGGCGCGAGCAGGATGTCGCGGGGGTCCGGAATGGCGACCGAACTCACTTCTCGTCACTCCCTTCCGTGACCTCGCCCGACCGCGCGGAAGCCTTGACGGTCTTACCGCGGACGGGGCCGGCGACGAACGCGTCGTACGCGGCCTTGGTGAACACGACGTCGTCGTTGACCAGAACGTCGTAGGTGTTGAGCTGGTCCGCCCAGAGGATGTGCACCTCGGGCAGGTTCCGCAGGGAAACCCAGCTCAGCTCATCGGCCCGGTCCAGCACCACGAGCACGCGCTTCGCGGCCGTGACGGCGGCGAGGGCGGTCTTGGCGGCCTTGGTCGACGGCTTCTCACCGGTCACCAGCTCGGTGACGACGTGCAGCTGGCCGGCGCGCGCCCGGTCGGAGAGGGCGCCACGCAGGGCGGCGGCCTTCATCTTCTTCGGGGTGCGCTGCGAGTAGTCACGCGGCGTGGGGCCGTGGACGACGCCACCGCCGACGAACTGCGGCGCGCGGGTCGAACCCTGGCGGGCACGGCCGGTGCCCTTCTGCCGGTACGGCTTCTTGCCGCCACCGGAGACCTCACCACGGGTCTTCGTGTCGTGCGTGCCCTGGCGCGCGGCGGCCTGCTGGGCCACCACCACCTGGTGCATCAGCGCGACATTGGCCTGCACGTCGAAGATCTCCTCGGGGAGGTCCACGGTGCCGTCGGCTTTACCGGCCGGGGTCTTCAGCTCGACGCTTGTCATTCGGAGTTACCACCCTTCGCGGCGCTGCGCACGAACAGCAGGCCGCCCTTGGGACCGGGCACGGCGCCCTTGATCAGCAGCAGGCCGTCCTCGGCACGCACGGCGTGCACGGTCAGGTTCTGCGTGGTGACCCGGTCGTTGCCCATCCGGCCCGCCATGCGCAGGCCCTTGAAGACGCGGCCGGGGGTGGCGCAGCCACCGATCGAACCCGGCTTGCGGTGCACGGCCTGGGCACCGTGGCTCGCGCCCTGGCCCTTGAAGCCGTGGCGCTTCATGACACCGGCGTAGCCCTTGCCCTTGCTGGTACCGGTCACGTCGACCTCGACGCCGGCGGCGAACACCTCGGCGGTGATCTCCTGGCCGACCTCGTAGGTCTCGGCGTCGGTGGTACGCAGCTCCGCGAGGAAGCGCCGCGGGGTCACGCCCGCCTTGTCGTAGTGGCCGGTGCGCGGCTTGTTCACCTTGCGCGGGTCGACCGCGCCGAACGCCAGCTGCACGGCCTTGTAGCCGTCCTTCTCCTGGGTCCGAACCTGGGTGACCACGTTCGGACCGGCCTTCACGACGGTGACCGGGACAACCCGGTTCTGCTCGTCGAAGACCTGGGTCATGCCGAGCTTGGTGCCCAGGATGCCCTTCATCTGCCTGTCAGACATGAGTCTCTTATCTCCGCCGCTCGCCCAACGCTTACTGGATGTTGACGTCGACGCTCGCCGGCAGGTCGATGCGCATGAGCGCGTCGACCGTCTTCGGCGTCGGGTCGAGGATGTCGATCAGACGCTTGTGCGTGCGCATCTCGAAGTGCTCGCGCGAGTCCTTGTACTTGTGCGGCGAGCGGATGACGCAGTAAACGTTCTTCTCGGTGGGCAGCGGCACCGGCCCGACGACCCGGGCGCCGGTGCGCGTGACCGTCTCCACGATCTTGCGCGCCGAGGTGTCGATCGCCTCGTGGTCGTAGGCCTTGAGCCGGATGCGGATCTTCTGTCCCGCCATGGTGGCTGCTCGTTCCTTGTCGTCTCGTGCCGCTATCTCACAAACCCCGCCGGGTGTTCCCACCCTGAGCCTGGGTTTCCGCAGTTCAACGGCCCTGTCCCCGGTCCACGCGGTCGGGCGTGTCGCGCCCGACGCACAGACGGATCCCGCGGGATCGTCGTCTTGCCTGGTCTTCCTCAACGTGAGGAGGCTATGAGCCGGCTGACCGTCTCACTGCCTTTGCCCGCTCGCCTGCAACCCGAAGGAAGAGCTCGGCGGACCGTGGCCACTCGCACCAGGGCGGCCGGACCCTCGCAAGGATCGGCCGCCCCAGGACGAGCAACCTGAATAGTGTCGCACACGTGATTTGACGCCCCTGACCCGGGGGTGTATTACCCCCGGGCGGGGCGCCGAATCACTTGATGATCTTGGTGACCTGACCCGCACCGACGGTGCGGCCGCCCTCGCGGATCGCGAAGCGCAGGTTCTCGTCCATGGCGACCGGCTGGATCAGCTGCACCGAGATGTCGGTGTTGTCGCCCGGCATGACCATCTCGGTGCCCTCGGGGAGGGTCACGACGCCGGTCACGTCGGTGGTGCGGAAGTAGAACTGCGGGCGGTAGTTGTTGAAGAACGGGGTGTGACGGCCACCCTCGTCCTTCGACAGGATGTAGACCCGGCCCTCGAAGTCGGTGTGCGGGGTGGTGGTACCCGGCTTCACGACGACCTGGCCGCGCTCGACGTCCTCGCGCTTGATGCCGCGGAGCAGGAGGCCGACGTTGTCGCCCGCCTGGCCCGAGTCGAGCAGCTTGCGGAACATCTCGACACCGGTGACAGTCGTCTTCTGCGACTTCTCCTTGATGCCGACGATCTCGACCTCTTCGTTCACGTTGACCACGCCACGCTCGACGCGGCCGGTGACGACGGTGCCGCGACCGGTGATGGTGAAGACGTCCTCGATCGGCATGAGGAACGGCTTGTCGAGCTCACGCACCGGGTCCGGCACGTTGTCGTCGACGGCGGTCATCAGCTCGAGAACGGCCTCGGCCCACTTCGCGTCGCCCTCGAGGGCCTTCAGGCCCGAGACGCGCACGACGGGGGCGTCGTCGCCGGGGAACTCCTGCGAGGACAGCAGCTCACGGACCTCCAGCTCGACGAGCTCGAGGATCTCCTCGTCGTCGACCATGTCGGCCTTGTTCAGCGCGACCACGATGTAGGGCACGCCGACCTGGCGGGCGAGCAGCACGTGCTCACGGGTCTGCGGCATCGGGCCGTCGGTCGCGGCCACGACCAGGATCGCGCCGTCCATCTGGGCGGCACCGGTGATCATGTTCTTGATGTAGTCCGCGTGACCGGGGGCGTCGACGTGCGCGTAGTGACGCTTCTCGGTCTGGTACTCGACGTGCGAGATGTTGATCGTGATACCGCGCTGGCGCTCTTCGGGCGCGTTGTCGATCTGGTCGAACGCACGCGACTCGTTGAGCTCGGGGTACTTGTCGTGCAGAACCTTGGTGATCGCCGCGGTCAGCGTGGTCTTGCCGTGGTCGACGTGACCGATGGTCCCGATGTTGACGTGCGGCTTGCTCCGCTCGAACTTCGCCTTCGCCACTGGAATGTCCTCCTGGACTGGTTTCGCTTTGTGCTCGGGGGCCGGCGTGGCTGCCGACCCCCGAATGTTCCTTCGTCGGTGCTAGCGGACGTTCAGGAGAGTCCCTTAATGCCCGCGCGCGGTGAGGGGTTTTACTCCCCCGTCGCCTTCGCGATGATTTCCTTCGCGACGTTCGCGGGAACCTCGGCGTAGGAGTCGAACACCATGGAGTAGTTCGCCCGACCCTGCGTGCGGGACCGGAGGTCACCGACGTAGCCGAACATCTCCGACAGCGGGACCAGCGCCTTCACGACGCGGGTACCCGACCGCTCCTCCATGGCCTGGATCTGACCACGGCGGGAGTTGAGGTCACCGATGACGTCACCCATGTAGTCCTCGGGCGTGGTCACCTCGACCGCCATCATCGGCTCCAGGATCACCGGGCCGGCCTTCTTCGCGGCTTCCTTCATCGCCATGGAACCGGCGATCTTGAACGCCATCTCCGAAGAGTCGACCTCGTGGTAAGCACCGTCCAACAGGGTGAACTTCAACCCGACGAGCGGGTAGCCGGCCAGGACGCCGTACTGCATCGCGTCCTGCGCGCCCGCGTCGACCGACGGGATGTACTCCCGCGGCACGCGACCACCGGTCACCTTGTTGTCGAACTCGTAGAGCGCGCCGTCGGTGCGCTCGAGCGGCTCCAGCTTCACGATGACCTTCGCGAACTGGCCGGAACCACCGGTCTGCTTCTTGTGGACGTAGTCGAGCTTGTCCACCGTCTTCTTGATCGTCTCGCGGTAGGCGACCTGCGGCTTGCCGATGTTCGCCTCGACCTTGTAGTCGGACTTCATCCGGTTCACCAGCACCTCGAGGTGCAGCTCGCCCATGCCCGCGATGATCGTCTGGCCGGTGTCCTCGTCCAGCTTGACCTGGAACGTCGGGTCCTCTTCGGCCAGCTTCTGGATCGCCAGGGACAGCTTCTCCTGGTCGGCCTTCGTCTTCGGCTCGATCGCGACCCGGATGACCGGCTCGGGGAACGTCATCGACTCCAGCACGATCGGGTTCTGCGGGTCCGCCAGGGTGTCACCCGTGGTGGTGTCCTTCAGCCCGATGACCGCGTAGATGTGGCCGACCTGGGCGTCGTCGACCGGGTTCTCCTTGTTGGAGTGCATCTGGAAGATCTTCCCGATGCGCTCCTTGCGCTCCTTGGTCGCGTTGATGACCTGCGCCCCGGCGGCGACCTTGCCCGAGTACACCCGGATGTAGGTCAGCTTGCCGAAGAACGGGTGCGCGGCGATCTTGAACGCGAGCGCGGCGAACGGCTCGTCGACCGACGCCTTGCGGGAGACCACGGTCTCGCCGTCGGGCAGCAGGCCCTCGACGGCCGGGACGTCCAGCGGCGACGGCAGGTAGTCGATCACCGCGTCGAGCATGGGCTGCACGCCCTTGTTCTTGAAGGCGGAGCCGGCCAGGACCGGGAACGCCTCACGCGTGATGACCAGCTTGCGGATGCCGGACTTGATCTCGGCCTCGGAGAGCTCTTCGCCCTCGAGGAACTTCTCCATGAGGGAGTCGTCCGTCTCGGCGACGGCCTCGATCAGCTTCTCCCGGTACTCCGCGGCGCGGTCGGCCAGGTCGGCGGGGATGTCCTCGACCGAGTAGTCCTCGCCCTTCTGGACCTCGCCGCGCCAGGTCAGCGCCTTCATGCGGACCAGGTCGATGACGCCTTCGAAGTCGTTCTCGGCGCCGATCGGCAGCTGGATCGCCAGCGGCTTGACGCCGAGGCGCTCCGTGATCGTCTTCAGGGTGTAGTAGAAGTCCGCACCCAGCTTGTCCATCTTGTTGACGAAGCAGATGCGCGGGACGTCGTACTTGTCCGCCTGCCGCCAGACCTGCTCGGACTGCGGCTCGACGCCTTCCTTGCCGTCGAAGACCGCGACCGCGCCGTCGAGCACCCGCAGGTTGCGCTCCACCTCGACGGTGAAGTCGACGTGCCCGGGGGTGTCGATCAGGTTGATCTGGTAGTCGTTCCAGAAGGTGGTGGTGGCAGCCGAGGTGATGGTGATACCCCGCTTCTGCTCCTCCTCCATCCAGTCCATGGTGGCGGCGCCGTCGTGGACTTCACCGATCTTGTAGTTGACCCCGGTGTAGAACAGGATCCGTTCGGTGGTGGTGGTCTTGCCGGCGTCGATGTGCGCCATGATGCCGATGTTGCGGACCTTGTTGAGGTCGGTCAGCACTTCACGTGCCACGAGAATGTTCCCCTGTCTCAAGCGTGGGGCCCGGCATGGCTTGCATCTGATGCCGGGCGGAAATCACCAGCGGTAGTGCGCGAAGGCCCGGTTGGACTCGGCCATCTTGTGCGTGTCCTCGCGACGCTTCACGGAGGCCCCGAGGCCGTTCGACGCGTCCAGGAGCTCGTTCTGCAGGCGCTCGATCATCGTCTTCTCGCGGCGGGCCTGCGAGAAGGAGACCAGCCAGCGCAGCGCCAGGGTCGTCGAGCGACCCGGCTTGACCTCGATCGGCACCTGGTAGGTGGCGCCACCGACGCGGCGGCTCTTCACCTCGATGGTGGGCTTCACGTTGTCGAGAGCGCGCTTCAGCGTGACGACCGGGTCGGTGCCCGTCTTCTCGCGAGCGCCTTCGAGCGCGCCGTACACGATGCGCTCGGCCAGGGACCGCTTCCCGTCCTTCAGCACCTTGTTCACCAGCTGGGTGACCAGCGGGGAGGCGTAGACGGGGTCGGAGATCAGCGGCCGCTTCGGGGCCGGACCCTTGCGGGGCATTAGCTCTTCTCCTTCTTCGCGCCGTACCGGCTGCGCGCCTGCTTGCGGTTCTTGACACCCTGCGTGTCGAGCGAACCGCGGATGATCTTGTAACGGACACCCGGAAGGTCCTTCACACGACCACCGCGCACGAGCACCATCGAGTGCTCCTGCAGGTTGTGGCCCTCACCGGGGATGTAGGCGGTGACCTCGATGCCGCTGGTCAGCTTCACACGCGCGACCTTGCGCAGCGCCGAGTTCGGCTTCTTGGGGGTCGTGGTGTACACGCGGGTGCACACGCCTCGCCGCTGCGGGCTCCCCTTGAGGGCCGCGGTCTTCTGCTTGGCAGCCTTGTCCTGGCGGCCCTTGCGGACCAGCTGCTGGATCGTGGGCAATGGACCAGCTTCCTGTCGTGATCTGCTTCTTCGTGTCTTCACCGGCCCCCGCGGTCGGGCGTGTCGGCCCGCGTCACGGTCTCTCGACCGGTAACTTCCCGGAGGGATTTTCCGTCGGAACCCCGACCTGCCGAAGCCGGTGACCGGGTGCCTGAGCACCCCGCCCATGCGCACGGCACGCGGAGCGGCCCGACGCCTGCCGGGCACGGTCTCCAAAGATACCCGCCCGGGTCCGGACGGAACGCGGCGGGGGGTCTGAAGGTCGGCGAACCTCCAGCCTACCTCTCGGCACCGCCCGGCCGGGGGATGTTCCGGAGTCCGGTCGCGGTGGCGTGGTTTCCCCGCCCGCCAGGGCCGGTTTCCCCCGGGTTTCCGCCGCCGGGTGCGCCCGGCACGGACTCCCCCCGCACTGATTACAACACCGCCGGCCTCGGGAATGTTCCGCTCCCGGCCGGCGGCCGCGGACGACTCGTCCACGTCCCGGATGAGTCGTTCGCGACGGTGGATCCCGGCGTGCGCGACCCGCCGGGCGGCCCTCCAGCTCACCCGGCGCGGTCGACCCGGCTCAGTAGGCCCGGGGGCCCTAGCTCGGCAGAACCGGCCCGCCGGCGCGTCAGCCGCGCTCCGTGGACCGACCCGACCCGGCTCGGTGGGCCCGGCTCGGTAGGCCCGGCTACCCCGGCCCGGCCCGGCGGGCCCGGCCCGCCGGCGCGTCAGCCGCGCTCCGTGGGCCGGACCGACCCGGCCTGGCTCCCCCGCTCAGTCCTCGTCGGGCTTCGCGTGGTCCGGCTTGCCCGGGTTCGGGTCGCGCGAGAGGTCGATGAGCGGGTGCACCCCGGCCCCCTCCGGCGCCGCGTGGCTGCCCGTCGACTTCGGTTCTTCGTCGGGCCGGCCGGCCCCTTCGCTGCTGCTCATCACGCACTCCTAGCGCTGTTCCCCTGCTTCCCCTTGCGGCCGCAACCTACCCATTACCCGACCGGGTGACGCAGTGGGATCGGATCCGGCGTTCCGTACGTCACACCGTCGCCGAGCGGCCACGATGGGTGGCGGGCAGCAGTGCTCGCGACCCTGTGGACCGTCAGCGGCGGCGCGTCGTGAGGTGCGTCAAGCCCGCCGACAGCGCGAACACCAGCCCCAGCCCGACGATGTAAGGCCCGGCCAGCAGCGCGAACCCCGCGCCGATGTTGGCGTCGGCCGGCTTGGACGCCTGGAAACCGATCGCGCCCACCGACAGCAGGATCGCGCCCAGCGTGATCAGCAGGACGGCCACCACCGTCAGGCGCTTCGTGACAGTCGTCATGCGCCCATGGTGCCCGGGGGCCGCCGAATTCGCTGGACAGCGACCTCACGATGAGGACGTGAACTGGAAGATCACCCAGATCGACGTCGCCCACCCGGACGCCGTCGCGATCATGCGCGAGTACATGGACGAAGTCGCTTCGCGCTACTACGGACGCCAGGCCACCGAAGCCGAGATCGACCAGGGCATCGCCGACGAACCCGGCACCGATCTGATGGCCCCGACCGGCGCCTTCCTCGTCGGACGGCGGGACGGCGTCGTCGCGGGCTGCGCCGGCACCCGAGTGGCGGCGCCCGGCGTCAGCGAGCTGACCAAGGTCTTCGTGAAGCACGCCCACCGCGGCAGCGGCGGCGGCCCCGCGCTGGTGACGGCCGCCGAGGACGCGGCACGGCGGCTCGGGTCGCGGCTCATGCGGCTCGACACACGCCACGACCTCGTCGAGGCCCGCGCGCTGTACGCGAAGCTCGGGTACGCCGAGGTCGAGCCGTTCAACGACGACAAGTACGCCGAGCACTGGTTCGAGAAGGCCCTCAGCTGACGCAGGCGGCCCCTCGGGGGCGAGGGGCCGCCGTCGCGGTCAGAAGGAAGGCAGGAGCTTGCCGGGCACGCCGTTGACCGACTGGATCAGGCCGAGCACCGGGACGCCGAGCGGCGCGAACGTCCAGATGTTGTTCAGGCCACTGGTGTCCGGCTCGTCGACCACGACGACACCGGGGCCGTCGGCGGCCAGCGCCGGCGTCGCCGCGCCGAACAGGGCCGCGCCGGCGAGGACCGCGACAGCGAGGGTCTTCTTCATGGGTTCTCTGCCTTTCAGGAAACAGCGGTGATCAGGTCGAAGACGGGCGCGAGCAGGCCGACCGGCTGGCCGACCGGCCCGAGCACGCTGCCGAGGTCGACGCCGGGCACGAGCCAGACGGAACCGTCGGTCGGGTCGGCCGAGGCGACCCCGGCGGCCAGGCCGGTGAACGCCGTCGCCGCGACCAGCGGCAGCAGCACGCGGGCAGCAAGACGCTTCATGCGTTTTCCTTTCCTCTCAAGGGTTTTTCAGCGGAGAACCGACGTGATCGGCACGATGGTTCCGTCGGACACCCACTGGCCCGCGTAGTCGCGGTCCATCACCATTCCGGTGGCGTGGGGTTCGGTGGGGTACATCGGCATGGCGTTGACCTGGGCGGCGGCGAAGATCTGCACGTCCCCCGCGGCCCGGTCGGCGCCGAGCCAGGTCCGGAAGCCGCTAGGCGTCGGGCTTTCGCCGCCGAAGCGGTCGCCGACCGCCACGGCGTACCCGACCGCGGTCGCCTCCCGCGGGTCGAACCGCAGCGGCAGCGACGCGCTCGCCACGGCGTTGACGATCGGCCCGTTCAGCAGCCACGGCGCCAGGTAGAGCCCGTACTGGTGGGTGGGTTCGAGGCGCTGCAGTTCGGCGGCCCGCGTCATCGCGGTGTACCCGCCCGCCCAGCCGGAGACGACGACGAGCGCGGTGTCGGGCCCGGCGTCCGGCCGCACGGCCAGCCCGGTCCGCGCCGCGGTTTCGCGCACCAGCTTCGCCGCCGCGACCCCGCGCGGCGAGTCGTCTTCGACGAGCGTGAGCGCGGCCGGCTTCCGCCCGGCCAGGAACTCGACGAGCTTGACCAGCGCGCCGCTGTCCTCCGGCGTCAGCGCGTCGGACGGGCACGCGCTCAGCACGTCGGCGCGGCCGGCGACCAGGCCGCCGAGCGCCGCGGACGCGCATTCCGGCGCGTCCGCCTCGGCGATCGCCGGGCCGGGCGCGGTCCCCGCGTCGACCTCGACGACCGTCGTCGCGTCACCGCGGCGGATCTCCAGGTCGCTCCGGCCGGGCGGTAAGTCGACATCGGCCCACGTGCCCTCGGCCCCGGGCCGCGCGACGGCCTTCGTGATCAGCCCGCCGCGGACTCCCGCCGAGAGGTCGTCGCCCGCGCTCGCCGGGAAGTGGACGACGTTGCGGCCCGGCCGTTGCGGGCTGACGAGCACCGGGAACCCGGCCTCGCCGGCGAGCAGCGGCACGCCCGGAACGGGCAACGGCGGCGGCGCGGGGATCGCGCCGAGCGCGCCCCACGCGACGAACGCGAGCGCGACGCCGAGCACGCCGAACCGGTAAGCACGCTCGCGCAGGACCGCCGCGAGCCCGCTGACGACCAGCGGGAGGACCACGACGGCGACCACCGCGAGCCCGAAGACCGTCGTGTAGAGCCGCCGGTCGAAGCCGAGGCCGGACAGGCCGAACCGGACCGCGCCGGCCAGGACCAGCAGGCCGCCGAGGGTGAGCGCGAGGGGCCCGGGCCGGACGGCCGCCGTCGTCACCGGCCCGAGCAGCGCGAAGCCGAACCACACGGCCGCCCCGGCGACGAACACGGTGTCGATCGCGAACTCGATGCCGGTGCCGCCGAGCGACGTCTCCAGCACGACGAGCGCCAGCAGCGCGGCCGACGTCCAGCGGGTGGCCCGCGGGAGGACCGGCACCGCCACCGCGAGCACGACGTGGATCGCCAGCGCGACCACGTTGACGTCGGCGACGAACGCCGACACGACGGCGAGCAGCGCCGAAAGCCCACCAAGGGCGTAGAGCGCGCGGCGAGCCGGCACCGGCCCCCGCACCAGGCCGCCACCGGCGAGGAACGCCGTCGACAGCAGCAGGGCCAGCCGGAGCACCAGCGCCAGGCTGTCCACAGTGGACGAACCGGTGGGCGCGGAGTGGTCGTGGTCCATCAAGACTCCCAGTCCAGGGGGTCGTGAGTGCGTAACAGTGTTAGAACACCGTTACGCACTCACGACCGCGTTACTTGACGTTCGCGTCCGCGACCACGAACAGTTCGGAGTGCGGCTTGGCGTTGCCGAAGTCCCCGTGCGGCCACGACTTGCGGTTGAAGTTGACGCCGACCTGGCCGGTGAACTCGTCCCGGAAGTTCGAGTCGACCGACACCTTCCCGTCCGGGCCGAGGTTCAGCAGGTTGACCTTGTGGTCACCGTCCAAACCGGACCGCGCGACGAAGTAGTTCGACACCGCGAGGTGCTGCGGCGACGTGGTTTCGTGGTAGAAGCCGTCGTCGCCGAGCACGAAGTTGTCGTAGGCGCCCCAGTGCGGGCCCGCGCCCGGCGTGCCGGGGTTGATCGGGGCCGCGCCGACGACGGTCGGCAGGTCGCCGCCCCCGCCCTGCTGTGCCTTCGCCTTCGTGTCGACCCGGCCTTCGATGTCCTCGATGCGGTCGCCGGCGTTGACCAGCTTCCGGATGTCGAGGACGTAGACGCCGCCGGTGGTGCCGGGGTCGTCGGCCGAGAGCGTGCCCTTCTGCCGCCCGACGATCGCGCGGTAGAGGTACTTGTCGTCCGGGCTCGTCTGGATCCAGCCGCCGTTGGAGCTGGCGCCGTTCGAGTCGTTGTTGGCGTAGATGGACTTGTTCGCGGCGCCGTCGTCGAACACCTCGATCCAGTGCGGCTCCTTCGCGGTGATGTCCGGCGTGTAGAACACCGCGCCGCCCTGCATGGTCTGGGCGAACGCGCCCTTGTGGCCCGGCAGGTTGGTCACCGTGGTCTCCATGACCGCGCGGCTCTCGGCGTGCAGCGGGTCGGCCGGATCGGCGCGCGGGCCGTCCTGCAGGTACGACACCGACTTCAGCTTCGGGTGGTTGCGGTCGGAGATGTCCCAGGTCCGCACGGTCGGCCGCCGCAGGTACGGCGACGGCTGCTTCACCGGGTCGAGGATGATGTTGCGCGGCTCGGCGTAGTCGCTCGTGACGAGCGTGTCCAGGTCCTCGCGGGCCTGGATGCCGTGCGGGTTGGCGCAGGTCGGCGTGCCCAGCTGCGGCAGGTTGTCGCAGAGCTTCTTGTTGTCGCCCTGCGGGGTCGCCGCCGGGGACTCCGAGAGCACCTGCGCGTTCTGTCCGAAGTGGACGACCTCGCCGGGGCTGCCCGCGAAGCCGTTGCCGATCTGCGTGGAGCCGTCGGCGTAGGCGTGCGGGCCGGGGACCACCGGGCCGCCCATGTACGTGCCGTACGCGGTGCCGTCCTTCAGCACCCAGTAGGCGTCCGGGACGCTGCCGCCGAGCGTGTTCGTCGGCAGGCTGACGCCCTTGAGCTTCAGCTGCGGCAGCGCGCTGACGTCGAAGGCGTACGTCGCCGCGGCGAACAGCGCGCCGGCGTAGATCGTGTCGCCCTTGTGCCAGACGTACTGCATGTGGTGCGGCTCGTTTTCGACCAGCGGGCCGACGGTCGCGGTGTTGACGACCTTGCCGTACGTCGGCGAGCCCTGCGTCGCGTCGATCACGGCGAGGAAGTCCGGGCCGGGCAAGGCGTTCTTGATCTTGTTGAGCCCGCCGCCGAGCGTGCCCGGCAGGTTCTTGACGTCCTTGACGAGCGTGTCGGCGATGTTCTCGTCACCGGCCCAGACGAGCAGCCACTTCTTCGGCGTCCCGCTCTCCGAACGCGCGAGATCCTTGGACACCAGGTGGTTCTGCACCCAGTACTGCTTGCCGTCGGACGCGGTCTTCGCGTCGGTGATCGTCTGGACGTCGGCGTAGGCGCCGGTGGACGAGCCGGTGTACGTGACCGCGCCGGCCGCGAGGGCGAGTGCCGCGGCGCCGGTCACCACCTTTCGCCACCGGCCCGGGCGCGACGGAGTTGATCGCATGGTTCTCCCTGTTCTTCTTCACGGACGGAAACCGTTGGGACACAACGGAAAGCTGACGTCAGCGGACCCGGGCGGAATATTCGCGCCAAGCGGACGAAGCGTCCAGCCGTGATCAAAGAATGAGATGCCCACCGATCGGGTCAATTTCCCACGGCGTGGGCCGAGTTGACGCGATCCCTTGCGCCGAACGGGTGAGCGAAGCGGGTAGTCCAACCGGCGGCGTCACGGTTGGTCACAACGGCGCAGCCCCGGCGCCTGAACGCCGGGGCTGCGAGTTATGTATTCGTTATGAAGTGCCGGGAACTCCCGGTCAGAGTTTGGTGCCGCAGTCCGAGCAGAACAGCGCGCCCGGCTTGTTGGCCTCGCTCCCGCAGCCGCCGCAGGCGACCTTGAGCGCCAGGGACGTGCCGCAGGAAGCGCAGAACTTCCCGCCGTCGGCCTTCAGGCCGCAGCCGGGGCAGGTGACCTTGGCGCGGGTGTCGATGTCCAGCCCGGACGTCCAGTCCTTCTCTCGGGCCTTGTCCCAGATCTGGTCGCGCTGCGCCGACGCCTGCGCGCGCGAGATCTCCTCGGCGACGCTCGGCGAGCAGCGCAGGCACTGGCCGATCTCCTCGTTCCAGCACTGGTCCTGGCACATCCAGTCGCCGCAGCCGCGGCACTGGCGGAAGCTCGGGGTGATCTCCTTGACCGCGGCGGCCAGCGCCCGGTCCTTGGCGGGCGAGTTGGTCGCGCGGTCGTAGCGCCACTGGTCGGCCGAGTTGCTCAGGTCCCGCAGCGTCCCGCCGAAGAACGACCCGACCGTGCGAAGCACGCTTCGCCCGGTTTCCATGGTGTCGCGCTGGAAGGCGGAACGGAAACCGTTGCCGCAGCGTTCACAGCGGAACTCGAACTGGTACCCCTGCGTGTTGGAGAGGTCCGAGAAGTTGTCCGTGAAGGGCACAGAGTCAGCCACGGCCCATCTTCGCCAGCCCTCGGCGGCCACCGGGACGAGAATTTTGCCTACAACCGCCCGGCTACGGTCCGTCGACCTGGGAAGATCACCGGATGTCACGGCCGGCGGGGAACCAGCAACACCAGCGGGAGCAGGGCCAGCACCCCGCCGACGACCGCGACGAGCGCGTACCCGCCGCCGGCGAACAGCTGCCCGGAACCCAGCCCGGCCAGCGCGGACGCCGACCAGACGACCGCGTCGACCGTCCCCTGCACCCGGCTGCGCGTCGCGGGCGCGAGGTCGCGGCTCAGCTGCGCGCTGCCGCCGACGAACACCAGGTTCCAGCCGTACCCGAGGAGGAACAACGCCACCGGCAGGCCGGACGTGTGCGCGGTCGGGGCCGCGAGCGCGGTCGCCGTCGAGAGCGCGAGCACGCCCAGGCCCGCGTTGACGGTGACGCGCGGGCCCCAGCGGTCGGCGATCCGGCCGGACAGCGGCGCCAGCGCGAACATGCCGAACAGGTGCGCGCTCAGCACCCAGCCGACGACGTCGAGCCCGTGCCCGTGGTTCTGCAGCTGCAACGGCGTCATCGTCATGACCGCGACCATCGTGAGCTGCGCGGCGACCATCGCGACCAGCGGCCGCGCGACGCCGGTCGCCCGCACCGGGGCGCTCACCGGCGCTTCTCGCGGTGGCGGGACGTGCCGCGGGAGGAACGCCGCCGCCAGCGCCGCCCCGGCCGTGGCGAGCACCGCGACGGCGACCGGCCCGGACAGCGCCGGCCAGCCGAAGCCGGTCACGACGTCCGCAGCCGGGGCCATCAGCGCCGGCCCGGCGAGAGCGCCGACGGTCCCCGCCCAGACGACGTTCGAGAGCGCGCGGCCCCGGCGTTCCTCGGGGTAGAGGTCCGCG
This sequence comes from Amycolatopsis sp. NPDC101161, assembly GCF_044768185.1. Lineage (NCBI taxonomy): Bacteria > Bacillati > Actinomycetota > Actinomycetes > Pseudonocardiales > Pseudonocardiaceae > Amycolatopsis > Amycolatopsis sp. NPDC101161. The sequence goes on from NZ_JBIWPI010000004.1 coordinate 578,232, forward strand.
GCCAGGTAGCGCGACAGCTGCGCGCCGCCGTTGCCGAGGCCGACCAGCAGGATGCCCAGCAGGAGCGGCACGAGCGACGTCGTCAGCGCGCCGGCGAACGCGACCAGCGCGCCCGCCGCGGCGACGGCGTACCCGGCGCTCAGCACGCGCCGGCGGCCGTGGCTCGGCAGCAGCAGGCCCGCGCCCAGCGCGCCGGCGGCCGTGCCGAGCACGTTCGCGACGCTCGGCAAGCCGCTCCAGCCCGGCCCGCTGCCCGCGGCGACGATCAGCGTCGCCGCCGTGCTCAACCCGACCGTCGCGGTGTTGAGCAGCGCGACGCCGGCGAACAGCGCTCCCACGGACCGGGCCCGGCCGGTCGTCGTCAAAGTCCCCATGACCAGCAACTTTAGGAACTTCCGGCGCATGATCGAAGGGGCGGTGAACGGCAAATCCGTGGCCCCGGCCGCGCTTCGGAAGGAAAATGGGGCCCATGACCTTCCGTTCGGAAAAGCCGCTGGACGACGTCGACTGGCGGCTGCTGGACCTGCTGCAGGCCGACGGCCGGCTGTCGTTCAAGGAACTGGGCCGGCGCATCAACCTGTCGGCGCCGGCGGTGGCCGAGCGGGTGCGGCGGCTGGAGGAGACCGGGGTGATCACCGGCTACCGCGCGCAGGTCGACGCGCGGCGCGCGGGCCAGCCGCTGCAGGCGTTCGTCGAGATGCGCTGCGCGCTGAGCAGCTGCCTACTGAAGACGTCGAAGTCCGAGGACTACCCGGAGGTCGTGGAGATCCACCGCCTGTCCGGCGACCACTGCACGATGCTGAAGATCCGGACGGCGTCGCTCGAGCACTTCGAGGGCCTGCTGGAGCGGCTGGGCAAGCACGGCGAGCTGCGGTCGTCGGTGGTGCTGTCGACGCAGTTCGAGGGCCGGCCGGTGCAGCCGCCGTCCGACGACTTCCTGCGCGCGACGACGTCTGAGGGCTGGTCCTGACCGGTTGGCGGCTGATCGCCGGGGTGCCGAGCTGGTAGAGGAGAGGGATGCCGATCTTCCGCGTTTTCGCCGTCGCCCTCGCCGCCTTGGCCGGGGTCGCCGTTCCCGCTCCCGCGTCGGCCGCCGCCCCGGCTTCGGAGTTCGTGGCGCTGTCCGACGTGGCGCCGTCGATCCTGCAGGACATCCGCTACGCGACCCGGCACAACTTCGTCGGGCAGCGGATCGACGGCTACCTCGAGCCGACCTGCATCCTGACCCGCCAGGCGGCCTCGGGGTTGCGGCAGGTCCAGGCGCGGGTGCTCCGGCAGGGCTACACGCTCAAGGTGTACGACTGCTACCGCCCGCAGCGCGCGGTCGACCACTTCGTGCGGTGGGCGAAGGACCTCGCCGACGAGAAGATGAAGGCGGGGTTCTACCCGAACGTCGAGAAGGACCGGCTGTTCGAGGAGGGGTACATCGCCGAGAAGTCCGGACACAGCCGCGGCAGCACGATGGACCTCACGCTGGTGAAGCTCCCACCGCGCCACCAGCGGCCGTACATTCCCGGCGAGCCGCTGAAGCCGTGCTTCGCACCGCGGGACCAGCGGTTCCCGGACAACACGGTCGACATGGGGACGGGCTACGACTGCTTCGACCCGCTGGCCCACACGGACAACCCGGCGATCACGGGAGCAGCGCGGACGAACCGCGACCTGCTGCGGAACGCGATGACGGAGGCGGGGTTCCGGAACCTGCCCGAGGAGTGGTGGCACTACACGCTGAACGGCGAGCCGTTCCCGGACACGTACTTCGACTTCCCGGTGTCCCGCTGCAGCCTGCGCTGAGGCACTTGCCGGTCGTGAGGCCCGAGCGGCGCCGCTGGCGGGCGCCGACCACCGGGCCACCGCCGAGCCCGAACGCGTCGACGGCGGTGCTGGCGAGGCCACCGACGACGGTGGCCTCGGCGCCCGGAACCGCGGCTTGGTCCGGGGCCCGGACTTGGTTGCCGAGGTCGACGTCGCGGTACCGAAGACCCGCACGATCGCGGTTGGGGAACGGGATCGTCCTGCGCCTGTGGCGAACACGCCGGTCAACGCCGACGCGGTGGCGACGTCGACCGCCGCTCTTCCAGCCGGACGTCGCCGTTTCGAGGAAAGGGAAAGGCCCCCGCCGGGATCCCGGCGAGGGCCTTTCTCGTGACTCAGCTTCAGCGGAAGTCGCGGCCGAAGTCGTAGTCGTCCAGCGGCACCGCGGCACCGGTACCCGTACCGAACACGTCCGGGGTGTAGTAGCCGTCGTCGTAGGACGGGATCGCGTACGCCGCGACCCGGGCCTCTTCCGTCGGCTGCACCTGGATGTTGCGGTACTTGTTGATGCCCGTACCGGCCGGGATCAGCTTACCGATGATCACGTTCTCCTTGAGGCCCACGAGCTTGTCCGAGCGGCCGTTGATCGCCGCGTCGGTCAGGACTCGCGTGGTCTCCTGGAACGACGCCGCCGACAGCCACGAGTCCGTGGTGAGCGACGCCTTCGTGATGCCCATCAGCACCGGACGACCCGAAGCCGGCTCGCCGCCCTCGGCGACCGCGGCCCGGTTCGTCGCCTCGAACTTGGTCCGCTCGGGCAGCTCGCCCGGCAGGAAGTCCGTGGCACCGGAGTCGATGATCGTCACCCGGCGCAGCATCTGCCGGACGATGACCTCGATGTGCTTGTCGTGGATCGACACACCCTGCGCCCGGTACACCTTCTGGACCTCGTCCGTCAGGTGCATCTGCGCCTCGCGCGGCCCCATGACCCGCAGGACCTCGTGCGGGTCCGGCGTGCCCTCGAGCAGCTGCTGGCCGACGTTGACGTGGTCGCCGTCGCCCAGCGGGCCGTTCGGGGTGTTCGCGAGCCGCTGACGCTTGGACAGCTTGTCGAAGACGATCTCTTCGCCGCCGTCGTCCGGGATCAGCGTGATCTTCCAGAACCGCTCGCTCTCCTCGATGCGCACGCGGCCATCGACGTCGGCGATCGGCGCCTTGCCCTTCGGCACACGAGCCTCGAAGAGCTCCTGCACACGGGGCAGACCGGTCGTGATGTCGTCACCGGCGACACCACCCTGGTGGAACGTACGCATCGTCAGCTGCGTACCGGGCTCACCGATCGACTGGGCCGCGACGATACCCACGGCCTCGCCGACGTCGACGAGCTGACCGGTCGCCATCGAGCGGCCGTAGCAGGTCGCGCAGATGCCGACGGCCGACTCGCAGGTCAGCACCGAGCGGACCTTGACCTTCGAGATGCCGCTGGAGAGCAGCTTGTCGATGGCCGGGTCGCCGATGTCGTCGCCCGCGTTCAGCACGACGTTGCCCTTGGCGTCCACCGCGTCCGTCGCGAGGTTCCGCGCGTAGACCGAGGTCTCGACGTGCTGGTCGCGCAGGACCTTGCCGTCGCCGATGTCCTCGCCGATCGGCATCATGATGCCGCGGGTGGTGCCGCAGTCGACCTCGCGGACGATGACGTCCTGCGAGACGTCCACCAGACGCCGGGTCAGGTAACCCGAGTCGGCGGTCCGGAGCGCCGTGTCCGCCAGGCCCTTCCGGGCACCGTGCGTCGCGATGAAGTACTCCGCCACCGACAGGCCCTCACGGAAGTTGGCCTTGATCGGACGCGGGATGTACTCACCCTTCGGGTTGGACACCAGGCCACGCATACCGGCCAGCGACCGGACCTGCGTCATGTTGCCCGCCGCGCCCGACTTCACGATCATGGCGATCGGGTTGTCGTCCGGCAGCGCCGTCTCCATGATCTTGTGGACCTCTTCGGTGGCCTGCGTCCACACCTTGACGAGCTCGTTGTTGCGCTCGGTGTGCGACAGCTGACCACGCTGGTAGCGCTTCTCCACCTGGGAGGCCTTGCCCTCGTACTCGTCGAGGATGGCGGCCTTGCCCACCGGGGTGAGCACGTCCGAGATGGCGACGGTGACGCCCGAGCGGGTCGCCCAGTAGAAACCGGCGTCCTTCAGGCGGTCCAGGGTCTGCGCGACCTGGGTCATCGAGTACCGCTCGGCGAGGTCGTTCACGATCGCGGCCTGACGCTTCTTCGGCATCGGCTCGTTGATGAACGGGTAGTCCGCCGGCAGCAGCTCGTTGAACAGCACGCGGCCCAGGGTCGTCTCGGCCAGCCACGCCTTGCCCGGCTCCCAGCCCTTCTCCGCCAGCGCCGCTTCGTCGGCCTTCGCCGGCTGACGGTCGGTGATGCGGATCTTGACCGGGGCGTGCAGGCTCAGCGCCTTGCGGTCGAAGGCCATGATGGCCTCGGCCGGCGACGAGTACGCGTTGCCCGCGCCCTCGGCGTCCTCGGTCAGGCGGGTCAGGTGGAACAGGCCCGTGACCATGTCCAGCCGCGGCATGGCGAGCGGACGGCCCGACGCCGGCGACAGGATGTTGTTCGCCGACAGCATCAGGATCCGGGCCTCGGCCTGCGCCTCGGCCGACAGCGGCAGGTGCACCGCCATCTGGTCACCGTCGAAGTCCGCGTTGAACGCCTCGCAGACCAGCGGGTGCAGCTGGATGGCCTTGCCCTCGACCAGCTGCGGCTCGAAGGCCTGGATGCCGAGGCGGTGCAGCGTCGGCGCGCGGTTCAGCATCACCGGGTGGCCGGTGATGACCTCTTCCAGCACGTCCCACACCTGCGGCCGCGAGCGCTCCACCATCCGCTTGGCGGACTTGATGTTCTGCGCGTGGTTCAGGTCGACCAGCCGCTTCATGACGAACGGCTTGAACAGCTCGAGCGCCATGTCCTTCGGCAGACCGCACTGGTGCAGCTTCAGCTGCGGACCGACGATGATGACCGAACGGCCCGAGTAGTCGACGCGCTTGCCGAGCAGGTTCTGGCGGAACCGGCCCTGCTTGCCCTTGAGGAGGTCGGACAGCGACTTCAGCGGCCGGTTGCCCGGGCCGGTGACCGGACGCCCGCGGCGGCCGTTGTCGAACAGCGCGTCGACGGCCTCCTGCAGCATCCGCTTCTCGTTGTTGACGATGATCTCGGGCGCGCCGAGGTCGATCAGCCGCTTGAGGCGGTTGTTCCGGTTGATCACGCGGCGGTACAGGTCGTTCAGGTCCGACGTCGCGAACCGGCCACCGTCGAGCTGCACCATCGGGCGCAGGTCCGGTGGGATGACCGGGACGGCGTCGAGCACCATGCCGCGCGGGTCGTTGCCGGTGGCCTGGAACGCCGCGACGACCTTGAGCCGCTTCAGCGCGCGGAGCTTCTTCTGCCCCTTGCCGTTGCGGATCGTGTCGCGCAGGCTCTCGGCCTCCGCGGCGACGTCGAACTCGGTGGCCAGCTTCTGGATGGCCTCCGCGCCCATGCCGCCGGTGAAGTACTCGCCGTAGCGGTCGACGAGCTCGCGGTAAAGCAGCTCGTCGGCGATCAGCTGGCGGGTGTCGAGCTTCGTGAAGGTCGTCCAGACCTCCTCGAGGCGGTCCAGCTCGCGACCGGCGCGGTCACGCAGCTGGCGCATCTCGCGCTCGCCGCCCTCCTTGACCTTGCGGCGGACGTCGGACTTGGCGCCCTCCGCCTCCAGCTCGGCCAGGTCGGCTTCCAGCTTCTGCGCGCGGGCCTCGATGTCCGCATCGCGCTTGGTCTCGAGGTTCTTGCGCTCGACGCCGATCTCGTTCTCGAGGGTCGGCAGGTCGTTGTGGCGCAGCTCCGTGTTCACGCCCGTGATGACGTAAGCAGCGAAGTAGATGATCTTCTCGAGGTCCTTCGGCGCCAGGTCCAGCAGGTAGCCGAGGCGCGAGGGAACACCCTTGAAGTACCAGATGTGGGTGACCGGGGCGGCCAGCTCGATGTGGCCCATCCGCTCGCGGCGCACCTTGGCGCGGGTCACCTCGACGCCGCAGCGCTCACAGATGATGCCCTTGAAGCGGACGCGCTTGTACTTGCCGCAGTAGCACTCCCAGTCCCGGGTCGGACCGAAGATCTTCTCGCAGAAGAGGCCGTCCTTCTCGGGCTTGAGCGTCCGGTAGTTGATGGTCTCCGGCTTCTTGACCTCGCCGTAGGACCACTGACGGATGTCGTCGGCGGTGGCGAGGCCAATCCGGAGCTCATCGAAAAAGTTGACGTCCAGCACGTCTAGATCCCCTTGGGGTTGTTTCGGCTAGAGGGGGTTGGCGGGCGAGCGTCGGGGCCTGCGGGAGGCCGGCCCCGACGCTCAGCTCGCGATCAGTGCACGACGTCGTCCACCGAGGGCGACTCGTTGCGGGACAGGTTGATGCCGAGGTTGGCCGCGGCGCGCTCGAGGTCCTCGTCGTCGGAGTCGCGCATCTCGATCGCCGCGCCGTCGCTGGAGAGCACCTCGACGTTGAGGCACAGCGACTGGAGCTCCTTGAGGAGCACCTTGAACGACTCCGGGATGCCCGGCTCGGGGATGTTCTCCCCCTTGACGATGGCCTCGTACACCTTGACGCGGCCGACCACGTCGTCCGACTTGATCGTCAGCAGCTCCTGCAGCGTGTAGGCGGCGCCGTACGCCTGCATCGCCCAGCACTCCATCTCACCGAAGCGCTGGCCACCGAACTGCGCCTTACCACCCAGCGGCTGCTGCGTGATCATCGAGTACGGGCCGGTGGAGCGGGCGTGGATCTTGTCGTCGACCAGGTGGTGCAGCTTCAGGATGTACATGTAGCCGACCGCGACCGGGTACGGGTACGGCTCGCCGGAGCGGCCGTCGAACAGCGTGGCCTTGCCGTTCTCCTTGACCATGCGCTCACCGTCGCGGTTCGGCTTGGTCGCGCTGAGCAGCCCGGTGAGCTCCTCTTCCTTCGCGCCGTCGAACACCGGGGTGGCGGTGTTCGTGCCGGGCGCGACGTCGTAGAGCTCCGGCGACAGGTTCTTCGCCCAGTCCGGGTCGCCCTCGATCGTCCAGCCCTGCGAGGCCAGCCAGCCCAGGTGCAGCTCGAGGATCTGGCCGATGTTCATCCGTCGCGGCACACCGTGCGTGTTCAGGATGATGTCGACCGGGGTGCCGTCCTCCATGAACGGCATGTCCTCGACCGGCAGGATCTTGCCGATGACACCCTTGTTGCCGTGCCGGCCGGCGAGCTTGTCGCCCGGCTGGATCTTGCGCTTCTGGGCCACGTAGACGCGGACCAGCTCGTTGACGCCCGGGGGCAGCTCGTCGTCGTCCTCGCGCGAGAACACGCGGATGCCGATGACCTTGCCGGTCTCGCCGTGCGGCACCTTCAGCGAGGTGTCGCGGACTTCGCGGGCCTTCTCGCCGAAGATCGCGCGGAGCAGGCGCTCTTCCGGCGTCAGCTCGGTCTCGCCCTTCGGCGTGACCTTGCCGACCAGGATGTCGCCGTCGCGGACCTCGGCACCGATGCGGATGATGCCGCGCTCGTCGAGGTCGGCCAGGACCTCCTCGGAGACGTTCGGGATGTCCCGGGTGATCTCCTCGGCGCCCAGCTTGGTGTCGCGGGCGTCGATCTCGTGCTCCTCGATGTGGATCGACGTCAAGACGTCGTCCTGCACCAGGCGCTCGGAGAGGATGATCGCGTCCTCGTAGTTGTGGCCCTCCCACGGCATGACCGCGACGAGCAGGTTCTTGCCGAGCGCCATCTCACCGTTCTCGGTGGACGGGCCGTCGGCGATGACCTGACCCTGCTCGACCCGGTCGCCCTCGTTGACGATCGGGCGGTGGTTGAAGCAGGTGCCGTGGTTCGAGCGGCGGAACTTGTACAGCCCGTAGCTCTTCCGCGTGCCGTCGTCGTGCATGATCGTGATCAGGTCCGCCGAGAGCTCCTCGACGATGCCGGCCTGCTCGGCGACGAGCACGTCACCGGCGTCGACCGCGGCGCGCAGCTCCACACCCGTGCCCACGTACGGGGCCTGGTTGCGCAGCAGCGGCACGGCCTGGCGCTGCATGTTCGCACCCATCAGGGCGCGGTTCGCGTCGTCGTGCTCGAGGAACGGGATCATCGCCGTCGCGACCGAGACCATCTGCCGCGGCGAGACGTCCATGTAGTCGATGTCGAGCGGGTCGATCAGCTCGACCTCGCCGCCCTTGCGGCGGGCCATGACCCGGTCTTCGACGAAGGTGCCGTCGTCCGAGATCGGCGCGTTGGCCTGGGCCTTGACGTACCGGTCCTCTTCGTCCGCGGTCAGGTAGTCGACCTGGTCGGTGACCCGGCCCTCGACGACCTTGCGGTACGGCGTCTCGATGAAGCCGAACGGGTTGACCCGCGCGTAGGAGCAGAGCGAGCCGATCAGGCCGATGTTCGGGCCTTCCGGCGTCTCGATCGGGCACATCCGGCCGTAGTGCGACGGGTGGACGTCCCGGACCTCCATGCCGGCGCGCTCACGGGACAGACCACCCGGGCCGAGGGCCGACAGACGACGCTTGTGCGTCAGGCCCGACAGCGGGTTGTTCTGGTCCATGAACTGCGACAGCTGCGAGGTGCCGAAGAACTCCTTGATCGCCGCGCCGATCGGGCGGATGTTGATCAGGGTCTGCGGCGTGATCGCCTCGACGTCCTGCGTGGTCATGCGCTCGCGCACGACGCGCTCGGTGCGGGAGAGGCCGACCCGGATCTGGTTCTGGATCAGCTCGCCGACCGTGCGCAGGCGCCGGTTGCCGAAGTGGTCGATGTCGTCGGTCTCGACCGGGATCTCGGTGCCGTTCTGCGCGTCCATCTTGTCCTCGCCGGCGTGCAGCCGGACCAGGTACTCGATGGTCGTGACGATGTCCTCTTCGGTCAGCGTCCCGGTGTCGTACGGCGTCTCGAGGCCCAGCTTCTTGTTGACCTTGTACCGGCCGACCTTGGCCAGGTCGTAGCGCTTCGCCTTGAAGAACAGGTTCTCCAGCAGGGTCTGCGCGCTCTCCTTCGTGGGCGGCTCGCCCGGGCGCAGCTTGCGGTAGATGTCGAGCAGCGCCTCGTCGGTGCCGGCGGTGTGGTCCTTCTCGAGGGTCGCCAGCAGCGTCTCCGAGAAGGAGAAGCGCTCGCGGATCGCCTCGGTGGTCCAGCCCAGCGCCTTCAGCAGCACGGTGACCGGCTGGCGGCGCTTGCGGTCGATGCGGACGCCGACGGTGTCGCGCTTGTCGACGTCGAACTCGAGCCACGCGCCGCGGCTCGGGATCACGCGGACGCTGAAGACGTCCTTGTCGGTCGTCTTGTCGACGTCCTTCGAGTAGTAGACGCCCGGCGAGCGGACCAGCTGGGACACGACGACACGCTCGGTGCCGTTGATGATGAACGTGCCCTTGTCGGTCATGACCGGGAAGTCGCCCAGGAAGACCGTCTGGCTCTTGATCTCGCCGGTGTTGTTGTTGACGAACTCGGCCGTGACGAACAGCGGCGCGGCGTACGTCATGTCCTTGTCCTTGCACTCCTCGATCGAGGCCTTGACCTCGTCGAACCGCGGAGCGGAGAAGGACAGGGACATCGAACCGGAGAAGTCCTCGATCGGGGAGATCTCGTTCAGGACCTCTTCGAGGCCGCCGACCGGGTTTTCTTCACCTTCTTCGACACGGCGTTCGAACCACGCTTCGTCCCCGGTGAACCACTGGAACGACTGGATCTGGACGTCGAGCAGGTTGGGGGTGTTCAGGGGTTCGCGAATCTTTGCGAAGGAAACCCGCTTGGGCGCGCCGGGGATTCCCGTGGACTCCGAGCGAGATTCAGCCGAGGTGGTCGCAGCAGTGGCCTGGTTCGCGGGAGAGACTGCCAAGATGCGTCCTTCCGGGGACAATGAGCGGTGACGGCCGCCATAGCAACAGCTATGAGCGACTGTCAAGGGTGCCGTGTGCCCACTATCCTAACTACCGGCTCCGGGCAGCCTGAAAGAGGGCAGCGCAAAGAGGCAGTCTAGCCCGAACGGCGCGGTCTGTCCAGGGGGCGCTCCCGATGGGGCCCAGCCTGCCTCGCGACGTCTTCAGGTATGCCTCCAGGCGAGCCGGTTGTCCCTCCCGCAAGGGCCGCCGGTTTCGCCGTCGGGAGTAAGCGTGAACCCACCGGGCCCGAGAGTCAAGATGCCACACGGGGGTCCCGCCGGTTGGCGCAGCGTTGGAGAAGGTCAGCGGAGCGTGAGCGGCCGAATAGTCTTCCAGCTACCGGCTGGTAGCGCCAGTAATAGGGGCCGGACCTGGGGGTTTCCCGCGTACCGGGGCACCGCGGAGCTGTGTTCCAGGCCACTTCGGACGGGACCGGTTCCGCCGCCGGCGGCGTGTCGCGGGCGATTCGGGTGATCGGCCCGGAGCCGGTTTCCAGGGGGTGCCGGACGTCTCAGGCGTCACACGTGTCCCGCGCCCGTGACGGCGGCTCACCGGGCCGCTGCGGGCGCGGAAACGGCCCGCGACCGATCGGGTCGCGGGCCGCCGCCGGGAGCTACTTGGTCGGCGAGGGGGACGCCGGCGCCTGGGTGGCCGCCGGGACCTTGGGGGCGTTGTAGGTGTCCATGTCCGTGATCTTCCACTTGTCCCCTTGCAGCTGGGCGTTCAAGTGGAGCTGGGCGGTCCCCGCGGTCGTCTTCTTCGTGTCCGTGCGGGTCGACGTCTGGTCGACGAAGACCATCACCTTCGCCAGGTCGCCGTTCAGCATGATCACCGCCGCGCGGGTCACCTTGCACGTCACGACCATCTTCTGGGCCGGCGCGAGCCGCTTCACCTCGCCCATCAGCGAGTTGTACTTGTTCTTGACGTCGTCGTTGGCGAGCAGGTCGTTCGCCGCGTCCTCGGTCTTCTTGATGTTGTTGAAGTCGTACGAGAAGAGCGCCTCGGCCGCCTTGGACACCGCGTCCTTGACCTGCGCGGTCTTGGCCACGTCCAGCAGCGCGGTGTTGCTGGTCGCGTCGGAGACCTTGACCTCCTCGGACTTGAACCAGAACGCCAGACCACCCAGGACCAGCGCCACCAGCACCAGCGCGCCCGCGACCACGTACGGCCGCTGCGCCGCCCTCGGCCTCGCCGGCTCCTCGTCCGCGACGTCGGCGACCGGGACCTCGGACTCCTCCGTCGGCTTCGCGATGCCCGTGTCCCGCTTCTTCCGCCGCGGGGCCGGCTTCGCCGGGGCCTCTTCGTCGGCGGCCTCGGCTTCGGGCTCGCCCGTGAGCGCGTCGACCTGCGGCTCCTCCTCGGTGCCGACCGCCGCGAAGACCTGCGTGTCCTCGGCGGACGCCGTGTCCAGCTGCCCGCTGTCGGCGTCGAAGGGCTCCGGGGCGGGCTTGGCCGCCGGTCGCGGCGCCGGCCGGGGTGCCGGGCGCGGCCGCGGCTTGGCCGGGACCGCGGGGAGCTGGCCGGTCCGCTCGGCGGCGGACTCGTCCGTCGGCGGCTTGCGCAGGCCGGCCACGCGCGGCCGGCGCGACGGCGGGGTGCTGCTGCTGCGAGGCGGCTGGCGGCGGGAGGGGGGCACTACAAGCTCCTTAAGGTGACGCTACTGGCCGGCCGCGACGAGCGGGACGCTGTCGATGCCGGACAGCTTCCAATCCTCGCCGACGCGGGTCATCGACACCTCGAGGCGCAGCGGCTTCGCACTGCTCTTGTCGCCCTGGGTGACGGTCGTGGCGATGGCGGCGAGGAAGCTGGCCTTGCCTTCGTGGTCGTCCAGCTCCTCGACGGCGATGTCCTGGACGTCGGTGACGACCTTCGTCTTGGCGTCGGCGAGCGCCTTGCGGAACGTCGGCGCCGACTGGTCGATCTGCTGCGACATCTTGTCGTCCGAGACCGACTTCTGCCGGGCGAAGAACCCGTCCAGGTCCTGGTAGTCGACCTCGGTGTACGCCTTCAGCGCGTTGGTGCCCGCCTTGACCACGGCCTCGCGCGAGGCCGCCAAGCCGGCGTTGTCGTCGTTGGCGGCCACCCACCACTGGACGCCGAAGATCGCCGCCGCGATCAGCGCGGCCAGCGCCAGCGCCGCAGCGGGGAGCACGAGGAGCCGCGAGGGGTCCTTCCACGGCGACTCGGGGGCCGGCTCCCCGGCCTCGTCCACCGCCACGGCGGCCGGCTCGTCCGAACTCATAGCACTCCAGGGTAGGTAACGGTCATCAAATCCACGTCAGGCGAGCCCGAGAAGCGAACCCAGGCTGTTCAGGCTGACGCCGGGGCTGCCGACGATGCCCGGCACACCCCGGGTGTCGCGCTCGTCCGCCAGCTCCTGCGCCGGCCGGTTCGCGTTGGCCGAAACGTCGGAGTCGGACGGCGCGACCGGCACCCCGCCGTACGGCGCGTTCTGCGCCCCGCGGACGTTGATCGGGCTGCCCTTCGGCTCGGCACAGTACGCGTCTTCCTTCGCCGGCTTCGCCGAGAGGTCGTTGCCGGTGCGGTACTGCGAGTACGGCAGGTACCCCTTGGTGCACGACGGCGGGTTGAACAGGTTGAGCACCAGGCCGAGGTGGGCGGTGCCGTCGCCCGGCGCCACGCTGCTCGCCGCGCCGGCCAGCGCCGGGTAGGTGACCAGGCCCTGTTCGATGCCGTCGAGCCGGGTCACGGTCAGGTTGGCCGTGGTCAGCAGGTTCGCCGTCAGCGCGCCGAGGCCGGGGCCGGACTCCTTCAGCACCTGGCTGATCTGCGTCGCCACCTGCGGCGTGATGCCGATGAGCTTGCGCAGGTCGCCGTCGGAGTTCTTCAGGGTGCCGGTCAGCTGGTTGAGGCTCTTGCTGAACGACGCGAAGTTCGCCGCCTCGGCGTTCTGCGTGTCCAGGACCTTGCCACCCTGGTCGAGCAGCTGGATGGTCTGCGGCAAGTACTGCTGGGCGGTCGTGGTGAAGCTGCGCGCGGTGTCCAGCAGTTTCTGCAGGTCGCCGCCGGTGCCGCGGAAGGCGTCGTAGGACTCGTCGACGACCGTGCGCAGCGAGTCGACCGGGACCGACGCGGCCAGGCTGTCGAGGTCGCCGATCAACCGGTCGGTGCTGACCGGGGTGGTCGTCTTCGACGCCGGGATGACCGAACCCGACGCCAGGTACGGACCCTTGTCGGCCTTCGGCTTGAGGTCGACGTACTGCTCGCCGACCGCCGACCGGTTGGCCACGACGGCGTCGAGGTCGGCCGGCACCTGGGGCGCCGACGGGTCGATGTTCAGGTCGGCCTCGAGCCCGGTCGGGGTCAGCCGCATGTCGCCGACCCGGCCGATGTTGTAGCCGCGGTAGGTGACCTCGGCGTTGGTGAAGATGCCGCCCGACTCGTTGAGCTGCAGCTTCACCGTGTAGCCGCTGTTGCCGAACACGGTGCCGAGCCCGGCGAACCGGATCAGCGCGTACACGATCGCGACGATCGAAATGACCGCGAAGGCGATCAGCTGGATCTTCGTCCGGCGGATCAGCATCAGCCCGCACCTCCCGACAGGAGCCCGAAGAGGTTGCCGAGGCCCGGCTGCGAGGCACCGGACGGCGACTGCCCGGGGATGGGCAGCGGCGGCGGCTGGTTGGCCGGCGTGCCTTCGACGCCGCCGGTGAGGCCCGGCAGCGGGATCTGCCCGGCCAGTGCGTTCTGGCGGCTGTTGCCCAGGTTCTCGACGACGGTCTTCAGGTTCAGGTCCACCTTCGCGTACAGGTTGAAGTAGTCGCCCTTGACGCCGTTGACGGCCTGGTCGCTGAACGGGAACGTCAGCAGGATCTGCAGGGCCTTCGGCAGGTCGTTGCCCGCCTCGCCGAGCTTCTGCAGCGTCGGCGTCAGCGCCTTCAGGTCGGCGACGAGGTCCTTCTGCGACCGGTTCACCGTGTCGGTGGCGACGCCGGAGAGGTTGTCCAGGGCCTGCAGCATCGTGACCAGCTGGCCGCGCTGCTGCTCGAGCACGCCGAGGCCGGGCCCGAGGTTGTCGACCGCGCCGACCAGCTTGTCCTTCTGGTCGTTCAGGGTCGAGGACAGCCGGTTCAGCCCGTCGATGGCCCGGGTGATGTTGCGCGACTGCTGGTCGAGGTTCGTCACCAGCTGGTTCGCGTTGTCCAGCAGCGCCTTGATGTCCGGCTCGCGGCCGGAGGTGGCGTTGTTGAGCTCCTTGGTGATGGTGTTGAGCTGGTCGACCCCGCCGCCGTTGAGCAGCAGCGACAGCGCGCCGAGCAGCTCTTCGACCTCGACGCTGCGGTTCGTCCGGGCCAGCGGGATGGTCGCGTTGTCGGCGAGCCTGCCCTGGGCCTGGTCGTCGCCGGGCGAGGCCAGCTCGACGTACTTCTCGCCGAGCAGGCTCGACTGCTTGACGTTGGCGAGCGCGTTGGCCGGCAGCTTGACGTCGCCGTTGACCTTGAGGGTCACCAGCGCGTGCCAGCCGTCCTTGGTGAGGCCGACGTTCTCGACCCGGCCGATCGGCACCTCGTTGACCTTCACCCCGGCCTGCGGGGTCAGGTCGAGCACGTCCCGGAACTCGACGTTCACCGTGTACGGGTGGTCGCCGAGGTCGGCGCCACCGGGCAGCGGCAGGTCGTAGATGCCGTTGAACGCGCAGCCGGACAGCGTCAGCGCGGACACGGTGGCCAGCGCTCCGACGGTCAGCAGCTTCTTCACTGGCCACCTCCGTAGAGCTGCCCGGCGATGGGCAGCGGGAGCGGCGGCAGCTGACCGGACTGCAGGGCCTGCACGGTCTGCGCCACGGACGGCAGCGGGATCACCTTGTCGACCACTCCGGCGATGCTCTCGCAGGCGTTGCCGAGCACGTCCGGAATGCCCTTGCCGGCCTGCTTGAGCAGCCGGCAGATCATCACCAGCGGCGGCTGGGTCAGCTCGTTGAGGTTGGGCCGGGCGTCGAGCGTGCCGGACGCGCCGTTGTAGGTGTTGACCAGGTTGCTCAGGCCGACCGGCGCGACGTCCAGGATCTCGGCGAGCGAGCTGCGCTGGTCGACGAGCACCTTGGTGATCCCGGCCAGCTTGTCCACATTGGACTTGAGCCGGTCGTGGTTCTGGTCGATGAACGCCTGCACCGAGGTGAGCGTGGTGCCCAGCTGCTGCACGGTCGCGGCGAGGTTGTCCTTTTCCGACGCCAGGTAGCCGCTGACGTCGGCGAGCTGGCTCTCGAAGCTGCGGACCGACTTGTCGCTGTCGGCCAGCGTCTGGGAGAACTTGCCGAGGTTCTCGACGGTGGAGAACAGGTCGTCCTTGTTGCCGGCCAGCGTGCCGGCCGCCTGGCCGAGCTTGGTGATCGTGTCGTGCAGGGCCTGGCCGTTGCCGTCGACGTTGGCCGCCGCGGTGTTCAGCAGGTTCGACAGCGAGCCGTTCTTGTTGGCGCCGTTCGGGCCGAGGGTCTCGCTGACCCGGGCCAGGCTGGCGGCCAGCTGGTCGACCTCGAGGGGCACCTCGGTGCGGTCGAGGCCGATGACCGCGCCGTCGGAGATCCGCGGGCCGCCGGTGTAGGCCGGGGCGAGCTGGACGTAGCGGTCGGACACCAGTGACGGCGCCACGATGAGCGCCTTGGCGTCGGCCGGGACGGCGACCGAGCGGTCGTACTCGAACTCGACCTTCACCTGGTTGCCCATGGGCTGGATCTTGGTGACCGTGCCCATGTCGACGCCGAGCATCCGCACGCTGTTGCCCTCGTACAGGCCGACGGCGCCGGCGAAGTACGCGGTCAGGTGGTTGCGGCCGGCGTCCTTGAGGGTCCACCAGATCCCGCCGGCGACGACGAGCGCGAGGACGATCGCGATGGTGAAGCCCCGGGTCAGGGCCGCTCCGAAGCGGGTGTCACTCATTTCGTGTAGCACCCCTCTTCGTTGATCGGGCCCATCGACGGCAGCAGCAGGCCGCAGATGTAGTTGTCGAACCAGCGGCCGTTGCCGATGGTGTTGGTGAAGACGCGGATGAACGGCGCGAACTTCTTGATGCCCTCGGCGAGCGAATCCTGGTTGCGCTGCAGCATCGACGTCAGCTGGTCCAGCGACGTGAGCACCGGGTCGAGCTGCTTGCCGTTGTCGTCGATCAGGCCCTGCAGCTGCGTCGCCAGCTCGCGGGAGCCGTTGAGCAGCGACGTGATCGCGTCTTCGCGCTTCGACAGCTCGTCGAGCAGCTTGTTGCCGTCGGTGAGCAGCTTCTGCACCTCGGCGTCGCGGTCGACCAGGGTCTGCGACACCTCGCGGGTGTTGGCCAGCAGGTTCGACAGCTGCTGGTCGCGCGAGGCGATCGTGTCCGACAGCTTCGACAGCCCGGACAGCGCGCCCTTCACGTCCTGCGGCGTGTTGGCGAACGTCTGCGAGATCGTGTCGAAGCTCTGCGCCAGCTGCTTGGTGTCGATGTTGTCGACCGTCTGGGAGAGCCCGCGGAACGCGTCGAGCACGTCGTAGGGGGCCATCGTGCGGTCGCGCGGGATCGCCGTGCCCGGGTTCAGCGAACCCTGGCCCTGCGGGTCCAGCGACAGGTACTTCTGGCCGAGCAGCGTCTTGATCTTGATCGCGGCCGCGGTCCGGTCGCCCAGCCAGGCGTCCTTGACCTTGAACGACACCTTGACCGACGCGCCGTCGAGCTGGATGTCGCTGACCTTGCCGACCTTGACGCCGGCGATCCGGACGTCGTTGTCCTTCTGCAGCCCGGAGGCCTCGCTGAACTCGGCGCTGTAGGTGGTGCCGCCGCCGATCACCGGCAGGTCGTCGGAGTTCAGCGCGGCGATGAAGCCGAGGGCCAGCACGGCGATGCCGACCAGCGCGATCGGCACCGGGTTGCGCTTCTGGAACGACTTCATCCCGTGCACCTCTCCCGGTTCACGGGGAGCAGGGGCAGGGCCACGTCGTTGATCAGAGGGGGCAAGCTGACGCTCCCGGAGAACTCGCAGGCGTAGAAGTTGAACCAGGAGCCGTAGTCCGCGGTGCGGGTCAGCGTGCTCACCTTGGTCGGCAGGAACTGGATGAAGTGCTCCAGCTCCGGCTCGTTCTTGTTCAGCTTGTCGGTCAGGTTGCCGAGCGCGCTGATGTCGTTCTTCAGTGGCTCCCGGACGTCACCCAGCAGGCCGGACGTCGTCTCGGCCAGGTTGCCGAGGCTCTCGATGGCGTCACCGATCGGCTTGCGGTCGGCGGCGAGGCCGGAGGTCAGCTGCTGCAGCTTGATGATGAGGTCGTTGAGCTGCGGCGTGTGCGCGTTGACCGTGTCGAGCACCGAGTTGAGGTTGTCGATGACCTCGCCGATGACCTGGTCCTTGTTCGCGATCGTGGTGGCCAGCGACGCGGTGTGCGACAGCAGGCTCTCGACGGTGCCGCCCTCGCCCTGCAGGACCTGGATGACCTCGTAGGACAGCTTGTTGACGTCGTCCGGGTTGAGCGCGGTGAACAGCGGCTTGAAGCCGTTGAACAGCTCGGTCAGGTCCAGCGCCGGCGTGGTCCGGTCCAGCGGGATGGTGCCGCCGGGCTGCAGGGTCTTGCCGCCGCTGTTCTCCCCCTCGCCGAGGGAGACGTAGCGCTGGCCGACCAGGTTGCGGAACTTGATCTGCGCGGTCACCCCGGCCGGCAGCGTCCGGCCGGCGTCGACCTCGAACTCGACCTCGGCCTGGCGCTTGTCGACGATCTTGACGTCCTTGACCTGCCCGACCCGGACGCCGGCGATGCGGACGTCGTCGTTGGGCAGCAGCAGCGTCGCGTCGGTGAAGCGCGCCTTGTAGGCGTTGGTGCTGGTGGTGTTGATGTTGGCGATGCTGATCCCGAGGATCGTCGTGAACAGCACGGTGACGACCACGAAGATGCCGAGCTTGATCAGCGGCGCGAGCAGGCCCCTCACTTCACCGTCACCTCCGCCCCGCGGTAGAGCGGTCCGACGAGCAGCGAGCTCCAGCCCGGGACGTCGGCCGCGTTCATGCCGAGCTGCGGGCCGAGCAGGTCGGCCAGGAAGCCCTGCTCCGCGCTCGAGTACGCCAGGTCCCCGCCGCTGCCGTTGCCACCCGCCGCGTCCTGCTTGAACTTGGCCGGGTTGAGGCCTTCACCGACGGTCTTCGGCGCGGCCTGGTGCTGCGTGCCGTCCTTGAACGCGCCGTCCGGCGGCTCGGACGGGAACGGCTTCGGGATGTCCTTCATGTCGTAGCAGCGCGGGCCGCGCTTGTCCTCGAACCGCGGCTCTTCCTTGCCCGCCTTGTAGGGGGCGCGCGGCACGATGATCTCGATGGTCGCGTGCAGGCCGGGCTGGTTGGTGCCCTTGCCGAGCGCCTGGTCGATCAGCGGCACGTTCTGGGCCATCTGGGAGATCACGCAGGGGTACTCCGGCGCGTACTTCGCCAGCAGCTCGGCCGTGGGCCGGGCGGTGTCGACGAGGGAGATGATGTTGTCCTTGTTGTTCTGCAGGAACGTCTGCAGGTCGATCGACGCGGTCGTCAGGCTGCCGTAGAGGTTCGACAGGTTCTGCTGCTCGTCGACCACGGTCCGGGTCGTCGTGCTCAGGTTGTCGAGGCTCTGCACCAGGTCCGGCGCGGCGTCCTTGAGGTGGTCGGAGAACTCCGCGAGCGCCTTGAGGTTGTGCTGCAGCTCCGGCTCGTGCGGGTTCAGCTCGCCGATGTAGGTGCCCAGCTGCGTCAGCGTGTCGCCGAGCTGGTCGCCGCGGCCCTGCAGCGCCGTCGAGATCGCGGTGAGCGTCGCCGACAGCTTCTGCGGCTGCACCGCCTGCAGCACCGGCATCAGGTGCTCGAACGCCTGGTCCAGCTCGACCGCGCTGGACGTCCGGTCCTGCGGGATGACGTCGCCGCTGGAGAGCGTCTTCGCCGACGGGTCCTTCGGGATCTCCAGCGAGACGAACCGCTCGCCGAAGAGCGTCTTCGGCAGGAACCGCGCCGAGACGTTCTCGGGGATCAGCTTCGCCGACTCCGGCTTGAGCGCGAGCGTCAGCTCGGCGCCGTGGTCGGTGGCGACGATGTCCTGGACCGACCCGACGATCAGCCCGCGCACCTTGACGTCGGACTGCTTGATCAGCTGGTTGCCGATCTTGTCGGCCTGCAGCTTGACCGTGACGACCGGCGTGAACGCCTTGTCGTAGAGCGCGATGGACAGCGCCACCCCGCCGACCATCACGGCGATGAGCAGCAGGCCGAGCAGCCTGCGTCGGAGCGTCCTCATCCCGCGATCCTTACCGTGACGTCGGTTCCCCAGATGGCGAACCCGATGAAGAAGTTCATGATCGACACCGTGACGATGGACAGGCGCACGGCCTTGCCGACCGCGACGCCGACGCCGGCCGGGCCGCCGGTCGCGCGGTAACCGAAGTAGCAGTGCGACAGGATGATCAGGACGCTGAAGAGCAGCACCTTGATGAACGAATACAGCACGTCCTGCGGTGGTAAGAACAGGTCGAAGTAGTGGTCGTAGGTACCCGCGGACTGGTTGTAGATGTAGATGACGACCAGCCGTGACGCGAGGTACGAGCTCAGCAGGCCGATGATGTAGAGCGGGATGACCGCGACGAACCCGGCGATGATCCGCGTCGTCACCAGGTACGGCAGGCTCGGCACGCCCATGACTTCCAGCGCGTCGATCTCCTCGGAGATCCGCATGGCGCCCAGCTGCGCGGTGAACCCGGCGCCGACCGTGGCGCTCAAGGCGAGGCCCGCGACCAGCGGCGCGATCTCACGCGTGTTGAAGAACGCCGTCAGGAAGCCGGTGAAGGCCGACGTCCCGATCGAGTTCAGCGCCGAGTAGCCCTGGAGGCCGACGAGGACACCGGTGAACAGCGTCAGGCCGACCATCACGCCGACCGTGCCGCCGATGACCGCGAGCGAGCCGGAGCCGAAGCTGACCTCGGCGAGCAGCCGGAGGACTTCCTTCGTGTAGCGGCGCAGCGTCCGCGGCGTCCACAGCAGCGCCCGGCCGTAGAACGACATCTGGTCACCGAGGGTGTCCAGTGTCTGGAGGGGTCGGTTGGCGACGCGTTTCGCGCCCTGGAGGAACGTCATGGCGCTAGTCCAGCTTTCCGGGCACGATCTGCAGGTAGATCAGGGTGATCACGAAGTTCACGACGAAGAGCATGAGGAACGTGATGACCACCGACTGGTTCACCGCGTCCCCGACGCCCTTCGGGCCGCCGGAGGGGTTCAAGCCCCGGTAGGACGCGACGACGGCGGCGATGAACCCGAAGATCAGCGCCTTGAGCTCACCGACCCAGAGGTCGGGCAGCTGCGCGAGGGCCGAGAAGCTCGCCAGGTACGCGCCCGGCGTCCCGCCCTGCAGCACGACGTTGAAGAAGTAGCCGCCCAGCACGCCGATGACGCTGACCATGCCGTTGAGCAGCAACGCGACCAGCATCATCGCGAGGGTGCGCGGCACGATCAGCCGCTGCACCGCGGAGACGCCGAGCACCTCCATCGCGGCGATCTCCTCGCGGATGGTGCGGGCGCCGATGTCGGCGCAGACGGCGGAGCCGCCCGCCCCCGCCACCAGCAGCGCGGTGACCAGCGGACTGGCCTGCTGCACGGTGGCGAGCACGGAGCCCGCGCCGGTGTAGGACTGCGCGCCCAGCTGGCGGGCGAGCGAGCCGAACTGCAGCGAGATGACCGCGCCGAACGGGATCGCCACCAGGGCCGTCGGCAGGATGGTCACGCTCGCGATGAACCACGACTGCTGGATGAACTCCCGCAGCTGGAACGGGCGCTGGAACAGGCCGCGGATGATGTCCAGGCCGAGTGCGAACAGGTTCCCGGTCTCGCGGAGCATGCCGATCCCGGGGATCTTCGCCTGTGATGCGGGAGAGCTCACCGGCCACCTGGCCCGTTGTTCGGCGGCATTCGGTGCGTGCCGGGTCTCGGGGGCTGGCCGCCCGGGATCCGGGCGACCTGGTCGGCGGGCAGCTGGCCGTGGTGCTGGTTCGGGACGCCGTCACCCTGCGGGCGCGCGCCGGCCGGGACCTGCTGCTGTTGCTGCTGCTGGGCGTGCGCGACCTGCCGCGGGCTGACGCCGTAGTGGCGCTGCTCCTCGGGGCTCAGCGACGCGATGATGCTCTGCTGGGCGGCGTCCGGCAGCCGGTGCATGATCTCCATGACCCGGTCCTTGCGGCGGACCGCGCCCATCCGGGTCGGCACGCCCGGCGTCGGCTGCATCTGCGGCGGCACGCCGCTGACGTCCTCGACCCCGCCCGCGTGGTGACCGGCGTCGAACATCGCCTGCTCGGCCGCGATCTGGGCGCTGTCCTTCTCCTCGGACATGCCGATCGGGCCCTGCATCTTGCCGTTGAGGAACTGCTTGACGACCGGCTCCTCGCTGGTCAGCAGCACCTCGCGCGGGCCGAACATGACCAGTTCCTTGCGGAAGAGCATGCCCAGGTTGTCCGGGACCGTGCGGGCCAGGTTGATGTTGTGCGTGACGATCAGGAACGTCGCGTCGATCTGCGCGTTGACGTCGAGGAACAGCTGCGAGATGTAGGTGGTGCGGACCGGGTCGAGGCCCGAGTCCGGCTCGTCGACCAGGATGATCTCGGGGTCGAGCACCAGGGCGCGGGCGAGGCCGGCGCGCTTGCGCATACCGCCGGAGATCTCGCCCGGGAGCTTCTTGTCGGCGCCGTTCAGACCGGTCATGTCGAGCTTTTCGAGGACGATCCGGCGGATTTCCGTCTCGGACTTCTTCGTGTGCTCGCGCAGGGGGAAGGCGACGTTGTCGTAGAGGTTCATCGAGCCGAACAGCGCGCCGTCCTGGAAGAGGACGCCGAAGAGCTTCCGGATCTCGTAGAGCTTGTGCTCGGAGCAGGTGACGATGTCGACACCGTTGATCACGCACCGGCCGCGGTCGGGCTTGAGCAGCCCGATCATCGACTTGAGGAACACCGACTTGCCGGTTCCCGACGGGCCGAGCATCGCCGAAACCTCGCCCGGGGGCAGGGTCAGCGTGACGTCCCGCCAGATGGCCTGCTTACCGAAGGACTTGGTCAGGCCTTCGATGACCACCTCGGCACCCATCGCACCTCCAGGAGCTGTTCCGCGTCATTGCGCCCGCTGCCACACCCATGCCACCCCGTGCCGGCGGCGGGTGCGGGCCTGGCGCCCCAAGAACCCGCGTCAACCAGGTGCAACGAGCTGAGTGCGAACAGGTTACTCACCAGTTTTCTTTTCTGGCCAGCCCTGGGTTCATCGACACCCCGCCGTGATCGGCAACTGCAGGCACGGTAGTCCATTCGGGGCAACGACGCAGATCTCCGAAGCCCGGAACCCACGATTTAGGGACCCGGGGCTATTCGGACAGCACTCCTAGGGGATCAGCGTGAAGGCGGCGACGACCAGCAGGAACACCACGGGCGCGACGACTGCGGCCAAGGAGAGCGTGAGGAGCGGTTCGCGGTCGGTCAGCTGCTGCGCGAGGAGTTCGACGTACTCGGGGTCGGTCATGGTCATCGAGTCGCTCGGGAGAACGTCGATGCAACAAAAGGGCGGGCACCCGTGGGTGCCCGCCCTTTCGCGGTGGCGCTTGCGCGCCTTGAATCACTTGATGGAGATCTTGGCGCCCGCGGCCTCGAGCTTCTCCTTGGCGGCCTCGGCGGCCTCCTTGTCGACCTTCTCCAGGAGGGCCTTGGGAGCGGCCTCGACCAGCTCCTTGGCCTCCTTCAGGCCCAGACCGGAGACGACCTCGCGGACGACCTTGATGACCTGGATCTTCTTGTCGCCGGCGCCCTCGAGGACGACGTCGAACTCGTCCTGCTCCTCGACCGGGGCGGCAGCGGCGCCCACCGGGCCCGCGGCGGCGACGGCGACCGGCGCGGCGGCGGTCACGTCGAAGACCTCTTCGAACTCCTTCACGAACTCGGAGAGCTCGAGGAGGGTGAGCTCCTTGAAGGCGTCGATCAGCTCGGCGGTGCTCAGCTTCGCCATGATGGCTTCCTCTCAGAAAAACGAACTAGACGTTCGGGGTGGGGGTGGTTCAGCTCTCGGCGGGTGCTTCGGCTGCTTCGGTACCGGCGGCGTTGCGCTGCTTCTCCTCCAGCGCGGCAGCCAGGCGGGCGACCTGGGACGCCGGCGCCTGGAACAGCGCGGCGGCCTGGGACAGCTTCGCCTTGAACGCGCCCGCTGCCTTGGAGAGCAGGACCTCACGGCTGTCGAGATCGGCGATCTTGTTGATCTCGTCCACGGACAGCGCTTTGCCGTCCATGTAGCCGCCCTTGATCACAAGCGCGTTGTTGTCCTTCGCGAAGTCGCGAAGCGCCTTGGCGGCGTCGACCGCTTCACCCTCGACGAAGGCGATGGCGGTGGCGCCGACGAACAGGTCTTCGAGCCCCGTGACGCCCGCGTCTTCCGCGGCACGCTTGACGAGGGTGTTCTTCGCGACCCGGTACTTGGCACTGGTGCCGAGAGCGCGGCGCAGCTGGGACAGCTGGGACACGGAGAGGCCGGTGTACTGGGTAACGACGGTGGCCGAGCTGTTGCGGAAGCTCTCCGCGATCTCGGCGACGGCCGCCACCTTGTCGGGCTTCGCCATGGTCGCCTCCTCTCTTGGCTAGTGTTTCCACTGGCATCGAGGGGCCCTGCGAAACGACGAAACGCCCTCGCGCAAGCAGGCGCGGGGCGTTGTAGTGGGCACGTGGGTGCCCTGCCTCGTTCCTCCTGCGCGGGCCGCCCGGCGAGTTGCGGGACCTTCGTTCCCCGTTTTGGCGGGGAAAACCAGCGGTCTTCGGTAGAACCGTCATCGAGACTACCTTGTCGTTCCGGCAGGGCTTCTCCGGGGGGTGCTCTGACCTGCGTTTAGGGCGGCTGGGGGTTCGCACCGGGGCCCGGGAGGGCATCATGGTGACGTGGCGGAGCAGCGCGATGACGGAAAGCCGAGCTCAGAACTCGAACCGGCGGGCCCCAACGCGCCCGCTTCCCAGCCACCGGCGCTCCCCCAGCCTTCCGACGGCGGCGCGGAGCCGCCGATGGACCCGGCGGAGCTGGAGCAGTTCCGCCAGTTCCAGCAGTTCCAGGACTACCTGCGGTTCGCCCAAACCCAGCAGGGCAACCAGCCGGCGTCCGCGCCCGATACCGGCGTGGTCCAAGCCCCGCCGTCCACCCAGCAGGGTGGCGCCCAGCCGCCGATGATCCCGCCGGGCTACCAGCTGGTCCCGACCGAACGCCGTCGTGCGCCGCGGTGGCTGAGCTGGCTGGGCAAGAAGGTGATCGCGTGGGTCTTGGCGATCGTCATCCTCGGCGTGGCGGGAACGTGGCTGTACAACCACTTCTTCCCGAACGACGCGGGCAAGACCTCGGCCCAGCTCGCCCAGGAGGGCGGCGGGAAGTACCACACGAACCACATCTTCTCGACGAACCCGTACGAGGCCGTCCGGTTCGTCTACCACAACATCGCCCAGGGCCGGGTCGACGACGCCTGCGGCCGCTTCCAGAACGAAGGCCAGCGCGACATCCAGACCCAGTTCGCCCAGGACATCGCGCAGACGTTCCGCCAGAACACCGCCCAGACCGACTGCAAGAAGGCCGTCGAGTTCCTCGCCACCCAGGTGACGAACAAGAACGACTACGCCGAATCCCTGCCGTCGAGCGTCTCGGACCCGTTGCCCGGCGACACCGTCACGATCGATTCCTGCACGTTCCCCATCAGCGGCGGCCCGGCACTCGGCGTCTTCACGGTGTCAAAGGTCGAGAAGGGACAGTGGCTCATCACCGGCCACGCCATCGGCCCGGCGAAGTGCAGCGGAGTCCCCACCACCACGCCGACGAGCTGATCGGCGACGCTCAGCGGGGCTGCGGCGCCGTCAAGAAGGCCACCAACGCCTCCGAGAACGCAGGGGACATCACCGCCGTCATGTGGTCACCGGGGATCCGCACCAACCGCGCCCCCGCGATGGCCGCTGCCAGCCTTTCCGGCTCGGCCGCCAGCAAGTCCTGGTCGCCCGCCAACACCAGCGTCGGCACTCCGATCGCCGAGAGGTTCAAGCTCCCCTCCTGCGAGTCCGACGCCAACGCCGCCGCCGCCAGCGCCTGACGGTCGCCACCGGTCGCGTCGGCCAGCAACCTGAACGGCACCCCCGATGGCGGCACCGTCGACGGGTCCTCCGCCAGCAACGCCGAAGCGATCTCCGCCGGCTTCACCACTCGCAGGTCGACCCCGCCGAAGTCGACGATCCCCGACCCCACTCCGCCCGTGGCCAGCCGGCGGATGCGCTTGTCCGATGCCGTCGAGGAGAGCGCGATGATCGCGCCCATCGAATAGCCGACCAGGGACACCTCGTCCAGCGCCAGCTCGTCCAGCAGCGCCGAGATGTCGCGAGCCATGCTGTCGCCCGTGTACGCCGCCTCGTCGTGGGGCTTCTCCGAACGGCCGTGGCCCCGCGCGTCCAGCGAGATCACCGTCAGACCCGCCGCCCGCAACGCCGCGACCACGCCCGTGGAGATCCAGTTTGCGTTCGTGTCGGCCGCGAAGCCGTGTTGCAGCAGTACCGGGTGGTGGGCGCCGTCGCCCTCCCACACCGTGTAGTTCAACCGGAGGCCGTCGAACGACGCGAAAGTCGGCATGACCTCCATGAGACACGAAGAAAGGGCGCCCCCGCAGCAAGCGGGGACGCCCTTTCCGGTGATCTCAGACTCAGACGTTCGCGTCCTCGGAAAGGAGGTTGCGGGTCCGCAGCGGGTCGACCGGGATGCCCGGGCCCATCGTGGTGGTGAAGGTGACCTTCTTCAGGTAGCGGCCCTTCGCCGACGACGGCTTGGCGCGGAGGATCTCGTCCAGCGCGGCGGCGTAGTTCTCGACCAGCTTCTCCGTGTCGAAGGAAGCCTTGCCGATCACCAGGTGCAGGTTGGCCTGCTTGTCGACGCGGAAGTTGATCTTACCGCCCTTGATGTCCTTCACGGCCTTCTCGACCGCGGGGGTCACCGTGCCGGTCTTCGGGTTCGGCATCAGGCCACGCGGGCCGAGGATGCGGGCGATGCGGCCCACCTTGGCCATCTGGTCCGGCGTCGCGATCGCGGCGTCGAAGTCGAGCCAGCCACCCTGGATGCGCTCGATCAGCTCGTCGGTGCCGACCGCGTCCGCGCCGGCGGCTTCGGCCTCGGCGGCCTTGTCGCCGACGGCGAAGACGATGACGCGGGCGGTCTTACCGGTGCCGTGCGGCAGGTTCACGGTGCCGCGGACCATCTGGTCGGCCTTGCGGGGGTCCACACCGAGACGCATCGCGACCTCGACGGTCGCGTCCATCTTGGTCTTGGAGGTTTCCTTCGCCAGCTTCGCGGCCTCGAGCGGCGCGTACAGGCGCGCCTTGTCGATGAGCTCCGCAGCCTGGCGGTAAGCCTTGCTGTGCTTGGTCATGCTTCTGTCCTTAACTTCGAAAATGGATCAGTGTGGTGACGAGCCAGCACTCGGCTCTCCCACGGGTAAAGCTGCAGACGTCAGGCGTCGACGACCGTGATGCCCATCGAACGAGCAGTGCCGGCGATGATCTTCGCGGCCTGGTCGATGTCGTGCGCGTTGAGGTCGGTCTCCTTGGTCTTGGCGATTTCGCGGACCTGGTCCCAGGTGACCTTGGCGACCTTGGTCTTGTGCGGCTCGCCGGAGCCCTTCTCCACGCCCGCGGCCTTCAGCAGCAGCTTGGCGGCCGGCGGCGTCTTCAGCTTGAAGTCGAACGACCGGTCTTCGTAGACGGAGATCTCGACCGGGACGACGTCCCCGCGCTGCGACTCGGTCGCGGCGTTGTAGGCCTTGCAGAACTCCATGATGTTGACGCCGTGCTGACCCAGCGCCGGGCCGACCGGCGGCGCGGGGTTGGCCGCACCCGCCTTGATCTGCAGCTTGATGATCGCCGCAAGCTTCTTCTTCTTGGGTGGCATTTCTTTTCCTGTCCTGTACTACGTTCCCCGCGTACCTGCCGTGGACGTGGGGACTGCGGCCGAACGGGCGGCCGTCAGATCTTGGAGACCTGGTTGAACGACAGCTCGACCGGGGTCTCCCGGCCGAAGATCGACACCAGGACCTTCAGCTTCTGCCCGTCGACGTTGACCTCGGAGATCGTCGCCGGAAGCGTGGCGAACGGGCCGTCCATGACCGTGACCGACTCGCCGACCTCGAAGTCGACCTCGACGGCCGGGCCGCCGAGCGGGGCCGCGGTCGCGGTGGACTCGCCCTTGCCCGCCTTCGCGGGGGCTTCCTTCTCGACCTGCGGCGCGAGGAACTTGAGCACCTCGTCCACGGTCAGCGGCGACGGCCGCGAAGTGGCGCCGACGAACCCGGTGACACCCGGCGTGTTGCGCACCGCGCTCCACGAGGCGTCGTTCAGGTCCATCCGGACCAGGATGTAGCCGGGCAGCACCTTGCGCTGCACCTGCTTGCGCTGGCCGTTCTTGATCTCGGTGACCTCTTCGGTCGGGACCTCGATCTGGAAGATGTAGTCCTCGACGTCCAGGGTCGTGGTCCGGGTCTCGAGGTTGGTCTTCACCTTGTTCTCGTACCCGGCGTACGAGTGCACGACGTACCACTCGCCGGGCGCGGCGACCAGCTCGGCGCGCAGCTTGGCGACCGGGTCCTCGTCGTCCTCGGCGGGTTCGGCGACCTCGTCGGCCGCGGCCTCGTCGGAAGCGCCCTCGTCACCGGAAACGGCTTCGTCGACCTCGTCGGACACCTCGACGGGCTCCAGGTGCGCGGATTCCTCGTCACCGAGTGCCGCGTGCACCTGCTCGTCGGAAAGCTCGGTCAGGTCGTGACCGGCTGATGTGCCGTTGTCGGAGGTCACGTTCCGTCCTCTCAGTTGATCATTGCCGGGGTCAGGCCGGGACCTGAGCCCCATCGGCGCGCGCCGGGGCGCGTCAGCCGAAGATCTTGCCGATGCCCCACTTGAATGCCAGGTCGAGCACGCTCACCAGGGCCACCATGAACACCACGAAGGCCAGCACGACCGCGGTGTAGGTGACCATCTGCTTGCGGTTCGGCCAGATGACCTTGCGCAGCTCGGCCCAGACCTCACGGATGAAGCGCACGAGCCGCGCGAACACCGAGGCCTTCTTCGCCTTCTGGTCCCGCTTCGGGGTCGGAGCGCCCTTCGCGTCGGGAGCGGTCTTCTCCCCCGACTTCCCGGCCGGCCGGGACTTGTCGTCCGCACGTGCCGCGGACTTGCCCGCCGGACGAGCGGTCGCACGGCGCTCACGCCGGGCAGCGGCTGTGACCGGACGGGACGAGCTCTCGGGCTTCTGCCCGGTGCCGTCCTGATCCTGCTCGCCGCCGCTGGCGTCGCTGTCGCTCACGACCACTCCTCCGCTCCACCAGTTCCGTTACGCAGGGGTGACAGGACTTGAACCTGCAACCTGCGGTTTTGGAGACCGCTGCTCTGCCAATTGAGCTACACCCCTGTGGAGCCCCGATCGCTCGGAGCCCCGGAGGACGCATTCCATCATCCCCACCATCCAGGCGGGGATGACCGTAGTGCGTTCCAAGTCCCGAAGTCTACGGCAAGCCTCGCGAGAGCCCGCAACCGCGCCCCCCGATCGACCGCCGAACCCCGGCCGGCCTGCGGAAAACTCCCCGCCGGCCACCTGATCATGCCAGGATGTCCGCCATGACGGACAACCCGGAGTCCCGCTCACCGGTGAGCGGGACGCGGCTGGGGCTCGCGCTGCCGCAGTACGGCGCGCTCGCCGACCCCGCGGCCGTCGCGCGCTTCGCGACCGCCGCCGAGGAGCTGGGTTTCGGGTCCCTGTGGGTCGGCGACCGGATCCTGACGCCGCACGCGCCTTCGGACCTCTACCCGGGCGGCGGGACGCCGGAGCACCCGTACCCCAAGGAGTTCGAGACCTTCGCGGACCCGTTCACGACGCTGGCGACCGCGGCCGCGGTGACCCGCACGGCTCGCCTGGGGATGAGCGCGCTGACCGGCCCGGTTTATTCCCCGGTGCTGCTCGCCCGGGCCCTGACCTCGCTCGACCTGGCCAGCGGCGGCCGCCTGGACGTCGGCCTCGGGCTCGGCTGGCTGCGCGAGGAGTACTTCGCGACGGGCGTCCCGTGGGAGGGCCGCGGCAAGCGGCTCGACGACGTCTTGGACGCGCTCGAAGCCCTGTGGACCGGTGATCCCGTGGCGCACGAGGGCCCGCAGTGGCGGATCGCGCCGTCGACCGTCGGGCTGCGCCCGGCGCAGGACCCGCGGCCGCCCGTGCTGCTCGGCGGGTTCTCGCCGCCGGCGCTGGCCCGGGTCGGCCGGCGCGCGGACGGCTGGCTGGCGGGGTGGATGCCGAAGGAGTACCTGATCGGGCTCTGGGCGGTCGCACTCGACGCGGCCGAGAAGGCCGGGCGCGATCCCGAGACCCTGCGGCGGGTGCTGCGGATCAACCCGCGCGCGGGCACCGGGGTCGAGACGGTCGCGGACGTCGCCCCCTGCCTGGACGTGGCCCGGGAGCTGGGGATCACCGAGGTGCTCGTCGATCTGCACTACGTCGCCAAGGACGTCGACCACGCCTTGGAACTGGCCGCGGAGCTCGTGTGACGTAGGTCATCGTCACTCAGCGGGGTTCGATGGTTCCCCCTAGTCACCCGGATTGCCCACTTCGGGACCGGCCCCGCTTCGGTAGAAACGACGTGTGGCCAAGAACAGTGGGGGCGGCTGCCTCGTCGTGGTGATCGTCGTCGGTCTGCTGGCCTTCGGGTACTACAAGTGGCAGCACGGCTCTTCGTCCGCTCCACCGGACACCGGTGCCGACACCGGGGGTGGGTCCGGGCGGTACGTCGCGTTGGGCGACTCGTACACGTCGTCGCCGCACAACGGGCGGCAAGCCGGTCCTCCGCCCGGGTGCCAGCGTTCGCTCGACAACTACCCTCATGTCGTCTCCGCGAAGTTGAAGCCCGCTGAGCTGGCTGATGTCAGCTGCAGTGGGGCTACCACCGCTAATTTGACCTCGCCTCAGAAGACTTCCGACGGTACTAACCCTGCTCAGCTGGATGCCGTCAACTCCAAGACCACGCTCGTCACGCTCGGGATCGGCGGGAACGACGTCGGGTTCATTTCGATTGCTTCGTCCTGTGCGACCGCGCATCCGTCCGGGTCGCCTTGCCGGGATCGGCTCACCGCTGGTGGGCATGATCAGCTCGCCGAGCGGATCGATGCCGCCGCTCCGAAGGTGGGGGCTGTTCTCGACAAGATCCATCAGAAGGCGCCCAAGGCGAAGATCGTCGTTGTCGGGTATCCGACCGTTTTGCCTGATGGGGATGGGTGCTGGCCCGTTCTTCCCGTGGGCTCCGGGGATGTCGACTACTTCCGGGGGGCGTTGGGGAAGTTGAACAAGATGCTTGAAGATCAAGCTGATGCTCATCATGCGGGTTATGCGGATACCGCCGCGCCCAGCAAGGGGCATGATGTTTGTTCTGCTTCGGATGTGCGGTGGGTCGAAGGCGTCATTCCCGCTTCCCGGACCGCTCCGCTTCATCCCAATGTTCGGGGTGAGCAGGGGATGGCTGATGCTGTGCTTGGGGTTCTCAAGCTTCCCTGAGTTCTCTTCCGGCACCCCGAAGCTGTCATTGTCACTACGGCCGGCAACACCGCGTCAAGGCGGGAAAGATGCCTTGACCCGGCGCCGCCGGCCGTGTTCTGGCTTCGGATCGGGGTGCGGGGAGGTCTGGGTGCTCATCCGTGCCGGTTCTCGTGCGCCCCTGCGTTGGTCTCGCTGACGCTAGATGCGCACCAAAGCTTGGGGCTTGCCCAGGACCGTCTTGCCCTCGAACTTGGCCACCAGGTCGATTCTTGCCGTTCCGTCCTCGTTCAAGGCCCCCACCTTGCCCGAGAACTCCACCAGTGCCCCCTCGGGCGTGTTGGGGACCACCACCGGCCTGGTGAAGCGGGCGCTCAGGTCGATCAGCTTGGCCGGGTCGCCCAGCCAGTCCGTCACCACCCGGCCGGCCAGGGCCATCGTCAGCATTCCGTGGGCGATCACGTCCGGGAGTCCTACGCCTTTCGCGAACGCCTCGTTCCAGTGGATCGGGTTGAAGTCCATCGCCGCTCCCGCGTAGCGGACCAGCTGGTCGCGGGTCACCCGGACCTCGATCGCGGGCAGCTCGTCGCCGATGTTCACGCGTCCTCCCCCCGGACCACCAGCTGGGCCCGCGTCGTGGCGATGTGCTCGCCGTCGCCGTCGGCGATCTCCGCTCGCAAGTTGATGAAGTCGTTGCCCGCCCGGGCCATGATCTTGTCGATGTGCGTCGTCAGCAGCAGCTTGTCCCCCACGCGGACCGGGCGGCTGTAGCTGAACTGCTGGTCGCCGTGGACCATGCGCGAGTAGTCGAGCCCGAGCTCCGGGTCGCTGACGATCGCGTTGATGGCGGCGAGGTTGACGATCGTGATGAACGTCGGCGGGGCGATCACGTCCGGGTGCCCGGCGGCGCGGGCCGCCTCGGGGTCGCGGAACACCGGGTTGTCGTCGCCGATCGCGTCGGCGAACTCCCGGATCTTCTCCCGGCTCACTTCGTAGCTGGTCTGCGGCGGGTACACCCGCCCGGTGAACGACTCGTCCAAAGGCACCCGAGGAGGCTACCAACAGCAAGAAGCCGCCCTGGTGGTCCAGGGCGGCTTCTCGAAAGCTGGGTGAACGCGCTACGTCAGCGGGTTTCCTTGTGCGTCCGGTGCGTACCGCAGTTCGGGCAGAACTTCTTCATCTCCAGGCGATCCGGGTTGTTGCGCCGGTTCTTCTTGGTGATGTAGTTGCGGTGCTTGCACTCTTCGCACGCCAGCGTGATCTTGGGTCGCACGTCGGTGGCAGCCACAGCGTTTCCTTCTCTCTCAGGTCCGGGGGCCAGCCCCGTCGTTACCGCGTAGCGGTGGCCGGACTTGAACCGGCGACACAGCGATTATGAGCCGCTTGCTCTGCCAACTGAGCTACACCGCCCTTACATGACCCAAGCCGCGACACGCGGGCGTGACGCGGCTAGAGGTCGAGAGCCCCTTTACGGAATCGAACCGTAGACCTTCTCCTTACCATGGAGACGCTCTGCCGACTGAGCTAAAGGGGCCTGGCCTCTCGCGAGGACTTGGAAAGATTACCAACCCCCGTCACTCGGCCGTGCAACCGGGGTCCCGTTAGCACAAAACCTCAGGTCAGCAGGGTAAGCACGGTCTCGGAGTGGCGTCCCGGGGAGCGCGCCGTGCGGGCCTGCAGCCACGCCTCCAGGCGGTCCTCCGGCAGCGGCCGCGAGATCAGGTAGCCCTGCGCGACGTCGCAACCCATCGCCTCGAGCTGGTCGCGCGCCACGTCCTCCTCGACGCCCTCGGCGACCACCGTCAGGCCCAGCGAGTGCCCCAGCTCGACGATCGAGCGGACCACCGCGAGGTCGCCGAGGTCGGTGCCCATGCCGAGGACGAAGCTCTTGTCGATCTTGACCTGGTCGACCGGCAGCTGCCGCAGGTAGGCCAGCGACGAGTAGCCCGTGCCGAAGTCGTCGACGGCGAGGGTGATGCCCAGCGAGTGCAGCTCGCGCAGGATCGGCAGCGCCTTCTGCGGGTCGGACATCACGCCGGACTCGGTCAGCTCGAACGTCAGCAGCTCCGGCGGGATGCCGTAGTGCTCCAGCTCGCGGGCCACCTTGTTCGGGAAGTCCTCGTCGGCCAGGTTGCGCACCGACAGGTTGACCGCGACCGAGATCCGCAGGCCCTCGTCGAGCCACTTGCGGCAGCGCTTGAGCGCCTCGCCGAGCACGAAACCCGTCAGGACGCCGATCAGGCCGGCCGCCTCGATGGCCGGGACGAACTCGTCGGGGCCGAGCCGGCCGAACTCCGGGTGCACCCAGCGGACCAGCGCCTCGACGCCCTGGACCTGCCGGTTCGGCAGGGTGATCTTCGGCTGGTAGTGCACGCTGACCTGGCCGTCCTCGAGGGACTGCCGGAACTGCGTGACCATCTGGAAGCGGCGCAGGAAGATCTGGCCCATGCTCGGCACGTAGCCGCGGACCTCTTCGCCGCCCTTGGTGGCGCGGACGGCGACGTCGGCGCGCTGCAGCAGGCCTTCGATGTCGACGACGTCGCCGGACTCCTCGGGCGTCGTCGTCGCGTAGCCGATCATCGCGTTCGCCTCGACCGACAGCCGGTCCACCGGGTACGGCGCGGAAAGCTCCTCGCGCAGCCGTTCGGCGGCCGCGTGCGCGTCCTCCGGCGGGCAGCCGACGAGCAGTGCCGCGAACGACGCGCCTTCGAGGCGGGCGAGCGGGACGTCGGGGCCGAGCGCGTCGCGGATGCGGCGGCCGGCGGCGATCACCATCCGGTCGGCCCACGCGTAGCCGAGCGCGTCGGAAACGGTCGAGAAGACGTCGAGGTCGATCCGCAGCACGACGGCGTTCGCGAAGTCCCGCAACGGTTCCTTCGCCACCTGCCGGAAGCCCGGCCGGTTGAGGTGCCCGGTGAGCGGGTCGTGGTAGGCGTCGTGGCGGAGCGTGGCGAGCAGGCGCCGGTTGTCCAGCGACGTCGCCAGGTGGCTGGCCATCGTGCCGAGCAGCTGGACGTCGTACTTGCCGAACCCGCGCCAGCGGGACAGCCGGTCGTGCGCCTCGACGACGCCGAGCAGCTGGTTCGCGCTGCGCAGCGGGACGACGAGCGCTTCCTGCGCGCCGCGGTCGAGCAGTGCCGCGCGGACGTCGGGGTTGGCTTCGGTGATCCGGAAGTGCCGGACGTGCGCGCCGGGCAGGCGCAGCAGCGGGTCGTCGGCGGCCGGGTCGGCGGGCGGCAGGTCGTCGCCGGCGACGACGACGCGCATGGCGTCCTTCGGTTCGAGCCGCAGTCTCAGCACGACGCGGCCGGCGGCGAGCTGGTCCTTGATGCGCTCGGCGATCGTGGCCCACTCGCGGACGTCGACGCCGCCGACGAGCTCGTCCGCGCGGCTGGCCGGCCGCGCCGCGGCCTGCTGGCCGGAGCGGGCGACCATCAGGCTGACGTCGGAAAGCGCCTCCATGTCCCGCTGCTCGCGCAGCAGGTCGGAGTAGGCCCAGTACAACGCGGTCAGGCCGAGGAACACGGCGAGCACCAGCGGCCACGCCTTGGGCGTGTTCGAAATGACGAGGTAGCCGGACAGGCCGACCGAGGCGTTGACGAACCCGACGACCAGGATCCGCGCGGTGAGCCGGACGGCCGTGCTGACCCGCATGCGGCGCCGCAGGACACGGACCGCGGCGAGCGCGAGCAGGGTGCTCACCAGCGGCGCGGTCAGGGTGCCCGCGAGCGCGGCGATCCACGGGATCTTGTCGCCCGCCCCGGCGCCGGCGGCGACCTTCACCAGGCCCGCGACCCCGAAGGCACCGGTGATCTCGAGCAGGAACGCGCCCGCGTTGTAGAGGACGCGGCCGGCGACTTTGCGCGCCAGCAGCGTGCCGATGCCGGCGACCAGGTGCGCGGCCAGCACGACTTCGAACGGCGCGACGAAGAACCCGATGACGAGCGGGATCTCGGTGAAGGAGATCGTCCACGAGATACCGCTGCGGACGTCGACGTTGATGCCGAGCTGTTCGGCGAGCAGGAACGCGACCGCGAGCACGGGCCCGATCCACAAGAGCCGGCTGTCCCAGTGGAACGGCAGCCACGAGCCGACGGCGAACGCGGCGACGAGCCCGATGCTCAGGACGGCGAAGGTGTACGCGCGGAACCGGCGTTCGTCCGTGCGGGCTTCGACGGAGACGGGCGGTGTCCCGGAAGCGGTTCCCGGCCCGGGCTGCGCCTGCGCGACGGCGTCGCCGTGGGCGTTGGTGTCCGGCATCCGACCTTCCCTCCCGGCTTGTCCACCGGTACTGATCCGTGACTTCGGGTGTGGACAAGGGCCATACCGTACCCCGTAGGGCGTACCCGTGTCCCTTTCGAGACAGTAGGAGATCACCCCAGGGTTAACAATGCCTCGATGGCGCTGACCTGCGTGGACCAAGGGGTGAAACTCTGTGCTAACCGGGGCTTCGCCCCGGGCCGGGGGCTCCGCCACCCGGACCCCCAAGCATCGGGTGGTGAACCAGGGGTCAGTCCTTTGCACACGGCATCCCGGGTAGCGCTTCAATGAGTCCATGCACAGCGACGTGATCGCCACCGAACACGCGGCCCGGCTCGCGGCGGTGGACTCCCTGCTCCCCGGTTCTTCCCCCTTCGAAGCGGCCGAAAGCGCGGTGGTGCTGGAGGTCGCGACGGGCGACTCCGCCGCCTCCGCCCTCGCCTCGCGCATCCAGGTCCACCAGGACGCGCCGAACGCGCCGTGGCGGGCGCTCACCGAGCACCGGCTCGACCTCCAGCTGGCCGGTCCGCGGCCCGCCGAGGCCCTCGACGCACTCCTCACACGATGGGATGAACATCTGCGCGCGGTCGCCGAGCGCGGCGACACCGAGACCGCGGCGATCGTGCCGCGGGCGAGCCGCGACGCCGCCGGTACGCGCGAAATGCTGCACCACGGGTTCGCGCCGCTGCGGGTGATCGCGGTCCGCCCGGCGGACCGGACGGTCCCGGCCGGCCCGCGCGGCACGCCCGGCGTCAAGATCCGCCGCGCCGAGCCCGGTGACCTCGAAACCGTCGTCTCGCTGGGCCTGGAGCTGCACACCTTCGACGCGCAGTACGGCACGGTCAACTTCCGCAAGGGCGTCGAGGACATCATGGCCAAGGACCTCGCCGAGCAGCTGAACCGGCCGGAGCCGCCGCTGTGGATCGCCGAGCTGTACGGCCGTCCGCTCGGCATGGTGAACGTCCAGCACCCGGGCGAAACCGGCTGGATCAGCGACCGCGTCAACGCGTCGCGCGTCGGCTACCTCTCTTCACTGGCCGTCGCGGAGACCGCGCGGTCGTCCGGTGTCGGCACCGCGCTGGCCGCGCACGCCCACCACGTCCTGGACGAGGTCGGCGCCGACGTCGTCCTGCTGCACCACGCGGCGGCGAACCCGCTGTCGACGCCGTTCTGGTACGCGCAGGGTTACCGCCCGCTGTGGACGTACTGGCAGCGCCGGCCGGCCGTTCGCTGAACGACTGGCGGCTTACCCCGGGTGGCCGGTCCTTATAGGCTGGTCCCGCGAGCAGCGAGGGGAGCCGGAAGTGACCGACCAGCGCGATTCGGCGCCGAGAGCACCCGAAGGCGTCGACACCGAGAAGCCGTCCGCGGCCCGGATCTACGACTGGTACCTGGGCGGTACGCAGAACTGGGCCGTGGACCGCGAGTTCGGCAGGCGCATGGAGCAGCAGTGGCCGCTCGTGCGCCCCGGCTCGAAGCAGAACCGCGAGTTCATGAACCGCGCGGTCCGGGCCGCGCTGCGGGCCGGCATCCGCCAGTTCATCGACCTCGGCTCCGGCGTCCCGACGGCGGGCAACGTCCACGAGGTCGTCGAGGCGGAGCTGCCCGAGGACCACGACGCGAAAGTCGTGTACGTCGACTACGAGCCGGTGGCGGTCGCCCACGCGACGCTGATCCTCGAAGAGGAGATGGCGACGGACTGGGCGGGCATCGTCCAGGCCGACATGCGCGACGCGAAAGCCGTGCTGCGCGCGGAAGAGACGAAGCGGCTCATCGACTTCTCGCAGCCGGTCTGCCTGATGATGATGGCGGTCCTGCACTTCGTCGGGCCCGACGACGACCCCGTCGGCATCCTGAAGGCGTACCGGGACAAGCTCGCGCCAGGCAGCTGGCTGGCGATCTCGCAGATGAGCGAGGGCGACGGGACCGGCAAGGCGCTGGAGGGGCTGCGCTGGTTCGTCGAGCAGTACCGCAAAACGAGCAACCCGGTGTGGCTGCGCGACCGCGACGAGATCGAGCCCCTCTTCGGCGAATGGGAGCTGATGGAACCGGGCATCGTGCATCTGCCGGACTGGCGGCCGGACCGGAAGCTGAACGCCCTGGAGGCCGAGGCGCGGCCGTTCGCCTGGTGCGGCATCGGGGTCAAGCCGGGCTCGTGAGCGAAGGAGCGCCGATCGCCCCGGCCGGGGTGGACACCGACAAGCCGTCCGCGGCGCGCGTCTACGACTGGTACCTCGGCGGCGACCAGCACTGGGCGGTCGACCGCGAGTTCGGCCGGCGCGTGGAGAAGGTGTGGCCGCTGATCCGGCCGATCTCGCGGCAGAACCGCGCGTTCATGAACCGGGTGGTCTCGGCGGCGGTGGACGCGGGCGTCCGCCAGTTCGTCGACCTCGGCTCCGGCGTGCCGACCGCGGGCAACGTGCACGAGATCGTCCGCGACCGGCTGCCCGCCGGCGAGCGCGCGTCGGTCGTCTACGTCGACTACGAACCGGTGGCGGCCGCGCACTCGCGGCTGATCCTCGAACGCGAAGGCGCGACGGACTGGGCCGGCCTCGTCGAGCGGGACATCCGGCGGCCGGCGGCGATCTTCGCCGACCCGGTGACGGCCTCGCTCATCGACTGGTCGCGTCCGGTGTGCCTGCTGATGATCACGGTGATGCACTTCATCGGGCCGTCCGACGACCCCGAGGGGCTGATGGCGGCCTACCGCGAGAAGCTCGCGCCGGGCAGCTGGCTGGCGTTGACGCACGGCACGTGCCGCGACGACGCGCCGCCGGAGCGCGCCGCGGAGGTGAAGCGGTTCATCGACGCCTACCGCGACACGTCGAACCCGGCGTGGCTGCGCTCGGCCGACGAGCTGCTCCCGTGGTTCGGCGGCTGGCCGCTGCTCCCGCCAGGGATGACATCGCTGCCGGACTGGCGCCCGGAGGAGCCGCCGACACCGATCGACGCGGAGACGCGGCCCTTCGCCTGGTGCGCCGTCGCTCGCCGCCCGTCGCTCTGACCTGCGGTTTCCCTGATCGCTGTGGGCGAACGCACCATCGGAAACAAACACACCCATCGGAGAGTTGAGCTAGGCAGACTCAACTACACGAGGAGTGCACATGTCCGACACCCGCCTCCTGCCCGTGCTCCCGCTCGATGACGACGTCGTGCTGCCGGGCATGGTCGTCCCGCTCGACCTGACCGACACCGAGACCCGGGCAGCGGTGGAGTCCGCCCAGGCCAACACCCCCAGCCAGGCGTCGTTCCCGGGTATCCGGTCGACCGGCGCCACCAAGGCCGAGGTCCTGATCGTGCCCCGCGTCCACGGTGAGTACGCCGAGTACGGCACCGTCGCGACCGTCGAGCGCATCGGCCGCGTGCCCGGCGGCAAGGCCGCCGTCCTGCTGCGCGGCACGTCCCGCGCGCTCGTCGGCCGGATCGCCGACGGCCCCGGTGCCGCCCGCTGGGTGCACGCCGAAGGCGCCCCCGAGACCACGAACGACCAGACCGCCAAGCTCGCGGCCGAGTACAAGGCCGTCGTCATCTCGATCCTCCAGCAGCGCGGCGGCTGGCAGCTGATCGACGCCGTCCAGCAGGTCGAGGACGCGTCCGCGATCGCCGACCTGTCCGGCAACGCGCCGTACCTGTCCACCGACCAGAAGCTCGAGCTGCTCGGCGCCCTGGACGTCACGGTCCGCCTGGAGAAGGCGCTCGAGTGGAGCAAGGAGCACCTGGCCGAGCTCGAGGTGACCGACACGATCCGCAAGGACGTCGCCGAAGGCATGGAGAAGCAGCAGAAGGAGTTCCTGCTGCGCCGCCAGCTCGAGGCGATCCGCAAGGAGCTCGGCGAGCTCGACGGCACCGCGCAGGACGACGACTACCGCGCCCGCGTCGAAGGGGCCGAGCTGCCCGACGCCGTCAAGAAGGCCGCGCTGGCCGAGGTGGACAAGCTGGACCGCACGTCCGAGCAGTCCCCCGAGGGCGGCTGGATCCGCACGTGGCTGGACACCGTCCTGGAGCTGCCCTGGAACGAGCGCACCGAGGACATCTACGACATCGCGGCCGCGCGGGCCGTGCTCGACGCCGACCACGCCGGACTCGACGACGTCAAGGAACGCATCATCGAGTACTTGGCCGTGCGCAAGCGTCGTGCCGAGTCGGGTCTCGGCCCGGTCGGTGGCCGGCGTTCCGGTGCCGTGCTCGCCCTCGCGGGCCCTCCCGGGGTCGGCAAGACGTCGCTGGGTGAGTCCGTCGCGAAGGCCATGGGCCGCAAGTTCGTCCGGGTGGCGCTGGGCGGCATCCGCGACGAGGCGGAGATCCGCGGTCACCGCCGCACGTACGTCGGCGCGCTGCCCGGCCGGATCGTCCGCGCCATCAAGGAAGCCGGCTCGATGAACCCGGTCGTGCTGCTCGACGAGATCGACAAGGTCGGCGCCGACTACCGCGGCGACCCGACCGCGGCGCTGCTCGAAGTGCTGGACCCGGAGCAGAACCACACGTTCCGCGACCACTACCTCGAGGTCGAGCTGGACCTGTCCGACGTCGTGTTCCTGGCGACGGCCAACGCGCTCGAGACCATCCCCGGCCCGCTGCTGGACCGCATGGAGCTCGTCACGCTGGACGGCTACACCGAGCACGAGAAGGTCACCATCGCCCGCGACCACCTGCTCCCCCGCGAGCTGGAGCGCGCCGGGCTGGGCACTTCGGACGTGGTTTTGACCGACGCCGCGTTCAGCCGGATCGCCGCCGAGTACACCCGCGAGGCGGGCGTGCGCGACGCGAACCGGACGATCGCCAAGGTGCTGCGCAAGATCGCGACCAAGGTGGCGCTGGACCAGGTGTCCTTGCCGCTCACGGTGGACGCTGCGGACCTTTCCGACTACCTGGGCCGCCCGCGGCACATCCCGGAGTCGTCGCTGCCGGCGTCGACGCAGCGCACGGCGACCCCGGGCGTGGCGACCGGCCTGGCGGTGACCGGCGCGGGTGGTGACGTCCTCTACATCGAGGCGTCGCTGGCCGACGAGGAGTCCGGCGCGTCCGGGCTGCAGCTGACCGGCCAGCTCGGCGACGTGATGAAGGAGTCGGTGCAGATCGCGCTGTCCTACCTGCGCTCGCACGGCGCGGAGCTGGAGCTGCCAGTCGGCGACCTGCGCAAGCGCGGTATCCACGTCCACGTCCCGGCGGGCGCGGTCCCGAAGGACGGGCCGTCGGCGGGCGTGACGATGACGACGGCGCTGGCGTCGCTGCTCTCGGGCCGCGTGGTCCGCGCGGACGTCGCGATGACGGGCGAGGTGTCCCTGACCGGACGCGTCCTCCCGATCGGCGGCGTGAAGCAGAAGCTGCTGGCGGCGCACCGCGCGGGCATGAAGACCGTGATCATCCCGCAGCGCAACGAGCCGGACCTCGACGACGTCCCGGCCGAGGTGCTGTCCCAGCTGGACGTCCACGCGGTGGCGAACGTCCGCGAGGTCCTCGACCTCGCCCTGACACCGGCTTCGACGCCGGTTTCCCAGGCGGCGTAACCCCGAGCGCCGCCACCTGAGAACGGCCGGTTTCCCCCACCCCAGGGAAACCGGCCGTTCGTTTTCGTTCAGAGCCGCCGCGCGGCGATCAGGTACCCGGTGCCGAGCAGGCCGGCCGCGCCGCGGGCGGTCTTCGTGTCCCGCCGGACGATGCGGTCGAGCGGCGGCACCAGCGCCGTGACGTCGTAGTAGAGCGTGTCCTCCGGCTGCAGCCCGGCGCGCCACAGCTCGTGGCGCAGCCGCCGCGGGGCGTAGGCCTGGATCCCGGTGTGGCGCGCGCCGTGGTGCCGCGGGAAGCGCAGGGCCTCTTCGATCCCGCCGAGCACGCGGCGCGCCGGCCAGTACAGGCCCCACTCGACCAGCCGGTACGGGCTGTGCGGGTTGAGCATCGTGACGACGGCGAGGCCGCCGGGGCGGACAACCCGGGCGATTTCGCGCAGCGCCAGCGTGACATCGACGTATTCGAGCACGCCCATCGCGAGCGCGACGTCGAATCCGCCGTCGGCGAACGGCATTTCTTCGATATCGCCGACGGAAAAACTCGCTTCTTCCCCGGTGTTCCGCCGCGCGGCGTCGACCATCGCGGCGGACCGGTCGCAACCGGTCACGGAAAATTCCCGCGGCCGGCTTTCCAGGAGATGACGGACCATCATCCCCGGCCCGCAGCCGACGTCGAGCAGCGTGCCGCCCGGGTGGTCGGCGAGCACCTGGTCGACGGCGTGGATCCGGGATCGGTGGAACCGGGCGGTAGGGCCCCGGCCGGCGTACGCCTCGGCGTAGTCGGCCACGAGCTCGGCATCTGCGTACTGGACCCGCACGAGCTGGTCGCGCGTCGGGCGGTCGAGCGTCCCGGGAACCGGCATGCGTACCTCCACTGGTCTGGGTTCGGCACCTGCGGGGTCGGGCCGGCCGCGAACTCCGTTACCGTTTTCCAGTGATTTCCGGAAATGGGTTCCAAAGGACGAATGAATCTTCCATCGCACCGGCGAGGAATTGCCGCCGAATCGCGGGTTGAGTAAAGGCGAGGTCATTGGCTCGCAAAAACGGCCCCGCGACCTGGTGGTCGCGGGGCCGTTTCGGCTGGGTGGCGGGTGAGGGATTCGAACCCCCGTAGGCGTAAGCCAACTGGTTTACAGCCAGTCCCCTTTGGCCACTCGGGTAACCCGCCATGGCCGGTCGCACCGGCCGGGGAGAAGCTTACCGAACGGGTTCGAGCGGGGGTCAACCGGGATGCCCGTCCCCCGGTGGGGGCTAGGCTGGGTGGCCCCTGACAAGCGAGTACGAGGTGTGAGGACACGTGGCGGATCCCTCTTTCGACGTCGTGAGCAAGGTCGACCGCCAGGAGGTGGACAACGCGCTCAACCAGGCAAGCAAGGAGCTCGGCACGCGCTTCGACTTCCGCGGCACGGGCACGACGATCAACTGGTCCGGCGAGGAGGCGATCGCGATCGAGTCCGAGACCGAGGAGCGCGCGCTGGCCGCGGTCGAGGTGTTCAAGGAGAAGCTGATCAAGCGCAGCATCTCGTTGAAGGCGTTCGAGGCCGACGAGCCGGCGCTGTCGGGCAAGATCTACAAGATCTCGGGCAAGATCCTGCAGGGCATCGCCTCGGACAAGGCGAAGCAGATCGCGAAGTTCATCCGCGACGAGGGCCCGAAGGGCGTGCAGGCCCAGATCCAAGGTGACCAGCTGCGGGTGTCGGGCAAGAAGAAGGACCAGCTGCAGGACGTGATCGCCTTGCTGAAGGGCAAGGACTTCGAAATCGCGCTGCAGTTCACCAACTACCGGTGACTTACCCTCGTTGACCTGCGGGTATCTGGTTTCAGGTGCCCGTGGGTACAACGTCGGTACAACCGAGCGCGGAATCCACTAGCGTCCGCGTCTGGTCCACCGCGTCCGGCCAGTAGCCGACGTAGGTGTTGAGCGTCACCGTGGGCGTGGTGTGGCCCATGGCGAGCTGAACGGTCTTGACGTTCGCTCCGCCGAAGATCAGCACCGTGGCGAAGTAGTGCCGCAGGTCACGCAGACCGAAGCCTTCCGGCAGGCCAGCGGCCTTTACGGCCGGACGCCAGATGTACGACCAGTCGGCCCGGTGGATCGGGCGGCCGTCGCCCCGCGTGAACACGAGGTTGACGGGCCGCCGGATCGGCCGGCGGGGGTCGGTCTCGTCGTCGATCTCCTCCGGAAGCGTCCGGAAGGTCTCCAGGTGGCCGCGCAGCGAGTTCGCGACCAGCGTCGGCAGCTCGTTGGCCCGGCGGCTGGTCTTGGTCTTCGGCGGCGCGAGGTAGGGAGTCCGGCCGGAC
This sequence comes from Amycolatopsis sp. NPDC101161, assembly GCF_044768185.1. NCBI lineage: Bacteria > Bacillati > Actinomycetota > Actinomycetes > Pseudonocardiales > Pseudonocardiaceae > Amycolatopsis > Amycolatopsis sp. NPDC101161. The sequence continues at coordinate 620,522 of NZ_JBIWPI010000004.1, forward strand.
ACGACGGTGAGCTGGTGCCGGACCTCGACCTCCATCGCGTCGAAGTCGATCGCGTCCCGCTCCAGGCCGAAGATCTCGCCGCCACGCCAGCCGCAGCCAGCCGCCAGGTAGACGATCGGCCGGTAGCGCTCCGGAAGTGCGTCGTGGAGCGCGTGGACCTCTTCGGGCCGCGCGATGTAGTACTGGGCGTCCTCGATCTCCGGCAGGCGGATGCCGACGCACGGGGACGTTCCGATGCGCTTGTCCGCGACGGCCGCGTTGAACAGTGGGACGAGCGTTCCAAAGTAGACGACCGTGAGCGTGCTCGGAGCGAGCTTCGCGGCTCGATCCTTTACCCAGCCCCGAATGTGCGAGCTTCGGATCTGCGCGATGGGCAGCTCACCGAGCACGGGCACGAGGTGCCGGCGGATGACGCGCTCCGTGCGTTCGGCCGTGCTCGGACGGTGGAGCAGCGTCTGCCGCCACTGGTCCGCGTACTCCCGGAACGTCAGCCGACCGGCTCGAGGATCGACGTACTGCCCGCGCGAGATGTCGGCGTGCATGTTCGCGTCGTGCCGGTCGGCGTCGGCGCGGCGCTCGAACAGCTCGGTTCGGTCCTGGCCGGTGTCAGGGTCGACCCAGCGGACACGCCAGCGCTTACCGCGTCCGTGGCGCTTCGAGCGCAGCCTTTCGCCGGTCTCTGAGTCGCGTTTGCGCAGGTACCAAAGGTCGTCAACGGCCATGTGGTCCCCCGCCGTCGTCGTCCTGGCCGTCGAGCTTGCGCCGGGCGAGGTGTAGTTCGGCGAACACGGCGGCCAGCCGTCGTTCGGCGTCGTTGTGGTAGCCGATGCCGGTCATGGCCCAGTCGTTGACGACGGTCAGGACCTCGGTGTCGGCGATGCCCAGGGCCTCGCGCTGCTCATCGAGGCGGTACTCCGCCCGCGTCCGGCGGATCTGCCCGAACGTCGTGGAGTAGCGGCGGGACTTGGTCAGGAAGTGACCCCGGAACCCGAGCATGTGCGCCCACTTCCGGAGGTTCAGCTCCCGGTACTCGGGCAGGCCGCCGAGCCGCCACGCCGTGCGCATGAGCTGCTTGTGGTGCTCGGTGATCGGAAGCTGCTCGATGTGCTCCGCCGACCGGATGCGGTAGTCGGAGCCCTCCGTCAGGCGGGTGCCTTTGGTGGCGTACTTGGCGACGTAGCCCGCGACGCGCCGGTCGTGCCAGCCGCCGTCCGAGCCCTCTGAGGTGCCTTCCGACGCCGCGATGGGCTCCACGTCAACCTGATCACCCCACGTCAGCTCGACCACGCCGACCGCCGAAGACTCGGGCGTGCGCACGACGACGGAGGCCGCCGCGTCCTCGATGACGGCGGTCAGGAGGTCGTCGGTCACTTCGGCCGGCGGGGGTGGTCCGTCCGGTCCCCTCGGGGCCGTCGACTCGCACGACGGCGTGGAAGTGAATAAGGCCGCGCCGCTGGTACTCCGCCACCTTGGCGTAGGACAGGCGCATGACCTCGCGCAGCTCAGCCGGACGCAGCCCGAGGACGCGGGCGAGCTTGCGGCCCACGGCGATGGTGAAGCGGCGCCACAGCTCCCCCGCATGGGCCTGCCACAGCACCGACCCGACGTAGTCGTAGGTCTCCGGGTCCAGGGGCGTGCCGAGGACGTCGTCGTACTGGGAGTGCAGCTCACCGCAGGAGCAGCGGCGCACGTGTCCATTGCGGAACGGTCGCGAGTGGACTTTCCCGAACGACGGCGCGGTCAGGGTCGCCAGTACGCGCAGGTGGCCGGTGACGGTCTCGGGGACGCCCTTACCCCCGGCCATGCCCGCGCGGATGAGGTGGAACGTGTCGTGCGCGTAGTGGGCGGAGCAGGACTCGCACACGGCAGCACGGCGGTTCTTGCACGGGACGAACACCGAGCCGGACAGCTCGGAGACGACCTTGCCGGAGGAGTCGACCACAGTGGACGACCCGGCCATCCGAACCGGCTTCACGCAGCCCCGAGCGGCCTTGACCTTCCCAGCCCAGGTGTCGAAGTTCGCGCGGGCGAGCACATGCGCCAGGGCCGGGTCCAGCGTGCCGGACTTCGAGAACGCGGCCACCATCTCGCTGAAGCCAGCCGGAGCAGCCACCATCAGGCAGCCACCCCCGCCCGAGCGGCCCCGGGCCAACCGGTCCGGGTCGAGCGGCGGTCACCCCACACAACGGGACGGGACACCGAGTGCACGCCGTCCAGGCAGGGCACTTCGAGGACATCCCCGTGCTCCACGAGGGCGTTCCAGCGCTCCGGCGACACGCCCATGTTCAGGACCAGGTCCTGGACCAGCTCGGGGAGGTCGACGAACCGCAGATCGCAGAACCGGCGACCTGTCTCCGAGTCCACGTCGGACAGCCGGAAGCGCTCGCCCGGCAGGCGGCGGACCTGGGCGCAGTGGCGTTCCTGCCGTGCGACGACCATGTCGGAGTAGGAGCCGAACTGGCCCTCGCCCCGGCAGGTGCGGCAGGCGATGCCGGAGCCGGGCGTGAGCGTGCCCATGCCTGAGCACGACCAGCACGGCGTCCACGCGATCACGGGAGCCTGGATGTGCGGCTGCCCGCAGCGTGAGCAGTCGAAGGTGAGGACGTCACCGAGCTGCATGGTGGTCATGGCTCAGACCCCCGCGCAGTCGCAGAGGAACGCCGCGCCGACAGTGCCGGTCACCGAGCCGTCGGTGTCGCAGGCCGCGAGGGTGCCCCAGCAGTCCGGGCACCAGCCAGCGGGGCCAGCGCGGTGCACGCGGTCGGGGAACGTGCGGAACAGCGGGGCTAGGGAGTAGTACTGGAACGGCCCGACGACGGTGTAGGTCTCCCCCGCGTCCACGAGCGCTTCCCACTTCGCTTCGGTCAGCCCGACGACGTCCGTGATCACGTCCTCGATGTACGGCGGCAGGTCACCGAACTTGTTGCGGCCGTACGGCTCCAGCGTCAGCGGGTTCTCGTCGGAGAACCGGAACCGCTCCGGGATCACCGTCACGTACCGCTCGTCATCCAGCAGTGCAAGAGCGCCCATGTTCGCCTCCGTCGTCGCGCCAAACCCGGTCAACCTCCCTAGGGAGGTATTCTCAGATTGCACCTCCCTAGGGAGGTTGTCAAGCAAGGTGTGGAGGTCTCACTAGGGAGGCCGTACGCTGGACGCTGACGCAGCGAAGGAGACCCCGTGTCGGAACGGCTACCGCTCAGCAGACGGATCGCGGCCGACCTGCGCGCGGCGATCATGCAGGGCGAACTCGCGCCGGGCGCCGTCCTCCCGTCCGAACGGCAGCTCATCGCCCAGTACGGCACGACCAAGGCGACGGCCGGCAAGGCGATTGCCTTCCTGGTCTCCGAGGGCCTGGTGACGACCGAGTTCGGGCGCGGCACCTTCGTCCGGCGGCGCCCGCCCCTTCGTCGCGTCTCGGCAGCACGACGCCACGCAGCCCACCGAGACACCGGGAAGCCCGTCTTCGACGTCGGAGCCATCGAGCAGGGCCGGGTGCCTTCGCGCCGGATCCTCTTCGTCGGGCGTGCTCCCCTGCCCGCGAACGCAGCTCATTGGCTACGCGCCTCACCCGGCGACGAGGCAGTCGTACGCCGTCGCTTGCAGTTCCTCGACGACGAGCCGGTCGTGGTCTCCGCGAGCTACTACCCGCTATGGCTCGCGGCGGACACCCGCCTCGAATCTCCGGACGCGCTGCCGGAGGGGCCCGACGAGCTGATCGAGTCGCTCGGGCACACATTCTTCCGAGGGATCGAGGTGTTCAGCGCCCTCATGCCGACCCCGGAGGAGACGGAGTTGCTCAACCTCCACGCAGGGGTGCCGGTGATGCACATGTGGGACGTCGACTACGACAAGGACGGCAGGCCGCTGCAGGCCGCTCACGACGTCTACGCGGGCGACAAGCACGAGTTCATCTACGAGTGGAACGAAGGCGACATTCAGCCATGACGAGCGAGTGGCCGGCCGACTGGGCTGATCGAATCAGCGGCCAAACGTGCGAGATGTGCCAGTCGAAGCGCTTGGACGAGGACGCCTACGGCATCCGGATCTTCGAGACGGCCGATGTGGACGCCGTGCTCCAGCGAGCCGACATCCAGCGCGGGTACACGCTCGTGATCTGGCGGGGGCGTCACGTCGTCGAGCCGTTCGAGCTGAGCGAGTCGGAGGCGCAGGGGTACTGGAAGGCGACGTTGACGGTGGCGAAGGCGCTAGCCACGTTCTACCGGCCGCTGAAGATGAACTACGAGACGCTGGGGAACACCGTCCCGCATCTCCACACGCACCTAGTGCCGCGTTTCGTCGAGGACCCTGCTCCGGGGAGGCCGTTCCCGCTGCTGCCGCAGAGTGGCGACGAATCCCAGATCGACCCTTCGCAACTCGCCAGCGATGCCGCAGCGCTTCGGGCTCTCCTCGGTTGAGCCACTGCCCGTGAGGTGGAGGCTTGGTGAGAACTTTCTCTACAGGATCAAGGCGGCCCCTCCGGGGCCGCTCGGCCCCAGCTCTTTGCCCCGGCCAAGCCCTCGCGGGGGCATGCGGCCTGGCGGCCGGTCCCCCGCGAGTCGGCCGGGGCGAGTCGGCCGAAGGTTGGGGTAAGCCGCGGATCCGAGAAGAGGTGTCCTCGCCGGACGGGCAGGTCTCCGAGATGGCCGGCAGGGCTCGCACGTTGCGTCCGTGGTTGGCCAGACGGCATCTCGTCGACCTCCCGGAGGGCTATCACGCCGCGTCAAGGGGGCCGGTTTCGGAGCTCAGTCACCGAGGCGAGGAGGTGCCCCCTTGACGCGGCGTGATCGGGCTGCGCCAGGTCGACGAGATACCGAGAGGCCACCCACTTGAATTAGCAGGCTATTCAACCTCTTCGACAACGGGAAACTCAAAGCGCTCCCATTCACCTTCCAAGAAAGCTACCGCCGCACCCCTCATTCCATGTTCAGTCAATTCGCCATGAGGATGCCGAACCCACGGAATTTCCGCCGCGTCCATGAAGGCCAATCCGACTCGAACCTGGTCGGCAGCTAGATCGGACCACCATTCGTACCCGGTGGCTGCGAGTGCGCCATCACTTTTGATCTTGAATCGCCCCTGCGCCGGCTGCCCTTTGGGCTGGGCCACCCTAAAGAAACCAACCTCCTCTTTCACAACTTTCCGCAGGTCAAGTTCCACACGCTTCAGCCTGCGCGGCTCCTCAGTGGGCCCCAGAGTGGCGTAGTTAGTACTGATAATTTTATTTAGCCAAGTTATTCGACTGACAATTGTCGCCGAGTAGATCGGCAACCCGCTACGGTTCGTGTAGTAGACACATAGTTCGCGGTCAACCGACTCAATCCAGATCGCAACTTGCGATGCAGCACTTCGCCTCTCGCGCCGGACAGCTTCTTGCTCAAGCTCTTTCGCGTGATCAATCTGGTTACGCATGTGCTCTACCTGCCCGAACGCCGCCTTGGCCGCCAAGCTTGCCGCAACGAGCGCGCCAACTGCGCCTACTCCCGAGAACCAGTCGGGCAGCGTTCCGAGAGCGATGGACATAGGGAAAGCCTAGGTCGTACGCATGAGGCATCCATGACTCGACACGGCAACGCCGGGCACAAATTCGGTACAGATGGCACCAACCAGCGACGACCAACGACCACCACCAACGGGCACAAAGCCGCAGCTCAGAGCCCCACTCTCCGGCATCACCCCAGGCCGGACGCAGTTCACCAACTACCGGTGACGCCGCCGCGGGCACCCGGTCACCCCGGGTGCCCGCTCAGGACGGTGTGAGTCGATCACTCGCCGACGCGGAGATTCCGAGTCCGATGCCCTTCTGCCCGCCCTGAACGGCCCATCCGTCGACAACTTCCGGTCGCCCCAAAGCCAGAATGAGTGCGAGTCCCTCACGGGACACCGGCAGCACATGGGCCCACTCGACCGGCGTGTCCCAGCAGGTCCGAAGCGTCACCGGCTCAGGACGGGGTGATCGTCCAGCTGGCCTCATACCCCTCGACCAGCAGATAAGCCGGCCCAACGACCTCCACAGTCTTCGACAGATCCCCGATCTCGTTCACCAACAGATCGCGGACCTTCTCCGAGTGCACCCAAACGGCCACGTTCCCCCGCGTCTTGGCCGTGAAAGCCACCGTCCGAACCCCTTCTGGCACCCGGAACACCGCGTCACCCTTGCCCGACGCCGTCGCTCCCGGACCCGCCACCGGCAAGCTGCGGTAGTCCGCGATCGTCGCCGTCCAAGCCGCGTTCGCGTGGACCGTCACCTTCGTTGTCGGGCGGTCCGGCTCCGTGTTCAGCCACGTCGTCCCCTTGTACTTGCCGATCGCGTTGACCAGGCCGTACTCGCCGCCGTCGGTGTCCACCATCACGTTCGACGAGCACTTCGGGCAGTCGAACGTGAAGAAGCCCAGCTGGTCCGCCGGCCACGTCGTCGCGAACTCGCCGTCGCCCTTGCCCGTGTGCGTCTCCGTCGGCACGTCCTTCAGCACCGGCGCCGCCGATGTGGTGGGAGGCGCCACAGCCGAAGAAGTCACGATCGTGCCGAACCCCGTCGCCGGGGCGCACCCGGCCAGCAGGACCAGAACCAGAAGACCGGACCACCGCAGTTTCATCTTTTCCCCCTCGCAGCCACTCCACGTTACCGGTCACCCGAAAGCGCACAGCAAACCCCTCGAACGCGCGAATGGGCCGTGTGACTGTCCACGAAGGACCCGATCCCCGTGCTCTAATCGCGCCGTCACCGCGTGGAGAGGGTCAGGATGCGCCGCTTGCTCGCCTTCGTGCTGTCACTCACCGTGATCGGCGCGACACTGACGCCCGCGAGCGCCGCCGAGCGCAAGCTGCTCCTGCCCGGCCTCGGCTCCTACGCGCGGCTCGTCCGGCTCGACTACTCGATCTTCGGCCGCGGGCACATCGTCGCCGCGCTGACCAGCGAAGACGCCGGCGGCAAGTACACGCCGGTGCTGGAGAGCACCGACGAGGGCGACACGTTCCACCAGATCGGCGCCATCCACGACCCCGACGGCCGGTACGGCATGTGCTGCGGCACCCTCTACGAACTGCCGCAGCGGGTCGGCCGGCTCCGCGCGGGCACCCTGCTCTGGGCCGCCTCCTACCGGCAGGACGCCGGGGCCCAGCGCCGCGTCGGCATCAAGGTCTGGGCCAGCCCGGACGGCGGCCGCTCGTGGCGGTTCCTGTCCGAGGCCGCGCGGTCGCACAACATCGACGGCATCTGGGAGCCCGAGTTCACCGTCGACGCCGGCGGCACGCTCTGGCTCCACTTCGCCGACGAGACGCAGGCCCCGAAGTACGCGCAGGTCCTCAACCGCGTCGCCTCGACCGACGGCGTGACGTGGGGCACCAAGCAGCTCACCCTGGCCATCCCGCCGGACCGGGTCCGGCCCGGCATGCCGATCATCCGCCGGCTGCCCGACGGTCGCTTCTACTTCGCCTACGAGATCTGCAACTTCCGCGACCGCTACTGCGACCCGTACTTCAAGATCTCCCCCGACGGCGCCAACTGGGGCAGCCCGGCCGACCCCGGCACCCGCGTGAACACCGCGAACGGCAACTACTTCCAGCACGCGCAGACGATCGCGCTCTTCCCCGGCGGCCCGAACGGCGTGCGGATCGTCATGGTCGGGCAGATCTACACCAACGCGAAGGGCCAGCCGCAGCCCGGGAACGGCCAGGTCCTGCTGGCGAACGACGACTTCGGCAGCGGCAACTGGTACGAGCTGCCCGCGCCCGTGCACATCACCGGCATCTACAACAACTTCTGCCCCAACTACTCCTCGACGCTCCTGCCGGTCGACGACGGGCAGAACGTGCTCGAGATCGCCACCGAGTACAGCTCCGGCTGCAAGGCCTACTTCGGCAAGGGACCGGCCTTCTAGCGCTTCCCGAGTGAGCGGCTTGAGCCAGCCCGTAGGGTGGGGCCGACGCCGGATCCGAGGAGGCAGTTCATGAAGGGCATCGTGCTGGCCGGAGGCAGCGGGACGCGCCTGCACCCGATCACCCAGGCGGTGTCGAAGCAGCTGCTGCCGGTCTACGACAAACCGATGGTCTACTACCCGATCTCGGTGCTGATGCTGGCCGGGATCCGCGAGATCCTCGTCATCTCCACCCCCGCCGACCTGCCGATGTTCCGCAAGCTGCTCGGCAACGGCGACCAGTTCGGCGTCTCGTTCTCCTACGCCGAGCAGCCCAGCCCGAACGGCCTCGCGGAGGCCTTCGTGATCGGCGCGGACTTCATCGGCGACGACGACGTGGCGCTCGTGCTCGGCGACAACATCTTCTACGGCCAGGGCTTCTCCGGCCGGCTGCAGACGGCCGTGCGCGAGCTCGACGGCTGCGTCCTGTTCGGCTACCCGGTGAAGGACCCCGAGCGCTACGGCGTCGGCGAGGTCGACGCGGCGGGCAAGCTGCTGACCATCGAGGAGAAGCCCGCGAAGCCGCGCTCGAACAAGGCGATCACCGGCCTGTACTTCTACGACAACCAGGTCGTCGAGATCTCGCGCGCGCTCAAGCCATCACCGCGCGGCGAGCTCGAGATCACCGACGTCAACCTGACGTACGTGCGCCAGGACCGGGCGTCGCTGGTCGACCTCGGCCGCGGCTTCGCCTGGCTCGACACCGGCACGCACGACTCGCTGCTCGAAGCGGGCCAGTTCGTCCAAGTACTGGAGCACCGCACCGGCGTGCGCATCGCGTGCCTCGAGGAGATCGCGCTGCGGATGGGCTTCATCGACGCAGACGAGTGCTACGCGCTGGGCGAGAAGCTGGCGAAGTCCGGCTACGGCGACTACGTCAAGGCAGTCGCCGTAGCTGCGGGAGCCTCGGCCTAGAAGAGCTGCTCGCGCAGGGTCGTCCCGGCGTACTCGGTCCGGAACACCCCGCGTTCCTGCAGGAGCGGCACGACCTTTTCGACGAACTCGTCGAGCCCGGTCGGCGTCAGGTGCGGCACCAGGACGAACCCGTCGGCGGCGTCGGACTGCACGTACTCGTTGATCGTCGAAGCGACGGTCGACGGCGTGCCGACGAACTGCTGGCGCGCCGTGGCCTCGATCACCAGCTCGCGGATCGAGAGCTTCTTCTCCTCCGCGATCGCCCGCCACTTGCGCGCGAGCGCGATCTGGTCCTTCTCGTGGCGCACGCGGCCCCAGGTCAGCGGCTCGGCGTCCGGGTCCGGGTCGATCTCCGGCAGCGGGCCGTCGACGTCGTAGTCCGACAGGTCGCGGCTCCACACCTGCTCGAGGAACTGGATCGCGGTGGCGGGGCGGACCTGCTGGAGCCGGATCTCGCGCGCGTGCTCCTCGGCTTCGGCGTCGGTGTCGCCGAGGACGAACGTCGCCGCCGGCATGATCAGCAGCTCGCCGTACTCGCGGCCGTACGCGGCCAGGCGCCGCTTGACGTCGTGGAAGAACGCCTGGCCGTCTTCGAGGCTGCCGTGGCGGCTGAAGATGACGTCGGCGGCCTTCGCGGCGAACTCGCGGCCTTCGTCGGAGTCGCCGGCCTGGATGACGATCGGCTGGCCCTGCGGGGTCCGCGGCAGCGTGAACTGCCCGTGGATGTCGAACTGCGGTCCACTGTGGACGAACTTGCCGCGGTCGCGGGCGAAGACGCCGTTCTCCTTGTCCCCCACCAGGGTTCCGGGCTGCCAGCTGTCCCACAGCTCGCGCACGGTGGTCAGGAACTCCTCGGCGCGCGCGTAGCGGTCCTCGCGCTTGAGGAAGCCGCCGCGGCGGAAGTTCTGCCCGGTGAAGGCGTCCGGCGACGTCACGACGTTCCACGCCGCGCGGCCGCCGGAGAGGTGGTCGATGCTCGCGACCTGGCGGGCGACCTCGTAGGGCTCGTTGAACGTCGAGGACAGCGTCCCGGCCAGCCCGAGGTGCGTCGTGACGGCGGAGAGCGCGGCCAGCACGGTGGTCGTGTTGGGCCGGCCGACGACGTCGGAGTCGAGGATCTTGCCGGCGTGCTCACGCAGCCGCAGGCCCTCGGCGAGGAAGAGGAAGTCGAACTTGCCGCGCTCGGCGGTGCGGGCGAGGTGCTCGAAGGACGCGAAGTCGATCTGGCTGCCCGACGCCGGGTCGCTCCACACCGTGGTGTTGTTGACGCCGGGGAAGTGCGCGGCGAGCTTGATCTGCTTGGTCATCTCAGGCTCCCGGGGTGACGGCGTAGGCGTTGACGGCCCGGCCGAGGCCGAGGTGGTCGCGCAGGGTCTCGCCGCGGTAGCCGTCCCGGAACGCGCCGGCCGCGCGCAGCGCCGGGACGACCTCGCCGGCGAGCAGGTCGAGGTCGTCGGGCAGGACGGCGGGCCGCAGGTGGAAGCCGGCGACGCCGGTCTCGGCGGCCCACCGGGGCAGCTCGGCGGCCAGCTGCGCGGGCGTGCCGACGAACGAGAGGCCCGCGGGCTCGAACGGCGTCAGCGCGTCCAGCTCGTGCTGCCGGTCGCGGGCGCCCTGCTCGGTCTCGGCGAGCACGATCGACACCGTGGCGAGGACCTTCGCGCCGGGGAACCGGGCGGCCGCGGCGCGCACGGCTTCGAGGTGGTCCGCGCGGGTGATCACCACGTCGGCGCCGACGGCGTGCGGCGAATCGCCGTAGACCGCGGTCACCGGGTGGCCCTGCGGCGGCCGCGGCGTGATCGACGGGCCCTTCACGCTGAAGAAGCGCCCCTCGAAGTCGACGTAGTGCAGCTTCTCCCGATCGATGAAGCGGCCGGTCGCGGCGTCACGGATGATCGCGTCGTCCTCCCAGCTGTCCCAGAGCCGGGCGCTGACGTCGAGGACCTCGGCGGTCTCGGCCTCGGCGTCCGCCGGCGACGGGGCCGGGCGGCGGCCGAAGTGCGCGGCCTCCGCGTCGGTCAGCGACGGCACCGCGAGGACGCCCGCGCGGCCTCGGCTCGCGTAGTCGAGGGTCGCGACCGACGTCGAGACGTGGAACGGCTCGGTGTGGGTGGTGGTGACCGTCGGGACCAGGCCGATCCGGCTGGTCGCCGGCGCGAGGGCGGACAGCGTGAGCAGCGCGTCGAGACGCCCGCGCACGACCTCCTCGCCGCCGGGCTGCAGGGCCAGGGAGTCGTCGAGGGTCACGAAGTCGAGCGAAGCGGCTTCGGCGAGCTTCGCGTACTTGAGGTAGTGACCGGAGGTGAACAGCGCGGCGGGCTCGACCGCGGAGACACGCCACGCGGCCGGGTGGTACCCGGCCCCGTCGATGGCGACGCCCAGGTGCAGCTGTGCGGAAACCATGCCTACGCCAACTCCGCTGGTCAGATCGGGATTCCCGCTCCCACCAGCTGGGATCAGAACTGGCGGCGGGCCATTTCCTCCAGCCGCGCGATGCGGTCGGCGATCGGCGGGTGCGTCGAGAACAGCTTGCTCAGGCCCTCGCCGGGGCGGAACGGGTTGGCGATCATCAGGTGCGACTGAGACACCAGCTGCGGCTCGGCGACCAGGGGACGCGCCCGCGTCCCGGCCTCCAGCTTCCGCAGCGCCGAGGCCAGGCCCAGCGGGTCGCCGGTCAGCTCGGCGCCGGACGCGTCGGCCTGGTATTCCCGCGACCGGCTGACCCCCATCCGGATGACGGCGGCCGCGATCGGGCCGACGAAGACCAGCATCAGGCTGACCAGCGGGCTGCCGTCGCGGTTGTTGCCGCCGAAGAACAGCGCGATGTTCGCGAGCACGCTGATCACACTGGCCAGCGCGCCGGCGACGCACGAGATGAGGATGTCGCGGTTGTAGACGTGGGACAGCTCGTGGCCGAGCACGGCCCGCAGCTCGCGCTCGTCGAGCAGGTCGAGGATGCCGGTGGTGCAGCAGACGGCCGCGTGCCGCGGGTTGCGGCCGGTCGCGAACGCGTTCGGCGCGACGGTCGGGCTCAGGTAGAGCTGCGGCATCGGCTGGCGGGCGACCTGCGCGAGCTCGCGCACGATCCGGTACATCGCGGGCTGCTCGACCTCGGACACCGGCCGCGCCCGCATCGCGCGCAGGGCCAGCCGGTCGGAGTTGAAGTAGGCGTACGCGTTCATCCCCAGGGCGATGACCAGGCCGATGACCAGCGCACCGCGGCCGAACAGGCCGCTGATCGCGATGATGATCGCCGACATCAGGCCGAGCAGCATCGCCGTCTTCAACCCGTTCTGGTGCCCGTGCACGCGCGCTCGCCTCCGTCCGCTCTGGAAGTGGGTTACCCAGTGGAAACAACGCGATCGGGGGACGCGAAGTTCCTTCACGTGATGATCGCGCGGGTTAGGCTCCGAGGGCGAGTTGATCACGAGCGGAGGCGCCGATGCGAGGTCGCCCGATAGGCCGGAGGACCCTGTTCGCCCTGGTCACGGCGGGTGCCGGGGCCGTGGTCCTGCCCGGGGTGGCGCGGGCGGAGGACGTCCGGTCGATCGACCTCGGCGGGTCCCCGACCGCGGTCGCGGTGAATCCCGTCACCGGGCTGGCGTACGTCACGGATCCCGAGGCCGGGACGGTCTCGGTCATCGACCCGCGCGCGGCCTCGGTCGGCGCGGTCATCACCGTCGGCGGCGCTCCCGGCGACGTCGCGGTCGACCCGAAGGCCAACCGGATCTACGTCGCGAACCCGCCGGCCGGCACCGTCGTGGTGCTGGACGGCCGCACCCACGACCTGGTCAGCGTGATCGGCGCGGGCGCCGGCGCGTCCGCGCTGGCCGTGGACGAGCAGGCCGACCGCGTCTACGCGGCGAGCGGCGCCACCGGCACGCTCGCCGTGCTCGACGGCGTCAGCTGCACCCTTTCCGCGCTCGTGCCGGGCCCGAAGCCGAGCCTCGCCGGGATCGCCGTCGACACCGGCCGCAAGCTCGCCTACTGCGCGAGCACCGGCACGGACTCGATCGAGGTGTTCTCGATCGACAGCGGGAGGTTCGTCGCCAGCGTCAAGGTGGGCGCGCGGCCGACCGCGGTCGCCGTGCACGCGGAGAGCGGTTCGGTGTACGTGGCCAACTCCGGCATCCACCACATGTCCATTGTGGACGCAGCGACGCGCACCGAGCGCAAGACCGTTCTGCTGCGCAGCGAATCGTCGTCGCTCGCCGTGCACCAGGGCACGAACACCGTCTACACCAACGGCGGCCAGAACGGGCTGAGCCGGGTCGACGGCGGGAGCGGGACGCTCACCGGCGAGCTGTCGCTGGGCGTCAACCCCGGCGACGTCGCCGTCGACCAGCGCACGCGCACGGTGTTCGTCACGGATCCCTTGCACGGCAGGGTTTCCCTCGTCCGCGATTTTTGAGCACGCGGCTGGGGTAACTCCAGGTATACCGTCGGAAGCTATGAAACTCGGACTGCAGATCCCCGACTTCACCTGGCCGAACGGGGCGTCCGCGCTGGGCGCCGACCTGGCCGCCGTCGTCCGCACCGCCGATCAGGCGGGCTTCGACTCCATCGCCGTGATGGACCACTTCTTCCAGATCGGCGGGGTCGGCCCCGTCGAAAACGACATGCTCGAGGCGTACACGACCCTCGGCTTCATCGCCGCGCACACCGAGCGCGCCAAGCTGCTCACGGTCGTCACCGGCGTCCTCTACCGGCACCCGGGCCTGCTGGCCAAGGCGATCACGACGCTGGACGTGCTGTCCGGCGGCCGCGCGATCCTCGGCATCGGCGCGGGCTGGAACGAGGAGGAGTCCCGCGGCCTCGGCTTCCCGTTCCCGCCGGTCGCCGAGCGCTTCGAGCTGCTGGAGGAGAACCTCCAGTACGTGCTGCAGATGTGGGCCGACGGCGACGAGCCGTTCAAGAGCAAGCACTTCGACGCGACCCGGCTGCTGAACGTGCCGCAGGCGCTGTCGGACCCGCGCCCGCCGATCATGATCGGCGGCGGGGGCGAGAAGAAGACGCTGCGGCTGGTCGCCAAGTACGCCGACCAGTGCAACCTGTTCAACGGCCCGGAGCTGGAGCACAAGCTCGACGTCCTCAAGCAGCACTGCGAGAACGAGGGCCGCGACTACGGCTCGATCACCAAGACCGTCTACCACATCCTGGACATCGGCGAGGACGGCTCGAAGTCCGGCGAGCTCCTGAAGGAGCTGGAGCGGCTGCACGGGCTCGGCATCGACGTCGCGCTCGGCGTGGTCCCGCACGTCCACAACCCGGCCGTGCTGGAAAAGTTCGGCACCGAGATCATCCCGGCCGCCGAAAAGATCTGAGCAATTCCCGATCGGCAATTTGCCCGAGCCCTCTGCGCCATTCCGGCGCGGAGGGCTCGGTGCGTTCAGCCGTCCTTCGCGACGACCCGGGTCAGCGCCGCGACGCCGATGCCGACCACGGCCAGCACGATGCCCCACACCACCCAGCCGACCAGCACGAGCACCACCCCGGTGGCCGCGAACAGGACGAACTCCACCAGGAACCGGGCCGGTTCCGGCAGCCGGCGGCGGGCCCGCGGGGCGATGAACAAACCCCAGATAGCGGCCGCGACCAGCGGCAGCAGGACCGCGTCGACGATCGCCAGCGCCACGCCGCTGCCGAGCTGCGTGCCGGCCAGCGCCAGACCGCCCAGCAGGGCCAGCTCGGTGAGGAACCGGACCGTCAGCACCACGCCCGCGACCCCGCTCAGGCGGGGACCCGTTTCCGAAGTCATCGGGCCAGCCTAGGGCCCACGTCCACTGTGGACGTTACGGGTCCGGACGGGTACCGTGCGTGATCCCTGCCACATTCCTTGAATCCAGGTTGCGGTTCCGAATCGGTCCACCAGCCGCTCACGCGTCGCTGTAACGACGGTCCGCCCCTGCTCGACGTGTTAAGCGCACATCGCGACCGCGAGCCAAGGAGCCTGGTAGATGACCACATGTCGACTCTGCGGTTCGACAAACACGGCCAGCGTGGTGGACCTCGGGGCCACTCCCCCGTGTGAGCGATTCTTGACCGCCGAACAGCTCGACGAGCCGGAGGCCACCTTCCCGCTCCACCTCAAGGTGTGCACCGACTGCTGGCTCGCCCAGATCCCCCCGCTGATCGACCCCGACGACACGTTCACCGAGTACGCCTACTTCTCGTCGTTCTCGACGTCGTGGGTCGAGCACGCGAAGCGGTACGTCGACGGCGCCGTCGAGCGGCTGGGGCTCGGGGAGAAGTCGTTCGTCGTCGAGGTCGCCAGCAACGACGGCTACCTGCTCAAGCACGTCGTCGGCCACGGCATCCGGTGTCTGGGCGTCGAACCTTCGGTGAACGTCGGGCAGGCGGCGCGCGACGCCGGCGTGCCCACCCTGACGGCCTTCCTCTCCGAGGAAACCGGCCTCCAGGTGCGCGAAGAGCACGGCCCCGCCGATCTCGTCGCCGCGAACAACGTCTACGCGCACATCCCCGACGTCCTCGGCTTCACCAAGGGCCTGCGCGCCCTGGTCGCGGACGACGGCTGGGTCTCCATCGAGGTCCAGCACCTGCTCACGCTGATCGAGAAGAACCAGTACGACACGATCTACCACGAGCACTTCCAGTACTACACGGTCGAATCCGCGCGCCGGGCCCTCGCGACCGGCGGCCTGACCGTCGTCGACGTCGAACTGGTGCCGACGCACGGCGGGTCCATCCGGCTGTGGGCGCGGCCCGAGGCGGTCGCCGGCGAGCCCAGCGAGCGGATGACCGACGTCCTGGAGCGCGAAAAGGCCGCCGGGCTGCACGAGCTGTCCGGGTACACCGAGTTCGCCGAGCGCGTCACCCGCGTGCGGCTGGACCTGCTGAAGTTCCTCATCGAGGCGCGCAACGACGGGAAGACCGTCGTCGGCTACGGCGCCCCGGGCAAGGGCAACACCCTGCTCAACCACTGCGGCATCCGGACGGACCTGCTGCAGTACACGGTCGATCGCAACCCGTACAAGCACGGCCGGTTCACCCCGGGCACGCGCATTCCCGTGCTGCCCCCGGAGCGGATCGAAGCCGACCGGCCCGACTACGTGCTCGTCCTCCCGTGGAACCTCCGGGAGGAACTGACCGAACAGCTCTCCTACATCGGGGCGTGGGGCGGAAAGCTCGTGTTCCCGATCCCCCACTTGGAAATCGTCGAGGTGCAGTGACGTGAAGGTCGTTCTCTTCTGCGGTGGCTACGGGATGCGGATGCGCAACGGCGCGGCCGACGACGTCCCGAAGCCGATGGCGATGGTCGGTCCGAGACCGCTCATCTGGCACGTGATGCGCTACTACGCGCACTTCGGCCACACCGAATTCATCCTGTGCCTCGGCTACGGCGCGGCGCACATCAAGAACTTCTTCCTGAACTACCAGGAAACCATTTCCAACGACTTCATCCTGCGCAACGGCCAGGCGGAGCTGCTCTCGACCGACATCGCCGACTGGACGATCACCTTCGTGCAGACCGGCATCGAGTCGCCGATCGGCGAGCGCCTGCGCCGCGTGCGCGACTACCTCGACGGCGACGAAATGTTCCTCGCGAACTACGCCGACGTCCTGTCCGACGTCCCGCTGCCCGACATGATCGAGCGGTTCTCCAACACCGACGCGGGCGCGTCGATGATGGTCGTCCCGCCGCAGTCGTCGTTCCACTGCGTGGAGATGGACGAGGGCGGCATGGTCGGCTCGATCACCGCGGTCAGCGAAATGCCGCTGTGGGAGAACGGCGGGTACTTCGTGCTCCGCCAGGAAGTGTTCGACCACATCCCGGAGAACGGCGACCTGGTCGCCGACGGCTGCGGTGAGCTGGCCAAGCGCGGGCGTCTCCTGGCCTACCCGTACCGCGGGTTCTGGAAGCCGACCGACACGGTCAAGGAGCGGGCGGCGCTCGACAACGCGTACACGCACGGCGAGAAGCCCTGGGCGCTCTGGGAGCGGCCCGTCGCGAGCACCGCGTGATCGGGCTGCGGCCGGGACGGCTCGGCGGCGTCGTCGCCCTCGGCGCGCACTGCGACGACATCGCGATCGGTGCCGGCGGAACGCTGCTGACGCTGTGCGCGTCGCGGCCGGGCCTGAAGGTCGACGCGCTGGTCCTCTCCGGCGGCGGCACGCCCCGCGAGGACGAGGAGCGGGCGGCGCTCGCGGCGTTCTGCCCGGGCGCCGAGCTCGACGTCACGGTGCTGAAGCTGCCGGACGGGCGGTTCCCGGCGCACTGGGAAGAGGCCAAGAACGCGCTGGAGGAGCTGCGGCGGCGGACCGACCCGGACGTCATCCTGGCGCCCCGGACCGACGACGCCCACCAGGATCACCGGGGGCTGGCCAAGCTCGTCCCGACGGCGTTCCGCGACCACCTGGCGCTGGGCTACGAGATCGTCAAGTGGGACGGCGACCTCGGCGCCCCGTCGGTGTACCAGCCGCTCGACGACGACGTCGCCGAGTCGAAGGTCCGGCTGCTCCAGGAGCACTACGCGTCGCAGCGGCACCGCGGCTGGTACGACCGCGAGGCGTTCCTCGGGCTGGCCCGGATCCGCGGCATCGAAGCCGCCGCGAAGTACGCCGAAGCGTTTTTCGTCAAGAAACTCACTCTCGACCTGAAGGGCTGAATCCGATGCGGGTGTTGCTGACGGGGCACAAGGGCTACCTGGGGACGGTGATGGCCCCGGTGCTCGCCGCCGCCGGCCACGAGGTCTTCGGCCTCGACTCCGGGCTGTTCGAGGACTGCCTGCTCGGCCCCGCCCCGGCCGACCCGGCCGGGCACGTCGTCGATCTGCGGGACGTCACCCTCGAGCACGTCACCGGGTTCGACGCGGTCATCCACCTGGCCGCGCTGTCGAACGACCCGCTCGGCTCGCTCGCGCCGGAGCTGACCTACGACATCAACCACCACGCGTCGGTGAAGCTCGCGAAGCTGGCGAAGGAAGCCGGCGTGCAGCGGTACCTCTACGCATCGACCTGCTCGGTGTACGGCGCCGGCGGCGACAACCTCGTCGACGAGGACGCCCCGCTGCGGCCGGTGACGCCGTACGCGGAGTCGAAGGTGCGCGTCGAGGCCGACGTTCACGAGCTCGCCGACGACGACTTCACCCCGGTCTACATGCGCAACGCGACCGCGTTCGGCTACTCGCCCCGCCTGCGCGGCGACATCGTGCTGAACAACCTGACCGCGCACGCGCACCTGTCCGGCGAGGTCCTGGTGCTGTCGGACGGCACGCCGTGGCGGCCGCTGGTGCACGCCCAGGACATCGCGCGCGCGTTCACCGCGGCCCTGACCGCGCCCAAGGAGGCCGTGCACAACAAGGCCTTCAACATCGGCACCGAGGACAACAACGTCACCGTCGCCGAGATCGCCCAGGAGGTCGTCGAGGCCGTCCCGGGCTCGACGCTGAACATCACCGGCGAGGCCGGCGCCGACCCGCGCTCCTACCGCGTCGACTTCTCGCGCTTCCGCGCGGCCATCCCCGGCTTCGCGTGCGAGTGGTCGGTCAAGGACGGCGCCGTCGAGCTCATCGAGGCCTACCGCAAGTTCGGGCTCACGCGGGAGTCGTTCCAGCAGCTGTTCACCCGGCTCGCGTGGCTGAAGAGCGAGGGCGAAGCGGGCCGCGTCGACGACACCATGCGGCGGCGGTAGTGGCGGGCACGCAGCTGCGGACGGGGGCGGAGCTGCACGCCCTGGTCGAACGGCTTTACCCGATCTGCCGCAGCATCACCGGCGACGGCGTGCGGCAGACCCTGGACATCATCGGCGAGCACATCGCGCTGGAGCGGCACGAGGTCCCGACCGGCACGGCCGTGCTGGACTGGACGATCCCGCAGGAGTGGAACATCCGGGACGCGTACGTCGCCGCGCCGTCGGGTGAGCGCGTGATCGACTTCCAGGAGTCGAACCTGCACGTCGTCGGGTACAGCGTTCCCGTGCGGCAGCGGATGCCGCTGAGCGAGCTGCGGGAGCACCTGCACACGCTGCCGGACCAGCCGTCGTGGGTGCCGTACCGGACCAGCTACTACGCCCCGGCCTGGGGGTTCTGCCTGGCGCAGGAGAAGCTCGACGCGCTGCCCGACGGCGAGTACGACGTCGTCATCGACTCGACCCTGGCCGACGGCTCGCTGACCTACGGCGAGCACGTCGTCCCGGGGCGCGTCACCGACGAGGTCATCGTGTCGTGCCACGTCTGCCACCCGTCGCTGGCCAACGACAACCTCGCCGGCATCGCGGTGGCGATCTCACTGGCCCAGCAGCTGGCGGTCACCCAGCCGCACTACACGTACCGGTTCCTGTTCATGCCGGGCACGATCGGCTCGATCACCTGGCTGGCGCAGAACGCTTCCCGGATCGAGAAGGTCCGGCATGGACTCGTGCTCGCCTGCGCGGGTGACCCGGGCTCGTTGACGTACAAGAAGTCCCGCCGCGGCGACGCCGAGATCGACCGCGTGGTGCAGCACGTCCTGAAGTCGCGCGAACATCGAGTTGTCGACTTCTCGCCGTATGGCTACGACGAGCGCCAGTTCTGCTCGCCGGGCTTCAACCTCGGCGTCGGCTCGCTGACCCGGACGCCGTACGCGGGCTACCCCGAGTACCACACCTCCGCCGACAACCCGGGTTTCGTGTCGCCCGCGGCCATGGAGGACACGCTCGGTGTTTTGAAGGACGCCTTCGGTGTCCTGGACCGCAACCGCCGGTACGTCAACCTCAGCCCGTACGGCGAGCCGCAGCTCGGCAAGCGCGGCCTGTACGACTCGCTCGGCGGCCGCAGCGACGCCAAGCAGGCCCAGATGGCGATGCTGTGGGTGCTCAACCTCTCCGACGGCGAGCACAGCCTCCTGGACATCGCCGAACGGGCCGGGCTGCCGTTCGGCATCGTCGACGTCGCGGCGCGTGCCCTGCACGACGCCGGCCTGGTCAAGGAGTGAGCGACGTGGCCAACCACCGCCGTGCGCCGCGCTCGATCCTCCGGTCGGGTGCGGTGCGCGCGATGGCCGGACGGCTCAGCTGGGGCCTCGGCGACCAGGCGGTGTCCAGCCTGACCAACTTCGCGGTCGGCCTGTACGTGGCCCGCTCGCTCGGCACGTTCGCGTTCGGCATCTTCAGCCTCGTCTGGGTCACCTACGGCGTGGTGCTGAACGTGTCGCGCGGCCTGGCGACCGACCCGCTGATGGTGCGGTTCAGCGCGGTGCCGGAGGACCGCTGGCGCCTGGGGGTCGCCAGCGCGTCCGGCACCGCCATCGGCGTCGGCTGCGCGACCGGGCTGATCAGCCTGGTCGCCGGGCTGGCCGCGGGCGGCCCGCTCGGCAACGCGTTCGTCGCGCTCGCCGTCGTCCTGCCGGGCCTGCTGCTGCAGGACGCCTGGCGGTTCGCGTTCTTCGCCCGCGGCGCGGGCAAGAAAGCCTTCATCAACGACTGCGTGTGGGGCGTGGCGCTCCTCCCGGCGCTGTACGCCGCCGCTCACGTCCACACGGTGGTCGCGTTCGTGCTCGCCTGGGGCCTCTCAGGCGCGGTCGCGGCCGCCTACGGCTGGTTCCAGACCGGGATCCTGCCCCACCCCCGCGAAGCGCTGGGCTGGTTCCGGCGGCAACGGGACCTGAGCGTCCGCTACCTGGTCGAGAACGTCAGCAACAGCGGCGCGTCCCAGCTGCGCGCGTACGGTCTCGGCGCCATCGCCGGCATCACCGCCGTCGGCGCGGTCCGCGGTGCCGAGCAGCTGCTCGGCCCGTTCCTGGCCCTGCTCATGGGGCTGTCCCTGGTCACCGTCGCCGAGGGCGCGCGGGTGCTCCAGCGGGCGCCGCACCGGCTGAAGCACTTCTGCGTGATCCTCGGCGGCGGCCAGGCCGCCGCCGCGCTGTGCTGGGGCCTCGGCCTGCTGCTCCTGCTGCCCGACGACGCCGGCCGCTGGGTCATGGGCTCGGTGTGGGACTCGTCGTCCCCGCTGATCCTCCCGGTCACCCTCGCCGTGGTCGGCGCGAGCTTCGCCACCGGCGCGGCGGCCGGGCTCCGGGCTTTGGGCGCCGCCAAGCGGAGCCTGCGGTCGCAGCTGATCGCCTCCCTGTTCTACGTCACGTTCGGCATCACCGGCGCCTTCCTCGGTGGTGCGGCCGGGTCCGCGTGGGGCGTCGCGACCGCGACGCTCAGCGGGTCCGTCGTCTGGTGGCTGCAACTGCGGATCGGGCTGCGCGACTACGTGCCGCCGGGGGCCGACGAGCCCACCGTGGTGTTCGAGCCGATCAAAGAGCCGATCAAGGAATGAGGACTCCATGACCACCGTCCCGCGGCTGAGCCTCGGCCTCCCGGTGTACAACGGCGAGGAGTACCTCGCCGAGTCGCTGGACGCCCTGCTCGGCCAGACCTACGAAGACTTCGAGCTGATCATCTCGGACAACGCCTCCACCGACGGCACCGACGAGATCTGCCGCCGCTACGCCGAGAAGGACTCCCGGATCCGCTACGTCCGGCAGCCGAAGAACATCGGCGCGACGCCGAACCACAACTTCGTGTTCGACGTCTCCCGCACCGAGCTCTTCAAGTGGGTCTCCCACGACGACCTCTACGCCCGCGACCTGCTCAAGCGGTGCGTCGAAGCCCTCGACGAGCGCCCCGACATCATCCTGGCCCACTGCGACCAGGCGATCATCGACGGCGACGGCCGCATCGTCCAGCCGCTCGAGTACACGCTGAACACGGCGTCCCCGCACGCGCCGGACCGCTTCCGCAGCGTCCTGTTCGAGCCGGGCGGCGACGACTTCTACGGCGTCATCCGCGCCGACGTCCTCCGCCGCGTCAAGCCGCTCGACAGCTACCACCACGCCGACCGGACCTACTCCGCGGAGATGGCCCTGCACGGTCCGTTCCACCAGGTGCCCGAGCTGCTCTACTTCCGCCGCGACCACCCGGGCCGCGCGGAACGGGCCAACCCGACCATCCGGAGCCGGTGCGCGAATCTGGACCCGCGGCGCGCGAACCGGCTCCGGAATCCCACCGTCCGCCTGCTCGGCGAGTACGTCTTCGGGTTCGCGGACCTGATCCGCCGCGCGCCGATCTCGGCCGCCGACAAGCGCGAGTGCTTCGGGCACCTCGGCGCCTGGCTGACGAACCGGGCGCGCTCCGGCCACGGCGAGCGCGTCGAGGACCGCGCGCCGACCGCCTCCGACGTCGCCACGGTCAACACGATCGTGGCCGGCCGCGAAGGCAGGCTCGCGTGAAGCGTGCCCCGCGCGTCGGCGTCTTCGGCCTCCTCGGCTCGGGGAACCTCGGCAACGACGGTTCCCTCGAAGCCGTGCTCGGCTACCTGCGCGCCGAGTACCCGGACGCGGTCCTGACCGGCCTGGTGGGCGGCCCGGACATCGTCCGCGAGCGCTACGGCGTCGACACCACGCCCCTGCACTGGAACCAGGCCGAGTACGAGACGGCGTCCGGCCTGCGCTCGATCGTCCTCAAGGGACTCGGCAAGCTGGTCGACGTCGGCCGCACGGCCGCCTGGGTCCGCAAGCAGGACGTCGTCATCGTGCCCGGCATGGGTGTCCTCGAAGCGACGCTTCCGCTGCGTCCGTGGGGTTTCCCGTATTCGCTCTTCCTCCTTTCCGCCACCGGGCGCCTTCTCGGCACCAAGGTGGCGCTCGTGTGCGTCGGCGCGAACCACATCAGCGCGCGCGCGACCCGGACGCTCGTCCGCTGGGCCGGCCGCCTCGCGGCCTACCGCTCCTACCGGGACGACATCTCCCGCGACGCCATGCGCGCCATGGGCGTCGACACCAGCCGCGACGAGGTCTACCCCGACCTCGCGTTCTCCCTCCCCACCCCGGACGCCGGCGGCCGGCCGGGCACCGTCGGCGTCGGCGTGATGGCCTACTACGGCGGCAACGACGACCGCGCCGACGGCGACCGCATCTACCGCCACTACGTCGACACGATGAACCGTTTCGTCGCGTGGCTCGTTGACCAGGGCAGACCCGTCCGGCTGTTCATCGGCGACCAGATCGACCGGCAGGTCGTCGGCGAGATCATCGAGAAGACCGCTTCCCCGCTGGTGACGGCGGCCACGGCGGAGACCCTGGACGAGCTGATGCACGAGATGGCGGCGGTGGACAGCGTGGTGGCCACGCGCTACCACAACGTGCTCTGCGCCCTGAAGGTCGCGAAACCGACCGTCGCGATCGGGTACGCGCCGAAGAACGACGTGCTGATGGCGGAACTGGGCCTCGACGGTTTCACCCAGCGGGCGAAGGACGTCGACTTCGACAAGCTCGTCGCGCAGTTCACCGAACTGGAGAACCGCTCGGCGGAACTGCGTCAAACGCTCCTGGAACGGAACGAGATGAACGCGCAACGGCTCAAGGACCAGTTCGCCGCCCTTTCGGCGGCCCTCTTCGGGGGTGGGCGATGAAGGCCATTCCGGTGCCCGAGATCGAGGGCGCGTACCTGTTCGAACCGACCCCGCACGGTGACCAGCGCGGCTTTTTCAGCCGGACGTTCGACCGGGACGTCGTCGCGTCGGTCGGGATCGACCCGGACGGCTTCGTCCAGGACAGCCTTTCCCGCTCCCGCAAGGGAGTCGTCCGCGGGATGCACCTGCGCGGCGGCGCCGGCGAGGCGAAGCTGGTGCGGTGTTCCCACGGCGCCGTCTTCGACGTCGTCGTGGACCTCCGACCGGATTCGCCGACATTCCGGAACATCAAAACCTTCGAACTTTCCGGTGAGACGCAGGTTTCCGTGTACATCCCCGCGGGGTGCGCGCACGGATTCCAGTCACTCACGGACCCCTCGGATGTCGCGTACCGTATCGATCGCGCGCACGATCCGTCCGAAGACATCACAATTTCGTACAAAGACCCTGAATTGGACATTTCCTGGCCACTGTCGGTCACAATGGTCAGTGACCGAGACGAACGTGCGCCGTCTCTCGGAGAGGCGTTGAAACCAACGAGGTGACCCCCATGGGAACGAACTTGCCCCGCTCCGCGGAGGCGAACGAGCGGCTGCACCGGGTCGTCCCGGGAGGTGCGCACACTTACGCCAAGGGCTCGGACCAGTATCCCGAACAGATGGCTCCGGTCATCTCCCACGGCCTCGGCGGCCACGTCTGGGACGTCGACGGCAACGAGTACGTCGAGTACGGCTCCGGCCTGAGAGCGGTCAGCCTGGGCCACGCCCACCCGCGGGTCCTCGAAGCGGTCCGGACCGAGCTCGGCAAGGGCAGCAACTTCATCCGCCCGTCGATCATCGAGGCCGAGGCCGCCGAGCGGTTCCTGGAGAACGTGCCGACGGCCGACATGGTGAAGTTCACCAAGAACGGCTCGGACGCGACGACGGCCGCGGTCCGGCTCGCCCGCGCGGCCACCGGCCGCCGACTGGTCGCCAAGTGCGCCGACCACGCATTCTTCTCGACCGACGACTGGTTCATCGGCACGACGGCGATGAACGCGGGCATCCCGGACGAGACGACGGAAGCGGTGGTGTCCTTCCCGTACGGCGACCTGGGCGCCGCGGAGGAGCTGCTGCAGCGCCACGAGGGCGAGATCGCGTGCATGATCCTGGAGGCCGCGGCGGCGGTGGAGCCCCCGCCGGGGTACCTGCAGGGCCTGCGTGAGCTCGCGACCCGCCACGGCGTCGTGCTGGTCTTCGACGAGATGATCACCGGCTTCCGCTGGTCGGCCCACGGCGCCCAGGGCCTGTACGGCGTGACGCCCGACCTCTCGACGTTCGGCAAGGCCCTCGGCAACGGCTTCGCGGTGTCCGCGCTCGCGGGCAAGCGCGAGCTGATGGAGCTCGGCGGCCTGCACACCGACCGCGAGCGGGTGTTCCTGCTCTCGACGACGCACGGCGCGGAGACCCACTCGCTGGCGGCCGCGATGGCGGTGATGGACGTCTACCGCGAGGAGGACGTGATCGGCCGCATGCACGCCCTCGGCGACCGGCTCGCGGCGGGTGTCCGCGAGGTGGCGGCCGGGATCGGCGTGGAGGACCACGTGGTCGTCCGCGGCCGGGCGAGCAACCTGGTCTTCGGCACGCTCGACGAGCGGGGCAAGCCGTCCCAGCCGTACCGGACGCTGTTCCTGCGCGAGCTGATCAGCGGCGGGGTGCTCGGGCCGTCGTTCGTGGTCAGCGCGGCGCTCACCGAAGCCGACATCGACAAGACCATCGACGTGGTCGCCCAGGCGTGCACGGTGTACCGGAAGGCGCTGGACGCCGGCGACCCGGCGCCGTGGATGGGCGGCCGGCCGGTGCAGCCGGTGTTCCGCAAGTTCGCTTGACCGAGGATCGCCGAGGGTCGGCCGGGAGCCCGGCCGGCCGACCGGTTCGCTACCGGGTGCCATCCCTCGCCTGAGCGGGCCGGATTCACCCCTTGGGTCCGATGAGGACACTCCAGGGTGACTGTTTTCCGGCCCGATCGTGCGTAACTTCCTGCCATGGGCAGATCTCGTGCGGTTCTCGTCGCCGCTTGCTCGCTCCTGATCGCCGTGGCCTGCCCGGTGGTCGCGCGGGCCACCGACGGGCCCGGGCCGGTGTGCGACCACCAGCCCGCGGAGCACGAGGAAGCTCCTCCCGGGGCCGTCTCCGTCGATCCGGGCGTCGACGGAGACCTCTCGGCCAAGACCGCGGCGAACCCGCCCGGCACCACCTTCTGGCTCCGCCCCGGCACCCACACGCTCGGCACCGACGAGTTCGGCCAGGTCGCCCCCAAGGACGGCGACGTCTACCTCGGCGCTCCGGGCGCGGTCATCGACGGCCGCGGCGTCAACCGCGCCGCCTTCACCCAGCGCGCCCACGACGTCGAACTCCACGGCCTCACCATCCGCGGGTTCGCCGCGCTCCAGGACCAGGGCGTGGTCAACCACGACTCCGGCGACGGCTGGCTCATCGAGAACACGACCATCGAGGACAACGCCGGCGCGGCGCTGATGGCCGGCGCGCGCCAAGTCGTCCGGCACAGCTGCCTGCGGAACAACGGCCAGTACGGGCTGAACGCCTACCAGGCCGGCGACGGCATCACCGGGCTCGTGCTGGAGGGCAACGAGATCACCGGCAACAACACCGGCGACTGGGAAGCCAAGGTGCCCGGCTGCGGGTGCAGCGGCGGCGCCAAGTTCTGGGCCGTGAACGGGGCCGACATCACCGGCAACTGGGTCCACGGCAACCACGGCGCCGGCCTCTGGGCCGACACGAACAACAACGACTTCCTCGTCGAGGGCAACCTCTTCGAGGCCAACGACGCCGAGGCGCTGTTCTACGAAACCAGCTACAACCTCGTGCTGCGCGGCAACACCTTCCGCGGCAACACCGTCGCGCAGGGCCGCGCGTTCGCGTCGCGCGGCGACAACTTCCCGACGGCGACGGTGTACCTGTCGGAGTCGGGCGGCGAACCGCGCGTGCCGGCGCGGACGTCGTCGATCGACATCAGCGGGAACACCTTCGAGGACAACTGGGCCGGGATCACCTTGTGGGAGAACGCCGACCGCTTCTGCAACAGCCCGGCGAACACATCCACCGGCTACTGCACCGAGGTGGCCGCCAAGTCGTCGTGCGTCGTGGGCAAGATCGAGAAGCCACCGGCGTACGACGACTGCCGCTGGAAGACCCAGCGGGTGGAGGTGCACGGGAACACCTTCCGCTTCGACCCCGGACGGCTCGGCTGCACCGGCCTCTGCGGGCGGATGGCCCTGCTGTCGAACTACGGGACCTTCCCGGACTGGTCCCCCTACAAGGGAACCGTCGTCGAAGAGGCGATCACCTTCCGGCAGGGCAACCGCTGGCACGACAACTCCTATGCGGGGCCGTGGACCTTCGTCGCGCATGACACCTCCAAGACGGTCGACGCTGCGGGCTGGCGGGTGGAGCCCTACTCGCAGGACGAGTGTTCTTCGTTCGACGGCGGGACCGTCGGCTGCTGATCAGGAGCTTGCCGAGGGGGTCCGACACTTTTCGACGCGACCAGCGTCGCCGATAGCGATTTTCCTTGCTGTCAAAGGGAAAAGTCGCGAACGGCGAATTCCGGACAGCACGCACTTCACCCATTTCAGCGATGGCGTTCGCACGCGTGTTCGGTACCGTCGGAGACATGCCCGCCATTCCCGCACCCCTCCACCGCGACGCGATCGACGTCGTCCTGTTCGACGCGATGGGCGTCCTCTACTCGCCCGCCGACGACGTCGGCGAGCTGCTCGTCCCCTACCTCCGCAGCCACGGCTGCGTGCTGCTCCGAGAAGAAATCGCGCAGCTGTACCGGGAATGCAGCCTCGGCAAGATGTCCTCCGCGGACTTCTGGGCGACGTCCGGCGCGTCCGGCGCGTCGGACGAGGAGTACTGCCGGAACCACCGCCTGACCGAGGGTGTGGTCGCACTCCTCGCCGAACTCGACGCCACCGGAGTGCGGCTCGGTTGCCTGAGCAACGACGTCACCGAGTGGTCGAAGCTCCTGCGCGAACGCTTCGGCCTCGGCGAGTACCTGACCGACTGGTTCATCAGCGGTGACATCGGCGTGCGCAAGCCTTCGCCCGAAGCGTTCACGATCCTGTGCCGGCGCCTGGACGTGGTGCCGGACCGGATCCTCCTCATCGACGACCGCGCGGAGAACGTCTCGGCCGCGCGAGCCGCCGGCCTGCAGGCGCTGCGGTACGGCACGGCTCGACTGTCCACAATGGATCTTTTGCGGAAGGAACTCAGACCGTGGTGAAGCGCGCGCTCGGCTCGCCCCGAAGACGTCCGGCCGGAAGCCGCCGGTTGCAGAGCACCAGGAGCAGATCCTGGGCGAGGCCGGTGACCGGAGTCCCGGTGCCGTACGACCAGTCGAGGTCGTCGGCACGCAGGCAGACGCCGGTGAGGTCGGTCCCGAAGTACTTCACCTGCTTCGGCTTGGTCGCGCCGAGAACGATCTCGAGCCGCTCCAAGGGCACGCGACGGTCCAGCCCGAGGGCAGTGGTGATGTCGAGGCCGTGGATCACGTCGTGGCTGAGAGCACCTACCAGCCCACCGCCGGGCGGCTGCCAGGGATGGCCGGCGTTGTCCCGCAGCGAGGCGACCAAGGCTTCCCGCGACAGCTCGGCGGCTTCCTGGCGAGCCAGGCGGTCGGCCATCCGGTTGAAGCGCCCGCCGGACTTCACCATCTCGCGCACGAACCGCCCGGTCGAGAGCCGGAAGGGCATGGTCACGTGGGCGACGACTTCCGGAACCCGCCACCCGGCACACAGGGTGGGCGACGCCCACTCGTCCGCCGACAAGTCACCAAGCAGCGCGGCCAGCTCCCGCCGTTCGGCGGCGATCAGGTCTGGGATCATCGGTCTCTCCTTCGAGGGTAGGTCACCCCACCGACGAACGGGTCCGCCCAGGACCGACACCGGCCAGCGAGCGCAACGGGGCCCCGGCCAGGAGGCCGACTGAGCCCGCAAGGGCAAGGATCGAGCCCGCGACTCCTCCGCGAGGCGAACCGATCCCCGCACGACCGAACCACTCCACCGACAAACCGGCGGCCGCCTGTCCGGAGCCCGTCGCCGAACCCGCCTTCGCGGCCCAGGTCAGCCGTCAGCCAGTCGTCTAGGCGCCGCACCCACGAGCGTCAGCCGTGCTGCGCGCGGGCGACTGACAAAGGCGCGCGGCCCTCCCAAGCCCACCCGGAGTCAGAGCCGGTCGGCCGACCTGTCCACTACCCACCCCGTCGCCGGAACCGCGGCCAGCGCGGCACAGAACCCACCCACCGCATCCGTCGGATAGTGCGCCCCCAGCGCCACCTCAGCCCACCCCATCACAATCCCGGCGACCAACGCCAAGCCCAGGACCAAGACCACCCCGGCGACCCGCCCCAACCCCAGCCGATCGACCAGCAGCAACCCGATCACCAACGCCAGCGCAGTGGCCAACGCCGTGTGCCCGCTCGGATAGGAAAGGAACTCCCCATGGATCTTGCGGCCCACGATCGGCTTCAGCACCGTCGTCACCGCCACCGTGACCACCACTCCGAGCACCGTCAGCACCGCCGCCCGGAGCCGGTGGACCAGGAAGCACACCACCGCGAGCAGCGCTACCAGGACCGTCGATCCCACCGGCTCGCCACCGAAGTCGATGACCAGCGCCGCGTAGCGCCAGGGCGGCTGGACGCCGTCGATGGACGGGAGCAGCGCCGCGTCGATTCCGGTCAACCCCGAGTCGTGGAAGTGGAGGATGCCGAGCGCCACCAGGACCGCCGTCGCCAAGGCAGCCGTCATCGCCAGCGGCGTGCGCATCGCGGCCGGCAGGGCCGCGGGCGCCGTCCGGACCTGCTGCCTCACCCGTGCGCCTCGATCGCTGCCTCGTATCCCGCGATCAACCGGTCGAGCCCGACCGCCGGGGTGAAGTCCTTCTCGTACCGGACGCGGGCCGCGTCGCCCATCTCGCCGTTGCGGTCGCCGGCCACCTCACGGAGCCGGTCCGCGAGCGATGCCTCGTCGTTCGGCGTGTGCAGGAGGCCGGTCACGCCGTCGTCCACCAGTTCCGGGAAGGCGCCGTGGGCCGCCGCGACCGTGGGCACCCCCGCGGCCATCGCCTCGACCACCACCAGGCCGAACGCCTCCAGCCACGTCGACGGTGCCACCACCGCCAGCGCGTCGGCCGTCAGCGCACGGCACTCCGCCTTGTTCTGGAGGCCGACGTACGACACGTCAGCGCGGCGGGCCGCCCACGTCGCGACCTCGTCCTGCATCGGACCGGTACCGGCGATGACCAGCGGCACGCCCAGGGCGCCGCCGAGCCGGTCCCACGCCCGCATCAGCAGGCCGACCCCTTTTTCCTCGGTGACGCGGCCGAGGAACAGCACGTGCTTGCCGTCGCCGGTGCGGCGGACACCGGGGTCGGTGACGAAGTTGTGCTTCACCGCCATCCGCTCGCCGGGCATCCCGGCCGACACCAGGAGGTCACGTTGGGCCGCCGAAATGCAGAAGAACCGCGAAACGCCCGTCCACCACCGGCGCCGGTTCGCGGCCGTGCTCGCCGCCATCGGGAGCGTCGCCACGCGCGACCCGCGGTAGCAGCCGTGCTGGACCGCCGGCAGCGGCAGGCCGCCGACGCAGTCGGTGCAGATGCGGCCGTCGCGGTGGAGCGTGCCGGGTGGGCAGACCATCCCGTAGTTGTGGAGCGTCGCGACCGCGGGCACCCCCGCGTCCGCGCAGGCCGCGACCACCGACGGCGACAGCAGCGGAAACGTGTTGTGGATGTGCACGACATCCGGGCGCAAGGCTCGCAGCCGGGTGGCGAGCTCCTTGCGCACCGCCGGGTTCCACGGCACGGTCAGCGGCACCGCGGCCTTGCGGACCGTCGGCATCGACGCGATGTCGTCGCTGCGGCGTTCGAACAGCGACACCTGGTGGCCGCCCTCGGCGAGGAGCGTCACCTCGGCGTCGACGACGTTGTTCTCGCCGCTCGGCTGCTCGGACCGGTACCGGTTGTGCACCACGAGCACCTTCACGCGACTGTCCCCTTCGCCGGGATGAATGCTTGTTCGTCGGACTGCGGCACCCCGCGGACCAGCAGCGACGCGGCCAAAGCCAGATGCAGCAGGTACGGCGACGCGTCGCCGAGACCGGCTTCGGTGTAGGAGGCCGAAATGCAGTAGGTGATCAGGAAGATCGCGCACGCGCGAGCCAGCGACGGCGGCCGCAGCACGGCCACCACCGCCAACGTGAGGAGGAACCCCGCCACCAGCGCGATCCCGACGAAGCCCTGCTCGTGGTAGATCGCCAGCCAGCTGTTGTCGATCGGGAGGCCGTCGTAGGACTTGTCCGTCAGCCCGACCCCGAAGATGTACTCCGACGTCGTCCGCGGGGCCTCCAGCAGCGCGTCCCACACCTTCGCGCGGCCGGTGAGGCTGGAGAAGTTGTCCGCGCTCTGCCCGCGCAGGAACCACGCCTGCAGCGCGCCCGCCAGGACGACGCCGGCGAGCCCGCCGACGCCGACCGTCCACGCGAACACCTTCCGCGCGCGGGCGCTGGTCAGCAGCATCGAGAGGAAGGCCACGGCCAGCCCGGCGATCAGGCCGAGCGTCGCCGTGCGGGTGTGCGTG
The DNA here is from genome assembly GCF_044768185.1 of Amycolatopsis sp. NPDC101161. NCBI lineage: Bacteria > Bacillati > Actinomycetota > Actinomycetes > Pseudonocardiales > Pseudonocardiaceae > Amycolatopsis > Amycolatopsis sp. NPDC101161. Next base: position 651,387 of record NZ_JBIWPI010000004.1, read on the forward strand.
AGCATCAGCAGCCCGACCACCGGCACCACGATGAACACCGCGCTGCGCCACGTCGTGCGGCGCCCGAACCAGAGGAGGAGCGTGAGCCCGGCGATGACCGCCGCGTACTGGCCGATCTGCGGCGGAGTGAGCGGCCAGATCGCGCCCGAAAGCCGGCCGCCGTAGATGTCCGGCATCGCGTTGCCCGGGGAGATCACCAGGCCGATCGCCACCGACGCGAGCACGATGCCGTACGTCCGGATGTGGTAGCGGACGAAGCTGAACCCGCCGTCCCACCAGCGAGTCAGCAACCAGAGCGTGGAGACGAACACCGTGAGCCGGAAGCACCGGAACAGCGCGCCGGCGCCCTCCTTGAGGTCGATGCTGGCGAGAACGCTCGAGCCCAGCAGCAACGTCAGCAGGAGCAGGTACGCGCTCGGCCGGATCCGCAGGTGCTTGTTCAGCACCAGCGCGATCACGAACGCCGTCATCAGCGAGCCCATGGTCACCAGCTGGCTGACCGACCGCGGGAGGGGGATGACCGTCTTCGCGCCGGTCGAGCCGAGCGTGTTGAGGATCAGCAGCGCCCACGCCAGGCCCGCCCACTTCGGCGTCGCCGAGGCGGGTTCGGTCGCGGCGTCGCCGCGGATGCCCGCGATGCCGGTCTGCGTCGCCATGTCAGCCCCCACCCTGCGCGGTGAACGTGCTGCCGGTGTCCTGCGAGTACGGCCCGCCTTCCCACTCGCCGATCTCGAGGACGCGGTCGGTGGTGTAGGCGATGAACGTCCACGGGCCGGCGTAGCTGTTGTCGTGCCAGTGGTTGTCCTGCTTGTAGGTGATCGCCTCCTGGACGACGTCACCCTTGTACGGCGACCAGTCCGGGTAACTGCCGAAGTTCGACAGCAGGCCCATCCGCCCGCACGAGGCCTGGCAACCGACCACGGCCGGGTCGAGGACGAACTTGTTGTCGTGGATGTCGACGTGCTGGGTCTTCCAGCGGCAGTCGCTCAGCAGCGGCCCGCTCGCGATGGCCGGGGCCGCGCACTGCTTGACGTTCTGGACCAGCCGGGTGCAGTCGCCGGAGGAGGTGTTCGCCGGGCTGTTGCAGTAGCGGTCGGCGTTCTCCCACAACGTGATCCCGGACCAGTTGTTCTCCAGGTAGTTGCGGGAGATCTCGAGCTTCGCCGTCCGCGCCTTGATCCGCGGCTCGCCGCCGGACTCGGAGATGTAGACCGCCGAGGTCGGGAAGTTGTCGCTCTTGTCGGCGTACCGGCGGCCGTCGACCCAGTTGTTCTTGCGGATCGTGTTGTCGCGGATGATCGCGTTGTAGCTGATCTCGTAGATGATCGCGGCGCTGTCGTTGTTCTCGATGAGGTTGCCCTCGATGAGGAAGTCGTTGTTGTTCGTGTCGGCCCACAAGCCGGTGCCGTGGTTGTCGTGCACCCAGTTGCCGCGCACGTCGGCGCCGTTGACGTCCCAGAACTTGACGCCGCCGGTGCAGCCGCAGCCGTCGATCTTCGCTTCCCAGTCGCCGGTGTTGTTGCCGGCGATCTCGTTGCCCTCGACGACCAGCGCGGTGATCGGGGTGCTGCCGGAGAAGGCGTTGATCCCGTACTGGCCGTTGCGGCGCAGGCAGTTGCCGCGCACCTGCTGGCGCGCGCCCGCCATCAGGCCGGCGCCGTCGTTGTCCTGGACGGTCGAGTGCTCGATCACCCAGCCGTCGCCGGAGTCGTGGTTGACCACGCCTTCGTCGCGCGGCGCCGCGAAGCCCTGGACGGTCAGGTAGGTGAGCTTGACGTTCGTCCCGTGGCCGGTGAACGCGTACTGGTTGATCTTGCGGCCGTCGACGACCGCGCCGGGGGCGCCGATGTAGACATCGCCGTCCTTCGGGGTCACCTGGTCGTACTTGTCGTCGCCGAGGATGTGCTTGCCCGGCTTCAGCCAGAACGTCGTGCCCGGGCCGGCCGCGCGGGTCTTCGTGGCGAGGTCGCCCGGCACGGCCGGGTCGACGACGACCGCGCCCGCCGGCGCCGTCGCCGGGCCGGCCGGCTCCTTGTCGCACACCGCGGCGACCGACCCGCTGGGAGCCGGGGTCGCCTGCGCCGGGCCTTCGGTGTCGGGTCCGCCCGAGCACGCCGCGACCGTGAGGAGGACGCCGAGCAGCGGAGCGGCACGGCGGAGTCGGAAGCGGCGGGCTGTCACGGGCGGGTCCTAACTGAAGCGGAGCAGGGTGGTGAGGTGTCCGGGGGTCCCGGAGCCGACGAGCGTGGTCGAGGGTTCCTTGCGGCCGAAGCCCGCGGAGTACCAGCCGAGGGGTGGCTCGATCTCACCGCGGTGGGCGCTCCACGACAACTCGGACGGCAGCTCCACGACCGCGGTGTGCACCGGGGCCACGGACCCCGTGGCGGCGCCCTGCCACCGCAGGTGGGCGACGTTCCCTTCGAGCCGGACGGTGATCGCCGGGCCGAGGTGGAACGCCAGGCGCGCGGCCGGGCGGGTCTCGCCGAGCACCTCGTCGACGATCTTCAGCACATCGCCGTCGAGCTCGACCGTGCGGCGGTGGACCGCGGGCGCGTAGCCGTCGTGGGCCGCCGTCCAGCGGGAGGGCCCGCTCGACGGCGTCTCGACGGCCAGCACCTTCGTGACCGCGTGCCGCGTCCACAGGAACGGGCCGCCGGACACCGACTGGTCGGTCCCGTCCAGTTCGAGGGTGTTGTGGCCGAGCGTGGAGCGGAAGTACGACCGCCACCGCGGCTCGCCGTGGTAGCAGAAGGTGCCCGGGTCGGCGAGGACGTCGACGCCGTCGTGGCGCACCTCGACCGACAGCGCGTCCGCGTGGGCGTGCGCGGCGATCGACAGGAAGCCGTGCGGCCCGCCGTCGCAGCGGGCCCAGATCCGGCCCGAGCGCAGGATCGTCATGCCCGCGTCCCGCAGGTGTGCGGGACGGCGACCGGGCCGGACGCCCGACGCGCGGGGTGTCCGGGAGACCAGCGCGGCCAGCAGCGGCGTGCGGACGTCGTCGCCCGGCACCGGCGGCCACCACTCCAGGCGGCCGAACAGCGCCTCGCCGGTCGCGAGCAGCGACGCCCAGCGGTCGGTCTCGACGCCGTCGACGATCAGGCCGAAGCCGTCGTCGGCGTCGCCCTGCCGCGGCGGGCGGAGCCGGTTGTCCACAATGGACGCGAGAGCGTCGGTCATCCGGAGCAGGACGTCCCACGTGGAGTCCGGCACCGGCGTGCCGGCCGCGTCGGCTTCCACGGCCGCCGCGAGGCCGAGCTCCAGCACCAGGCCGTGGTACTCGGACGCCAGTTCGGCGTTGAGCCCGGAGGGGAAGGTGTTGCGGGCGAGCTGGACGTCCAGCGAGCGCATGGCCTCGGTCCGCCAGCCGGCGGACTCCGGGAACCAGCCGAACGCGCAGGCCGCGGCGAGCAGCCCGGTGTCCTCGGCGATGACGTGGTTGTTCGCCGACGAGCCGTGGCTGCGCAGGGTCGCCAGCCAGTTCTGGTGGTGCCACAGCTGGAGGTGGAAGTCCGGGTTGTCCTCGAACAGGTCGCCGACGCCGGCCCAGCCGTCGAGCAGGCGGCGGGTCCAGACCCAGGACAGGAGCCGGATGCCCAGCTCGATGCCGCTGATCCAGTGCGGGCCGCGCAACGGCGGGTTCTCCGCCCACCACGAGCGCAGGTGCTCGGCCACGCGTTCGGCGTAGGCCGCGGAGCCGGTGAGGGCGTAGGCCGCGGCCAGCACGGTCAGGTGCTGGTGGCGCGACGGCTCCCAGATCTGCTTGATGTCGCCGACGGTGTCTTCCGAGCGGTACGGGACGTCGAAGGCGTACGGCTCGGACGGCGCCCGGCGGCCGGTCTTGGGGTCGAGGAACCAGTCCGGTGTGTCCAGGTCCGAGCGGACCACGCCGAAGTACTCGGCGCGGCCGGCGAGCAGCTCGTCGGCGGTGGCCAGCAGCCGCTTGACGGCCTCACCGGACACGTTGTCGAGCGCGCCGGGGGGCAGCACGGCGGTGAAGCGCGGGTGCGCCGGCCAATCGGGCGGGGTCGGCAGCGCGGTCCGCCACTGCCGCTGGACAACGGCGTGCCGAGCACGGCCGACGACCTCCGCCGGCCCCATCCGGGACAGCCGCCGCAGGTACCAGCCGGGACCCATCATGGCCGGGCACCTTCCTCCGGCAACAGCTCCGGCCGGCTCGGCGCGACGCTTGTCATGCCGGGGCACCCGCCTTGGCCGGCAGCTCGATCCGGACCGGGGCCGCGTTCGCGACGCTCGTCTGCGCCGCCAACGTCGCCAGCGTTGTCGCCGCCAGGGAGGCCACCGAGATCGGCATCGGCCCACCGGAGCGCACCGCCTCCAGGAACGCGTTGACCTCCGCGGCCTGGCCCTTGTCGCGGCCCTTCGGGATCCGGGAGCTCGCCCACTTCTTGCGCGAGTACACCGATGCGCGGACGAAGTCGTCGAACTTGAGGACCTTGCCGTCGGCCGTGAGGTCCAGTGTCTCCTTCGGGAAGCCCGATGAGCCCGTCTCCGCGTACGTGATGACCGCCGTCGAACCGTCCGGGTAGCCGAGGGTCACCTGGACGTCGCCCGTCGCGTACACCGAGACCGGGTCGGCGTCGAGGAGCCAGCTCACCGTGTCGATGAAGTGGCCGCCCTCGCCGGCGAAGCGGGAACCTTCCGAGTCCGTCTGGTTGTACCAGCTGCCGTGGTCGAGGCGGCCGGCGTTGACCAGGTAGCGGACCGTCGCCGGGCCGACGCGCGGGCCGAACTGGTCGCGGGCCTCGTGCAGCAGCGGTGCGAACCGGCGGTTGAAGCCGACCTGGAGCCGGTCGTTGCCCGACTCCTCGATCGCGTCCAGGACCTTCTGCAGCTCCGAAGGCGACAGCGCCAGCGGCTTCTCGACGAACACCGTCTTGCCCGCCAGCAACGCCTGCCGGGTCAGCTCCGCGTGCGAGCTGTGCCGCGTCACGACGAACACCGCGTCGATCGAGGAGTCGCCCAGCACGTCGTCGATGTCGGTAGACGCCGCCGCGAAGCCGAACTTGCGGCGGGCGTTGGCGCCCGACAGCGCCGACGTCGTCGCGACGTGCTTGAGCTGCACGTCCGCGCGCTCGGCCAGGTGCGGCAGCAGCATCGACGACGCGTAGTTGCCCGCGCCGATGAAGCCGAGGCGCACCGGCTGCCCCGCCGGCAACGCGGCAGGCGAAGACGACGCCACGCCGACCCGCGCGGACGTGACCACGGGCTCCGTCCGGGCGACCGCGTCCGGGTAGCGGAACAGCACCGCCACCGCCTTCAGCGACCCCTCGTTCAACGACTGGTACGTCGAAACGGCGTCAGAGAAGTCCGAGACGTGCGTGATCAGCGGCTCGACGTCCAGCCGGTCGCGCGCGATCAGGTCGAGGACGCACTCGAGGTTGCGGCGCTCGGTCCAGCGGACCTGGCCGATCGGGTAGTCGCGCCCCTCCAGCTCGTACGACGGGTCGTAGCGGCCCGGCCCGTAGGACCGCGAGAACCGGACGTCCAGTTCCTTCTCGTAGTAGGCGTTCCACGGCAGGTCGAGCTTGCACTTGCCGATGTCGATCACGCGGCCGCGGTCGCGCGACAGCTTCGCGGCCAGCTCCACCGGGTCGTTCGTGTTGCCGCCGGCCGCGAGGTACGTCTGGTCGACGCCCGCGCCGTGGGTCAGCTCGTCCACCGCGGTGTCGACGATGCCGGACGCCGGGTGCGCGCAGGTCAGCGCGCCGAGGCTCTCGGCGAGCTTGCAGCGCTCGGGGTCCGGGTCGACGCCGACCACGCGCACGCCGGACGACGTCAGCAGCTGGACGACCAGCTGGCCGATCAGGCCGAGGCCGATGACCAGGGCGACGTCGCCGATCTGCGGCTCGCCGCGGCGGACACCCTGCATGGCGATCGACCCGACGGTGCCGAACGCCGCGTGCCGCGGGTCGACGCCGTTGGGCACGCGGGAGTAGAGGTTCTTGGGCACCCAGTTCAGCTCGGAGTGCAGTGCGTGCTCGTTGCCCGCGCAGGCCACGAGGTCGCCGACGGCGACGTCGGTGATGCCGTCGCCGACCTGCTCGACGATGCCGCACAGCGAGTAGCCGAGCGGGGTGTAGGAGTCCAGTTTGGACGTGACCTTGCGGTAGGTCGCCGAAAGGCCGTTCGTGGCGACGCTCTGCATCACCTTCGCCACCTGGTCCGGGCGGGCCTTCGCCTTGCCCACCAGGGACAGGCTGGCCTCGGACACCTTCATCATCTCGGTGCCGGTCGAGATCAGCGAGTACACCGTCCGCACCAGCACGCCACCCGGCTTGCAGGCGGGCTCGGGGACCTCGAGGAGCGCCAGTTCCCCGCTCTTGTAGTTCTGGACTACCTGCTTCACTTCGCTCCCGCTCCAGACATCGCGTTCCGGTACCAGTACTCAAGGGTCAAGACGTGCCAGAGGTGCTTGCCGCGGTCTTCCTGACCGGCGGCGTCCTCGGCGACCATGCGCTGCAACGCCTCGCGCTGCAGAAATCCCGAAGAAACGAGCACGCCTTCGTTGACGACTTCGCGCACCAGCGGCGCCAGGTCGCGGCTCATCCACGCCCGCAGCGGCGCGCTGAACAGGCCCTTCGGCCGGTGCACGATCTCGCTGGGCAGGATGTTCAGCGCCGCGTTCTTCAGCGCGACCTTGCCGGCGCGGCCGACGATCTTCTTGTTCCCCGGGATCTTGAAGGCGGCGCGAACCACCTCGACGTCGACGAACGGCGTCCGCACCTCGGTGGACGCCGCCATCGTCGAACGGTCCGTGTAGGTCAGGTTCAGGCCGGGCAGGAACAGCCGCGAGTCGGCCAGGCACATGCGGTTGACGAAGTCGTCGAGCGCCTGGTCGTTGTACGTGTCGGCGTGCTCGGTGAGGACGTCGTCGACGACCGGCGCGAGGTCCGGGTTCACCAGGTCGAGCAGCTCGGTCCGGTCGTACATCGTGTAGCTGCGCCGGAACGCCGTCTCCTCGGGCAGGCCCGCGAAGGACAGGAACCGCTTCGCGAACCGCACCGACCGGTACCCGCGCTTGGCCGACGCCACCGGCAGCCGGTCCACAATGGACTCGACCGGCTTCCGGACCGCGCCCGGCACCTTGTGGTAGCGCAACGCGATCAGGTTCGCGAGGTGCTTGCGGTAGCCGGCGAACAGCTCGTCGGCGCCCATCCCGGACAGCATCACCTTGACGCCGGCCTCGCGCGCGGCCGAGCAGATCAGGAACGAGTTGATCGCCGCCGGGTCGCCGATCGGCTCGTCGAGGTGGTAGGTCATCTTCGGCAGCAGGTCGAGGACCTGCGGCGCGATCTCGATCTCGTGGAGGTCGACGCCGAACTGCTGCGCCACGATCCGGGCGTACTTGAGGTCGTCCGGCATGGCCTCGAACTTGGCGTCCTCGGCGCGGAACCCGATGGTGTAAGCCGAAATCCCCGGCTGCGAACGCGCGGCCAGCGCCGTCAGGTAGCTGGAGTCCAGGCCGCCCGAGAGGAACGTCGCCACCGGGACGTCGGAGATCAGGTGCTTGGCGGTCGACTCCGCGATCACGGCGTGCAGGTCGACCTCGCCGTCGAAGGCCGCGCCCTCCTCGGCGACCTCGCGCAGCGACCAGAAGCGGCCGCGGTCGACCTGGCCGTCCGGGCGGCAGCGCAGCCACGTGCCCGGCGGCAGCTTCTCCGCGCCCTGGTAGGCGCACCGGCTGTCCGGCACCCAGTAGTAGAGCAGCGACGCGATCAGCGCACCGCTGTCGATCTGCAGCGAACCGCCCAGCTCACCGGCGAGGGCCTTCAGCTCGGACGCGAAGGCGACCCCGCCGCCCCGCTGGACGAAGAACAGCGGCTTGATGCCCAGCTGGTCGCGGACCAGGAACAGCTCGCCCGTGCCCTCCTCGAACATGGCGAAGGCGAACATCCCGCGCAGCTTCGGCAGGCAGTCGGTGCCCCAGCGCCGCCACGCCTGCAGCAGCACCTCGGTGTCGGACGTGCCGCGGAAGCGCACGCCGGCCGCGGAAAGCTCGGCTCGCAGCTCGGGCGCGTTGTACAGCTCGCCGTTGTAGCTCAGCGCGAGGCCGTCGAGGACCATCGGCTGGGCGCCGGTCTCGGTCAGGTCGACGATCGAGAGCCGCCGGTGTCCCAAGTGGACGGATCCGTCGCCGACCGCGTGGTCGTAGCGGCCGGAGCCGTCCGGCCCGCGGTGGGCCAGCGTCTTGGTCAGCCGGTCGGTGAGCGGCCCGCCGTCCGGCCAGAGGTAGGTGCCTGCGATGCCGCACATCTCGAGTGGGTCCCCTTCATTCGCGGCGTGCGGGAGTCAGGAGACTTCCGCGCTTTTCTCGGGCTCGAGCCCGGCGTTCAGCTCGCCTTTGTGCGTCGGTTCGGCGTGGTCGCGCTTGAACGGCGTCGGCCGCTTCGGCGGCTTGACCGGGGCGAACTTCTTCGTTGGCGCGTCCAGGTGGTCCGGGACGCTGACCTTGCCGGGTTCCGGCAGCGGCGCGGGCGGCTTGGCCGGCGGCGGCGCGACCGGCCGGACCGGCGTGATCCGGCGTGTCGGCGGATCGACGACCGCGACGCGCTCGGCGATGCGGGCGGCCAGTTCGTCGATGCGGTCCTCGTGCTCGACGACCGAGACGCGGTGCACCGCGGGTGCCGATTTCGCCCGGCCGCGCAGGGCCGTGTGCAGGCCGTCCCACAGCGTGCCGTCGGACTTGTCACGCGGGTCGGGGTCGACCAGCACCACGCCGACGATCGGGATCTGCTGGTCGGCGAGCTGCCGCGCCACCGTGTGCAGCCACAGCGTGTTCGCGTGCCCGGCCTTGACGACCAGCACGGTTTCCTTGCCGAGGTGCTCCAGATCGGTCCACGCCGTGCCCGGCGACACCGTGCCGACGCCGACCCGGCGCTCGTCCGGCTCGGCGGCCGGATCACCGGCGCCGACGACGGCGACCTCGCTCTTCGTCTCGGTGACGAGCTTGCGGACGTCCTCGCCCGGCAGGTCGTCGAGGACGCTCGCCTTGCCGTCGGCGGCCAGCTCCTCGGCGATGTCGAGGGCGAGCGCGGCGGCGACCTTCGGGGCGCCGAGCTCCAGCAGCGACACCTGGGGCTTGTCCTTCTTGATCGCGCGCACCAGCGTCGTGGCGACGCGCTGGCGTTCGGACACCGCGCGCGAGCGCCGCCACAGCCGCGCCGGGCCGCGCGGCTTGGCCGGCAGCTGGGCGAGCACGGACGCGCCGAGGTGCGTGGAGATCTCGCGGCGCAGCACCGGCCGGTCGCGCGAGACCGCGCCGACGGCGGCGAACGCCAGCCCCACGGCCAGGCCGAGCGCGAAGCCGATGCCGGCGTTGGTCGCGGTGGTCTTGAGGAACGCCTTGGGCAGCGCGCGCGGCGCGTCGACGATCTGGGTGCCCGCGGCGACCTGCGGGCTGCCGATGCCGGCCTGCTGGGCGCGCGAGTCGAAGTCGGAGATCTGCGACGCGAGCGCCGCGCGGCGGCCGTAGAGGCCTTCGAGGGTGCTGGCGTTGGCGTTGCGGCCCTTGCCGGTCTCGTCGGAGATCTGCTGGTCGACCTTGGTCAGCTCGTCCTGGGCGTTCTTCCGCTGGTCGAGGATGGCCTTGGACTGGGCGGCCGCGGCCGCCTGGCTGCGCTGGACGTGGTCGGCGATGAACGTGTCGGCCAGCGCCTTCGCCTGCGCCACGGCTTCGGCGTCGCTCTTGGCCTTCACGGTGATCTGCATGACGTTGTTCGTCAGGCCCAGCCCGGCGTAGTTCTTCATGAAGTCTTCGGCCGACTCGGTGCTGCCCAGCTTCTTCAGCGCGCCTTCGGCGATGTTGGTCGTCGAGAGCACGGCGACGTCGGTGCGCATCAGCGTGCCGCTGTCGGTCGGCGAGTCGTCCTGGTGGACCACGATCACCTTGGTGACCGCGGTCGGCGGCGCCGGCAGCACGACCGCCACCGCGGCGCCGGCGATCAGCCCGAGCAGGGCCGTGGCCAGCCAGAGGCGCTTGCGACGGCGGATGGTGACGAAGAGGCGCTGGAGGTCGACCAGCGGCGCGGTTTCCGTGGGAGTGCTCACGCCGAACCTGCCAGGGCTTTCTCGGGGGCTTCCGCCGCGGGTTCGGGTTTCTCCGGCTTCCCGGCCGGCCGGACCGGATGGGTGAGGACGGCACCGACGACCTCCTGGCCGGCGTCGGCGCAGGCCTCGGCGAGCCGGACGAGCTCCCACGCGGTGCGGGAGCCAGCACTGAGCACGACCAGGACGCCGGAGCCGGGTCCGGCGTCCGGCACCGTCGGCCGCCCGGCGGTGAACTCGAAGGTTCGCAGCGGCACCGACAGCCGGTCGGCCAGCTCGGCGAGCTGACCGGCGGCCAGCTTGCCGGTCTCGTCGTCGTCGGCCACGAGCAGCAGGACGTCGGCGGGGCCGGTGGCCAGCCGGGCCAGCACGCGGCGGTAGCGGATGTCGCGGTTGACCTCGTCGGCCGACGTCGCGATCGGCGGCAGCACCCAGGGCCGGTCGCTGCCGAGCAGCCGTCGCACCTTGCCGAGGAGGCCGGTCGCCGGAAGGCGGTCGCCCTGCGGCGTCGTGACGTCGACGCCGGCGAGGATCGGCGAGCCGAGCGCCGAGGCGATCTCCGGCTCGCCGCGCAGCCGCCGGTCGGACCGGGCGGTGAACAGGTGGCCGATCACGCCGGCGAGGAAGAACAGCACCGCGCCGCCGGCGACCAGCTGCACCAGCGTCGGGGCGGCCGGCCCGGCCGGGCGCTCGGACGGCCCGAGCACGACGGTGTTGCCGATGCCGGTCGCGAGGTCGGCCTGGTTGAGGTCGTTGATGGCCTGCTCCAGCGACGTCCGCAGGCCTTCGAGCTGGGTGCGGACCTGGACGCTTTCGACGGTCAGGTCGCCGCCGACGCCCTTGGCGATGTCGCTGATCTTCTCGGTGGTCAGCTTGACCTGGTTGCGCAGCGACTCGCGCTGCTCCTGGGCGAGCTGCACCGAGGCGTCCGCGGAGTTGCTGGCCAGCTGCGTCGAGTACTTGACGAACTGCTGCGCGATCTGGTCGGCGAGCTGCTGGGCGTGCTCGGCGGTGTCGGCCGAGACGGTGATCGCCACGACGTTGCCGTTCGCGACGGACGTGGTGACCTGCTTCTTCAGGTCGGCGCCGCTCGGGTGCCAGGGCAGCTGCGCGGCGGCGCGGTCGAGGACGACCGAGCTGGTCGCGACCTCCGCCTGCGTCAGCAGCTCGTCCGCCTGCCGCGGTCCCTGCAGCAGGACGCTCGACGACGTCTTGTAGCCGGGTGAGAGCAGCAGCGACGCGCCCGCGCCCACCAGCGCTCCCAGGACGGCTAGGGCGGCCAGCAGCCGCCATCGTCGTTTCAGAACCTGCCCGACCAGGGCCAGGCGCACCGTGTCGTCAGTCAACGGCGGTATCTCCATTCCTGAGCCGGGTACGCCGAACGGATCTGTACTTGATCGGCCGGTTACCCGAACCGTCGTCGGACCGGGAGCTTTGGTTACACGTCCGGTGAGTTCTTGACCTAACGGCGATCAGGACTTCACAGCGTGCTCATACGCGGCGAGCAGGTTCTTGGCCGAGTTCTCCCACGAGAGCGCGCCGGCGACCCTGGCCTGGCCGAGCTTGCCCATCCGGGCCCGCTCCTCCGGGTCGTCGAGCAGCTGGGCGACGAGCTTCGCGAACGCGGACTCGTCGTTCGCCGGGGCGTAGACCGCCGCGTCGCCCGCCGAAACGCGCGCTTCGCGCAGTTCGAACGAGACGATCGGCTTGCTCATCGCCATGTACTCCATGACCTTGTTCATCGTGGAGACGTCGTTGAGCGGGTTCAGCGGGTCCGGCGACAGGCAGACGTCGGCGGTGGACAGGTAGCGGACGAGGTCCTCGTCGGAGATCCGGCCGGTGAACTCGACCTGGTTGGCCAGCCCGAGCTTCGCCGAGAGCGCGACCATGTCGTCGAAGGCGTCGCCGGAACCGACGAACACCGCGTGCCAGTCGGTGCGCCCGACCTCGTCACGCAGCTTCGCGAGCGCGCGCAAGGCGTAGTCGACGCCGTCCTGCGGGCCCATCACGCCGAGGTACGCCAGCATGAAGGGCTTGCCCTTCTTCAGCTCGGGCTCGGCCGGGACCTCGTGGAACCGCTCGACGACCGGGGCGCTGCGCACCACGAAGACGTCTTCGGGCTTCTTGCCGCCGCGGATCCGGGCGACCTGCTTGTAGCTCTCGTTCGTCGAGATCACGACGTCGGCGGCGCGGTAGGTGGCGCGTTCGAGCGCGCAGACCCCGCGGTAGAGCAGGTCCTGCCCGCGGTCGAACCGCGAGAGGTACAGCTCCGGGCAGAGGTCGTGCTGGTCGAAGATGAACCGCGCGCCCTGGCGCTTGAGCACCTTGGCGACCAGGTACAGCAGGTCCGGCGGGTTGCAGGCGTGCACGACGTCGACCGGCCCGACCTTGCGGGCCAGCCGCAGCGTGTGCCACAGCGCGCTGCCGTACTCCTGCAGGTAGCCGGCGGGCCCGCCGGTCGCCGCTTTCAGCGGGTAGCGGTGGATGTGGACGCCGTCGACGACGGCCTCGGCCTCGGTGTCGCGCTTCGTGCCCTGCGGGCAGATCACGTGGACTTCCCACCCGGCGTCGCGCAGGGTCGTGGACTCCTGCCAGACCCGCCGGTCGAAGGGAACGGACAGGTTTTCGACGAGGATGAGCGCTTTACCAGGCAAGGCCGGCGTATCCCTCTTCAAGGCGACGCTCGGCGGCGTCGGGCAGGCGGACGAGGTCGATCAGGGCCCGGTCGCCGCCGTGCGGCAGCGCCGCCACGACGTCCGGGTCCTTGGTGCCGACGAGCAGGACGTCGGCGTGGTCCATGACTTCTTCGACGGACCCGGCGAGCAGCTGGCCGAGGTGCGGCAGGCGCCCCTCGATGTATTCGCGGTTGGCGCCCATCAGCCGCGAGAGGCTGACGTTGGCGTCGTAGATCTTCAGGTCGAAGCCCTTGCCGAGCAGCTTCTCGGCCAGCTCGACCAGCGGCGACTCGCGCAGGTCGTCGGTGCCCGGCTTGAACGACAGCCCGAACAGCCCGACCTTGCGCTTGCCGGTGCGCGCGACCAGGTCGAACGCGCGCTGCAGGTGGTCGGCGTTGGACGCGAGGACGTGCGACAGGATCGGCACGCTGACGTCGTTGCGGTGCGCCGCGTAGACCAGCCCGCGCAGGTCCTTCGGCAGGCACGAGCCACCGAACGCGAACCCGGGCTTGAGGTAGGCCGGGCTGATGTTGAGCTTGGTGTCGGCGAGGAAGACGTCGATCACCTGGTGCGAGTCGAGCCCGAGCGCCCGGCAGACCGCGCCGAGCTCGTTCGCGAACCCGATCTTGAGACCGTGGAACGAGTTGTCGGCGTACTTCGTCATCTCCGCGACCGGGATCGGCACGCGGAAGACCGGGCCGGGCAGCCCCTCGTACAGCCCGGCGACGGCGTCCCCGCTCGCGGCGTCGATCTCGCCGATGACGGTCTTCGGCGGGTCGAAGAAGTCGCGGACGCTGGTGCCCTCGCGCAGGAACTCGGGGTTCACCGCGACGCCGAAGTCGACCCCGGCCGTGCGGCCCGAGGACTTCTCCAGGATCGGGATCAGCAGGTCCAGGCAGGTGCCCGGCAGCATCGTGCTGCGGAAGACGACCGTGTGCCGCTCGCTCTTCTTCGCGATCGCCTCGCCGATCTCCTCGGCGACGCGCTCGAGGTAGACCGTCGAGAGGCTGCCGTTCGGCGCCGACGGCGTGCCGACGCAGACCAGCGAGATCTCGCTGTCGGCGACGGCTTCCGCGACGTCGGTCGTGGCTCTCAGCGCGCCGCTCGCGACGACTTCGGCGGTCAGCTCGCCGATCCGCTCCTCGACCACCGGGGCCTTGCCCTGGGTGATGAGGTCGATCTTGACCGGGTTGACGTCCACGCCGACCACCCGGTGCCCTTGCCCCGCCAGGCACGCGGCGGAGACACAGCCCACGTAACCGAGCCCGAAGACACTGATCTTCACGCCAAAACCTCCGCTATTCCGCGCGACCCTCAAGTTGGTCGCCCGGCTCCCTTGGATCGTTACCGCGCGGGCGGCGAACGGGGTAATGCGTGAGGAGGCCGTTAGGCGTAACGGTTTTCGGGTAAAAACAAGGTCTCGAAAATGCATGTTGCAGTGGGTGGGCAACGCGGTCGGGGCGGTTCCGGTCAGCGGGTCCCGAGAATCCGTTTTCGTTCCGGGGTGTAGGTCCACCACGGCCGGGGCGGCGCGCCGTCGGCTTGGTCGACCGCGGACATGAAGGTGTCGAGCACGCAGGGGTCGTGCCGGACGCCGTCGGTTTCGCAGAGCCGTTCGTACAGTTCGACGGCGTCCTGCCCGGCGAGCTGGGCGGGCTCGGTGATGCCGAGCCGGGCGAGGTCGCGGACCATCGCCGGGCCGATGTTGGCCAGTTTCCGCAGTTCCTTGCTCATGCCCCCAGCACAGCAGCCGGGGCCGACCCGGTCTTGAACGGATCGGCCCCGGCTCGCGTGCGTCAGTTGTTGTTCACAAAAGTGGTGGCGAGGCTTTGCCCCTTGCTCGTCGCGGCGGAGTGGTTCTCGATCGGCGAGACCGTCGAGTTCTTGAAGCAGATGTACGTCACCCCGGAGTCGACGCCGCCGTTGGAGGGGTCGGGGTTGATGCCGAGGTCCTTCGCGGTCGCGTAGGAGGCTTCACCGATGATCTGCGTCGGCCCGGTGTCGCCGATGACCGCGTACTCGACCTTGCCGTTGTAGATCACGGCGCAGGAGCCGCCGCCCTTCAGCTGCGACGAGCTGTACTTCCAGATGCTGCTCGAGCTCGGCACGACGATGTAGGGCAGCTTCGCGGCGTTGAGCGGCTTGCCGTCGGACTGGTGGAACGCCGTGTCGTTCTGGTAGCAGCAGTCGGTGTTTTCGTTGCACTCCGAGCTGCGCTGGCCGTCGCAGTCGATGTCCATGTCGGCCTTCCAGAAGACCGCGCCGTTGGCGTCGCAGATGGCGACGGTCTTGGCCGAGACGTCCTCGTCGGTCTTGTACTTGCCGTTGGAGATCTGCTTGCAGCTGTTCGTCTTCGCGAGCAGCTGGGCCGCGGTCGGGGCGGCCGCGGTGGTCGCGGGTGCGGCGGGGGCCGAAGCCGGCGCCGCGGACGCGAGGGCCGAGGGCATCACGGCCGCGGCGAGCGCCATGGTCGCGAGCAGGATCAGTTTCCGCATTCCTGGTGCTCCCTTTAGTTAGGAAACTTTCCTTACGGCGGCGAGGCGACCAGGATGCACCGGGACCGTGGCGCGTTCAAGACCCCGCCGTGCGGGAATTTCCCATCATCCGGCCGGTCTTGACGAAAACGCTGCTCACCCGGATGCGGGCGGAGGAAACCGGTTCCGGCGCTGTGCCGATCACCGGGAAGCACGCGACGGATTCAGCCCCGGCGGAACAGCCGGCCCGCCCAGCTCCCCCGTCGGCGCCCGACCGCGAGCACGCCGTCGAGCGTCTCGCCGTCGAGGTCGTGGCGCAGCTCGGTCCGCGCCTGCAGCCAGCCGTCCCGGCTCGCCGCGCCGCCGCCGCTCGTGTAGACGCGCGTCGCGCCCGCCTGCCGCAACCGCGTCAGCACGCGGCGGTCGTAGGCGCCGAACGGCAGCGAGTACCGCCGGACCGGATGGCCGCACAGGTCGCCGAGGAGCTTCGGGGCGTCGGTCAGCTCGCGGCTCGCCTGGCGGTCGTCGAGACGCCGCCAGTCACGCGGCTCCCAGCCGTGCGAGCCGATCTCCATGCCGGCGCGCGCGAGCTCGCGCAGCCCGTCGCGGTCGAGGTAGCCGCGCAGCCCGAGCCGGCCGGCGAGCGGGAAGAACTCCGCCGTCAGCCCGCGGTCGACGAGCCGCGGCAGCGCGATCTCGACGTCGGACTCGTTGCCGTCGTCGAAGGTGAGGTGGACGTCTTCGCGCTCGGCGACGGCCTCGAGCACCTGCTCGAACTGCTCGACCGTCACCCAGCGCTCGTCCTCGCCGGGATCGAGCTGCCGGGCCGGCCGGCCGATCCCGTGCAGAGCGAGGTTCACCGCCACCACTCCCACCGCCTGCCACCGCGCGTAGTCGATTTGTTACTTCGATTAATCGCGATGGCAAACGGGTGAGTTACAGGTTTTTGCCGTTATTTAGCCTTTGCGGATTTCGAGCGTGCAGCACTTCGGGCCGCCGCCGGCTTTCCGCAGCTCAGAGATGTCGACGTAGACGGGCTCGTAGCCGCGATCCGCGAGGAGTTCACCCAATCGGGTGGCCTCAATGGGGAGGACGACATTGCGGCCATCGGACACACCGTTGAGGCCGAAGCACTCTGCGTCCTCACGCGTCGCGAGCACGGCGTCCGGGAACAGCCGCTCGAGCACGCGGCGCGAGCCGGCCGAGAAAGCGTCCGGGTAGTAGACGATCTGCGCGCGCGTGGTGTCCGTCGCCTCGGCGAGGACGAACAGCGCCGTGTCGAGGTGGTAGTAGCGGGGGTCGACCAGGTGCAGCGAGACGACCGGGACGCCGAGGACCTCCTGCGCCTCGGCGTGCGCCGCCGGGTCGGTGCGGAAGCCGGTGCCGGCCAGCAGCAGGGTGCCGGTCCAGGCGAAGTCGCCTTCGGCTTCGTTGATCTTCTCGGGCATGGTGATGTCGCGGTAGCCGTGTTCGACGAACCAGCGGCGGAAGTGCTCGGCCTCGGCGGCCCGCTGCGGCGCGCGGAACCGCGAGCCGAGGACGCGGCCGTCGACGACGGTGCCGGAGTTCGCGGCGAAGACCATGTCGGGCAGCCCGGGCTGGGCGTCGATCTCCTCGACGGTGTGGCCGAGGCGGCGGTAGGTGTCGCGCAGCTCGGTCCACTGCGCCATCGCGACGTCGGCGCTGACCGGCTGGGTCGGGTCCATCCAGGGGTTGATCACGTAGTCCACCGCGAAGTGACGCGGGGGACACATCAGGTATCGACGGGTGGTCGGTACGCGCATCGCCTGCATGACTGCAGGGTAAGGGGCGCCAAATATCGCAATCAATCGCTGTTCGCTGCGTGTATCTGTGCTAAGTGTTGCGTGTGAACACCATCGACCAGCGAATCGTTTCGTGCCTCGTGGCGAACGCGCGATCAAGCTACGCGGAGATCGGCAAAGTGGTCGGCCTGTCCGCCCCGGCGGTGAAGAGGCGGGTCGACCGGCTCCTGGAAACGGGCATCCTGCGGGGCTTCACGGCGGTGGTCGACCCGGAGGCGCTGGGCTGGGGAACGGAGGCGTTCGTCGAGGTCACGTGCCAGGGCAACATCACGCCGGCCCGCATCCGAGCGCGCCTGGAGCCACTGCCGGAGGTGGTGGCGGCGTACACGGTATCGGGCGCGGCGGACGCGATCGTCCACCTGCGAGCGGCGGACATCCACCACCTGGAGACGGCGTTGGAGCGGCTACGCGGGCTGGAGATCGTGGACCGGACGGTGTCGACGGTGGTGTTGTCCCGGCTGCTCGAACGGCCGCCGACGCCGGAGACCTGACGCCTCCGGCCCCCGTCTTCCAGCTTAGTGGCGGGGGCCGACAGTTCCGGGCCACTGCGCGGCCGAGGCCGCCGGCTATGCACAGGCTCGGCGGGTTGTGGAGCAACGGCGAGCCCGAGCCGCCGAGATCGCCGGACTGTCAGCCCCCGCCGATACGCTGGCGACCGGGGGCCGGAGGCCCGCCCTCAACCCGCCAGCCCCCGCACGACCCGCGGTGCCTCGTCCGGGTGCAGCCACAGCTGCGTTCGCCGCGTGGAACTTCACCGCCGTCACTCCCGGCTTGTACGCCTCGACGGTGCACCGGGCCCAAGCGCGCCGACAACCGCTGAAACCGCCCTGGCCGGGCAGCCGACCCACGCTGCGCAAGGCCGGAGGCCCACCCTCAGCCCGCCGGCCCCCGCACGACCAGCGGCGCTTCGTCCGGGTGCAGCCGTAACTGCGTACGCCGCGTGGAACTTCACCGCCGTGATCCTCGGCTTGCGCGCGCGACGGGGCGGCGGCTCTTGGCGCGCCGGTCTCTGCTGTAACCAGGCCGGAAGCCGGCCGGCTGCGCGAGGCAGGAGGCCCGCCCTCAACCCGCCAGCCCCCGCACGACCAGCGGCGCCTCGTCCGGTGCAACTCGGCCCGTCCGTCTGCCGCGTGGAACGTCACCGCCGTGACTCCCGGCTTGTACGCCTCGACGGCGCACCGGGCCCAAGCGCGCCGACAACCGCTAAAACCACCCTGGCCGGGCACCCGACCCACGCTGCGCAAGGCCGGAGGCCCGCCCTCAACCCGCCAGCCCCCGCAGGACCAGCGGCGCCTCGTCCGGGTGCAGCCGCAGCTCGGTGCGCCCGGCCGCCGCGTGGAACGTCACCGCCTGGCGGTCCACCGCCTGCATCGTCAGCTCGCCCGGGTCGAACGCCACCGGCGAACCGCCCGGGACCCGCCACGCCGCCGGCCCCTCGCCCACCGCGATCCAGCCGCGGTGCTCGCGACCGGACGTCAGCTCCTCGGACCGCAGCACGCACGGCACCGACACCCGCGAGCCCCGCGCGAAAGCCGCCGCCCGGGTCCGGCGGCGACGGCCGCCGAACAGCTCCGACATGTCGATCATCGTCAGCAGGTTGCCGACCAGCACCACCAGCAGTTCCCCCATGCCCCACTAATACCCTGACCCGATGACCGACAGCATCGTCAGCGAGCACTCGGCCGGCATCGCGCTGCTGACCGTTGACGCCCCCGGCAGCCGCAACGCGCTCACCCTGGACCTCTCCGCCCAGCTCGCTGCCGCTGTCGAAGCCGCGGAACGCGACGAAACCGTCCACGCCGTCGTCGTCACCGGTACGCCGCCCGCCTTCTGCGCCGGCGCCGACCTCTCCGCGCTCGGCCGGGCCGACGAGACCGGCCTGCGCGCCATCTACGAAGGCTTCCTCGCCGTCGCTCGCTGCAGCCTGCCCACCATCGCCGCGGTCAACGGCGCCGCCGTCGGGGCCGGGCTCAACCTCGCCCTCGCCGCCGACGTCCGGCTGGCCGGGCCGCGCGCGAAGTTCGTCGCCCGGTTCCTCGAGCTCGGCCTGCACCCCGGGGGCGGGATGACGTGGATGACGCAGCGGCTGGCCGGCCCGCAGGTCGCCGCCGCGATGACGTTGTTCGGGCAGCCGCTCGACGCCGAGGCGGCCGTCCGCGCCGGGCTCGTCCTGAAGGTGGCCGAAGACGTCGTCGCCGCCGCGAAGGAGCTCGCCGCGCCCGCCGTCGCCGCGCCACGGGAGGCGCTGCTCGCCACCAAGCGCAGCCTCCGGACGACCGCTTCGCTGGCCGCGCACGCCGACGCCGTCGACGTCGAGATCCAGCCGCAGCTCGCGTCCCTCGCCTCGCCCGAATTCGGGGAGCGGCTGGCGGCCATCCAGGCGCGCATCCGCTCCCACCCCTGATCCCAGCAGGTGGACCCCTGACTCCGAGACCCGCGTCACAACGAAGACAGGGGTCTACCCGTTACCATCGGTCACAGGTATTTGTCGGACCAGCACAGAAGAACCGTCAGCGCAGTTATGAGGTCGTTCGGGACCCCGGGTCTCTAGGAACATCGTTGTTCAGCGCGAGCTAACCTCGTGGTAGGGCCTGGTGATCCGCGTGTCACTGCACCGGGCAGGCGACCGATGGCCGCAACGTCGGGAGAGAGGGAATCCCTGACCCATGAGCACGAGTGCGAACGGCAACGGCGCTGGTCACGGCTCGCTCGCCGCGACCAGGCCGACCGAGGTCAGCAAGCTGGACCGGGTCGTCATCCGGTTCGCGGGCGACTCGGGTGACGGCATGCAGCTGACCGGCGACCGCTTCACGTCCGAGGCCGCCGCGTTCGGCAACGACCTGTCGACGATGCCGAACTTCCCCGCCGAGATCCGCGCGCCGCAGGGCACCATTCCCGGCGTCTCGAGCTTCCAGGTGCACTTCGCCGACTACGACATCCTGACCCCCGGCGACCGCCCGGACGTCCTGGTGGCGATGAACCCGGCCGCGCTCAAGGCGAACCTGGCCGACGTCCCGCACGGTGGGACGATCATCCTCAACACCGACGACTTCATCAAGCGCAACCTGACCAAGGTCGGCTACGCGACCGACCCGCTCGACGACGACACGCTCAGCCCGTACCAGGTGCACCGGGTCGCCATGTCGACGCTGACCCAGGGCGCGCTCGCCGACACCGGCCTCGGCAAGAAGGACGCCGAGCGCTGCAAGAACATGTTCGCCCTCGGCCTGCTGTCGTGGATGTACCACCGGCCCACCGAGGGCACCGAGCAGTTCCTGCGCGAGAAGTTCGCGAAGAAGCCGGACATCGCCGAGGCGAACATCCTGGCCTTCCGGGCGGGCTGGAACTACGGCGAAACCACCGAGTCGTTCGCGACGACGTTCGAGGTCGCCCCGGCCAAGCTGGCCCAGGGCACCTACCGGCAGATCACCGGCAACACCGCGCTCGCCTACGGGATCGTGGCCGCCGGACAGCGCTCCGGCCTGCAGATCCTGCTCGGGACGTACCCGATCACGCCGGCGTCGGACATCCTCCACGAGCTGTCCAAGCACAAGAACTTCGGCATCATCACCTTCCAGGCCGAGGACGAGATCGCCGGCATCGGCGCCGCGCTCGGCGCGTCCTACGGCGGCGCGCTCGGCGTCACCTCGACGTCCGGCCCGGGTGTCGCGCTGAAGTCCGAAGCCGTCGGCCTCGGCGTGATGGTCGAACTGCCGCTGGTCGTCATCGACGTCCAGCGCGGCGGCCCGTCGACCGGCCTGCCGACCAAGACCGAGCAGGCCGACCTGCTGCAGGCGATGTTCGGGCGCAACGGCGAGTCGCCGGTCCCGATCGTCGCGCCGCTGTCCCCCGCGGACTGCTTCGACGCGGCCGTCGAGGCCACCCGGATCGCGCTGAAGTACCGCACCCCGGTGCTGCTGCTGTCGGACGGCGCGATCGCCAACGGCTCCGAGCCGTGGCTGATCCCGGACGTCGAGACGCTGCCCGACCTGACCGTCGAGTTCGCGCAGGAACCCAACGCCGACAACGACTCCGGCGAGTTCTGGCCGTACGTGCGCGACCCCGAGACGCTCGCCCGCGCGTGGGCGATCCCGGGCACGCCCGGCCTGCAGCACCGCATTGGCGGGCTGGAGAAGGCCGACAAGACCGGCCACATCTCCTACGACCCGGCCAACCACGAGAAGATGGTCCGGCTGCGGCAGGCGAAGGTCGACGGCATCGACGTCCCGGACGTCGTGGTCGACGACCCGTCCGGCGGCAAGGCGCGCGTGCTGGCGCTGGGCTGGGGCTCGTCCTACGGCCCGATCGGGGCCGCGTGCCGCCGGGTGCGCAAGCTCGGCCTGCCGATCGCGCAGGCGCACCTGCGCCACCTCAACCCGCTGCCGGCCAACCTCGGCGACGTCCTGCGCAGCTACGACAAGGTCGTGGTGCCGGAGATGAACCTGGGCCAGCTCGCGCTGCTGCTGCGGGCGAAGTACCTGGTTGACGTCCACAGCCACACCAAGGTCGCGGGTATGGCGTTCAAGGCCGAAGAGCTGCAGAACCTGTTCTCGGAGATCATCACCGGCGTTACTACGGAGGCGGCGAAATGACCGCGATCGACATCGGGCTCCCGACCGTCGGCGGCCTCGACCTTGTGCCGACGACCGACGAGCCGCAGAAGGCCAAGGACTACAAGTCCGACCAGGAAGTCCGCTGGTGCCCCGGCTGCGGCGACTACGTCGTGCTGAACGCGGTGCAGTCCTTCTTGCCGACGCTCGGCCTCAAGCGCGAGAACATCGTCTTCATCTCGGGCATCGGCTGCTCGTCGCGCTTCCCGTACTACCTCAACACCTACGGCATGCACTCGATCCACGGCCGCGCGCCGTCGATCGCGACCGGTCTGGCCACCACACGCGCGGACCTGTCGGTGTGGGTCGTCACCGGTGACGGCGACGCGCTGTCCATCGGCGGCAACCACCTGATCCACGCGCTGCGCCGCAACGTGAACATCAAGATCCTGCTGTTCAACAACCGGATCTACGGCCTGACCAAGGGGCAGTACTCGCCGACGTCGGGCCAGGGCATGGTCACCAAGTCGACGCCGATGGGGTCGGTGGACACGCCGTTCAACCCGCTCTCGCTGGCGATCGGCGCGGAGGCGTCGTTCGTGGGCCGCGCGATGGACTCCGACCGCAAGGGCCTCACCGAGGTGCTGCAGGCCGCGGCCGAGCACCGCGGGTCGGCGCTGGTGGAGATCTACCAGAACTGCCCGATCTTCAACGACGGCGCGTTCGACGTCCTCAAGGACGCCGACGAGGCCGCCGCCCGGCTGATCCCGCTGCGCGCCGGTGAGCCGATCCGCTTCGGCCCGAACCAGGAGTTCGGCGTCAAGCGCGGCGACTGGGGCGGCCTGGACGTCGCGAAGGTCGCCGACATCGGTGAGGACAACGTGGTGGTGCACGACCCGTCGATCGTCGACACGTCGTACGCGTTCGCGCTGTCGCGCCTCGGCGACCAGAACCTCAACCACGTCCCGACGGGCATCCTCCGCCAGGTCGAGCGCCCGACGTACGACGACGGCGCCCGCGCACAGGTCGAGCAGGCCCGCGCGGCCCGCACGCCCGACCTGCAGGCGCTGCTGCGCGGCAAGGACACCTGGACAGTCGCGTAAGTCCCGTTTTCCGGAGGCCGCCACGCTCAGCGCGTGGCGGCCTTCGGCGTTTCGGGGGTTGCCAGACTTAGGACACGTGTCCTAAGTTTTGGGTCATGCGACCTTTCGTGTTCTTCGATGTCCGGACGTCCGACGCGGACGGCACCAAGCGGTTCTTCGGCGAGCTGCTGGGCTGGGAGTCCGACGGGCCACTCCTCACCGCGGACGGCGCACCCTGGGGCGGCCTGACCGAGCTGCCTCCCGGCGACGACCGCGCGCCGCAGTGGCTGCCCTACGCGCCGGTGTCCGATGTGGACGCGGCGGCGGCGAAAGCCATGGAGCTGGGCGGAAAGGTCGTCCGCGAGCGCACCGACCTTCCCTTCGGCTCCCTGGTGGTGGTCACCGACCCCGGCGGCGCGGCCATCGTGCTGTTCCAAGCGGCCTGAGAAAGACGAAAGGCCGCCCGCGGGCGGCCTTTCGTCTTCGGGAAGTCAGCTGAGCGGGCGGAACCCGACCCGCTCGGCGTCCTCGGCGGTCCGGAACCACACCTCGGCCACCATCTTCGGGAACTGCGCCGACTCCTCGGTGCAGTAGCGCAACGCCGTCACGCTGGCCTTCACCTCGAACGCGTCGCTCGGCCGGCCGCCACCGGGCCGCGGCATCGCCGAGCCGGGGCCGAACGGGCCGGGCGGGACCGCGTCGCCCGCTGCCTGCCGCGCGGGCGGCGGCTCCGGCGCCGCGACGGCCGCCTGGTTCGGCTGCACCGACGGCTCGAACAGCGAACCGCTGTGCGCACCGGCCAGGTCGGTCTCGCGCCGCTCGACCGTGCGCATCGACGGCTGGATCGGCTGCGGCGCTTCGAACCCGCCGCGCAGCGCCTCGCGCGGCTGCCGCTTCGGCAGCACCTGCGTCGCCTCGGCCGGGGTCTCCGGCGGCACTTCCAGCTCGCCGTTCGCCGCGTCGTCGCCGCCGAAGGCGTACTGCGGCGCCTCCTCGGCGTCTTCGGGTGCTTCGACCGAACCCAGGTAGCGCGTCCGCTCGACCGGCTCCTCGAACGCCGACCGCTCGGACGGCACGTCCTCGTCGAACCAGTCCGGCGCCTGCGCGTGCGCCCCTTCCGCCGGGGTCTGGAACAGCGAACCGGCGGCCGGTTCCGGGTCGAGCTGCTGCTCGAGCTGCGAGAGCGCCGGGGTCGCGGGCTCGAGCTCGTCCTCCGGCGTCAGGTACTCGGTCGCGGCGGCGCGGTACGGGTCGTCGTTCTCCGGCTGGGCGACCGGAGTCAGGATCTGCGTCTCTGACGCCCGGTAGGACGCGTCGTCATCACGCTCCGGCTCCGGCCGGAAGACCTCGTCGGGGTCGTGCGTCCCCGGCGGCACCTGGGAGTCCAGCTCGGCGAAGTCCGCGTCGATGTCGTCGTGGACGTCGTCGCGGTTGAACGGCGCCGCGGCGACCAGCGTGCCGGGGTAGGAGGTCTCCTCGCGGGCCGGCGCCGGCTCGGGCCGCGGCTCCGGCCGGGTGAACACCTCGGTGCCCGGCGCGCTCAGCCCGGCGGCGTTCGCGGGCGTGCGCGCGGCGTCGGCGTGGGCCTGCGCCAGCGAACTCTCCAGCTTGCGGACGCTCTTGCGGAGCGGCAGCACCAGCACCAGCCAGGTGAGCAGCACCCCGACGAAGAACGCCGCGAGACTCCACAGCCAAACCTGTCCGAAAATGGACATCTTTCTTCCTGCCCCTGTTTAGTGCGTGCGCGCGACCAGGTAGTCGGCGACCGACTCGCACGCGTCCCGGGCGGGTGACGCGGGCAACGCGGCTAGCTCGGCTCGCGCGCGCTGAGCGTAGTCGGAAAGGGTGACGCGTGCGCGTTCGAGTCCGCTACTGGCCCGCAGCAGCTCCAGCGCCTCGCGCACGAGCTCGTCGTCGGCGATCGGGCCGGACAGCAGCTCGACCAGCCGGGGGTCGGTGCCCGGGTCGGCCAGCGCGTACAGCATCGGCAGCGTCCGGACGCCTTCGCGCAGGTCGGTGCCCTGCGCCTTGCCCAGCTCGGCGGACGGCGACGCGATGTCGATGATGTCGTCGGAGATCTGGAACGCGGTCCCGATGATGTCACCGAAGCGGCGCAGCGCCTGGATGTGCTCCTCGGCGGCGCCGGACATCATGCCGCCGAAGCGGCCGGACGTGGCGATCAGCGAGCCGGTCTTCTGGGCGATCACGGTGAGGTAGTGCGCGACCGCGTCGTCACCCGGACCGGGGCCCACGGTCTCGCGCATCTGGCCGGTGACCAGCTCGCCGAAGGTCTCGGCGATGATCCGCGCGGCGTCCGTGCCCAGGTCGGCGACCAGGCGCGAGGCGTGCGCGAAGAGGAAGTCACCGGTGAGAATGGCGATGGTGTTGTCCCAGCGCGCGTTGACGCTCTCGGCGCCGCGGCGCATGTCCGCCTCGTCCATGACGTCGTCGTGGTAGAGCGTGGCGAGGTGCACCAGCTCGACCGCGGCGGCGGCGATCACGACGTGGTCGTCCTGCTTCGGGCCGAACTGCGCGGACAGCAGCGTGAAGAGGGGACGAAAACGTTTGCCCCCCGCCTCGACCAGGTGCAACGCGGCGTCGTTGACGGCCTGCACGTCGCTGCGGACGACCTCGCGCAGCAGCTTCTCGACGTCGGCCAGGCCGGTGGCGATGGCGCGCAGCAGGGTTTCGTCGGCGATCTGCAGGCCAACCGACGCGCGCAGGTCCTCGAGGGCGCCACCCGGCGCAGCGGGGAGGGATCCCGCCCCGGGGGCTGGGGAAGGCACAGACACGTCGGCTCCGCTCTACTCGTGCACCGGTCGGGTTATGCCTTGAGCGTAGTGGCTACCCCGCGCGGTCGTTTACCCGCTGTCCAGCGGAAACGGTGATGAACACGACACCCCGTCCGGCGCCACCGACGGGTGGTTCGCGATCCCCGAAGGAGTGATCAGCGATTTCGGGCGCAACGGGCGTCTCCGGCGGGCGGATATTGCCCTCAGGGAGATCACTCAAGGAGGACTCGCAATGCGCAACACGATCGCGAGGCGGGCCGGGCTCGCCGGAACACTGCTGGTGGCCGGGCTCTGCGCCGGCGTGGCGCCGGCGCAGGCCACGCCCGAGCCGGGCGTGGCGAACATCGGCTCGGCGTCGTTCACGAAGGCGGGCTCGACGATCACGGTCCCGACGCAGGGCCACTGTTCGGTCGAAGGACCGACGAGCGCGACGGCCCAGGTGGTCACGAAGACGGGCATCACGTTCGGCGGCGGCACGTCGTCCTGCACGACGACGGTGACGGACCCGGACACGGACGCGACCACGACGACGTCGACGGCCACGGGCAAGAACTTCGAGCTGTCGGCCCTGGTGAGCGCGGGCGGCCCCCGCGTCAAGCTGTCGACGTTCACGGTGAAGTGCACGGCGACCCAGACGCAGACGAACGCGAACTGGAGCTATGGAGGGATGTCGGGCATCCCGAACCCGCCGAGCCCGGTGCCGGTGGGCTACGTGTCGCCGATCAAGAAGTCCAACGGAACGGTGCTGGCGAACGCGGTGTTCAACATCCAGAACCTCCCGGGCGACGGCAGCATCGGGCTGACGATGCTGCGGATCGACTTCCTGCCGGCGTCGGGGGTGAGCGGCCAGGTGGTGCTGGGTCACACTTCCTGCTCACCGACGCCGTAAGGGGTGTCCGAGGGGCCGCGGCCGGGGAGCTGGCTGCGGTCCCTCGTTCGTGTTTCGGGAGGTGGGAACCCTGGTAGTGTGCTGGCCGTCGGATACGCAGGGTGGCGGGGTTGAAGCACACTGCGAGCTAGGGGAGAGCTGATGACGACGGGGATTTGCGGTGGCTGAGGGGCCGGTGTACGACCCGAACGGCACGCGTCGGGCGCCTTTGCATCCGGTGGTGCGTGGGGCGGGGTCTTATGGGGGCGGGTCGGGTGCGGGTGGAGCGGGGTTCCAGTACGACGAAGCGACCCTGCACGAGCTGGTCAAGGAGTGGCGGGACCTGGCAAGTGAGTTTCGCATCGACGCAGCACAGGCAGAAACACTCGCGCGAGCACAAGGGCCCGGTCTGGAATACGCGAGCTTGGGGAACGCCGAGCTGATACGCGCCTCGGGCAACGCCCTGACCGAAACGTTGCGACAGCGGGCGAAGCACTGCGATGCGATGGCCGACAAGTTCGTCGCCGCGCTGGGCAACTACGCGAACGCCGAAGAGACTCACGCCACCGAAATCGGCAACACCACGAAAGGCACCCTCTAGTGCGCCGCGTCCTGCTCTTGGCATGCGTTGGGTCGATGG
Organism: Amycolatopsis sp. NPDC101161; assembly: GCF_044768185.1. NCBI lineage: Bacteria > Bacillati > Actinomycetota > Actinomycetes > Pseudonocardiales > Pseudonocardiaceae > Amycolatopsis > Amycolatopsis sp. NPDC101161. Next base: position 678,356 of record NZ_JBIWPI010000004.1, read on the forward strand.
TTCTCGCTGCGTGCTCGCCGGAGACCTCGGGTACCGCGTCTCCGGTGAGCACGCCGAGCTCGTCCAGAGTCTCGGGTACGGGGCAAGAAGTCCCCGGCCCAGGCGTGCCGTCAGTGGCAAACCCGATCGACACCACGCGATCTGCCTCGGAGCCGTGCTCCGCATTGACCGATTCACAGGTCGAGGAGCTGTTCGGCCGTCCGGTGACTCCCAAACCTGATCTCAAAGCTCCGGCTGGTCCCACCTGCAGCTGGGATCCGGCTGACGGTTCCGGCGCCAGCGTGAACGTCATCTTCGCGACCGTCGACGACCTCGGACTGACTGGCGTCTACCGCGCGCGAGGAACCAATTACAAGCTCTTTGAACCGCTGCAGCCGATCGAGGGTTATCCAGCGGTCATCTACGGTACGTCGGACTACCGGTCCGAGGGTATGTGCTCGTTGGCCATCGGGACGAGTGACCACTCCACGATCGATCTGACAGTTACACAGTCTCGCGCAAACGTTGGCAAGACCGACCCCTGCCAATCAGCCAAGACTGTCGCCTCCAAAGTGGTTGTCTCTCTGAAGGAGAGGAAATGATGGCCGTTGAGGGTCCACTGACGGCAGCTCAGATCTACGAACAGATCACCGGAGGCGAAGGCACCGGCTCACTGGCGGATGCGCAGGACGGTGCGGCTCAGCTGACTACTCGGATGGTTGAGCGCGCTCAGCGGATCAGTGCCCTCCGGGCCAAGACCCTTTCTGGTTGGCAAGGCCGTGCCGGGGAGGCTGCTGGTGATGCCACCCTTCCCCTTGTTCAAGCCGCTGCTGATGATGCCGTTCATCTCAAGACTGCTCAGGCTGCTGTTGGGGCTCAAATGGATGCCTTTGGGACCGCCAAGCACTCCGTCAAGCCCGTTGCTCCTCAGCCTCCCGAGCTCACCGCTCAGGACATCCTTCGCGTCTTCAACGGGGAAGGCACCGGCTCCTACGCCACCAAGGTTGCCAGCTGGCAGTCCGATAGCCAGGCCAATATCGAAGCCTTCGGCGCCTACCACTCCGCCAGCAGCACCAATGGCGGTCAGATGCCCGCCCGATATGCCCAGCTCGCGGACTCCGGTGCTCCCGTCTCCATGACCACCACCCCCAAGGCCGACACGCGACACAAGACCGCCGGGCCTACCGATACCGGTGAGTGGGCCAGGAACCCCAACCAGCCGCGGGTTCCCGGGCAGCAGACCCGAGATACCGTCCAACCTGGACAGCGCCAAGTTCAGAACCAGTTCACGAACCAGAACCAGTTCCAGAACCACGGTCAGCAGCCAGGCAGCAACAATGTTCAACAGCCTGGCAACAGCAACACCGACAACACCCACGCCAACAGCTACGTCCCCAAACCCGTCATGCCTCCCGCCGCTCAAGGCGGGTACCAGTTCGGACCCACCGGGCAGCCCGTCAGCAACCTCGGGGACAACTACGTCTTCGGGCCCGGCGGCAGTGGCAGCTACTCCGGCGGCTTCGGACCCGGAACCGGCGGCTACGGCACCAACACGGGCACAGGCACCGGATACCGAGGAACAGGCACCGGACCAGGGACAGGCACAAACCCCGGAACAGGCCTACGCGCCCCTGGCCCGAGCACCGGTGCCCGGCTCCCCGAGGAACGGATCGGAGGCGCCTCAGCCCGAGGTACCGCCGGCCCGCGGGGTGCCAACGGCATGCCCATGGGCACTCCCGCCGGCGGGCGCGGCGGTAAAGAAGAAGACCGGGAAAAGAAAAAAGCCGGCTACCTCAAAAACCCCGATCCCGACGAAACCTTCGGCGGCTTCATCGAAAAGCCCATGCCGCCGGTGATCGGTGAGAATCGGCCCAAGAAGTAGACCCATGCTGCATGCCGATCTCTCTCTTCATACCCTTCTCACCGCCATGCGCAACGTCGGCTGCGGGGATCCGCACCCCATCCTCGCCGGCGGGCTCAGGTATGTCCCTCCGTCGGCGGCAAAGCGCCTCGGACGGGAAGCCTTCGAAGAACTCAGCGAATACGGTTTCACCCAAGGCGATGGCTTCACCCCCGAATTCGAAGATGTCCTGCACCTCATCGACAATCCCGCGTACTCGTTCTACGCCTACGCGCGCGATCTCACCGGGCAGGTCGGCATCCTCTCCACGCGGACTGTGACCGTTGTCTGCCGGGGTGATCGCGTGACACTCGGAAGCCACGACACCCATCCCGCCGATGCCCTCGTGGCCCACCTGCCCGAATACCCGGCGGCGAACATCAAGCCCTTCACCCTGTCCCAAGAGGACTTCAAAGGCCCCCAGGACGTCAGCGACGTCTTCGACGACGCCCCCGCGCGCAGCCGGGAAGCCGAGGAGCTCGACTCCCTCTTCCAACGACCTCACCAAGGCCTCGGGCAGCTCTACGCCAGCGACAACGCCGACGGCAAAGCCGACGACAGCACCGTCAGCTACCTCGATCTCGACGAAGGTCGCGTCGGGATCGCGCTCGCCGATGGCTACATCAGTGTCATGCCCGGCGAACCTCGGCGGCTCAGCCACAAACTGAAGGCCGCCACCCCCTAGCAAAAGGGAGTGGCGGCCCGGGGTTGAACGAACTCAGGAAGCGAAGCCGCCCGCTCCGGCCCAGCCCAACGCGAACGCCGGGACCAGGCCCAGGATCAGCGTCACCGCCGTGCCGAGGAAGATCGCCGTTCCCGTGCCGAAGCCCGGGACCGACACCGATGGGCCGTCGGCCGCCGGCTCGGAGAAGTACATCAGCACGATCACCCTCAGGTAGAAGAACGCCGCCACCGCGCTGAACACCAGCGCCACGACCACCAAGGGCGCCATTCCGTCCGACAGCGCCGCCGAGAACACCACGAACTTCCCGACGAAACCGGACGTCAATGGGATCCCGGCCAAGGCCAACAGCAAGAACGTGAACACGCCCGCCACCAACGGCGACCGCTTCGCCAGGCCCGCCCACGCCGAGAGGTGCGTTGCCTCGCCCGAGGAGTCGCGCACCAGGCTGATCACGCCGAACGCCGCCAGCGTCGTGAAGCCGTACGCCAGCAGGTAGAACAGCGTGCTGGACAAGCCATCGCGAGTCATCGCGATCGCGCCCACCAGCAGGAAGCCCGCGTGTGCGATCGACGAGTACGCCACCATGCGCTTGACGTCCGTCTGGGTCAGGCCCAGCACCGCGCCGATCACCATCGAGATGATCGCGACGCCCCAGAGGACTCCGCGCCACTCCCACGAAGTCGACGAGAACGCCACCGACAGCACCCGGAGGATCCCGCCGAACGCCGCGACCTTCGTGCACGCCGCCATGAACGCCGTCACCGGCGTCGGCGCGCCCTGGTAGACGTCCGGGGTCCACGTGTGGAACGGGCCGACCGAACCCTTGAACAGCAGGCCGACCACCAGCAGGCCGAGACCGGCGAACAGCAGCGTGTCCGACCGGTCCGAACCCGCCGCCGCGGCCGCGATGTCGGCCAGCTTCACCGAGTTCGCGTAGCCGTACAGCAGCGCCAGCCCGTACAGGAAGAACGCCGAGGAGAACGCGCCGAGCAGGAAGTACTTGACCGCCGCTTCCTGCGACAGCAGACGCCGCCGCCGCGCGAGGCCGCACATCAGGTACAGCGGCAGCGACAGGACTTCCAGCGCGATGAACATCGTCAGCAGGTCGTTCGACGCGCAGAACGCCATCATGCCGCCGAGCGCGAACAGCGTCAGCGGGAACACCTCGGTCTGCATGACCGTCGCCGTCTGGGCGCGGTCCTGGACCGTAACCGGGCGGATGCCGGCCTGCGCGACCAGCGCGCCGCCCGGCTCGACCACGCGGTCGGAGATCAGCAGCACCGCGCCGACGGCCAGGGCGAGCAGCGTGCCCCAGAGGAACAGCGCCGGCTTGTCGATCGAGATCGCCCCGCTGAACGTCTTCACGCCGCCCGCGGGCGCGCTGCCCGTCGCGTACAGGACCAGGCTGACGCCGGCCGCGAGGATCGCCGCGAGGCTCAGCCCGACCTGCAGGCTGAAGCGCGAGCGCTTCGACGCGAACGCCTCGACCAGCACGCTCACGCACGCCGCGCCGAAGACGATCAGCATCGGCAGGACCGCCGGGTAGTCCACCGACGGCGTCGCGATCGGCGGCTGCGCCTGGGTCAGGAGGATGTCGAGCACGGTTACTTGCCTCCCTGGACCGCGGACAGCGTCTGCTGCACCGTCGGGGTGACTGTGTCGAGCACCGGCTTCGGGTAGAAGCCGAGGACGAGGACCAGCACGACCAGCGGCGCCAGGATCGCGATCTCGCGGCCGTTCAGGTCCGTGATGGCCTTCTTGGCGCCCAGTTCCGGCGCCATCGCGGTCCCCGGGCCGCCGCCGACGCCGATCAGGGCGTCACCGCGGACCGGGCCCTGCATGACGCGCTGGTAGAGCCACAGGACGTACGCCGCGGCGAGGACCATGCCCACCGTGGCGAGGATCGTGTACACCGGCTGGTCCACGAACGCCCCGATGAGCACCAGGAACTCGGAGACGAACGAGTTGGTGCCGGGCAAGGACAATGTGGACAGACCGGCGAGGAGGAACAGCCCGGCCAGCAGCGGAGTCACCTTCGCCATGCCGCCGTAGTCCGAAATGCGAGACGACCCGCCGCGCGCGATCACCAGGCCGATCACCACGATCAGCATGCCGGTCGCGATGCTGTGGTTCAGCATGTACGTCGCCGAGCCGACCATCGCCTGCTCGTTGAACGCGAAGATGCCGAGCGAGATGAAGCCGAAGTGGGCAATGGACACGTAGGCGATGAACCGCTTCATGTCCCGCTGCCCCGCCGCGAGGATCGATCCATAAAGGACACCGATCACCGAGAGCACCAGCACCAGCGGCGCCAGGGTCTTGCTCGCGTCCGGGAACATCGGCAGGCAGTAGCGCAGGAAGCCGAACGTACCGACCTTGTCCAGCACGCCGACCAGCAGGACGGCGACGCCGATCGGCGCCTCCCCCGCCGCGTCCGGCAGCCAGGTGTGGAACGGCACCAGCGGCGCCTTGATCGCGAAGGCCAGGAAGAACCCGAGGAACAGCCAGATCTGCGTGTGCAGCGGCGCGTCCCGGACGACCGTGACCAGCGTGGCCCAGTCGAACGTGCCCTTGCCGAGCTTGTCCGCCGCCAGCGAGTACGCCCCGATCGCCGACGCCAGCATGATCAGGCCGCCGAGGAACGAGTAGAGGAAGAACTTCACCGCCGCGTACTGCCGGTTCGCGCCGCCGTAGCCGCCGATGAGGAAGTACATCGGGATCAGCATGATCTCGAACAGCACGTAGAACAGGAAGACGTCGGTCGCGGCGAACACGCCGATCGTGAGCGCTTCCTGCAGCAGGATCAGCGAAAGGAACCCGCCCGCACTGCGGCCCGGTGGCAGCTTGTCGAGCGTGCCGAGCCCGCCGACGACGATCGGCACCAGCAGCGCGATCACCGCGATCATGATCAGCGAGATGCCGTCGGTGCCGAACGCGATGTGCACGCCGAAGCTGGGGATCCAGTCGAAGCTCGACGTCATCTGCAACCGCGTGCCCGACGGCGAGTAGCTGAGCCAGAACGGGATCACGAGCAGGAACTCGAGGATCGAGAACCCCAGCGCGGCCAGCACCGCGGCGCGGTCGTTCCCCTTGAGGAACGCCAGCACCAGGGAGCCGGCCAGCGGCACCAGGATGAGGATGAGCAACCAGGTCATCAGGAGAACCTCACCAGCAGGAGAGCCGCCAGAAGCAGGAACGTGCCGCCCAGCATCGACAGCGCGTAGGACCGGACGAACCCGGTCTGCAGCCGCCTCAGCCGGCCGGAGCCGCCGCCGAGGCCGGCGGCCAGGCCGTTGACCGCGCCGTCGACGCCGCGGTTGTCGACGTACACCAGCGCCCGCGAGAGCCAGGTGCCCGGGCGGGCGACCAGCGTCTCGTTGAGGGCGTTGCCGTAGAGGTCCTTGCGCGCCGCGCGGGTGATGAACGAGACCCGCTGCGGCTGCTCGACCGGCACGTCACGCCGGAAGATCAGGTACGCGATCACCACGCCCAGCAGGGAGAACACGATCGCGGCGACGGAGATCACCCACGCGTCGAACGGCGCGTTGTGCGCTTCCTCCAGCTCGCCGACCGACGGGGTCAACCAGTGGGCGAAGCGGTCGCCGAGGGCGAAGAACGCGCCGGCGCCGACCGAGCCGACCGCCAGCACCGCCATCGGGACCCACATGATCGCCTTGGACTCGTGCGGGTGGAAGTCGCGGCCGTCGGTGCTCTTGATGTCCTTCCAGCGCTCCTTGCCGAAGAACGTCATCACCATCAGGCGGGTCATGTAGAACGCGGTGAGCCCGGCGCCCAGCAGCGCGGCGCCGCCCATCACCCAGCCGCGCCAGCCGCCTTGGCCGAACGCCGCTTCGATGATCGCGTCCTTGGTGAAGAAGCCCGACAGCGGCGGGATGCCGATCAGGGCCAGGTAGCCGAGGCCGAAGGTGATGAAGGTGATCGGCATGTGCTTGCGCAGGCCGCCGAACTTCCGCATGTCGACCTCGTCGTTCATGCCGTGCATGACCGACCCGGCCCCGAGGAAGAGCCCGGCCTTGAAGAAGCCGTGCGCGACCAGGTGCATGATGCCGAGCGCGTACGCGATGGGCCCGAGGCCGACGGCCAGCATCATGTAGCCGATCTGGCTGACCGTCGAGTACGCGAGGACCTTCTTGATGTCGTCGTACGCGCAGCCGATGATGCACCCGAGCAGCAGCGTCACCGTGCCGACCAGCATGACGATCAGGCGGCCGTCCGCGGTGGCGTTGAAGATGTCCTTCGAGCGGGCCACCAGGTAGACACCGGCCGTGACCATCGTCGCCGCGTGGATCAGGGCCGAGACCGGGGTCGGGCCCTCCATCGCGTCCGGGAGCCAGGCCTGCAGCGGGAACTGGCCGGACTTACCGCACGCGCCGAGCAGGAGCAGGATCGCCATCGCGGTGATCGCGCCCGGCGAGAACTTGCCGTCGGCGACCGCCTGGAAGACCTGCGCGTAGCCGGTCGAGCCCGCGTACTTGAACATGATGAAGATCGCCAGCGCGAGCCCGACGTCGCCGACGCGGTTCATCAGGAACGCCTTCTTCGCCGCGGTCGCGGCGGACGGGCGGCCCTGGTACCAGCCGATGAGCAGGTAGGACGCGAGGCCCACGCCTTCCCAGCCGAGGTACAGCGTCACGAAGCTGTTGCCCAGCACCAGGATCAGCATCGACGCGACGAAGAGGTTCAGGTACGCGAAGAAGCGGTACCGGCCCTCGTCGTCGGCCATGTAGCCGATCGAGTAGTAGTGGATCAGCATGCCGACGCCGGTGATGAGCAGCACGAACGTCAGCGACAGCGCGTCGATCCGCAGCCCGAAGTCCACCTGCAGCTGACCGACCGGGATCCACGAGTACACCTTGACGTCGGTCGCCGTGCTCGTGTTCGCGCTGAAGAACAGGATTAGCCCGTAGATGAAAGCCAGGGTGACGGTGGCACAGCCGAGCAGATGCCCCCAGGCCTTCGCGCGCTTGCCCGCCAGCAGGAGGATCAGGGCGCCGAGGGCAGGGAAGGCCACCAGCAGCCACGATGATGCGGTCACTCGGTGTCTCCTAGTACTTCAGCAGGTTGGTGTCGTCGACCGAAGCCGAGCGCCGGGTGCGGAAGATGGCCATGATGATCGCCAGGCCGACCACGACCTCGGCGGCCGCGACGACCATGACGAAGAACGCCATGATCTGGCCGTCGAGCCCGCCGTTGATCCGGGCGAAGGTGACCAGCGTCAGGTTCACGGCGTTGAGCATGAGCTCGATGCACATGAACACGACGATCGCGTTGCGCCGCACCAGCACGCCGACCGCGCCGAGCGCGAACAGCAGCGCCGACAGCAGCAGGTAGTACGTGGGGGTCATTCCTTCTCCCCTTCCGAAGCACCTTCCGAGCCGACCAGCGCGTGCGCGTCGGGGTGCGGGGTGTCGTCCGCCACGAGCTTGCGTTCCTTCGCCAGCTCGATCGCCGACGTGGACTCGATGATCGCCGAGAGCGACTCCGGGGCGACCGAACCGTCCGGCAGCAGCGCCGGCGTCGCCACCGAGTTGGCGGTGGCGAAGACACCCGGGCCGGGCAGCGGCGAGGGCCGGTCGTGCTCGCCGCGGAAGCGGGCGACGACCAGTTCCTTCTGCGTCTGCTTGCCGCCCTTGCCGTGGCGGTCGGTGAAGGCCAGCACCATCGCGCCGACCGCGGCGGTGATGAGCAGCGCCGACGTCAGCTCGAACGGGAACAGGTAGTCGGTGAAGATCAGCCGGCCGAGGCCCTTCGGCCCGCCGCCCGCGGACGTCGTCGAGTCGAGCGGGGTGGCCGGGGTGACGTTGGCCAGGGCCCGGTAGATGCCGGTGGCCAGCAGCGCGGCGAGGCCGATGCCCAGCACCGTCGCGGCGAGCCGCTGGCCGCGCAGGACTTCGACGACCGAGTCGGAGCTCTCCCGGCCGACCAGCATCAGCACGAACAGGAACAGCATCATGATCGCGCCGGTGTAGACGATGATCTGCGTGAAGCCCAGGAACGGCGCCGACTGGATCATGTACAGCGCGCCCAGGCTCAGCATCGTGAGCACCAGCCACAACGCCGAGTGCACGGCGTTGCGGGAGAAGATCATGCCGAGCGCGCCGAGCAGCGAGAGCGGGCCGAGGATCCAGAACGCGATGGCCTCACCGGTCGTCACGCCCGCGGCGGCCCCCGTGGGCGCCTGGCTCAGGAGAGCGGTGATCACTTGACGCCCTCCCCGCGAGCCAGCTCGGGACCGTTCACGTAGTAGTCCTGCTCGTTCTCGCCCAGCCGCATCGGGTGCGGCGGCTGCTCCATGCCGGGCAGCAGCGGGGCGAGCAGGTCTTCCTTCGTGTAGATCAACCGCTGGCGGTCGTCGTCGGCCAGCTCGTAGAAGTTGATCATCGTCAGCGACCGCGTCGGGCACGCCTCGATGCAGAGGCCGCAGCCGATGCAGCGCAGGTAGTTGATCTGGTAGTCCGCGCCGTACCGCTCGCCCGGCGAGAACCGGGCCTCCTCGGTGTTGTCACCGCCCTCGACGAAGATCGCGTCCGCGGGGCACGCCCACGCGCACAGCTCGCAGCCGACGCACTTCTCGAGGCCGTCCGGGTGGCGGTTCAGCTGGTGCCGGCCGTGGTACCGCGGTGCGGCCGGCGCGCCGGCCTCCGGGTACTCCTCGGTGGCGACCTTCTTGAACATCATCCCGAAGGTGACGCCGAAGCCCTTGACGGGATCAAGAAACCCCATCTTGCGCTCCTTCCTTTGCGGTACCGACGGCCGCCGGCTTGCGGCGGGCCGCCTTCGCCTCGGCCTTGGCCAGGGCCTTCTGACGCGGGGTGGTCTGCGGGACCTTGAGGTCCAGCGGCGGGACCGGGAAACCGCCACCGGTCACCGGCACGGTCTCGCTCTCCTCTTCGCGGCCCGCCGCGCGGACGTAGAAGAACAGGGCGACGACGATGAAGATGGCGACCGCGGCGATGATGATGGACGCGGTGTTCCAGACGATGACCTTCGCGAAGGTCACCATGACGATCCACACCAGGTTCAGCGGGACCAGGACCTTCCAGCCCAGGCGCATGAACTGGTCGTAGCGCAGGCGGGGCAGCGTGCCGCGCAGCCAGATGAACCCGAACAGCAGGATGAACATCTTCGCGAAGAACCACAGCACCGGCCACCAGCCGGTGTTGAGGACGTTGTTCCCGATCAGCGACAGCGGCCACGGGGCCATCCAGCCGCCGAGGAACAGCGTGGTCGCGAACGCCGAGACGATCACCATGTTGACGTACTCGGCGAGGAAGAACATCGCGAACTTCATCGAGCTGTACTCGGTGTGGAAGCCGCCGACCAGCTCCGACTCGGCCTCCGGGAGGTCGAACGGGGCGCGGTTGGTCTCGCCGACCATCGAGATCAGGTAGATCACGAAACTCGGGACCAGGTAGAGGAACCACACCTTGTGCTGCGCGCCGACGATGTCGGCCAGGTTCAGCGAGCCGGCCTGCAGGATCACCGCGACGATCGAGAGACCCATCGCGATCTCGTAGGAGATCACCTGCGCCGCGCTGCGCATGCCGCCGAGCAGCGGGTACGGCGAGCCGGACGACCAGCCGGCGAGGACGATGCCGTAGACGCCGATCGAGGAGCAGGCCAGGATCACCAGCGCGCTGACCGGCAGGTCGAGCAGCTGCAGCACGGTGCGCTCGCCGAAGATCGACACGACCGGGCCGAACGGGATGGCCGACAACGCGATCAGCGAGGGCACCACGCACATGACCGGCGCGAGGAAGTACACCTTGCGGTCGGCCGTGTCCGGGATGATCTGTTCCTTGAACGGCAGCTTGATCGCGTCCGCGAGGGACTGCAGGTAGCCGCCCGGGCCGACCCGGTTGGGGCCGGGCCGGTTCTGCATCCGGCCGACCGCCTTGCGCTCCCAGACGATCAGGAAGATCGTCATGATCGGCCCGATCAGCAGGATGACCACGCACTTGAGCAGGATCAGCCACAACGGGTCGTCCGCCAGCAGCGCCGCCCGCGTCGCCGCGTCCGGGACACTCCCGACGGCGGCTTCGGTCAGCAGCGGGGTCATTGCCCACCTCCAGCGAGGTTCACGACGGCGCCGTGCCCGGCGCCGAGCGTCTTGAACACGGCGGAGCCGTCGGAGTTGCCCGGCAGCCACACGACGCCGTCGGGCAGGTCCGCGATCTCCACCGGCAGCGTGATCGCGCCGCGTTCGGTGCTCACCTTCACGGTGACGCCCAGCCCTTCCGCGGTCTTCGCGGACAGCCGCGCGACCGGCGTGCGCTGGGTGCCCTTCAGGTGCGGCTCGCCGTCCTGCAGGGACCCGTTGTCGATGAGCTGGCGCCAAGTCGACAGGACCGCCTGGCCCGCGCCCGGCGCCGCCGTGGCACCGCCGGTCGCGGCTTCGACCGGACCCCAGCGCAGCGCCGAGGCCGGGCCGAGCTTCTCGAAGTCGCCGCGGGCGGCGGCCGGCGTCTGCGTGAACAGGTCGGCGTCCATCTCGACGGCGAGGGTGTCGAGCACCCGGCAGTCCGGCAGGGCGCCGGTGCCTTCGATGGTCGTGTCGAACGGGCGGGTGCGGCCCTCCCAGTTGAGGTAGCTGCCGGACTTCTCGTCCGACGCCGCCACCGGGAGCACGACGTCCGCGCGCTCGGTCACCGCGCTGTGGCGGAGCTCGAGGCTGACGACGAAGCCGGCGTTGTCCAGCGCGCGCAGCGCGAGGTCCGGGTCCGGCAGGTCGAACGGGTCGACGCCGCCGACGACCAGGCCGCCGAGGTCGCGGGCCGAAGCCGCCTGCAGGATGCCGGTGGTGTCGCGGCCCGGGGTGGCCGGGATCGGGACGCCCCAGGCGTTTTCGACGGCGACGCGGGCGGCGTCGTCGCCGACCCGGCGGCCGCCCGGCAGGAGCGTCGGCACGCAGCCGGTGGCCAGCGCGCCGCGGTCGCCCGCCCGGCGCGGGATCCACGCGAGGCGGACCCCGGTGCGCTCGACCAGGTCGTGCAGCGCGGAGAACAGGCCGGGGACCTGGGCGGCGCGCTCGCCGACCAGGACGACCGCGTTCTCGCCGCGCAGGGCCTCGTCGAGGTCCGGCGCGTGCTTGGCGATGCCTTCGACGGCCGCGGCTTCCTGGCCGGGGACGCAGGCGAGCAGCTCGCCGGACGTCTTGCGCACCGACGACGTCGTCCACTGTCCCAAGTGGACGACCCGGGTGCGGTTCTTGCGGGCCGCCTTGCGCAGCCGCAGGAACACGATCGGGGCTTCGTCCTCGGGCTCGAAGGCGACGCACAGGACCGTGCGGGCCCGCTCGATCTCGGCGAAGGTGACGCCGGACTCCGGCGTCACGCCCACGACGTGCGAGGTGAGGAACGCGAGCTCCTCGGCCGAGTGCGGGCGGGCGCGGAAGTCGACGTCGTTGGTCTGCAGGGCGACGCGGGCGAACTTCGAGTACGCGTAGGCGTCCTCGACGGTCAGCCGGCCACCGGGCAGGACGCCGACGCCGCCGTTCGACCGGGCTTCGACGAGCCCGGCCGCCGCGGCACGCAGCGCGTCGGTCCAGGACGCCTCTTCCAGCTCACCGGTCTCGGGGTTGCGGACCAGCGGACGCCGGATGCGGTCCTCGGCGCCGGTGTAGCGGAAGGCGAACCGGCCCTTGTCGCAGATCCACTCTTCGTTGACCTCGGGGTCGTCGCCGGCCAGCTTGCGCTGGACCTTGCCGCGCCGGAAGTCGGTGCGCTCGGCGCAGCCGGACGAGCAGTGCTCGCAGACGCTCGGCGAGGACACCAGGTCGAACGGGCGGGAGCGGAAGCGGTAGGCCGCGCTCGTCAGGGCCCCGACCGGGCAGATCTGGATGACGTTGCCGGAGAAGTAGGACTGGAACGGCTGGCCGGACGTCGTCCGCGACGCCATGTCGAGCACGTCCGCCGTCTCCGCGGTGCCGATCTGCTGGTGGGCGCCGCGTTCGAGGAGCTCGATGAACGGGTCGCCGGCGATCTCGCGGGAGAACCGGGTGCAGCGCTGGCAGAGGACGCAGCGTTCGCGGTCCAGCAGCACCTGCGTCGAGATCGGCAGCGGCTTCGGGAACGTCCGCTTGGTGTCGACGAACCGCGACTCCGCGCGGCCGTGGGCCAGCGCCTGGTTCTGCAGCGGGCACTCGCCGCCCTTGTCGCAGATCGGGCAGTCCAGCGGGTGGTTGATGAGCAGCAGCTCCATCACACCCTGCTGGGCCTTGTCCGCGACCGGCGACGTCAGCTGCGTCTTGACGACCATGCCGTCGGCGACGGTCATCGTGCAGGACGCCTGCGGCTTCGGCATCGGCCGGCCGCCCATCTCGACCTCGACCAGGCACTGGCGGCAGGCGCCGGCCGGGTCGAGGAGCGGGTGGTCGCAGAACCGCGGGATGACCGTGCCGAGGCGTTCGGCCGTGCGGATGAGGAGCTCGCCCTTGGGGGCGATGACCTCTTCGCCGTCGATGACCAGCTTGACGTGGCCCTCGGGGACCGGCGTCGCGGCCGTTTCGGGCTTGTCGGGCGCGATCGTCATGATGCCTGCGCTCCCACGAGTTCGGGCTTGGTCTGTTCGTGCCGGTTCTTCTCGCACAGCGCGAGGAACTCCTCGCGGAAGTACTTGATGCCGCTCTGGATCGGCGACACCGCGCCGTCGCCGAGGGCGCAGAACGACCGGCCGAGGATGTTGTCGCAGACGTCGAGGAGGGTGTCGATGTCCTCCTCGGTGCCGTGGCCCTCGACCATCCGCTCGAGGATCTGCGCCAGCCAGTACGTGCCTTCCCGGCACGGCGTGCACTTGCCGCAGGACTCGTGCTCGTAGAACTGCGTCCACTTCATCACGGCCCACGGCACCGACACGGTCTCGTTGAAGACCTGGACGGCGGTGGTGCCGAGCATGGAGCCCGCTTCCGCCGCGCCTTCGAAGTCCAGGGGAACGTCGAGGTGCTCGGCGGTGAACATCGGGGTGGACGAGCCGCCCGGGGTCCAGAACTTGAGCGGGATGCCGTCCTTCATGCCGCCCGCCATGTCGAGCAGCTCGCGCAGCGTGGTGCCGAGCGGGCACTCGTACTGGCCGGGCTTCTCGATGTGGCCGGAGATCGAGTAGATCTTCGGGCCGGGCGACTTCTCGCGGCCCATCTCGCGGAACCAGCTCGACCCGCCGTTGACGATGAACGGCGCGCTCGCGATGGTCTCGACGTTGTTGACCGTGGTCGGCGCGGCGTAGAGACCCGCGGCGGCCGGGAACGGCGGCTTGAGCCGCGGCTGGCCACGACGGCCTTCCAGCGAGTCGAGCAGCGCGGTCTCTTCACCACAGATGTACGCGCCCGCGCCCGCGTGGACAGTGATCTTCAGGTCGAAGCCCGAGCCGAGGATGTTCTCGCCCAGGTAACCCGCCGCTTCAGCTTCGCGCACGGCCGCGTTGAGGCGCCGGATGCAGTGCAGCGCCTCGCCGCGGACGTAGATGAAGCAGTGGTTGGAGCGCATCGCGTACGAGGCGATGATGCAGCCCTCGATCAGCGAGTGCGGGTCCGCCATCATCAGCGGGATGTCCTTGCAGGTGCCCGGCTCGCCCTCGTCGGCGTTGATCACCAGGTAGTGCGGCTTGTCGAAGTTCGGCGGCATGAAGGACCACTTGATGCCGGCCGGGAAGCCCGCGCCGCCGCGGCCGCGCAGGCCGGAGTCCTTGACCAGCTGGACGAGCTGCTCCGGCGTCCCGGCGAGAGCCTTGCGGACGGCGGTGTAGCCCTCGAGTGCCTCGTACGTCCCGATCTGCCAGGAGTTCGGGGACAGCCAGCGCTTCGTGAGGACCGGAGTGATGGGGTCAGCCACTACTTCTTCTCCACTTCTGGGAGCGGAACGTCCTGTGCGACCGGCGCGACCCAGCCGCGGTCCTGCGCGAGCTTCGCGCCCCGCAGCGTCTCGACGGCCTGCGAGGGGCCGTCGACGTCCTGGCGGTAGATCCGCTCGTCCTCCGGGAAGAACCCGGCGAGCTGCAGCTCGGCGCCCTTGAAGTTCGTCAGCGGGGCGCCGCGCGTCGGGGCCGGCTTCTTGCCCGCCTGCAGCGCGTCGACCAGCGCGACGGCCTTGTCCTCGGTCTGGTTGTCGAAGTACTCGTAGTTGACCTGGATGACCGGCGCGAGGTCGCAGGCCGCGAGGCACTCGGCGTGCTCGAGGGTGATCGAGCCCGGCTCGTTCGGCGTGCCCGCGGTCTCGTTGTGCCCCAGCGGTTCCGACTCGGACCCGAGGTGCGTCTGGAGCCGCTTGTAGATCGCGTCGCCGCCCATGGCCGCGCACAGCGTGTTGGTGCAGACGCTCACGAGGTGCTCGCCGCACGGCTTGCGCTTGTACATCGTGTAGAACGTCGCGACCGCGCTGACCTCGGCGTCGGACAGGTCGAGCTGCTTCGCGCAGAACGCGATGCCCTCCTGGCTGACGTACCCCTGCACCGACTGCACGAGGTGCAGCAGCGGCAGCAGTGCCGAGCGGGACATCGGGTAGCGCGCGATCAGCTCCTGCGCCTTCGCGTGGATGTCCGCGTCGAAGATGTCTTCCAGCGGCGTCTCGGTGATGATGCCGGCGGCCACTTCGGGGTCCGGCGCGATGGCGACGACGTCGGTGTCGGGCCCGGCCGCGGCGTGCGTCGTCGCGGAGTAGTTCGGGCCCGGCTCGGGAACTGCTGTGGTCATCGGTCCACTCCCCCCATGACGGGGTCGATCGAGGCGATCGCGGCGATCACGTCCGCGACCAGGCCGCCTTCGGCCATTGCGGGCATCGACTGCAGGTTCACGAAGCTCGGTTCGCGCACGTGGACCCGCAGCGGCCGGGTGCCGCCGTCGGACACCAGGTGCGCGCCCAGCTCGCCGCGCGGCGACTCGACCGAGGTGTAGACCTGCCCGGCCGGCACCTTGAAGCCCTCGGTGACCAGCTTGAAGTGGTGGATCAGGGACTCCATCGACTGGCCCATGATCTTCTTGACGTGCTCGAGCGAGTTGCCCATGCCGTCGCTGCCGATGGACAGCTGCGCGGGCCACGCGATCTTCTTGTCCTCGACCATGACCGGGCCCGGCTCGAGCTTCTCGAGGCACTGCTCGATGATCTTGAGGCTCTCGTGCATCTCGTGGACGCGGATCAGGTAGCGCGACCAGCAGTCGGCGCCGTTGTCGACCGGGACGTCGAAGTCGAACTCGTCGTAGCAGGAGTACGGCTCGGTCTTGCGCAGGTCCCACGGCAGGCCGGCGGACCGCAGCACCGGGCCGGTGACGCCGAGCGCGAGGCACGCGTCGACCGGCAGGTACCCGACGCCCTTGAGCCGGTTGCGCCAGATCGGCTGCCCGGTGAACAGCTTGTCGTACAGCGGAAGGCGCTGCTTCATCGTCTTGACGAACTCGGTGACCTTCTCGCGGTAGTCCGCCGGCATGTCCTGCGCGAGACCGCCGGGGCGGATGAACGCGTGGTTCATCCGCAGGCCGGTCAGGTGCTCCAGCAGGTGCAGCACCTCTTCGCGCTCGCGGAAGCCGAGCGTCATCGCGGTGGTGGCGCCGAGCTCCATGCCGCCGGTGGCGATGTAGACCAGGTGCGAGCCGATGCGGTTGATCTCCAGCAGCAGCACGCGCAGCAGCTGCGCGCGGCGCGGGGCCTCGATCTGCAGCAGCTTCTCGACGCCGAGGCAGTACGCCATCTCCGTCGACAGCGGGGCCAGGTAGTCCATGCGCGTCACGAAGGTGACGCCCTGGGTCCAGGTCCGGTACTCGCAGTTCTTCTCGATGCCGGTGTGGAGGTAGCCGATGACCGACCGCAGCTGCGTGACGGTCTCGCCCTCCATCTCCAGCACGAGCCGGAGCACGCCGTGCGTCGACGGGTGCTGCGGGCCCATGTTGATGACCATGCGCTCGTCGTGCGCCGCGTCGGCGATGACGTCGTCCCAGTCGCCGCCGGAGACCGAGTAGACGCGGCCTTCGGTGGTGTCGCGGGAGTCGGCGTAGTTGACGTCGTCGCTGCTGTCGCTGCCTTCGGGCGTGGTCGAGGTTCCCGTGTTGACGTCGGAAAGGTTCTCGGTGCTCACGAGTACGACCTCCGCTGGTCCGGCGGCGGGATCTCCGCGCCCTTGTATTCGACCGGGATCCCGCCGAGCGGGTAGTCCTTGCGCTGGGGGTGGCCGTCCCAGTCGTCCGGCATGAGGATCCGGGTCAGGGCCGGGTGGCCGTCGAAGACGATGCCGAACATGTCCCAGGCTTCGCGCTCCTGCCAGTCGGCGGTCGGGTAGATCCCGACCAGCGACGGCACGTGCGCGTCCTCGACGTCGAGGGTGACCTCGAGGCGGATCCGGCGGCGGTAGGTCAGCGACGTGAAGTGGTAGACCGCGTGCAGCCGCTGCGGGATGTCGACGCCGTAGTCCACGCCGGACACCGAGGACAGCAGCTCGAAGCGCAGGCCGCCGTCGTCGCGCAGGACCTTCGCGATCTCCGCCAGCTTCTCGCGGTCGACGTAGAAGGTGATCTCGCCGCGGTCGACCGTCGTCTGCAGGATCGACTCGGCGGGGATCTTGTGGTCCGACAGGGCCGCGTAGAACTCGTCGGCGAACTGGTCGAACCAGCCGCCGTACGGGCGCTCGGCCGGCGCGGGGCTGTACGCCGGGAGCCGGACGCCGCCGTAGCCGGAGGTGTCGCCGGTGCCGTGGACGCCGAACATGCCCTGGCGTTCGCGGCCGGTGACGACCGGTTCGGCGGGCCGGGTGCCGGTCGGCTCGAGGCCGCCTTCGGCCCGCTCGGCGCTCGACTGCTCTTCGCCGGGTTGGGGGTTCTCAGTCATCGCTCTACTTCTTCGCGTACTTGATCGACGACGCGACGAGCTCGGTGCGCGCCCCGCTGGCGGCGCGGATGGCGGCGCGGCGGGCGTTGATCGGCTCGTCCTGGATCTTGGCGTGCAGCTTGAGGATCGCGTCCAGCAGCATCTCCGGCCGCGGCGGGCAGCCGGGCAGGTACATGTCGACCGGCACGATGTGGTCGACGCCCTGGACCACGGCGTAGTTGTTGAACATGCCGCCGGAGGAGGCGCAGACGCCCATCGCGAGCACCCAGCGCGGCTCGGCCATCTGGTCGTAGATCTGGCGCAGGACCGGGGCCATCTTCTGCGTGACGCGCCCGGCGACGATCATCAGGTCGGCCTGCCGCGGCGTCGCGCTGAAGCGCTCCATGCCGAAACGGGCGATGTCGTAGCGGGAACCGCCGACCGTCATCATCTCGATCGCGCAGCAGGCGAGGCCGAAGGTCGCGGGCCACAGCGAGTTCTTGCGCGCCCAGTTGACGAGGCCTTCGAGGCTGGCCAGCAGGATGCCGTTGGGGAGTTTCTCTTCGAGGCCCATGGGTCTAGTTCCAATCCAGGCCGCCGCGCCGCCACACGTAGGCGTACGCGAAGCCGACCGTCGCGATGAACAGCAGGATCTCCACCAGGCCGAACGTGCCCAGCGCGTCCGCCTGCACGGCGAACGGGTAGAGGAAGACCATCTCGATGTCGAACAGGATGAACAGCATCGCGGTGATGTAGTACGCGACCGGCATCCGCCCGGCGCCGACGAGCGGCTGCGGGGACGGCTCGATGCCGCACTCGTAGGCGGAGAGCTTGGCCTTGTTGTAGCGGCTGGGTCCGACGAGCGGCCCCAGCAGGACCGACAGCACGGCGAAACCGAGCGCTAGGACGAACAAGATCACGATGGGCAGGTAGGGCTTCAGACTGGGAGCCTCTTGCGCCAGCTGCACCGTGTCGGTTCGGGTCAGCAACGTCAGCACGGGGTCTTCGCCATCCTTTCCGCGCCGATGCGGTTGTGCTTGTGGTGGGGAACCGCTTGGCCTCGTCGGCACCCTAAGGGACCTGGGTCACACCGCCGAGGGTCAGGGTCTCCTTACGGCCCGTGGCTGGACCGCGCGGTGCTTGTGAAATAGTTCACAAGCCACTCGTCGCGGATGTGAAGCGATTCACAAAGCATGGGGGGAGTGTAGGACGCGACTCACATTCTTGTCCCTAGGCCCCCGTGTTATAAGGGTGCCCTAACTTTCGGCGCCATCGTTGTCACGGCGTGGTGACGGCCCGCGCGCGACCTGCGCGAAGGCCGGTCAAGATCGCCGGATGGTCGGACAATCCGGACTTCGCCGTGTGAGCTATCCCACTGGCCGTACGGCCAACTTGCTAGGCCACTCGTGTGTCCGCGCGTGCGAAGGCCCCGGCACGGAAGCCGTGCCGGGGCCTCGGAACCGGGTCAGCGCGGGGTCGGGGTGACCCGGGCCAGCGCCGAGATGAGGCGGTCGACGCCGTCGCCGCCCTTGGCGTCGTAGCAGCCCGACAGGCCCTTGTAGACCAGCGGCAGCAGCTTGTTGATGCGCAGCCCGTACTTCGTGCAGGCGTGCATGATCTTCGGCTTGCCGATGATCCGCGCGAAGACGTTGCCCAGCTGGTAGTAGCCGCCCATCAGCTCGCCCACGGCCCGCGGGTACGCCTCCAGCGCCCGCTCCCGCGAAGGCCCTTCGCGGCGCGCAAGCGCCTGCACGACGACCTCCGCGGCGATCTGCGCGGACTCCATCGCCGCCGAGATGCCCTCGCCGTTGAACGGGCTGACCATGCCGCCCGCGTCGCCGAGCAGCAGCAGGCCGTCGCGGTAGTGCGGGGTGCGGTTGAAGCCCATCGGGAGGCCGGCGCCGCCGACCTTGCCGATCGCGTTCTCCTCGCGGTAGCCCCACTCCTCCGGCGTCCCGTCGAGCCACTGGCGCAGCAGCGCGCGGTAGTCGGTGTTCCGGAACGACGCCGACGTCGAGAGCATGCCGAGGCCGACGTTGACCGTGCCGTCGCCGAGCGGGAACGCCCAGCCGTAGCCCGGCAGCAGCTTCGGGTCCCGCGGGTCGGAGCGGTCCCACAGCTCGAGGTGGCCCTCGATGAACGGGTCGTCGTGGCGCGGGCTCTTGTAGTACTGGCGCACCGCCACGCCCATCGGGCGCTTCTCGTTCTTCTGGATGCCGACGCTCAGCGCGAGCCGCGCGGACACGCCGTCGCAGGCCAGGACCAGCGGCGCGCGGTAGTGCACCGGCGTCTTCTCCGGGCCGACCTTGGCCTCGACGCCGACCACGCGCCCGCTCGCGTTGGTGATCGCGCTGGTCACCGTGGTGCGCTCGTACAGCCGCGCGCCCGCCTTCACCGCGAGCTTCGCGAGGAGGTCGTCGAAGTCGTGGCGGGTGCGGGAAACGCCGTACGGCGGGTAGCTCGTCAGGTCCGGCCAGTCGAGCTCCAGCGTCAGGTCGCCGGTGAGGATCCGCAGGCCGCGGCTGTGCACCCAGCCGGCGTCCTCGCTGGTGTCGATGCCCAGGTCGATGAGCTGCTTGACGCCGCGCGGGGTCAGGCCGTCGCCGCAGACCTTCTCGCGCGGGAACTCGGTCTTCTCCAGCAGCAGGACGTCGACGCCCGCGCGGGCCAGGTACGTGGCCACGGTGGAACCGGCGGGTCCGGCGCCGACGACGATGACTTCGGCGTCCTGGTCTGCGGTGCGTCGCGTCATGAACGCGAGTTTAGGCAGGCTTTCGCGCGCGGTGGATCGCCACGACGCCGAATGTGAGGTTCAACCACTCGACGTCGGTCCAGCCCGCGCTCGCGATGATCTCGCCGAGCGTCCGCTGGTCCGGCCAGGCCAGCATGGATTCGGCCAGGTAGGAGTACGCCTCCGGGTTCGACGACGTCCGCTTGCCGACCCAGGTCAGCAGCTTGAGCATGAACCGCCGGTGGATGAACCGGATCGGGGCGAACGGCGGCGTCGAGACCTCGCAGATCACCAGCCGGCCGCCCGGCTTGACCACGCGGGCGATCTCGGTCAGCGCGGCCTTGGTGTCGACGAAGTTGCGCAGCGCGAGGGAGATCGTCACGGCGTCGAAGCTCTCGTCGGCGAACGGCAGGTTGAGCGCGTCGGCCGCAACCATCGGCACGTTCCGGTGCTTGCCGGCGCGGAGCATGCCGAACGAGAAGTCCGCGGCCAGGCACCAGGCGCCGCCGCGGGCGTACTCGACGGTGGACACGCCGGTGCCGGCGGCGAGGTCCAGGACCTTCTCGCCGCGGCGGGCGTCGAGGACGCGGGCGGTGGTCGTGCGCCAGCGCCGGTCGAAGCCGAAGGTCATGAACGAGTTCGCCCGGTCGTACCCGTCCGCGACGCCGTCGAACATCGCGGCGACTTCGTGCGGGTCCTTGTCCAGGCTTGCGCGTGACATGACACGAATCTAGACCGGTCCGCCGGGACGTTCAGCGGAAGGTGGCCAGCATCCCGGCCACCGCCGCGGGCCAGGTGAACTCCTCCGCCCGGGCCCGCGCCGCAGCGCGCCGCGCGTCCTCCGGGCTGTCCAGGAGGTCGGTGACGGCGGTGGCGAACGCGGGCGCGTGGTCGTCGACCGCCGCGCCACACCCTGGACGCACGATCTCCCGCAGCGCCGACGACGCCGACACCACCACCGGCGTCCCGGACGCCAGGGCCTCCAGGGCCGCGAGCCCGAAGGTCTCGTGCGGCCCCGGCGCCAGGGAGACGTCGGCGCTGGCCAGCAGCCGGGCGACGTCGCCGCGGCCGGACAGGAACCCCAGGAACGTCACCGGCAGCCCGCGCGCCCGGCGTTCGAGGGCCCGCCGGCGCGGCCCGTCGCCCGCCACCACCAGCCGGACCTTCGCGCCCGCCTCGGTCAGCTCCGCGACGGTGTCCACGCTGCGTTCCACGTGCTTCTCCGGCGAGAGACGTCCACAGTGGACGATCAGGGCGTCCGCGCCGGAGGCGAGGTCGGTGCGCCAGCCGGCGTCGCGCATGGCGGGCCGGAACGTCGCGAGGTCGACGCCGAGCGGCACGCGGCGGACGTTCGGCGCGGCGATCCGGTCGAACTCCGCGCGAGCGAACGCCGTCGTGCAGACGACCGTGTCGTAGCTCGCCGCCATCCGCCGGTTCGCGGCGTCGGCGACGCGGCGCGCCACCGGCTCGGGCAGCAAGAACTGCTCCAGCAGCCGGTCGAGGCGCTCGTGGGAGATGACCGTGCTCGGTACGCCGTGGCGCCGCGCCCAGCCACCCATCCCCCGCAGCGTCAACCGGTCCGACACCTCCAGCCGGTCGGGTTCGAGTCTGCGCAGCACCGCGCGGACGCGGTGCGGGTCGACGGCCCGGTAGCCGCCGGTGCCGGGGATCTTCGGGGCCGGCAGCGAGAACCGGCGCACACCCGTCGGCAGCACCTCGTCGGCGTAGCGGGTGCCGGGCACCACGAGCGTCACCTCGTGGCCGCTCGCGACGTACCCGGCGCCGAGGTGGTGCAGCGCCGTGCGGAGCCCGCCCGAGCGCGGGCCGTAGAAGTTCGCGAGCTGGACGATGTGCATGTCAGGCCGCGCGGGCGGCCCGGCCCTGCACGGCTTCGTAGTGCCCCAGCAGCTCGTGGCAGACCGCGGGCCAGGTGCGGCCCAGCACGACCTTGCGCGCCTTCTCGCCGAGCCTCGCGCGCAACGCGGCGTCGCGGAGGGCGTCGACCTTCTCGACGAGCGCCGGGCCGAAACCCTCGCGGTCGGCGGGCAGCAGGTAGCCGGTGCGGCCGGGCAGGACGAGGTCCTTGGGGCCGCCCGCGGCCGGCGCGAGCACCGGCAGGCCGGACGCCATCGCCTCCTGCACCGCCTGGCAGAACGTCTCGTGCGGGCCGGTGTGGACGAAGACGTCGAAGCTCGCGTACGCCCTCGAGAGCTCGTCGCCGTACTTCGCGCCGAGGAACGCGGCGCCGGGCAGCTGCTCCTTGAGGTTGTCGAGCTCGGGCCCGTCGCCGACGACGACCACGCGGATCCCGGGCACACCGGCGAGCGCGGCCAGCCGGTCGACCTCCTTTTCCGGCGCCAGCCGCCCGACGAACCCGACGAGCAGCTCGCCGTTCGGGGCCAGCTCGGCCCGCAGTGCCGCGTCGGCGTGGTCCGGGGAGAAGCGCTCGATGTCGACACCCCGCGCCCAGCGGTGCACGCGCGGGACGCCGTGCAGCTCGAGCTGCTCGACGGAGTCGCTGGACGGGGCGAGGGTCCGGTCGGCCCGCGAGTGCAGCCGCCGCACCCAGCGCCACGCGGCGCGCGCGGCGATGCCGAAGCCGTACGCGGCGGCGAACCCGGCGATGTCGGTCTGGTAGACGGCGATGGACGGCACTCTCAGCCGCCGCGCCGCGGCCAGCCCGCGCGCGCCGACGACGAACGGCGAGGCCAGGTGCACGACGTCCGGGCCGAACGCGGTGAGCGCGTTGAGCACCGTGCGCGTCGGCACGCCGATCGGCAGGGAGTTGACGCCGGGGAAGTCCAGCGCGGGGATCCGCACGACGGGAGCGCCGCGGTAGGAGTCCGGGCCGGGGCCGGGGGCGATGATCAGCACGTCGTGGGCGCGTTCGCGCAGGTGCTCGACGACCCGCAGGACGGAGTTGGTCACGCCGTTCACCTGGGGCAGGAAACTTTCGGTGACTATGGCGACTCGCACGTCTTGGACGATCGCACCCGTTCCTGGCGCACGTGTGACACGGCGGCCAACGCTGCCGGAACAGATCGGCTACGACATGTCATCTCAAGGTCGTGTCCCGGAAACCAGCGGGGCCCAGACTAAGCAGGCATGACCCTCTTGTCCTCCCGGCCGCCGCGGCCCGTCGAGCCCGGCTTGCTGTCGAGGGCGCTCGAAGTGGCCGGACGGCTGGCCAACGACGCCACCGACGTGATCACCGCGACCGCCGGCCGCGGCGCCCACCCGTCCACGCTGGATTCGCCGTTCGACTGGGTCACCGACACCGACCGCATCCTGGAGCGGCACACGCGCCGCGTCCTGACGGCGGAGTTCCCGGGCATCCCGGTGGTCGGCCACGAGTTCGGCGCGGACCACGGCGCGGACGTCGCGGAGTACCGCTGGGTGGTCGACTCGGTGGACGGCACGGCGAACTACGTGGCGGGCGTCCCGTGGTGCGC
Organism: Amycolatopsis sp. NPDC101161; assembly: GCF_044768185.1. NCBI lineage: Bacteria > Bacillati > Actinomycetota > Actinomycetes > Pseudonocardiales > Pseudonocardiaceae > Amycolatopsis > Amycolatopsis sp. NPDC101161. Next base: position 701,907 of record NZ_JBIWPI010000004.1, read on the forward strand.
GTACAGCTTGGCGCTGGTGGACGCGGCAGGACCGGTGGTGGGGGTGGTGGCGGACCCGTACCGAGCCCAGATCTACGCGGCCGCGCGCGGACGAGGGGCCCGCGCGAACGGCAAGCCGGTCCAGCTGGTGGATCGCTGCGTGACGGCGGGTGCGCTGGTCTGCACGGAGTTCGCCCGGCGCGGCCCGTGGCCGGGGATGGGCGGGTTCATCGAGCGAGCGGCGGCAGCGCACGCGGGGGTCCGGGTCCTGGGCTCGGCGGCGTTGTCGATCGCCCAGGTGGCATTGGGCCACGCGGCGGCGGCGGTGCTGCACAGCTACCACGAGTGGGACGTGGCCGGCTCGGTGGCAATGGCCATCGAGGCCGGAGCGGTGGTGCTGGACAAGCACGGAGAGGACACGGCGTTGCCCACGGACGGGTTGCTGGTGGCAGCGCCGGGGGTAGCGGACGAGGTCCTGGGCTGGTGGCAGGAGACGGCCCACGCAGGCTGAGTCGCCCACATCGGTCAGGGAGGCCGCAGGCCGCGCCTAGCCCTCCCCCGAACCTCGTCCCAGCCGCAGTCAGCACCGGAGACCCGGGGTCAAGGGTGAGCGAAGCTCATCGCGAAGCGACGCCGAAGGCGCCCTTGAGGCCGGGTATCCGGTGTTGAACAATCGAAGACGAGGAGCGGAAGCACCACCGCGGCGCAGGCTAAACGGCTTGCGCCCCCCGCGACGATCGATTCATGCCCACCCTCCGCACCCAACGCCTCACCCTCATCCCCCTCACCGACGACCACGTCGACCTGGAGTACGAACTCGACTCCGACCCCGAGGTAATGCGCTACCTCACCGGCCGCGCCGCCACCCGCGCCGAGGTCGAACGGGCCCACGAGCGAAGGATGGACGTCGCCCCCGGGTTCGGCTTCTGGATGGGCTTCGCGGGCCAAGACTTCATCGGCTGGTGGATCCTCCGCCCACCGCACGGCCCCGACCAGCCCGACGTCGAAGGCGAAGCCGAGCTCGGCTACCGCCTCCTGCGCCGGCACTGGCGGCGCGGCTACGCGAAAGAAGGCTCACGAGAGCTGATCCGCTACGGCTTCGAAGTACTCGACCTGGACCGCATCTTCGCCCAGACCATGGCGGTCAACACCCCGTCCCGGGCGACGATGACCTCCGCCGGACTCACCTTCGCGAGGGCGTTCACCTCGGCCACCGACTACGACGACCCCGTGGCAGGCGCCGACCAGGGCGAAGTCGAGTACGAAATCACGCGGGCACGGTGGCTCGCTTGTTCGCCCGGCGGATCCACCACAGCAGCGGCCCCGCCACCAGCCAGGTGAAGAACACGAAGCTCCCCAGCGGCAGCAGCGTCAACGTCGCCGAGCGGCCCGCCACCCGGGCCAGCTCCGGGTCCGACGCGTCGTACTCGATGCGGACCAGCTGACCCGCCGCCAGCCCGTCCGGGTACAGGACGCCGTTCGCCGGGCTGTGGACGATGCCGTCCGGGGTCTCGAAGTGGATGATCGTGCGGTCGAACGCCACCGAATCCACCGTCGCGTTCGCCGTCCCGAGCTGGGCCTCGATAGCCCCGTCGTTGCGGATCGCGGCGAACAGGAGGCAGACGCACATCACGGTGAGGAGCGAGGCAGCGCCGAGGGTGGTCCACCACCCGACGCGCCTCACCCGCTCACCTCTCGTGCTCACGCGGCGAGCGTAGCGGTCTCGCTCAGTGCGTGTGTTCCGCGGCGAGATTCCGGTGGTTCGCCTGGATCTGGTCGTACGACTGCGGCTTCACGGACGCGGTACGCGCGGTGAAGGCAGCAGCACCGTTCGGGCCCACGGACGGCTTGCCCGCCGTGTACAGCCACGTCTGGAACAGGTCGTGCAGCGGCTTGCCCGAGATCTTCTCCGCCAGCGCGATGAAGTCGAGGATCCGCCCGTTCGAACCGCCCCGCTGCGCCTGCCACGTCTTCAAGATGGTGAAGAACGCGTCGTCGCCGACGGCGGTCCGCAGCGCCTGCAGGGTCAGCGCGCCCCGGTCGTACACGGCGTTGTCGAACTGGTTGTCCGCGCCCGGGTCGGCCGGGACCAGCTTCCACAGGTCGCCGTCGGCCGGGTTCGAGTCGTACGTGTACTGCGCCAACTCGGCGACCGTGCCCTCGCCCTCGTGCTCCGACCAGAGCCACTCGGCGTAGGACGCGAAGCCCTCGTTCAGCCAGATGTCGCTCCAGCGGCCCAGCGAGACGTTGTCGCCGAACCACTGGTGGGCGTTCTCGTGCGCGATCAGCGTCGTGTTCGAGCCCGCGCGGAAGTTCCGGACGCCGTAGGTCGGGCGGGTCTGGTTCTCCAGGGAGAAGGTGATGCCGCTGGTGACGACGCCGCCCTCGGCCTCGAACGGGTACGGGCCGAACTGGGTCGCCAGGAACTCGTCGATCTCCGGCGTGCGCTCGACGCTCGCCTTCGCCGCGTACAGCGAGTCGCCGAGGTCGGCGCCGTACGCCGTGATGAACGGCTTGCCGTCCGGCGTCGTCGACTGGTTCAGCTCGTACTTGCCGACGATGAACGACGTCAGGTACGTGGCCTGCGGCTTCGTGCTGCGCCACTGCCACCGGGTCCAGCCGGCGCGGCTCTTCGTCGTGCGCACGAGCGACCCGTTGGAGATGGCGACGTTGTCGTCCGGGGCTTCGATCGTGACGTCGTAGGTCGCCTTGTCGGTCGGGTGGTCGTTGGCCGGGAACCACCACGCCGAGCTCTGCGGCTCGTCGATGCCGAGCGCCCCGAAGGCGCCCTTCTTCCAGGCGTTGATGCCGTCCACCTTCTCGGTCGACGGCGTGTCCGAGTAGGCGACGACGACGGTCGCCGTCTGGCCCTTGAGCAGCGGCTGCGCCGGGGTGACGACGAGCTCGCCGTTGCCGGTCTGGTTCGCGAACTGGGCGGGGCGGTTGTTCACGCGCACGCTCGACGCCTTCAGCGCGAAGTCGAGGTCGAACCGCGAGAGGTCCTGCGTGGCGGTGAGCAGCAGCGTCGTCGTGCCCGCCAGGACGTCGGTCGCCGGCTGGTAGGTCAGGCGGATGTCGTAGTGGAGCACGTCCGTGCCGCCGTTGCCGGCGTTCGGGTAGTAGGGGTCGCCGACACCGGGGGCGCCCGGCGCGGGGGCCGCGGCGGCGGTGCCGGCGAGCAGCACCGAGACGACGCCGGCCGCGAGCGCACCGAAACCGGTGCGCGTTCTTGCACGCATTCGAATCCCTCCAACGGGTGAGGTTCAGCGCGCTCGAACGTAGCCAGCCGGGCAGCACCCAGGTACCGGCGAAGGAAGGTTCTTACCCCCTGGGACCGGTCCCGGAAACCGCTTGACTCAAACCGCGGAGACGGCCGCCGAGACCGCCGCCCGCAACCGGCCGTGCAGGTCGCGGTGCCGCGAGCGGTCCACCCGCACCTCGACGACCCGCAGTCCCGGCGCCGGGCGCAGGGCCGCGTGGAACTCCGTCAGCGTCTCCGCGACGACGTGCGGGACGCGGTAGCCGGCGCACAACGCGCCCAGATCGGCGCCGTGCGGGGTGCCGAAGACGCGCTCGAAGCTCGCCGCGTGCTCGGGGGCGCCCTGCTCCAGCAGCGAGAAGATGCCGCCGCCGTCGTCGTTGCACACCACGATCGTCAGGTCGGGACGCTGCTCGGCCGGGCCCGTCAGCAAGCCCGACGCGTCGTGCAGGAACGTCAGGTCGCCCAGCAGCGCGTACGACGGCCCGCGGTGGACGTAGGCCGCGCCGATCGCCGTCGAGACCGTCCCGTCGATGCCCGCGACCCCGCGGTTGCGGTGCACCAGGACGTCCGGCCGCAGCCGGCCCGCCAGCGCGACGTCCCGCGTCGGGTTGGACGAGCCCACGACCAGCAGCGAGTCCGGCGGCAGCGCGTCCACCAGCTCCGCCGCCAGGCGCAGCCCCGACGGCCACGGTTCGGCGGCCAGCAGCGACGAAACCGCGTCGGACGCGGCGGCGTCGGCCCGGCGCCAGCTCGCCAGCCACTCCGGGTCGGCCGGTTTGGTCGGCTCGTCGAACCACTGCCCGACCTGGCGGACGTTGTGCGCGGGCGCCGGCCAGTCCGAGTCCGGGCGGACCAGCAGGACCTCGACCGACGGGTCCGAAATCACCTTCTGGATCTGCCGGAACACCGTCGGCCGGCCGAGGCAGAGCACCTGCTCCGGCTTGTGCTTCGCGATGAACTCCTCGACGCCCAGCAGCCACGCGCCGGACGAGATCGCCGTGCCGCCGGACAGCCCCAGGCCGCCGGTCTCCGACACCACCGGCCAGCCGTGCTGCTCGGCCCACTCGCTGGCCGCCTGGACGCCGGTGTCGCACGCGATGACCAGGCCGTGCCGCGCCGAGGGCACGACGAACGACGGCAGCGCGCCGAAGTCCGGCAGCTCGGTCCAGCGGGACCCGTCGGGACGGCCGTCGAGGGACTCGTACCACTCGCCGTCGTCGTCGAGGTCCGGCACGAGCGGCTCGCGGAACGGGATGTTCAGGTGCACCGGGCCGCAGCGCCACTCGCCGTAGGCGGCGTTCCACGCCCGGCAGATCTGGCTGCGCCAGTACGAGTTCTGGCCGGCCCGCCGTTCGGCGACGGCCAGCTCGTCGAAGTAGCGGGCGGCGTCGCCGTAGAGCTGGTGCTGGTCGATGACTTGCGACGCCCCCGCGGCTCTCAGCTCGGGCGGCCGGTCGGCGGTCAGGACGATCAGCGGGACGCCCGCGCGGTCGGCCTCGAGCACCGCGGGGTGGAAGTTCGCGGCCGCCGTGCCGGACGTGCAGAGCACGGCCACCGGGCGGCCCGTGCGGGCGGCGATGCCGAGGGCGAGGAAGCCGGCGCCGCGCTCGTCGATGCGGACGTGGAGCTGGAGCTTCCCGGCCGCCGCCGCGTCATACAGCGCGATCGACAGCGGCGCGTTGCGGGAGCCCGGGCAGAGGACGACGTGCGAAACGGTGTTGCGGACGAGTTCGTCGACGATGACCCTGGCCTGCGCGGTGGAAGGGTTCACCGGCAGGCCTCGCATCCATCGAGATCGATTGTGTCCACAGGTCCTATTCTCCCAAACGTGGATGACGCCCGAGTTTCCGAGCTGTTCGACCCCGCCGCGTGGACCGAGGTCGAAGGTTTCGCCTTCACCGACATCACCTACCACCGCTCCGCTGAGAGCCGCGGCGGCAAACGCGTGGTGCGCATCGCGTTCGACCGCCCGGAGGTCCGCAACGCCTTCCGGCCGCACACCGTCGACGAGCTCTACCGGGCGCTGGACCACGCCCGGATGAGCGCCGACGTCGGCTGTGTCCTGCTCACCGGCAACGGCCCCTCGCCCAAGGACGGCGGGTGGGCGTTCTGCTCCGGTGGTGACCAGCGTATTCGCGGACGCTCCGGCTATCAGTACGCGAGCGGCGAGACCTCCGACACGGTGGACCCCGCGCGGGCGGGCCGGCTGCACATCCTCGAGGTCCAGCGGCTGATCCGGTTCCTGCCGAAACCGGTGATCGCGGTCGTGCCGGGCTGGGCCGCGGGCGGCGGGCACTCCCTGCACGTCGTGTGCGATCTCACGCTCGCCTCGGCCGAGCACGCGAAGTTCAAGCAGACCGACGCCGACGTCGGCTCGTTCGACGGCGGCTACGGCTCGGCGTACCTGGCGAAGATGGTCGGCCAGAAGTTCGCCCGGGAGATCTTCTTCCTCGGCCGCGAGTACTCCGCCGAGCAGATGCACCACATGGGTGCGGTCAACGCGGTCGTCCCGCACGCCGACCTGGAAAAAGAGGCGCTGACCTGGGCGTGGGAGATCACCCGCAAGTCGCCGACGGCGCAGCGGATGCTCAAGTACGCGTTCAACCTCACCGACGACGGCATGGTCGGCCAGCAGCTGTTCGCCGGCGAGACCACCCGCCTGGCGTACATGCAGGACGAAGCCGTCGAAGGCCGGGACGCGTTCCTCCAGAAGCGCGACCCCGACTTCAAGGACGTCCCCTATTACTACTGAGCTGCTCCCGATCGCACTCGACGGCTCGCCGTCGAGCCTGACCACGCTGAAGAACGCCGTCGCCCACGCGCTGGGCGGCGGCCCGGCGGTCCTGCCGTTCACCGACCCCGCGTTGCGCGACGCGATGGCCCCGGACGAGCCCGCCGAGCCGGACACCGCCGTGGTCATCGCCACGTCGGGCTCGACCGGCGCGCCCAAGGGCGTGCTGCTCTCGGCCCGCGCGCTGACCGCGTCCGCCGAAGCCACGCACACCCGCCTCGGCGGCCCCGGACACTGGCTCCTGGCGACGCCGGCGCACTACATCGGCGGCCTGCAGGTGCTGGTCCGGTCGCTGCTGGCGGGCACCGAGCCCGCGTTCCTGACCGGCACCGGCTTCCGGCCGGACGACTTCGCGGCCGCGGCGGCGAAGCTCACCGGCGGCCCGCGGTACACGGCGCTGGTGCCGACCCAGCTGGTCCGGCTCCTGGACGACGGCGGCGCCGGGCTGGCCGCGGCGAAGACGTTCGACGCGATCGTGGTCGGCGCGGCGGCGACGTCGGCGGCCCTGCGCGAGCGCGCGGCCGACGCCGGGGTCCGGATCGTTCCCGCGTACGGCATGAGCGAGACGGCCAGCGGCTGCGTCTACGACGGCTTCCCCCTCGACGGCGTCCGCGTCGACGTCACCGGGGACCGGATCCGGATCGCCGGTGACGTCCTCGCCCACGGTTACCGTCGGCAGCCGGAACTGACCGCGGAGTCCTTTCGCGACGGTTGGTTCACGACGTCCGACCGTGGGGTTCGTCACGACGACGGCCGGATCGAGGTCCTCGGCCGGGCCGACGACATGATCAACACCGGCGGCGTGAAGGTGTCCGCGAACGCGATCGAACGCGTGCTGGGCGCCCAGCCGGGCGTCCGGGACGCGTGCGTCGTCGGGCTGCCCGACCCGGAGTGGGGCGAGGCCGTCGCGGCCCTGGTCGTCCCGGAGGGTGAACCGCGCGAAGCGGACGAACTGCGCGCCGCGGTCCGGGCCGAACTGGGCGCGGCGGCGACGCCGAAACGCGTTGAATACGCCGCTGAGCTGCCGCTTCGCGGTCCGGGCAAGATCGACCGGGCGGCGGTCAAGGCGCGACTTCAGTCGGGTTTGCGCAGCTGAATGGCGGCACTTCGTTGACATGTACGCCGTGCACCCGCTTGGCTACGCACCATGACGCGCTGGATCAGAACCGCCCTCATCGGCACCGCGGTCGCGCTGGGGGTCCTCCTGCCCGCGGGCTCGGCCTTGGCCGACGGCCCCGGAGCCGACCCGAACAGCGGCCAGCTCACGTGGCAGCTGCCGACCACGAACTGACTGCCGCCCACTGATCGACATGGCGTTGAATGGCGCCATGGCGACAGTGAACGAGTGGATCGAGGGGGCGCGGCCCCGGACGCTGCCGAACGCGGTGGCGCCGGTGGTGGCGGGGGTCGGCGCGGCGGTCGCGCTGGACGCGTTCTCGTGGTGGCGTTCGGTATTGGCGCTGCTCGTCTCCCTCTCGCTGATCGTCGGCGTCAACTACGCCAACGACTACTCCGACGGCATCCGCGGCACGGACGAGAACCGCGTCGGCCCGCTGCGGCTGGTCGGGTCCGGGGTCGCCGCGCCGAAGGCCGTGCTGACCGCCGCGCTGGTCGCGCTGGGCCTGGCCGGGGTACTGGGGCTGGTGCTCGTCGTCAGCAGCGGGCACTGGTGGCTGCTGGTGATGGGCGCGCTGTGCATCCTCGGCGCCTGGTTCTACACCGGCGGTAAGAAGCCTTACGGCTACTACGGTTTCGGCGAAATCGCCGTGTTCGTCTTCTTCGGTCTGGCCGGGGTGCTGGGCACGGTGTACGTCCAGGCAGGGCGGGTCAGCTGGGCCGCGCTGGCGTGCGCGGTCGCGGTCGGCAGCTTCTCGACGGCGGTCCTGACGGCCAACAACCTGCGGGACATCCCGACCGACATCGAGTCCGGCAAGCGCACGCTGGCGACCCGGCTGGGCGACGGCGGCACGCGGCGGTTGTACCTGGTGCTGCTCGCCGTGCCGTACGTGCTCGGCGTGGTCCTCGGCATCTTCCACCCGCTGCTGCTGATCACCCTGGTGACGGCGCCGATGCTGCTGAAGTCGGTCCGCGCGGTCGCCGGCGGGCAGCAGGGGCGAGCGCTGATCCCGGCGTTGCGGGACACCGGCCTGGCGATGCTCGCCTGGGCCGTGCTCGCCGCCGTGGCGCTGAGCTTCTAGTCCTCCGGGACGAAGAACTTCCCGGTCGCCAGGAACTCCTCGAACAACGCCGTGTGCGGCGCCAGGTCCATGCCCTGGGCCTCGATCCACTCGTCGTTGTAGTAGGTGTGCGCGTACCGCTCGCCGCCGTCGCAGAGCAGCGTCACGACGCTGCCCGCCTGGCCGTCCTCGACCATCCGCGAGATGAGCCGGAACGCGCCGTAGAGGTTCGTTCCGGTCGAGCCGCCCGCCCAGTGCCCGGTGCGCTCGCGCAGCAGCCGGATGGCCGCCAGGGAGCCGGCGTCGGGGACCTGGAACATCTCGTCGATGACGCCGGGCACGAACGACGGTTCGCAGCGCGGCCGGCCGATCCCTTCGATCCGCGACGGCATGCCGGTCGCGTAGTCGAGCGCGCCCGTCTCCCAGGCGCCGTAGAACGACGAGTTCTCCGGGTCGGCGACGCAGATCTTCGTCGTGTGGCGCTTGTAGCGGACGTACCGGCCGAAGGTCGCGCTCGTGCCGCCGGTGCCCGCGCCGACGACGATCCACGCCGGGATCGGGTGGCGCTCCGAGCGCATCTGCGCGAAGACCGACTCGGCGATGTTGTTGTTGCCGCGCCAGTCCGTCGCGCGCTCGGCGTAGGTGAACTGGTCGAGGTAGTGCCCGCCGCTTTCGGCCGCGAGCCGCTCCGCCTCGGGGTACATCGCCGGGGCTTCGTCGACGTAGTGGCACTCACCGCCGTAGAACTCGATGAGCGCGATCTTCTCCTTCGACGTCTTGCGCGGCACGACGGTGATGAAGCGCAGGCCGAGCATGCGGGCGAAGTAGGCCTCGGACACCGCCGTCGACCCGCTGGACGCCTCGACGAGCACGGTGTCCGGGCCGATCTGGCCGTTGACGAGCCCGTAGAGGAACAGCGACCGGGCCAGCCGGTGCTTCAGCGAGCCGGTCGGGTGGACGGACTCGTCCTTGAGGTACAGGTCGATGCCCCACTCCGGGGGCAGCGGGAAGACGTGCAGGTGGGTGTCGGCGCTGCGGTTCGCGTCGGCCTCGATGATCCGGACGGCTTCGCGGACCCAGCTGCGGGCGTGCGGGCGGCTCATTCGGCTTGCCCGGGAGCGTCCCCGCGCAGCTGGGCGCGGAGCTCGGCACGGGCCCGGGCGCGCTTTTCGTTGCGCTTCGCCAAGCCGGCCGTGACGCGGGCGTTCAGCGGGCGGAACAGCAGCAGGCCCAGCGGCAGCCCGACGACCAGGCCGACGAGCAGCGCGACCAGCAGGGGCACGCCGACCAGGGTCAGCACCCAGGCGATCACCCCGACCAGCACGAACCGCGCCAGCAGGTACAGCGTCAGGTCACGCGGCAGGGTGCCGGCCTTCTCGTCGCTCACACCAACGCAGGCTACGCCCCGCCCGCCCGGTCCTTCTGCAGGCCCGCGTTGTTCGGGCGGCCCTCGAAGCGCGTCGAGAGCACGACGGTCGTGTTCGTCCGCCCGACGCCCGGGATGCGCCGGAGCCGGCCGAGCGTCCGCTCCAGCTCGTCGACGGTCGACACCCGCACCTTGACGACGAAGGCCTCGTCGCCCGCCACCGCGTAGCAGCTCTCGACCTCGTCGAGCTCGGCGAGCGCGTCGGCGACGTCGTCCTCCGTAGCGGTGTCGGTCGGATGAATGCTGACGAGGGCGGTGACGCCGAGGCCGACCGAGTTCGGGTCGACGACCGCGTGGTAGCCGGTGATCACGCCGGCGGTCTCCAGCTTTCCCACCCGCTCGTGCACCGACGACGCGGAGAGCCCGACGGCTCGCCCTAGATCGGCGTAGGTGGCCCGTCCGTTGATGCGCAACGCTGCGATGATCTTCCGGTCCAACTGATCCACGGCATCACTCTATGCGGTTGGACAATCCCCCATTGAGACCACGCCTCGCGGCCGATGCCCCAGGCGAAGGACATCTCCGCACGTCATGTCACCACGACAATAGTTGCACAACGTAAGCAACCTGTCCGTTTTGACCTTTAAGGGCTCTTTACTCTTGGACAACCGTTCGAGTACCCGACGGGTGAAGTGCAACGATTGCCGTGTTGGCTACCCCGGCGCGACGGGCCAGAAGGGCCCGGATTGCCTCCGGTATAGCAGTGAGGTCGTTAAGGAGGCGGAAAATGACCGCGACGATGGGCGGACGCCTGCTCACCCCTGGCGAGGTGGCAGCCCTGTTCCGGGTGGACCCCAAGACGGTCACCCGGTGGGCTACGGCGGGCCGGATCGGTTCGATCCGGACCCCGGGCGGGCACCGGCGGTTCCGGGAGTCCGAGGTGAACGAGCTCCTCGCGGAGCTGACCACGGACGCCAGCGAACCGGCCCGCAAGGCCTGAAGGAGTTCCGGCGCGGGCCGCGTCGGGCACGGGGACTTCCCCGGCCCGCGCGGCCCTTCGCTGTTTCCGCGGGCTTGACCGGCTCCTCGCGAACCATCCGCACGCCGGAGCCGTGTTCAGGGAAAGGGGAACCGCCCCCGCCCCGCGTGCGGCCGTTCGTGTTCCGGTCGTCACCCCGCTCGCCGGGGTTCGGGCCGAAACCCGGTCCGACGGGTTAACCTCGGGGGACCCACACGGAAGGATCCGGCATGCTCGCTCTGCTCGCGGCGGTCGGCGCGCTGGTCGTCGCCCTGCTCCTGTGGCGGTCTTTCGCCGGTCAGCGGATGGTCACTTCGCCGCCGCGCCGCGCTCCGATCGCCCCGGACGACGACCCCGACTTCCTGCGCCAGCTGGCCGAACAGCAGCGCAAGCGCCGGGACGAGGAGGGCTAGCCCGTCAGCGGTAGCCCTGCGAGAGCGGGGTCGCGAAGCCGTCGGCCACCGTGGCCGCCAGGTCCAGCAGCGCCAGGCGCGTGTCGCCGGACAGACGGTCCAGCTCGATTTCCGCGCCCTCTTCCAGGTGCGGGTCGAACGGGATCTTGCATACCGCGCGGACCTTCGCCCCGAAGTGGGCCGACAGCTTGTCCAGGTCGACCGAGCCACCCTTCGGGCGGACCGAGTTGATCACCGCCACCGAGCGCTTGACCAGCTCGCCGTAGCCGTGGGCCTCGAGCCAGTCGAGCGTCGCCGAGGCGCTGCGGGCGCCGTCGACCGAGCCCGACGAGACCACCACGAGCGCGTCCGCGACGTCCAGGACGCCCTTCATCGCCGAGTGCATCAAGCCGGTGCCGCAGTCGGTGAGCACGATGTTGTAGAAGTGCTCGAGCAGGTTGACCGTGCGCCGGTAGTCCTCCTCGGAGAAGGCCTCGGACACGGCCGGGTCCTGCTCGCTCGCGAGGATTTCCAGCCGGCTGGCGCCCTGGGACGTGTACGACCGGACGTCGCTGTAGCGCGTGATGCGGGCTGCGTCGCGCAGCAGGTGGCGGACCGTCGCCGTCGTCTCCAGCGGGAGCTTCTGCGACAGCGTGCCGCGGTCCGGGTTGGCGTCCACGGCCACCACGCGGTCGCCGCGCAGGGAGGCGAACGTCGCGCCGAGCGTCGTCGTCACCGTCGTCTTGCCGACGCCGCCCTTGAGCGACAGCATCGCGATCTTGTAGCAGCCGCGCAGGGGCTGGTTGACGCGCGCGATGAGGTCGCGGCGCTGGGTGTCCGCCGGGCTCTCGCCGGGGTTGATCAGCTTGCCCGAGCCGACGTAGACGGCCTTGCGCCAGCCGGACTGCGGGGGCCGCTTGACCTGCTTGACCAGGTGCGCGGTCGAGAGGTCGTGGCCGTGGCCCGGCTGCTGCGGCGCCGCGTGCCGGCCGCCCTGGGGCTGCGGCAGGCCGGACGCCTGCTGCTGCGGCTGCTGCGGGTACTGGCCCTGCGCGTACTGCGGCTGCAGCGGCGGCAGGTTCTGGTCGTAGCCGTAGCCCGGCGGCACCTGGTGCGGCCCCGAGACGGCCGGGTTCGGCACCTGGTGCGGCCCGGACACGGCCGGGTTGACCTGGTGCGGCCCGGAGACCGCCGGGTTCACCTGGTGCGGCCCCGACACCGCCGGGTTCGGCGGCGGCGCGACGGCCTGCGTCGGCTGCGCGTCGAGCGCGGCCGGCGGCTCCGGATGCGGGTGTGAGTCCGTCCGGTCTTCGGCGAACAGGCTCGCCTCAGGCTGCTTCTCGGCCTGTTCGGGGTGGCCAGGAGCCGATTCTTCGCTGGGTCCGGTCACCGGTGTAAACCTCCGCGCACTCCGCCCGACATCACGCCCCCTGATGACGACGGTAGTCGGCGGACCCGCGGTCCGCTCAGCCCACCCCGGCGTACGAGTGCAAGCCCGCGGTGACGAGGTTGACGAAGAACAGGTTGAAGATCATCGCGGCGAACCCGACGATGTTGATCGCCGCGGCGCGCGCCCCGCGCCAGCCCGCCGTCGCCCGCGAGTGCAGGTAGGCCGCGTAAATGACCCAGGCGATGAACGCGACGGTCTCCTTGGGGTCCCAGCCCCAGAACCGGCCCCAGGCCGACTCGGCCCAGACCGCTCCGCAGAGCACGCCGAAGGTGAAGACCGGGAAGGCGAAGATCGTCGTCCGGTAGGCGATCCGGTCGAGGACGTCGGCCGCGGGCAGCTTCGAGGCGAACCGGGCGAACTTGGTCTCGTCCTTCTCGTAGGCCGCGCGGAACAGGTAGAGAACGCTCGCCACACCCGGCACCAGGAAGACGCCGGAGCCGATGATGGCCGCCGAGACGTGGATGACCAGCCAGTACGACTGCAGCGCGGGCTGCACCGGCGCCGCGGTCGTGTACAGCAGCGTGCCGTTGATGAACATCAGGATCACGACGGGCAGCAGCAGGAAGCCGGTGAGGTGCCGGACCGGGAACTTCCACATGACGACGATCCAGGTGACCACCGTGATGAAGGTGACCGCCATGCCGTACTCGTACATGTTGCCCCACGGCGCGCGGTGCACGGCGAGGCCGCGCAGCACGATCGCCGACAGCTGCAGCAGCGCGCCGAGCACGAGCAGCGACGCGCCCATCTTGCCGATCCGCTCGGGGCGGCCGGTCGTGCGCTGCGCGGCCTCGACCTCCTCGACCGGCGGCCCACCGGCGCCGACGAGCTCACGAGCTCGGAGCTTCGCCCGCTCGGTGGCGAGCCGGCCCTTGGCGCCGAAGCCCTGCTCGACCAGCGTCATCATCAGCGCGACGACGTAGATCGCCGCGGCGGTGGTGTACAGCCAGTCGCTGTACTGCGACAGCGTCTCGTTGATCGGCATGCCTCAGCCCTTCTGACCACTGATCAGGCGTTCACTGATCTTGTGGAACTCTTCGCCGTACCCCGCCTGGTCGGTGCGGGCCAGTCCGGCGACCTCGATCACGGTACCCGGGTCGTCCTCGGTCCCCGGCTTCACCCGCACCCACAGCCGGCGGCGCTTGACCAGCAGGGACGCGCCGAGGCCGAGGAACATCGCGATGGCGAAGCCGAGCACGAACCCCTGCGTCGGGTCGTGGGAGACCTGCAGGGAGACCCAGTGGTTGACGCCGTCGAAGCGGACCTTCGTGCCGTCGTCGAGCTTGATCTCCTGGCCGACCTTGAGGTTCTCGCGGGCGATCTTCTTCAGCCTGCCGTCGTCCACGAGCGACTGGTCGATCTCGAACACCGACTGGCCGCGCCCGGCGTCCAGGCCGAGGTCGCCGCGCATGACGTCGACGGCGACGGCGGGGTCCTTCAGCTCGGGCGCCGACGACGTCAGGACGTTGCCGTGCAGGAACGACGTCGGGGCGAACAGGCCGGTGATGGCCAGCTGGCGGGTCCGCCGCTGGACCTCGTCGGTGATGCCCGGCTGGTCGAACTTCGTCGCGCCCTCGGCGAGCATCGTGGTCGGGTCGACCGTGCGCCACTGGGTGTTCTGGGTGCGCTTGCTGCCGTCCGGGAAGGTGACCGTGAACTGCGGCGAGTAGCCCTGGCCGAGCAGGTAGACGCGGTCGCCGGCGGTCCGCAGCGGCGAGTTGACCTCGAGGCCGTACGGGCGCCAGGTGCCCGTGTCGAGGTCTTGGCCGGACTGGTACTGGATGTTCGCGTGGTAGTACTCCGGCTCGCCGGCCGGGGTGTACCGCACGGTGAAGTCGTTGACCTTCACGCAGAACGGGTCGAGGTCGGTGCCGTCGACGCGCAGTCCCGCGTTGAAGGAGTCGTAGTTGTAGATGCCGGAGTTGCAGAACGAGCTGCCGTCGGCCTGGACGATGACCTGGCCTTCGTAGCCGAAGAGCTTGCCCAGTGCGAAGAACACGATCAGGCCGAGCATGCTGAAGTGGAAGAGCAGGTTGCCGGTCTCGCGCAGGAACCCGCGTTCGGCGGAGATCGTGCGGACGCCGTCGGCCTCTTCGCGCTCTACGCGGCGCCAGCCCGACAGTTGCTTGTGGACGGCCGCGATCTCGGCGGTGACGTCGGACTTGCCGCGGCCGAGCCGGTAGTGCGGCATCCGCGCGAGGTTGCGCGGGGTCAGCACCGGCTTCGCGCGCATCGCCTTGACGTAGTCGAAGCTGCGCGGCGTCAGGCAGCCGACCAGCGAGATCATCAGCAGCAGGTAGATCGCCGAGAACCAGATGCTGGAGTAGACGCCGTAGAACTCGAGCTTGTCGAGCAGGGTGCCCCACCAGCCGTGGGCGGCGATGTACTCGTCGACCTTGGGGGCGTTTAGCTTCCGCTGCGGCAGGAGCGCGCCGGGCAGCGCGGCCAGGGCGAGCAGGAACAGCAGGACGAGCGCGGTGCGCATCGACGTCAGGCCGCGCCAGGTGTTGCGGACGAAGGCGAAGGTGCGCTTCGCGGGCGTCGGGCCTTGCGGAGTCTTCGGCGGTGCCTCGGTGGTCGTCACAGCGGCAGCTCCAGGTTGCCCGCGAGCTCGTTGCGCAGCCAGCCCATCAGATCTCCCCAGACGCCGGTGACCAGCAGGATGCCGACGATCATCAGCAGCACGCCGCCGAAGATCTGCACCTGGCGCCCGTGCCGCCGCACCCAGTCGGTGGCGCGCACGGCCCAGCGGGCGCCGAGCGCGATGAGCAGGAACGGCAGCCCCAGGCCGAGGCAGTAGACGGCGATCAGCAGGTAGCCGCGGGCCTCGGCCCCACCGGTGGCGCTGGCCAGGGTGGTGACAGCGGAGAGCGTCGGGCCGATGCAGGGCGTCCAGCCGAGGCCGAAGATGGCACCGAGCACCGGAGCGCCCCAGACGCCGCCACCGGGGACGCGGTGCGAGCGCACCTCGCGCTGCAGGCCGGGGATCCAGCCGAGGAAGACCAGTGCCATGGCGATGGTGAGCACGCCGCCGATGCGCTGGAGAAGGTCCTGGTTGACGACGAGGGTGTCGGCCAGCCAGACGAGCGTGCCGAGGGTGGCGACGAAGACGACGGTGAACCCGAGCACGAAGAGCAGGGCGGCGCCGAGAACGGCCCACCGGCCCTTCTTCCGCTCCTCATCCGCACTGACGGCGGGAGCATCCGCGCCGACGAGCGCGGCGAGGTACGCGAGGTACCCCGGCACGAGCGGCACGACGCAGGGCGAGGCGAAGGAGATCGTTCCGGCCAGCAGCGCGACGCCCGCAGCGAGCAGCAGCGGTCCGGAGATCGCCAGCTCGGTCACGGAGTTCACCCCGTTGAGGGTAGGCAGTGAGGTCCTGGTGAGAACTCCGGGGCCGGTTCACAGGACCTCGGTCACAGCAGTTCAGGACCTTGGTCCCGGCCGTGCCGCCCCGAGCGGCCGTGCGGTGGTCCACCACCCCGAAGCCCGATTGTGACTACGGACGGGCGCACCGCGTCAAGGCGGGAAAGATGCCTTGACCCGGCACTCCCGTCCGTGTTCTGGCTTCGGATCGAGGTGGTGGGCGGGGTCTGGATGGGGTGCGGGTTCCGCACTCGGCAAGCCGGGAAGACCGTCAGGCTTCGGCCGTCAGGCGCTGGGTCACCGGGAGCAGGTCCTGGGCCAGCACCGGCCGCAGGAACACCGCCGCCACGCGGTGCTGTTTGTCCAGCACGATCGTCGACGGGATGATGTTGCGCGGGTAGCCGCTCAGCTTCAGCAGCACCCGGCCGTCCGGGTCGTAGATCGACGGGTACGTCAGCTTGCGGTCGCGGACGAAGTCCTGGGCCACCTCGCGCGCCGGGTCGCGGACGTCGATGCCGACCACCTGGACTCCCTGGCGGGCCACCGCCTCCATCTCCGGGACCTCCGTGCGGCACGGTCCGCACCACTGGCCCCACAGGTTGAGCACCACGACCTTGCCCGGGAAGTCCGCCAGCGACAGCTGCTTGCCCTCGTTCATCAGGTCTTCGCCGGCCAGCACCGGGGCCGTCTGGCGCTGGGCGACGTCGTACGTGATGTCGACCTTGCCGCCCGGGGAGACGAAGCTGAAGCTGCTCCCCTGCACCACCGCGTCCTTGCCCGCGCTGCAGCCGGCCAGCAGAACCAGCGCGACCAGCCCGGCGACCAGCCGTTTCATGCCCCGGTCACCTTCGGGTCCGTCGTCCCCGCGGGCTCGCTGTAGACGATCTCGCGCAGCTCGTCGCCGTCGAACACCAGCGACGTCAGGGACGCCAGCGAGCACTGGCGGCGGCGCGGGTCGTGCCACAACTTCTTGCCCTCGAGGAACCGGCGCAACGTCCAGATCGGCAGCTGGTGCGACACGCAGAGCGCCTCGTGCCCCTCCGCGGCGGAACGGGCGCGGTGGACCGCGCCGAGCATCCGGTGCGCGATCTCGAGGTACGGCTCGCCCCACGACGGCTTGAACGGGTTCACCAGCTTCGGCCAGTGCTTCGGCTCCCGCAGCGCGCCGTCGCCGACCGCCACGTGCAGGCCCTCGAACTGGTTGCCGGCCTCGATCAGGCTCTCGTCGGTCGCGATGTCGAGGCGGTGCGCCGCGGCGATCGGCCGGGCCGTCTCCTGCGCCCGCTGCAGCGGCGACGCGACGACGTGCACGAGGTCGTGCCCGGCGACGGCCTCGGCGACCGTCAGCGCCTGCCGCTGCCCGCGCTCGGACAGCCGGTAGCCCGGCAGCCGGCCGTAGAGGATCTTCTCGGGGTTGTGCACTTCGCCGTGCCGCAGCATGTGGACGACGGTGGTCACTTGACCGCCTCCGCCGCCGCGCGCGCCGCCGCGGGCAGGGCCGCTTCGATCACCGAGAACGCTTCGTCGTCCATGGCCGCGTTGACGAACCAGGCCTCGTACGCGCTGGGCGGTCCGTACACGCCCGCGTTGAGCAGCGCGTGGAAGAACGCCGGGTACCGCCACGTCTCGGACGCCTGCGCGCCCGCGTAGTCGCGTACGGGCGCTTCACCGAAGAACACGCTTACCAAGTTGCCCGCGTACTGGACGTTGTTCGCGACGCCGGCGGCGCTCAGCTCGCGGCGGAAGAGGTCGCCGAGCCGCTTCGCGTTGGCATCGAGCGCCGCGTACACGGCGTGGTCGGCCGCGCGCAGCGTCGCGAGGCCCGTGGCCACCGCGACGGGGTTCCCGGACAGCGTCCCGGCCTGGTAGACCGGGCCGCCCGGGGCCAGCTTCGCCATCACGTCGGCGCGGCCGCCGAAGGCCGCCGCCGGCAGCCCGCCGGACATCACCTTGCCGAACGTGTAGAGGTCGCCGGCCACGCCTTCGAGGCCGAACCAGCCCGCGGCCGAGACGCGGAACCCGGTCATCACCTCGTCCATGATCAGCAGCGCGCCTTGCTCGTGGGCCAGGTCGCGCAGGCCCGCGTTGAAGCCCTCGTCGGGCGCGATCGCGCCCATGTTGCCGGCCGCGGCCTCGGTGATCACCGCCGCGATCTCACCCGGGTTGTCCACAAAGGACTGCCGGACGGCGTCGAGGTCGTTGTAGGGCAGCACCAGCGTGTCCGCGGCCTGGGCGCCGGTGACACCCGGCGACGTCGGCAGCCCGAGCGTCGCGACGCCGGAGCCGGCCTGGGCGAGCAGCGCGTCGACGTGACCGTGGTAACACCCGGCGAACTTCACGATCTTCGACCGGCCGGTGAAGCCCCGGGCCAGCCGGATCGCGCTCATCGTCGCCTCGGTGCCCGAGTTGACCAGGCGGACCTGCTCGACGGGCTCGACGCGGTTGATGATCTCCTCGGCCAGCTCGACCTCGCCGATCGTCGGCGTGCCGAACGACAGCCCGGACGTCGCCGCCGCGCGCGCCGCCTCGACGACGTGCGGGTGCGCGTGGCCCAGGATCATCGGGCCCCAGGACGACACCAGGTCGACGTAGCGGTTGCCGTCGGCGTCCCACAGGTGCGGGCCTTCGCCGCGGACCATGAAGCGCGGGGTGCCGCCGACGGAGTTGAACGCCCGGACCGGCGAGTTCACCCCACCCGGGATGGCCGCCTTCGCGCGGTCGAACCACGCCTTGGACTGCTCGGTTCCAGTGCTCACGCCTCCAGTGTGGCAAACCGCCCTAGGATGGCCGGACGCCGCCCGGGAGGGGAACAGCCGGTGACCGATCGTGCGTCCCAGCGCAACCCGTGGCTGGTGCTGGCCTGCTTCCTCGGCGTGGTCGCCGTGGTCGCGGTGGTCGGCGCGCTGGCCGCGACCTCGGCCAAGGACGTCTACGCGCGGCTCGACCTGCCGCCGTGGGCGCCGCCCGCGTCGTGGTTCGGTCCGGTGTGGACAGTCTTGTACGTGCTGATCGCCGTGTCCGGCTGGCTGTACTGGCGTACCGACGGCGAGACCCGCGGGTTCGCCGCCTACGGCATCGGCCTGCTGGCCAACCTCCTGTGGACGCCGCTGTTCTTCGAGGGCGGCGCGGCGACGGCGGCGCTCGTCGACATCGTCGTGCTGGACGTCGTGGTGGTGATCACGATCGTCCTGTTCGGCCGCCGGTCGAAGGCCGCCGCCGCGCTGCAGGTGCCCTACCTCGCCTGGATCCTCTACGCGACGGCGCTCACCACCGCGATCGTCGCCGCCGGCTAGCGCGCCGCCTGCTGGGTGATGGCCTGCGCGGCGACCGTGCCGTCGTCGCCGGCCTGGCCCTGCACGACGACCGTCGCGCCCGGCTTGAGGTCGGCCAGCTTGCCCGGCTGGGTGACGCCGACCGTGGTCGAGTCCGATGTGGACACCTTGACGTCGGCGCCCTGCGCGGTCTTCACGTAGACCGTGGTGCCGTCGACCCGGTCGACCGTGCCGGTGGTGCCGCGGCCGCCCCCGCCGCGGAAGCCGCCGCCCTGCTGGCCGGTGCCGCCCTGCTGACCACCTTGGGTTCCACCGGTGGGGCGGTTCGGCGTCGAAGAGGAGGACGACGACGAGCCGAACGCCGCGTGCGTCCAGGCACCGCCGCCGAACGCGATCGCGAGCACGACCAGGCCGGCCAGCACGAGCGTCGTGCGGGAGAACGGCTTCGCGGCCCGCCGCATTTCGGCGTTGAGGTCACCCTCGACCGCCGGGCTGGCGACGATCTCCTCCGCGGTCGGCGGGTTCGTCGTGGACGAAGACATGCGAAGACTCCTTATTCGTGACGCAGGGCGTCGATAGGCCGCAGTTTGGCAGCCCGGTTCGCCGGGAAGCTGCCGAAGAACAGCCCGATCAGGGCGGACACCGCGAACGCGAGCAGGATCGACGAGGGCACCACGACGGGCTTGATCCCGGAGATGGTGAACCGGCTGCCGACCAGCCCGATCGCGACGCCCAGCAGCCCGCCGAACAGGCTGAGCATGGTCGCTTCGGCGAGGAACTGGCCGAGGATGGCCGCGCGCGGGGCGCCGATGGCCTTGCGGATGCCGATCTCGCGGATCCGCTCGGTGACGGTGACGAGCATGATGTTCGTGACGCCGATCCCGCCGACCAGCAGCGAGATCGCCGCGACCGCCGCCAGCAGCACGGTGAACGTCTGGGTCGCCGACGTCCGCGTCGCGAGCAGCTGCTCGGAGTTCTGGATCTGGTAGTCGGCGGTGCCGCCGAGCCGGATGCCGTGGCGGGCGTTGAGGATCGCGGTGATCTCGGACTGGGCCAGCGACACGGAGTCCGCGCTGGTGGCCTGGACCGCGATCTGGCTGAGGCTGCCGTAGCCGGCCAGGGAGTTCTGCACCGCCGAGATCGGCGCGATGGCGACGTCGTCGGCGTTCTGCAGCCCGGTGCTGCCCTTGGCCTGCAGCACTCCGATCACGGTGAACTGGATGCTGTTGAGCAGTACGTTCTTGCCCACCGGGTCCGCGGTGCCGAAGATCGACTCCGCCGTCGTCGGGCCGAGGACGACGACCTTGCGCGCGGCCGTGACGTCCTCGCTGGTGAACAGCTGCCCCTGGGCGAGGTCGCGGTTGGTGGTCGTGAAGTACGCCGGTTCGGTGCCGGCGACGCTGGGGATGTCGTACGACGTCTGCCCGTAGGTCGCGGTCGCCGTCGTGTTCACCACCGGGGACGCCGCCTTGACGTCCGGCGCGCCGATCGGGTCGACGAGCGCGTGCGCGTCCTGGACGGTCAGCGGCCGAGCCGACGCGCCCTGGCCGCCGCCGCGCGCCGGGGAGACGTTGACGACGTTGGTGCCGAGGCCCTGGATGCTGGCCGCGATGGCCGCCGACGCGCCGTTGCCGACCGCGACGAGCAGGATCACCGCGGCGACGCCGATGGTGATGCCGAGCGTGGTGAGCGCCGAGCGCAGCTTGTTCGCGGTGAGCCCGCGGACGGCGAAGCGCAGGATTTCGAGGAAGTTCACGTGAGCGCTCCGACCGCGCGGGTGATCTCGTCCGAGACGATGAGGCCGTCGTCGACCCGCACCACGCGCCGCGCGTGCGCGGCGACCTCGTCCTCGTGCGTGATGACGACGATGGTGCGCCCGAGGGAGTTGAGCCGGTCGAACACGCCGAGGACGTCTTCGGTGCTGCGGCGGTCGAGGTTGCCGGTCGGCTCGTCGGCCAGCAGCATCGCCGGGCCGGTGACCAGCGCCCGCGCCACGGCGACGCGCTGGATCTGCCCGCCGGACAGCTCGCTCGGCAGGTGCTTGGCGCGGTCGGACAGCCCGACCATGTCGAGCGCGGCGAGCGCGCGGCGCCGGCGTTCCGCCCGGCGGAGTCCACTGTAGACGAGTGGTAGCTCCACATTGGACAGCGCGGACGTCCGCGGCACCAGGTTGAACGACTGGAAGATGAAACCGATCTTCCGGTTGCGCAGCAACGCCAACTGCCGTTCGTTCAGCTTGCCGACGCCGAAGCCGTCCAGCAGGTACTGGCCGGACGTCGGGACGTCGAGGCAGCCGAGCATGTTCAGCAGCGTCGACTTGCCCGAGCCCGAAGCACCCATGATGGCCACGTACTCGCCGGGCCACACCGTGAGATCCACGCCGCGCAGCGCGTGCACGGCCGTCTCGCCGGCGCCGTAGGTCTTGCGCAGCCCGGAGACCGCGATCACCGGTTTCCCGCGCGCCGGGTTCACCCGCGGCCGCCGAAGCCACCCGTGCCGCCGGTGCCCCCGGTGCGGGTGCCGCCGCCGGGGAAGCCGCCGGTCCCGCCGCCCGGGAACCCGCCGGTGCCGCCGTTCCGGCCGTTGCCGCCGGTGGTGCCGGTCGCGGCCGTCGCGGTGAGCACGACGTTCTCGCCCTCGGTCAGCCCGGAGGTGATCTGCACCGTGGCCTCACCGCGGATGCCGATCTGCACCTGGCGGGTGACGTTCTGGCCGTTCTGCTGGACGGTGACGATGTTCGTGTTGCCGGCCGTCGTCACGGCCGCGGCCGGCACGCTCAGGGCGTTCTGCGCCTCCGCCACGGTGATGACGACGCTCGCCGACTGGCCGGGCCGCAGCCCGTCCGGCGGGTCGGTCAGCGCGAGCTGCGCGCCGTAGGAGACGACGCTGCCGCTGGTGGTCGGGGTCAGGTTGATGCTCGAGACGGTGGCCTGGATCGGCTTGTCCGGCAGCGCGTTGAGCGTGACGGTCGCCTTCTGGCCGGTCTTGACCTTGCTGACGTCGATCTCGGCGACCGAGGTGTTGACGACCAGGCCGGTCATGTTCGTGATGGTGATGAAGCCGCTGCCGGAGCTGGAGCTGCTGCTCGCCGCGGAGCTGTTCGACGAGCCCTGCCCGCCCTGGCCGCTGCCGCTGCTACTGCTGCTCGACGACTGGGAGCTGCCAGCCGAGCCGCTGGAGGACTGCTGCCCGACGGCGCCGTTGACCGCGGTGACCGTCCCGGCGCCCGGCGCGTAGAGCGTCGTGTTGTCGAGGGTTTGCTGGGCGGTCTGGACGTCCAGCTGGGCCTGATCCAGCTTCGCCTGCGCCGACGTGACGCTGTTCGCGGCGGACTGCGCGCTGTTCTGGGAGTTTTGGGAGTTCTGGCCGGTCGCCGGGGTGTTCTCGGCGTCTTCGGCGGTGTTCAGGCTGTCCTGCGCGACCGCCAGGTTCGCCTTGGCGACCTGAAGCTGCTTCGCCGCCTGCGTGCTGTCGACGGTGGCGAGCTTCTGGCCGGCGCTGACGACGTCGCCGACCTTCACGTCGATCGAGGTGACCTTGCCGGCCGTCGCGAAGTTCGCCGCGCCGGTGTAGCTGCTGGCGAGGGTCCCGGCGGCGGAGATGGTCTCGGTGACCGTCGCGCGGCGCACCGGGGTGCTGCGCGTCTGCGCCTGCGCCGTGTTCGATGCCGGGCTGAATGCCTGGTATATCCCGAAACCCGCTCCGGCCAGGAGTACGACCAGAGCACCGTTGATCACCCATGCCTTCGAGGCACGCACGCGCGTCATGCGGCAACCCTGCTGCCGCTGTTTAGCAATTGACTGTTCGTTCCCTGTGTGGGAGCTGTGTATCAGGCCTTCGGTTCGCGGTGGCGCGCACGCACGGCGAGCAGCAGCTGACGCACCGCGTCGACCAGCAGGATCGCGGCCACGGTGCCGAGCCCGATGGCGGCCGCGAGCATGCCCCCGAAGTACCGGTGCGACTCGAGGACGGCGCCGTCGTCGGTCCGCGTGACGACGGTGGCGCGGCCCCCGTGCCAGAGGGCGTACGCGGCCCAGCCGGCGGCGACGGCGAGCACGATTTCCACGACGGCGACGAGCGTCCGCCACGGCTTGTGCAGCCGGGCGCGCGGGCCGGCTTCTTCCGGCGGCCAGAGCTCGGCCCCGGTGGGCTGCGGGAGGTCGATCACGGAAGCGATTTTCTCATGCTTCCTTCGGCGTCGCCCGGACGAGCCGGTCCAGCGCGTCCTTGAGCGCTTCCACGTCCTTCGCCCACGCCAGCACGACCGTGCCGTCCGTCAGCTCGACCGGGAGCGAGTCGTACTTGCGCGGCACCGTCCAGCCGCCGCCCAGGACCCGCGCCCCCACCGGCACACCCACGTCGGTCACCGACGCCAGCTGGTCCGCCGGGACCTTCTCGCGACCCTGGCGCAGCTGCTTCGTCGTCACTTCCAGCGACAGGAACCGGCGGCGCGCGTACACCCACGGCACCGTGATGACGCACAGCCCGAACCCGACCATCAGCCAGCCCACGACGTGCACCGGACCGCCCGTGACGAGCTCCGCGAGTGCGCCGACCAGCGCGAACACCGGGCCCCACACGAGGGCGGCCCAGCTCACGCCCGACTCGGCGTAGAGCCGGTCGCTCACGGCTTCTTGCCGACCTTCGGGAAGTAGTCCGGCTTCGTGTACATCAGGAAGATCGCGACGATGAAGATGAGCAGCGCGATGACCGTCAGGAAGTTGATGATCGGCGCGATCACGAAGATCAGCAGCACCATCACGATCGGCAGGATCGTGAGGACCGTCCGGGCCGACCGCGTGCCTTCGCGGGCCTTGTACGCGAACAGCAGGAACAGCAGCACGAAGATGACCGAGCCGAAGAGCATGTACCACAACCGCGACGTGATCCCGTCCGCGATCGTCTGCGCGGAGTACTTCGGGTCCTTGGTCGCCTCGATGACCTGCGCGATGATCGCCGACTTGCTGCTGAGCAGCTGGACGTAGCTCAGGATCAGCACCACGCCGCCCGCGATCCACAGCCAGAACGACCACTTCACCGCTCCGGGCGGGTCCACTTTCGGCGCCTGCTCGCCCGGCAGGACCGGATCCGGCGCTCCGCCCCGCTGGCGGCGTTCGTCGTCGGTCAGACCGGTGCGGTCCTCTTCGTCATCCACGCGTGGACTCTAGTACGTCAGTCCAGCCAGGCAGCGGCCTCGGCGGCCCAGTAGGTGAGGATCAGGTCGGCCCCGGCGCGGCGGATCGACGTCAGCACCTCGAGGACGGTCCGTTCGCGGTCCAGCCAGCCGTTCGCCGCGGCGGCCTCGACCATCGCGTACTCGCCCGAGATGTTGTACGCGGCCACCGGCACCGGGGAGATGTCCGCGGCCGCCTTGATGACGTCCAAATAGGACAGCGCGGGCTTCACCATGATCATGTCCGCGCCCTCGGCGAGGTCCAGCTCGATCTCGCGCAGCGCCTCGCGGCCGTTGCCCGGGTCCTGCTGGTAGGTCTTGCGGTCGCCCTTGAGCTGCGAGTCGACGGCCTCGCGGAAGGGGCCGTAGAACGCGCTGGCGTACTTCGCGGAGTAGGCGAGGATCGCCTTGTCGCTGTGCCCGACCTCGTCGAGCGCGCGCCGGATGACGCCGATCTGGCCGTCCATCATCCCGGACGGCCCGAGCACGTGCGCCCCGGCTTCGGCCTGCGCGACGGCCATCTCGGCGTAGAGGCGCAGGGTGGCGTCGTTGTCGACGCCGCCGTCGGCGTCGAGGACGCCGCAGTGGCCGTGGTCGGTGAACTCGTCGAGGCAGGTGTCGGCCATCAGCACGGTGGCGTCGCCCAGCTCCTGGCGCAGGTCGCGCAGGGCGACGTTGAGGATGCCGTTCTCGTCGACCGCGCCGGAGCCCTCGGCGTCCCGGGTCTTCGGGATGCCGAACAGCATGAGCCCGCCGACACCGGCGTTGACCGCGTCGACCGCGGCCTTCCGCAGGGTGTCCCGGGTGTGCTGGACGACGCCCGGCATGCTCGCGATCGCCTTCGGCTGGTCGAGGCCTTCGGCGACGAACATCGGGAGGATCAGCTGGCGTGGCCGCAGCGTCGTCTCACCCACCAGCCTGCGCATGGCCGGGGTGGTGCGGAGCCTGCGGGGACGATGCTCGGGGAACACCCTTACCAAGTTACTCCGGCGCACTTCGCCGGGGTTCCGCAAGGGTGCTTGACGCCGGTTCGCGCGGACGATTCGGTACGGGGGTGACCGAGTACGTCGAACGCCTGCCCGTGCCGCGGCTGGCGCCCTTCGTGCGGACGGTCTGGTTCCAGCGCACCGGCGACGAGCCGTACGTCCAGCGGCACCTGCCGACCGGCGGCGTCGAGCTGCACTTCCCCCTCGGCGGCCGCCCCCGGTTGCTCGGCCCGCTGACCGCGGCCCGGCTCGAGGTCATCCCGGCCCGCACGACGCTCGTCGGCGTCCGGTTCCACCCGGGTGCCGCGCCACCGCTGCCGGTGCCCCTCGACGAGCTGGTCGACCAGCACGTCGACCTCGAGGACGACCGCTTGGCCGAAGCGGTGGCCGCGGCCGGCTCCCCGGAGCGCGCCCTCGAGGTCCTCCAGGCCCGGTTGCCCCGGAACGCGGTGGATCCGCTGGTGGCCGCGGCCGTGCGGGCGCTGATGCCGTGGCGCCCGGTCGACATCGACACCCTGGCCGGCCGGCTCGCGCTCTCCCCCAGCCAGCTGCGCCGCCGCTGCCTGCAGGCGGTGGGCGTGGCGCCGAAGGTGCTCCAGCGGACGCTGCGGTTCCAGGGTTTCCTCGCGCTGGCCCAGGCGGGCGCGGGCGGCCCGGCCGGGCTCGCCGCCGACGCCGGGTACGCCGATCAGGCCCACCTCGGCCGGGAGTGCCTCCGGCTGACCGGGCTCACGCCGCGGGCGTTGCTCGGCGGCAGCGTCGAGGAGTGCGCGTGCGGCCACGACCACTCGGCGTCCTACCTGCCGTTCCTGCGCGATTCGTTCAAGAAACCGCGGTTCGGCGTCCCTAGCCTGGCGCGATGATCCTCGTCACCGGCGGGCTCGGCATGATCGGCGCCCACACCGCCCGCGCGCTGCTGCACCTCGGCCACGACGTCGTCGTGACGGCCCACCGCCGAGCCGAAGTCCCGTCGTTCCTAGAGGGGCGGGTCACGGTCGAACAGCTCGACGTCACCGACCGCGAGGCGTTCCTCGCGCTCGGTTCGCGCCACGACATCAGCGACATCGTCCACCTGGCCGGCAGCATCCCCGGCGACGACCCGGTGGACTTCTTCCGCACGGACCTGACGGGTCTGCTGAACGCCCTCGACGCGGCCCGGACGTGGGGTGTCCGCCGGTTCGCCGTCGCGAGCAGCCTCGGGGTGTACATCGGCCGTCCCGAGATCCCGTGGACCGAGGAGCTGGCCCTGCCGACGGCGTCCCTGCCGCACTTGATCATCGCGTTCAAGAAGGCGGTCGAGCCGCTGACGACGCACAGCCTCGCCGGGAGTGGTGTCCAGCCGGTGGTGCTGCGGATCGGGACGATCTGGGGTCCGCTGGTGGATCCGCAGTCACCGTTCTGCCCGATCCCGTCGCTGGTCAACACGGGAACCTCGCACATGCACGCCGACGACGGCGGCGACGTCTGCTACGCCCCGGACGCGGGCCGCGCGATCGCCCTGCTGACGACGGCGTCTTCCCTGAACCACGACACGTACAACGTCTCGAGCGGCCGCCCGTTCACGTACGGCGAGTTCGCGTCGGCTCTCGACCTGACCCTCCCGCCGGGTGGCGCGAACGGCCCGTACCTCGACATCTCGCGGCTCACGGAGGACACCGGCTTCAAGCCGGAGTTCGACGTCCCGGCCTCGGTGGCCGACTACCTCAAGTGGCGCGAGGACAACCCCCGCTGAAACGAGCGAAGGCCGCCCCGGCGAACCGGGGCGGCCTTCGTCACGCAGAACCTCAGGAGCGGCGGGCCCGCTTCGCCTTGCGCGGCGGCGGCAGGGCACCTTCCGCACGGAGCCGCGCGGCGTGCTCGGCCAGCGCGTCCACCAGGTGCGGCACGTCCGCCTTCTCCGGCTGGACGTCGACCCGGAGCCCGAACTCCACCGCGGTCTCGGCGGTCTTCGGGCCGATGCACGCGACCAGCGTGCGGGTGTGCGGCTTGCCGGCGATGCCGACCAGGTTCCGCACGGTCGAGGACGAGGTGAAGCAGACCGCGTCGAAGCCGCCGGTCTTGATCATCTCGCGGGTCTCGGCGGGCGGCGGGGCGGCCCGGACGGTCCGGTAGGCCGTCACGTCGTCGATCTCCCAGCCGCGGTCGCGCAGGCCGGCCGACAGCGTCTCGGTGGCGATGTCCGCCCGCGGCAGCAGCACGCGGTCGACCGGGTCCAGCACGTCGTCGTACGGCGGGAACTCGGCCAGCAGACCCTCGGACGACTGCTCGCCCGACGGCACCAGCTCGGGGATGATGCCGAACGAGCGCACCTTCGCCGCGGTCGATTCGCCGACGCAGGCGATCTTCACGCCGGAGAACGCGCGGGCGTCCAAGCCGAACTCCTCGAACTTCTCCCACACCGCGCGGACCGCGTTGGTGGAGGTGAAGACGATCCACTGGTAGCGGCCGTCGACCAGGCCCTTGACCGAGCGCTCCATCTGCGCCGGGCTGCGGGGCGGCTCGACCGAGATGGTCGGCACCTCGTGCGACGTCGCGCCGTGGCCGCGCAGGCGCTCGGCCATCTCACCGGCCTGCTCCTTGGTGCGCGGCACCAGGACCTTCCAGCCGTAGAGCGCGCGCGACTCCCACCACGACAGCTTCGAGCGGTGCCCGGCGGCCTGGCCGATCGTGACGATCAGCGGCCCGACGAGCTCGCCCGCGTCGTTGGCGACCTTCTCGAGCGTGGTGTCGAGGGTGCGCTGGGTGTTGATGGTGCCGTTCGCGGTGACCGCGACCGGGGTCGACGCCGGGACGCCGTTGCCGGTCAGCGCCGACGCGGCCTCGGCCAGGTGCGCCGACGTCGCGTGCAGCACCAGCGGGCCCGGCGAGGCGGCCAGGGCCGCCCAGTCGACGTCGCCGCGGACGTCGACCTCGGTGTGCGTGCCGCCCAGCGCGACGCCCGCGTATGCCGGGACGGCCGCGCCCGGCGAGACGCCCGGGATGACGTCGAACACGGCGCTCGTGCGCGCGACCGCCTGCACCTCGGCCACCACGGCCGGGGTGGTCAGCGGGTCGCCCGCCACCAGGCGCAGCACGAGCCGGCCGGCCTTGGCCTCGGCGGTGAGGTCCTTGGCGACCTCGGCGGCCTCGCCGACGGCGGGCCGGACCTCGGCGCCCTCGGCGGCCATGGCCAGCACCGCCTGCGGCACGTCGGGGTCGGTCACCACGACCTCGGCCTTGGTCAGCAGCTCCTGGGCACGGACCGTGAGCAGGCCGGCGTCGCCGGGGCCGGAGCCCACGAACGCTACGCGCCCGGTGGTCTTTCGCGCGGGGGTCATCTGTGCGTTTCTCCTCTTGCGGCGGCCGTGCGGGATCGCACGGACGCAGGTCTCCTACACGTCTCTTCGAAGCGCTCGCGAGAGCGCTATTGAGCAGGGCCGGAGAAGACTCCGGCACCCAGGTCCAGCAGCTCGGCGGCCAGGTCCTTGCCCAGCTGGGCGGCCTGGTCCTTGTCGGCCAGCGCGGAGGCCCGGACCATGTCCACCGCGCCGTTCTCGCCTTCGGCCGCGGCGGTGCCGCGCAGCGAGATCCGTTCCACGACCTTGCCCTCGGCGTCGAGATCTTCGACGATCTCGGCGAGCGCGCCCACCGGCGCGCTGCACCCCGCCTCGAGCGCGGCCAGCAGGGCCCGCTCGGCCGTCACCGCGACCCGCGTGCCCTCGTCGTCCACTGTGGACGCGAGCAGCTGCTCGATGTCCACGTCGGCGGACCGGCACTCCACCGCCAGCGCGCCCTGGGCGGGCGCGGGCAGCATCTGGATCGGGTCGAGGGTCTCGGTGATCGCCTCGACCAGTCCGACCCTGGCCAGTCCGGCACGCGCGAGCACCACGGCATCGAGCTCGCCGTCGGTCACCTTGCGCATGCGGGTGTCGATATTGCCGCGAATCGGCACGATTTCCAAACCGAGACCCAGCGCGCGCAGCTGCGCGGTGCGCCGGGCGGCGCCGGTGCCCACCGTCGAGCCCGGCGGCAGCTCGCCCAAAGTCAGCCCGTCGCGCGCGATCAGCGCGTCCCGCGGGTCTTCGCGCGGCGGCACGGCGGCGAGCGTGATGCCCGGCTCCGGCGCGGTCGGCAGGTCCTTGTAGGAGTGGACGATGACGTCGACCTCGTTGCGCAGCAAGGCTTCCCGCAGCGCGGAGGTGAAGACGCCGACGCCGATCGTCGCGATCGGCGCCATCGACTTGTCACCGGGGGTGGTCACCGTGACGATCTCGACCTCGACGCCGGTGGCGCGCAGGGCGTCGGCGACGGTCCCGGTCTGGGTGAGCGCGAGCTTCGAACCGCGCGTACCCATGCGAATGACTCTGGTCACTGCTACTTCTTCTCTGGTGGGGGCTTCGGGCTCGCCACCGCGGCGGGTGCCTGCGGGTCGAGGCAGAACAGTTCTCGCAACGCGTTCGCGTAGTCGGTCTCGGCCGTCTCGGCGGCCAGCTGCTTGACGCGCACCGTCGGCGCGTGCAGCAGCTTGTCGACCACCCGGCGGACCGTGCGGCCGACCTCTTCGCGGACCGCGCCGTCCAGTTCGGGCAGGCGGTTGTCCAGCCGGAGCAGCTCGGCGTCGACGACCTCGGCCGCGCGGCGGCGCAAGGCCGTCACCGTCGGGGTCACCTCGGCGCTGCGCTGCCCGGCGAGGTAGTCGCGGACCTCGTCGAGGACGATCCCGGTCGCCTTGGCCGTCTGGCGCTCGGTGGTCGGGGTGCCGGCTTCGCGCATCCGGCGCTGGATGGTGGCCAGGTCGACGACCCGCACGCCGGTGAGCTCGCCGACCGCGGGGTCGACGTCGCGGGGCAGGCCGAGGTCGCAGACGACCAGGGCGCGGCCGCCGCGGGGCAGCACGTGCTCCGGCCCGAAGACGGCGTCCTGCGCGCCGGTGCAGCAGATCACGACGTCGGCGTCGCGCACGGCGTCGGCGACCCCGGACAGCGGGATCGCGCGGGCCGGGACGCCCTGCTCGGTGACGTTCGCGGCCAGGCGGCGGGCGCGGGCGTCGGTCCGGTTGGCGACGGTGATCTCGCCGATCCCGGCCTTGCGCAGCTGCGACGCGCTCAGCGCGCCCATCGAGCCGGCGCCGACGATGACGGCGTGCTTGCCGGCGAGGTCCCCGGCCGCGGCGAGCGCTTCGGACACGACCGACGCGCCGAGCTGGTCGAGCCCGGTCTCGGTGTGCACGCGCTTGCCGACGCGCAGGGTGGTCTGGATCAGCTCGTGCAGCGTGCGGCCGACGGTGCCGGCCTCGCGCGCGGTGGCGTAGGCGGACCGGATCTGGCCGAGGATCTGCGTCTCGCCGACGACCATCGAGTCCAGGCCCGAGGTGACCGAGAAGAGGTGCTCGACCGCGGCGCCGGCGTAGTGCACGTACAGGCTGTCGTAGAGCTCGGCGGGTTCCATCCCGGCCTGGCGGGACAGCACTTCGGAGACGTCGTTGAGGCCGCCGTGGAAGGTCTCGACGACCGCGTAGACCTCGATCCGGTTGCACGTCGAGACGAGCATGACCTCACTGACGTGCTCGGCCTGCTGCAGCTCGTCGAGCACCTTGCCGATCTCGGGCGCGGGGATCGCGACGCGCTCCAGCGTGCTCAGCTCCGCGCTCCGGTGCGAAAGACCGACCGCCAAGACGCTCATGAGCGCACCACCACTTCCCGTCCGCTGTCCGGACCCGAACCGTTCCGGCCGCCCTTCCCATTCTCGGACGGCAGACCCGCACCGGGTAATCCGGAATTGCCCTGATTACCGGCGGCGTCGTCCGCGCGGCGGGCCACATGGAACGAGAGTATCTGCAGCTCTACGGCCAAATCCACTTTGCGGACCTCGATGTGAGCAGGAACCTGCAGCACGACCGGGGCGAAGTTGAGGATGCACTGGACACCGCCCGCGACCAGGCGGTCACACACCGATTGCGCGGCGGTCGGCGGGGTCGCGATCACGCCGATGGAGATACCGCGCTCGGCGCAGATCCGCGGGATGTCGTCCATGTGCGACACCGGGAGGCCGCCGACGGGCACGCCGATCAGGTCCGCGTCCAGGTCGAACAGGGCCTCGACCGGGAAACCGCGCCCCGGGAAGCCGCCGTAGTTGGCCAGCGCGTGGCCCAGGTTGCCGATCCCGACCACGGCCACCTTGTGCTGCCGGGTCAGGCCCAGGATGCGTTCGATCTGGCTGACCAGGACGCTGACCTCGTAGCCGACGCCGCGGGTGCCGTAGGAACCCAGGTACGAGAGGTCTTTGCGCAATTTCGCGGAATTGACTCCAGCTGCCTGCGAGAGTTCTTCGCTCGAAACGGTCGTCGCGCCCTGTTCCGACATTCCGGACAACACGCGGAGGTAGACGGCGAGGCGGGCGACCGCGGCTTCCGGAATCGACTTCGCCCGGACGGCTTCGGGGGCATCCCCGTTGCGCTCGGCCGGGACCGCCGGCATTTCGGCGGTGGGGGCGTTGTCGGCGTCCGGGGTGGCTTGCCGGCGGGGCCGTCGCGGCGCCCGGCCCGGGGAGTCCGCCGCGTCGCGCCTCCCCCGCTGTGTCACCACGCCGTCGTCTCCTGCCCGCTGTTCGAAATGAAGCTGTGCACCCGGCGGCCATCGCCACGGCCGTTCCGAACTGTGTCTTGACCCAGGGCGCGGGGTCCGGTTCGATGCGGACCGCCCGGGGGCGATGGTCCTACGGTAGACCACTTGTGAACGCGCGCACAAAGTCACTGGTCGGAGGCGGTTCCCGGCGCCTGCGACGGGCCGCGCGATCATGACACCGCGTCAGAATCCTTGCCGGGCAACGCACTTCGGGCGGTCCCCTCGCGTCGAGGCGTCCGGCCGCGGATCTTCACCGCGCGGCGAACGGGCCGTCGGAGGCGGTGAACGGCTCCGCCGCGCCGGTCGCGGTCAGCTCGCGTCGAGGCTCACCGAGTGCCAGCCGGTCGCGCCGTCCGGGACGGGGTCGGCGCGGTTCTCCGTCTGCGTGTAGCCGTCCTGGTCGGTCGCCCGGACGGACGCCTGGTGCGTCCCCTTCGGCACGTCCAGCTCGATCCACCACATGCGCCAGGTGTCCTTGCTCACCTCGGCTGACAGCACCGCCGGCTGCCACGGGCCCTGGTCCAGCCGGACCTCGACCTTCGCGATGCCGGTGTGCTGCGCCCACGCCGTGCCGGCCAGCCGGACCTTGCCCGCCGAAACGCGCGCGAAGCCGCTCGGGGTGTCGATCCGGGACTCCGTCTTGATCGGCCCCTGCTCGGCCCAGCCGCGGCTGAGCCAGTACGCCTGCCGGTCGTCCCACTTCGTGAACTCCAGCGACTGGACCCACTTCGTCGCGGACACGTACCCGTACAACCCGGGGATCACGATCCGCGCCGGGAAGCCGTGCTCGATGGGCAGCGGCTCGCCGTTCATGCCGATCGCCAGCATCGCGCCGCGCTGGGGGTCGAGCGCGACGTTAGCCGGGGTGCCGCACGTCCAGCCGTCGACGCTGGTGGCGAACATCTGCTCGGCGCCGGGGTGCACGCCCGCCTCGTCGAGCAGGTCGACGAGGTCGACGCCGAGCCAGGTGGCGTTCGAGATCAGCGGTCCGCCGACCTCGTTGGACACGCACGTCAGCGTGACGCGCCGCTCGACCAGCGGCCGGTTGCGGATGTCGGCGTAGGAGAAGGTCACCTCGCGGTCGACCATCCCGTGGATCTTCAGGCTCCAGTCCTCGGTCCGGATCTGCGGGACGACCAGCGCGGTGTCGATGCGGTAGAAGTCGCCGTTCGGCGTGATGAACGGCGGGGAGCCGAGCTTCGCGAAGTCGGCGTCCGCGGGCAGCGGCGGCGCGGTCCGGGCGGGGGCGAGCGGCCCGACGGCGGCCCGGGAGTCCTCGGCGTTCTTGCTGGTCCCGGCCACCTGCCCGACGACGGCGGCGACGCCCGAACCGGCGACGACCCCGACGCCGGCCCGGAGGAACTTGCGGCGGTCGAACCCGCGGTCGTGGACGACGTCCACGGGCAGCGCGAGCCGGTGCAGCCAGGTGAACACGGCGAGCCCGGCGACGAGCGCGGCCACCGGCGCGAGCAGCGAGACCTGCCCGAGGTCGCTGCGAGCGTAGACGGCGGCGACGCCGGCGGCGCCGAGCAGGAAGACGAGGATCTGCCCGGCGCGGGGCGTCCGGCGCGAGAGCTGCCCGGCCAGCAGCGCGAGCAGCACGAGCACGACGGCCAGCCCGATCTTGAGGACCGGCTTGTCCCAGGTGCCCAGCGTCCGCTCGGCCCACTTCACGATCGCGGTCGGGCTGTGGTCGATGACGTAGTTGGCGACCGCGATGAACGGCGAAGCGGTGTAGCCGACGAAGCCGGCGACGAGGTGCCCGACGCCGAGGGCGGCCGCCAGCGCGAGCAGCCCGATGAGGGTCGCGACGGGCAGCGAAAGCCGCCGGGGCGCTTCGGGCGGCGCTTCCTGCAGAGTGCTCACGCCTCCATCTTCGGAGCACTCGCTCCGGATGGCTGCCCGATGTGGCTTACGGACGTGTTACGGCTTCAGGCGAGGGCCTTCCGCAGCCGGTCCTCCTCGACGCGCCAGTACCCGTGCTCGGCGCCGTCGACCAGGATCACCGGGACGCGGTCGCCGTACTCCGCGCGCCACTCCGGGTCCGTGTCGACGTCCTCCGCGCGCCAGGGAACCCCCAGCTCGCCGCAGATCCGGGCGACCTCCGTCTCCGCGACCTCGCAGAGGTGGCAACCGTCGCGGCCCATGACCGTCACTTCGTGCGCCATGCCGTCCTTACTACCGCAACCGCATCCGGCGGAGCTTGCCGGTCGCCGAGTGGGGCAGCGACTCGGCGAACTCGACCGCGTGCGGCACCTTGTACCCCGCGAGGTGGGCCGCGCAGTGGTCGACGACCTGCTGCTCCGACAGCGACGCCCCGGCCACCGGCACCACGAACGCCTTGACCGCTTCGCCGCTTCGCTCGTCCACGACCCCGACGACCGCGGCCTCCGCCACCTCGGGCAGCTGCCCGATGACCTCCTCCACCTCGCGCGGGAAGACGTTGAAGCCGTTGACGATGATCAGGTCGTTGGCCCGGTCGACCAGGTGCAGGTCGCCGTCGACGTCGAGGTAGCCGACGTCGCCGGTGCGGAACCAGCCTTCCTCGTCCGGCCCGTGGCCGCCGTCGGGCCAGTAGCCGGAGAACAGGTTGGCGCCGCGGATCGAGACCAGCCCGGTCTCGCCCTCGGCCTCGAAGACGTCGTCGACGTCGTCCGGGTCGAGCGGCACGGCTTGGTCGGTGCCGTCGCTGTCGACCAGGCGCAGCTCGACGCCGGGCAGCGGCCGCCCGACCGAACCGGGCTTCGGGTAGCCGGTGACCAGCGTCGACGTCACCACCGGCGCGCACTCGGTGAGCCCGTAGCCCTCGAAGACGTCCAGGCCGGTGGCCTCGCGGATCGCGCCCAGCACCTTCGGGTGCAGCGGCGCGGCACCCGACGTCATCCGCCGGACGGTGGTCAGCTTCCCGCGCAGCTCGTCGGTGCCGAGTGCGGCGAACTCGGTGTACATCGTCGGGACGCCGGTGATCGTCGTGACGCCGTGCTCGGCGCAGTCGTCCAGCGTGCGCTGGGCTTCGAAGCGCTCCGACAGGACCGCGGTCGCGCCGACGGCGACCGCGTGCAGCAGGCCGGGGCCGAGGCCGTAGACGTGGAAGAGCGGGATGGTGATCAGGACGCGGTCGTCGTGCTCCAGCGCGCCCTCGACCTGGCCGATCTGCGCCAGGTTCGCCAGCAGCGCGCGGTGCGAGAGCATCACGCCGCGCGGCGGGCCGGTGGTGCCCGAGGTGTAGGAAACGACGGCGATGTCCTCCCCAGTCCGGCCCGCATCGACGGATTCGACTGCTCCATCCGGGTCGGATTCCGGAGTGAGACCGGTCACGCCGTCCGGCAGCTCCGCGTCGGCGTCGCGGCTGATGACAACCTTGGCACCGCTGTGCTCGAGGAGCTTCTCGAGCTCGGGTCGCGGCGCCTGCGGCGACAGCGGCACGACGATCGCGCCGGCGCGCAACGCGCCGAAGAACGCGACCACGAAGTCCACCGACGTCGGCAGCCGCAGCGCGACCCGGTCGCCGGGCTCGACGCCCGCGCCCGCGAGCCGCCCGGCCTGCGCCTGGACGGCCGCCTCGACCTGGCGGTACGTCAGGCCGCGCCCGGTGCCGGTTTCCCGGACGGCGGGGTGGTCCGGCCACGTCGCCGCGGCCCGCGTGAGCAGCCCGCCGACCCCCGACTGCGTCCCCTCTGGAGCACTCACCCGCGATCCACCTCTCCTCGCCCGGCCCAAACCGTTGCAAGTCTGTCATTCGGAGCGACGTCATGGGTGCTGACCGCGAGCGTCGCGTCTGCACAACCCCGGAGCCACTACCTACTTCGCGGTAACTACACGTATGCTGCACTGCGTCGTGGGGGTGGCGGTGATCACCACCACGACCGGAGAGAGGGAGTCGCCGTGACGAACTTGCTTGCCCACGAAGTCGTGGGGCACGCGAGCCGGCAGGCCCCTGCTCGCCGCAGTTCCGGGGGTACCGTGGCCCGCTGGGCCAGCTTCGCCGCCGGAGGTGCCGCCCGATGACCGTGCCGACCGCCGTGAGCCGTGGGCCCGTCTTCATGTTCGCCGAGCGCGTCTTCGGGCGCTCGGCGTCCGTGCCGATGAGCAGGCAGGCGGCCGACGAAGAACGCGCCGAGGCGGCCAAGGCCGAGGCCTGGGACCTGGTGCGCGCCGCGCAGGACGGCGACTCCTCCGCGTTCGGCCGGCTCTACGACCGCTACGTCGACGTCGTCTACCGGTACGTGCTCTTCCGGCTCGGCGACCGCGACCTGGCCGAGGACGTCACCAGCGAGACGTTCCTGCGCGCGCTGCGCCGGATCACGTCGGTGAGCTACCAGGGCCGTGACGTCGGCGCCTGGTTCGTCACCATCGCCCGCAACCTCGTGCTCGACCACGTGAAGTCGAGCCGGTTCCGCCTGGAGGTCGTCACCGACGAGGTGACCGAGCCGGGCTCGGCGCCGTTCAGCGTCGGCGCGAGCGTCCAGGTGGGTCCCGAGCAGGAGGCGATCAGCCGCGCGACGCGCACCGAGTTGCTCCGCTGCGTCGCCGAACTGGGCGATGACCAGCGGGAATGCATCATCCTGCGGTTCCTGCAGGGCCTGTCGGTGGCGGAGACGGCGCAGATCATGAACCGCAACGAGGGCGCGATCAAGGCGCTCCAGCACCGCGCGGTACGCCGTTTGGCACAACTCCTGCCCACCGGATTGCGCTGATCCCGCGAACTTTTCTGCCCGTCGACCGAAACCGGTAACCCTGACGGCTTCTTAATCGTTACTCCAGCCAGACCGGTGTCAGGACCGGCCACAGGCCCGAGATGGAGCAGCGCAGTGAGGTTTGCGCGTGAGCGAGCCGAGATCGACCGGTTCGCGCGTGCCCTGGAGCCGTCCCCGGTACGCCGGGACGGCGAGTTCGCCGACGAGCTGGCGCTCGTCGGTGCCTTGCGCGAGCTCGGGGCGGCCGGGGCCCCGGACCTGGAAACCCGGCAGCGGATCCGCGCGGAGATCGCGGGCCGCCTGGAGACGGCGGCGGCCACCCCGCGTCGGAGGTGGCGGCCGCGGACCGCCGACCTGGTGGCCGCCGCGCTCTTCCTCTTCCTCGTCCTCTCCGGGTTGACGCTGGTGCTCTCCCGCAACGCGCTGCCGGGCGACCCGCTCTACGGCGTCAAGCGCGCCGGGGAGTCGACGGCGCTGAGCCTGACCTTCGGCGACGAGGCCAAGGCCCGCAAGCACTTGGAGTTCGCGACCAACCGCGTCACCGAGCTGAGCGAGCTGGCCTCGGAAGGCGCGAGCGAAGCCGACTACCGGACGGCGTACAACGACTTCGCGGCCGACCTCAAGGCCGGCGTCGCCCAGATGGCGGCCGTGGCGACCAGCGACGCCGGCGGCGCGCAGGCGCTGTCCGACGTCCGGCTGTGGGCCCGCAACCAGCAAGGCCGGCTCGCGGCGCTCCCGGCCGGCTCGGCCCCGGTGTTCGAAGAGGTCCGCGACCTGCTCGGCAAGGTCCAGGAGCGCACGAGCGGCCTGGCCGCGCGGCTGAACTGCTACCGCATCACCACCGGGACGTCGGACGACCTGGGCCTGATCCCGGCGACCGGCGAGTGCACGCAGCGGCCGGCGCCGTCCTCGGGCGGCGAGCCGACGTCGGCCTCGCCCCAGTCGTCGGCCGAGAGCACCGCGCCGGTGCCGACGGGCACGCAGCTGCCGCCGTCCAACGCCGCGTCGACGCCGGGCCTGCCCGCACCGACCGGCGGGGTCACGCCGCCGCCCGTGTACGGCCAGGTGCCGACGACGACCCCGCCGCGGCCCCCGGTGACCTCGACCACGCCCCCGCCTCCGCTCATTTCGGTCCCGCCGCTGCTCCCGGGCCTGCCGCCGATCGTGATCGGCTGAGGTCCGGGCCACACCTGCGACGCCGCCGTGGGCGGCTCGCTACGCTGTGCGAAGGAGACGTGGAGGCGGTGTGCGTGTCAGCTTGGCGTGGCAGGGATAAGAGTCAGGAGCTGGAACGGCTCGCCGCGCTCGCGGGCGAGGCGTCGGCCGAGGCCGCCCACGCCCGCGTGGTCTCCGAAGCCGCCGAGCCCCCCGCCCCGCCCGCACCGCCGGACCTGACCGCGGCCGCGTTCTTCGACGTCGACAACACGATGATGATGGGCGCGTCGATCTTCTACTTCGCGCGCGGGCTGGCGGCACGCAAGTTCTTCACGTCGTCGGACCTGGCCGGATTCGTCTGGGGCCAGATCAAGTTCCGCCTCGGCGGCCGCGAGAACAAAGAGGACATCAAGACCCACCGCGAGCGCGCACTGTCCTTTGTGGCCGGACGCACGGTGGCCGAGCTGACGTCGATCAGCGAAGAGATCTACGACGAGCTGATGGCGGACAAGATCTGGTCCGGCACGCGCGCGCTGGCCCAGATGCACTTGGACGCGGGTCAGCGCGTCTGGCTGGTGACGGCGACCCCGATCGAGCTGGCGGCGATCATCTCCCGCCGGCTGGGCTTGACCGGCGCGCTCGGGACGGTGGCCGAGACCCGCGACGGTGTGTACACGGGCCGCCTGGTCGGCGACCTGCTCCACGGCCGCGCGAAGGCGCACGCGGTGCGGGCCCTGGCGTCCCGCGAGGGCCTGAACCTCAAGCGCTGCACGGCGTATTCGGACTCGGCCAACGACATCCCGATGCTGTCCGCGGTGGGCACGGCGGTGGCGGTCAACCCGGACGGCGGCCTGCGCGACGTCGCCCGGGCGCGCGGCTGGGAGATCCGCGACTTCCGGACGGGCCGGAAGGCCGCGAAGATCGGCGTGCCGTCGGTGCTGGGCGCGGGCGCGCTGGCCGGCGCCGTGGCGGCGGGGATGGCCTACCGCCGCCGCTGAGGCGTCCGCCCGTCAGCCGCGGAAGACCGACTTCCGCTGGGAAAGCCGCTGGTACAACGTCTGCTGGATCGACTCCCGCACCTGGTCGGTCAGCTGGAACACCAGCATCGGGTCCTCGACCGCCTCCGGCTCGAACTCGTCGGTGCGGATCGGTGTCCCGAACTCGATGCTCCACTTCGTCGGCAGCGGGATCGCGCCCAGCAGGCCGAACATCGGGAAGAACGGCGTCACCGGGAAGTACGGCAGCCCGAGCATCCGCGCCAGAACCTTGATGTCGCCCAGCTTCGGGTAGATCTCCTCCGCGCCGATCACCGACACCGGGATGATCGGGACGCCCGCGCGCAGGGCCGCCGACACGAACCCGCCGCGGCCGAAGCGCTGCAGCTTGTAGCGGGACGAGAACGGCTTGCCGACGCCCTTGAACCCCTCGGGCCAGACGCCGACCAGCTCGCCGCCGCGCAGGAGGCGTTCCGCGTCCGCGTTGCAGGCCAGCGTCTGGCCGGACTTGCGGGCGAACGACCCCACCAGCGGCACCTGGAACACCAGGTCCGCGCCGAGGCCGCGCAGGTGCCGGCCGCCGGTTTCGTCGTGGACGGCGACCGCCGTCATCAGCGAGTCGAGCGGCAACGTGCCGGAGTGGTTGGACACCAGCAGCGCGCCGCCGGATGTCGGCAGGTTCTCGACGCCGTACGTGTCGACGCGGAACCACTTCTTGTACAGCGCGCGCAGCGGCGGCAGGAACACCGCGTCGGTCAACTCGGCGTCGAAGCCGAACTCGTCGACGGTGTAGTCGCCGGTCAGCCGGTCGCGGATGAAGCCGAGCGCCGAGCGCGCGGCGTCGGACAGCGGCTCGGGAGCCTCTCCCCGCTCGGCGCCGGGGAAGGCGACGACCGGGGCGTCCACTCGCGCGGCTCCGCCGTCACGGAGGTCGCGTTCGGTTTCCGGCTTTTCCCGGCCCGGTCCGTGCAGGGGGATGACCTGCGCCTCGGCACCGCCCACCGTCTCCGCCTCGCTTCCGAAGTCGTCCAAGTCGTGCGGTCTGCTCATCGGCTCTGTCCCGTCGCAGCTGCGACAAGCACCTTTCCGGCCAAGCCCGCCAGCTTCCCGCCGTCGAGCACCGGCCTCAAGCCGCGTCCGGCGATGTAGTCGTCGAACGCCTCACGCGTCGTCCACCGCGGGGTGTAGCCGAACTCTTCCTTCAGCTTGGTGATGTCGACGACCCGGCCGAAGTTCAGCAGCCGGACCTGGTCGGCCGAGAAGTCGACCACGCGCGCCCCGCGCAAGACCTTG
Organism: Amycolatopsis sp. NPDC101161; assembly: GCF_044768185.1. Classification (NCBI taxonomy): domain Bacteria; kingdom Bacillati; phylum Actinomycetota; class Actinomycetes; order Pseudonocardiales; family Pseudonocardiaceae; genus Amycolatopsis; species Amycolatopsis sp. NPDC101161. The sequence continues at coordinate 741,881 of NZ_JBIWPI010000004.1, forward strand.
CCGACCGACGGCACCACGCTCCGCGGCATCGGCAGCTCGACCCGGCCCGCTCGCCGAATCGCCTGCGAGAGCGTGAGTACCCCCTCCGAGCCCACGTTGAACACGCCGGGTTTGTCGGTCAGGGTCGCGCGTTCCAGCACGGACAGCGCGTCCGAGGAGTGCAGCAGCTGGATCCGGGCGTCGAAGCCGAAGACCGTCGGCACGACCGGCAGCGCGAAGTAGCGCGAAAGGACGGTGTCGGTCTCGGGACCGATGATGTTGGCGAAGCGGAACAACGTCGTGGTGATGTCGGGCCGGCGCCGCACCAGGCCGCGCACGTACCCCTCCATTTCGACGGCGTCCTTCGCGTACCCGCTGGACGACGTCGGGATCAGCTCGGAGTCCTCGGTGAACACCGCCTGCGAGCGGGCGCCGGCGCCGTAGACCGCCGCCGTCGACTTGACCACCAGCTTCTTGACCAGCGGCGAGCGCTGGCACGCGGCGAGCAGCCGCATGGTGCCGATGACGTTGACTTCCTTGATCGCGGTGCGGCGCCCCGGCCCGGCGGGGTGCGCGGTGCACGACGCGTGCACGACCGTGTCCACTTCGGCCGTGCTGATCACCTTGGCGATCAGCGGGTTCCGGATGTCCGCGCGGACGAACTCGGCGTGGCCCATGCGCTGCAGCACCGTCTTGTCCGGCGCCACCGTGTCGACGCCGATGACCCGCTCGAAATCGGGGTTGTTGCCCAGCCGGGCGAGCAGTTTCCCGCCCAGTTCGCCGGCGACCCCGGTGACGAGCACGATGTTCGACGGCATGCGACTCCCTGCGGCGTAGGGCGTGGTGGGGGTGGACGATCACCCGGTGTGCGCGGGCCTGCACTCACTGGAAGCATCGCGCGGACGCCCTTGAGATGTTACCGCTCATCAGTGGTAGCTCCGGGGTGTCTTACGTGCTATTAACCGCCGTTCCCCGGAAAGCGACGAACGCCTCACTCGAACGGGGGGAACCGGCCCACCACATGGACGTGGCCCGTCCAGAGACTGGACGGGCCACGGCTGCGCACGGCTGGGTCTTACTTGCCGGCCTTACGACGCTGCACTCGCGTGCGGCGAAGCAGCTTGCGGTGCTTCTTCTTCGACATGCGCTTGCGGCGCTTCTTGATCACAGAGCCCATGGGCGCTCCTTAGGTCGTCGTCGGTCACGCTGCCCGGCGCAGCGTCCAACGGGTGGAGCGCACAGGCACGAGCGGTTTTCCAGGTTACCCGGCACCCGGTGCGGGCCGGTCGGCGGGCACGTCGTAGCGCGACGTGCCGCCGGCCGCGACGGGGATCAACCCACGTCGTAGTAAGCGCCCTGGAGGTACTCGTGCACTGCTTTTTCCGGCACCCGGAAGGACTTCCCGACCCTGACGGCGGGCAGCTCACCCGAGTGCACGAGACGGTAGACGGTCATCTTGGAGACCCGCATCAGCGTGGCCACCTCGGCGACCGTCAGGAACTGGACCTGCCCGACAGCCGGCAGATCCTCCTTCTTGTTCGGCGACATGTTTACCGCGTCCTTCGACACGTGTCGCGCCACGAGGCTTCCCCACCTGTGGTATCGACACGCACGTGCTCTATCGAGAGTAGCGGGACTGGTGGGACTAATGCGACGCCTGTCACCGAGATGGGCTCCTACCTGCGCTAACGCACAGCCACCCGCGCGTGCAAGACCGCAGGAATCGCCCATTACGGCGAATCCGGGCGCCCGGTCCCCGGTTCGAGGGGCAGCCGCAGCGCCCGGACGGTGAACGAAACGGCGTGGTACCACCCGCAGACGAGCAGCAGGTCGAGTACGCCGTCCCGGCCGACGGCGTCTTCCAGCGCCGCCCAGGTGTCGTCGGCGAGATCGTAGGTGGCGTGGAGTTCGTCGACGGCTTCGAGGACCGCGCGGTCGCCCGCGTCCCAGCACTCGTCGGCCGGGCTGCCGGTGGCGAGCGAACGGATTTGCACCGCGTCGAGGCCGGCCTTCTCGGCGAAGGTGACGATGTGGACGCCCCACTCGTAGTCGGCCCCGCAGAGCGCGGTCGTCCGGTCGATGACCAGCTCACGCTGCCGGACGGTCAGCGCCGACCGCCGCGAGAAGTAGTACCGCCCCCAGTCCGCGACACCCCTGGCCAGCTCCGGCCGGCGGGCCCAGACGCGGAAGAGCGCGATCGGCGGCCCGAGCCGGTCGAGCACTTCGGCCGTCCCGACGTCGAACGGCGGCTCGAGGGGCGCGATCCGCGGCTGCTTCGATTTCAGAGGCATACCCGGCACGCTAACATCGGCGCTTCGGAAAGGAAAGCAATGACGACGCCTCTACCCGGCCACCCGGTCCGCGGTTCGACGACGGGCCGCCCGATCATGGCGCTGCTCGACCTGCTCGGCCGGCGGTGGACGCTGCGGATCCTCTGGGAGCTGCGCGACTCGGCTCTGACGTTCCGCGCGCTCCAGCAGCGTTGCGACGGGGTGTCCTCCAGCGTGCTGGCCACGCGGCTGCGCGAACTGGGCGAGGCCGACCTGGTCGGGAACGCCGAGGGCTACTCGCTCACCGAGCAGGGCCGTTCGTTGTTCGGGACGCTGGTCCAGCTCGACGCCTGGGCGGCGGACTGGCGGCCGCGTCAGCCTTCGTGAGCCTTGCCCAGCTCGACCGACCGGTCCTTGGCCGCCTCGATGGCCGCCAGCATGGCCGCGCGGACGCCGTGCTTCTCCAGCTCGCGGATGGCGTTGATGGTCGTCCCGGCGGGCGACGTCACGGCCTCGCGCAGCAGCACCGGGTGCTCCTCGGACTCGGCGAGCATCTTCGCCGCCCCGACGGCCGACTGGATGATCAGCTGCCCGGCCAGCGCACGCGGCAGGCCGAGCAGGATGCCGGCGTCGATCATGGCCTCGACCAGGTAGAAGAAGTACGCCGGGCCGGAGCCCGACAACGCCGTCACGGCGTCCTGCTGCGCCTCGGGCACCTCGACGACCTGGCCGACGTGCGAGAGCAGGTCGCGCACGACCGCCAGGTGCTCGGCGGTGGCGTGCCGGCCGGCCGAGATGGCGCTCATGGCCTCGTTGACCAGCATCGGCGTGTTCGGCATGACCCGGACGACCGGGACGCCCTCGGCGAGCCGGCGCTCGTACAGCGAGGTGGGCAGGCCCGCGCACAGCGAGACGACGAGCGAGTTCGGGCCGAGCAGCGGCGCCAGCTCGTCGAGCACGGGGTCGATGTCCTGCGGCTTCACGGCGACGACCAGGACATCGGCGTGCTTGGCGGCTTCCTCCACCTCGACGCCGCGGACGCCGTAGCGCGCGGTGAGCTCTTCGACGCGCGCCGGGTACCGCTCGGTGAAGAGCAGGTCGCCCGGCTCGTGGCCGCCGTGCAGCAGCCCCGAGAGCAACGCCTCGCCGATCTTTCCCGCACCCAGCACCGCGATGACCGTCATGGCGTAAAGCGTGCCAAACGTGCCTCAGGCGCCCGGTGCCGGGGCGAGCCCCAGCTGCCGGGCCTGGCACACCAGCCGCCCCTGGGAGTCCACCACCGTGGCGTCCGAGTCGAACCACGACTCGTGCACCGAGCGGGACTCCACCACCACCCGCAGCCACCCCGGCGCCGGCCGGGTCCGCAGCAGCGCCGTCAGCTGGACCGTCGGCGCCCAGCCGATGCGGCCGAGGTTCATCACCACCGGCGGGTTCACGTCGGACGCCAGCAACGTGAAGTACGGGTCGACCAGCCCGTGGCGCGGCCGGACCCACAGCCGCATCCGGGGCGGCTCGCCCGTGCGCCCGGCCAGGTACCCCGCCGTCGCCGGGTCGAGGCGGACCTCGCAGCCCTTGGCCAGGTTGAACGGGCCCTCCGTGCTCTCCGCCATCGCGAGCGCGCCCGGGGACGGCTCGGCGGGCATCGACGGCACGTCCGTCCACTCCGGCCGGCGCATCGGCAGCCGGCCGGTCGTCACGCGCGCCTCCACGCAGCTGCGGCCGCGCTGCTCCAGCCGGACCTCGACGACCGTCGCGCGGCGGCCGACCTTGCGGACGTCCGTGCGCAGCAGCACCGGGCCCAGCGCGGGCGCGTGCAGGAACTCCGCGCTGACCACCAGCGGCTCCGCGTGCGGCTCACCGCGCTCGTGGAGGGCGGCGATCGCCGCTTTGGCCAGCAGGGCCAGCAGGAAACCCCCGTGCGGGTGCGAGCCGATGGCCCACTCCGCACGCAGCACCGCGGTGAAGGTGCCGTCCCCCAGCGACCGCGCCGCACTCGCCGTCTCGAAGGACACGGCGGTGCCGTCCGTTCCACTCACGAACGCGCCGTGCCAATGGGCAAATCCGGGCAGGTGACGATCAGCGAGCGCGACGGTTTCACGGTCCGAACTTTACGTGTTCGATCCGGGTAAATGGACCCGGGAGTAGTCGTGTCCGTGGTGAACGTGCGCAATTACTGCCCGAGGTGGAAACGCGCGAACAGCAATGCCTCCGCGAGATCACGGACCCGCTCGGCGCCGGTGGCGGCGTGCCGGGTGTTGATCTCCAGCACGATCTGCCCGGCGAAACCGCTGCTGACCAGCTTCTCCAGCAGTTCGGTGCAGGGCTGGCCACCCCGCCCGGGCACCAGGTGCTCGTCCTTCGGGACGCCGGTGCCGTCCGCCAGATGGACGTGCGAGAGGCCTTCGCCCATCCGCTCGGCGAGCGCGAGGGCGTCCATCCGGGCTGCCGCTGTGTGGGACAGGTCGAGCGTGTAGTGCCGGAAACCGACGTCCGTAGGGTCGATCGACGGCCGGAACGCGGAGACGCGCGAATTCTTCGAACCGCCGGGCGGGCGCACCTTGAACATGTTCTCGACGGCGATTTCGATCCCGCTGGACTCCTCCAGCTCGTCGACGAGATCACCGAAGGCGTCGCCGTAGCGGCGTTGCCACCGGAACGGCGGGTGGACGACCACGGTCCGCGCGCCGAGCTCCTGCGCGGCCTCGACGGACATCCGCAGCCGCACGACCGGATCGGGCGACCAGATCCGCTGGGTGATCAGCAGCGACGGCGAGTGGATCGACAGCACGGGCACCCCGGTCCGGCGCGACCACCGGCGCAGGGCGCTGATGTCCTGGCTGACCGCGTCGGCCCAGACCATGACCTCGACGCCGTCGTAGCCGAGCTCGGCGGCCAGCTCGAAGGCGGTCCCGGCCTTGAGGGGCCACACGGACGCCGTGCTGAGCCCGACGGGGACCGGCTTCTCGTCTGTCACGCGCGCCATCCTGCCTCGTCACCGAGGGTGTGGAGCAGGGGCACACGCGGAAGGGGACGCGGATCTCACCGCGTCCCCCGCGCGTCAGCGGCCGACGAGCAGCAACGCCGCCGGCGAGACCGTCACGACCAGGCCGACCAGCACCGCCAGCACGGTCGTCTGCAGGTCCTCGGCGCGGCGGATCTTCCGCACGATCCAGACCAGCGCGACCACCACCAGCAACGCGGCGACCAGCGCGGCGGCCGGGATGTTCACCCACAGCCAGTTGAAGCCCAGCCACACGGCCGCGCCGCCGACGACGCCCAGCGCCAGCTGGCCGGCCAGGGCCAGCCACGCCTTGCCGGGCGAGGTCGCCGGCTCCGGCTCCGCGACCGGCTCCGGGACGTCGTCGTACTCGTCGTCCTCGTAGCCGTCGGCCTGCTCGTAGCCGTAGTCGTCCTGCTCGAAGTCCGGGCCGCCGTCGGGGTAGCCGTCGGCGAACTCGCGCTCGTAGGGCGCCAGGTCGTCCGGGATCGGCGCCCGCGACGCGCGGTCGCCGGGCGCGAACGGCATCGGCGGCGGGTACGCGCCCGTCGGCGGGCCGGCGTCGTACGCGGCCTGGTAGCCGCTGCCCTCCGGCGCGAAGCCGTCCGGCTCGAAGTCGTCCTCGGGGTAGCCGTCGTCCGGGGTCTCGCCGGGCACCACCGGCATGACGCCGATCTCGGTGTCCTCCAGCTGCTCCTTCTGCCGGCGCTTGCGCCAGTTCGCGAGCCCGCCCGGCGACGACGGCTCGTCGGGCTTCGCCGGCGGGGCGGGCGGCGGCGGGGGCTGCTCGTGCCGGACCGCGTCGAACTGCTCGGTGTAGGCCTCCTGCTGCGGCTGCGGACGGCGCGCCGGGCCCCGGCGCGGGCGCCCGGGCGCGGCCGGCGGTGTCGAGAAGGTCCCGCTGGCCATCGGGGGCGGCGGGGCGTCGACGTCGGCGTCCGGGGTGCCGTTGAGGCCGTCGAGCCGGGCCGAGAGCGGCCCGCCGGGCGGCGGCGTCGGCAGCTGCTGGGACGGCTGCGGCGGCGGGACCGGCAGCTGCTGCGACGGCGGCGCGGGACGGCGCCGGACCGGCGGGACGGCCCGGGTCTCCTCGGCGGCCGGCGGCGTCGGCAGCTGCTGGGACGGCTGCGGCGGCGGGGTGGGCAGCTGCTGCGACGGCTGCGGGGGCGGCGGCTGGCGCCGCGGCGCGCGCGGCGGCACGGGCAGCTGCGCCGACTCCTGCGGGCGCGAGAACTGCCCGGACTCCTGCGGCGGCCGGGTGAACTGGGTCGGCTCCTGCTGCGGCGGGCGCGCGTACTGGCCGGACTCGGCGCCGCCGGGCGCGGGCCGGGCCGGCGGGGGCGGCGGGACCGGCCGCGGCAGCGGCTGGGAGTCCTGCGGGACCGCGCGGGGCGCGGGCGGCGGCGCAGCGGGCGGCTCGGCGCGACGCCGTCCGGTGGGCCGGTTCGGCGGGGGCGGCGTGCCCTCCGACGCGACCCGGTCGATGATCGCCTGCGGGCCGGTGTCGCCCACGCCGGGACGGCGGTGCGAACCGGTCGGCCCCGGGGTCTCCGGGGTGGCCGGCTCGTCGTCGTCATCGGCCGCGCGCCGACGGCGACGGCGGTTGCCGTCGACCTGGGCACCGTGCTGGGCGAGCAGCTCGGCCACGGTCTTCTGCGGCTGGTCGCCTCCGGTCTGGTCCGTCATACCTGGTCGTCCCCCGCGCGCACCGAGTTGTCGCTGGTGGCACCTCGAGAGCGGGTTCCCGACGGCACCCCGGCGGCGCCGCGCGCGCTGTACGCCGACCTCTGCATGTCCGTCACCTCTCCACCGTGCCCGTTGTCCGTCCGGGAAGTCCAGCCGCGTGCTTTCACCGGTCCTCCTGTGCGCCGAAGCGCCCCACGAGGGCGGCTCCAGTCTCATCCGCGCCGTTCGAATGGTCCAGCCGCCGCAGGATCACGCCCTCTCGCAGAGCCCACGGGCAGATCTCGAGTTCCGCCAAACCGAGCGCCCGCATGGTGGCCTGCGCGACGAGCGCGCCCGCCACCAGCTGGTGCGACCGGCTCGAGCTGACTCCCTCGAGCTGGGCCAGATCGGCCGACGTCATCCGCGAGATGAAGGCCAGGAGCTGGCGCAACGCGGTATCCGTGAGCGTACGTCGCACGCGCGGGCCCGCCGCCGAGGGGGCGGCGCCGGTCAGCCGCGCGAGCGACCGGAACGTCTTCGACGTCGCGACGACGCGGTCGGGTTCACCCCATTTGGTGACCTTCCGCGCGAGCTCGGTGAGCTGGTCGTCCAGCCACGCCGACGTCGCGACGAGCTCCGAGCGCGACGGCGGGTCGTGCTTGAAGCGCGTGCGCGTGGTGCGGCCCGCGCCGAGGGGCAGCGACTCGGCCAGCACGGGCTCTTCGTCGCGGCCCATGGCGATCTCCAGCGAGCCGCCGCCGATGTCGAGCACGAGCAGCTGGCCGGCCGACCAGCCGTACCACCGCCGGACGGCGAGGAAGGTCAGCCGGGCCTCATCGGTCCCGGAGAGGACCTGCAGGTCGACGCCGGTCTTGTCGGCGACGCGGGCCAGCACCTTGGCGGAGTTCTTCGCTTCGCGGACGGCGGACGTGGCGAACGCCATGACTTCCTGGCAGCCGAGCCGCGCGGCGGCGTCCTTCGCGGATTCGACCGCGGTCACGAGGTCGTCGGCCCCGGCCTTGCTGAGCTCCCCACCGGGGGTGAGCTGCTCGGCCAGGCGCAGCACGGACTTTTCGGAATGCATCGGCGTCGGGTGGGCGCCACGGTGGGCGTCGACCACGAGCAGGTGGACGGTGTTGGAACCGACGTCGAGTACCCCTAGGCGCACGGGGGTCCAGGGTACCGGCCCCGGCGCCAGGTCTCGAACTTGTAACCGAAAACACTCGGTGCGGTACCACCCCGGCGCGCCTCCCGGCTGCCGCGGGGCCGCCCGGAATGCCGGTTACGTCTCGAGTTGCCAGCCCGGCCGGCCCTCTTCAGCGGCCGGACCGGGCCGCCCTCAACGCCGCGAAGGGCGCCCACGCCACCGAAGTCGCGAGAACGCCCTTCCCGGACAAACCCGGCCTACGTCTCGAACTTGTACCCCAGCCCACGCACGGTCACCAAGTGCCGCGGCGAGCCCGGGTCCGGCTCGATCTTCGACCGAAGCCGCTTCACGTGGACGTCCAGCGTCTTCGTGTCGCCCACGTAGTCCGCGCCCCACACCCGGTCGATCAGCTGCCCGCGGGTCAGCACCCGGCCGACGTTGCGCAGCAGGTACTCCAGCAGGTCGAACTCCTTGAGCGGCAGCGACACCTCGGCGCCGTCGACCGTCACCACGTGCCGCTCGACGTCCATCCGGACCGGGCCCGCCGACAGCACCAGCGGGGCCAGCTCGCCGTCCGTGCCCGGCTCGCCGCCGCGGCGCAGCACCGCCCGGACGCGCGCGATCAGCTCACGCGCCGAGTACGGCTTCGTCACGTAGTCGTCCGCGCCGAGCTCCAGGCCGACGACCTTGTCGATCTCGCTGTCGCGCGCCGTCACCATGATCACCGGCACGGCCGAGCGCTGGCGCAGCTGCTTGCAGACGTCGGTGCCGCTCATCCCCGGCAGCATCAGGTCGAGCAGCACGATGTCGGCGCCGTTGCGGTCGAACTCCTCCAGCGCGGCCTGGCCCGTCCCGGCGACGGCCGCGGTGAACCCTTCCTTGCGCAGCAGGAAGGCGAGGGGGTCGGCGAACGACTCCTCGTCCTCGACGATGAGAACCCTGGTCACAGGTTTCCTCCATGATCTGGGCTGTCCTGCCCGGTAACCACGAGCCTCGGGGTGCGCTCGGGGGTCTTCTCCTGCCGAGGTGCCGGCGAGGTCTTGGCGGCCCGCGCCGGCTCCGCGGCCGGCTCGGGGCGGACGTGCGCGGGGATGCGCAGCGTGAACGTCGAGCCGGTGCCCGGCCGGCTCCACAGCCCGACCGAGCCGCCGTGGTTGGCCGCGACGTGCTTGACGATCGCCAGGCCCAGCCCGGTGCCGCCGGTGGCGCGCGAGCGGGCCTTGTCGGCGCGGTAGAAGCGCTCGAACACGCGCTGCTGCTCGTCCTCGGCGATGCCGATGCCGCGGTCGGTGACGGCGATCTCGACCATCCCGTCGGCGAGCCGCCGGCTGATCGAGACCGGGCTGCCGGCCGGCGAGTACGCGACGGCGTTCTCCAGCAGGTTCGACAGCGCGGTGACCAGCAGCGTCCGGTCGCCTTCGATGAGCAGGCCGCTGGGGGTGTCGGTGGTGATCCGGATGTCGGCCGACTCGGCCGAAAGTGTCGTCCGGCCGAGCGCCTCGCGGACGACGGCGTCGACCTCGACGACGTTGAGGTCCGGCAGCCGCTCGGCGCCCTGCAGCCGCGACAGCGCGATGAGCTCGGTGACGAGCTGGCCCAGACGGGTGGACTCGCGGAGGATCTTGCCGCCGAAGCGGCGGACCTCCTCGACGTCCTCGGCGGCGTCGAGCACGGCCTCGGTGAGCAGCGCGATCGCGCCGACCGGGGTCTTGAGCTCGTGGCTGACGTTGGCGACGAAGTCGCGGCGGACGGCCTCCAGCCGGATGGCCTCGGAGTGGTCGACGGCCTCGACGACGGTGAAGCCGTCGCCGAGCGGCCGGACCTGGCCGAGCACCGCCTCGGGCTGGCGGCCGCGCGCTTCGATGGGCGAAAGGTCGATCTCCATCGGCTCGTCGGTCTCGACGACCTGCTCGGCGGCCCGGCGGGCCCGCGGGTCGGCCTGGTTCACCCGCACCAGGCCCAGCTCGTAGGCGCGCGGGTTGTGCAGCACCATGTCGCCGAACTTGTTGAGGACGACGACGCCGTTGTGGGACGACCGGACCAGCCGTTCGAGGAGCTCCGCGACGGTCGGGCCCGGCGGCCGGGCCTCTTCGCGGCGGCTTCGCGCCCGGGCGAGGAGGTAGCCGACCACCGCACCGGCCACCAGTGCCCCGATGGCCAGTGCGAGGGAAACAGGCGTGGTCACAGGCCGATCGTAAGCTGAGAAGTGGCCCTTCGGCCTAGCGTTGTCCGCCTAGTCGTGAGCACCGCGACACCTGGCGATGACATGTTCGCCGGTGCTTCAGCCCGCGTTCACCCGATCGATTCCCCGGCGAGACATTCCGGGTGAATCACCCGGCGGTGTCGAGGGTCTTCAGATCGTCGTCGGTGAGCTCCAGGGCGGCCGCGGCGACGTTCTGCTCGAGGTGCGCGACGTCACCGGTGCCCGGGATGGCGAGCACGTGCGGTCCTTGGTGGAGGGTCCACGCGAGCCGCACCTGCGCCGGGGTGGCGTCGTGGCGGCGCGCGACCTCGGCGACGCGCGCGTCCTCGCCCTGGCCGCTGGCGACGGCGAAGAACGGCACGAAGGCGATCCCGTGCTCGGCGCACATCCGGACGATCTCGTCGTCCTCGCGGCGCGCGGTGAGGCCGTACTGGTTCTGGACGCAGACGACCGGCGCGATCGCGAGGGCCTCGGTGAGGTGCGCCGGGCCGATGTTGGAGATGCCCAGCTCGCGGATGAGGCCCTGCTCCCGCAGCTCGGCGAGGGCCCCGAAGCCGTCGGCGAGCGAGCCTTCGCCGCGGTCGAGGCCCGCGCCGATCCGGTAGTTGACGACGTCGAGGTGCTCGACGCCCAGCTGCCGCAGGTTCTCCTCGACCTGGGCGCGCAGCTGGTCCGGCCGGGCGAAGTAGAAGGTGCCTTCGAAGTCGCGGCCGGCGCCGATCTTGGTGGTGATCACCACGTCGTCGTAGGGCGCCAGGGCGGTGTTGATCAGCTCGTTCGCCGAGCGCGGGCCGGCGAAGTAGAAGGCGGCCGTGTCGATGTGGTTGACGCCGAGTTCGACAGCGCGGCGGAGCACGGTCAGCGACGTCCCGCGGTCGCGGATGCCACCGTCCGAAGTGGACATCAGGCGCATCGCGCCGAAGCCGAGCCGGTTGACTTCGAAGGAGCCGAGCTGCCAGGTGCCCGCCGCGGCGGCGGGGAGGGTGGTGTTCGTGGTCATGGCTCCAGCCTTCCGACCTGGCCCGGAAGCCGCCGGGAATGGCACTTTGCTGCCAAACTGGAATACGTGGAGAGAGTCAGCGACGTCGTCGTGGTGCGCGGTGAGGCCGAGCTGTTCGAACGGACGGCGCACTTGTTCGCGACCGCGACGGAGGTCTCGTGCGCGGCCCGCGACCTGCACACCTGGTCGGTGGCGCACCCGTCCGCGCCCGAGCGCGAGCAGGCCGTGCGCACGACGTCCGTGCGCAAGATGTACCTGCCCGGCGTCCTGTTCGACCCCGCGCTGGCCGAGCACCTGCGGTTCATGGCCACGCACGGCGCGCGCATCCGGATCACCGAGCGCGAGGTCAACGAGACGATCCTGCTGGACCGCCGGATCGCGATCGTCGCGGGCGACCACGTCGGCGGGGTCCGGAGCTACACCGTCGTCAGCAGCCCGGAGCTGGTCCAGGGCATCCAGTCGCTGTTCGAGGCGGCCTGGGCCGGCGGCACCGACCTCGAGTCCTACCAGGCCCGCTTCACCGAGCTGGGCGCGCGGGAGATCCTCGAGCAGCTGGCGTCCGGCTGCAAGGACGAGACGGCGGCCCGCGCGCTCGGCGTCGGCCTGCGGACCTACCGGCGGCGGGTGGCGGAGCTGATGGAGGTCCTCGGCGCGTCGTCGCGGTTCCAGGCCGGGGCGCGGGCGCGCGAGGCCGGGCTGCTGTGAAGCGAGCGCTGCTGGCGCTGGTCCTGACGACCTCGGCGTGCACGTCGGCGATCTCCGGCACGGCCACGCCGCTCACCGGCAACCTCGCGCTGGTCGACGCCCGCGGCACGGACGCGGCCCTCGACGCGGTGAAGACGGCGGCCGAGGCGGTGTTCAGCTACGACTCGACGAACCCGGCGGCGTTCGACCAGGCCGTCGCGGCGAACGTCACCGGGGCGGCGAAGGACCAGCTCGCGAAGCTGTTCGACACGATCAGGAAGAGCCCGCAGCCGGTCCACCTGACCACGCGGGTGGTGCGCAGCGCCGCGCTCGAGCTGACCGGCGGCCGGCTCCGGGAGCTGGCGGTGCTGGAGCAGGTCAACGGGACTTCGAGGGGCCTGGCGACGGTCGCGTTCACCGCGCTCGAATCCGCGGGGCGCTGGCGGATCTCGGACACCGCGCTGAACCCGGCGCAGCCGCCGCCCGCACCGCACCCGGACGACGGCAGCCTCGCCGGCCTGCGCGATTCGGCGCTGGCCGGGGCCCGCGCGGCCGCCACGGCGCTGCTGACGACCGACAGCGCCGACCCGGAAGGCTCGTACGCGCGGGCCGAAGCGGTGGTCACCGAGCCGTTGCTGACCGACTACCGCGCGAAGAAGGCCACCTACCTCGACGCGATCCGCAAGAGCGGCACGAAGGTGGCGCTCGGGCCGGACCCGCTGGCGGGCGTCACCGCGCTCACGGGCGGAACGGCGACGGTGCTGTTCTTCACGACGCTGAAGGTGACGGGCCCCACCGGCAGCGCCGACCGCCCGTTCACCACGGAACTCGACCTGACCCGCGTCGGCACCACCTGGAAGGCGTCCGCGGTCCGCACGGTCGCCGCGTCCTGAAAGCCGTGAAGGGCGCCCTCAAGGCCTTGAGGGTGCCCTTCACGGCAATCGTCGGTCAGCGGCCCTGGTTGGCGACCGCGGCGGCGGCTTCCTTGGCGGCCTCGGGGTCGAGGTACTCGCCACCGGCCTTGACCGGCTTGAGGTCCGCGGTCAGGTCGTAGCGCAGCGGGATGCCGGTGGGGATGTTGAGGCCGGCGATGTCGGCGTCGGAGATCCCGTCCAGGTGCTTGACCAGCGCGCGCAGCGAGTTGCCGTGCGCGGCGACCAGCACGGTCTTGCCCGCGCGCAGGTCCGGCACGATCTCGGACTCCCAGTACGGCAGCAGCCGCTCGACGACGTCCTTGAGGCACTCGGTCAGCGGGGCCTTGTCGCCGAGGTTCGCGTAGCGGGGGTCGCCGGCCTGGCTCCACTTGTCGTCCGGGTCGATCGGCGGCGGCGGGGTGTCGTACGAGCGGCGCCAGAGCATGAACTGCTCCTCGCCGAACTCGTCGAGGGTCTGCTTCTTGTTCTTGCCCTGCAGCGCGCCGTAGTGGCGCTCGTTGAGGCGCCAGTCGCGCTTCACCGGGATCCAGTGCCGGTCGGCGGCGTCCAGCGCGATGTTCGCGGTGGAGATCGCGCGGCGCAGCAGCGAGGTGTGCACGACGTCCGGCAGCAGCCCGGCGTCGGCCAGCAGCTGCCCACCCTGGCGGGCTTCGCCTTCGCCCTGCTCCGACAGCGGCACGTCCACCCAGCCGGTGAACAGGTTTTCCGCGTTCCACGTGCTCTGCCCGTGCCGCAGCAGCACCAAAGTCCCAATCTCGGCCATGTGCTCAGCCTGCCATGACGGACCAGCCGACCGACTGGTGACCTCGCGTCCTACGCAGAGTGTGTTACTTCGGAGTAACACCTCACTCTTCGGCAAGTCCAAGCGCCAACAACGCGCAAAATCCTCGCTTCAAACTGCACACCGTTATCCCCGTGACCGAAGTTCACTCGAACGGACTAGTGAGTAGTCTTGTGATTACAGGTCGGGATCTGACAGGTTTGCTTACGTCCCGAGCGGCCGGATTCCACGCACTCCCCGGCCGGTTTCGGGCTTCGACCGCGGCTCGTCTCCCCCCTGCCGAGCCGCGGCCCGCCGGCCCCGATGGCACCCCCCTCGTCACCGGGTCCTGATCGGCGGGAACTTCAGCGGGGCGGCTCGAGATCGCGACTCCCCCCTCCCTCGAGCCGTCCCGCCTGCCCCGCGCAGGTCGTGAACGAGTCATTCAGGCAGTCCCAACCCACCGGCCCCGCAGGGGCCCGCAGGGCCGCGCCTAGACCTCCCCCGCCCCTCGTCCCCGCCGCAGTCAGCACCGGAGACCCGGGGTCAAGGGTGAGCGAAGCTCATCGCGAAGCGACGCCGAAGGCGCCCTTGAGGCCGGGTCTCCGGTGCTGAACAATCGAAGACGAGGAGCGGGAGCACTGCTCAGCTCTCGACAGCCTCCGGCTTAACGCCCCGACGACGCCGGTTCACCCACCACGCGCCCCAAGCCAACGGCCCCACGATCAACAGGAACGGCGCAACAGCCCCCAGCACCGTCAACAACCCACCCCCGAAGGTCAAAAACGCGTCCCAGCCACCAGCCAGCCCCCCGAGGAACCCACTCCGGTCTTCCGACGGCGGCGCCGGCGCGGCAACACTGCGGATGCTCATCGACACCGTCGCCATCGCCACACTCCCGGCGAGCGAGTTCTGCTGCTGCTCCAACGACTCCAACGCCGACTCGCGGCTCGTCAGCTCGCTCTCGATCGACGTGATGTCCGACACCGAAGTCGCCTGCGAGAGCAGCGCGCGGATCCGCTCGACCGACTTGCGCTGCGTCGTCAGCCGCGCCTCGACGTCGACGACCTGCTCGGTCACGTCCTGCGTGTTCAGCTCCCGCTTGACCAGCGAAGTGCCCAGGTGCGACAGCTGGTCGAGCACCGGGTCCAGCCGTTCCGCGGGCACGGCCAGCGACAGCGTCGCCGACTCGTCACCGGTGCTCTCCTGCCCCGTGTAGCCGCCCGCGCCCTGCGCGATCCCGCGGGCCTGCGCGACGACGTCGACGACCTTGGTCGCGGTCAGCTCCAGCCGGGCGCTGCGCGAAAGCTTGCGGTCGGTGGCGCCGGCCTGCGGTGGCGTCACCTTCGAGTCGGCCTTGCCCCCGGTTCCCTGCTGCGGCGCGGCCGGGACCTTCGCCACCCCACCGGCACTGTCCGCCGTGGACGATGCGCCGTTCTCCGACGCCGAGCACCCGGCCAGCGCGAAAACCACCGCCGCGCCCGCGAGCGCCGCTCTCCATCGAGTCCGCATCCTGCGTCTCCCTCCAGTTTCGGCTGGCGGTGAGACGGATGTCCGGTTCAGGGCCGTTGCACGGCCCGGGTCACGACTCGGTCAAGCCCGGTTCGCGCGGCTCCGCGAGGTGCTTGAACGCCTGCAGGTTGGCCAGCGACTCGCCGCGGGAGACGCGCCAGTCCCACTCGCGCTTGATCGACGTCGCGAAGCCGATCTCCAGCAGCGTGTTGAAGTCGCCGTCGGCGGCTTCCAGGACCTGGCCGAGCACCTTGTCCAGCTCGTCGGCGGACATCGTCTCCTTGCCGAACCGGCCGACCAGGTAGATGTCACCGAGACTGTCCACTGTGTAGTGGACGCCGTAGAGCTTCGCGTTGCGCTGCAACAGGAACCGGTAAACGTCCTCATGGGACTCATCGGGACGGCGGCAGACGAACGCCTCCACCGAAAACGCGTGGTCGCCGTCGACGAGCCACGCGTTCGTCTGCAGCTTCTTCGTGCCGGGCAACGTGACGAAGTACTTGCCGGGACCGCGTTTGTCGTACTTGAGCTCGGCCGAGTCCAAAGTAGACTGGATCAGCTCGTCCAGGCTCACACCGCCACCTCCGCGCGCAGGTCCAGCGCGCGGGAGAACGCGCTCGTCGCCTGAGCATAGATGTCCAGCAGCGCGTCCGTCGTGCGACGCCAAGAGAACCGCCGCGCGTGCACGACGGCGTTGGCACCGAGCTCGGCGCGCCGGTCCGGGCGCAGGGCGACGGCGGCCAGCGCGGCCGCCCACTCCTCGGCGCCGTGGCCGGGCACCAGCAGGCCGGACACGCCGTGCGGCACCGCGACCGGCAGCCCGCCGACCTCGGCCGCGACCACCGGCGTCCCGCAGGCCTGCGCTTCCAGCGCGACCAGGCCGAACGACTCGTTGTAGCTGGGCACCGCGACGACGTCGGCGGCGCGGAAGACCCGGGCGAGCGCTTCCCCGGGCTGCGGCGGCAGGAACCGCACCTGCGGCTCGATGCCCAGCGAGACCGCCAGCTCGCGCAGGGCCTGCGGCTGCTCCAGCCCGGTGCCCGACGGCCCGCCGACGACCAGCACGACCAGGCGCGGCGCCAGTTCGGGGCGCCGGCGCAGCAGGGCCGCGGCCGCGTGCAGCAGGACGTCCGGCGCCTTCAGCGGCTGGATCCGGCCGGCGAACGCCAGCACGACGTCGTCGGGAGCCAGCCCCAGAGAGGAGCGCGCGGCGGCCTGGGAGCCCGGCGTGAAGCGGTCGAGGTCGACGCCCGGCGGCACGGCGTGCACCGCGTCCGGCTCGGCGTCGTAGAGGTCGATGAGCTGCCGCGCCTCGACGGCGGTGTTGGCGACCAGCCGGTCGGCCTCGGCGACCACCTGCTCTTCGCCGATCACGCGCAGGCGCGGCTCCGGCTTGTCGCCCTCGGCGAGCGCGGCGTTCTTGACCTTCGCCAGGGTGTGCGCGGTGTGCACCAGCGGCACCGACCAGCGGTCGCGGGCGAGCCAGCCGACCTGGCCCGAGAGCCAGTAGTGCGAGTGGATGAGGTCGTAGTACCCGGGTTCGTGGAACGCCTCGGTGCGCAGGACGCCGGAGGTGAACGCGCACAGCTGGGCGGGCAGCTCGTCGCGGCCCAGCGGCTCGAACGGCCCGGCCTGGACGTGCCGCACGGTCACGCCCGGCGCCAGCTCGGCCACCGGCGGCTGGTCGGACGCCGTCGCGCGGGTGAACACCTCGACCTCGACGCCGCGGCGGGCCATCTCGGTCGCCGTTTCGCTGATGTACACGTTCATCCCGCCGGCGTCGCCGGTGCCCGGCTGCTCCAAGGGCGAAGTGTGCACGGACAGCACCGCGATCCGGCGAGGGGCAGCGTCGAACCCCCGGATGGAGCTGGTCACCTGGTCACGTCTCCCGCGTTGCGTCAGCATTCCTCGGCGAACTGCCGCAGTGCCGCGTCGAACTCGTCCGCGGACTCGGCGAAGGGCGCATGGCCCCCGTCAAGGAACCAACGCCCGACAGCGCCCGGAATCTTCCCGAGGGCGTGCTCGGCCGTCGACGGCTCGATCACCCGGTCGGCCGTCCCGTGCGCGACCAGGGTGGGCTTGTCCAGCCTGACCAGCACGTCTTCGCTGCCGATGTCCCGGCGGAACAGCGCCGAACGCACCGCGGGCGGCACGCTCAAAGAAGCGCCGAGGAGGGCTTGGGCCTGGGTGCCGGGCACCGGCCGGGCGACCATCCCGCGGCTGAACGCGGTCAGGGCGGGGACCGCGATGTCCGGATCGTCCGAAAGCATGGCGCGCATGTGCTCGCGCATCAGCGGGCCGACGCGCCCGCCGGGCCGGTCGCGGCCGATCTCGGTGATGGCGCCGACGAGCACGACCCCGCGCAGCCGTGCGGTGCCGTGCACACGGATGTGGTCGGCGAGCACCAGGCCGCCGTACGACCAGGCGACGACGATCGCGCCCGGCCCGGCGAAGTCGAGGACCGCGGCGAGGTCGTCGGCCCACGCCACCGGGTCGTCGTAGCCGGACGCCGGGACGTCGGAGGCGCCGTGGCCGCGCAGGTCCATCGCGACCAGGCGGAACCGCTCGGTCAGCGCCGGGTCGGCGAGCTGGGCGGCCCAGCAGCCGGCCGACTGCGCCCAGCCGTGCACGAACACGATCGGCCTGCTGTTCCCGGTCCCTTCGACCCGCAGGCCGAGCCGGACCCCGCCGTGCCCGACGACTTCGGTGCGCACGCTCTACTTCGCTCCCAGCGACTTCCAGGCCGACCAGCTGTAGTTCCAGTCCTTGACGTCCGAGGCCATCGGCGCGCCCAGCTGGGAGCCGGTGATCTCGACCGGGTCGCCGACCAGCGCGGAGTCGAAGAAGTCCTTGGCGTCGGCCTCGAGGAGGTTGACGCAGCCGTGGGAGTTGTTGTTCTTGCCGATGTTGGCCGCGTTGTCCTGGTTCTCGTGGATGTACTCGCCGTGGTTGGAGATCCGGCAGGCCCACTTCTTGTTGACGTTCGTGTAGCCGTAGCGGGCGTTGTCGAAGACGGCCGTCGGCTCCTTGCTCATGATGATGTAGGTGCCGTTGGGGGTGTTGCGGTCGACCTCGGCGTCCAGGCCGTTCGCGCACGGGTAGCTCTTGTACTGCGACCCGCCCCGGTAGACGTGCATCTGGTGCTCGGGGGTGTTGACCTTGACCACCTGGTTGCGGCCGATCTTGAACTTCGTGGTGACGTCGGCCTTGCCGTACGCGCCGCCGCCCAGCTCGACGCCGTAGAGCTTCGCCTCGACGCTCACGGTGATGTTCTGCGGCCAGTACTCCTTCGGCCGGTAGTCGACCTGGCTGTCCGACAGCCAGCCCCAGGCGCCTTCGACCTCCTTGTCCGTCTTCACGGACAGGGCCTGCTCGACCGCCTTGCGGTCCTTGACCGGCGACTGGAACTTGACGCTGATCGGCATGGCCACGCCGACCTGCTGGTTGTCGGCCGGGTTGAGCGTGGCGCGGATCTGCTTCGCCGGGCTGATCGTGCTGAACGTGCCGGTGAGCTCGACCGGCCTGCCGTCGGTGCCGGTGGCCTTGGCCGCGTAGGTGTAGGTCTTGCCGTAGCCGAGCGGCTCGGAGCTGGTCCAGGTGAGCCCGTCCGGCGCGGTGTCGCCCTTGACGGCCTTGCCGCCGTCCGCGGTGACCTTGCACTCGGTGAGCTTGCCGTCGGCGACCTTGATGGTGACCGGCTTGAGGACGGGGGCGTCCTTCGCGTTCACCGCGGGCTCGGCCGTGATCTTCGCCACAGGTTGCGCGCCACCGCCGTCGGCACCCGCCGCGCCGGTGGGCAGCGCGGTGCCGTCGTTCGTGCTCGAACACGCCGCGGCGACCAGGGCGGCCCCCGCCGCGAGTGCGGCCTTGAAGACCGTGCGCCGTTCGATCACCGAAACCTCCCGAGTTTCCCCCGCCGACCTGCGAGCACACGCCCTTAGCGCTGGTGGCCCGCCCGACGTTACCTCCCGAAAGGTAAAGACCATCCGATCAGGTGGTTACGCCTTTGTCGACAAAGACGTCCTATACACGTCCAGGTTGCCCGTTTCGGCTCAAATGACGCAGTTGATCAAGAGCGGTTCGGGGTGCAGCCGGACCCCGAACCGCGCGAAAACGCCGTCGCGGACCTCGCGGGCCAGGGCCAGCAGGTCGTCCGTCGTGGCTTCGCCGCGGTTGGTGAGGGCGAGCGTGTGCTTCGTCGACAGCGAGACGCGGTTCCCCGGCCCGGGGTAACCCTTGGCGAAGCCGGCGCGCTCGATCAGCCAGGCCGCCGACAGCTTGACGCCGCCGTCGGCCGGGTACTGCGGCGCGTCGGTCCCGACGCTCTCGGCGATCCGGGCCAGGACCGCTTCGGCCTCGGCCGACGGGACGATCGGGTTGGTGAAGAAGGAGCCCGCGCTCCACGTGTCGTGGTCGTCCGGGTCGAGCACCATGCCCTTGCCGCGACGCAGCTTCAGCACCGCTTCGCGCGCTTCGGCCGCCGGGACGCGGGAGCCGATCTCGACACCGAGCGTGCGCGCCAGCTCGGCGTAGCGGATGGGCGCGGAGAGGCCGTCTTCGCGGATCTCGAAGCGGACCGAGAGGACGACGCCGCTGTCGGTGCCCTTCAGGACGCTGGTGCGGTAGGCGAAGCCGAGTTCGTCGGCCTTGAGCGTGCGCACTTCGCGCGTCCGGCGGTCGTACAGCTCCAGCGAGACGATGGACTCGGCGACTTCGCAGCCGTACGCGCCGACGTTCTGGATCGGCGTCGCGCCGACGCTGCCCGGGATGCCGGAGAGGCATTCGAGCCCGCCCAGGCCCGCGTCGACCAGGCCGGCGACGAACGCGTCCCAGTTCTGGCCGGCCTCGACCTCCACGACGTCCCCGTCCCGCCGCCAGCCGGTGTTCGCCACCTCGACGAGCGTGCCGTCGAACCCCGCGTCCGCCACCACCAGGTTGGAGCCGCCGCCGAGCAGCAGCACCGGCTCGGCCGCCGCGTCGGCCTCGCGCACCGCCGCGACGAGGTCTTCGCTGGTCGCGGCGCTGACGAACCGGCGGGCGGGGCCGCCGAGGCGCAGCGTCGTGTACGCGGAGAGCTTGGGGAGGGCGGGAGTACGGGCGGTGTTCACGCGTCTGACGGTACTGTCCGGCTCATGGGATCCCGGATCGAGCACCGCGCTGAGTTCGCCGCCGACGTCCCCGCGACGTACGCGGCGGTCGCCGGTGAAGCCGCCCTGCGGGCTCGGCTCGAGCAGCTCGGCGGCCACGACGCGGCGCTGCTGTCGTACGAGGAGTCCGGCACGGACCTGCGGTACGAGCTGCGGCAGGGGATCAGCGCGGACAAGCTGCCGTCGGCGGTGCGGACCCTGCACAAGGGCGACCTGCTGGTGACCCGCACGCAGACCTGGCGCGTGAGCAACGACGGCACCGGCCGGCAGGGCAACGCGACCGTCGAGGTCGGCGGCGTCCCCGGCGAGATCGCCGCGCGGACCGCGCTCTTGGCCAATGGCGACAAGACGGTGCTGCGGATCAGCGGCGAGGTCACGGTCCGGATCCCGCTGTTCGGCGGGAAGCTGGAGAGCGTGATCGCCGAGCAGGTCACGAAGCTGCTGGAACGCGAAGCCGAATTCACGGCGAAGTGGCTCACCGAAGCAAACTGAGCCCGGTCGGCGCGCCGACCCGCGGCACGACCAACCCGAACCGCCTCCGCCGGGTCGACCGGTGGATCACGTACTCCCCCGCGACGACCCGGCTGCTGCGCACGGCCGCGTCGCCGCTGGTCGTCGACCTCGGGTACGGCGCTTCCCCGGTGACGACGGTCGAGCTGGCCCGCTGGCTGCGGCGCGTCCGGCCGGACGTCCGGGTCCTCGGTCTGGAGCTGGATCCCGCGCGGGTCGCGGCCGCGTTGCCCGCCGCGTCGCCACCGCTGCTGGACTTCCGCCGCGGCGGGTTCGAGCTGGCCGGGACGCGGCCGGTGCTGGTGCGGGCGTTCAACGTGCTGCGCCAGTACGCGGAGAACGAGGTCCCGGGCGCGTGGGCGCTGGTGCTGGACTCGATGGCACCGGGCGGCCTGCTGGTCGAGGGCACGTGCGACGAGATCGGCCGGCTGTCGACGTGGGTGCTGGTGTCTTCCGCCGGCCCGGTGTCCTTGACGCTGTCGATGCGGCTGGCCGGGCTGGACCGCCCGTCGACGATCGCCGAGCGGCTGCCGAAGGCGTTGATCCACCGGAACGTCCCGGGCGAGCGGATCCACGCGTTCCTGGCCGCGCTCGACACCTGCTGGGCGACGGCGGCGCCGCACCAAGCGTTCGGCGTTCGGTCGCGCTGGCTGGAGACGGTCCGGCTGCTGGTGGCGCGCGGCTGGCCGGTGCCGGACCCGAGGATCCGCCCCGGCGAGCTGACCGTCCCGTGGTCCGCGGTCGCTCCCGCCTGAACGTTCACCGGTCCACCCCCGCTGCGTCACCCCGAAGTGACCTGCGGTGATCACCATTGAACCGTGGAACTCCTGGGGCACGTCACCGAGCTGCTGCGCGGCGCGCTCGGCTCGCCGTGGCTGTGGGTGCTCGTCTTCGCCGTGTCCGGGCTGGACGCGCTGCTGCCGTTCATGCCCAGCGAGACGACCGTCGTCACCGTCGCCGTGCTGCTCGGGCCCGATCCCGCGAACCTGGCGCTGCTCGCCGCGGTGGCCGGCGGGGGCGCGTGGGCGGGCGACTGCCTCGGGTACGCCGTCGGCCGGGTCGCCGGGCCGCGGGCCATCGCGCGGCTGCAGCGCGGAGCCGACGGGCACCGGCGCTACGAATGGGCCCGAGAACAGGTGCGGCGCAACGGCGGCCTGCTGATCATCGCCGCGCGGTACCTGCCCGGCGGACGCGTCGCCAGCGCGCTCGCGAACGGCAGCCTCGGCTACCCGCTGCGCCGGTTCGTCCCGCTCGACCTGGCCGGCGCGGCGATCTGGGCGGTGTACAGCGTGCTGATCGGCTTGGCCGGCGGCGCCGCGTTCGCGGACGAGCCGGTGAAGGGCCTGCTGCTGTCGTTCAGCCTGGGCCTGGGCCTGGTCTTCGCCATCGAAGCGGGGAGGCGGCTACGGTCGGCCCATGCTCGAAGCGATCGACGTCCACGCCGACGCGCTGAAGCGGGCGGCACTGAAGGCGGGTCCGGCGGCCCCGGTGCCGAACTGTCCGAAGTGGACTGTCCATGACCTGGTGACGCACATCGCTTCCGTGCACTGCGCCGCGGTCGGCCTGGTCCTGGACCGGCCGGTGGCACCGTCGCCGCCACCGGAGTGGGCAGACGTCCTCGGGTGGTGGGATGGGCAGCGCCTCGCCCTGCGCGAAGCCCTGGTGCGAGACCCCGGATCGCCGTGGACCGGCCGATTGGCCCACGCCACGGCGATCCACCGCCTCGACGCCGAATCCGCCCTCGCCCGGCCCGTGCCGGCGCGCCTGTCCCCCGAGTTCGCCCAGGGGGCTGACGACCTGGTTTGCGCCGTCGTACTGCCGGGTTGGGCCGGGTGCGGCAGCGGGGACCGGCTCCCCGCTGTCTGACCGGCGCGGGGGAGAATGCCGTCGTGACCGCTCCCGAACGCCGCTACGTCATCACCTTCGGCTGCCCCGACCGCACCGGCATCATCGCCCGGATCTCCGGGTTCCTCGCCGAGCACGGCGGCTGGATCGTCGAAGCGGCCTACCACACCGACCCGGACACCGGCTGGTTCTTCACACGCCAGGTCGTCCGGGCCGACTCGCTGCCGTTCGACGCCGACGAGCTGCGCACCCGGTTCGCCGAGGTGGCCGCCGACCTCTCCGCGGAGTCGAACTGGCAGGTCAGCGACACCGGCGAGCGGCGCCGCGCGGTCGTGCTGGTGTCGAAGGCCGGGCACTGCCTGTACGACTTGCTCGGCCGCGTCGCGTCCGGCGAACTGGACGTCGACATCGCGGCGGTGATCGGCAACCACGAGTCCCTCGCGGACATCACCCGCGCGCACGGCATCCCGTTCCACCACGTGCCGTTCCCGGCCGGGGGCAAGGAAGAAGCGTTCGAAGAGGTGCGCAAGCTGGTCGACGAGCACGACCCGCACGCGGTGGTGCTGGCCCGGTTCATGCAGATCCTCCCGGCCGACCTGTGCCGCGAGTGGGCCGGCCGGGCGATCAACATCCACCACAGCTTCCTGCCGTCGTTCATCGGCGCGAAGCCGTACCACCAGGCCCACACGCGCGGCGTGAAGCTGGTCGGGGCGACCTGCCACTACGTGACGGCGGACCTCGACGCGGGCCCGATCATCGAGCAGGACGTCATCCGCGTCGACCACGGCGACTCGGTCGAGGACATGGTCCGCAAGGGCCGGGACATCGAAAAAGTCACCCTGGCGCGCGGCTTGCGCTGGCACCTGGAGAACCGGGTGCTGGTGCACGGCAACCGCACCGTGGTCTTCTGACGCGGTTGCCGTGCCCCGGGAGTCAGGCCCCGATCGTCTTGGCGTCGATGACGAACCGGTAGCGGACGTCGGAGTTCTCGACGCGCTCGTAGGCCTCGTTGACCTTGTCGGCCGGGATCGTCTCGATCTCCGCGCCGATGCCGTGCTCGGCGCAGAAGTCCAGCATCTCCTGCGTCTCGGCGATGCCGCCGATCATCGAGCCGGCCAGCACCTTGTTGCCGCCCAGCAGCGAGAAGGCGTTGTAGGACAGCGGTTCGCCGGGCGCGCCGACGTTCACCATCGCGCCGCCGACCCGCAGCAGGCCGAGGTAGGCGTCCACCGGCAGCTTGGCCGACACGGTGTTGAGGATGATGTCGAACTTGCCGCGCAGGACGTCGAACGTCGACTCGTCACTGGTGGCGTAGTACTCCTTCGCGCCCAGCTTGAGGCCGTCCTCCTGCTTCTTCAGGCTCTGGCTCAGCACGGTCACCTCGGCGCCCATGGCGGCGGCGATCTTGACGGCCATGTGGCCGAGCCCGCCGAGGCCGATCACGGCGACCTTCTTGCCGGGGCCCGCGCCCCAGTGGTGCAGCGGCGAGTAGGTGGTGATGCCCGCGCACAGCAGCGGCGCGGCGACGTCGAGTTCGATGCCTTCCGGGATCCGGCAGACGAAGGCGTCCTTCACGACGATCTGGTTGCTGTAGCCGCCGTAGGTGTTCTCGCCGTCGAAGCCGACGCCGTTGTACGTCTGGACGTTGCCCTTGACGCAGAACTGCTCGGTGCCGGCCAGGCAGTACTCGCACTCGCCGCAGGAGTCGACCATGCAGCCGACGCCGACGCGGTCGCCGACCTGGTACTTCGTGACGTCCGACCCGACCGCGGCGACGACGCCGGCGATCTCGTGGCCCGGGACCATCGGGAAGATCGCCTGGCCCCAGTCCTCCTTGGCCTGGTGGAGGTCGCTGTGGCAGATACCGGCGTAGGCGATGTCGATCAGCACGTCGTCCGGACGCAGGTCACGGCGCTCGATCGTGGTCGGCGCCAGGGGCGCGCCCGGCGCCGGAACGGCGATGGCGTGCGTGGTGGTGCTCATGGAACCCTCCAACTTCAAGTACCGTTGCCTCGTAAGAGGCCTCTTACATGGTCTACGTAAGAGCCCTCTTACATATTTCGGACGAGAGATGTGATCCAGGTCATGGGCGGCAAGTACCACCACGGCGACCTCCGCGGCGAGCTCGTGCGCGTATCCCTGGACCTGATCGCGGAGCAGGGCCTCGCCGGCTTCTCGGTCGCGGAGGTGGCGCGGCGCGCGAAGGTCAGCCCCGGCGCGCCCTACCGGCACTTCCCCACCCGGGAGAGCCTGCTGGCCGAGGTCGCGGCGAACGTCGCCTGCCAGCTGGCCGAGCGCGTCGCTTCGGCGGCCGGCGAGCACCCGGATCCCGTGGACGCCCTGGCCGCGGCGGCGGGCGCGTACACGCGGTACCTGATCGAGCGCCGGGCCGGGATGAACATCATCTACGCCGAGGGCCTGCACGGCCCGGAGCACGTCGGGCTGCACGAGCAGACCCGGCGGCTGACGGACGAGTTCCTCATGCGCTGCCTGCTGGTCGCCCCGGACCCGGCGACGGCGCTGGAGCTGATGGAGCAGCTGTTCACCCAGGCCCACGGCTACGGCACGTTCCAGCTCGACGGCGTCTTCGTGAAGCACGGCTATTCGGTGGACCTGGTGGTGAAGAAGTCGTCGGAAGCCGCGCGGATCGCGATCGCGGGCCGCCGGATTGTCGGTGGTGCGCGCTAGCTTGGGCGCATGGGGATCATCGACTCACACGAGGCGCTGCGGGAGCTGCTCGGCGACCCGAAGCCGACCACCCGGCAGAAGGTCATCGGCCACCTCGACGAGCACGCGCGGACCTTGATCGCGCACTCGCCGTTCGTGCTGCTGGCCACCTCGGCACCGGACGGCAGCTGCGACGTCTCACCCCGAGGCGATCCGGCGGGCTCGGTGCTGGTGCTCGACGACAAGACGCTGGTGCTGGCGGACCGGCCGGGCAACAAGCTGGTCGACAGCTTCCGCAACATCGTCGACAACCCGCACGCCGGCCTCCTGTTCCTGGTGCCGGGCATGAACGAGACGCTGCGGGTCAACGGCCGCGCCCAGCTGGTGTCGGACGCGCCGTACTTCGACGCGCTGGTGGTCCAGGGGAAGCGACCGAAGCTCGCGGTGGTCGTCGAGGTCGAAGAGCTGTACATGCACTGCGCGAAGGCGTTCCTGCGGTCGTCGCTGTGGGACCCGTCGACGTGGCCGGAGCGCGCGGAGCTGCCTTCACTGGGCACGATCCTGCGCGATCAGATGTCCCTGCCGATGTCGGCGGAGGAACTCGACGCGGATCTCAACGAACGGGCGCTGACCCAGCAGTACTGATCCCCGGCGCTGCCGTCGGCCGCGAGCATCAGCACCCACGGAGGCGGCGCCCGCGGCTCGGGCGCGCGGGGCCGATCGACCACCTTCCGTTCGTGCGGCCGGCGCATCGACCCCCAACGGCACCGGCGGTGTCTCCCGCGCTGCGAGCCGGCGGATCCGGTGCCGGGCCGCGGCGGGGTGATCAGGCGGATACTGAACCCATGCTGTGCGTCTTCGACGTCAACGAGACCCTGCTCGACCTCGCCGCGATGGACCCCGTGATCGGCGGCCGCGAGCTGCGGCGCGAGTGGTTCGGGCTGGCCATCCACACCGTCCTGACCGTCACCGCGACCGGCGGCTACCAGGACTTCGCCGGCATCGCGGGCGCGGCCGCTGTCGAGGCGGCCGCCCGGCGCGGCCACCAGGTGGACCTCGCCGAAGTCGCCGAGGGCCTGCGGTCGCTGCCCGCGCACCCGGACGTCGAACCCGGCCTGGCGAAGCTGCGCGAAAACGGCCACACCCTCGTCGCGCTGACGAACTCGCCGCTCGCCACCGCCGAGGCGCAGCTGCAGAACGCCGGGCTGGCGCCGCTGCTCGACCGGATCTTCTCCGCCGAGCAGGTCGGCCGGCTCAAGCCCGCGCCCGAGCCGTACCACCAGGTCCTGGCCGCCTACCCGGGCGAACGGGCCGTGATGGTCGCGGCGCACGACTGGGACATCGCGGGCGCCCAGGCGGCGGGCCTCGAGACGGCGTTGCTCACCCGTCCCGGCGTCCACCCGCTGCCCGGATCGCCCGCGCCCACCTACACCGCGTCGACCCTGCCGGAGCTGGCCGAACTGCTCTAGTCGGCGATCCGGACCAGCATCTTGCCGGTGTTCGCGCCCGACAGCAGGCCGAGGAAGGCGTCCGGCGCGTTGCGGATGCCGTCGACGAACGTCTCCGAGTACTTGATCCGACCGGACTGCACCAGCGGCGCGACCTCGCTGACGAACTGCTGCTGCAGGTGCCAGTGGTCGATCACCAGCAGGCCGCGGATGGTGAGCCGCTTGGCGATGATCTGCGCGAGGTTGCGCGGCGCCGGGGTCGCCTCGGTGGCGTTGTACTGCGAGATCATGCCGCAGACGGCGATCCGGCCGTGCACGTTGATCGCGTCGATGGCGGCTTCGAGGTGCTCGCCGCCGACGTTGTCGAAGTAGACGTCGATGCCCTCCGGCGCCGCTTCGTGCAGCTGCGCGGCGACCGGGCCGTCCTTGTAGTTGAAGGCGGCGTCGAAGCCGAGGTCCTCGACGAGGTGACGGACCTTCTCCGCCGAACCCGCCGAGCCGATGACGCGCTTGGCGCCCTTCAGCTTCGCGAGCTGCCCGACGAGCGAGCCGACCGCGCCGGCCGCGCCCGAGACGAACACCGTGTCGCCCGGCTTGAACTCCGCCGACTCCAGCAGGCCCGCGTACGCGGTCAGGCCCGGCATGCCGAGCACGCCGAGGTAGGTCGAGAGCGGGGCCGCCGACGCGTCCACCTTGACGAACCGCTTGGCGTCGAGGACGGCGTGGGTGCGCCAGCCGGCCTGGTGCAGCACGTGGTCACCCGGCTCGACACCGTCCACATGGGACTCGACGACCTCGCCGACCGCCCCGCCGGACATGACCTCGCCGACCTCGAACGGCGGCGCGTAGGACTTCACGTCCCGCATGCGGCCGCGCATGGCCGGGTCGACGCTCATGATCAGGTTGCGCACCAGGATCTGGCCCTCGCCCGCGGCGGGGATCTCGGTGTCCACGACGTCGAAGTTGTCGTGCGTCGGGACGCCGTGCGGGCGGGAAGCGAGCCGGATCTCGGTCGCCTGGGTGGGTGCGTTCACCGTCGAACTCCTCAAGTCGGTCGAAGCGGGGCAGGCGCCCCGGATTCCTCCCGGTGCAACCTGTTAAGCGGGGCGCACATTCCGATTGTGACTGGTCACACGATCTCGGCGAGCTTTGCCAGGACGCCGTCGTAGATCTTCTTGAGCCCACCGGGCGCGAAGGTCTTCTCGAAGAAGCCGCCGATACCGCCGGCGCCGTCCCACGTGGTCTCGATCTTCACGACACTGCGCTCACCGGCTTCGGTGACCGTCCAGGTCGTGACCATGCTGGAGTTCGCGTCGGTCTCGACGAGGGTGCCCGGCCGAGGCTCGCTGACCGTGGCCTTGACGTCGCGCACGCGCTTGGACGTCGCCTGCAGCTTCCAGCCGGCCTTGGTCCCGGCGCCGACGCCGCCTTCGGTGACCTCGTAGTCGCGGTAGTGCTCGGTGAGCAGCTTCGGACGCGTTTCGGCGTAGTCGGCGACGAGCGCGCGCACCTTGTCCGCCGGGGCGTCGATGGTGCGCTCCGCGGTGGCCGTGACCTTTCCCATTTCACTCCTTTGCCCGAGGTACCGATCGTGGTCCACGATTCCACCACCGGCCGGGAAGCCGCGCACCGCGTTAGGCTGACACCCATGAGTGCCACTCCGGACGCCGCCCGGCGGCGCCGCGCGACCGTGGCGCTCAAGGAGTCGCTGCGGGACCTGCGCAACCAGCTCTCGCTGCTGAACCACCAGGTCAGCGCCCATCTCGCGCTCAAGGACGTCGACCTGGACTGCCTCGAGCTGATCGCCCGCCACGGCCCGCTGAGCCCGAGCGCGCTGGCCCGCCGGGCGGGGCTGCACCCGGCGACGATGACCGGCATCCTCGACCGCCTGCAGAAGGGCGGCTGGATCGTGCGTGAGCGCGACCCGGAGGCGCCCGACCGGCGCGCGGTGGGGGTCCGCGCGGTCCGCGGCCGCAACGGCGAGCTGTTCCGGCTGTACGCGGGGATGAACGCGGCGATGGACGAGCTGTGCGCGGACTACAGCGAGGAGGAACTGGCGTTGATCGCCGGTTTCCTGCAGCGCGCGACGTCAGCGGGCAACACGGCGACGGGTGATCTCGCTAACGGCTGACCAGCGGTTTTCTGTGCTGTACTCGGGGCATGTGGCAGTCAGGCGACGCGTACGAGGCCTACATCGGACGGTGGAGCCGCCGGATCGCGGAGACGTTCGTCCGGCAGCTGGACGTCCCGGCGAGCCGGCGCTGGCTCGACGTCGGCTGCGGCACGGGAGCGCTGACCTCGGCGATCCTGACGGCGGCCGACCCGGCGGAGGTGGCGGGCGTCGACCCGTCCGAAGGCTTCTTGAAGACGGCCCGCGAGGCGGTGACGGACCCGCGGGCGTCCTTCGAGGTCGCCGACGCGCGCTCACTGCCGTTCCCCGCCGACCGCTTCGACGTGACGGTGTCGGGGCTGGTGCTGAACTTCGTCCCGGACCCGGCCGCCGCGGCGGCGGAGATCGCCCGGGTGACCGTCCCAGGTGGACTCGCGGCGGCCTACCTGTGGGACCTCGCGGAAGGGATGGAGCTGATCCGCTTCTTCTGGGACACGGCGACGGAGCTGGACCCGGGGGTCGCGGAACTGCACGAAGGCCGCCAGTTCCCGTTGTGCCGCCCGGAACCCTTCGGTCGCTTGTGGACGGAAGCGGGCTTCTCGGCGGTGTCCGTGGGAGAGATCAAGATCCCGACGGTGTTCCGGGATTTCGACGACTACTGGCAGCCGTTCCTCGGCGCCCAGGGCCCGGGCCCGGCGTACCTCGCGACCCTTCCCGAGGCACGCCGGAACCAGATTCGGGAGCTCCTGCGCAGCCGCCTGCCGACGAACCCGGACGGCTCGATCCCGCTGACGGCCCGCGCGTGGGTCGTCAGCGGAACCGCCTAGCTCAGAGACCGGCCTGCGACAGCCAGTCCTTCGCGACGTCGGCCGCCTTCTCGCCGTCCGAGTCGACTCGCTTGTTCAGGTCGCGCATCACGTCCGTCGTCAGCTTCGCGCTCACCGCGTTCACCGCGTTCGCGAAGTCGGCGCCGCGCTCGTCGAGGACCTTCTTGTTCACCGCCGGCACGACGTTCTCCGTCGGCACGATGTTCAGGTCGTCCTTGAGCACCGTGTAGTTCGAGTCGCCGGTCAGCGGGCTGACCGAGTCGACCGGGATCACCGTCACGGCGCCCGACTTCAGCTGCTCGACCCGCGGCCCGGCCTCCTGGATCGTCTGGAAGGTCGCGTTGGTGAGCTTGTAGACGTCCTTGAAGCCCAGGAAGCACGGAAGCCGCTTCTCGCACTCCGGCGGCCCCGCCATGACGACCTTGTCCAGCTTCTTCAGGTCGCTGATCGACGCGATGCCCTTCGACTTCGCCAGGTCGGACTTGACGATGTAGGTGTTCTTGTCCTCGGCCGCGGCGAAGTTCAGCAGGCCGACGCCGCTCGGCTCGAACAGCTTGGCCAGCTGCTCGTGCTCCTCCTGCGCGGTCTTGCCCGCTTCCTTGCCGAAGCCGGTGGTGATCGCCGCGCCCTGGTACTCCGGGATGAACTGCAGCTCACCGGACTTCAGCGACGGGTAGATCAGCTCCCGCGACCCGAGGTTCAGCTTGCGCGTCACCGGATAGCCCTTGGCCTCCAGCGCCTGGGCGTAGATCTCGGCGAGGATCTGGCTGTCGGTGAAGTTGAAGGACGCGACGACGATCGGCGCGCCACCCTTGCTCTGCGCGGCGGGCTTGTCACCGCTGCCGCTGCCACCACAGGCGGCCAAGCCGAGCGTCGCCGCGACGGCCACCGCCACCACGGACGCGTTCCGGAACCAGCGCACGAATCCCCACTCCTTCGTCACTCGAACAGACGAAAGGACCCTAGCGCCGCCCACCGACAAGCGCCCACATACTGGGAGAAAAGCACTCGAATTCCCAAGCTTCGGAATGAGCCGCCGCCAATCGAGGTAGGGTCACCAGGTGCACGTGACCCCGCTGGCCGCCGACAGCGGACCCCCGATCTTCCAGTGGAAGTGGGTGGACCGCAACGCGGACGACATCGTCCAGCGCCTCGGCGAACACATCTCGCTGACCGCCGCCGCGCTCGGTGTCGGGCTGGTCGTCTCGATCGCGCTCGCGGTGCTTTCGCTGCGGTACCGCTGGTCGTACGGCTTCATCCTGAGCGCGGCCGGCGCGCTGTACGTGATCCCGAGCCTGGGCGCGTTCGCCGTGCTGGTGCCGTTCTTCGGGCTGACGTTCCTCACCGCGATGATCCCGCTCGCGACGTACACGCTGCTGATCCTGGTCCGCAACATCGTCACGGGCGTCGACCAGGTGCCGAACGAGGTGCGCGAAGCCGCGGTCGGCATGGGTTACACGCGCGGCCGGCTGCTCTGGCAGATCGAGCTCCCGCTCGCGCTGCCGGTCGTGATCGCCGGGCTGCGCGTCGCCGCCGTGACGACGATCGGCCTGGTCACGGTCACGTCGATGCTCGGCCTCGGCGGCCTGGGCTACTTCATCCGCGCGGGCATCCAGACCGCGACGCCCAACCCGACCGAGATCATCGTCGGCGTGGTGCTTTCGGTGGTGCTGGCGGTGGTCGTCGACCTCCTGCTGTGGTTCAGCGAGCGCCTGCTGGCGCCGTGGACGCGGAAGGTGCGGGCGCGATGAGCTTCCTCGACCAGCTGAACGCGTGGCTCGCGGACCCGAACCGCTGGAGCTGGACGGACAAGGCCGGCATCCCGTACCGGACGGTGGAGCACCTCCGGTTTTCCCTGCTGGCGCTGGTGATCGCGGCCGTCCTGACGATCCCGGCCGCGTTGTGGCTCGCCCACTACCGCCGCGGCGCGTTCCTCGCGAGCAGCGCGGTGAACATCGGCCGGGCGATCCCCAGCTTCGGCCTGATCATCCTGTTCTGGTTCCTGGCCAGCCGCTGGGAGGTCGACACGACGTTCTGGCCGCTGCTCCTGGCGCTGGTCGCGCTGGCGATGCCACCGCTGTTCACGAACACGTACGCGGGCGTGGTGTCCCTCGAGCAGGAGACCGTCGACGCGGCCCGCGGGACCGGCTACCGCGAGTGGCAGATCATGCTCCGGCTCGAACTGCCGCTGGCGTCCCCGGTGATCCTGGCGGGCGCGCGGGTGTCGTTCCTGCAGCTGATCGCGACGGTCGCGATCGGCGCGATCGTCAACGACGGCGGTGGCCTCGGCCGCTACATCGTCGACGGCTTCGCGCTCGGCGCGTCGGGCTACGGCGAGATCTTCGCGGGCGGCGTGGCCGCGGTCGTCCTGGCGCTCGTGTGCGACGGCCTCTTCGCGCTCATCACCCGTTTGGCCACACCCCGAGGTCTGGCCCTGCAGAACGCCCGTCGCGAGTCGTAGGAATCTCACCCTGCGCAGTCGCGCCTTACCATCCGTGCATGGACCGGCCGAAGCCCAACGCCCGCAAGCGCCTGCTCGCGAACAAGCTCCGACGGCTGCGTGAGGACGCCGGGCTCACCCAGGTCGAAGCGGGCGAGCCCATGCGCTTCAACAAGAACAAGATGAGCCGGATCGAGCTGGGCCACTTGCCGGATTACAACGGCTTCCTGGCGCTGCTCGATCGCTACGGCGTGATCGTCTCGGACTACGACGACTGGGTCCGCCAGTACGACCGCGCGTGGGAGAAGGGCTGGTGGCACGCTTACGGCCTCAACGACCAGGGCTATATCGCGTTGGAAGCCGACGCTGACGAGGTCCGCGAGTACCAGCTCGGCTTCGTGCCCGGACTGCTGCAGACGGA
Source organism: Amycolatopsis sp. NPDC101161 (assembly GCF_044768185.1). Classification (NCBI taxonomy): domain Bacteria; kingdom Bacillati; phylum Actinomycetota; class Actinomycetes; order Pseudonocardiales; family Pseudonocardiaceae; genus Amycolatopsis; species Amycolatopsis sp. NPDC101161. Next base: position 774,449 of record NZ_JBIWPI010000004.1, read on the forward strand.
GGCCGGGATGCGCGCCGCGTTCGCCGGTGCGCGGGACCCGTTGTCCGGTCGCCGGCTGGAGAACGAGATCGCGGTCCGCCTGCGTCGCCAGGCCAGGCTGACCGAGGACCCGGCGCTCGAATACCACGCCATCATCGACGAATCCGTGCTCCGGCGCCCCGATCTCCTCCCCGATGACCAGTGCGCGCAGCTCGAGCAGATCATCGAGCGCGCCGAACTGCCCAACGTGACCGTGCAGGTCGTACCCATCAACCACGGGATCCACTCCGGGCGGAACGGAAGCTTCATCATCCTCAGCTATCCGCGCCTGCGGGAGCCGGACATCGCCTACATCGAGCACGGTTTCGGCTCGCTTCAGTTCGAGAAAGCCAAGGACGTCAACACTGCTAGGCTGGCTTTCCGCCACCTCGCCGATCTCGCGTACGACGAACCGGACTCGATCCGGCTGATCCGGCAGGTGATCACCGAGACCTGACTCGAGGTGAACGATCGTGTCCGACCTCAGCTGGCGCAAGAGCAGCTACAGTTCCGGCGAAGGTTCCCAGGGTGCCTGCGTCGAGGTTGCGTTCACGCCCGGCGCGGTCGCGGTGCGGGACTCGAAGGCGCCGACGTCCGGCACGCTGACCGTGTCGCCCGAAACCTGGCGCCACATCGGCGAAATCGCCCGCTAGAACGCCCCGAGCAGGATCAGCACGCCGAGCGCGATCAGCACCACGGGCAGCACGACGTGCCCCCACCGCGCGAGCACCCGCGCGACACCCGGCCGCGTCGCGAGGAACCGCCCGGCGAGGCACCACACGGCCACGCCCACCAGGAAGACCGCGGTGTAGGTGACCAGGCCGCCGGGCCCGGTCGCGGCGAAGGCGGGAACGTAGACGCCGACGTTGTCGCCACCGTTGGCGAAGCACACGGCCGCGATGCCGAGCACTCCGGCGGCCGGCGCGGGCTTGTCGTCGTCGCGTCGCCAGGCCGCGCGAATCCCGAGCAGGATCGGCAAAACGCCGAGCCAGCGGACGGCACCGTCGGGCAGCAACCCGGCCCCGAGCGCCCCGGCAACCGAGACGGCCAGGATCGCGCCGAACCCGACCAACTGCCCGGCAACGACCGTAAGCGCGGTGGCCTGCCCGAAGAAGACGGCGAGCAGCACGAGATCATCGACGTTCGTCACGGCGAACATCGCCGCGGCCTGCCCGATCAGCCCAAGGCTCATGCGCGCGCGAGCCCGTCGACGCCCGTCACCGCGGCCACCTGCCCCCCACCCGCCCGAGGCTCAGGCACCGGCGAGGCCGTCCTCGCGGCAGGCGGCGATCAACCGCTCCACCTCCGGCCCCAGCGGCCGGTCCTCCTCGACCGGCGGCACCACCGACCGCACCCAGTCGTAAGCCGCGCCCAGACCCGGCACCCCGTCCGGCGCCAGGTACCGCGCCTGCGACCCGGTGACCAGCTCGCACGCCGTGATCGCGAAGAGGTGCGTCGCGGCCGCCCGCAGCTGCTCCCCCGCGGCCCACGCAAACGCTTGCACGTCCTCCTGACCTGCCGAAGTATCAAGAGAACCAAGCGTGGCGGGCGAAGCGAGCCGCCGCAGCGCGTGCAGCTCGCCGACCGCCCGCTTGTGCAGCGGCACCAACCCCGCCCGCGGCCCCGGATCCGCCGTGAGCTGCGCCGGGAGGCCGCTGAAGCGCTCGTCGAGCAGGCGGTGCGTGCGCTGCACCGAGATCTCGCCGAGGTGGACGAGCGCCGCCGTCAGCGCGTCCATGCGCAGCCCGAGGTCGACCGCGTGGTACGCCGTCCCCGGGAGGAACTCCCCGTCGACGAACGACGGCGAGTCCCCCGGCATCGTCTGCCAGCGCGCCACCGTCTGGTGCAGTTCGGTGTTCACGCGGGAGGCGTGCGCCAGCGCCCGAGGCGCGACCCGCACCGAAAGCGGCGCCTGCACGACTTCGGAGCGCACGGGACCGTCGCCCACCATCCCGGTCAGTGCCTCCAGCAGCCGCCGCAGGTGGTCGTCGCCACCCGCCATGACCGGGGAAAACACCTCGCGCGGCGCCCCGAGGACGTCGATCGCCATCGCCTCGGTGAGCGTCTGCAGCTGGATGAGCTGCCGCGCTTCGGCCCACCCGCGTTTCGCGTGCATCACGGCCAGCGGAGAACCCTGAAGCAGCGAAGCGCCTTCCTTGGGCCCCAACACGTACGGCTCGGCACCTCGGCGAGCCAGCGCGTCCGCCGCGGGGGTCTCGACGCCGTCTTCGAGCACGGTGCCGATGCCGAGGAACGTCTGGAAAGCGTGCGACAGCGGGATGATCTCGCCCGAGCTGCCGAGGCCGCCGCGCGGCACGGCGGGCGTGAAGCCGTCGTTCAGGCGGTCCACCAGGAACTGCACCAGTTCGGCGCTGACGCCCGACCACGGTTGCAGGAAGTCGCGCAGCCGCACCAGGAGCAGCGACCGGACGTCCTCCGGCGGGAGCCACGGCGGGCCGCCGACCGCGCGGCCGATGAGCAGGTTGCGCTGGTGTTCCGCCTGTTGCCGCGCGTCGAGGGCGACACCCGCGAGGCGGCCCATCCCGGTGTTGACGCCGTAGACGGGCTTTTCGCGGCTTTCGAGCGCCGTCAAGAGCGCGTTCCGGCGCTCCTTCAGCGCTGTGACCAGCGCTTTGTCCAGAACCAACCGTTCACCGTCGGCGAACTCGCTTCCGTCGGTGATCATCGGTACGGCAGCATGGTGCCGACGCCGGAAGCCTCGGCACGGGCGAGGATCATGTTCGCCACCGCCAAGTCCGTTGTGGACAGTCCGCGGTGCCAGAACAGGATCCGTTCGGCGTCGTGCTCGCGGCCCGGCTTCTTCCCGGCCACGATGTCGCCGATCTCGGCGTGGACCCCGTCCGCGGTGAGGAGGCCGGCGTTGAGCTGCGGGCGCAGGGCGCCGAACCGCGGGTTGCCGGACCTCGATTCGCGCCAGTCGTCGACGACGACCTTGTCGACGTCGTCGAGCAGCGTGAGCTCCAGGGCGCTGATCGTGCCGTAGGGCACCAGGAAGGTGCCCGGCCGGAGGAACTCGCGCCGCACCAGCGGTTCGGGTTCGACCAGCCGGGAGGCCTCGACCTGGATGTCCGCGCCGTCCAGGGTCTCCTCGGCCGTGGCGCAGACGCGGACGTCCTTGCCGAGCCGTTCGGACAGCCGGCGGCCGAAGTCCTCGCGGGACTCCGGGCGCTTGCTGGTCACGCGGATCTCGGCGAAGTCGAACAACGAGTCGAGGAGCACGACGTTCCACCACGCGGTGCCGCGAGCGCCGATGTGCCCGAGCACCCGGGAGTCCGGGCGGGCGAGGTACTTCGCGCCGACGGCGGTCATCGCGCCGGTGCGGGCCTCGGTGATCATCGTGCCGTCGACGATGGCCCGCGGCATGCCGGTGTCCGGGTCCAGCAGCAGGATCAACGCCATTTCCGAAGGGAGGCCCCGTTCGAAGTTCCCCACGAAGTCACCGACGACCTTCACGCCACTGACCTGCTTCGCGGACAGGTGGCCGCGAAGGATGTTGAAGTGGCCCTTGCCGCCGTTGTCCGGCACGAGGTGCGTACGCGGCTCGAAGACGACCTGGCCGCGGCCGTGGTCGGCGAGCACGTCCTCGACCGCACCGACGATGTCCGCTTCGGTGACGCCGAGCGAGTCGATGTCGGCACCGGTCAGGTACCGGAGCCAGACGGACGTCACTTGGCGAGGTCCTCGATGACCTCGGCGCCGGGCAGCGCGGGCAGCGCGGTGCCGGAGATCAGCAGCTTGCTGCCGCGGATCCCGCTGCCGATGACGAGCTCGGGCGCGTCCGCGACGCGCTGGTCGATCAGGATCGGCCAGTCGGCGGGCAGGCCGACGGGCGTGATGCCGCCGTACTCCATGCCGGTCGCGGAAACGGCTTCGTCCATCGGCGCGAACGACGCCTTGCGCACGTCGAGGCGGCGCTTGATCACGCCGTTGACGTCGGCGCGGGTCGTCGCGAGCACGAGCGCGGCCGCGAAGCGGACTTCGCCCGCGCGCTTGCCGGCGACGACGACGCAGTTGGCGGACGCTTCGAGCGGCGAGCCGTACGCCTCGCAGAAGGCGGCGGTGTCGGCCAGCGACGGGTCGATCTCCGCGACGCCGACGGCGTCCGGGTCGGCGAGCGCGGCCAGCGCCTTGGCGACGGGCTCGGCGAGCAGGTCAGTACGCGTGGGGGCGGGAACGACGGTGAGGCTCCCGGCGATGGTCCAGGTCACCCGGCCAGCCTAGCTACCAGCTGGAGCCGCCGCGCTGGACCTCGATCAGCTTCGGCCGGACGTCCACTATGTAGACCAGGGCCGCGGCCATGGCCGGCACGTAGAAGATCATCCCGGGGCCCATCACGGGGAACAGCACCATGGCGAGCGTCGCGCCACCGGTGATGAGCATCCACACGGGCTTGGTCTTGCGGTCGGCCGCGGAATAGGCGTCGGCACGCTGAAGCAGCGCGTGCACGAAGGCGAAGAGCCCGACCAGCGCGCTGCCCCAGTGGATGACTTCGAGGATCCAGATGGCAACCAGCACAGCGACAGCTTACGGCAAACCACCCGAACGACCCCGGCCCCGCCACCGGGGTCCGGTGGCGGGGCCGAGGGGTTCACGGCGTCTTTACTTGTCGGTCTTCGGCGCGGCCGGCTTCTTCGCGGCGGCGCTGGTGGTCGTGCCACCGGTGCTGCGACGGGCCGGGGTGGCCGTCTTCGGGGCCGTCTTGTTGGCGACCTTGCGGCTCGCGGAGCGGGTCTCGTGGGCGACGTCGTCACCCAGCTCCTCGATGGCCTCGGCGGCCTCGCCGGCGACCTCGGTCACCTTGCGGGCGGTCTTCTCACCGGCGGAGCGGGTGCGCTTGGTCACCTTGGCCAGCACGCCGTCGACGCGCTCGCGGACCTCGGTGCTGACGACCTCGGCCTGGCCCTGCGCGGTGGTGAGGGCCTCCTCGAGCTGCTCGATGGCCTTCTTGACCTGCGGCTGCGCGGCGATCTTGTCCCACGCCTGCTCGCCCGACTCGGCCAGCTTGTTGTACAGCTTGAGCGCGGCCTCGGTGTACTCGTCGATGACCTTGCGCAGCTCGGCCGGGTCCAGCTTCTCGCGGAGGCTCTCGACGTCGGTCGGCAGCTCCTGCAGGTTCTTGCGGGCGACCTCGCCGCTCTTGGTCACGTTCTCCTTGGCCTTCGCCACGGCGTCGGTGACGGCGTGGGTGGCCAGGTTGCCGGCGCCGAGCGCGGCGAGCAGCGGGGTGCGGACCTGGTCGAGAGCGGTGGTGACGGCCTTCTTGACGTCTTCGGTGGTCTTGGGGGTGGTCATGCTGACTCCTTGGTGTCTGCGGCTTGCGCGGTGTCTGGGGTGTCTGGGGTGGGAGCGGACGCGGCGGCCGGCCGTGCCGCGGCGTTCTCCCGGCGGAAGGACTCGTAGACGTCGAGCAGGACCTGCTTCTGCCGTTCGGTCAGCTCGGCGTCGGCGCGGATCGCGTCGCCCACCGGTCCGCCCGTCGGCAGATCGAGGATCCCGGCCTGCACGTACAGCGCTTCCGCCGAAATGCGCAGACCCTTGGCGATCTGTTGGAGGATCTCCGCGCTGGGCTTGCGCACCCCGCGCTCGATCTGGCTCAGGTACGGGTTGGACACTCCGGCGAGCTTCGACAGCTGGCGCAACGAGATCTTCGCGGTGTTGCGCTGCTGGCGGATGTACTCGCCGATGTCGGAAGCGATGTCCGCGACCTTCTCCATGGGACCGCCGGATCCGGGCTGGGTCCCACCGGTTTCTGCCATCCGGTCACCTCCTCGCGACACCTTCGACGGTACGCGCGAGTGCTAGCTATTGCAAGCACTCTGCTTGCAACTATCGGGTGTGGTGGCGCTCACCCGCTAAGTTGGTCGCATGACGCGCTCGGCCCGGCTGCGGCGGCGGCTCGTCGAGCACCTGCTCGACGAGGACGTCCTGCACGCCCCGGAATGGATCTCGGCCTTCCGCGCGGTGCCGCGCCACGTCTTCCTGCCGCGGTTCTTCGCGCCGGCGGGCGGGCTGTGGGCGGCGGTCGACCGGGACGACCCGGGCTGGCTGGAGACCGTCTACTCACGGGACGTGCTGGTCACGCAGCTGGACGACGACCCGGACCGCTGGGAGCTCGCACGGCGCACCGGGCCGGTGCCGGGCACTCCGACGAGCTCGTCGAGCATGCCGTCGATCATGGCGATCATGCTCGAGGAGCTGCGGGTGCGGGACGGGCACCGCGTGCTCGAGATCGGCACCGGCACCGGCTACAACGCCGCCCTGCTGAGCCACCGCTGCGGCGCCGGCCAGGTGTCCACAGTGGACATCGACCCGCTGATCGTCGAGGAGGCGCGCGAACGGCTGGCGCAAGCGGGCTACCGGCCGGCGTGCGCGGTGGGCGACGGCGCGCTCGGCTTCCCGGCCGGCACCATGTTCGACCGCGTGCTGTGCACCGCTTCGGTGTCCTCGATCCCGCCCGCGTGGCTGGCGCAGACCGTGCCGGGCGGGCTGATCGTGACGACGTTGAACCGGCCGATCGGCGCCGGGCTGATCCGGCTCGTCGCCGGCGAAGACGGCACCGGGCAGGGGCACGTCCTCGCGCGCGACGGCCGTTTCATGCCGCTTCGCGCGCATCGGCTGCCGGAGGCCGACCCGCTGCCGATGCCGTCGCGGGACGACTGGGAGCAGACGCGCCTGCCGATGTCGACGGTGCTCCAGCCGCGCAAGCAGTTCGAGTTCTTCGCCGGGCTGGCGTTGCCGGGAGCGCGTCCGGTGCGCGAGAGCGACGACGGCGAAGCACCGAGCGTCGCGTTGGTGCACCCGGACGGCTCGTGGGTCCGCCACCGCAAGCGCGGCGGCGCCGACGAAGTGGCGCAGGGCGGTCCGCGAGCGCTGTGGGAGATCGCGGAGGCGGCGTTCGTCGAGTGGTGCGAGCTGGGCAAGCCGGACCGAGACCGCTTCGGCGTGACGGTCACCGACGAGCGCCAGGAGTTCTGGCTCGACGAACCGGACGGCCGCACCTGGCCGCTCGGTTAGGGCAACCGGTCGCGGACCCACTTCTCGACGTGGTCGGCCGTCGCCTCCGTGGAGACGTCCGTGGTGTCGAAGAGGTTGACGCCCAGCTCCGGCGCCGACGTCCGGAGCCAGTCGTTGAACTCCAGCATCTCCTCGATCCGCGGCTCGTCCCACTCGCGCCACGCCGGGCGGGCCCGCAAGCGCGCCCGCAACGACTCCGCCGTCCCGACCAGCGCCAGGTAGTGGACGTCGCTGAAGAACGCGCGTTCCGGCAGCGGCTCGAACTCCGGGGGCGCGACGGTGCCGCACAGCACGACCGGCCGGCCGTTCTGGTGCAGCACCGCCGCCATCCGCAGCCACACCGCGCGGAACGCCGTGACGTCGTCGCGCAGAGCGTCGATCCAGAGGATGTCCTGCTCCAGCACGACGACGTCACCGGCCAGGCGCTCGGCCAGCAGCGGCCCCATCGTCGACTTCCCGGCGCCGCTCGGGCCGGTCAGCGCGAACAGCGGCAGCTTCCGGAACGGCCACTCGTGCCCGCACTTCCGGCACGTGAGGACGGCCCCGGTGACGATCGGGCGGTCCGCCCGGTCACCGCACGACGGGCAGATCCGCAGGTCGAGACCCATGTCAGTCGAAGAGGTTCTCGAGGAAGCCGCGCTTGCGGTGGCCGCTGTGCCCGTAGGGCCTCGGGGAATCCGAGTACCCGCGGTGCGGCCGCGGCGAGTCCGCGTACCCGCCGCGGTACGGCTTGGGCGAATCCGGGTGGCCGCCGCGGTAGGGGCGCGGCGAGTCGGGACGGCCCCGGTAGGGCGGCGGCTGGTGGCCGTAGAAGGAACTCTCCGCACCGGCGATCGCTTCGAGCTCACCGCGGTCCAGGAAGATCCCGCGGCAGCCTTCGCACTGCTCGATGTGGACGCCGTTCTTGTCCACGGTCCGCATCTGATTCTGACACTTCGGACAAATCACACATACGAGCCTACGCACAAATCGGTCAGCAGGCGCAGAGGCAGAACGGGTGGCCCACCGGATCGGCGTAGACGCGGAACGTCTTCGGCGCGTCGTCCAGCAGTTTCGCGCCCAGGCCGAGCACGCGCTCGTGCGCCGCTTCCAGGTCCGTGACGTTCAGGTCCAGGTGCAGCTGCTGCGGGTTCTCCGCGGACGGCCACGACGGCGGCCGGTAGTCGGGCACCCGCTGGAACGCGATCCCCGCGCCGCCCGCCGGGTTGGCCAGCGTTACCCAGTGGCCGTCCTCGGCGACTTCGGGCGCGTCCCACTCCAGCACGGCCCGGTAGAACCCGGCCAGCGCCACCGGGTCGGGGCAGTCGAGGGCCACCACACCCAGCGTCGGTACCGCACTCATCGTCGCTCCCTTCGATCGCGAGTAACCGTCTATCGGATTATGTGGGTTAGGGCACGCGGGGGCAACCACCGGCCGCCGTACACTGGTTCGGTGCACACCGACGCCTCCCTCGTCGTGGAGTTCCTCAACACGGTCAACGTCGAAGAGGGCAAAGACCTGCTCGAAGATCCCGGGCAGTGGCGCGAGTGGGCGGCCGGCCGGAAGCTGACGGCCAATCCGGCCGCCGAAGCGCGCGCGGCGCGGGACGCCCTGCGCGCCGCGATAGGCGACCCGCGGCTGCCCGGCGGGAGCTTGGACGTCGGCACGCGGATCTCCTTGACCGACGCGGGACCGGCGCTCGTCGCGGACGACGTGGTGGGAGCGGTGTTCGCGGCGTGCGCGCGACTGGTCGTGCGCGGCGACTGGATCCGGCTGAAGATCTGCCCGGCCGACACGTGCCTGTGGGCGTTCTACGACGAGTCCCGCAACCGTTCGCGGACGTGGTGCTCGATGCGGGTGTGCGGCAACCGCGAGAAGGCCCGCGGCTGGCGAGCGCGGGCGGCGGAGGCCGCGACCGGCTGACCAGCTGTACGCGCCTGGCCGGTGACGGCGGCCGGCGGAGCTGTCCGGGTCGCCGCCGAGCGGGGTCGCAGCCCAGGCGACTCGCGAGCGCAAGCGCGCCGGACAGACCTCGCGGTCAAGATCTCGCCCCGCCAAAGCTCTCATCCGAGCGGCGGACGCTCGAAAGGCTGTGGACAACTCCGCGACCGAGCACCACATATCCACGCCCCGATCCGCCTCGCCCCCACACGTTGTGGACAGCGATTAGGCCATCACCGTGAAAACCTGTGGATAACCCCGGGGATAACTCAGCTTCCTGTGGACAACTGGTTTGAAGGTCCCCCAGCTGTGGTATATGACTCAGTTCGTCAGAACAGCAGCTCCGCCACGGCGTAGATGACCAGCCCGGCGAGCGCACCGACGACCGTGCCGTTGATGCGGATGAACTGCAGGTCGCGGCCCACCTGGAGCTCGATCTTGCGGGACGTCTCCTCGGCGTCCCAGCGCTCGACCGTGTCGGTGATGATCGTCGTGATCTCGCGCGAGTAGTTCTTCACCAGGTACGCCGCGGCGCCCTCGACCCAGCCGTCGGCCTTCTCCCGCAGCTGATCGTCCGAAACCAGCCGCGAACCCAGCGACATCAAGCCCAGGCGCACCCGGCGGCGCAGCTCGCTCGACGGGTCCTCGGCCGCCGTCAGCAGCATCTCCTTCGCCGTGCTCCACGCCGAGCCGATCAGGCGCTGGACCTCCTCGTGGTGCACGATCTGGCCCTTCACCTGCTCGGCGCGGGCCATCACGTCCGGGTCGGTCTGCAGGTCCTGGGCGAACTCGCCGAGGAACTTGTCCAGCGCCAGCCGCATCGGGTGGTTGACGTCGGTCTTGACCGCCCACGCGAACGACAGCACCTCGCCGTAGACCTTGTCCGCGAGCATCTCGTCGACGAACTTCGGCGACCAGCTCGGCGCGCGGTCGGACACCACGCGCAGCATCGTCGTGTGGTTGTCGCGGGTCCACTCGTACGCGCGGTCGCACATCAGGTCGACCAGCTTGTGGTGCGCGCCGTCGGCGAAAACGCCCTGCAGGATCTTGCCCAGCGGCGGGCCCCACGGCTTGTCGATGATCCGGCGCGCGACCGCCTGCTCCATGATCGCCTGGACGTCCTCGTCGCGCAGGACGCGAACGGCCGCCCGGACCACCGTCGCCAGCTCGGACGTCACGCGCTCGGCGTTCTCCTCCTGCGCCAGCCAGCCGCCGAGCCGCCGGGCGATCTCGACGCGCTTGAGCTTGTCGCGGACGACCTCCTCGGACAGGAAGTTCGACCCGACGAAGTCGCCGAGGCTGTTGCCCAGGGCGTCCTTCTTGTTCGGGATGATCGCCGTGTGCGGGATCTTCAGCCCGAGCGGGTGCCGGAACAGCGCCGTGACGGCGAACCAGTCGGCCAGCGCGCCGACCATGCCCGCCTCGGCCGCGGCGCGCACGTAGCCCACCCAGCCCGGCCAGCCGGCCGACTGCGCCCAGCTGGTCAGCAGGAACACGACGGTGGCGCCGAGCAGGAACGACAGCGCGACCAGCTTCATCTTGCGCAGCGCGCGCCGCTTTTCCTCTTCGCCGGCGGCGCCGCCCGGCGGGTCGGCGGGCGTCACCTTGGCGGGGGTCAGTTGCTCCACATCACCATTGTCCGTGAGGATGGCTGATCGTGCGCGAACCTGCTCTCGTCCCCCGCCTCCGGCCGTTCACCTCGACCATCTTCGCCGAGATGACCGCGCTGGCCGTCAAGCACGACGCCGTCAACCTCGGCCAGGGCTTCCCGGACACCGACGGCCCGGCCGGCATGCTCGAAGCGGCCAAGAACGCGCTGTTCGGCGGGGCCAACCAGTACCCACCGGGACCCGGACGGCCCGAGCTGCGCGCAGCGATCGCGCGGCACCGGCTGCGCTACGGCACCGAGTACGACCCGGACACCGAGATCCTGGTCACCGCGGGGGCGACCGAAGCCATCGCGGCGGCGTTGCTGGCGCTGACCGAGCCCGGCGACGAGGTCATCGTCATCGAGCCGTACTACGACTCCTACGCCGCGGCGGTCGCGATGGCGGGCGCCGAGCGGCGGGTCGTCGGGCTCGTCGAGGGCCCGGACGGCCGGTTCGGGCTCGACGTCGAGGGCCTGCGCGCCGCCGTCACGCCGCGGACCAGGGCGATCCTGGTCAACTCGCCGCACAACCCGACCGGCACCGTGTTCACCCGCGCCGAGCTGGAGGCGCTGGCCACGCTGTGCGTCGACCACGACCTGATCGCGATCTGCGACGAGGTCTACGAGCACCTCGTATTCGACGACGCGGAGCACATCCCGCTGGTCACGCTGCCCGGGATGCGGCCGCGGACGGTGAGCATCTCCAGCGCCGGGAAGACGTTCAACTGCACCGGCTGGAAGATCGGCTGGGTCTGCTCCACGCCGGAGCTGGTCGCGGCGGTCAAGGCGGCGAAGCAGTTCATGACGTTCGTGTCCGGCGGGCCGCTGCAGCCGGCCGTCGCGCACGCGCTCGACCACGAGCTGCCCTGGGTCGACGGCCTGCGCGCGTCGCTGCAGGAGAAGCGCGACCGGCTTTCGGCCGGGCTCGCCGACGCCGGGTTCACGGTGCGGCCGACGGCGGGCACGTACTTCGTCTGCGTCGACGTACGGCCGCTCGGCTTCACCGACGCCGCCGACCTGGCGTGGGAGCTGCCCGGCCGCGTCGGGGTCGCCGCGGTGCCCGTGAAGGTGTTCACCGATCACCCGGACGAGTGGAAACACCTGCTGCGTTTCGCGTTCTGCAAGCGCAACGACGTCATCGACGAGGGCGTCACCCGGTTGCGCAAACTGGTCTGACGTCCGCGATCCGGCTCGGTGGCGCCCTTCGGCGTCGCCGAACCGGCCTCGCGGGGGCGGGCGTCGCGACCGGCCGTCACGCTCCGGAGCCGTGGGTGCACAGCTCGACGGTCGGTTGGTCACCGACCGCACGCGGAACGCGTGTGCCCCGTCCCACTCGGCGGACCGGTTTCGAGCGACCGGCCAAAAACCGTTTCATGAGCACTGAACGCGATCGAGTCGACACCGCTCGCGACCGGGATTCCCGAAACATCAGGTCAACGCCCGAATGTGCAAGTTGCAGTACTCGTCCGAATGGCCGCAGAGAAACCCCCGAACGGCACTGAGAGTGATCAACTCGTCGGCCGCAGATGCCTTGCCCGGTAGGGCCGTTCCGCCTTACGGGCTGGATAGAACGCGGGAGAGATGAAAGACTCCCGAGCGGTGCTAGAAAGAGTGCAGCCCCGGGGGAACTGCGACCTGGCCGGAGAAAGACCCCAGCAAGAACGGACTCGAGCGCGAAGCGTTGGAGCCACAGGCGCGGACGGTGGTGGTGGCGGTGAGCAGCACGGCGAACGCACGCCGCAGCGCTCCCGCGCAGCCTGCGCTCACAGCGGGTGAAGTGGGCCAGGCCGGTCCGCTCCTCACAGGTGGGTTGCGCCGATGGGCCGGCGGTTCGCGCTCGACGGGTGAGCTGCGGCAAGAGGCCGGCCCGCTCGCCGTGGGCGAGGCGCCCCGCGAAGTCGCTCTTTTCGCAGGTCAGGACCACCGGCCCACTCGGAAGTCCCTTCGCGCGCGCGGGCGTGCGCCGCGGCCTTGGGCCGCCGCGCTGCAGCGGCCCGCCGCCAAGATCCTCGTCGCCGGGGGGCTGACCCTCGCCGGCTGGCTGCTCACCGGCGCGCTCTCCGGCAGCACCGCGGCCGCCGCCGAAACCCTCGACTGCCCGCACGCCGCCGCGTCCACTGTGGAGCACGGCGGCCTGCTGCACGGCCACCACCGCAAGAGCCACCGCGAAACCGCCCCCTGCGCCCAGCAGCCGGCCGACGCGGCGAAGACCGACGCGACCGCGGCCGAAACCCCCCAGACAGACACCACCCGGACTGAGTCCACGAAGGACACTCAGCCGGCCGAAGAGCCGGCGACGGAACCGGCCACGAAGACGACGTCGTCCAGTGGCGGCCTGCTCAACGGCCTCGTCGGCACCGTCCAGTCGGTGACCGAACCCGTCACGAAGGCCACCACGACCACCCCCTCCGGATCCGACAGCGGCCTGCTCGGCGGGCTCGTCGGCGGCGTCGTGAACGTGGTCGGCGGCACCCTGAACACGGTCACCACCACCGTCACCGGCACGCTGAACACCGTCGGCACCCTCACGAACACGCTGTCCCACACCGTCCTCGCGCCGCTCACCCAGCCGCCCGCGGGCCACCCGGACGCCCCCGTCCTGCTCCCCCTCGACGACGTCCTGAACCCGATCCTCGGCGGCAGCTCGAACTCCGGCGGCGTCACGGTCACCGTGCCCGGCGTCGTGAGCGGCACCGCCGGCACCCCGCAGGCGACCGCCGCCGTCGTCGAGACCGTGCCCGCCGAAGCCGCGGCCACCACGACCTCCTCGCCGACCTCCCGGGTCGCGGTCGTGCACCTCATCGAGCAGCAGAACACGCTGCCCGCCAAGCAGGAGCAGCCCCGCGACTCCGGGGTCCACGTCCGCAACGGCGGCGGCGACAGCACCCCGGGCCTGCCCGGCGGCACCACCGCCCCGAGCGCGCCGGCCCCGACCGCGGCTCCCGGTCACGACGGCCCGGGCGGCGTCCGCCACCCGTTCGCCGTCCACACCGACGAGGCCACCACCACCCAGCTGAAGCTCATCGGCGCCAGCCGCGACCACGACGTCGACGGCGCGGGCAGGGAAGCCGCCCTGCCCACCACCTCCCCCGACTGACCCCGAACCGGGCAGCCGGGGAGAACTGCGTCCAAAACAAGATCAACTGGACGTACACGCACGCCGTAAGAGCGTGACGTTTCCCCTGCTCCAGTACGAAATTCGTGGCTCTTTCACGTCTCGTGACGCCCAACCGCGTCCGACGTACCCCAGGGGCTGAAACCCATGCGAAACCACAGTCTTTCCGACCGGCCGACCGCGCCCGGCCGGGTCGGATCCCGGTCCCGGCGTCGCGCTGCCCCCGCGACGCCGGGACCCACACCGGGCGTGCTCCGGGAGTCCTCGCTCACCGCGCCGAGCGACGATTCAGCTAGCGAAGAGCACGCCTGAGCCGCCGGCTTCCCGGCACGTCGAGGGGCTGTGCCGGGAAGCCGCGGCACCCGCGGACGGGGTCACGCCCGGAAGTGGGAGTGTGGAACAACGAACCGGTGCGCTGGATGCACATGAACGCCGCCCATCCCTGGGAGCAGGCTCGCATCCAGCGCACCGGTTCGTTCTATGCGATCGGCGCCGCCAGCGACTCCGGGGTGCCGCGGACCGACGCCTCCGCCGCGCTCAGCCGCCGGACCGCCTCCTCGATCCGGTCCGGCGGCAGCGAGAACGGCAGCCGGATCCAGCGCTCCAACCCGCCGTGGACGCCGAAGCGCGAGCCCGGCGCGACCTGGACGCCGTGGCTCGCCGCCGCCACCGCCAGGCGCGAGCTCACCGGCTCCGGCATCCGGCACCACAGCGACAGCCCGCCCTTCGGCAGCGTGAACGTCCAGTCCGGCAGGTACCGGTGCACCGCGCCGGCCAGCGCGTCGCGGTAGCCGCGCAGCTCCTCGCGACGGCGGCCCAGCGCGGCGTCGTCGTCCAGCAGCTCGCCGAGGACGATCTGCTCGAACACCGGTGAGCCCAGGTCGACCGCGTAGCGGGCCGAAACCAGGCGGCCGAGCAGGTCCTCGGACGCGCGGATCCAGCCGAGCCGCAGCCCGCCCCAGTGGGTCTTCGACGCCGAGCCGACGCAGATCGCCAGGTCGCCGGCGAACGCGGCCAGCGGCGGCGGCCCGGCCAGGGGGTCGCCTTCCAGGTCCAACTCGACGAGCGTCTCGTCCACCACGACCGGCGTTCGCGCGCGGGCCAGCACGGTGCCGAGCCGGGCGCGGCCTTCGGCGTCCAGGCGCAGGCCGGTCGGGTTCTGGAAGTCGACGACGAGGTAGGCGAACCGCGGGGACGCCTGGCGCAGCGCCGCGTCGACGCCCGCGATGTCCCAGCCGCGGTCCCCGGTCGGGTCGAGCGCGACCGGCACCGGGATCGCGTGCGCGGCGCGGATCGCCTCGAGGGCGTTCGGGTACGTCGGCTGCTCGACCAGCACGCGGTCGCCGGGGCCGGCGAGCATCCGCAGGACCAGGACGAACGCGTGGTGCGCGCCGTTGGTGACCATGACCTGCGCGGGTGTCGTCGGCAGCCCGCGTTCGGTGTAGCGGCGCGCGATCTTCTCGCGCAGGCTGAGCAGGCCGCGTTCCTGGTAGCCGTGGTCACCCAGGTGGTCGGCGAGCCGGACGCGGGCCGCGTCGACCGCCGCCGCCGTGCCCGGGATGGCCGGTGAGGACGCGTGCGTGAAGTCGATCGAGCCGGCGCCCGTGGGAGCGAGCGGGCCGCGGCGGCGCCGGCCGGGCGCGGCGATCCACGAGCCCGCGCCGCGGCGGCTCGCGACGAACCCGTTGTCCCGCAAGCGGTCCAGTGCCGCGCCGATGAGCGTCCGGCTGACGCCGAGCGCGTCGGCCAGCTCGCGCTCGGCGGGCAGCCGGGTGCCGAGCGGGAGCTGGCCGTCCAGCACCTGCAGTTCGATGGCCGCGGCCAGGTCGGCCGCGCCTTGCCGGGAACCCTGCCGCCACGAGCCCAGCATGACGGCCAATCGTGGTCCGGAGATGCGTCCACCCAGTGGGACTGCGGCTTCCATAAGGCCAATATCCTGGAATTGGCTATGGTTTACAAGGCCACTCACGACGGATAGTGCCGGTGTGGCTCAGATCGACCTCCGGCCCGTCCGGATCTCCCGCGACCCCGTCCGCCGCAGCACCCAGTTGCTCGGCGGCCTCGCCCTCTACGGCGCCAGCGTCGCCCTCGTCACGCGCGCCGGCCTCGGCCTCGAGCCGTGGAGCGTGCTCGCCGAGGGCGTCCTGAAGCACACCGGCCTGTCGTTCGGCACGGTCACCGGCCTGATCTCGGTGGTCGTGCTCCTGCTGTGGATCCCGCTGCGCCAGCGGCCCGGCATCGGCACCATCGCGAACGTCGTGGTCATCTCGGTGATGGTCGACGTCGTCCGGGCGTTCCTCCCGGACCAGCACGACCTGCCCTGGCAGATCGCGCTGCTGGTCGGCGGGGTCGCGCTCAACGGCGTCGCGACCGCCACCTACGTCGGCGCCAGGCTGGGTCCGGGCCCCCGCGACGGCCTGATGACCGGGCTCGCCGGGCGCACCGGCTGGTCGGTCCGGCTGGTGCGCACCGGCATCGAGGTCACCGTGGTCGCCGCCGGCTTCCTGCTCGGCGGGACCGTCGGGATCGGCACCGTGCTCTACGCCCTCGCCATCGGCCCGCTCACCCAGGCGCTGCTGCCGCTGACCACCTGGCGCGAGCGGACCGCCTAGCCGGCTTTGCGCTGCTGGACGGCCCGGCGCAGCGTCGGGTAGTCGGCGCCGCGCCGGGCGAGGACGTCGTCGGTGTCGCGCTGCTGGGCCAGCGCCAGCAGGATGTGCTCCTGCCCGAGGTGCTTGTCCCCCAGCCGGACGGCCTCCTTGAGGCTCAGCTCCAGCGTCTTCTTCGACTCGGCGGTGAACGGGATGTGGCCACGCTTGGCCGGCCCGAGCCGGCCGGCGAGCGCGCCCTCGCCGTGGGTCCGCTCGACGCTCCGCACGATCTGCTCGACGTCGATGCCGAACTCGGTGAGCGCCTCAGCGTCGGCGTCGCTGACCCCGCCGCGACGCCGGGTGCGGGCCAGTTCGGCCGCGATCTCGTCGGCCGAGACCCCCAGCTCGGTCAGCACGGGGACGCCGGTCTTGACCAGCCCGGCCAGCAGGTGCGCGGGCCGGATCTCGACCGAGCCGGACTGCCGCGCCACGATCTGCGCTTCGACGACCGCCATCCGCGCGTCGTCCGTGAACCTCTCGAACATCAATGCCTCCCGTACTTCTTGTGCACGGCCTGCCGGCTGACCCCCAGCTCGGCGGCGATCTCCTGCCACGACCAGCCGTCGACCCGCGCGCTGCGGACCTGCACGGCCTCCAGTTGTTCCACCAGCCGCCGGAGCGCGGCCACCGCACGCAGTCCCACGCGGGGATCGCGGTCGCCGGCCCGGGCGGCCAGGTCTGTCGCTTCCGTCATGTCTGTCAACCTACGTTGACATCCCGGACTTGTCAACCAGAGTTGACAGCCGCGTCAGCGCGAAGGTCGCCGGGGCTCGACGTACAGTCGGGTGATGCCCGAGATCGTCTTCGCCGAGCGGGCCGGGGTGGGCGCCGACGGCCACCCGCGCCCCACCGAGGACCACGTCGTCGTGCTGGACGACGCCGTGCTCGTCCTCGACGGCGCGACCTCCGCCGACCCCTCGCAACCCCCGGGCGGCTGGTACGCCGAACGCCTGGCCCGGCGCCTGGCCGCCGACTTGCGCGCCGCCCCGGCGGCCGACCTGACGGACACCCTGACCAGCGCGATCGCCGCCGTCACGGCGGAAAACGAGCTGCGTCCGCAGCAGTCGCCGTCGAGCACGGTGGCCGCCGTGCGGTGGCTCGGCGACCGCGTCGACGCGCTCGTGCTCGCCGACAGCCCGGTGGTCGGGTTCGGGGGCTTCGGCGTCGACGTCGTCTCGGACGACCGGCTCGCGCGGCTGCGGCGGCGCGGGATGCTCCAGACCGGCGCCGACGTCCGGCGGAGGCGCAACGCCCACGACGGCTTCTGGGTCGCCGAAGCCGACCCCGGCGCGGCCGCGCACGCCGTGCGCCGCAGCTGGCCACGGGAAGACGTCGAAGCCGTCCTGCTCGCCAGCGACGGCGTCTCCATCGGCGTCGACCAGTACGAACTCTTCGACTGGCGCGAAGTCCTCGCGATCACCCGCGCCGACGGGCCGGACGCCGTGCTGGACGCCGTCCGCACCGCCGAAAAGCAGGACCCGGACGGCGAACGCTGGCCGCGGCCGAAGCGCCACGACGACCAGGCCCTGGTGCTGATCGACTTCGCCTCCGGGGGAATTCAGGGTCTTCCCTGATCACGGCCGTCCCGATCTCCGAGAGCCTGGAGGACATGGGGACGGAACAGGGGAAGCGCACCAGACCGTGGCGGCTGGTGGCGCTGGGCGCGATCGGCTGGGGGCTGTTCACGGCGGTGGTGCTGCACATCATCAGCTCGCACAACCCGGTGTACGACACGCTGTCGAGCTACACCGTGACCGACCGCGGCGAAGGCATGCTCGCCGCGAGCGTGTTGTCGCTGGCCATCGGCTCGCTGGCGGTGCTCGGCGCGCTGCACGCGGCGGGGGTGCCGCTGTCGCGCACGACCCGGCTGCTGCTCGCGCTGTGGTCGCTCGGGCTGGCCGCGGCCGCGGTGTTCCCGGCGAGCTACCCGGAGGCGCCCGACCCGGTGAGCGGCGAAATCCACCTCTACGCGTGCCTGGTCGCGTTCCTCAGCCTGCCCGGCGCCGCGATCTCGCTGCTGGAACCGCTGCGGGGCCACCCTGAACGCGACGCCGTCGTCAAAGCGGTCCGGCTGAGCGCGGGCGCGTTCGGGCTGTTCGCGGTCAGCTTCGTGTTCGTGCGGCTGAGCGAGGCCGGGGTCGGGCCGTTCCGGGAGATCTCCGACGCGTTCCCGATCGGCGTCATGCAGCGCCTGCTGCTGCTCGCCGACATCGTCCTGCTGTTCACCTTGCTGCGGGTCGCGACCCGGCTCGAATCAGCCTTCGACGGCCGCCGCGAATTCGGGCGCGTAGCCGTACAGGCCGGGCATGCCGCCGGTGTGCAGGAACACCACGTGGTCGTCCGGGGCGAAGTGGCCGGCCCATTCGACCAGCGCGGCGGCCACCTTCCCGGTGTACACGGGATCGAGCACGACGCCCTCGGTGCGGCCGAAAAGCCGTAGCGCGTTCCAGACGGCGTCGGTCGGGATGCCGTAGCCGGGGCCGAGCGTGGAGTCGCTCATCTTCGTGTGCGTGAACGGCGGCGGTTCGACGCCGAGGAGCTTGGCCGCGCCCGCGACGAGGTCGTGCAGGTTCTCGGTGGCCTCGTCGAGCGGGTGGCTGACGCAGGCGATGCCGACGCCGAGGCCACCGAGGAGCCCGGCGGCCAGGGTCACCCCGGCCGCGGTGCCGCCGCTGGCGTGCGGGACGACGAGGTGGGCGCGCTCGATGCCGCGTTCTTCGAGCTGCTTCGCGAGTTCGTAGGTCGCGCGGACGTACCCGAGCGCGCCGAGGTCGTTGGACCCGCCGACCGGAACCGTGAAGACCTTCCGGCCCTCCGCGGTGGCTTCGGCGACGAGCCGGTCGTAGGTGCGGCCGGTCTCCTCGCCGTCCGCGCAGACGTGGACGGTCGCGCCGAAGAGCTTGTCGAGCGGGACGTTGCCGCCGCGTTCGTACGCGTCGCCGTCGCGCGGGACCTTCGCGGTGAGGACGAGTTCGCAGCGCAGGCCGAGTTTCGCGCACGCGGCGGCGGTCTGGCGGCCGTGGTTGGTCTGGAGCGCGCCGAACGTGATGACGGTGTCGGCGCCGGCCTCCCTGGCCGCGCCGAGGTGGTATTCGAGCTTGCGGAGCTTGTTGCCGCCGGCGCCGAGCGGGTGGACGTCGTCGCGCTTGAGCCAGAGGTTCCGCAGGCCGAGCGCTTCGCCGAGCCGGGGCGCCTCGTGCAGCGGCGTCGGCCAGCCGCCCAGGTCGACGCGGGGGATCGCGGCGAGTGCGGCGTCGGGGAAGCCGGCGAAGTCGAAGGTCATGGGCCCCAGTCTGCCGCAAGGGTGGCCGAAGACCAGCGGTATCCGGTAACGTTCGTTCGAACGAACGAGAACCTCGGGGGCCGCCATGACCGCTACGAGCTTGGACTTCACCAGCCTCACCACGCAGGCCGCGCGGCTCGCCGCGGGCGAAGTCACCTCGGCCGAGCTGACCGCGACCGCGCTCGGGCGCGCGCACGCGAGCCAGCCGACGCTCAACGCCTTCCGGCACCTGCGTGACGACGCGGCGCTCGCCGAAGCGGCGGAGACGGACGAGCGGCTCCGGGCCGGCGACCGGAAGCCCCTGCTGGGCGTGCCCGTCGCGATCAAGGACGACGTCGACCTCGCCGGCCTGCCCACGTCGTTCGGCTGCGTCGGCGAGTTCCCGTGCGCGACCTCCGACGCGCCCGCCGTCGCGCTGCTGCGCGAAGCGGGCGCGATCATCATCGGTAAGACGAACACCCCCGAGCTGGGCCAGTGGCCGTTCACCGAGGGCCCGGCCTTCGGCGTGACGCGCAACCCGTGGCACCCCGGCCACACCCCCGGGGGTTCTTCGGGCGGGAGCGCGGCCGCGGTGGCGTCGGGGGCCATCGCGGCCGCGCTCGGGTCCGACGGCGCCGGCTCGGTGCGCATCCCGGCCGCGTGGACCGGGCTCGTCGGCATCAAGACCCAGCGCGGCCGGATCCCGACCGAAAGCGAGCTGTTCCACGGCCTGACCGTGCTCGGCCCGCTCGCCCGGACCGTCGAGGACGCGGCCCTGCTGCTGGACGTCGTCGCCGCGACCGGCAGCACGTTCCGGACCGCGGCCGCGCGCGAGCCCGGCCGGCTGCGGATCGGGCTGTCGACGCGGATTCCCTTCACCGCCACCAAGACCCGGCTCGACCCGGTCGTCGAAGCAAATGTGCGGCGGCTCGCCGAGTCACTGGCCGGGCTGGGCCACGAGATCGTCGAGGTCGAGCCGGACTACGGGCTGATCGGGCTGACGTTCCTGCCGCGTTCGCTCACCGGCGTCCGCGACTGGACGCTGCGGGTGCCCGACCGCGCCGGGCTCGACCCGCGCACGCGCAGCAACGCCGGCCACGGCCGGCTCCTGGCCGGGCCCGCGCTGCGCCTGGCCCGCGCGCTCGAGCCGGGCCTGCACCGGCGGATCGGCTCGGTGTTCGGCCGCGTCGACGTCCTGCTGACCCCGACCACGGCGACCCCGCCGCCGCCGATCGGCACGTTCGACGGGCTGTCCGGCTGGGAGACCGACCAGGCCATGATCGCCGCTTGCCCGTACGCTTGGCCGTGGAACGTGCTGGGCTGGCCGGGGGTCAACGTCCCGGCCGGGCTCACGGCCGACGGGCTGCCGCTCGGGGCCCAGCTGCTCGGCCCGTCGCACGCTGAGGAGCGGCTGGTTTCGCTCGCCGCGCAACTGGAAGAGGTCGAACGGTGGCCGGAGCGGCATCCCGAGACAAGCTGGTAAGCACCCGGGACGCCATCCTGCGCGGCGCGCTGACCGTCGTCGGCGAGCACGGCGTGGGCGGGCTGACGAACCGCCGCATCGTCGCCGCCGCCGGCGTTTCGCTCGGCACGTTGACCTACCACTTCCCCAGCCAGACGGCGTTGCTGCGCGAAGCGATGCTGCTGTTCGTCGAGCAGGAGACGGCGAAGCTCGGCGCGATCGTCGACGGCTACCGCTCGGAGGGCTTGAGCGTCGAGCAGGCCGCGTCGGTGGTCGAGCACGTGATCGCGCAGCTGCCGTTCGGCGCCGACGAGCTCGGCGCGCACGAGCTGTACCTGCAGTCCGCCCGGGATCCCGAACTGCACGAAGCTTCTTCGCGGTGCTTCGCGGCGTACGACGAGCTGGCCGTGACGATCCTGGCGGCGCTCGGCGTTCCCGATCCCGGCCGGCTGGCCGGGCCAGTGGTGGCGCTGATCGCCGGGCTGCAGCTGCGGCGGTTGGCCACGGGCGAGACGGACACGCCGGTGGCCGAGCCGCTGATGATGCTGATCCGCGGGGCTTGATGGCCCGGCCGGTCGTCCGCGGCACGGCGGCGTGGAAGTACTTCGGCGACTTCCGCGACGCGCTGCTGGCAGGTCAGGTGCTGGTGCTGCAGGTGGCGCACCCGGTCGTCGCGGCGGGGGTGCGGGACCACTCGGACTACACGGCGGACCCGTGGACGCGGCTGATGCGCACGGGCGCGTCGCTGTCGATCTACGTGTACGGCGGTGCTGCCGGTGCGCGCGTGGAGGCGGCCCGGTTGCGGTCGTTGCACCGTTCGTTCACGGGCGTCTCGGACGGACGGCGGTACAGCGCGCTGGATCCGGAGGCGTATGCGTGGGTGCACGCGACGCTGGTGATGGTTCCGGTTGACGCGCAACGGTTCTTCGGACGGCCACTGTCCACTTCGGAGCTTGAGGAGTACTACGCGCAGATGTGCGACGTCGGGCGGATGCTCGGCGTGCGCGCGAAGGACCTGCCGCCGGACTGGGCGGGGTTCACGCGGTACTACGACTCGATGGTGGCGGGTTTCGCGGGGAACCCGACGATCGAGCAGCTCTTCGAGACGATCCGGACGGTGCCGAAGCCGGTTTCGTGGCTGCGGGACGCGTGGTGGCGGCCGGTGCGGGACCTGCAGGCTCGCGGGCAGATGTTCTTGATCCGAGCGACTTTGCCGCCGGTCCTGCGGGAGCGGTTGGGTCTACAGTGGACTCCGCGCGACCAGCGACGGTTCGCGCGGTTCGCTTTCGCCGTGCGGGTTGTCGCGACCCCGATCCCGGCGGGGTTGCGGACGGCGCACATGCGGTGGATCGGCAAGCTGAACGTCTGGCTCCGCGCGCACCCGAAGGTTTACCAGCGCCTGGTGGGCGGCAACGGCCCGGGAGCGGCGCCAGGGGTCGTGAGTGAGGAACAGGGTTAGAACGCTGTTCCTCACTCACGACCGCTGAGCCGGGCGTAGTGGGCGCGGGCCTTGGCGCGGTTGCCGCAGCGGGACATCGAGCACCACTGCCGGTTGCGGCGGGGG
This sequence comes from Amycolatopsis sp. NPDC101161, assembly GCF_044768185.1. NCBI lineage: Bacteria > Bacillati > Actinomycetota > Actinomycetes > Pseudonocardiales > Pseudonocardiaceae > Amycolatopsis > Amycolatopsis sp. NPDC101161. Next base: position 797,125 of record NZ_JBIWPI010000004.1, read on the forward strand.
GACGCGTCGCAGAACCGGATCCCGCAGTCGTCCGCCGCGCAGACCCGCACCTCCGCGTCACTCGTCGCCAAGTCGATCGCGTCCGCAGCCAAGGCCGCGAACGCCGTCGCCACCGGATCCTTCGGCGCCGGGACCTCGCGGCGCAGCCGGCCGTCCACCAGCGCCAGCCGCGGCGGGGGCGCCGGGGCCGACGCCGCCGCGTTGTTCACCAGCTCGATGTCCATCTTGTCCGGCACCTCGGGCGGCAGCAGCACCCGGTCGATCGCCTCGCGCAGCGCCTTCGCCGCCAGCACGTTCCCGGCCGTCACCGGCACCGGGCCCGTCGTGAAGCCCGCCAGCGAGAGCCACTCCGCCAGCGCGTCCGGTCCCGTCAGCAGCTCCACGCCGTCCGCGTACCGCGAGCGCAGCGTGTTGACCAGGTCGAGGCACGGCCGTCCGCCGTCGAAAGCCCACTCCATGAACTCATTCTAACCGTTGCCGACAGTTAGAACGTCGGCTACCGTCTAACCCCATGAACCGGTTAGAAAGCATGGCCACGGTCAACGGACTCCGGATGCACTACCGGCGAGCCGGCGAGGGACCGCCGCTGTTCCTCCTGCACGGCTGGCCGCAGACCTCGCACTGCTGGCACCGCGTCCTGGGCCCGCTCGCCGAGACGCACACCGTCATCGCGCCCGACCTGCGCGGCTACGGCCGCACCGACAAGCCGAAGTCCGGCTACGACAAGCGCACGATGGCCGCCGACGTCGCCGCGCTCGCCGAGCACCTCGGCTTCGACCGAGTCGCCGTCGTCGGGCACGACCGCGGCGGCCGCGTCGCGCACCGCTGGGCCCTCGACCGCCCGGACCAGGTCGAGCGCCTCGCCGTCCTCGACATCGCCCCGACCCGCGCCATGTGGCAGCGCCTCGACACCGGCGTCGCGAAGGCCTACTGGCACTGGCTCTTCCACCTCCAGCCCGACCTGCCGGAGCTCCTCGCCGGCCAGAACATCGCCGCCTACCTCGGCTACTTCTTCGAACGCTGGACCTACCAGCGCCACGCCCTCGACGCCGAAGCCCAAGCCGAGTACGTCCGCGCCTTCTCCCAGCCCGGTGCCCTGCGGGCCGGCTTCGACGACTACCGCGCCTCCTTCCCGGACGACGCCGAACTCGACGACGCCGACTTCGAGGCCGGAAAGCGCGTCACCCAGCCACTTCTCGCGCTCTGGGGCGCGAACGGCCTGCTCGGCACCCTGCCGACACTCGAGATCTGGCAGGAGTACGCCACCGACGTCACCGGTGAGGCGCTCGCCGAGTGCGGTCACTTCCTGCCCGAGGAACAGCCCGCCGAAGTCGTCGCCCACCTGCGGAAATTCCTCGGCCCCTGAGACTCCCGGGGGCTCCGGTCCCCCGCGCTGGGGACCGGAGTTCCCTCCCCGCCGTGACGCCCGCTACCCGCGGCCGTCGCTAGGTTCGGACCCACGATGGGGACCAAACCGAAATTCGCGTTGCTGATGCTGCTGGCCGTGCTGGGGATCGCGGCCGGCGGCGGGACCGCGCACGCCGACGGCACGCCGGCCGGCACCGACGTCCAAGTCGCGCAGACGCTCGGCGCGCGCGAACTGACCGTGATCATCCGCCGGGTCGACGTCACGCCGTCGCCGCTGCGGGTCGACGTCGTGACGCACCAGGGCTCGCCGCCCGGCACGCTGCACCTGGCCGTCGCGGCCGACGGCGTCACGAGCGCGCGAACCGACGTCGTGCTCGGCGCCGAACCCGGCGTCTACGCGGGAAATCTCCAAGTCGACAAGCCGGGCCCGTGGGAGCTGTCACTGAGCGACGGGATCGGCCCGGCCGCGACGATCCCGTTCATCGTGCCCGCGCGGGTGGTTCCGCCGTGGGAGAAGGCGACCTACGGCGGGTTCGTCGCCGCGGGCGTGTTCCTGCTGCTCGCGTTGGTCGTCGGCCTCAAGGCGAGGCGGACGGCGTTCGCGCTGGTCCCGGCGGGTGGCGCGGTCGCGGCGATCGCCGTCGCGGTCACCGGCGCGCTGCTGTCGGCGAGCACTCCCCCGCCGCCCGCGCCCGGCAGCCAGCTCGACCCGACGTTCGACAACGTCACCGACCCGTACGCCAACGCCCAGTTATCCACTGTGGACTACTCGCGGCCGCCGGTGAACCTCGCGGCGCACTCGGAACCCGGCGGGCTGAAGCTGGACTTCACCGACGGCGCCACCGGCCGCCCGGTCGACGACCTGCTGATCCACGACAACGCGCTCGTGCACCTGGTCCTGGTGTCACCGTCGGGGCGGATGAGCCACCTGCACCCGGTGCGCGTCGGCCCCGGCGACTACCGCGTCCGGGTCGCCGACCCCGAGGCCGGCACGTACGCGGTCGCCGCGGAGCTGGTCCGGCGCGGCGGCGGGGTCCAGCTCGTCCGGTCCACTGTGGACCTGGCCGGCACCGCCGCGCCCGCGCCCGAACCACCCGGCGCCGGGCCGCAGACCGTCGACGGCACCCCGGTCGACCTCACCGTCACCCCGGGCACGCCGACCACCGTCACCGCGCACTTCCGGACCCAGGACCTGCAGCCGTGGCTGGGGATGCTCGGCCACCTCATCATCGCCGGGCCGATCTCCGGACCCGTCGGGGAAAGCGCCGCGAAGGCACCGACCTGGGCGCACGTCCACGCGATAATCCCGCCGGTCGCGGGCCAGCTCGACCGCCCGGACGAAACCGTCGCCGCGTACGGCCCGGACGTCAGCTTCACCTACACGTTCGCCGCGCCCGGCCGGTACCGGATCTGGCTGCAGGCCGAACGCGGCTACCGCGTGCTCACGATCCCCGCCGTGGTGGACGTCCCGACGACAGGAGCCGGCCGATGAGACGCCCGACGTTGCTGATCGCCGTGGTCGCGCTGCTCGTCGCGGCCGGTGCCGCCTGGCTGCTCTGGCCGGGCGGCAGCGCGAAAGCCTCGACGCAGCAAGCGGTTTCCGGGCCGTACACCGTGCGGTTCTCCGCGGACGAGCCCCGCATCGGCGGCAACACGTTCGCAGTCGCCGTCACCGGGCCCGCGCCCGAGGCCGTCACGGTCGCGCCGGTCATGGCGCAGATGGGGCACGCGTTCCCGGCGGTCCCCGCGGCACCGGACGGGCCGGGGCGCTTCCGGGCCGCCGGCGTCGGGCTGCCGATGTCCGGGCAGTGGGAGATCACCGTGTCGCTGTCCGGCCCCGGCGGGCCCGCCCAAGTCGTTTTTCCGTTGCTCGTCAAGTAGAAAGGTTCGGGGGAATGGATCTCACCGCATCCGGCGTGCGCACCACGTCGGTGGCGAAACAGGCGCGAACGGGGTTGCTGCCGGCGAACGTCGTGCTCGGCGGTTCGCTCTTGTCACTGGTCGGGCTGACCTGGGACATCCAGTGGCACAGCGACGTCGGGCCGGACACGTTCTTCACGCTGCCGCACTTGTTCCTGTACGCGGGCAGCGCGGTCGTCGGCCTGGCGAGCCTCGCCGTCGTGCTGCTGACGACGGCGGCGCGGCGCGCGGGCCGGCCGGTCGACCCGCGGGTCGGCGGGCGCGTGGTCAACGTGTTCGGCCGGACGTTCGCGGCGCCGCTGGGCTACCTGGTTTCGGGCGTCGGCGCGGCCACCTTCCTGCTGTACGGCCTGTGGGACCAGTGGTGGCACGGGCTCTACGGCTTCGACGCGGTCATCGACTCGCCGCCGCACATCGGGCTGCTGCTGTCGATCACGGTGTCGCTGATCGGCACGACCGCGGTGTTCGCCGCGGCGCGCGAGCACCTCTGGGGGCGGATCGGCACGCTGGCTTCGCTGACCGTGCTGCTCACCTTCGGGCCGGTGCTGTCGCTCGGACTGCAGCAGGTGCCGGACGACTACGCCGACGCCGTCTCGATCGGCTGCTCGATGATGGCGGTGCTGCTCGTCGCGGTCGGCGCGAGCTTCCTGGGGCGCCCCGGCGGCGCGGTCGGCACCGCGGCGCTGGTGGCGGTCGTGCAAGGCATCTTCTGGTGGTTTTCGCCGTGGGCGGCGAAGGCGTACGCGGATCTGGTCGACTTGCCGCTGCGCGACGCGATTTCCGGCGTGCCGGAGATGCCGTCGCTGACGCCGCTGGCGCTGCTGCCGGTGGCCGCGCTGATGGAGCTGGGGTACCTCGCCGGCCGGCGCCGGGGGTGGCGCGCGAGCCGGGTGTCCGTGGTCGTCGGCGGGATCGCCGGGGCGCTGCTCGGGCTGAGCCTGCCGGTCCAGCGCACCCTGCTCTACACCGGCGCGCACCTGCCGCCGTCCTGGTGGCTGGCGACGACGGCCGTGTTCAGCGGCCTGTTCGGGCTGCTCGGCGGGTTCGCCGGGTGGCGGTTCGGCGGGATGCTCCGGCTGCTGGCGCCCGCGAAGAAGGGGGAAACCGCTGATGCGTAAGACACTCCTGGCCCTGGCGGCCGTCGCCGGGCTGCTGTTCGCGACCGCGGCGCCGGCGAACGCCTACGAGCCGGTCAACATCGTGCACACCGAGCACGTGCAGGCCGGGCCGTACGCGCTGACGATCGGGTTCAGCACCTGGCCGGTGAAGGCCATGCAGTCACTGGACTTCACGTTCATCCCCGACGGCGGGATCGAGGACAAGTCCGGCACGCTCACGATGATCAACCCCGAGGGCGGCAAGAACCGGACGCAGCCGCTGGTCCGGCACCCGCGCAAGCGCGACGTCTGGGGCCTGGACGTCCGCTCGATGCCCCGGCCGGGCGAATGGACGTTCCACTTCACGGTCAACGGCCCGGCGGGGTCCGGCACGGGCGACCTGCGCGCGCTGCCGGTGCTCGAACAGCCGGGGCCGCCGATGGGCTTGAGCTGGGCGATCAGCACGCTGCCGTTGATCGGGCTCGTCGTGCTGGTCGTGGTGGCCTGGCGCCGGACTCGCGGGCGGCTGCGCGGGGGTGAGCTTCCGGCAACCGGGTGAGATTCCGCTCACATCGCGCACTCAGGCGTATCCGCGCTGTCGCGAAGGCCTCCTTCACCGTGACGGGAAGGGGGCCTTCGCGATTTCTACGCACGGACGGGTGATCATGATCACCCGCGCAGGGGAGGACTCAAGCGGGCAGGTCGAACTGCCCGGCCTTCACGGCGACCAGGAACGCTTCCCACTCAGCGGAGTCGAACACGAACACGGGGCTCGTGGCGAGCTTGGTGTCGCGGACACCGATCAGACCTTCGCGACCGAGGTTGACCTCGACGCAGTTCCCGCCGTTGGGCTCGCTGGCGAACGACTTTTCCCAGGCCGCCTCTTCGAACAGGGACACGGCCGTGTTCGGATCGTAATCCGCGAACGACGGATAATCCGCCATGGGTCGTACCTCCGAGGATCGATGGGGGGCGCGGCCGCGACCTGGTCGAAAGTACCCGCGTCCGGCTACTCAGTGTCTCAATGGAGTACGCCGCACGGCCAAGCGGGTGATCAACTAGGTCTGGCCTCGACATGAAGATTATTCCAGGAGTAGGATTAATCGCATCGGCCGGGGCGCTGGCGTCGGTGAATGACTGCCTGCATGCGGCGGGCGGTCCCCGAACGCGGGCCACTGGCTGACGACCGACAAACCCACCACCGCAGGACCTCATGGGGGAGGATCAGCGTGATCGTCGAGGACAGCGCGCCACCGAGCGTGCTCGTCGTGGGCAGGCTCGCCCGGGGAACCGCGGGTGAGGCCCGCCGGGTGGTCCACGTCTTCGGACTGGACGTCACTCGCAGCACGACGGAGCTGGTCCGAACCAAGTGCGGGGAAGCGCTTTCCCGTGCCGACGTGGAATGGCTGGCCCCCGGGGCCGGCATGCCGTGCGAACCCTGTCTCGGACTGACCGGCGGCGAACGCGCCCGGTCGCCGCGACGAGAGCTGGGGGTGTAGACGATGGCCGTCCGGCTGAACTCGCTCTTCCGCCGCGAGGAAGAAGAGCACCGTGGCCGCCGGGGAATCGGGAACGAGCTGCGGAACCGCTTCGGTTTCAGCCTGATCCAGGCACCGCTGCGCAAGACGACGACCTGGGCCACGGACCAGGACGTCCCGCTGCAGCGCTACCCGGACGGGATCCGGACCACGCGCCCGCTGGAGACCGCGATCGACCTGACGCCGCTGCTGCGCGGCCGGATCGGGTCGCGCGTTTGAGAGCCTGAACTGCCGTACCACCACAGAAGAGCCCCGGTTCCCGATGGGACCGGGGCTCTTGCCGTTGCGGGGCTACGGTTTCCGCAGGAACAACCGGCCCTGACGGTACGGCCGCTCCCCCTCGACGTGCTCCCGGTACAGCCGGCCCACCTCGACCAGCCCCGCCGCGGACGCCATCGAAGCCAGCGCGTCCAGCGGCCACACGTACGCCGTCGTCACCTTGTGGTCGAACTCCGCCACCGGGCCGTCTCCGGCCTCGAAGCACCCCAACAGAACGTGACCGCCGGGCGCCAACGTCCGGGTGAATTCGGCGAAGTACCGCGGTACCTCCGCCGGCGGCGTGTGGATCAGCGAATACCACGTCAGGATCCCCGCCAGTGACGCGTCGGGCACGTCCAGAGCCGCCATCGAACCCTCGTCGAACCGCAGCGAAGGATGAGCCGCGCGCGCCAGGGAAACCATCGCCGGCGACACGTCGACGCCGAACGCGTCGACCCCGAGGGAACTCAGGTGCGCCGTGAGGTGGCCCGGCCCGCAGCCGACGTCGGCGACCGGGCCGTGGCCGCGCACGTAGTCCGCGAACGCCGTCCACGCCGCGCGGTCCAGCGGGTCGTCGTCCCAGATGTCGCGGACGAACTCGGCGTACTGGACCGCGACCGCGTCGTAGGCAGCCGTCACGGTTTGCGGCCGAGGCCGCAGATGTGGCCGACGAACGCCGGGTCGTTCGCGAGCTTCTTCGTCGCCTTGGACTCCATCTCCTCCGGGTGCCACTCCGGCAGGTAGACGATGCCCGGCTCGACGAGCTCCAGGCCCTCGAAGAACGTCGTGAACTCCGCGCGGCTGCGCAGGTGCAGCGGCGTGCTCGACTTGTTGTACTGCGCCATGATCGACTCGCGGCTCTCGGAGTCGGCCATGTTCTCGAGGCCGTCGCTCGTCAGGTGCGAGGACAGGAAGTACGAGCCGGACGGCAGCAGCGACAGGTACTTCTGGATGGTCTGGGCCACCGGCTCGTCCTCGCCGAGGAAGTACAGGACGCCGACCATGATCAGGCCGATCGGGCGGTTCGGGTCGAGGACGCCGGTGTCGAGCGCGCGCTTCCAGATGTCGGCCGGGTCGCGCAGGTCGCCCTGCAGCACCGCGTGCCGGTCCGCGACGCCCTCGCGCTCCAGCAGGATCTGCGAGTGGGCCACCGCGACCGGCTCGTTGTCGACGTAGACGCACCGCGCGTTCGGGTTCACCTCGGCCGCGACTTCGTGGACGTTGCCCACCGTCGGCACGCCGGACCCGAGGTCGAGGAACTGGTCGATGCCGTTGCGGGCCAGGTACCGGACGCCGCGGCCGAGGAAGTCGCGGCCGACCCGGGCCACGGTCTTGATCATCGGGAACGTCTTGACCGCCTGCTCGCCGAACTGCCGGTCGATGGCCCAGTTGGCGTCCCCGCCGAGGAACCAGTCGTAGATGCGGGCGGCGTTCGGCCGCTCGAGGTCGACGCCTTCGGGGGCCTCGGGATCCTGCGTGGTCATGTCCATCCTCCAGGCTTGCGGCCGACACCGCCGACCACGCTCGCGAGGGGGACCGTGGCGGCGCCGGGCTCGGGACGCCACTCTCCCACAGGCACGATTCCCGGCTCGACCACCTCGAAGTTACCGAAGAACGCGGCGATCTCGTCGAGCGTCCGGGACACCGCGGGCGAGCTCGACCGCTCGGACAGCTTCACCAGCCGGCGGATCTGCTCCAGCTCGTCGCCCTCGACGCCGGACTCGGTCGCGTGCGAGAGGACGTACGCCGACCCGGGCGCCAGCAGCGTCCGGTAGTCGCGGATGGCTTCGCGGACGCCGGTGACGTCCGGCAGGAAGTGCAGCACGGCCACGCTGAGCAGGCAGATCGGCCGGTCCGGGTCGAGCACGCCGGTGGCCAGCGCGGCTTCCCAGACCTCGTCGGCGTCGCGCAGGTCGGCGTGCAGGACGGCGTGGCGCTCGGGGTCGCCCTCCTCGTCGAGCAGGATCCGGCCGTGCGCGACGGCCACCGGCTCGTTGTCGACGTAGACGCAGCGGCTGTCGTCGGCGTACTCGTCGGCCACCTCGTGGACGTTGCCGGCGGTCGGGATGCCGGAGCCGAGGTCGAGGAACTGCGTGATGCCCTCGGCCAGGCAGTAGCGCACGGCCCGGCCGAGGAAGTCGCGGTTGCCCCGGGCCAGGGTCTTCGCCAGCGGAAACGCTTTCAGGGCCAGCTCGCCGTACTGCCGGTCGATCGCCCAGTTCGCGGTGCCGCCGAGCGCCCAGTCGTAGATCCTCGCCACGTTCGGCCGGTCGAGGTCGACGACGTCGGGGAGGAAGTCGGGGTCCACGATGTCCCCTTCGGGCGAAACTTCCGGTGGATTCCAGCGCAACAGGCCGACTCTACCGAAAGTTGTTCACCGGACTCGATAGCTCCGGCGGCCGTTCGCCCTATTGGAGCTGCTGCATCTGGCCGCGGTAACCCTCCGCAAGCTCCTTGAGGAACTGCCGGGTCTCCTGCCGCTCCAGCGCGGCTCCACGCAGCCGGTCCCACGAGTCGACGAAGATGTTGAAGTCCTTGACGTCGTCGAGGTACAGCCCGCCGGCGGAGTGCTCGATGTAGACGAAGTCCCGGGTGCGGTCCGGGAAGCGCATGATCGTGAAGTCGTTGGGCACCGCGGCCAGCCGCGCCCCGAACGGCAGTACGTGCACGTACACGCGCGGGTGGCGTTCGAGCGAGAGCAGGTGCTCGACCTGGTCGAGCATCACCGCGGGCGCGTACCCGCCGGGGGCCCGGCGCAGCGCGCCCTCGCTGATGATGAACCGGTAGTAGGGCGGCTGCTGCTGCTCGAACACGGCCTTGCGGTCGAGCCGGTTGCGCACCAGCGACGTCACGTCGGTCGCGCCGGCCTCGGTGAACTGCTTGAGCATGTAGTGCTCGGACTGCAGCGGACCGGGGATGCGCTCGCCGTGCCAGGTGAGGATCTCCGCGGCCGCGGGCTCCAGGTCGGTGAAGGTGCGGAACCAGTGCGGCACCACCGAGCGGTAGCCGGACCAGTGGCCGCGCTGCCCGGCGGCCGCACGCGCCAGGTTCATCAGCGTGTCGGCTTCTTCGCCGTTGATCCCGAATGCGTTCAGCATGGATCGCACATCCCCGAGCTTGACCCCGACGGCACCGGACTCGATCTTGTTGACCTTGCCCTGGGTGCAGCCGAGGACCTCGGCGACCTGCTGCTGTGTCATCCGCGCCGCGGTGCGGGCGTGCCGGAGCTCGTTCCCGAGCTGCTTCCGGCGCGAGGTGACGGTGCTGGCCATCGCCCTGCTCTCCCGGACCACTACCAAGCGACGGCGGCCTCCCGGTCGCCGTCGCGCGCGAACTATCGAACCCACCCAGGCTAGTGCTTGACCTTGCGGATCTCGATGATGACATCGCGCAGCGTTCCAGGAAACGCCGCGGAATGCCAGTCACCTGCGCTATCACTCGCCTGGACCAGCGAAATTCCGAATTATTCCGCCAACCGGCGGAGCCCGGTCTCGGGCAGACTGGGCCGGTGACCGATCGTTCGCCCTCCGCCGCCGCCGTCACCCGGCTGGCCGACCAGGTCCACGGCTACGTCCAGCCGGACGGCTCCTGGTACATCAACAACTGCGGCGTCGTCGACGCCGGCGACCACACCGTCCTCATCGACACCTGCTCGACCGAGCGCCGCACGCGCGCGCTGCTCGCCGCGGTGGAAGCCGCCACCGGCAGCCCGGTGACGACGCTGGTGAACACCCACCACCACGGCGACCACACCAACGGCAACTACCTGGTCGAGGGCGCGACGGTCATCGGCCACCGCAAGACGCGGGAGCTGATGGTCGCCGAGGGCATCCAGACGTTCGAGGGCATCTTCGTCGGCAACGACTGGGGCCAGCTCGAGTCGCGGCCGCCGGAGGTCGTGTTCGACGACCGGCTGACCGTGCACGCCGGCGACGTCACCCTCGAGCTGATCCACCCCGGCCACGCGGCCCACACGACCAACGACGTCCTGGTCTGGCTGCCCGAGCAGCGCGTGCTCTACGCCGGTGACCTGGTGTTCAACGGCGGCAGCCCGTTCGCGCTGATGGGCTCGGTGGCCGGCTGGCGCAAGGGCCTCGACGTCATCCGGGAACTCGACCCGGAAGTGATCTTGCCTGGTCACGGCGGCCCGTGCGGGCTCGACGTGGTGGACACAGTGGACGCGTACCTGAGGTTCGTCCAGGAGACAGCCGAGCGGGGGAAGGCCGCCGGGCTGTCGCCGCTGGAGGCCGCGAAGGAGGCGGACCTCGGCGAGTTCGCGTCGCTGAGCGAGCAGGAGCGGCTGCCGGGCAACCTGCACCGCGCGTACGCCGAGCTGGACGGCGCCGAGTGGGGCGCGCAGATCGACCTGGTCGCGGCGATCACCGACATGCTCGCCTACAACAAGGGCCCGATCCGCTGCTTCTCCTGAACTGAGTGAGCTGGTCCTCCGTGCCCTCCCTTGAGGCGTCGATCGGACTACTGTCTGAATCGAGAGAGTCTTCGGAAGGATGCGGATGAGCAAGAAGGCGAGCATCGGGGTCACCGGCCTGGCGGTCATGGGCCGCAACCTGGCCCGCAACCTGGCCCGGCACGGGCACACGGTGGCCCTGCACAACCGGTCCGAGGAGCGGACCCGCGCGCTGGTGGAGCAGTTCGGCGACGAGGGCGACTTCATCCCGGCGTACTCCGCGCAGGCGTTCGTCGACGCGCTGGAGCGGCCCCGGCAGGTCGTGATCATGGTCAAGGCGGGCGGCCCGACCGACGCCGTCATCGAGGAGTTCGCGCCGCTGCTCGAAGAGGGCGACGTCATCATCGACGCCGGCAACGCGCACTTCGCCGACACGCGCCGCCGCGAGAAGGCGCTGCGCGAGCGCGGGCTGCACTTCGTCGGCAGCGGCGTCTCCGGCGGCGAGGAGGGCGCGCTGCACGGGCCGAGCATCATGCCCGGCGGCTCGAAGGAGTCGTACGAGTCGCTCGGCCCGCTGTTCGAGGACATCTCGGCGAAGGTCGACGGCGAGCCGTGCTGCACGCACATCGGCGCGGACGGCGCCGGCCACTTCGTCAAGATGGTGCACAACGGCATCGAGTACGCCGACATGCAGCTGATCGCGGAGTCGTTCGACCTGCTGCGGCACGCGGGCGGCTACTCCCCCGCCGAGATCGCCGACGTGTTCCGCACGTGGAACACCGGGCGCCTCGACTCCTACCTGATCGAGATCACCGCCGAGGTGCTCGCGCACGTCGACCAGGCGACCGGCAAGCCGTTCGTGGACGTCGTCGAGGACGCCGCGGAGCAGAAGGGCACCGGCCGCTGGACCGTGCAGATCGGCCTCGACCTGGGTGTCCCGATCTCGGGCATCGCCGAAGCCGTCTTCGCGCGTTCGCTGTCCGGGTCCAAGTCGCTGCGCGCGGCGGCCCGCGGGCTCGGCGGCCCGTCGGCGTCGCCGCTCACCGGCTCGGCGCTGGACCGCTTCGCCGACGACGTCGAGCAGGCGCTGTACGCGTCGAAGGTCGTCGCGTACGCGCAGGGCTTCAACCAGATCCAGGCCGGCGCGACGGAGTACGGCTGGGACATCGACCTGGGCAAGGTCGCCTCGATCTGGCGCGGCGGCTGCATCATCCGCGCGAAGTTCCTCAACGACATCACCTCGGCCTACGCCGACGAGCCGGAGCTGCCGACGCTGCTCACCTCGGGCGGCTTCCGCAAGGCCGTCGAGGACGCGCAGGACTCGTGGCGGTCGGTGATCTCGACGGCGGTGCAGCTGGGCATCCCGACGCCGGGCTTCTCGACGGCGCTGGCGTACTACGACGGCCTCCGCGCCGACCGGCTGCCGGCGGCGCTCGTCCAGGGCCAGCGCGACTTCTTCGGCGCGCACACCTACCGCCGCGTGGACCGCGAAGGTTCGTTCCACACGGCCTGGGCCGCCGACGGCCGCCCGGAGTCCGAGGCCTGATCAGCCGCTGCTCTGACCGGGAAAACCCCCTGGTCCTTCCCGGTCAGAGCAGCGTCACCAGCAGCAGCGCGAGCAGCGCGGCGGCCAGCAGGAGCCTCACTGCCCGCGGGCGGCGAGGATCTCCGCCAGCACCTCCAGGATCTTCGCCTCGGCCTTGTCCTTCTTGACGCCGAGGCCGTCGAGCACCTCGAAGCCGCTGCCTTCGCCCTGTTCCAGCAGCGCCAGGAGCAGGTGCTCGGTCCCGATGTAGTTGTGGCCGAGCCTCAGCCCCTCGCGCATGGTCAGCTCGAGGGTCTTCTTGGCGGCCCCGGAAAACGGCACCACGTTCGGCACCGGGTCGACCGGCTCGGGCAGCCGCGCTTCGGCGGCTTCGCGGACGGCGTCCAGCGAGACACCCTGGGCCAGGAGCGCCCCGGCCGCCAGCGCGGCCGGCTCGGTGAGCAGGCCCAGGACGATGTGCACGGTGTCGATGTACGGGCTGGCGTGGTCGACGGCCGCCTTCTGGGCCTCGACGATGACGTGCCGGGCCCGGTCGGTGTAGCGGCCGTAGACGCGCTCGATCGTCCCGGACGGATCGCCGCCCGGATCGACCTTCGGCACGAACCGCTTCTGCGCGGCCTGCTTGGTGACGCCCATGCTGGCACCGATGTCGGTCCAGGAGGCCCCGGACCGCCGGGCCTGGTCGACGAAGTGGCCGATCAGGTGGTCGGCGACCTCACCGAGGTGCTGGCCCACGTAGACGGCGTCGGTGAGCTGGGCGAGGGCGTCCTTCTCGTTGTTGCTCTTGATCGCGCTGATGAGGTCGTCGAGCTTGATCTGGGTGGGTTCGGTCATGACGTCAACTGTAGGTTGACGCTCTGGGTGCGTCAACCACGAGTTGACGATCTCAGGCGAACGGCAGCCCGACGTAGTTCTCGGCCAGGCTGGTCGCCGCCGCGCGCGACGACGTCGTGTAGCGCAGCTGCGACAGCTGCAGCTGCCGCGCGAAGCCGTCGGCGTGCGGGTCGGTGTGCAGCATCGTCGTCATGAACCAGGAGAAGTGCTCGGCCCGCCAGACCCGCCGCAGGCAGGTGTCCGAGTAGGCCGCGGCCAGGGATTCGTCCCCGCGCAGCAACGCTTCCAGGGCCCGCGACAGCACCCGGACGTCGGCGATCGCCAGGTTCATGCCCTTCGCGCCGGTCGGCGGGACGATGTGCGCCGCGTCGCCCGCGAGGAACAGCCGGCCGTGGCGCAACGGTTCCGCGACGAAGCTGCGCATCGGCGTGATGCCCTTGTCGAGGATCGGGCCTTCTCGCAGCGTGAAGTCGCCTTCGACCTCCAGGCGAGCGGTCAGCTCCGCCCAGATCCGGTCGTCGGACCAGGCTTCGAGGGACTCGGCCGGGTCGACCTGCAGGTACAGCCGCGTGATTTCCGGTGTGCGCATGCTGTGCAGCGCGAACCCGCGCTCGTGGTGGACGTAGATCAGCTCGTGGTGCGACGGCGGCGTCTGCGCCAGGACGCCCAGCCAGGCGAACGGGTACTCACGCTCGTACGCCGTCAGACTGTCCGCAATGGACGGACGCGAGATGCCGTGGAAGCCGTCGCAGCCCGCGACGGCGTCGCATTCGATGGTCTGCGAGACACCGTCGGAGTCCCGGTAGCGCACGACCGGCCGTTCGGTGTCCACATCGGACAGAATGACGTCCGAAACCTCGTACGAGATCGGCCATCCGCGGGCCTCGTGCGCGTCGATCAGGTCCTTGACGATCTCCTGCTGCCCGTACACGGTGATGCGCCGGCCGGTCAGCTCGGTCAGCGCGATCCGGTGGTCGGCGCGGTCGAAGCGCAGCGACAGGCCCTCGTGCGGCATGCCATCCGCGGCCAGCCGGTCGCCGAGCCCCAGCGACGTCAGCAGCTCGACGGTCGGCTGCTCGCACACCCCGGCGCGCACGCGCTGCCGGACGTACTCGCGGTCGCGGGCCTCCAGGACCACGCAGTCGATCCCGGCTTCGTGCAGGAGGAAGGACAGCAGCAGCCCGGCCGGGCCGGCGCCGATCACCGCGACCTGGGTGCGCATCACGCCGCTCGCGACTTCAGGTGCGCCTTCAGGTCGAACGCGCTCGCTTCGAGGTCCGCGTACGCCGGGTGCGGGTCGGCGGTGAACAGGCGCCGGGCCGCGATGTGGTCGGCCGGCCGGTTCACCGACTCGACGGCGATGAGGACGTCGTCGCGGAAGGACAGCACCGAGAACTTGCCCGCGGCCCGGTCGCCCGCGACCACCGTTTTGTCGGCGCCGGACAGGATCCCGGCGATCTGCAGCTTCGCGCCCGACTGGTCGGTCCAGAACCACGGCAGGCTCGCGTACGGCTCGGGCGTTCCGGTGATCGCGGCGGCCACGCAGCGAGCCTGGTCGACGGCGTTCTGCACGGACTCCAGCCGCGTCGCCGCGCCCGCCTGCACGCACGGGAAGTTGGCGCAGTCGCCGATCGCGAAGATCCGCTCGTCGGCCGTCCGCAGGTGCGCGTCGACGACGACGCCGTTGTCCACGGGCAGGCCGGCTTCGGCGGCGAGGGTCGTCTCCGGCACGACGCCGACGGCAACGACGACCAGGTCGGCGGGCAGCCGGGTGCCGTCGGACAGCTCGACCTCACGCACTCGCGAGTCGCCGTGCAGCGCCGAGACGCCCTGGCCGAGCAGGACCGTGTGCCCGGCTTCGCGGTGCAACGCGGCGAAGTAGGCGGAGATCTCCGGCGTCGCGACGCGGTTGAGCAGCCGGTCCTGGGCCTCGACGATCGTCACCGGGCGGCCGGCGTGCGAAGCGAACTCCAGCCCGATGAACCCGCCGCCGACCACGACGACGTTCTCGGCCTGCTCCAGGGACTCGCGGAGCTTGTCGGCGTCGTCGCGCGTGCGCAGGGTCAGCACGCCGGGCAGGTCCGCGCCGGGCACGGGCAGGGTCCGGTTGCGCGCGCCGGTGGCCAGGACGAGGAAGTCGTACTCCAAGGCGCGGCACAGGTCGATCGCGACGGTGCGCTCCTCGCGATCGATGGCCAGGACCCGCCCCTCGAACAGCGTGATGTCCTTCTCCGCGAAGAAGTCCTCGCCGCGCAGGTGCAGCTGTTCGAGCCCGGCGGTTCCGGCCAGGTAGGCCTTCGACAACGGCGGCCGCTGGTACGGCACGCCCGGCTCGTCCCCGATCAGCACGACGCGGCCGTCGAAGCCGCGGTCGCGCAGCGACGCGACGGCCTGGAACCCGCTCTGACCCGACCCGACGACGAGCACCGTGTTCTGTGCACCCATGCCTGCCATCCGATCACAAGAGCCTCAAGCCGTCGAGGAGTCACCGGAGGACCGCAGGGCCCGGGGCGCCCCGAGCACCCGCGAGATCCCTCGCGCGGCGGCCCGGACGGCCGGGACCAGCGTCCGCGGGTCCGTCCCTTCCGCCGGGACGACCACCGAGATCGCCGCGACGACCTCGTCCGTCGAGTCGAAGACCGGGGCCGCCACCGACAGCGAGATCAGCTCGATCTGGCCGTCGCTGATCGCGTAGCCGTCGCGGCGGACGTCGGCCAGGACGCGGCGCAGCTGCCCGGTCGAGGTGATCGTCTTCGGCGTGAACGGCTTGAGCGGGCCGGCCAGGACCTCGTCCTGCGCCTCGGCGGGGGCGTGCGCGAGCAGGACCTGGCCGACGCCGGTGGCGTGCGCGGGCAGCCGGCCGCCGACGCGGGTCAGGACGTTGACCGCGCCGCGGCCGGAGATGCGCTCGACGTAGACGACCTCCGGCCCGTCGAGCACCGCGAGCTGCACGTTCTGGTGCGTGGCCTCGTAGAGGTCCTCGAGGAACGGCATCGCGCTCTCCCGCAGCTCGGCGCCGTGCGGGGCGAGCGACGCGACTTCCCACAGCCAGAGCCCGACGCGGTAGACGCCGGCCTCGTCGCGGACGAGCGCGCCGCGCCGGGTCAGTTCCCCGGCGATCCGGTGGGTCGTCGACAGCGGCAGCCCGACGCGGCGGCTGAGCTCGGACAGCGTGAGCTGCGGCCGTTCGGCCGTGAACGCGCCCAGGAGGTCGAGGACGCGGTCCACGACCGACGGCGGCCGCTTCGCGCTGTGTCGCACGTCAGAGATCGTCGTCCGGGAGCAGCGGGCGCATGAACGACCGCCGGTACCGCACCACGCACCCGCTTTCGTCGCGGATCTTGTCGGCCTCGATGAAGTCCGGGTCGACGCCGAACAGCGTCCGGTAGCGCTCGTACGCGGCGAGGCTCTCGAAGCTGAACAGCGCGCGGGCTTCGTCGCTCGCGCCCTCCGACGGCAGGAAGTAGCCGTGGTGGACACCGCCTTCCCGCTGCACCAGCCGCATCCACGCGGCGGCGAAGCGTTCGAAGTCGGCGAGCTTCGCGGGGTCGATGACGTAGTCGACGACGCAGGTGATCATCAGTGGCCGCCCCAGACCCGGTCGGCCGTGGCCACGATCAGCTCGAGCTTGCGCAGCTGGTCGTCCGGGGTGAGGTCGTTGCCCTCCTCGGTCGAGGAGAACCCGCACTGCGGTGACAGGCAAAGCTGGTCGATGTCGACGTACTGCGACGCCTCTTCGATCCGCCGCACCAGGACGTCCGGGTCCTCCAGCTCCGGCCGCTTGGTCGTGACCAGGCCGAGGACGACCTTCTTGTCCTTGGGCACGAACCGCAGGGGTTCGAAGCCGCCGGAGCGTTCGTCGTCGAACTCCAGGAAGAACCCGTCGACGGCCAGGTCGCCGAACAGCGCTTCCGCGACGAACTCGTAGCTCCCGGAGGCGACCCACGACGACCGGAAGTTGCCGCGGCACAGGTGGGTCGTCACCGCGAGGTCCTCCGGACGGCCTTCCAGGGCCGCGTTCAGCGTCGCGATGTTGCGCAGGTGCTGGCGGTCCGGGTCGCCGCCCATCCGCGCGACGAGCTCCCGCTGCGCCGGGTCGTTGAGGTAGGCGAGGCTGGTGTCGTCGAGCTGCAGGTACCGGCAGCCGAGCCCGGCCATCGCGGCGATCTGCGCTTTGTAGGCCGCGCTCAGGTCGGTGTAGAACTCCTCGAGGTCCGGGTAGACGGTCTCGCTGACCGCCGCCCGGCCGCCGCGGTAGTAGACCATGCTCGGCGACGGGATGGTCAGCTTCGGCGTCACGCCGGGGTCCACATGGGACTGCAGGAACTCGAAGTGCTCGGCGAAGATCGGCTCGTCGAGCCGCACCTTGCCGTCGACCTGCAGGCCGGGCGGGCTGAACTCGAGGTCGCCCGCCAGGTTGTGGAACTTGACGTGCAGCCGCTCGTCGCTCTTCGAGACGCCGCCGAGCGCGTAGATGAAGTCCATGTGCCAGGAGGCACGCCGGAACTCGCCGTCGGTGGCCGAGCTCAGCCCGGCCGCCTTCTGCATCTTGATGACGTCGCGGATCGCGTCGTCCTCGACCGCGCGGAGCTGCTCCACGCCGATCTCGCCGCTTTCGCGCCGCCGACGCGCGTCACGCAGCACCGGGGGCCGCAGGAGGCTCCCGACGTGATCGGCGCGAAACGGCGGGCCCACCTGGGAAATACCACCCGAAGTCATGCACCGATGGTCACACATCCGGGACCGTTCCGCCGCCCCCCGAAACAAGATCATGACGTCGGAGTCTTGCTACCGTCACGCGCGACGCGTTGGCTGTCCCCCGGTGAAAGGGGCCTGTGCATGACGAAACACCCGGTCGACGAAGTCCTGCCCGCCGGACGGCTGGCCCTGCTCGGCCTGCAGCACATGTCGATCATGTACGCCGGCGCGGTCGCGGTACCGCTGATCGTCGGCAGCGCGCTGAAGCTGGACCCGGCGACGATCGGGCTGCTCGTCAACGCCGACCTGCTGGTGGCGGGCATCGCGACGCTGATCCAGGCGGTCGGCATCGGCAAGCTGCTGGGCATCCGGCTGCCGGTGGTCGCCGGCGCGACGTTCAGCGTCGTGAACCCGATGATCCTGATCGCGTCCCAGTACGGCCTGCCCGCGGTGTACGGCGCGATGCTGGCGTCCGGCGTCTTCGGGCTGCTCATCGCGAAGCCGTTCGCGAAGCTGATCCGCTTCTTCCCGCCGCTGGTCACCGGGACGCTGCTGCTCGTCATCGGCGTCTCGCTGCTCGGCCCGGGCGCGGGGCTGATCGCGGGCAACGACCCGACGGCGTCCGATTACGCGGCCCTGTCGCACATCCTGCTCGCGTTCGGCGTCCTCGCGCTGCTGGTGCTGTTCACGCGGGTGCTGCGCGGGTTCGCCAACCAGATCGGGCCGCTGCTGGCGCTGGCGATCGGGCTGGTGGCCGCGATCCCGCTGGGGCTGGTGCACTGGGACACCCTCGGCGCGGCGAGCTGGTTCGGCCTCGCTTCGCCGTTCCACTTCGGGGCGCCGACGTTCCCGGTCGCCGCGGTGCTGTCGATGTGCGTGGTCATGCTGGTGACGTTCACCGAGTCGACCGCCGACATGATCGCCGTCGGCGAGATCACCGGTCGCCCGCCGACCGACTCCGACCTCGCGCGCGGCCTCGCCACCGACGGCTTGTCGGCCGTCCTCGGCGGCGTCCTGAACTCCTTCCCCGACACGGCGTTCGCGCAGAACGTCGGCCTGGTGCGGATGACCGGCGTGCGCAGCCGCTGGGTGGTCGCGGTGACCGGCGGGATCCTGGTGCTGATGGGCCTGGTGCCGAAGATCGGCGCGTTCATCGCGGCGATCCCGCAGCCGGTGGTCGGCGGTGTCGCGGTGGTGATGTTCGCGATGGTCGCCGCGGTCGGCGCGCAGAACCTCCGCACGGTGGAGTTTTCGGGCAACCACAACACGTTCATCGTCGCGGTCGCGCTCGGAGTCGGCCTGCTGCCGGCGTTCGCCCCGAAGATCTTCCAGCACTTCCCCGCGTGGCTGCAGACGATCTGCGGCAGCTCGATCACGGTGGCGGCGGTCCTGGCGTTCACGTTGAACCTGCTGTTCAACCACCTCGGCCGGCGTTCGGAGCCGGATCTGCTGGAAGCGCCGTGAGCACCCGCTCGACGAGCCGGGCCCCCGTGCCCGGCTCGACCGGGCGCCGGAACAGCACGCGCAGGTAGAGCGGGGCCAGGACGAAGTCGAGGACCTCGTCGACCGTCGGCACCCGCTCGCCGCGCGCGGCGGCCTTGTCTAGCGTCGCCTGCAGGTCGTCGCCGCGGGCCTTCAGGTACTCGACCGGCTCGCGGTCCGGGGGCCATGGTGGCGACGAGCGCGCGCAGCACGATCTGGCCGTGCCGGTCGCGCATCGCGCGTGCACGGCGTCTCGGACGCGGGCGCTACGGCCACCGGGTCGAGTCGTGAGCGCAAGAGCGCGAGCAGTTCCTCGCCCAGCCGCAGGTCGGCATGCTGAGCTTCGCCGCCGAGCCCGGCCGCGCCCCGCTGACCACGCCGATCTGGGACCGCTACGAGCCAGGTGGCGACGTCGTCGTGATGACGTCACCGGGCCTGCGCAAGACCCGGCTGATCGAGGCGGCCGGCCGGTTCGCGCTGTGCGTCCAGCAGCAGGACGGCGTCTACAAGTACGTCTCGGGTGAGGCCTACACCGACGCGACGGACGGCACCCACGGCGACAACATCGCGATCGTGATGCGCCCGGAACGCTGGAACACGTCGGACTTCAGCGACGTCACAGAGCAGCCGGCCTGATCACCAGCAGATGATCAGGATGCACGACGGCCGCGGCGGGGCCGGGGGCGTCGCCGGGTGCGTCGGCTGCTGGCCGGCCGGTGGGGTAGTCGTGGTCGAGGTGACCGAACTGGACGGGTCGCCGCTGGTCGGTGTGGTGGTCGGCGTCGCGGCGCCGGAGCTGCTCCGGGTGGTCGGGTCGGTGCCCGGCACCTCGGTGACGGTCTCGCGGGGCACGCCGACACCCGGGACAACGTCGCCGCCGCCGGTGCCGCCCTCCGGCGGCGAGTCCGTGGCCTGGTCCGCGCCGCCCAGCCCCGTGGTGCGCTGCGGGAACGGGATCACCTGGATCTGGTCGACCGGGGACGCGTCCTGCCTGCCCTTGCCGCCGAGGCCGACCAGCACCGCCGCGGCGCCGCAGCCGATGACGACGGCGAGCATCACCGCGAGCACCCGCCACCGCGACTGCCCCGGTCCTGAGCGCTCGCCCCAGCCCTCGCGCACGAGCAGCTCGGCGACCGATACCTCGTCGTTCACCCCGACAGACCTTCCCGAGAGGCCTTTCGGCCGACATCGTGGCCGTATTTTTACCGCACAAGACCCCCGAAAGGGTGAGTTTCTGGCAAAAATTCGTCACGTAACGAACCTTTTGACTGTGGGTGACATTCCACAGCGGATTCACAGCTGCGGTTCGGCAAGCTCCCAGCATGACCGGCGAAGCTCGGAGCATGCTGCTGAAAGCCGATCGGCCGGTCCCCCGGATCGCCGTGCCGCGCCGCAGCCTGCGCGCGTTCGTCCCGACCCCGCGGACGACCCCGTTCACCT
Organism: Amycolatopsis sp. NPDC101161; assembly: GCF_044768185.1. Classification (NCBI taxonomy): domain Bacteria; kingdom Bacillati; phylum Actinomycetota; class Actinomycetes; order Pseudonocardiales; family Pseudonocardiaceae; genus Amycolatopsis; species Amycolatopsis sp. NPDC101161. The sequence goes on from NZ_JBIWPI010000004.1 coordinate 817,714, forward strand.
TCGGCTACCTGGTGGTCCTGCTCGGCACGACGCTGCTGCTGAAGTTCGCCGACCCGGAGCTGACCAACCGGCTGCTCCAGCTGTCCAGCACCGACGCCCACAACCTGTGGCGGCGGCCGCTCAGCTCGCTGCTGACCAGCGCGCTCTGGCTGTCCGACGAAGGCTGGCTCGCCTACGTCGTGATCTTCGCGATCGCCGTCGCGCCGCTGGAACGCCGGTTCGGCGCCCGCCGCACGGCGATCGTGTTCTTCTCCGGCCACGTGGTGGCCACGCTCGTGACCGAGCTGCCGGTGATGGCCCTGATCAGCACCCACGTACTGCCGAACTCGGCCGGGCACTGGCTCGACATCGGCGTCAGCTACGGCTTCTTCACGACCGCCGGCGCGCTCGTCTTCCTGCTGCGCGGCCGCGCGCGGCCGGTCGCGCTGGCCGTCGTGGAGGCGTTCATCGCGGTGATCTGGCTGAGCGACGACCCGACGACGCTCGACTCGGTCGTCACGCTGCTCGGCCACGCGTTCGCCGCGCACTTCGGCCTGCTGTTCTGGGGGCCGCGACTGCGCGGCTCTTCCGCAGGCCGGACCGGGATTCGGGCGGGTAGGCAGGCGCCGGAGTCGGTGGTGTAATCGACCGAGCCACACGCCGACTGCCGGGGGGGGACGGACGCTCATGCAGGCAGACTCCCTCGCCGAACTGGTCGAGCTGAGTCCGGACGCGATCTGCGTCCACGAGAACGGCGTCCTGACCTACGCGAACCGCGCCGCCCTCGAGACGTTCGCGGCGCGCTCGGCCAACGAGGTGGTCGGCCGCCGGTTCACCGACTTCGTCGCCGAGGAGTCGCGGGCGGCTGTGGTGGAGAAGCTGGCGCGGCTGACCGAGCCGGGGCAGGCGAGCGAGCCGGTCGAAGCGCTGATGTCCCGGCTGGACGGCAGCAAGTTCGCCGTGGAGGCGGTGTCGGTGCGCCTCGGCGGCCGGCTCGCCTACCAGGTCGTCATGCGGGACATCACGGCGAAGAAGGCGGCCGCGGACGCCCTGCGCTACCAGGCCGCGCTCGTGTCGCACGTCAGCGACGCGCTGATCGCGACCACCGGCGACGGCGTCGTGACCAGCTGGAACCCGGCCGCCGAGGCGGTGTACGGCTGGACCGCGGCCGAAGCCGTCGGACGGCGGGCCGGCGAGCTGGTCGGCGCGCCGCTGGACCTGCGCGGCGGCGGGGTCACCGAAGCGGTGCACCGGCGGCGGGACGGGGCTCCTCTGGCGGTCCGCGTTTCGGCAGCTGAGATGAACGACGGGTACGTGCTCGTCTGCGCGGACGAAACCGCGCGGCGGCGGGCCGAGCAGAACTACCGCACGGTCGTCGCGTCGCTCGACGAAGGCGTGCTGGTGATGGGGCCGACCGGGCTGATCGAGGCCGCGAACCCGGCCGCGTGCCGGATCATCGGCGTCGCCGAGGCCGACCTGATCGGCGTTCCGTGCCACACGCTCGTGCTGTTCACCGAGGACGGGCACTGGATCCCGCCGGACGAGACGCCGTCGGTGCGGACGCGGCGGACCGGCGTCCCGCACAACGGCCTGGTGGTGCGGCTGCGCCGGCCCGACGGCCGCGACGTCTGGGTGTCGCTGACCTCGCGGCTGCTCAACCCCGACGACCCGGCGGCGCTGGCCGTGGTGACGTCGTTCACCGACATCACCGAGACCCGCGCGATCAGCGCGCAGCTCGCGCACGACGCCACCCACGACCCGCTGACCCGGCTGGGCAACCGGACCCTGGTGCTCGACCGGCTCGCCGCCGACCGGCGCGGCGCGGTCACCGTCCTGTTCCTCGATCTGGACAAGTTCAAGGTCATCAACGACTCGCTCGGGCACTCGGTCGGCGACCAGGTGCTGCGGATCGTCGGCGAGCGCCTGCGCCGCTGCTCCGGGCGCGACGACCTGGTCGGGCGGCTCGGCGGCGACGAGTTCGTCGTCGTCACCGGCGAGGTCACCGACCCCGGGGAGGTGCGGGCGCTCGCCGAGCACCTGCGGGCCGCGCTGGCCGAGCCGATCGGCGTGCTCGGCCGTCAGCTGCACCTCGACGCGAGCATCGGCGTCGTGCTCGTCGGTCCCGCGGACCGCCGCAGCGCCGAGGACCTGCTGCGCGACGCCGACGTGGCGATGTACCAGGCCAAGACGCTCGGGCGCGGCCGCCACCACTTCTTCGACGTCGGCCTGCGCGAGCGGATGCAGCGGCGGCTGCGGATGGAGCAGGACCTGCGCGACGCGGTGCACGACGGCCAGCTCTGGCCCGCTTACCAGCCGGTCGTCGACCTGCGGACCGGCGAGATGGTCGCGGTCGAGGCGCTGCTGCGCTGGACGCACCCCCGCCACGGCGCGATCTCGCCCGCGGAGTTCATCCCGCTGGCCGAGGAGAGCGACCTGATCAACGTCATCGGCAAGGAGATGCTCCGCGCGACGACCCGCGAGCTCGCCACGCGGCGCGGCGAGCAGGGCCTGGATCTCACGCTGAAGGTCAACCTGTCGACGCGCCAGCTCGACGACCCGCACCTGGTGCCCGCGGTGCAGGACGCGCTGGCCAGCACCGGGCTGCCGGCCGCCGCGCTCTGCCTGGAGGTCACCGAAAGCGCGTTGATGCGCGACCAGGAAGCGGCCGCGGAAGTGCTGGCGTCCCTGCGTTCCCTCGGCGTGCTGCTGGCGATCGACGACTTCGGCACGGGCTATTCGTCGCTCGCGCAGCTGCGGCGGCTGACGCTGGACACGCTCAAGATCGACCGGTCGTTCATCACCGGGATCGCGGAGTCGCGCGACGCCGAGGCGATCGTCACGAGCATCATCGCGATGGCGCACGCGGTGGACCTGACGGTGATCGCCGAGGGCGTCGAATCCGCGGAGCAGCTGGAGCTGCTCCGCACGCTCGGGTGCGACCAGGCCCAGGGCTACCACCTCGGCCGCCCGGTGGCGGCGGCCGAGCTGTTCGGTCAGTAGACCTGCTTGAGCCTGCTCAGCTCGTCCGGCGTCAGTTCGATGCCGAAGTCCTTGAGGGTGGCGTCCAGTTCTTCCGGTGCGACGGTGGTGACTTCCTTGCTGCCGTCGGGCTTTTCGACGGTGAGTTCGCGGCCGAGCAGCTTGCGGCTGACGCCCGGTTCGAGCGTCATGATCACCAGCCGTCCGGTGAACGGCGACTTCGGGTGCGTCGAGGTGTAGTGGTGGTAGACCTCGTAGTCGATCGGGTGCATGCCGTCGAGCCGGAAGTCGAGCAGGTCCTCGTCGCCCTTCTTCAGCGTCCACCAGCCGTTCTTCTCGGTGAGCCGGTGCGGCCAGCCGGCCTGGTCGGTTTCCTGGCCGTCGACGAGCGGCATCGGGGCGAGGATCCCGGCGCCGAACCCGACGTCGGCGTGGAAGCGTTTTCCGTCGACCTCGGCGACGAGCGTCATGTGCGTGTAGGGCCCCGGCCGCCGCGGCTGGACGCGCGCGGCGAGCCGGTGGACGCGGTAGCCGAGCTGCTCGAGGACGGCGGCGAAGAGGCCGCTCTGCTCGTAGCAGTAGCCGCCCCGCCGCCGTCCGACGAGCTTCGCGTGCACGACGTCGAGCGAAATCCCTTGGTGCTGCCCGAGAACGACGTCGACGTTCTCGAACGGGATGGCCTGGACGTGGGCGCGCACCAGGTCGGTGAGCGCTTCTTCGGACGGCGGCCGCCGTCGCTGCCCGACCCTCGTCAGGTAGGCGTCCAGGTCGACGGCGTCGGTGCCCCACTCGGTGCTCATGGGTTCAGCGTGCACCCTCGACCTCGATCGAGGTCAACCCTCGTGGACGATCTTGCGCACCTCGACGGCGGTGTACTGGGCGTCGGGGATCATCGCGGCCAGCTCGACGGCGCGTTCCTCGGTCTCGACGTCGACGATGTAGTAGCCGCAGAAGAAGGCTTCGGTCTCGATGAAGGCGCCGTCCTGGACGTCGGTGGCCCCGTCCTTGACCCGCACGGTCTTGGTCTCCGACGGCTCGGCGAGCGCCTTGGTCCCGACCATTTCGCCGGTGTCGGTGATGAGCTTGGTGAAGTCGCCGTGGCCTTCGTAGACGGCGTTCTTCTGGTCGTCGGTGAGGGTGTCCCAGAGGGTCGGGTTCATGTGGAGGGTCAGGAGGTATCGCATATCGGCTCCCCGGCGTGGGTGGCGGCCCCGGGTGGGCTGCCTTTCGCCGGGTGGTCGGGGCGGGACTTCCGGACCGGACACGGCGGTTTCGGGTTCACTCGTTCGGCCTAACGAGCAGGCTGGTCAGCCCGCGGATCCGGATCCCTTCGCGCCAGGCGACGTCGTCCGCCGCCAGGCTGAGCCGGGGGAACCGCCGCAGCAGCCGCGTGAGCGCGACCTGCGCTTCCAGCCGCGCGAGGGGCGCGCCGACGCAGTGGTGGATGCCGTGCCCGAAGGCGATGTGCCCGGCCGGGTCGCGGGCCAGGTCCAGCCGGTCGGCCGCGTCGAACCGGGCCGGGTCCCGGTTGGCCGCCCCGACCGCGACGTGCACGAACTCGTCCGCCGCGATGGCGACCCCGCCGAGCTCCAGGGGTTCGCCCGCGTAGCGCAGGGTCGCGAAGCCGACCGGCCCGTCGTAGCGGAGGAGCTCTTCGACGGCGGCGGGCACTCGCGTCAGGTCCGCGCGCAGCGCGTCGAACTGGCCGGGGTTGCGCAGCAGGGCGTACACGCCGTTGCCGATGAGGTTGACGGTGGTCTCGTAGCCGGCGAAGAGCAGCAGGAAGGCCGTAGCGACGAGCTCGCGCTCGCCGGGGTTCTCGCGCTTGGGCCGGGCGAGGTCGACGAGGAACTCCTTGAGGTGCCGCACCTGCGCGGGCGCCGCGGTCGCCCGGGTCCGACGCCGAGCAGTTCGCCGATCACGGTGACGGGCAGCGGAACGGCGAACTCCTCGAGGAGGTCGAACGGGTCGCCGGTGGGCTCGTCGAGCAGCGCGTCGGTGATCTCTTCGACCCGCGGCCGCAGGGCTTCGACGGCCCGGGCGGTGAACGCCTGGTTGACGAGCTTCCGCAGCCGGGTGTGGTCGGGCGGATCGGCGTCGAGCATGTGCGTGCTCGCGGTCGCGGCGATCCCCGCCCACCGGGCGTTGGCCCCGGCTTTCCGCAGCCGCGGATCGGCGAGCGCGGCCCGTGCCTCGGCATAGCCGGTGACGACCCAGCCGATCTTCCCGTCGGGGAACCGGACGCGGTGCACGCTGCCGCGTTCGCTCCACCGGCGGTAGTGCCGGTGCGGATCGGCGAAGAAAGCGCTGTCGAGTTCGAGCACGGTCAGCTCGTGATCAGGTAGCGGTCGTCGTCGATTTCCTTGCCCCACAAGGCAGGATCGTCGAGCGTCCAGACTTCGGCGTCATCGCGGTGCGCCTTGACGAGGGCTAGGCAGGCATCCCGGGTGAGCCCGGCCCCGGTGAACCAGCGCCCTTCGACGAGGACGAGCCGGCCATGGGGGTTGAGCAGCCGCACCCACTTCTCCAGGGCGGCCCCGGGGTCGGCCATGGCCCAGAGAACGTGCCGCCCGAGGACGACGTCGTAGCTGCCCGGCGAGCAGGGCGGATCGACGGCATCCCCGAGCCGGAAGTCAACGGTCCCCCGGGCTTTTTCCCTGGCGACGTCGAGCATCGCGGTCGAGGAGTCGACACCACAGACGTCGTGACCGGCCTCGGCGAGGAGAAGGGAGAGACTACCGGTCCCGCACCCGAGGTCGACGACTTTGCTTCCGGCGCCGGGCATGAGCGGGAGGAGAAGGTCGGCCCAGGCCTGGCGGACGGCGGGGTCCTTGAGGCCGTGGTCGGGCTGCTCGTCGAAGAACGCGGCTTCGGCGTCCCAGGGGTTCGGCATCACGCTAGGTCTTTCGCGGCCGGCGAGGCGTTCGTTTCCCGGGGGCGTCCGAGCCCCGCGGCAAGGCAGTACATGCCCGCATTCTCGCCGGATCCGCTATTAGTTGGCCATGGTGTACATCAGGTTTCAGAGCACCGAGCCCAACCCCGACGGGCGGCACCCCGGTTTCTTCGGGTTGATCAACAACCTCAGCCGGTCGGGCAGGCTGACCCCGGCGCAGGAGGAGTTCCGCCGGGCCAACCACGCCTGGTACGAAGCGCACTACACGAACCCGTCGGAGGCCGACCCGGCCGTCTACGACCGCGCGGTCAACCCGGGCGCGACCGCCTGGTTCAAGGAATCGGCCGAAGAGCTCGTCGCCCGCGCGGGCGGCTACCTCGAAATCCTCGACGCCCACGGCATCGGCTGCACCAAGCTGGTGGCGCACGAGGCGCCGGGACAGATCGTCTACGAGGACGCCGACCAGATCGTCGTCGTCCCGCACCGGAGCTGAGCCCGAACACAAGACCGCCCCGACCTGACCACGGCTAAGGGTTGATGGTCCAGCGGAACGAGGTGGTGGCGGTCCGCTGATCGATGACGTCCTTCACCGTCCCGTTGACGGTGTAGTCACCGGCCACTGTCGACGTGCCGCTGATCTTCCCGTAGGACGTGTAGGTCAGACCCGGCGGCAGGCCCACGATGTTCCAGTCACAAATGTAGTTCTGGTGGTAGCAATAGAGCTGGACCGGAGTGACCGGGACGCCGGCGGTGCCGGTCTGGGGGCCGGGATTGCTGGCCGTAAGAGGTGGCTTCGGATCGGCCGCGGCCTCCTGGGTGGCCGTCACCAACCCGCCGGACGACAGCACCAAGGCAGCCACGAATGTCAGCGATCGCTGCAACCGGCGCATTTCCCCTCCTGGATTCCGAACTCCGCCGACGGCGACCAGCCGCTGATCGGCAACGTACCGAGGGTAAAGATCGGGATCGCCCCGAGACGTCTCTCATCGTGCGACCACGCCTTCGTCGATCCGCCACCAGCTCAACGGTCAGGAGCACCGGGCTGCTGACACGGGGACCAGCCGCGGCTTGGCGGGACGGGTCAGCCGCGGGTGTTCCAGACCAGGGGCGCTTTGCGGATCCACCCGTCGTCCTCGATCGTCTGGATGAGGAACTGGGCGAGGTCGGCGCGGTTGATCCGGGCGCCGGGCTTTTCGGTGCCGGCCTCGGCGGCCCGCACGGGGCCACCGGCGGGTTTGTCGGTCAGGGTGACGGCACGGGCCAGGGTCCATTCGATGCCGGACGAGGCGCGGACGACCTGGTCGACGCCGGTGTGGTCCTCGAAGCCCGCCTTGATGTTCGACAGCTTGATGAACGCCTTCACCAGCGGGTTGAGCCGGGCCCAGTCGTCGCCCGCGCCCTGCGTGGACGTCAGCACGATGCGGCGGATGCCCTGCTCGCCCATGACGGTGAGAGTGTCGCGGGCGGCGGCGGTCATGAACGTCGGCGGGCTGACCGGCTTGGCCCACGGGTTGTCGGAAGCGCGGCCGTTGTTCAGCACGCTGATCACGGCCTCGGTGCCTTTGGCGGCCCGGCGGATGTCGTCGATGTCGGCAGGGGTTCCCTGGATCAGTTCGACGCCGGCGGGTGCCTGCACCTTGTCGGGATTGCGGACCAGGGCGCGGACGTGGTGGCCGCGCTGGGCCGCGTACTCCAGCACGTGAGCGCCGGTGCGGCCGCTGCCGCCGAAGACCAGGAGGTTGCTCATGGTGATCGAAATGCCTTTCGAGGAGTGAATCAGGCACGCTCGGGGACGGCGCAGCCGTCCGGTCCGCAGACCGGGGCGTCGCCGGCGGGGGTGAGGGGGTGGCTGTCGTCCCACGCCTTGCGCAGCAGCTCAAGGAAGCTGTCGCTGTCCTGGGCGCCGGGCACGCCGTACCGGTCGTCGACGACGATGAACGGCGCGCCGGTCGCCCCCCAGGCGCTGGGCGCGAGCCGCGTCGTCGCGGACCTGCCGGCGGTAGCGGCGGTCGGCCGAGCTCGTCGGAGAGCCCCAGGAGGGCGTCCAGGGAGAAGACCGGCTCGGCCTTGCCGAAGTAGGTGGCGAAGATCGCGTCCCAGGCCTCGAGGTTCTTGCCGTGGGCGCCGGCGTGGGCGAGGAACTCGTGCGCCAGGTCGGTGTTGCCGACCCTGTTGTCCAGCACCCGGTAGGGGATCAGGCCCTCGCTCTCGGCGAGCTTCTCGATCCGCCGGGTCGAGGTCTCGGCCTGGCTGCCGCCCACACCGTGCCGGCGGAGCAAGGCCTCGCGGACGGAGAAGGTGTCGCCCTCGGGGAAGCCGCTGCTGAGCGGGAACGAGTGGTGGGCCAGTTCCACCTCGGGTCACCTCGGACCAGATGTCCACCTTCATCAGGAAACTCCAATTCTTACAACTTGTGCGTAACGCCATGGTGGACCAGCATGGAAGGCGATACAAAAGGCACACCGGTGTGCGTACCGGAGAGGAATGTGCGTAATGGAGACGGCCGACGGAGCACAGGTGACGGCACGAGCGGCGGCGATCGGGCCGTGCGCGGCCATCCCCGCCGAGCACATGGCGTTCATCCGCCAGACCCTCGACCGCGTCGGCGACAAGTGGAGCTTGCTGGTCATCGCGGTCCTGGAGTCCGGACCGCTGCGCTACACCGACCTGCAGCGGCAGGTCCCCGGCATTTCCCAGCGCATGCTCAGCCTCACCCTGCGCCAGCTCCAGCAGGACGGCCTGATCACCCGCACCGCCTACGCCGAGGTCCCTCCGCGCGTCGAGTACACCCTCGCCCCGCTGGGCCGCGGCCTGCACGACATCGTCACGTCGCTGATCGGCTGGGCCGCCGACCACCACGACGAGATCCGGGCCAATCGCGAGCGCGCCGCAACGGCCGGCCCATGACCGGCGACGGCCGGTTCCTGCTGTCGAACTCACATCGCGCGCGGAGTTCGGCCCTGCTCGACAGTGGCCACGGCCAAGATCGGCCCCATACACAAGAAAGCCGCCTTGACGTGAGTCAAGACGGCTTCTTCGAACGTGGCCAGGGCCGGGGTCGAACCGGCGACCTTCCGCTTTTCAGGCGGACGCTCGTACCAACTGAGCTACCTGGCCGGGAACGCCGGCAAGGAGCCGAACGATCTTGCGACCCTGACGGGACTCGAACCCGCGACCTTCGCCGTGACAGGGCGACGCGCTAACCAACTGCGCCACAGGGCCTTGCGTTTACTACAGTACTGCGTACTCCCAACGGGATTCGAACCCGCGTTGCCGCCTTGAAAGGGCGGAGTCCTAGGCCGCTGGACGATGGGAGCCCGGCCGGTTTCGGGTGACCGACCGACCGCGCTCTCAGGTCCCCCCGGGAGCGATTACAAGCATAGGGCACGTCGCCACCGCTTTGCAGCGGGGGTTCCTTAAGCCTCCGGCGAACCCGCGACCTGCGCAAACAGTTCTGCCAGCCGTCGATCGAGCTCCACCTGCTCCGGCTCGGTCAACGTCGACGACAGGAGCTCGCCGATCCGGTCGTCCGTGAGGGACTCGGCGCGGCGCCAACGGTCAAGCAGATCGGGCTTGCGCCCGGCCGCCGCGACGAGCTCGTCGGCGGCCTCCGCCAGCCACGCCGTGCGCAGCAGCCGCTCGCGGCCGCCCTCCGGGTCGGCGATCACCGCTTCCGGCACCGTCAGCCCGACCGCCCGCAGCGCCGCGAAGTGCAGACCGCCGCGCAGCTCGCGGACGAGCATCAGGGCGAACCCGAGCCGTTCGACGTCTCCCGCCGGACGTTCGGCGTTCTGCCAGCCGGCGAACAGCGCGAGCCCGCTGGCGTCGGCGGCGTCGGCGACGCGGAACAGCAGCTCCGCCAGACGGCCGGGCTCCGATACGGCCGAAAGGTTGACGCGCGACCACCGAGCCGATGACTCCGCGTAGGCACGGACGGACGCGGGCGCGTCCAAGGCCGCCATCGCGGGCGGCAGGACGAACTCGAAGAGCCAGTGCGGAAAGATCCCGAACAGCTCCGCGGCGACCTTCGGCGGCACGTCTCCGAGCACGGCCGAGCGCCCCCGCAGGTAGAGCGAACGCGGCGGCAGCCCGGCTTCCGCTTCGACCGCCGCCAGCTCCGGCGACGTCATGAACTTGCCGCCCAGCACCTGCACGACCGGCCGGATCCGGTTGGCCAGCCCCGCTGCACTCTCGATGGTCGTCATGTCCGTCCCCTTTCGACGCGGCAAACGTAACACTGTTACGAAACCCGCGTCAAGGAGAGTCATCGACCTCGCGAATCACTCACCGAAAATGGCGACAACCAGCAGAAACATCACCGGACAGGCCCAGCGGAAACCCCGCCGGGCCCCCGGCCTCAGCGCTGGACCGGCGCTTGCCCGTCCTCGTCCAGGTTCAAGCCCAGCATCTCCAGCAGCTGCACGCAGTCCTCGACCCCCAACGCGCCGTTCGCCACGGCCAGCCTGGCTCGCCGGACCTGGTCGTCCGACACCCGCTGCGCATCCGCGGCACCGCTCCGCTGAGCCGGCAACCCCCCGGCGAACGGAGCACTCCCCCCATCGGCACCTTCGTACCGAAGGAGGAACTGCCGTACTTCAACAGACCCGCTCATAGCCCCTCCACACGGCTCACAACAACTTGGCCGCGAGGCTAACCAGCGCCGGCCGCCACACACAGCCCCCCGGAGAGTGAACCTGAGGCCACGCTCCGCTCAACGCAGCGCAATCGGCACAGAGGGAGAAGGAGACCACCCGAACGACTGTCACCTGGCGCGGAAGTGACACCGCACGCGGAAATTTCCCGCTCTCCACTCGCCCAGAAGGGGAACTCGTGCAACAATCGAGGTGCTGACACACCCCCGGTCAGCGCCTGTGGAGATCCCCTCCGACCCCCGCGTTCCTCCCCCTGGCGCGGGGGTCCTCCATTTCTCGGGCCTGCTCGGGCTTCGCCCTTCGCCTGCCCGATTCATTCCGGTGTGCTGACCCGGGGGGCCGAGCCCCCCGGACCCCCACGGTGCGTCTCTTGCGGCTTTTCGGGGTGCTTGGGTTCTCGCCTCGGGCGCTGCGCGCCCTGGCGATCTCTGCCGTAGCTTCTGCTCTTTCCTGCGCCTGGCTCCTGCCGCACTCTGAGCGCTTCTTGCGGCCTGGGTTCGCGCTCCCTCCTGCCACACCTCGCGGGCGCCACTTACCTCCCGGCATCGCGGTCCCCCTGTCGCACCCAATGCCCCTTGCGTCGCGCCTCCTCGCACACCCCGGGCGCCCTTACTTCCACCGCAGCCCGCCCCTCTCCTCTTGCCCCTCCGGCGCCGCCAGCCGCGCTCCTCTTCGGGCCGTGCACTTCTGGGCGCCCCGCCGAGGCCTCCCAACCCCCGCTTCGCCTCCTGGCGTCTCGCAATCGGCCGCCGCTTGCCCGCCCACTCGCCACCCAAGCCCCACTCCCATCTCGGCAGCCGCTCGTCTCGGCGCCCGCCCCTTTCCCCTCCGGCGCGCCACACCGGCCGCTCGCCGCCTCGACCTCGCGCTCGCCTCAGCCGCCGCGTACCCAGCCGACCAGCGCCCCTCTCGTGATCGACTCGTTGCGTTAGGCCCCTGTTGCGCTGCGCATACCTCGTCCTACTCCATTCGGGTAACCGCTGGGCTGATCGGGGCGACCGCTTGGCGTGTTGTGGCTCACAGTGGTTTGTGTGGTGAGACCTAACCGTTATCGTGGCTGGCGTGCCTCTTCCCTCCCTTGGCCGCTTGAGCAGCCGGACGAACCTCAAAGCCGCGTCCTCCGGACGCCATCGTGGTGCCGCGAAGCCTGCGGATGATGGCGTTGTCGAGGACAAGGAACTCACCTCTTACCTCGCCGCACTGGCGCCCGATGCCGACAACGAAAGCACTGGCTCCGGCAAGCGCTTCGGCGAAGCTCAGGTCATCCAGCTCCGGATGAGCCTGATCGCCAACCAGCAGCTGAAGGACATCGCCGCCGAGCGGGACATCTCGCCCCAGGCGCTCGCTCAGGAATGGATCCTCGAGCGGCTCAACTGGGAAGGCCAGGCCTCCTCGCTGCAGGACCAGCGGCAGCAGGCCGGCGACCTCAGCGACCTCACCGACGAGTTCCACTTCCCCGCCGACGCCTTCGACGCGCCGGCCCTCGGGCGCCGCTGACACGAACACGAGAAAGGGCCCCCGGCGACGAATCGCCGGGGGCCCTTCGCTCAGGCCTTGGAAAACGCAGAGGGCCTGGGAGGCTTATTCAGCTGTCTCCCGTCGCGTGACTTTCGTGCGGACCTGCGGTCTGCGGTAAGGGGGCGGCGGGCCGAGCGGAACAAACCCCGGTTGTCAGATCGCGCGGACCTTCTGGGCCTGCGGACCCTTCTGACCCTGGCCGACCTCGAACTCCACCCGCTGGTTCTCCTCGAGGGTGCGGAAGCCGCGGCCCTCGATCTCCGAGTAGTGAACGAACACGTCGCCTTCGCCGCCGTCCTGCGCGATGAAGCCGAAGCCCTTCTCCGCGTTGAACCACTTCACAGTGCCTTGCGCCACCGCTGTACTCCTCGTTACACAGATCCGCTTCGAATGCCACCGAAGCGGCACCCCGACCGTCCCGGGCGGTTCCAACGAGTCGAGTCAAGAGCGTGTCGGCTCCATGGCTCGCGTCAGAAGTTCCGCGAGTGTGAAGCCACTAACACGCAAAACGACGGCCTGAGAGCAGACTACCGGGATCTGGCCAAAGTTGAACCCCGTGATCGAGGCGAAAAACGCCTGTCCGGGCCAAGGTCACCGGAACGTCGTAGGGCTCCCACCACGTTCCGGCGGACCCACCGGATAGTCTTGCGCAGCACAGCGACACCGTGATCACCGGATACGGCTCGGAGTCGCCCGTGCCCCCTCGGTGAAAGCCCTCCCGGACCTTTGTGACCTTCGTCACGCGACTCTTGCTCAACGTCACCGGTCCGCGGGACGTCTCGATGGGGGGAAGCACCAAAGGGGCAAAGGGGAATGGGTGTGACGGTGAGGACTTCCACGCGGCGCCGGGGCGCGGCTGTGGCACTGGGCTTGGTCGCCGTGCTGGCGTTGGGGGCGTGCAGCAGCGAACCGACGGTGTCGGCCAGCGGGACTTCGGGCGGGGGCCCGACGTCGGCGCCCGCGCCCACCGCGCAGCCGGCGAAGCTGACGGTGACGCCCGCGGGCGGCGCCCAGGACGTGGCGCCGGGCGAACCGGTCGGCGTGCAGGTCGCCGACGGCACGATCGTCTCGGTCACGCTGACCAACCCGGACGGCAAGCAGGTCCAGGGCCAGACGTCGGCGGACAAGAAGAGCTGGAACACCACCGAGCAGCTCGGCTACGGCAAGACCTACACGTGGTCCGGCCAGGTCAGCGGCTCCGACGGCAAGAACGTGCCGATCGGCGGCGCGTTCACCACGGTGAAGCCGAAGCGGCAGATGTCGGCCAGCCTGAACGTCGGCGACGGGCAGACGTACGGCATCGCGATGCCGATCGCGCTGTCCTTCCCGAGCCGCGTCACCGACAAGGCGTCGGTCGAGAAGGCACTGTCGGTCGAGACCACGCCGAAGACCGAAGGCTCATGGGGCTGGACGGACGGCGACACCTCGGTGCACTGGCGGCCCAAGGAGTACTACAAGCCGGGCACCACGGTGAAGGTCAACGCCAAGATCTACGGCGTCAAGGTCGGCGAAGGCGTGTACGGCAAGCAGGACGTCTCGGCCAGCTTCACCATCGGCCGCTCGCAGATCGTCAAGGGCAACACCACGCAGCACTCGATGCAGGTGATCCGCGACGGCCAGCAGATCGCCGACTACCCGGTGAGCTACGGCCTCGACTCCGACCCGGGCCGCGTCACCCACAGCGGCACGCACGTCGTGATGGGCAAGCAGGCCACCTACGCGATGAGCAACCCGAAGTACCACTACGAGAACGTCGTGGTGCCGTGGGCGGTCCGGATCTCCAACAACGGCGAGTTCATCCACGGCCTGGCGGCCTCGGTCTGGGCGCAGGGCAAGAAGAACATCTCGCACGGCTGCCTCAACCTGTCGCCGGCGCGGGCGAAGGAGTACTACGACGGCGTGCTCACCGGTGACCCGGTCGAGATCACCGGCAGCACCCAGACGCTGAGCGCCAAGGACGGCGACTACAGCGACTGGACGTACGACTGGGCGAGCTGGCAGAAGCTGTCCGCGCTCGCGGGCTGAGACCACCGAGGAACACCGGGCGGCCGGGAAGTCCAGCGCGGACTTCCCGGCCGTTCGCGTTTCCGCGGAAAGTCGGTGCAACCCCGGCGATCACCCACCGCATGACTACGGGCAGAGGCGCGACGATCCCGGTCGCGCCCGCGAGAATGAGGAGCTGTCTTGCGTATCCGCATCGCCCTGACCCTCGGCGCGCTCGTGCTCGCCGGTGGTGCCCTGTCCGGTGGCATCGCGCTGGCCGGCCAGGCACAGCCGGCGCCGCCGACCACCGCCCGGCCGACCGACGCGCCGTCCGCGGTCCCGACGGTCACCCGCGCTCCGCAGCCGCCGTCCGCCGTGCCCGCGCCGCGGCAGACGACCCGGCCCGCCCGCACGGGGCCGGCTCCGCGCGTCCCCCGTGCCGTGCCCGCCGGGCCGACCGGTGACCTGCACCTGCCGGCCATCGGGGTGGCCCGGTAGCCAGGTGATCTCCCGCTCCCGTCCGTCGACCGGGCCGGGCTCGCCGTGGGACGGCGAGTTCGCCCGGTACTTCGGCGAGCGCGCGCACAGCCTGCGGTCGACGGCCTTCCTGCTCTGCGGGGACTGGCACCAGGCCGAGGACCTCACGCAGGCCGCGCTGCTGAAGCTGTACCTCGCCTGGCCGAGGCTGTCGCGCCACGACGCCTTGGACGCCTACGCCCGCAAGGTCGTGCTGCGCACGTTCCTCGCCGAGCACCGGCGCAGCAGGTGGAAGCGGGAGCGGCTCACCGACACCCCGCCGGAGCTCCCGGCGGAACCGGCCGCGAGCGGCCAGGACGAGCTCGTCCGGCAGGCTCTGGCCGTACTGGCCCCCAAGCAGCGCGCCGTGCTGGTGCTGCGGTACTTCGAGGACCTGAGCGTCGAGGAGACGGCGAAGGCGCTCGGCTGCAGCACCGGCACGGTGAAGAGCCAGGCCTCCCGCGGCCTGGCGACGCTGCGCAACCGGCTCGGTCCGCACTACGGTGCGCTGACCTTCAGCGCGACCACGGAGGGGAGGTGACGAACATGGACTCCGAAGACGACGTCCGCGCGTACCTGACCGGCGCGGCCGGTGGCGCGCCGCCGCCGATGCGCCTCGAAGCCGCCGACGTGATCGAAGCCGGTGGCCGGGTCCGGCGACGACGCAAGCGCTTCGCCGTCGCGGGCACCTCGGCCGCGACGGCGGTCGTCCTCGCGGTGGCCGGTTTCCTGGCCGGGCACCGCGCCGGGCCGCCGGAGCCGGTGCTGCCCGCCGGCCCCGGGCTGTCCACGATCGGCACCACCTCCCCCGCGCCGACCCCGGCCCCGGAGGTCGCGCCGGCGACGTCGGTCGCGCCGCCCGCGGCCGAGCCGAGCCGCACGTCTTCGCGCGTCACGCGGGTCCCGCAGCCGCCGTCGGCGGGCCGGCCGACGCGGTCGGTGCCCACCACCAGCCGGCCGACGGACACGATCCCTCCGACGGCGAGCACGTCCCGCTGACGTTTCCGCAGGTCAAAGGCGTGGCGTAGATCACCTCGGCCAGGTGGGTTTTTGCCGAAATACCGGCCCGGGTCGGGGCGATATGCCCGGTGGTGTTCCGTTCGGACACCGGAGGAACTGCTCAGCCGGACGCTTCGCCGCCGGCCCGAGAACCCGAGGAGGAAGCACATGGTGCTCGCCGCGCTGATCGTCGAAACCGGAATCGCTGTCATGATCGCGGGTGCGCTCGCCGCTTGGTCCCGCAAGCGCTTCACTCCTCGGAGCGAAGCGAACTGACCCCCGGCGCGCGTGTGCCCCGCCCGGTGATCCGGGCGGGGCACACGGCTATCCGGGGACCGCTCAGCGTTGAGCGGCCGCGGAGGTCAGCTTGCCGCCGCTGTCCTCGGTGTCGATCTGTTCCATCGGCACCTGCGACGTCTCCGGGATCTTGATGATCGGGATGATCGCGATCAGCGCCGCCGCCATCAGGTAGTACGCCGGCCAGTCCTCGTTGCCGGTGCTCTTGATCAGCGCCGTCACGATGACCCCGCACGTACCGCCGAACAGCGACGTCGAGATGTTGTAGCCGATCGCGAACGAGCCGTAGCGCACCCGCGTCGGGAACATCGCCGGGAACGTCGAGCCGATCACGGCCAGCATGAAGACCAGCAGGATCGCCACGACCAGGAAGCCGACGAACAGCCACAGGATGCTGCCGGACTGCATCAGCTTCAGGGAGGGCCAGCTCAGCACCAGGAACCCGATGGCCGCGGTGAGCAGCAGCGGTTTCCGGCCGATCCGGTCGGACAGCGCGCCGAGCGGGATGATGATCGCCATCTGGATCACCTCGACCGCGATGATGATCAACGTCGACGTGTTGTCGTTGATCTTCAGCGTGTCGGTGAAGTACGTCGGCATCGTGGTCAGCAGCAGGTAGTCCGCGATGTTCAGCAGCAGCACGATCCCGATCAGGTTCAGGATCATCCGCCAGTTGCGGGAGAAGATCTCCTTGAGCGGCGCCTTCTTCGGCGCCTCGCCCGCGGCTTCCATCCGGCGGAACTCGGGGGTGTCCTCGAGCTTGTTCCGCAGGTAGAGCCCGATCAGGCCGAGCGGCAGCGCGACGAAGAACGGGATCCGCCAGCCCCAGGCGTCGACCTGGTCGGCCGACAGGGACAGCGTCACCGACAGCACCACGAGGTTGCCGAGCACGTACCCGCCGAGCGTGCCGAGCTCGAGGAAGCTGCCGAAGAAGCCCCGGCGTTTCGTCGGCGAGTACTCGGCGATGAACGTCGCCGCGCCGCCGTACTCACCGCCGGTGGAGAAGCCCTGGATGATCCGCAGCAGCAGGATCGCGATCGGCGCCGCGATGCCCATGCTGTAGCCGCCCGCGTACGTGGGCAGGACGCCGACCAGGAACGTGCAGCCGGACATCAGCAGGATCGTGATGGCGAGGACGCGCTTGCGGCCGATCTTGTCGCCGAGCGGCCCGAAGAACGCCCCGCCGAAGGGGCGCACGATGAACCCGACCGCGAGCAGCGCCAGCGACTTCAGGACGGCGTTGCCCTCACCGGGGAAGAAGAGTGTCCCGATGCTGGTGGCGATGGCTCCCGAGGTGAAGACACCGTAGTCGTACCACTCGGTGGCGTTGCCCATGGCGGACGCCCAGACGGCGCGCTTGACGGTTCTCTCGTCCACTGGCGGTTTGCTCGTCGTTGCTGCTGGTTCGCTCATGCCGGCGACGACCTCCTCCGTGCAGTGCCCTTAGGGCCGTTCGAGCTCATCAACCCAGTCTTAACCGGCTCTTCGGGGTCGGCAGCCTGAGCCGAAAATCTTCTACGGTGGGGAACTTTCCGGCTACTGAGAGATATGCGTTGCCTGCCTACGCCGCGGGTCGCGCGCGGCGCGCCGCTACCCGCGAGTTAACGTCAGCGCATGAGTCGTGTTTCTCAACCCTGGCCGCCGGTGCCGGTGGAGCCGGCCGTCCCGCACCCGAAGGCGCCGGCGCCGGGTACTGAGCTCGGCGTGCACTTCAGCGAGTGCTTCGGCTGCGGCGACGAGGCCGACGCCGGCCTGCACCTGCGGTCGGCGGTCGGCGAGGGCCAGGTGATCCACTCGCGGTTCACCGTGACGGCGGCGCACCAGGGCGCGCCGGGGCTGGCCCACGGCGGGCTGCTGGCCTGCGCGTTCGACGAGGCGCTCGGCTCGACGGTCGGCAACCTGATGCGCCGCCCGGCGGTGACGGGCAAGCTCGAGACGGACTTCCGCCGCCCGGTCCCGGTGGGGTCGACGCTGTTCATCGAGGCCCGGCTGGACGGCATCGCGGGCCGCAAGATCTACGTGAGCGCCGACGGCCGCCTGGACGCCGAGGACGGCCCGATCGCGGTGAGCGCGCGGGCGCTGTTCATCGTGGTCGGCTTCGAGCACTTCAGCACGCACGGCGACCCGGAGGCGCTGGAGAAGCTGGCGGCGCAGCACGAGAAGAACCGGCAGCGCGAGCGCGAAGAGCGCGACTGGGACATCAACCCCTAAGTCAGGGTCCGCGGGCGGATGGCGTTGGCGCGGTCCACGAGCTTGACGCGCTCGTCGACCGTGCTCGCCAGCCGGGCCAGGGCGCGGTAGCAGCGTTCCAGCCCGAACCGCAGTTCCCGTTCCTCCAGCGGGCACCCCAGCACCCGCGCGCCCGGGGTCGGTTTGCCCTGTTTGATCCAGTCGTGCGCGGCTTCGAGCACGCCCGCGGACAGCCGCGTCTGGCGCTCGAGGTCGAGCCGGAGCCGCTCGAGGCGGGACGACGCGTCCAGCAGGTCGTGCTCGGTCACCGGGGTCTCGCGGCCGTTGGCCTTGGTCGCCGTCGTCTTGATCTTGATGGCCGCGACCTGCGCGTCGACGTAGTGCGTCGAGGACGGCGGGACCGTCTCGAGCACCTCGACCGCGCTGTTGCGCGCGCCCTGCGCGAGGTAGACGCGCGCGAGGCCGAACGCGGCGCTGACGTACGTGCGGTCGGTGCGCCAGACCAGCTCGTAGAAGCGCGCGGCGGCGAAGTAGTCGCCGACGCCTTCGGCGCTGATGCCGAGCGCGAGCTTCGGCGCGATCTCGCCCGGCAGGTCGTCGTAGACCGATTCGAACGCGACCTGCGCGACCCGCGAGCGGCCGCCGGCCAGCTCGATCAGGCCGCGGTACCAGTCGATCCGCCAGTCGTGCGGGAAGCCGTTCTTGATCGCCAGGTACTGCGCCGCCTGCAGCTGCCGCTGCGCTTCGGCCAGCTCGCCCAGCTCGATCCGGGCGCGCACGATCCGCAGCCGCACCTCGATCGACTCCCGCGGCGCGCCGGCCAGGGCCTCGATGGCGCCGCGCGGGTCGAGCGCGGTCGTCGTGGCGAGCACGCCCGCCGCCGGGTCGTCGGTGTCGACCTGCGGGATGGGCAGGCCGGCGACGACTTCGGCCGAGCCGGGCAGCGGCACGCTCTGGCCGGCCTCCGGCACCACCAGCTGGACGCCGAAGGTGCGGCTCTCCGGGCCGAACACCGTCGACGCGCCGGGCCGCGGCTTGCCGGTGCCGAGCGCCATGATTTCGCGCAGCACACCGGTCAGCTGGTCGCCCATCTCCTCGGCGGAGAGGAACCGCCGGTCCGGGTCGGCGTGCGTCGCGCGCCGCAGGAACCGGTAGTAGGAGCCGAAGAGCGCGAACAGCGGGACCGCGTCCGGGCCGGGCAGGGTGGTCTTGAACTTGCTGGTGTAGCCGGTGAACTCGAAGCTCAGCACGGCGAGCGTGCGCCCGACGGTGAACAGGTCCGACGCCACCGACGCGCCCTGCTTCGCCAGCTCCGGCGCGCTGTAGCCGGTGGTGAAGAACAGCGGGCTCTCGTAGTCGTCCATCCGCCGGACCGCGCCCAGGTCGATCAGCTTGAGCTGCTCGTTGGTCTGGATCACGTTGTCCGGCTTGAGGTCGCAGTACAGCAGGTTCTGGCTGTGCAGGTAGCCGAGCGCGGGCAGGATCTCCAGCCCGTACGCGATGACCTGGCCGATCGGCAGCGGCTCGGGGCGGCGGCTTTCGCGGTGGTGGGCCAGCGCGAGCTGCCGCAGCGACTGGCCGCCGACGTACTCCATGACGATGTAGCCGACGGTCGTGCCGCTGTGCGCGTCCGGGTGCTGCACGAAGTTGTGGATCTTGACGATGTTGGGGTGCTCGACCTCGGCGAGGAACCGCTGTTCGTTGGCCGCGGCCGCCATCGCCGTCTGGTCACCGGTGTCGATCAGTCCTTTGAGGACGACCCAGCGGTCGCTGACGTTGTGGTCCTGCGCCAGGTAGATCCAGCCGAGACCGCCGTAGGCGATCGCGCCGAGGACCTCGTACTGGCCGCCGACGAGTTCGTGCGGCTGCAGCTTCGGGAGGAACGAGAACGGCGTGCCGCAGTTCTCGCACTTCCCTTCCGGCGCACCGGGTTTGCCGTCCTTGCCGCGGCCGACCTTCGCGCTGCAGTTGCCGCAGAAGCGCTTTTCCTCCGACACCACCGGGTTCGTCAGCACCGCCGACGCCGGGTCGCGCGCGGGCACCGGCGGGACTTCGACCAGTCCGGCGCCGAGCCGGCCGCGGCGCGAGCGCGACGTCCGCGACGACGTCCGCCGCGAGGTGCCGGGGAACGAGCCGGACCCGGACACCGAGCCCGAGCCGCTGCCGGTTCCCGTGCCGGTGTGCCTGCCTTCGCTGCTGCGTTCGGGCAGCACGCTTTCGGTGCCCGGGTCGGGCAGCGGCGTGTCCGGGCCGGTGTCCGGCCGCGGCGCCGGCGGCATGATGCTCTGGGTCTCCGGGGCCGGCGCGGCGAGCACGCTCGTCGGCTGCGGCGCGTTCGGGTCCGGGCGGACGGCCTGCGTCGGGGGCGCCACCGCCTGCGTCGCCTGGACCGGCGGCACGACGGGGTTGATGCTGCCCGGCGGCCGCGTCGGGTCCTCGGCGCCGGGGATCGTCCCGCGCACGACGGTGGGCTGGCCGCCCGGCGGCGTCGGCGGACGGCGGACGGGCGCGTGGATGACGGTTTCCTCGCCGCGGGAGCCCCCGGACGGCGCACCGTCGTCGAGGCGGCCCGAGATCGACGGCTCCGGCGTCTCCCACCGCACCGGTGGCGGCGGCTGCCAGCTGGGCGTCGCCACCTGCGGCTCGTCGTCCGGCGCGGCGTGCCGAGGACGGCGCGGCTCCTCCGACACTGCTTACCTCCCAGATCCCCGGCCTGCGGAGACCGATCCTAGTCGCGACGCGCTCACCGGTACTGCGGCGACGGCGGCGAGGCCGACCCGAGCGACGGCTCCACCCACTTGTGGTAGCTGTCCTGCCAGACGCCGGTGCCGCGGATTTCGTCGAGCACGGCGTTGACGTAGCGGACCATGTCCTCGTTGTCCTTGGGGATGCCGATGCCGTAGTTCTCCTGCGTGAACTGCTCGCCGACGACCTTCAGCGTCGGGTCCTGCGCGGCCATCCCGGCGAGGATCGTGTCGTCGGTCGACACCGCGGCGACCTGGCCCTGCTGGAGCATCACGAGGCAGTCGGACCAGTTGTCCACCGAGACCGGCACGACCTTCGCCGGGTCACGCGCGATCTTCGCCAGCGACGTCGACTTCTTCGCCGCGCACACCCGCTTGCCGGTCAGGTCGGTCAGCTTCTCGGCCTTCGACTCCTTCGCGACCAGGATCCGCTGCCCCGCCTGGTAGTAGACGGACGAGAACTCAACGTCCTGCTTGCGGGAGCAGGTGATGCTGTAGGTCCGGACCACGACGTCGACCTGGTGCGCCTTCAGGACCTCCTCGCGCTGCGAAGACGGGATCGCGCGGAACTGGACGTGCCCCTCGGAGGTGCCGAACAGCGCGCGGGCGATCGCGTTGACCATGTCGATGTCGAAGCCCTCGAGGTTGCCCGACGTCGGGTTGCGGAACCCGAAGAGGTAGGTGGTCTGGTCGACGCCGGCGATCAGCTTCCCGCGTTCCTTGATCTTCGCCATGGTCGAGTCGCTGCTGATGGTCCCGTTCGGCGGGAGGCTGGCCAGCGGGTTGCAGCTGGTGTCGGTGGTGCCGCCGGCGGTCGCGTCGGGGCCGCCGACGTGCGCGGGCTGCGGCCACGCGGCGTTGCTGACCGGGGCCGGGTCGACCGGTTTCCCGGGGCTGCCGCACGACGCCGCGAGCAGCGCGACGAGCGCCAGCACGCCCGCCCGGACCGTGTTCCGCCGCCTGCTCACCGGTACTCCCTCAGTCGCTCCCGGATCCCCATGGTGACACCCCCGGCGGCGACCACCGCCAGGACGGCGAGGCCGGGCGCCAGCAGCGTCAGCGCGGCGTCGCCGTCGTGGGTGTCGTCGAGGAACTGCTGCCTGCCGACGTCGATCGCCGCCTGGAGGCTGTCGTCGAGCCGCCGGAACGCCGGGGCGGAGCCGGTCTTGCGGTCCTCGAGCACGGCGGTGTCGACGGCTTCCTGGTACTGGCCGGAGTCGTCCTGGGTGCGGACCTGCTTGTGCGCCGTCAGCCAGTCCTGCGCGGCCCTGGTCGCGTCGGCGACCTTCGCGGCGCCTTCGCCGCCCGTGATCAGGCCGCGGGCTTCGCCGAGGAGGCCGCCCTGGCCGTCGGAGCCGACGAGCTGGGCGGCGTTGGCGCCGAAGTCGCGCTCGTACGCGGCGCCGTCGCCGCGGGCGACCAGCGTGAGCGTCTCGTCGGCGCGGGCCTGCAGCGCGGCGATCCGTGCGCGGACGAGCACGTCGACGCGGTGCGAGCCGTCGTCCTGGCCGCTGCCGACCAGGCTGCCCTGCACGATCAGCGCGACCGAGCCCCACAGCAGCGACACGACGACGGCGGCCGTCGCGACGACCAGCCCGACGTTGAGCACCCGGTTGGTCCGCCGGGTCAGGTAGACCTGCGCGACGACGAGCGCGGCCAGCAGCGCGACCATCAGGATCGTGGCGAGCCACGGGAAGCCGGTGGAGCTGTCCTGCTCCTCGATCAGCCGCTCGGTGTCGACGCGGTAGAGGTCCTGCGCGGCGGGCAGGATCTTCGCGCGCATCAGCTCGGAGGCCTCGCGCAGGTAGGACGCGCCGACGGGGTAGCCGAGGCGGTTGTTCGCGCGGGCGGTCTCGACGAGCCCGGTGTAGACGGGCAGCGACTGGTTGAGGACGTCGACCGGGGCGGCCGCGGCGGCGACGTCGGAAGAGTCGGAGGCGGCCTTCGCGAGGGCTGCGCCGGCTTCGGCGATGTCGCGCTCGTAGCGGGAGCGCAGCTCGGGCGGCTCGGTGCCGATGGAGAGGAACGCGCTGGCCGCGGTCGCGTCGGCGTCCGAGAGCGACCGGTAGACCTGCTGCGCGGCGGCGGCGAGGGGTTCGCGGTGGTCGATGACGCCGCTGATCGTGTCGTCGCGGTTCTGCACCGACAGCGTCGCGACCGTGCCGGCGACCAGCGCGAGCAGCACCAGCGCGACGGCGATCACGGTGAGCCGGCCGGGGGTGGTCGCGGCGGACCGGATGATCGCGCGGACCGCCTGGCCGGGCAGGTCCAGCAGCCCGAGGAGGCCGCTGCGGCCCCCGGCGCGGTCCCGGCCGTCCGGTGGCGGCGGTGGGGGTCCGGGCGCGGGCGCCGTGGGACCCGGGGCCGTCGCAGTGCTGGTCATCCCCGATTCCTCCCCGAAAGCCTTACCCCGAGAAGGTAGCCGAGTGGCGAGGTGCGCGGGCACGGGCACCACCCGCCGTCACCAGCACGTGATCTCCGGGCGCGTGCCGGCCGGCTCCAAACATTCACCTGTCCGAGTGAATTCGCGGAGCGCCTCCCGCGCGACGCCGACCGCACCGCACCGTCCACATCGGACCGTTCGGTCAGCGGGCGTGCTCAGCCGCGGATGGCCGGGGCGAGCGAGTGCGGCAGCACGGCTTCGGGGCTCGGCGGCCGCCTGACCAGCACTTCGACGTCGTCGGCGAAGCGGTAGGGCTTCGCGCCGAGGATGCCGCCGAAGTGGCGGCGCAGCCGGGACATCTCGGCGCGGACGGTGACCGCGCGGCTGGCGTCGCCGAAGAGGTCCGAGGACAGCTCGGACGCCGAACGGCCGTCGCGGTGGCTGGCCAGGACGTACAGCATCTCGGCGTGACGCGGGCTGAGCCGGTGCGTCCAGGTCCCGGCCGCGCCGACCACGGTGAGCTCGGGAGCGCGCGGCGACCGGACGTCGAGGACGACGCGGGTCGGCGGGGCGGCGTCGGTCTCGGTGGGGCGGATGAGCCAGCCGCCGGGGACGGGCTCGACCGCGCAGTGCCCGTACGCGGGCAGCCAGACCCCGCCGGGCGCGAGGTTCGCGGGCAGGGCGATCCGGTCGACCGGGGCGAGCCCGGCGGCCGCGGCGACCCAGCCGTGTTCGTCCGCGACGACGGCGCGTCCGCCGACCTTCGCGAGCACGGGGACGGCGAAGCCCCTTAGCCGTTCCAGTTCGGTGAGGTGGGTGGTGCGCAGCTGGGACTCGGCAAGCCGCGTCACGGCGTCGACCAGCGCCAACGTCGTCGCGTGGACGGTGGAGGCCGGGCCGGAGAGGTCGACGACGCCGAGGAGCCTGCCGTCGCGCGGGTCGTGCAGCGGCGCGGCGGCGCACGTCCAGGAGTGCTGCGAACGGACGTAGTGCTCGGCGGCGTACATCTGGACCGGGCGGCGCGCGACGAGAGCGGTGCCGATCGCGTTGGTGCCGACGGCTTCCTCCTGCCAGTCGACGCCTTCGATGAAACCGAGGCCGTCGGCGCGGCGGCGGATCGCGGCGCTGCCGTCGCGCCAGAGGACGTTGCCGCCCGCGTCGACGATCACCATGATGTGCGCGGCCTGCTCGGCGACGCTGGTCAGGCCGCCGCGCAAGGTCGGCAGCGCCTCGGCGAGCCCGCTGGCGCGGCGGCGCGCTTCGAGCTGTTCGACGGTCAGGACTGGCGCGGCGGCGCGGCTGTCGGGGTCCATGCCGAGGCGGCGCATCCGCTGCCAGGAGGCGTCGACGACCGGCCGCGGCCTGCTGGGCAGCTCCTTGCCCGACAGGGCCGCTTCGTGCACCTGGGCGAGGACGCGCGCGTGCCGCCGGGGGTCCGCCCCGGCCGGCAACGCTGCCTCGAGGTCTCGCTGCCCCAACCGCCACTCCTTGCGCTCCGCCTCAGTCTGCCTTTTCGGTTCGCTGATCGGAAGGTGGCGACAATCTCGCCGAAGGGCTCTTCGCCGGCCGGGGAGGTGCCGGCGAAGAGCCCTTCGGTGCCTCCGGCGGGGCCAAGAGCCACCGGAGGCGGGGTGGGTCAACCCGTGATCGCGGCGATCACGGCGCCCGGGGCTTCGAGGTGGACCAGGTGCCCGGTGTCCTCGACGTAGACGTCGGCGGTTCCCGGCGGCAGGACGGCGTCTTGGCGGCCCCAGACGATTTTGCTCGGTATGTCCACTGTGGACAGCAAACGAGCTGCGTCGATGGCCTGTTCGTCGCCGTCGAGGAGCGTGTCGAGGAGGCTCGTGAGGACCTTGTCGACACCGTCGTGCAGGTAGGCGGCGTTGATCGCGGTGCCGAAGCCGGCCGGGGCGATGAGCGTGAGTCTTTCGACCTTCTCCGGCGCTTTGGCTGCCGCTTTCGTGACGACCGCGCCGCCCAGGGAGTGCCCGACGAGGTGGGCTTCTCCGATGCCTCGGGCGTCGTGCTGGGGGCGATCAGCGCGATGGTGCCGCCGACCGGCACTTCCTCGCCGGCCGCGGCGATGACGCGCTGGAGCACGCCGTCGCCCGAGGATTCGAGGGTGCCGTTGATCTTGTCGGTGCCGACGTCGGCGAGGTCGTCACCGGTCTTGACCTCGTCTCCTTCGGCCACGAGCCAGTCGGTGATCCGGCCGCGTTCCATCGAGAGGCCCCACTTGGGCATCGTGACCCGGTCGATCATCGCCGGTACTCCACGACCGCCTTCGCCGCGTTGACGACCTTCTGCGCGTCGGGGATGTAGAGGTCTTCGAGCGCGTCGGAGAACGGGACGGGCGTGTGCGGTGGCGTCACCATCTCGATCGGGGCCCGCAGCGCGCCGAACGCCTCCTTCGCGACGAGCGCGGAGATGTCCGTGGCGAGGTTGCAGCGCGGGGATGCCTCGTCGACGACGACCAGGCGTCCGGTGTTCTCGACGCTCTCCAGGATCGTGTCGGTGTCGAGCGGGCTGGTGGTGCGGGGGTCGATGATCTCGGCTTCGATCTTGTTGCTGGCCAGCTCTTTGGCCGCTTCTTCGGCGACGGCGACCATGCGGCCGAACGCGACGATCGTGACGTCACCGCCGTCGCGGACGACGTTCGCCTCGCCGAACGGGATCGTGTAGCTGTCCTCGGGGACGTCGCCGCTGGTGTCGTAGAGGGCCTTGTGCTCGCAGAAGATCACCGGGTCGTCGTCGCGGATGGCCTGGATGAGCAGGCCTTTCGCCTCGTACGGGCTCGACGGCACGACGACCTTGAGGCCGGGGATGTGCGTGAAGATCGGGTACAGGCACTGGGAATGCTGCGCCGCGGCGCGCAGGCCGGCGCCGTACATCGTCCGGATGACGACCGGTGTGCGCGCGTTGCCGCCGAACATGTACCGGAACTTGGCGGCCTGGTTGAAGATCTGGTCGAAGCGGACGCCCATGAAGTCGATGAACATGAGTTCGGCGACGGGCCGTTGCCCGCGCGTCGCGGCGCCGATCGCCGCGCCGACGAAGGCGGACTCGGAGATGGGCGTGTCGAGGACCCGGCCGGGGAACTTGTGGAAGAGGCCCTTGGTGACGCCGAGGACGCCGCCCCAGGCGTCGTCTTCGCCGGGGCTGCCGGTGCCGCCCGCGTTGTCCTCGCCCATGACGATGACCGACTCGTCGCGTTCCATCTCCTGGGCGAGCGCCTCGTTGATGGCCTCGCGGTAGCTGATCGTGCGTGCCATGGCCGGCCTTTCAGTACTCAGTACGAGACGTAGACGTCGGTTTCGAGGTCGTCCTTCGTGGGTTTCGGCGCGGCCTTCGCTTCGGAGACGGCGTCTTCGATGAGCTTCGCGACCTCGGCGTCGATGTCGTCGAGGACGTTCGGGTCCAGCTCGCCGCTGTCGGTGACGCGGTCGCGGAACCGGCTGAGGCAGTCGAGCTGTTCGCGGGCGTGGGCGACTTCGCCGGCGCGGTAGGTCTGCTGGTCGCCTTCGAAGTGCCCGTAGTAGCGGGTGAACTTGACTTCGATGAGCGTCGGGCCTCCGCCGCCGCGGGCGCGTTCGACGGCTTCGCCCGCGGCTTCGTGGACGGCGAAGAAGTCGAACCCGTCGACGATCACGCCGGGCATCCCGAACCCGGCGGCGCGGTCGGCGATGTTGTCCGAGGCGACGGACCAGGTGCTGGCCGTCGCTTCGGCGTAGCCGTTGTTCTCGGCGATGAAGAGGGCGGGCAGGTCCCAGACCGAGGCGAGGTTGAGCGCTTCCAGAGTCGTGCCCTGGTTGCTGGCGCCGTCGCCGAAGAAGGCGACGCCGACGCCGCCGGTGTTCTGCTGCTTCGCGGCGAGGGCGGTGCCGCAGATGAGGGGCGGGCCGCCGCCGACGATGCCGTTCGCGCCGAGCATGCCCTTCGAGAGGTCGGCGATGTGCATCGAGCCGCCCTTGCCGTGACAGGCTCCTGTCTTGCGGCCGTAGATCTCGGCCATCATGGCTTTGACGTCGACGCCCTTGGCGATGCAGTGGCCGTGGCCGCGGTGGGTGCTGGCGATGGCGTCGCGGTCGTCGAGGTGGGCGCAGACCCCCGCGGCCGAGGCCTCCTCACCGGCGTAGAGGTGCACGAACCCGGGGATTTCGCCGGTCGCGAACTCCTCGTGCACGCGCTCTTCGAAGGCCCGGATGGTGCGCATCACGCGATACGCCTCCCGCAGGGTGTCCGTCACCTTCGACGCTCCTTCCCCAGCTCGGTTTCCGTGCGCAACAGCCCTTTCCGCGCCGCTTCCGCCATCGCCGCCCGGACGTCGACGACCCACGGCCCGTCCGGCTTGAGCTCGACGAAGGCGCTCTCGCCGGTCTTCAGTTCGAGTTCGCGCTCGCCGTCGAGCGCGATGACGCCACCGGCCGCGGCGAGTTCGACGCGCACGCCGGGTTCGAGAACGCCCCACCCACGGACCCCGACGGGCCGGACGAGCCCGGGCGCGATCGGAGCGTGCACGACGTACGGCGTCTCCCCGACGGGCCCGAGCTGCAGCGCAACGCCGGTTGGACTGGACCGCGGGCTCGGGCAGAGCTGCCCAGGAACGCTGGAGAGGCCGATGCCGTCGGGTTCGGCGAAGGTGCAGTAGAGCTCGGTGAGAGAGGAGGGATCCCACAGCGCCCGCGCCCCGATGTGCCGGCTGAGCGACACGCAGACGTCGACGAGCGCGATCTCCCGCCGCGCTTTGGTGACGACTTCGAGGACGCTGACCCGGTGCGTGACGAGATCGGGATCGACCTGCCCGGAGGAGATCAGCCCGGCCGCCAACCCGGCGACGGTCGCCTCCCGCATCTGCGGGAAAGCGTTGTTGGTCCCGGTGGAGAGGGCGAGGATCGGGACGTCCTCGCAGGCAGCGGCGGCAACGCGGGCGGTGCCATCCCCACCGAGGACGACGATGACCCCGGCCCCGGCATCGACCATCCGCCGCACGGCATTGGTCGTATCGGCGGCGGTCCCGGTGAGGGGGTAGTCGTCGCAGAAGTCGACTTCGGGCCAGGTCCCACCCCGCCCGAGCGCCTTGAGGACGGAGGCGGAGATGCCCCCGAGATCGGTGGAGACGAGGACGCGGTCGAGCCCGGTGACGGCGAAGGCGGCCAGCAGCCGCTGCACCATGTTCGCCTTTTCCGCGGTGGGGAACACGGAAGCCTGCGCGACCAGCCGGCGGATGTCCCGCCCCGAAGCCGGATTCGCGACGATCCCCGCCACCTTTTCGCCCACCTGACCTCCTGAGACCGCACGCAGGAGAACAGGAGATCCCGAGACCGGGCGGTAGCGGAAGGGTTGCAGGGCGTTGCAGTGTGCAGGATGAGGAAGCCCCCGAGCGGCTCGCGGCGGTCCAGCGCTGGCCGGGCCGAGATCGGAACCACCGGCGCCGGTCAAGCAGCGGCCCCGGCGCCAGCCACGCCGCAACGCCCACCGTCAGCGCGCTGCGGAGCCAGGCGCGTCTCGCTCGGCTGAGCCGAACGTCACACCGGCGTTTCGATCTCCATTGGACTGTCCAACCCGGAGCCCAGACGGCCGGAGAACAACCAACCGAGGCCAAGCCCCGGTGAAAACGCTACGAGACGAGACTCGCCGTACCCGCGTAGGTAAAGCCGGCCTCTTCGACCGCACCGCGGACGTCGTCCTCCGCCAGCGCCGCCTCGGCGCGAACGACCACCCGGCCGGTCGCGACGTCGACGTCCACTTCGGTCACTCCCGGCAGGCCGGTGAGTTCTTCGGTGACCGACTGGGCGCAGTGTCCGCAGCTCATCCCGGAGACGGTGTAACCGTGCTCGATCATGGTACGCAGCATACGAAAAGGGCCGCCACCCCGAACGGGTGACGGCCCTTCCCCAAGATCAAAGTCAGATCACGGTGACCGACGTGGCCTGCGGGCCCTTCTGGCCCTGGCCGATCTCGAACTCGACGCGAGCGTTCTCCTCGAGGCTCTTGAAGCCGTTACCCTGGATCTCGCTGTAGTGAACGAAGACGTCGCCGCCACCGTTGTCGGGGGTGATGAAGCCGAACCCCTTCTCGGAGTTGAACCACTTCACAGTGCCCTGAGTCATTAAAAATCTCCATATGCAACACCAAACAGGAAGCCACTTCGGCGACCCGGGTCAACACCCGGACGGTTTGCTTCCTCGGCGAGGAGACACTACGCCCGCTGAGTTCTGCGAGCGTGACTCAACACGAACACAAAAATCGAGACCTTCAGCAGTAAAGCACACCTCGAGCGGGACGGACAAGCTGTCTTCACCCGTGCGGGGTGAGCTATTCGCCACTCGCCGGGCGCAGCCCCTCCGCGCTGAACGGCGACCGCCAAGCGGTGTCGTGCTCCGCGGCGACCACGGCGTCGTCGTGGGCCTCGGCACTGGCGCTGAACAGCACCGGCACGACGCCGGAGGACTTCCGCGCTGCTTCGGATGCGTGCTGGTGATCGGTCACGTCGAAACTCCCCTCGTTCCCTACCCGCTTACCTGCGGGTGATGACCGCGATGGTGCCATCCGGCACCGACAGAAACCGGTTGTCTCCCGCCGGGACCCGGCCGGGAACGTTCAGCGGCGAACCACCACCGGAACACCGTCAGATTACCCGAGCCATGGCTGTGCTACCACACAACTTTCCCGGCGTTTCCCGAAGTGAAACCGAGCAAAACCCTTACTGGGCGGGAGGTTGCGGACGCCCCTGCCCGAGCAGGGCCGAAAGCCGCACGTCCGGGGTCACGACGTCCGGGTCCGTGCGCACGTCGATGACGCACGGCCGTTGCCGCACCAGCGCGCTGGCGATGATCGGCTCGAGCTCCTCCCGGTCGTCCACCGTGTACCCCGCCGCGCCGAGTCCACGCGCCCAGGACGCGAAGTCGGTCAGCGGGATGGACACCCCGGACAGCCGCCCGTGCGTGCGGGCCTGGTGCATGGCGAGCGCGCCGTGCACGCCGTTCTGGAAGACGACGACCATCACCGGCGCCCGGTACCGGACGGCCGTTTCGATTTCCTGCCCCGTCATCAACGTACCCGCATCACCGACCATGGCGACGACGGTCCGCCGCGGCTCGGCCAGCTTCGCCGCCACGGCGGCCGGCACGGCGTAGCCCATCGCGGCGTTGCTCGGCCCGAGCTGGCTGCGCGGCGCGGTGAAGCACCAATACCGGTGCATGAACTGCGCGAAGTTGCCCGCGTCGCTGGTCACGATGGTGTCCTCGGGCGCCAGCTTCCGCAGCGCGCGGACGACGTCGACGGGGTGCACCCGCGTGTTGCCGCTGGTGTCCGGCGGCGTCATGAAGGTGTGGACCGCGGCGTTCGCCGCCGAGGCCCGCCGCGTCCGCGGCGACGCGACTTCCCGCAGTTCCCGCAGGAACGGCTCGACTTCCGAGTCGACCCGGAAGGTGAGGCCGCGCCGCTTCGGGCTGACGTCGATCCCGGTGCCGACCATGACCAGCGTCTGCTGGGCGGTCGGGTAGCGGTAGGCCTGCGTGGTCACCTCGTCGAGCTGCGTGCCGAGTGCGAGCACCAGGTCCGCACGTTCCAAGGCGTCCAGCTGCCGCGCGGGGATGCCGAGCCCGAGGTGACCGGCGTAGCGGGCGTGGTTCTCCGGGAAGGCGTCCTGCCGCCGGAAGGCGTTGTAGACGGGCAGCGCGAGCTCGTCGGCGACCGCGATCAGCTCATCGCGCGCGGACCGCGCCCGCCCACCGACGATGACCACGGGGTACTTCGCCTCGTCCACCAACTGCGCGACGGCGTCCGCCGAACGGCCCAGCGTCCCCGACGCCGGCGGCCGCACCCGCGCCATCGGCTTCGCCGCGTCGTAGGGCATGCCCCAGACGTCGCAGGGCACGCCGAGCACGACCGGCCCCGGCCGTCCTTCCTGCGACGTCGTCAGCGCGTGCGCGAGCAGCCCTGGGAGGCCGTCCGGGTCGGTCACCCGCAAAGTCGACTTGGCGATCGACTCGAACATGGCCGTCAGGTCCGACGTCGGCAGCTCCCCCGACCACGACGGCACCGGTTCGGTCGCCGGCGTCTCCAGCAGCACGACCATCGGCGTCTCGTCCTGGTACGCCGTTTGGACGCCGATAGCCAGGCTCGCCGCACTCGGCCCCCGGCTGGCGAGCAGCACGGCGGGCCGTTCGGTGAGCTTGCCTTCGGCTTCCGCCATGAAGGCTGCGCCCGCGTCGTGGCGCGCCGAGACCACGGTGATCTCCCGCTCGCGCTGCAGCGCGTCGAGCAGCTCGAGGAAAGACTCACCGACCACCGCGTACACACGGCGGACACGCGCCTCGGTCAGGATCCGCACGGCCGTCTGGGCGACGGTCGCTCCCAGTTGGTATCTAATGAGGAGAGCTTAGGCGGGCACCGTTCAGTGCAGTCAAGTGATCTTCGCCGAAACCCGGTAAGGATGGACTGAATGTCCGCTTTGACCGACTGCTAGCCGATCAAGGGAGCGAGGACCGCAGTCTTGGCCGCGACCGAACATGAAACCGTTTTTACTTATGGCGCACCGGCGTTGAAGTACGGCACCGGCGCCAGCGACGAGATCGGCTACGACCTGACCCAGTACGGCGCGCACCGCGTGCTCGTCGTGACGGATCCGCAAGTCGCCGCGACCGGCTGGCCGCGCCGCATTGCCGACGGCATCGCGGGTTACGGCATCGAGACCGAGATCTTCGACGGCGTACACGTCGAGCCCACCGATGTCAGCATGCAGAAGGCGGTTGACTTCGCGCGCGGAACCGGCCCGTACGACGCCTTCGTCGCCGTCGGCGGCGGATCGGCCATCGACACCGCGAAGGCAGCGAACCTGCTGACCAGCAACGACGGCGAGCTGATGGACTACGTCAACGCGCCTGTCGGCGGCGGCCGCGCACCGGATCGCCCGCTGAAGCCGCTGGTCGCGGTACCCACCACCACCGGCACCGGTTCGGAGAGCACCACGGTCTGCGTCCTGGACGTGCTTTCCCTGCGCGTCAAGAGCGGGATCAGCCACCTGCGGCTGCGCCCCACCCTCGCCGTCGTCGACCCGCGGCTCACCGTCAGCCAGCCAGCTGGAGTGACCGCCGCCAGCGGCATGGACATCCTCTGCCACGCCGCGGAGAGCTACACCGCGAAGCCGTACACCGAGTTCGAGCGCAAGCGCCCGGAGCAGCGCGTGCCCTACTGCGGCTCGAACCCGCTGGCCGACATGTTCGCCGAGCAGTCGCTGCGGCTGCTGTCGTGGGCCCTCCCCGCCGCCGTGCGCGACGGCGAAGACCTCAAGGCCCGCGAAGCCATGGCCTTGGCCGCGACGTTCGCCGGGCTCGGCTTCGGCAACGCCGGCGTGCACATCCCGCACGCCAACGCGTACCCGATCGCCGGCCAAGTCCGCGATTTCCACCCAAACGGTTATCCGGGCGAAGAACCCATGGTGCCGCACGGCATGGCCGTGTCACTGACCGCGCCCGCCGCGTTCCGCTTCACCTTCACCGCGGCGCCGGACCGCCACCTGCGCGTCGCCCGCCTGCTGGCGCCCGACTTCGAGTGGCCCGGCGACTTCGCCGACCACCTGCCCGCGGTGCTGATCGACCTGATGCGGCAGATCGGCATCCCGGACGGCATCGGCGCCGTCGGCTACGCGGAGTCCGATGTGGACTCGCTGGTCGAGGGAACGCTGAAGCAGCAGCGGTTGCTGGCGACCGCACCCCGCGAGGCGTCCGCGGACGACCTGTCCGGCATCCTGCGCGAGTCGGTGTCGCTGTGGTGAACGGGTACCCGCACTGGCAGACGGTTCCGTTGCGCTGGAAGGACAACGACGTCTACGGGCACGTCAACAACGTGGTGCACTACTCGCTGATGGACACCGTGATCAACACGTGGCTCATCGAACAGGGCGGCCTCGACATCGAAGCCGGGGAGGTGATCGGGCTGTGCGTCGAGTCGCACTGCGGGTATCACTCATCGGTTTCCTTTCCTGGTGCGCTGCGGGTGGGACTGCGGGTAGCGAATCTCGGGAAGTCCAGCGTGCGCTACGAGATCGGCATGTACGCCGCCGACGAGTCCCTGGTCGCGGAAGGGCACTTCGTGCACGTCTTCGTGGACCGCGAGTCCCGCCGGCCGACACCGGTCTCCGGCAAACTGCGTGAGGCGCTGGAAGCACTACAGCCCGGATGACGTCCACCGTCGGCGATTCACCTCCTCTCTGACGGTGCCGGTTCCGGGGCGGAACTCCCGGTGCCTCCGATGATGCACGACCGCACCGGCAACTCCGGCCGATCGGCCCGAGTTGTCCACAGGGGGCGTGCGGATCGGCGAGTTGTCCACAGATTCGCGGACGGGGCTTCCCCTCGCCGCGGGCGGCGATAATCTGGAACAGCGGTCGAGCACGGTCCACAGTGGACCAGCGATCAGCTCGCCCGCGTGGTCCGGGAAATCCGGTGCCGGCGCACCACGTCGGCGCCGACCGGCACCGCCTCGCCCGCGGGCAACGGTACTTCGGTGGCTGCTTCCCCAGTCACCGGCGCCCACGCCTGCATCAGCTCGGCGTACCGGGCCGACCGGGCGAGCAGCTCGGTATGGCTGCCGAGCACGGTCTCGCGGCCGTCCATGACCAGTACCCGGTGGGCGCGCAGGGCGGAGGACAACCGGTGCGCGATCACCACGAGAACACCGTCCCGTGCGGCGAAGGCCCGCTCCGCACGGGCTTCCGAGGGCGGGTCGAGATGGGAGGTGGCTTCATCGAGGATCACCACGCGCGCCGAAGTCGCGTACACCCGCGCGAGGGCCAGCTGCTGCGCTTCACCGGCGGAGACACCTTCGCCACCGTGGCCGATCGTGCCGTCCAGCCCGCCGAGCCGGCGGAGCAGGTCGTCGGCGCCGATGGCCGTCACCGCGGCCAGTAGCACGGCGTCGGACGCGCCGGGGGCGAACAGGGCGAGGTTGTCCCGCACGGTGCCGGCGAAGACGTAGGCCTCCTGCGGGATCAGTGCCACCAGCTCGTGCCGGAGCGCCGGGGGCACATCCCGCACCGGCACCCCGCCGAGCAGCACGCGGCCGTCCTGGGGGGTGAGCATGCCGGTCACCAGCCCGGCGAGTGTCGACTTGCCGATCCCGCTCGGGCCGACCACTGCCAGGTGGTCACCCGGCCGGAGGTCGAGGTCCAGGTCGCGCAGGACGGGCTCGGCCGCGGCGCCCCAGCCGAAGGTCAGCCCGCGGAGCCGGACGTCCGCGCCGTCCGGCCGGGCGATGCCGTCCTGGGCCGCCGGGACCCGGGCGGTCTCGGACAGGCGGCGCAGCGCCACGAGGAGGCGGAGGACGACCGTGCTGGCGGTGGCGGCCAGGCCGCGCAGCGCCGGTTGCATGGTGGTGGCGAGGTAGACCAGCGCGCCCAGTGCCGCGCCGGGGGTGAGCTCGCCGCGCGCGACCATGCCGGGTGCCAGCACCAGGGCCAGCAGCAGCGGCACGAACGCGCCGATGGCGATCACCAGCGACCGGAGCGCGCCCGAGCGGGCTACCTGGACCGCGGCGCGTGCCTGGGCGTCGACGGCCTCGTACACGGCCAGCGTCGCGATCGGCTCGCCACCGCAGGCGACGACGTCACGCAGGCCGGACAGCGACGCGCCCGCGGTCGCCGCCATGTGCTCATCGGCGATGGCCGCCGTGCGCTGGCGGCGGGCCAGTGAGGGCAGGAGGCACGCGAACGCGGTCACCGCGACGACGACCGGGATCGCGACCGGCACGACCAGTCCGCCGGCCACGGTCACCAGGCCGGCGAGCGCGCCGATCGTCGTCACGAGCATGCCGCGGGCCTGGACGAGCAGGCCGCCGGTGGCGTCGCGGACGACCTCGACGTGCTGGGTGATGCGGGCCACGCCGCTGGCGTCCGGCTGATTGCGGGGCGGCGACTCGTCGTGGAGCACCCCGCGGACCACGGCGGTCACCAGCTCGTCGCGCAGCGGCTCGACGACCTGGCCGAGCTGGTGCCACACCAGGCGCGAGCCCAGCGCGCCGAGCAGGGCGGCGAGGCCGAACAGGCCGAGCCACACCAGCCCGGTCGCGGGGCTCCCGGCCGCGAACCCGCGGTCGACAGCCAGCTCGACCAGGCGTCCCGAGAAGAACGCGGGCACGCCTTCGAGCGCCGAGCACAGCAGCAGGACGAGGCCGCCGCGCCACTGGCCGGCGAGCTTCGCCCAGTACAGCCGTCGCAAGCTCACGGGCTGCCTGCCGTGACGCTGTCCTCGGTGAAGACCGCGCGGTAGGCGGGCTCGCGCCACAGTGCCGCGTGGGGCGCCGTCGCGCGGATCCGGCCGTCCTCGAGCCAGACCACGAGGTCGGCGCGGGCGGCCGTGCTCGCGCGGTGGGTGACGACGATCCGGGTGCGGCCGGGCAACGCCGTCGCCATCGCCTGCTCGACCGCCGCCTCGGTGATCGTGTCGAGGCTGGCGGTCGCGTCGTCGAAGATGAGCACGCGTGGGTTGTGCACGATCGCGCGGGCGAGTCCGAGGCGTTGCGCTTCGCCGCCGGACAGCGGAGTCTCGGCCAGCAGCGTGTGGTAGCCGTGGGGAAGGCGGACGACGACGTCGTCGACCTGCGCGGTCCGGCAGGCGGCGCGCACCGCGGAGTCGCCCGCCCAAGAGCCGTAGCCGACGGCTTCCGCGACCGTCGTGCCCAGCAGCGCCGGGCGTTCGAACGCGTACCCGACGACCGCGCGCAGCTCCTCCGGGCGCAGCCGGTCGAGCGGCCGGCCGTCGAGCAGGACGCTGCCCTCGTCCGGCGTCACCAGCCCGCCGAGGACGCCGGCCAGCGCGGACTTCCCCGACCCGGACCGGCCGACGACGGCGGCGAACGTCCCGCCCACCACCGTCAGGTCGATGTTCTCCAGCGCGCCGGCCACGCGGGCGTGCCGGACGACGAGGGTGCCGTCGCCCGGCAGCAGCCCGAGCCTGCCCGGCTCGGGCACGGGCAGGTCGAGGACCTCGGTCAGGCGCTCGGCGCACGACCGCGCCTTCGAGACCGCGGTGAGCAGCGGGATCTGGGAGACGAGCCGCATGCCGAGGGCGACGTAGCCGAGGGCGGCGAGGACGTCGCCGATGCTGAGCCGGCCCGCCTGCACGCCGAACCCGGCGGCCATCAGCACGGCGAGCTCGACGGCCGGGAAGAGCAGCGCGGCGCGCCAGACCATCCGGGCCTGAGTGCGCCACATGCCGCGGCCCGCCCGGTTGAGCCGGGGCAACGGCCGCAGGACTCGGATGGCTTCGCGGTCCGCGATGCCCGACGCCGCGATGGTGCGGAGGCCGGTGACCGCGTCGACCATGCGGGCCGCCAGCTCGCCCGAGACGCGCTGGTAGGTGAGGACGTCGTCGGCGGTGCGGCGGAGGTGGGCCCGGGCGATGAGCAGTGCGAACGGGACGCTGACGAGGAAGACGACGGCGAGCCGCCAGTCGAGGAGCGCGAGCAGGGCGATCGAACCGGTGGAGATCAGGACGATCGCGACGAGCTGGACCGCCAGCGTGCCGATGGCGCCGGCGCCGGTGCAGTCGCCGCTGAGCCGGCTGATCGCGTCGCCTTCGGCGAGGGGTGACCGCGCGCCCAGCGCGAAGAGCCGGCCGGCGAGCTCACGCCGCAGCCAGGCCGTGGCGGAGCTGATCAGCCGGACGGTGAGCAGGCTGCCCGCGATGTCGGCCGCGATCTCGGCCGCGCCGACGGCGAGCAGCCAGAGGACGGCGGCCAGGGCCGGGCGGCCGGAGACCGCCGCGTCGACGGCGGCGGCGAGCGCGCCGGGCAGCAACAGGGCCGCCCCCGTGGCGACGAGCGCGGTGACGCCCAGCGCACAGAGACGGCCTCGGTCCAGCCGGAGCGTCGCGACGAGCAGCCGGTCCGCGGACGCCGTCATCTCACTCCTTCGAACGAGTTCCCGCAGCGACGTGCGGGAGCGCAGAATGAAGGTGCGGGAGCGGCGCACTTGGCCTGTGCCGCTCCCGCACCTTCCTCACCCGATTACGGGCAGGCGACCACGCTGAGGGTGCTGTTGTGGCAGTTGGCCAGCAGGCTCAGGTTCGACTGGCCGCCGCCACCGCCGCCGCCACCCTCGTGACCGTCGAGGGCGTCGAGCGACTGCAACTCCAGAACGAATTCCATGATCTTCCCTTCTTCGTTTCTTCACGCCCCGGTCAGCGACCGGAGATCTGGGGGGACTGCGTTCCGTCGAGGAAGGGCAGCAACGCCCTGCCGTCCAGTACCGCGGCGAGGCCGAGCAGGATGCCCGCGCCGCCGGTGGTGACGTCCATCGACAACCGCAGGAGCAGGTTGCCGGGGAACGCGAGGCCGTCCTTGTAGGGCACGGCGTGCCAGGCCAGCCGGGCCAGGTGCATGTCGACCGCGGCGCGGACGACTTCGTCCGGTTCCGGGTCCATGGCCAGCGCGGCCAGCAGGCCGGTCCGGCCGAAGAGCAGGCCCGGGAAGACGACGAACTCGCCTCGGCAGGCTTCGCGCAGGCCCGGACGGCTCTTCAGCGACTCGGCCTCCGGACGGTGCCGTGCGAGCTGCTCGGCGACCATCAGGATCCCGGCGCTGCCGACGCCGACGTAGGGCAGCGTCCGGCTCTCGCCGTCGCGGACCTGCAGCGATCCGTCGTCCGTGGTGACGCATTCTTCGAGGTCGCGCTGCAGCGCCTGGTCGGCCAGGGAGAGCCACAGCTCCTCATGGGTCTGCTCGTACAGGCGGACGAACAGCAGCGCGGGCCCGGACCAGCCGTTGAGCAGCCCGGCGCGGCCGGCCTTCCCGGGCGGCGTGGCGGTGTCCAGCGCTTCCGCCAGGCGGACCGCGGTGGCGAGCGCCTGCCGGCCGTACTCGTTGTCGTGCCGTCGCGCCGCGAAGTGCAGCTGCGTCAGCGCGATGCCGGAAAGGCCGCCTTCGAGCGCGTGGTCGGTGGTTTGCGCGACCAGTTGCGCCGACGAGGCCAGCAGGCGGGTCGCAGCGTCGTGGTGGCCGAAGTTCTCCAGCACGTACGCGATGCCGTGCGTGCCGTCGAAGAAGCCGGGCCGCGGCGGCGGCTCGCGGCGGACCGAGTCGAGCAGCCACCGCTCGTACTCGGGGAACCGCCCCGCGCCGGACACGTCCAGCGCGTGCAGGACGCCCGCCGCGCCGTTGCCGAAGCACGCGCCGCCCAGCCGGAACTGCTCGATGTCGCCGGGGAACAGCCGGTCGGTCCGCTGCGGGGTCGCCGACGCCAGGATCGCGGCGGTGACCTGCTTGCGGACGAGGGCCCAGTCCGGCCGCGAGGTGTCCAGCTCGGTGGTGGTGATCGCCGGACCCGCCGGCTCCGGGCGCGGAGCGAGTCCGGCGACGATCGCGTCGGCGTACCCCTCGGGGACGTCGAACGTGCGCTGCACGAAGTCGGCGTAGCCGCGCAGCTTCGCCGGCGACAGCTCGAGCAGTGTCGTGAGCGGCAGGAAGAACCACAGCCGGAACGCGGCGAGGGCGTACTCGTCGACCTCGGTGCCCGACCGGTCGGCCGGCGCCCGGAAGCCCGGTGCCCCGAGCGCGGGCCGGTCGCCGCCGTCGGCGTCCGCCGCCAGCTCGAAGTCGATCAGCGAGAGCTCGTCGGTCTCCGGGTCGATCAGGACGTTCTGCGGGTGCAGGTCACCGAAGACGAGCCCGCGGTCGTGCACCGCGGCGAGGATCCGCTCGAGCTTGCCGAGCAGGCCGAGGGCGCGTTCGGTGTAGGCGGTCAGGTCGCCGTCGGTGCGGTTGCGCCGGGTCAGCGGGTAGTTCAGCGCGAGCCAGCCGCCCAGCGGCGTGCCCGGCATGTGCTCCATGGCCAGGTAGTGGTGCTCCCAGACGGTGAACCGCTCGAACGCGCGCGGCACGCCGGGGATGCCGTCCAGCCGCTCCAGGACCTCGTGCTCGCGGCGCAGGCGCTCGACGGCGTCGGTGCGCGTCCGGTCGAGGCCGGCGTGCGGCCTGGCCTCCTTGAGGACGACCTCCTTGCCGTCACTCTTGCGGGTGGCCAGGTAGACGCCGCCGCCGTTGGAGAAGTGCAGGGAGCTCGTCACCCGGTAGGGGAACTGCGCCGGGTCGCCGGCCTTTCGCGCGGCGATGCTGGCGCTCAGGCAGGCCGGGACCTTCACCCAGTCGGGCACCGAGAACCGGGGCTCCCGATTATCGGGTACGAGCGTTCCGTCCGGTTTGCTGATCGCCAGGACGCGCGTGCCGCCGTGCTCCACCCACCGCTCCGCGAAGCCGCCGTAACGGACATACAATGGACCGCTTCCGTAGCGCAGGTCGCTCAGGATATAGGCGCCGTGTTCGCCGTCGAGCCGGTCCGCCAGATCTTCCAGAACACGCTCCAGCTCGTCCTCGTCAGCCGGGTAAATGGTGATCAGCTTGGCGCTGCCGTCACGGGGAGCGTATTTCGAATTCCGGGCGAGCAGGATCATCGGCGAGCGGAGGTGCTTGTAGGAGATCAAGTGCTCGATGCAGTACTCGTGCACCTGCACGAGCACGCGCCGCGCGTTGTCCAGGCCAGCGGAGATGTGGATTTTCCACCCCTGCCCGGGAAGTTGCCGGCCTTCGGGACGCAGTGCCCGCCAGACTCCACGGTCGGCGGTGACCCAGCCCTCGGCCGGCGCCGGCAGCGCTTGGGCGAAATCATCGACCGGCGCACCGATTTCCTGTTGTTCGTCGTAGAACAACGGGTCGGCGAAGCAAAATGCTTCGTAGCGCAGGTCCATCGGAAGATACCCCTTCGTGTGTTCTCCCAGGGCGCCGCGGCTCCGGGACGAGGAATATTCCCCCATGCCGGACGGCCTCGTGCCTATCCGCCAACCCGGGGGTTCAACTGGGCTATCCGAGGTAGGCAAAAAGGTCACTTACCAGTCGACAGTCGAACCCAGCGTGATTCTTGGCCGGTCGCCAACCACCCTGTCGGGGTGTAACACGAAGCTTTTTACGACATTCCCCCAGGTCCACACAAGGATTACGCGGAATAAACCGGCGAATTGGCAGAATGCCATCAAGCCGATCCGGTGATCAAATTTCGAGGCACCGGCCCACCTCGTTGACGCGGAGGTGTCCATTGTGGAGTAGCCCGGGTGGCCCACGCCACGCCCCGGGCACCTCGGCGATCGGACCCACGGGTACCACGGAGTAAGTTGGCGGCCGGCGGACCGGAAGGAGGAACGGGTGATCTTCGGATTCGCCGTGACGGTCGCCGTGGCGGCCACGCTCGTCGCGCTCTGGAGCTTCGTCCAGTCGGCCCGCAACCGACTGCCGGACAACCCGCTCCTGATCGGGATCGCCGTCGTCGAGGCGCTGCTGGTCGTCCAGCTGGTGATCGGGATCGTGCTGCTCGCCGGCGGCGACCGGCCGGGCAGCCTGGCGACCTACCTGGCCTACCTGATCGGCTGCCTGGTCGTGCTGCCCGTCGGCGCCGCCTGGGCGCTGGCCGAGCGGAGCCGGTCGAGCACCGCCGTGCTCGGCATCGCCTGCCTGGCCATCCCGGTGATGGTGCTGCGACTGAACGAGGTGTGGAGTGGAGCAACAGCGTAGGACGGCCTCCGGCCCCGGACGGGTGCTCGTCGCCGTGTACGCGATCTTCGCGCTGGCCGCGACGTCGCGGGCCGGCGTCCAGATCAG
Source organism: Amycolatopsis sp. NPDC101161 (assembly GCF_044768185.1). Lineage (NCBI taxonomy): Bacteria > Bacillati > Actinomycetota > Actinomycetes > Pseudonocardiales > Pseudonocardiaceae > Amycolatopsis > Amycolatopsis sp. NPDC101161. Next base: position 858,493 of record NZ_JBIWPI010000004.1, read on the forward strand.
CACGAAGTTCCACGAAGCACCGCTGGCCTACCTGCTCTCGGCGTTCGCCGCGGTCGTCTACATCGTCGCGACGATCGCGCTGGCCAAGCGCGGCGACGCCTGGTGGCGCGTCGCCCTCACCGCGTGCTCCATCGAGCTGCTCGGCGTGCTGACCATCGGCACGCTCAGCCTGGTCGACGCGGCCGCGTTCCGGCACCCGACCGTCTGGTCGGTCTACGGCGAGGGCTACCTGTTCATCCCCCTGGTGCTGCCGGTCATCGGCCTGTACTGGCTGCGCCGCACCGCCCCCGCCAAAGTCACTGCCTGACCCCGCAGTCGAACAGCACCCCCGCGCCCGCGGCGTCCGGACCGATCAGCGCCGGCGGCACCGGACGGCAGTGCTTCGCCTCCCACCCGACCCGCCGGGTGAGCTCGCCGGCATCGGTCGCGGCGGCCACCGCCGTCCGCTGCTTCGAGGCGCCGCGGCCGATGTCGACGAAGACCTGCGGCAAGAGCACGAACCGCAGCCGTCCGGCCGACACCCACCGCGGCAGGTCGGCCGCCGGCGGCGCCGGATCGAAGCCGAGGTAACCGCCCAGCGGCGCCACCCGGGCGTCGGTGTTCAGCAGGAACGGATCCGCGCCGTACGTCCCGCCTTCGATGGCCAGGGTGATCTCCGCGGTGGACGCCTGCGCGTACGCCAGTACCTCCCGCTGCCCCGCGCTGAGCTGGTACGCGCTGTCGATGAACCGGACATACCCGGCCTCCGCGCCCTGGCCGGTGTTGATGCCGACGATCGTGTGCAACGCGGCCGTCGACGGCGGGCCGGCCTCCGGATCGGCGGTCTCCAGCACGCTGACCGGCCGCACCGCGGTGTCGACGACGAAGGCAGCGGGACCAGCGACGATGGCCACCAGCGCGACCACCGCCGTCACGCGGGGGGCCCGTAGAAGCGCCGCGACGACGGCGAGCAGTGCCAAGGCGAGGATGGTGTAGCGCAGCCACGGCAGCCAGTCCGGCGTCCGGCTGAGGAGGACGTACGCGAGCAGCGCGGTCCCCACCACGGCGGCCGGCAGGGCGAACCGCACCGGCGAGCGCCACGCCGTGACCAGCCCGGACGCGGCGAGCGCCGCGATCGCCGGAGCGAGTTCGGCGGTGTAGTACGCGTGGAAGATGCCGCCGGTGAACGAGAAGACCGCGGCGCCGACGACCAGCCAGCCACCCCACAACGCCCAGCCGGCCCGCACGTGCGGCGCGGCACCCCGGGCGCGGCACGCGGCGACGACCAGGGACACCAGCGCGAGCGGCAGCAGCCACGCGATCTGCCCGCCGACCTCGGCGTCGAACAGCCGCAGCGGACCGGGGCCGCCGCCGAGTGCCGCGCCGACCGTGGCGCCGTAGCCGCCGCCGATCCCGGTCGACCCGCCGACCAGCCGCGTCACGCCGTTGTAGCCGAAGGCGAGCTGCCACACCGAGCCGTCCGTCGTGCTGCCGACGAACGGCTTCGCGCCCGGCCACAGCGTCACGACGACGGGCCAGGCCAGCGACACGACGAGCGTCACCACGCCGGCCAGACCGATCCACGCGAGCCGTCGGCCGCGCGAGCCGGGCGCCGCGACGAAGTAGGCCAGCGCGAGACCGGGCAGCACGATCCACGCGGCGAGCATCTTCGTGAGGAAACCGAGCCCGACGAACACCCCGGCCCACACCAGCCACCGCGGGTTCTCGAGCGCGCGGGTGACGCAGTAGGCGGCGAGCAGCAGCAGGAGCACCAGGAGGGTGTCCGGCAGGTTGTCGCGGTTGATCGCCGCGGTGATCGGCGTCAGCGCGAACAGCGCCGCGGCGAGCAGCGCGGTCCGCGGACCGGCCCAGCGGCGCACCACCCGGTGCAGCACGAACACGGCGGCCACACCCTCGATGACCTGGATCAACGCGATCGCCCAGGGGTGGAAGCCGAACACGGCCACGCCGAGCGTCTGGGTCCAGAACGCGAGCGGGGGCTTGTCGACCGTGACGACGCCTGCGGGATCGAAGCCCGCGAAGAAGAACGCCGAGACGTCGTGGGACATCGAGTGCACCGCGGCGGCGTAGTACGGCTGGAGCGGCCTCGCCAGCGCCCAGCCCCACAACGCCGCCGCGACCCCCAGCACCATCCCCAGCGCGACCCGCTCGGCCTTCACGCCCATGTCTCCCCCTCCGGTTTCCCCCTCGGAAACGCTAGGGCGGCGCGCCGCCGGAGTCCTCAAGCTCCGGATTGAAGTGGGTGTCCACCCGTGGGTTGAGTGCGGAACAGTACGGGAACAGCACGTAGTCCATTCGGCGAAATAAATACGGACGCCACCGGACTTTCGTCGGTTCCGGACATTCCCCGAAAACTCGGACACTCTTCTCGTTCGGTCCCCACCGGCTTTCCCGTGCGGGTTCTCCGCACGAAAAGGAGTGAGCGTGAAATTCGGCAAGTTCGTGCTGCTGGCCGCGAGTACCGCGCTGGCCGTCGTCGGCCTCGGCGGCCCGGCGTCGGCCCAGACCACCCCGCAGGCCCAGCCGTCGATCATCGGTGGCAGCACCGCCTCGAGCGGTCCTTGGGCGGCCCGGTTGTTCGTCAACGGCCAGCAGAACTGCACCGCGACGATCATCGCGCCGCAGTACATCCTGACCGCGAAGCATTGCGTCAGCAGCTCCGGGACGTACACGTTCCGGATCGGCAGCCTCGACCAGACCAGCGGCGGGACGACGGCCACCGGCTCCACCATCACGCGGTACCCGGGCAGCGCCGACCTGGCGATCGTCCGGCTCACGACCTCGGTGAACGCCACCTACTCGCCACTCGGCAGCGTCGGTGACGTCTCGGTCGGCCAGAACGTCTCGGTGTACGGCTGGGGCGCGACCAGCCAGTGCGGCTCCGAGATCAACTGCCAGTCGCGATACCTGAAGGTCGCGACGGTGCGCGTGAACTCGATCAGCTGCAGCGACTACACCGGCGGCGTCGCGGTGTGCGCGAACCGCGTCAACGGCATCACCGCCGGCGGCGACTCGGGCGGCCCGATGTTCGCTTCCGGCCGTCAGGTCGGCGTCGCGTCGACGAGCGACCGGTCGAACAACACGGCGTACACGAACATCACGCGTTATCGCAGCTGGATTTCGCAGGTCGCGGGCGTCTGATTTTTGGATGAGGGCCCGGCCTGCTGGCCGGGCCCTCATTTGTTCAGGACGTCGAAATGTCGTCGAGCTGTTCCGCGGCGGGCCGGATCGGGTAGAGGTCGCCGCCGGGTTCGACGGGCACGCGCGGCAAGGCCGTCCGCGCCGCTTTGTCGCCGGCGTCGGCCGCCGCGTGCAGGACGTCGAGCGCGGCGTACGGCCGGAAGTCCAGTTCGGGGTACGGCCACTGCCCGGTCGTCGCGGCCGGGATCAGGAAGTCGACCGCCTTGAAGAGCGTCGCGCCGCTGGGTGCGGTGTAGTGCCACAGGTCTACGCCGACGTGCTTGCCGATCTGGGCGAGCCGTGTCAGCGCGACGAGGTTGAAGTTGGAGTAGTGCCAGCTGCGCGTCCGGCTCGCCTCCGCGGGCTGGTAGCCGTCGGTGTTGACCTGCGGCGCGATGCGGTTCGGCCCGGCGGCTTCGGTGATCGTCTTCGCCAGGTCCCGCTGCCCGGTGCCGAGCGCGAGCGCGGCGGCCAGCATGTCGTAGAAGCTGCCGTGGTTGTTCTGGGCCTTGGCCTCGTCGGTGCCGTTCTTGCTGGTGCGCAGCCAGGTCAGGAACTGCGTGTACCAGCCGGTCATGCCGGCCTGGTCGGTGTTCGTCCAGCCCGGGGCGCCGGTGGCGAGGATCGCGGTGGCGTCGACGACCTGGGAAAGCGTGTAGGAGAACTCGATGATGCCGATGCCGCGGCCGTCGACCTTGCACGGGATGCCCTGGGCGTAGTTCATGTTCGGGTTCATCTTCGTGGCGGCGTCGAGGAACCACGTACGCAGGTCGAGAGCCGCGCGCTGGGCGTAGCGCGCGTCGCCGGTGTAGTACCAGGCGAGGGCAAGGCGGTAGATCGCGGCGAAGGCGTCGCCGCGGTAGGCGTGGTCGGTGATCTCGTCGACGATGGGGTTGCGCTGGCCGTCCTTCTGCACGAACGGGCAGCCCCAGGGGTTTTCGGCGGTCGGCTGGGTCGTGGGCCACCAGTAGGGCGCGAGGCTGAGGTAGTCGTGCTTGTCGCCGCTGGGCGGGACTTGCTTCTTGGTGGTGACGCTCCAGGGCCCGGTGGTGAGGTCGGTCTTGGCCTGCTTGAGCAGGTTGCCGAGGGCGGTCTTGGAGGTCTTTTCCCCGACAAGGGCGGCGAACTTGGTGCGCAGCAGCTGGTTGCCGTCGAGGACGACGGTTTGCGGCGCGCAGATCGCCCCGATGACCGGGACGGTGCAGCCGTGCTTTGTCGTTGCCTCGGCGGGCGTCGTCGTCGAGGTTAAGAGGCCCGCTACGGCGAGCGCGGCCACGACGGTGTGGCGGAGAACCATGTCCGCTCCATTCACAAATATGAACATTCATCCTGTGAGTGAATGGAGAGTACGCATGTGAACATCACTGAGGCAATGCCTCAGGGGTCAGTCGCGCGGGCGGAAGAAGGCTTCGAGCTTTGCCGCGCCGAGGTTCGCCCAGGTGTCGGCGGTGCTGAGCACGGCCGCGGCGCAGGTGGGGAACTTGGTTTGGACCAACCGGGTGTCGTCCCCGTAGCCGGCGAGGTCCAGGGTCAGTTCGCTGACACCGGGCTCGTGCCCCACGAGGGCGAGCGTGGTGACTCCCGGCGGAATCCGACGGACGGCTTTGAGGAACTCTTCGGGGCTGCCGCCGTAGAGATCTTCGTCGTACTCGACCGGCGGCCTCTTCGGGAGCGCGTCGCTCACGCGCTCCCAGGTTTCTCGCGTGCGGCGGGCGGTGGAGCAGAGGACGTATTCGGGGAGGTAGCCGTTTTCGGTGAGCCAGCGGCCGAGCTTGGGTGCGTCGCGTATCCCGCGCGGGGCCAGTGGACGTTCGTGGTCGGGGAGGTCGTCGGACCAGTCCGATTTCGCGTGCCGGAGGACGATCAGCCGCCTGGTCGCGTCCATGTTCACCGCCTGTCACCCCGGTCGATCAGGCCGGGGAATGGTGGGCCGCCTGGGGCTCGAACCCAGAACCTACGGAGAATAAGCCCAGGTCAGCGGCTAGTTCTCGTCATCTGTCGATACCAGTCTTCACCTGCACGGACGTCCGCGCGAGACGATCATGGTCGGTCGCTGATTCTCGTCGTTCTGCGTCGTTTCCCGGGGGAAAACCGGGGAGATGATCATGGCTTCTCGGCGGTCGAGCCACCTACTCGCGCAGGACCATCCTACTGTCGTCTGACAGGCTCTTCGACGTGACGACATCGGCATGGGACGAAGTGTCCGCAGCAGTCGCGGCTGCACCGTACCCGGTGGTCGTGCTCGACTCGGAGAGCGAGCGTGCTGCCCACTGCCTGCGCGAGCTGCGCATCACGACTACCTCGTGGTTGGGTGCCGTCGTCGGCCACACGGGCGGGCTACTGGTGGACCACGGCTGGCTGCGGGTGCTCGGCAGCGGAGCAGAGGCATTGCCCGACATCTTGGATCGCGCCGAACCCGGCTCCGGCACGTTGCCAGTCGCCTATGACGTGCTGGGCGGCGTGTACGTCTGGGCTGTCAACCCTGCGGGCCGGCCGACCATCCACTACTTCGGGCCGGACCTCCTCGAATGGCAAGACCTGGAGCAGGGCTACGCCGACTGGCTGCACGCGGTGCTCGCCGGATCGCTCGACAGGTTCTACGAGAATCTACGCTGGCCAGGCTGGGAGAACGAGGTTGACGCAATCGCGGCCAACCAGGGCATTCACACCTTCCCGCCGCCGTGGAGCAAAGAGGGCCACGACCTCTCGACGGTGTCGCGAGCGGTCGTCGCGTTGCCTGAGTTGGTGTCGTTCCACCAGGACGCCGCCCGGCAACTGGCTGGCCAGGAGCCCTGACCTCACCGCCCACACCTCCCCCGCCATCCCGATACGAAGCCAGCACGCGGCCGGTGGCGTCGGGTCAAGGCACGCTTTCCAGCCTTGACGCGGCGTCACCGGCCGTTGTCACGATCAAGCTTCGGGATGGTGCTTACCACCGACTGGGCGTAACACGGTGGTGCCTGACGGCGACCCGAGTTGTACGACTCATCGGCGAGGGAGGCTCGACGTTGATTGAACGGCTCAGACACGCCGTCGGCGGGCGGCGCTGCGCAACTGCACCGAAGGCGGCCACGCCGCCCGGCCGGTCGGCAGAGCGGAGCGGAGCCGGCCGTGCCGGGCATTGGCGTGGTCGCCAACGGGAGCAGCTACGCCAGGCGACAGGCGCGCCGCCCGGCGGCGCGCCCTTGATCCCATAGAGCCAGATTCGGCAAGAGCCAAACCGTCGTGGTTGCTAGTTGTGCGCCTCTCAGACTTGGAGACAGCATGGTTCGCATTGAGTCGTTTTCGGTTGCTGGACTAGCTGGCAGAAAAACAGTCGTCAACGCGAAGTTGAACGAAGATATGAACGTCTTATGGGGCAGCAACGGATGTGGAAAAACTTCGCTCCTAAAGATCCTTCACAGCGCACTCACCAACGATGTGAAGATAATCAAGAATGTACCCTTCTCGCGCGCACGAGTTAAGGTTTTTGATGAAAATCTAGACACATTCGTCACTAAAACATTCGACCGTACCGTAAGTGCCAAAACCGAGACAGGAGGTAAGCTCAGTCCGGAACCCGACACTGACCAAGGCGAAGACCTTGCGAACTATATTCGTAAAGTCATCCGCGAAGACGAGCCGCAGTGGAAAAGTATTCCTGATTTGCCCAAAAGCTACAGCATGTCGCACGGCTACCTTTCCATTTCGCGAGTCTCGGAACGAGACACCAGATGGTATCGCGGCTCTCCGCAACAGCAGCGGGTTGACGCCCTAGACGAGGGCAGTTTTGATCAAATTTACGCCACTCATATTCAAAACCTCTGGCGGAGATACTCGACCGAAGCTCTATCTAAGACCACAATAATTCAGCGCCGGGCCCTGTCGCAGGTTGCACGAACAGTTATTGAGCGCAATGTCTCCGACGAGGATATCGCGGAAAAAATCGATGCGCGTAACGCCTTTCAAGCCGTGCAAGCGTTCTTCAAGGCCCAGAATTTGAAGCCTCCAAAGACGAATCTTTCCGGATTCATCAAGCACTTCGAACAGGATATCACTTTTAGAAAGATCGTCACAGACATAGTTAGCGTCCAGTACGAGGTGGAGAGTTCGAGCTTTCCGGTTAAGCAAATTGAGACACTTCTCAGCCAGCTTTTCTATGGCAACAAGACGGTAACTCTCGATCGACGCGACTTGACCGTTCGGTCTGGCGACAATGAAGTCCCACTTTATGCGTTGGCTAGTGGAGAGAAGCAGCTGCTTCGAATTTTTCTTGAGTGCCTTGCCGCTGGCGAGAGCTGCATGATCATTGATGAACCTGAAATTTCCTTGCATGTCGACTGGCAGCATGACCTACTCAACTACATCAGGCTCATAAATCCGAAGCTGCAGGTCATCGTAGCTACACATTCCCCAGAGATCATGGCAACACTTAACGAGGATCAAATCTTCGAACTCTGAGGGGATAAAAATGGGGCGACTAGCTTTCTCATCACAGGCATTTTTTCAACGCCTGAGAATGTCGAAGAGAAGTCGGGTATTTCTGGTAGTCGAGGGAAAGAATCACGATCAGTGGTACTACGAGGCTTTGTGCAACAAGTCGCCAGACTTGAAACAAGCCGGCGTCACCGCCTATACGGCTTCGTCAATCGGACGAGAATTGGGAGAGAACTTACAGGGCAAGAAGGGGGTTCTTCGAGTTCACGATCGACTCAAGGAACTTAAATCTCTGTCAATTGGCAATGGCACTCGCCGGAAGGTAATCATGTGCTGCGTCGACGCCGACCATGATCGAACCGCAGGGAAGATGAAAAGGTCCAAGCATCTAACTTATACTCAATTGCCCGACGTGGAGGCGCATATCCTGAATGACTGCAGCGAGAAAGAGCTACTCGCAAGGACGCTGTCGACGACAGATACCGGCGCGTCAGATGCAGCTAGAGATCTAGGGAACTGGCGAAAAGCTTACGCCGTTGAATGCAAGGATTGGTTTGTTGCCTGTCACATTTCGGCACACCTGGCTATTCAAGGTGGACCCAATCCCGATACTCCACCACCACTTAAGCAGGGGAAGCTGGACCGGCAGGCTCTATCGAAACTACTGCAATCAATCGAGAAGTCGTCTGGCGCTGCCGCATACACCGCCGCAAGAAAAGTGATAGAAGGCCGAATCGACGCGCTAATCACTTCCCGTCGATATACAAGAATACTCAAGGGAAAGTGGCTTGCTTCACACCTTGCAAGGAAGCTCCATGAATATGCCAAGAAGCACGGCCTCGACAGTTCCGGAAACGCAACTTCGATTCTTGCATGCGCAAAGGGTATGCTCGACTTCCAAAGTTCGTGGGCGACCTATTTTCGCGCACGCGTTCGAAGCGTACTGACCCCCTGACGAAGCTAGCGAACTTACATCACATATCGAAGCTCATACCGATCGGAAGGAAAGAGGATGTCAGCTGTCTCCACAGCGAGATCGTCTTCTGCACCAAACCGATCGGCTACACGGAACGTCTGAGTGATCTGTACGACCGGCCTGTTCGCCGGGATATCGAGAAGCTTAGCTTCCTCAGCAGTCGACGTGCGGATGTCGAGGCGCTCCTCGACCTGGTTGACCTCGTGTCCGATGGCCGAAAACCCGTCGACGATGCCTTTGTCAGCATGCGGCCCCTCGTGCGGCAGCTCGATGTCCGTCCCGCCCGTGATGGCCAGCGGCTCCCACGCCAGACTGCTCGTGACCGGCTGCGGCGGGTTCCCCATCCGGATGAAGTACCGGGTGCAGGTCACCGGGTCGCCCTCGTTGATACCCAGCCGCTCGGCAATGTTGGCCGGCGCCGTCGTCTTGGTCGTCTTGTGCTCGACCTGCATCTCGACGTTCGCAGCCTCGGCCTCTCGCACGTACGTGCGAGCCTCCTGGCCTCGGAAGTAGCGCAGCGGCGCGATCCGCGTCAGCTTGTCCAGGCGGCGGACGAACACGCCCTTGCCCCGGAGGCCGTTCGCGAAGCCCCACTCCCGCAGCAGGCGCATCGCGGCGCGCGCGGTGATCGGATCGAGAAGCGACAACCCGACCCCGCCCGGCTCGTGTGGCGGAAGGACGAGCCCGGCGACCCGCAGGTCCCGCCCCGGCCGCACCTGGTCATGCGCGCGATCGCGGAGCGGATCACGTGGAAGGCCGAGTACGACCGCGCGCTACTCGCCGCCGCCGGACCACCAGGGGACGGTCCGGAAACTTCGGCAACTCAGCTCGCGGCCTGATCTGGAAGGGGGAGGCATGAACAACTATGCGGGGTTCAGTCGGTTGTGGACGGTCGAGGACGTCTCGAACTACCTCGGTGTCCCGGTTTCGACGCTGTACCAGTGGCGGACCAAGGGCTACGGTCCGGCCGGCCGTCGGATCGGCAAGTACGTCCGTTACCGCCCGGAGGACGTCCGTTCGTGGGTCGACCAACTGTCGGATGAGGTGGCGTGATGCCTCGTCCTCAGCTGGAGATCGGGACGTACGGAGAAATCCGCTATTCGGCAACAGCGAAGGGCTGGCGGGCTCGCGCGCTGTTCCGCGACTTCGACGGCCATACCCGCGAGGTCGAGCGATCGGGGAAGACCAAAGCCCAAGCTGCGAACCGGCTTCGAGCTGCCTTCCTCAACTGGCAGGGCTCGACGGCCGGGGAGATCACGCGGGAGACCCGACTCAAAGACCTTGCCGCCGTGTGGATCGAACAGGTCCAGCAGGACGTCCGGGAGGGCATCAAGTCGCCGACGACCATCAACACGTACGAGTCCATCCTCAAGCGGCACGTGGTCCCGGGGATGGGTGAGCTGCGGGTACGTGAGGCGACCGTGATGCGGCTAGACCGGTTCCTCGGCGCGCTTCAACGAACCGTCGGGGCGTCGACGGCCAAGACCGCGAGGACGGCGCTCTCCGGGATGCTCGGACTCGCCGCTCGGTACGACGCGATCGACAGCAACCCGACGCGGGACACCCGCCGTATCCCGAAGAGCAAGAAGAAGCCCCGGGCCCTGGACGCTGAAGAGCGTACGAAGTGGCTGGCGAGGGTTGAGGCCAACGAGAAGGCGCGGCGCTGGGACCTGCCGGACCTCTCGCGCTTCATGATGGCGGCGGGCGTCCGGGTCGGCGAGGCGTTGGCGACGTTCTGGGAGGACGTCGACTTCGTCGAGGGCACGGTCGACATCACGCACACGGTCGTCCGGGTCAAGGGTGAGGGCCTGCTCCGCAAGCCTCGGCCGAAGACGGAGTCGAGCATGCGCGCACTCCCCTTGCCTTCCTGGGCGCTGGCTCTGCTGGAGCGGCGGTGGGCTGAGGCAAAGGCGGATGGCCGGCCTCTGGCTAGCCCGATCTTCGCCAGCACGACCGGCACGCTGCGGGACCCGAACAACGTCCTCCGGGTCCTTCGCGAAATCCGGGGATCGGACGATTTCCTGTGGCTCACGTCGCACAACTTCCGGAAGACCACGGCGACCGCCCTCGACGACGCGGGCGTACCAACGCGGCTGATCGCGGACCACCTCGGCCACTCTCGGGTGTCGATGACGCAGGACACCTACCTGGGCCGGAAGACGGTCGACCCGATCACGGCGCAGGCCCTCGAAGGGCTCTTGGATAAACCGTCGGACCCCAATTCCGGGGATAACCCGGGGAGCCGATCTTGACCAGTGGCGACCAGTAGGCCGCTGACCTGGGCTTTTGAGTGGGCCGCCTGGGGCTCGAACCCAGAACCTACGGATTAAAAGTCCGCAGCTCTACCAATTGAGCTAACGGCCCGCACCCCAAGTCTAGCCAGGACCCCCGCACCCACCCGCACACCGGGTCCGGCTGACGCCGTCGCCAAGGTCAAGACTGGTTCCGCGCCCGTCCGCGCCGCATGATGCCTGCATGTCCGGTTCGCGGCTAATCCTCACCGGCCCGCCGCACCAAAAGAACGTCGTGGACACCAGCGCAGACCGTCGACGAGACCGCGGACGCAGTACGGCGCCGAGCTCGCTCGGCGCCGTACTCGCTCTGATGTGGACAGACGTCAGCAGGTGACGTACAGCCCCGTGTAGGCCGTGCACTTCTTCGACGCCGAGTCGTTCGCCGCCGCCGGGTCGGCTGGGGTGCTGGCCGTCCGCTGGGCCGTTGCCGTGAACGCGCCCCACGCGAAGAAACCGCCCTCCGACGTGAACTTCGCCGTCGTCGATGCGCCCGAGGCCAGCGTGCCGATCGCGCAGCTCAGGCTCGCGCCCGAGCGGGTGCAGCCCGTCATTGACGTGATCGTGCGGCCCGAGCCGGCGTTGGCCGTCACGCGGACGCCCGTCGCGGTCGCCGGGCCGGTGTTCGACACCGTGATCACGTAGTCGACGCGCGCGACCAGGCCGGCTCGCGGGGTGGCGGTCAGCGCGACCTTGACGTCGGCCTTCGCGGGCGGCGTGATCGTGACGGCGGGGCCGTCTTCGACGCCGAACGCGTAGTTGTCGCCCGCGAACTGGTGCTGCAGCGTGAACTCGCCGGCGGCGTCCTCCTTCACGCGGAAGGTGAACGTCACGGTGCGGCTCTCGCCCGCGCCCAGGTCGCCGACGCCGCCGCGGTAGCTGCTGAGGTACTGATCGCAGCCGATCGTGCCGGCGCACGAGACCAGGTCGACCAGGTCGACGATCGGCTTTTCCTTGGCGTAGACCGCCGCCTTCGCGCCGGTGACGGTGAAGTCCGTCGGGTTGTACAGCTGTTCGGTGACCGTGAAGGTGTCGCCGGGGTGCAGCGCGGTGTCGCTGACGTCGATCGAGCTGGGTGCCGGCGCCGCGGACGCGACGGCCGGGGCCATGAAGAGGGCCGCTGCGGTCAACGCGGCCAGCACGGCGGTTCTTCGACCGGTTCGCTCCATGGTCGTGATCTCCTGATTCCGGACGAGGGGTGCCGCTCCGACCGGGGTGGGGACGGGTGATCGCAGCAGCTGACGAAGATCAGATCGCCCCACCCGGACTTTCGTTACCGGGTTCTCGAAACCGTGTCTGAACTGGGCTTTCACGCCGGTTGCCGGGTCACCGGGCGCGGCGGTGGCCCGAAAATTGTCGGACCCCCGTGGCACGCTCCGCACATGACCGAACACACCACACCAGTCGCCGCCCCGGCCCGCCTGACCGGCGACCGGGCCGACCCGACGCCGGTCGCGGACGAGCGCCAGGCCCTGACCGAAAGCCTCGACTACTACCGGCGCACCTTCGAGATGAAGTGCGAAGGCCTGGCCCCGGCCAGGCTGTCCGAACGCTCGGTACCACCGTCGACGTTGACGCTGCACGGCCTGCTGCGGCACCTCACCGGCGTCGAACGGTGGTGGTTCCGGATCCAGTTCGCGGGCGAGGACCTCCCGAACCTCTACTACTCCGACGACGACCCGGAGCAGGACTTCACGTCGCTCGACGGTGACGTCGGCGAGGCGTTTTCCTTGTGGCACGCCGAATGCGAGCGTTCCCGGGAGATCGTCGCGGCGAGCTCGATGGATCAGACGGGGACGCGGATCAGCACGGGGAAGCCATTCACGTTGCGCTGGCTCATGCTGCGGATGATCGGCGAGTACGCGCGCCACATCGGCCAGGCCGACCTGGTCCGCGAACGGATCGACGGCGCCACCGGCGAATGACGGCTCAGGCTCGCGCCGCCGGGCGGCGAAGCCGGAAAAGGAGGCTACCCAGGACAGGAATGACGATCCAGCACGCGTAGGCCCACTGCGTGAAGAAGGCGACCGGGATCGAGACCGCGAAGGCGACGAGCATCGTGCCGATGCCGCGGTAGAACTCGCCGAAGAGCTCCGGCGGGGTGCTTTCGCGGTGGAGGTGGTGCCGCCGGATCTGCTGGATCATCACGAGGAACAGCACCAGCGCGATGATCTGGACCAGTGCGTAGAACACGAAGCGGAACTCGAACCCGCCGTCCTCGGAGATCACCCTCGTGGCGAAGGGCATGAGCACCATCATCAGCAGCCAGCCGAAGGTGACCCTCAGCAGCCCGCCGCGCACGGTCGTGACGAAGTGGAACAGGCGGTGGTGGGCGCGCCAGTGCGCGGCGATGACGGCGAAGCTGATCAGGAAGGAGATGTATTCGGACCGATTATGCCCGAGTGAACGCAGCAGTTCGGCGCTGGTGGGGCCCTCCGGCACCGGCAGCTCGAGCGCGAGCAGCGTGATCGCGATGGCGACCACGGCGTCCGAGAAGAAGGTGAGGCGCTCGGCGGCGAAACCCCGGGGTTCGGAAGCTGCGATGTCCTGGTCGGACGTGGCGCTACTCATGGCGGGAGAGCCTGCCAGACGCGGCTGTGGGAAGGCAGCCTCGGCTGGGTGCGTGCGATGCTGACGCCATGAGCGTCGACCCCGATTCCGGACTCCTGTCCCCGGTCCGGGCCGGTACGCCGGCCGAAGCGTCGACCGGCGACGAGGCCTGGTTGCGCGCCATGCTCGACGCCGAGGCGGCGCTCGCCCGGGCGCAAGCGCGGCTCGGGACGGTGCCGGCCGAGGCCGCGGACGCGATCACGGAGGCCGCGGGCAGCGCGCGCATCGACGTCGTCGAGCTGGCTCGGGAGTCGCGGGCGACCGCGAACCCGGTGGTCGGGCTGGTGAAGGCGCTGACGTCGGCCGTCGGCGCGATCGCGCCCGAGGCCGCCGAGTACGTGCACCGCGGCTCGACCAGCCAGGACATCTTCGACACGGCGATGATGCTGGTCGCCGACCGGACGCTGCGGCCGCTCGTCGCCGACCTCGACGCGACGGCCGAGGCGCTGGCCGGGCTGGCGCGCGAGCACCGGGACACGGTGATGGCCGGCCGGACGCTGACGGCTCACGCGGTCCCGACGACGTTCGGGCTCAAGGCCGCGGGCTGGCGGCAGCTGGTGCTGGACGCGGCCGTCCGGCTCGGTCGCGTGCTGGACGGCGGGCTGCCGGTGTCACTGGGCGGCGCGGCCGGGACGCTGGCGGCGTACGTGGAGTACGCCCGCCTGGCAGACGCCGACTCCGGCGACGACACGTACGCCGAACGGCTCGTCGCCGCGTTCGCCGAGGAGACCGGGCTGGCCGCACCCGTCCTGCCGTGGCATTCGCTGCGCACGCCGGTTGCCGACCTCGCCGGGGCGCTCGCGTTCGCCGCGGGGGCGCTGGGGAAGCTGGCCCTCGACGTCACGACGCTCACCCGGACCGAGCTCGGCGAGGTCGTCGAGCCGGCCGCCGATGGGCGGGGTGGCTCCTCGGCGATGCCGCACAAGCGGAACCCCGTGCTCGCGACGCTGATCCGTTCGGCCGCGCTGCAGGTGCCCGTGCTGGCCGCGGGCGTCACGCAGTCGATGCTGACCGAGGACGAACGCTCGGCCGGGGTCTGGCACGCCGAGTGGCAGCTGGTCCGCGAATGCCTCCGGCTGACCGGGGGCGCCGCGCACACCGCCGTCGAGCTGGCGCGCGGGCTCACCGCTCAGCCTGAGCGGATGGGCGCGAACGTGGCGTCGACGCACGGGCTGATCGTCTCCGAGCGGCTCTCCGCCGTGCTCGCGCCGCTGCTCGGCAAAGCGAAGGCGAAGGAGCTGCTCGGCGAGGCGTCCCAACGCGCCGTCCGCGACGACCGGCCGCTGCGGGAGGTGCTCGACGACCTGCCCGCGATCACCGACGTCCTCACACCGGCCGCGCTGGACGCCCTGCTCGACCCGGCCACCTACACCGGCGCCGCCGGGACGCTCGTCGACCGGGCGCTGGGCGAGCCGCAGGAAACGGCGGGTTTCTGACCTGGGGCGAAGCGGGAGCGAAAATTCTTTGAACCGCCCCCGGCGGGGGTCCGTGTAGTGGGTATCAAGCAGCCGCACCGAGCGGCGGGAAATCCAACGGACACAAGGAGAACTTCCATGCTTCGCACGCGCATCGCCGTCTCCGTCGCCGCGGCGGCAGCCGGGCTGGCAGTGCTCACCGCTTGCTCGGGTGCCGAAACTGCTCAGCCGGTCATCGCCCCCGCAGCGGCCGGTGGCACCGGCGGCGGCCAGATCGCCAACGGGCAGGTCGGCAACGCCGCCCCCGCGTCGAACGAGTCGAAACTCGTCGTCGCGGACGTCGCGAGCGTCGGACAGGTGATCACCGACCAGAACGGCATGACCCTCTACCGGTTCGACAAGGACACGGCCAAGCCGCCGAAGTCCAATTGCGACGGTGACTGCGCCAAGGCCTGGCCACCCGTGCTGTCCACCGGGGATGTTCAGGTGCAGGGCGTCGACAAGAACCTCGTCGGAAAGGTGACGCGCTCCGACGGCACCGAGCAGATCACCGTCGGCGGGTGGGCGCTCTACCGCTACGCCAAGGACACCAAGGCCGGTGACGCGAACGGCCAGGGCGTCGGCGGCGCCTGGTACGCCGCCAACGCCAAGGGCGGCAAGGCCGGCCAGGCCGCGAGCGAAGCCGGCGTCGTCAAGCTGAGCGCCAGCAACATCGACGGCCTCGGTGAGGCGATCGTCGACCAGAACGGCATGACCCTCTACCTCTTCACGAAGGACACCAAGAAGGCCAAGACGTCCTCCTGCAACGGCGACTGCGCCAAGACCTGGCCGCCGGTCCTCTCCAACGGCAAGGTCGAGCTGCAGGGCATCGAGTCGAAGCTCCTCGGCAGCATCAAGCGTTCCGACGGCACCGAGCAGGTCACCATCGGCGGCTGGCCGGTCTACACCTTCTCGAAGGACCTGAAGCCGGGCGACGCGAACGGCATGGGCGTCAACGGCACCTGGTTCGTCATCGAGCCCAACGGCTGCAAGGTCGGTACCACCCCCAGCTCCACCGCCAACCAGGCTCCGGCGGCTGACAGTGGCGCTGGGAGCAGCAACAACTCCGGCTCGGGTGGTACCACCTACTGAGCCACGGACTCCCTAGTGGGCGAGGCCCGGCGGACGCTCTTCGCGAGCGACCTCCGGGCCTCGTTCGTCGTTACCGCGACGCAGGAACGACCGGCGGCGCGGGCGCTCGTCGGTGGTGACGACGCGGTCGGTGTCCGCGGTGCGGTCGGTGCGCTGCTCGACGACGGTCGGCTCGTCGGCCACCTCTTCGTCCTCGGGGATGAGGATGGTGCGGCGGGCCGGCAGGACCGCGATCAGCAGACCGAGCGCGGCGACACCGAGGTGCAGCCAGGTGTCGGCGCGGCCGAGGTCCATCGGGTTGCCGGCGTTGGCGAACGGGTTGGTCGTGATGAGGCCGTCGATCATCAGGCCCCACACGAACAGGGCGCCGTAGAAGATGAAGAGCAGCCAGCCGAACGTCCGGGCGCGGCCCGAACCGAACGCCAGCAGCAGGCCGACGACGCCGGTCACGACGCGGACCAGGCTCATGAGCGGGTTGCCGGAGAACCGCCAGAACCCGGCGTCGTGGTGGCCGGAGAAGTTCCCGACCCCGGTCCTGGTGAACCCGATGATGCCGACGACGAGGAACGCGATCCCGGCCAACCCGGCCAGCACCTGCGCCGGCTGCAGGCCGCGAACCCGGATGCGTGCGCCTTTCGCGTGAGTCATGACTCCAGTCCTTCCCAGAGTGTGGTGACGATCGTCACCGCACACAGGTACCCCGCGAACACGGGCAGCGAAACGACGGCGCTTGCCCGCAGGCCCCGGTCCCGTTCCCGGATCCGGGTCGCTTCGAGACCTATCCCACAAAGTCACCCGATTCGGGGAACGCCGCGACGCGCTTCCGGCAATCCGGATCATGCGCAAGCTGAGCGGCATCTTCCTGGTGGGACTGTGTGTGGGGGCGATCGGCGCGGTCGCGGTGACGGTCGGTCACGGTGCCGTTCAGCCGCCCAGAGCGATCGCCGTCACACAAGCGGTGACAACGATGTCGGAATCGGCCGGTCCGACGCCGACACCCACGCCGACGCCCAGTCCGTCGCCCTCCCCGTCCGCGACGCCCAAGGCCGCGCCGCCGTCCAAGGTGGACGCCGCCGAGCTCGACCGGATCGTCGGGAGCGGGAACGTCAGCGCCGTCGTGTTCGACCGGCAGCGCGGGACGACGACCGTCTCGCTGCACGCCGACCGCGGGTACACGTCGGCGTCGCTCGTGAAGCTGCTGATCGCGTTGTCGGTGCTGGAGCAGGGCGGTCCCGCGGCGGACGTGCAGCGGATGCTGTCGCGCAGCGACGACGACCTCGCGAGCCGGTTCTGGGCGGCCTACGGCGGGCCGTCGATCGTGACCGGCTGGGCCAGGAAGATCGGCCTCACCGGGACGAAGGCGCCCGAGGATCCGGGACGGTGGGGCGACACGCGGATCACGGCGAAGGACGTGGTGAAGATCTACCAGTACCTGCTGGCGCACGCGCCGGGCGCGATCATGACCGCGCTGCGCGCCGCGACCGAACGGGGCTCGGACGGGTTCCGGCAGTACTTCGGCATCCCGGACGCCGCCGGCGACCGGCCGTGGGCGGTGAAGCAGGGCTGGTCGTGCTGCCGGCCGACGCGGATGCTGCACACGTCGGGCGTGGTGGGCGAGGACGGCCGGTACATCGTGGTGGTGCTGAGCGAGCACCCGGCCTCGGTGGACTACGCAACGGCTTCGAAGCGAGTGACGACGGTGGTTTCGGCCTTGCTGGGCTGAGCGCCGCGGCCCTACTGGTCCGTCTCCGCCAATGCCCCGTGCGCTCCCGACTTCGGCAGCGGCCACGGCAGCACCCCGCCGGTGGTCTCGACCTGTCGGCCCGCCGGCGCCGGGGCCAACGTATGCGCCCCGATCCACGCCAGCACGTCCGGGATCTGGGACTTGAACGTGTTCATGTTGTGCCCCGCGTCCCGGACTCGCCACGACGAAAACTGCACCGGGGGCCGGGCCGCCGCGCGGATCTGGTCGATCGCGAAACTCTCGTAGTTCTCCTTGTCCCCCGAGATCGCCAAGATCTCCACCGGGGACGGGTGGAGGCGGACGTTCACCCGGACGTTGTTGGCGTCGTTGATGTCCTGGCGACCGTGGAACAGGTCTTCCGTCTCCGCGTCGACCTGGGCCTTGTCGTAGCCGCTCACGCTGACCGCCTGGGCGTACCACTGGGGGTGGCGCGTCACCAGGTTCATCGCGCAGTAGCCGCCCGAGGACCAGCCCGCGATCGTCCACGCGCGGCGGCTCGCCGACACGCCCAGCTTCTGCAGGGCCCAGTCGCGCAGGTCGGCCGTCAGGTACGTGTCGTTGGCCGTTCCGCCGACCTCGTCGACGCATTCCGTGTCGTGGCCGACCTTCGGGACGCCCGTCGGATCCGGGACGATCACCACCGTCGGCGGCAGAACCTTCTTGGCGATCGCCGTGTCGAGCTGCTCCGGCATGTGGTAGCCGCTCGTGAAGACCTCGGGGCCGGACGGGTAGTTCGGGATCCACTCGATCGCCGGGAACCGCAGTTCCTTATACGCCGCGTCGAAGTACTGCGGGGGCAGGTAGACCGTGACGTCGCGGGTCAGCTTGGTGCGCCGGCCCGTCACCTTCATGTGGACGACCGTGCCCTTGCCCTCCTTCGCGTGCGCGACCCCCGTGTCGCGCAGCTTTTCGAGGTCTTCGCCGTTCTGCGACGCCTCCGCATCGGTTCCCTGGCCAGCGAAGGAACCTGTGCCGAGCAGCGAGCCGACCGTCGGGAAGAACCCGCCGATCAGGTTGCCCGCCATGCCGGTCGTGAGTACCAGGAGCACGACCGCGAGCAGGATCGTGGCGCTGCGCCACAACCGCTTGCGCTTCCAGCGGTCCCAGAACCACGGGACCGCGATGATCGCGAGCAGCGTCAACACGACCATCACGGTCATGTTGACCGGCGAATCGAGCCGGATGCTGCTCAGGTTCATGGGGATCGGTCCTTCCGGGCGGCGGTGAATGCGCACCCGGAACCCCCCGGACTCGCGTATATATCACGTTTGAGCAGGCATGCACGTTGCGGCTCTGTGAGTTGCGTCATAGGGCCGCAACGTGCGGCGTACTCAGCGTTTTCTCAGTTGTTTCCCCAAAGCGCGGGTCAGGACGGTGATCGCCTGTGTGATGGCGGCCTCAGCCGCGTGGGTCTCGCGGAGCGCGTTGACCATCACGAAATCGTGGATGATCCCCTGGTACCGGACGGCCGTGACGGCAACCCCGGCCTGACGCAGCTTCGCCGCGTACGCCTCGCCTTCATCGCGAAGCACGTCCGCCTCGCCGGTGATCACGAGCGCCGGCGGCAGCCCGGCCAGCTCCTCGAGCGACGCGCGCAGCGGCGACGCCGTGATCTCCGCGCGCTGCGCGGGGTCGGTCGTGTACTGGTCCCAGAACCACTTCATGCCCTCGCGGCCGAGGAAGTAGCCCTCGGCGAACTTCGTGTACGACTCGGTGTCGAAGTTCGCGTCGGTGACCGGGTAGAAGAGCACCTGCTGCTTGAAGGTGACGTCGCCGCGCTGCTTGGCCAGGATGGTCAGCGCCGCGGTCATGTTCCCGCCGACGGAGTCGCCGGCGATCGCGATGCGCGAAGGGTCCAGACCCTGCGAAGCGCCGTCCGAAGCGACCCACTTCGCGACGGCGTAGCTCTGCTCGATGGCGACCGGGTAGCGCGCCTCCGGCGAGCGGTCGTACTCGGGGAAGACGACGGCCGCGCCGACGCCGGCCGCGAGCTCGCGCACGAGCCGCTCGTGGGTGTGGAAGTCGCCGAACACCCAGCCGGCGCCGTGGATGTAGACGATCACCGGGAGCGGGCCGTCGACCCCCTCCGGGCGGACGATCCGGGTCTCGACCTCGCCGGTCGGGCCACCCGGCACCTTGATGACCTCGATCGACGCGGGCGCCATGGCGACGTCGCCGTCCTGGACGCCGTCGACGGCCTTGCGCCCTTCGGCCGGCGGCAGCTGGAACAGGTACGGCGGCTGGTCGGTGGCCTCGGCGAACGCCTGCGCGGCCGGTTCGAGGGCCAGGTTGTGCGGGTTGGCGGTCATGTCGTCCTCCTCGGGTGAAGCAAGCTGACGCCATGAAGGTAGCTCGCAACTCAGTTGTGCACAACTGAATGACGTCCAATGAGATGCAGCGCACTTAAGTTGCCGCGCAGCACGATCTCGGGAACCATGGAGTGTTACGAGAGAGGAGACGCCATGGCATCGCTGCGGCTGGACGACCAGCTCTGCTTCGGGCTGTACTCGGCGTCGCGCGCGGTGACGTCGCTGTACCGGGTCGTCCTGGAAGACCTCGACCTGACCTACCCCCAGTACCTGGTCATGCTGGCGCTCTGGGAGCGGGACCACCGCCTGGTGAAGGAGCTCGGCGCCGAGCTGAACCTCGATTCGGGCACGCTCTCGCCGCTGCTCAAGCGGCTGCAGACCGCCGGCCTGGTGCTCCGGAACCGCCAAGCCGACGACGAACGCTCGGTGCGCGTCAGCCTGAGCGACGCCGGGAAAGCGTTGCGCGAGAAGGCCGAAGGCATCCCCGACGTGATCGGCACGGCGATGAGCCTCGACGACGCCGGGGTGGCCCGGCTGCGCGCGGAACTGGACCGCCTGACAGAGTCGGTGAACGCCTACCGGGAGGCAGTGGCACCGGCATGATCAACCACGACGACGCGCTGAAGGCCGTCGAGAGCAGCCTCGACCGGCCGTCCGCGGCGCGGATCTACGACTACTTCATCGGCGGGCACACCAACTACGCGATCGATCGCGACTTCGCCGAGAAGGTCCGCGCGCGCCTGCCGCTGATGGGCGAGTACTGCAAGACGAGCCGGCAGTTCCTCGGCCGCGCGGTGCGGCAGTGCGTCCGGGAGGGGATCCGGCAGTTCGTCGACATCGGCTCCGGTCTGCCGACCGCCGGCAACGTGCACGAGGTGGCCGATGAAGAACGCGAAGAGCTCGACACGCGCGTGCTCTACATCGACAACGAGCCCATCGCGCTCGCGCACTCGACGCTGCTGCTCGCCGACACCGCCGATCCCGACCGCCACCACGCCATCGCCGCGGACTTCCTGCAGCCCGAGGACCTCTGGGACCGCGTCACCGCCTCCGCCGTCATCGACGTGCGCGAGCCGGTCGCGCTGGTGATCAACGCGGTCATGCACTTCATCAAGGACGAGCAGAAGCCGGACGAGCTGCTGGCGTACTACCGCGACCGGCTGCCGTCGGGCTCGCTGCTGGTGCTCTCGCAGATGACGAACGAGAACCCGGTCAACGAGGACGAGCGGCAGGCCCTGGTCGACCTGCTCGAGTACTACGAGACGACGACGAACCCGGGATTCCTGCGCCCGATGGCCGAGTTCGAACGCTTCTTCGGCGGCTGGCCGATGCTCGAACCCGGACTTGTCTACGCGCCGGCGTGGCACCCGGACGACGACACCGTGTTCGCCGGGTCGCCGTCGGAGTCGCGGGTCATCGGCGGCGTCGCGCGCAAGCCCTAGGACGCTTCGCGCAGGCCTTCCAGCACGTCGAGCACCGCGCTCTTGCCCAGGTCGACGGCCTTGCGCAGCACCTCGGGGTCGCGCTCCAGCACCGCCACGTCCGGTGACCCGTTCGGCGGCCGGACGCTCAGTATCCGCGGGTCCGACGCCAAGACCTCCTCGTCCTCGACGTCGCGGCGGTAGGTGTCGCGCCACGCCGGGATCGCGCCCGGGGCTTGGCGGCGCAGGAACCGCGGCACCACGACGTCGTAGGCGCGCGGCGGCGGCAGCGGCAGTTCGTCCGCGCGGCGGGTGCGCAACACCAGGACGTCCGTCGCGTCCTGGGCCAACGCCGTCCGGTACGGGATCGGTTCGGCGACACCCGCGTCGACGAACCGGCGGCCGGCCATCGGGATCGGCGGCCCGGCCAGCACCGGCATGCACGACGACGCCGCGAGCGCGACCTTGATCGCGTCCACGTCGTCGAGAAAGGGGTGCAGGTCGGTCGACTCCCCCGTGTCGGCGTCGGTGGCCAGCGGGTGGAACGTCACGGGATTGGCCAGGATCGCCGGGAAGTCCATCGGCTCCAGCACCGAATACACCTGGTGGACGAGGTATTCGAGGTCGATCACCGCGCGGCCGCGCAGGGTGTGCAGCGGGTTGATGATCCGGCGCATGACGACCGGGTTCCACCACGTGCGGACGCCGGTCGACGAGCGGCCGCAGAGCAGCCAGGCGCCGTTCAGCGCGCCGGCGGAGGAGCCGTAGACCGCGTCGAACGCCGGGGTCACGCCGAGTTCGTCCAGCGCCAGGACCATGCCGCTCGAGTACGTGCCGCGGCTGCTGCCGCCTTCGACGGCGAGCGCGAGGCGCCGGCCGTCGGTGCGTTCGCCCGGGACACTGCCGGTC
The DNA here is from genome assembly GCF_044768185.1 of Amycolatopsis sp. NPDC101161. NCBI lineage: Bacteria > Bacillati > Actinomycetota > Actinomycetes > Pseudonocardiales > Pseudonocardiaceae > Amycolatopsis > Amycolatopsis sp. NPDC101161. The sequence continues at coordinate 880,895 of NZ_JBIWPI010000004.1, forward strand.
GCCATCCGTTCGGAGATCAGTTCGAGTACCGGGTGCACTCCTCCCATCCTGGTCGTTTCCCGCGCGTAGTCGACCCGATTTATCCCCCTCAAGGGGTGAGGTGATGCGCGCCTCGTTGCACTGCAACTCGTTGCATAGGACCCTCGGACCATGGCACTGGAGCACGCGATCCTCGTCTCGCTGTCCGAGCGCGCCGGCTCGGGCTACGAGCTCACGCGCCGGTTCGAGAAGTCGATCGGGCTCTTCTGGAGCGCCACCCACCAGCAGATCTACCGCGTGCTGAAGCGGATGGAAGAGGCCGGCTGGGTCGCCGTCGACGTCGTCGCGCAGTCGGGGCGGCCGGACAAGAAGGTCTACACGGTCAGCGACGGCGGCCGCGCGGAACTCGTCCGCTGGCTCGCCGAGTCGGACTCATCAGCCGGGCCGGTCGAGCTGGCGGTGAAGATCCGCGGCGCCTCCTTCGGCGACCCGGCGAAGGTCGCCGAAGAGATCGTCCGGCACCGGGCCGCGCACGCCGAGCGCCTCGACGTCTACCGCCAGATCGAGAAGCGCGACTTCCCCGCACCCGCGGGCCTGCACGGCCAGCACCTGCACCAGTACCTGGTCCTGCGCGGCGGCATCCGCGTCGAAGAGGGCCAGGTCGAGTGGTTCGACGAAGTCCTCGCCGCCCTCCACCACCCCAAGGACGCCTGATGACCCCGTACCCGAACTTGCTGTCGCCGCTCGACCTCGGCTTCACGACGCTGCGCAACCGCGTGCTGATGGGGTCGATGCACACCGGCCTCGAGGACAAGGCCGCGCACTTCCCCGAACTGGCCGAGTACTACGCCGAACGCGCCCGCGGCGGCGTCGGGCTCATCGTCACCGGCGGGTTCGCGCCGAACAAGACCGGCTGGCTGCTGCCGCTCGCGTCCAAGCTGACGACGTCCGCCGAAGCGAAGCAGCACCGGCAGCTCACCGCGCCGGTGCACGAAGCCGGCGGCAAGATCGCGTTGCAGGTGCTGCACGCGGGCCGGTACGCCTACCACCCGCTGAGCGTGTCCGCGTCGAGCATCAAGGCGCCGATCAACCCGTTCCGGCCGCGCGCCCTGACCGGCTACGGCGTGCGTCAGCAGATCCGCGCCTTCGCCGACTGCGCCGCTCTCGCGCGCGAAGCGGGCTACGACGGCGTCGAGATCATGGGCTCCGAGGGCTACCTGATCAACCAGTTCCTGGCCGAGCGCACCAACAAGCGCACCGACGCCTGGGGTGGCACGCCGGAGAAGCGCCGCCGGTTCGCCGTCGAGATCGTCAAGCGCACCAGGGAAAAGGTCGGCGACGACTTCATCATCATCTACCGGCTCTCGATGTTGGACCTCGTGCCGGGCGGTCAGCGCTGGGAAGACGTCGTCGCACTCGCTCAACAAGTCGAAGCCGCCGGCGCCACGATCATCAACACCGGCATCGGCTGGCACGAGGCCCGCGTGCCGACGATCGTGACGTCGGTGCCGCGCGCCGCGTTCACCTGGGTGACCGGGAAGCTCAAGCCGCACGTGGGGATCCCGGTCGTCACCTCGAACCGGATCAACATGCCGCAGGTCGCCGAGGAAGCGCTGAGCAGCGGCGACGCCGACCTCGTGTCGATGGCGCGGCCGTTCCTCGCCGACCCCGAGTGGATCCGCAAGGCCGAGACCGGCCGCGAAGACGAGATCAACACGTGCATCGCCTGCAACCAGGCCTGCCTCGACCACGCCTTCAAGCGCAAGCTCGTGTCCTGCATGGTGAACCCGCGCGCCGGCCACGAAACCACGCTGACGTTGTCGCCGACGCGGCGGTCGAAGCACGTCGCCGTCGTCGGCGCCGGGCCCGCCGGGTTGTCCGCCGCGACCGCGCTCGCCGAACGCGGGCACAGCGTCGAGCTGTTCGAAGCCGACGACGAGATCGGCGGGCAGTTCGGCATCGCGCGGAAGATCCCCGGCAAGGAGGAGTTCGCCGAGACGATCCGCTACTACCGGCGGCGCCTCGAGGTCACCGGCGTGAAGCTGCACCTCGGAAAGCGTGTGTCCGCGGGCGAGCTCACCGGGTTCGACGAGGTCGTGCTGGCCACCGGCGTCGCGCCGCGCGTGCCGGCGCTGCCCGGGATCGACCACCCCAAGGTGCTGTCGTACGTCGACGTCGTCCGGCACGGCAAGCCGGTCGGCGAGCGGGTCGCCGTGATCGGGGCGGGCGGGATCGGCGTCGACGTCAGCGAATTCCTCACGCACACGGACTCGCCGGCGCTCGACCGCGACGCGTGGATGGCCGAGTGGGGGGTCACCGACCCGGAACAGGCGCCCGGCGGGCTCGCGACGCCGAAGCCCGAGCCGTCACCGCGGCAGGTGTTCCTGCTGCAGCGCAAGAAGTCCGGGATCGGTTCCGGGCTCGGCAAGACGTCGGGCTGGGTGCACCGCGCCGCGCTCAAGGCGAAACGCGTCGAGCAGATCCCCGGCGTCACGTACGAGCGGATCGACGACGAGGGCCTGCACATCACCGTCGACGGCACCCCGCGGTTGCTCGAAGTCGACACGGTCGTCGTCTGCGCCGGTCAGGAGCCCGTGCGGGACCTCGCCGACGAGCTGCGCGCCGCGGGGCTGCCGGTGCACCTCATCGGCGGCGCCGACGTCGCCGCCGAACTCGACGCGAAACGCGCGATCGACCAGGGAACGAGGCTCGCCGCCGCGCTGTAGCCCTGAATGCGTCCGGCACTGGCAGGATGGGGCCCGTGCGAGACGTATGCGTGATCGGGCTCGGGCTGATCGGCGGGTCGTTGCTGCGCGCGGCGGCCGCCAGCGGCCGCACGGCGTTCGGCGCCGCGGTTTCCGAAGTGGACGCCGACGCGGCCAGCAGAGCGGGTTACGACGTCACGACGGACGTCGAAGCCGCGCTGCACCGGGCCGCCGCCGACGACGCGATGGTCGTGCTGGCCGTGCCGCTGCCTGCCGTCGAAGACCTGCTGCGCCTGGTGTCCCAGCACGCGTCGCACTGCCTGCTCACCGACGTGACCAGCGTGAAAGCGCCGGTCCTGGACGCCGTCCGCCGACGCGTGCCGTACACGCGGTACGTCGGCGGGCACCCGATGGCCGGGACGTCGAGCTCGGGCTGGCTGGCCGGGGACGCCACGCTGTTCCAGGGCGCCGCCTGGGTCGTCGCGGTCGAAGACGACACCGACCTCGAAGCCTGGGCCGAGGTCGCGGGGTTCGTGCTGGACGTCGGGGCGCACGTCGTGCCGCTGCCCGCCGAGTCGCACGACGAAGCCGTCGCCCGGATCTCGCACCTGCCGCACCTGTTCGCGGCGATCCTCGCCACCATCGGCGCCGAGGGCGGGCCGCTGGCCATGTCGCTGGCCGCCGGGTCCTACCGCGACGGCACGCGGGTCGCGGGCTCGAACCCGCACCTCGTGCGCGCGATGACCGAAGGCAACCGGGACGCGCTGCTGCCGATCGTCGACGAAGCCCTCGGCCGGCTCGGCGCCGCACGCGGCTCGCTCGCGTCGACCGGCGGGCTGGCGGCCACGATCAACGCCGGTTACGAAGGCGCACAAGCGCTCGCCGCCAGCCTCGACGTCGACCGCGCCGGCGTCCGGATCAGCCTTTCGGCACCGGACGCGCGGCAGGGCCTGATCGCGCTCGGCGAGCGCGGCGGCCGGATCACCGGCCTCGCGGACGGGATCGCGACCGGCGAAGTCCAGTAGTTACTGGGCCGGCGGGTTGTCCGGCTTGTCGTCGAACTTGTCGAGGAAGCTCTTCGCCTTCTCGATGCCGCTGTCGATCTGCTCGTCGTGCCCGGCGAACTTCGACTTGGCGAACTCGCCCGCCTTGTCGAGGCCGTCCTCGATCTTGTCGCCGTGTTCCCGCAGGGCCTCTTCGGCCTTGCCCTTCAACGCATCGAAGTCGATTCCCATGGCGCAATTGAACAGCACGGACGTCAGGTGCGCCGGTGGTAGGGCAGGAACCGCCGGACCAGCCGCAACGGCGTGCGTTCCACCAGGTCGGGTCCGCGGACGGCGTCGAACGCCGACTCCAGCTGGTCGACCACCCCGGCCAGCTGCGGGCCGTCCGGCAGCGGCATCGACCGCGGCTCGCGCTGCTCGCGGATCGCCGACGCCAGCTCGTCCAGCGCGGCGGTGAGCAGCTCGACGTCGCCGGACGCGGGCGGCGCGGCGCCCCGGCCGATCGTCACGCCGACTTCGGTGACGGCGTCGGCGACGCGTTCCTGCGCGGCGATGACGGGCCACCACGCCACCGCCTGGCGGCCGTTCGCCGACGGCTCGACGACGACCTGCTGGAACGCCGTCCGCAGGTCGGCCAGCGCCCGGTAGGCGCCGCGACGGGCCCGCGACCGCGCCAGCCGGGCGTCGCCGGACGAGGCCTCGACCAGCGCGCGAGAGACGTACTTCGCGACCGCGTCCAGTCCGTCCGCCAGCCGGCCGCCGACCTGCGGACGGCGGCTGCCCGGCCAGAGCAGGTAGCCGAACACGAGCACGATCGCGCAGCCCAGGACGGTGTCGACCAGCCGCGCGACCACGACGTTCCAGCTGCCGGTGTTCGCCAGGTCCATCTGCAGGATGATCAACGGCGTCACGAACGCGCTGAGGATGCCGTAGTTGCGCACCTTCCCGACCGCGACACCGCCGGCGAAGATCGCGATCAGCGCGACCAGCAGCCAGCCGTGCCCGCCGACGCCGAGCACGACGGCCCCCACCCCGACCCCGACGACCGTGCCGATCCCGCGCAGCACCGCGCGGCCGAAGACCGAGCCGAAGTCCGGCTTGAGGACGATCCCCACGGTCAGGGTCAGCCAGTACGACCGCTCCAGCGGCACCAGCAGCCCGACGACCTCGGCGATCGCGACGCACAGCGTCAGCCGCAGCGCGGCGATCCACGTCAGCGGGCCGGACGCGAGCGAACCCGCCCACGTCCGCAACCGCCGGTACCAGGGTGTCGGCTCACGGCGCTTGCGGTCGTCGCCCTTGCCGATCCGGACCAGACCCGCGTACAGCGCGGCGAGCAGCGGGTCGCCTTCGTCGTCGGGCATCGGCGGCGGTTCCGGCAGCGGCTGGCTGGCCAGCACCGATGCCGACAAAGCGACGAAGTGGTCGATGACGTCCTGGGGCGGGCGGCGGCCGGCGTTGACCATCGCCACCGACGCCTCGACCGCGGGCGTCGTCGCCGAGAGCAGGTTGAGCAGCTGGCGGTACGCGGCGTCGCGGCCGGACAGCCACGAGCGCGCGGTGAGCAACTGGTCGTAGGCGGTGTTCATGGCCGTGGTCAGCCGGTGGCGGGCGACGCGCGAGACGGCTTCGTCGGTCGCCGAGAGCATCGCGGCCAGCTCGACGTAGACGTGCGCGACGGCGGTGCGTTCGGGGCTGGTCGCCCGGAACGTCCAGCTCGCGAGCGCCACCGCCAGGCTCCAGACGGCACCGAGGCAGAAGAAACCGAACAGGACTTCGACGCGCACGCCGGTCGCGTGCTGGCCGGTGCCGATGACGCAGAACACGAACATCTGCAGCCCGGCGACCGAGGCGTTGCTGCCGGCCGCGCTGATCAGCGCGGACACCGCCGCGACCAGGATCACCGCGGGCACGGACAACGCGGGCGTACCGCCGGTGAGCAGGCCGACGACGTACCCGGCCGTCGCGGCGAGGGTCGCGCCGCCCAGGCGTCGCGCGCGGTAGCGGTACGGACCGGCGGATTCGGACAGCACGGCGGGCAGCGCGCCGGTCGAGATCAGCGCGCCGACGGCGATGTCGCCGGCCGCGTACGCGACGGCGAGCGGCACGGCCAGCGCGATCACCGCGCGGGCGACCATGTTCCACGGCACCGGGACCGGCTTGCTGCGCAGGAGCTGGGTCAGCCAGTGCGGCGCGGCGATGTCGGGACGCGGCGTGCTCACGCCCCCATCTTGACCTACGCTGCCGGGAACGCTTAATTATCAATCTGTCAACAACGTGGGAGGTTCCGGTGGGCCGCAAGTTCTCCTTCGAGGTCAACCGCACGAGCACGGCTCCGCCGGAGGCCTTGTTCGCACGCGAGGCCGAAGGCCCGCGCTGGGCGGAGTGGGGAAAGCCACTCATCGTCCAGGCCCGCTGGAAGCGGCCCGGCCCCGGCGTCGGCGCCGTCCGCGAGGTCGGCCTCTGGCCCGTGCTGATCCGCGAGGAGACGGTCGAGTACGAACCCGGACGCAAGCACGTCTACACGTTCTTCGGCGCCAACCCGATCAAGGACTACCGGGCCGAGGTGCTGCTCACGCCCACCGCCGACGGCGGCACGCACCTGCGGTGGACCGGGTCGTTCACCGAGCCGGTCAAGGGCAGCGGTCCGATCCTCGCAGCTGGACTCGAACGGGTGATCCGGCTGTTCTCCGGCAAGCTGGTCAAGGCGGCCGAAACAGGACGCTGACCTGGGTGGTCCCGGCCACACAAGATCAGGCGACGCAACTTCACCCCACACTCCAACGTCACTCGTTCGGGTAGTCTTTGCTACGCGAAAGGGGGACGCGGGATGAAGCGCGTCGCAGCCGTGGTCATCGCCGCGGCCTTGGCCTTGACCGCATGCTCGGCGAACGAGCCGGGCCGGAAAGAGATCAGCACCAGCGAGCCGAACCCCGCACCGGGCGGCGGCCCCGGGGGCACGACGTCGGCGCCGTACCCGTTCGGCACGGTGCAGCAGAAGGCACCCGCGGCCGAGAACGGCCAGGTCGCGGTGGTCCGGCGGATCACCACCGACAAGCCGTACGTCTTCCTCACCATGGACGACGGCGCCGTCAAGGACCCGGACGCCCTGAAGCTGATGCAGGAGAACGGCACCCACCCGGTGCTGTTCCTGAACCAGAAGTACGTGAAGGGCCACGAGGCCTACTTCAAGCAGATCCTCGACGCCACCGGCGCGACGCTCGGCGACCACACGGTCGACCACCCGAACCTCAAGGGCAAGCCCTTCGAGTTCCAGCGCAAGGAGATCTGCGACGACGCCGACGACTTCGCGAAGGAGCTCGGCGTGCGGCCGTCGCTGTTCCGGCCGCCGTTCGGCAGCTACGACCAGAACACCCTGCGCGCGGCGGCCGCGTGCGGGATGCGCGTCTCGGTGCTGTGGACGGCCGCGGTCAACGACGGGCACGTCCAGTTCCAGGCCGGCGACAAGCTCAGGCCCGGCGACATCGTGCTCATGCACTTCCGCAAGACCTTCAAAGAGGACTACACGGCGTTCGTCGAGCAGGCGAAGAAGGACGGGCTGACGCCCGTCCCCCTGGCCGACTTCCTCGGTTAAAGCACCACCGTCGGCGTCACGACCGTCCGGCGGCACGACACGTCACCGAGGTGCACGAGGATCTGCGTCGTCCCGCGCGGCACGTTGTCCAGCACGAACCGGCCGCCTTCGTCGGCGGTCGTGGACGTCGTGCCGTGCTCGGCGACGCGCACCTCGACGCCGTACTGGCCGGCGGGCACCAGCCAGCCGTCGATGCGGTGCAGCTTGCCCATCTTGGTCAGGTTGATCATCACGGTCAGGTCGCTGACGGTGAAGGTGATCGTCCCGGTGCCGCCGCCGCGCACGCCGGCGAGGTTGTCCAGCCGCTCCCACCGCGCGACCTCGACGTCGAGGTCTTCGAGGGCGAGCGCGAACTGGACCCGCTGCACCAGGTCACCCGGTGGCGGGTCCAGTTCGTCGAGGAAGCGGCCGACGCCGGCCAGGATCAGGTCATCGGAATAGGCCTCGCCCGGCGCTCCGAGGTCGTTCATCGGCTTCCCCCTTCACTGGCGAGGAGATCGCGCATCTGGTCGAGGCAGCGCCCCCTGGTCGGTCCGACGCTGCCGCGTGGCATGCGCAGCGCCTCGGCGACGAGCTGGTACTCCGCGCGACCCGCGAGGACGGTCAGCCGGAGCAGTTCCTGACAGCGTTGGGGCAGCCGGACGAAGGCGCGCCAGACCCGGCGGTCGCGGTCGGCGCGGACGGCTTCGTCTTCGGGTGCCGGTTGGGTGCTCGGCATGGCCTCGGCGACTTCGTCGCTCAAGGGCACCGGCTGGATGCGGCGGCCGAAGGGGTGGGTGGCTTCGCGCCGGGTGGTCGTGATGAGCCAGGCGGCGAGGGCCTTGGGGTCGCGGAGCTTGCCGAGCTGGCTGAACAACGCCAGCCACACGGTCTGCACGACGTCCTCGGCGACCGAGCGGTCGAGACCGTTCGCGCGGGCGACGTGCCAGACCAGCGGGGTCAGCTCGGCGACCAGGCGGTCCATCGCCCGGCGGTCGCCGTCGCGGGCCGCGCGCATGCACGCGGCGTGCAGCTCGGCGCCGGTCAAGCCCTCCCACGGCGGGTCTACCTCTGTGGTCTGCACGTCGGTCACGGTATCTGCCCCTCTTCGGAAAAGTCTTCGAGTCGGCAACGGCAGTATCGCGGGTCCTTCGGGGGGAAGGAGCGTGCAGGTGGATCTCGGATACATCAAGTCACTTACTTCGTCGGTCGCGCTCCGGTCAAATGGCCATTGCGGGAGGTACCGGCCGACGCGAGCGGGTGAACCCGCGCCGACCGGTACTCCCCTCCCTCAAGGACCCGCTCCCCAACGGGCCCCGCCGGATGTCCCCTCCCCCGAAGGGCACCCGGCCTACGGTGTCCGGTAGCCCCCTCGGCTCCCGGGCACCGCGCATCTCCGAACTCGGCACCCCCTGCCTCGTTCCCATCTCCGTGCTTGGCTGCCCCACAGGACGCGGTGGCGGCACCGCCAGATACCCGAATCCCCAACTTTTTTCGAAGATCGACGGAGCGCGGCTAACTGATCACGGGGAGTGCGAGATTTCGCGCCCAGCGGGCGTACCCGGCGGGTCCCGGGTGGAAGCGGTCGGACGCGAAGGCCGCCGGGTCGAGTAGGGCGGGGTCCATCGGCACGTGCCGGACGCCGGGGACCTTCACGAGGGCCGCGGCAGCCTTGTCGAGAGCGGTCGAGCGGGCGGCGAGGACGTCCCGCAGCGGCCGCGGCAGCGCCGGGAACCGGGACATCGGCGGGACCCCGGCCAGCAGGACGTCGACCGGCCCGAGCCGCCGCCGCAGCTCGACGACCAGCTCCAGCAGGTCGCGGCGGTACGCCGGGGCCGTCCGGAGCTCGATGGTGTCGTTGACGCCGAGGGCGACCACGACCAGGTCGGCCGGGCGGACCAGGGGGACCAGCTCGGCGCGGACGGCCCGCGCGTTGGCGCCGGTCCGCCCGACCGCCTGCCACCGCACCGCGCGGCCGCCGCGCGCGAGCTCGCGGGCGAGGCAGCCGGTGAGCGCTTCCTCGTGGTTCGCCGCGCCGACGCCGTCCACTGTGGACTCGCCGAGCACGGCGAGCCGGAAGGGGTCGCCGTCGCCCGGCACGAGCCCCTCGGTCGGTCCCGCGGCGCCCGGGAGCCGCGGGGTCGTGCGCTTGACGTACAGGGCTTGAGCCAGGATCACCATCCTTCGAAGCTAGCCGTGGGCGATCGAAACCTTCGCCCTGCTCAGCGTGGGGTCCGCCACGGCGTCGAGCAGGTACGCCGCGACGTCGGCGCGCCGGATGGTGAAGGTGCGGACGTTCCCGTCGAGCCGGCTCGCGACCTTGCCCGTGCGCGGGCCGTCGAGCAGCATCGGCGGGCGGACCACCGTCCAGTCCACGCCGGACGCCGTCACGACGTCCTCCATCGCCAGCATGTCGGCCCAGCCGTGCTTGAGGAACGTGTTGAGCAGCGGTTTCACCAGGGTGCGGGTGAAGAAGCCGTCCCCCTCGGTGTGCATGCCGCTGGCGCTGACGACCAGCAGGCGCTTCGCGCCGGCCTCGATCGCCGCGCGGGCCCCGTCCGCGCAGACGGTCGTCGGCCCGCGGTCGCGGGACCCGACGGCGGAGATCACCGCGTCGCGCCCCTCGATCGCGGCCGCCAGCTTGTCGTGGTCGTGCAGGCCGGCGACGACGACGTGGGCCGGCTGCGTGAACCGGGCCGCGTCGCGGACGACGGCCGTGACGTCCCAGCCCCGCTCCAGGGCCTGCTTGACGACCTCGCCGCCGACGCCGCCGGTCGCCCCCAGGACAGTGATCCGCATGGTTCCTCCTCGATGGTTAGTAAACACTCACCAGGTAGAGTGAGTGTTTACTAACCGAGCTGAGAACGCACTCAGGGAGCCGCCATGGGAAGCCGTGAGGAGATCGTCGCCGCGGCCGCGAAGGTGATGCGCGAGCAGGGCTACGCCCACGCGACGACGAAGGTCATCGCGCGGACCGCGGGCTACTCGGAGGCGATGCTCTACAAGCACTTCCGCGACAAGACCGACCTGTTCCTCAGCGTGCTCTCCGACGAGCTGCCCGCGCTGGGCGCCACCCTGGCCGAGCTGACCGCCGACCCCGGGCGGGCGCCGCTGCGGGACAACCTCGTCCGCGTCGCGCGGCTCGGCCTGGCGTTCTACACCGACAGCTTCCCGATCGCCATCTCGATGTTCTCGTCCCGCGAGCTGCTGCGCTCGCACCGGGACCGCGTGGGCGGCGCCGGGCCGCGCATCCCGCTGAAGGGCGTCGAGGACTACCTGCGCGCCGAGGTGGCGCTGGGGAGGCTCGAGGCGGACACCGACGTCGAGGCGGTCGCAGCCCTGCTCCTGGGCGCGTGCTTCCAGCAGGCGTTCCTGGCCACCTTCGAGGAGACCGAGCCGGACGACCTGGCCGGCCGGCTCGCGGACACCCTGCTCGCGGCCATCTAGGCGTTCTTCTCCTCGCGGAGCTTGTGCCAGCGCTCGTACATGCCGTTCAGCTCGACCAGCATGAACGACAGGAAGTCCCGCATCTCGGCGAGCCGCTTCCCCGCGGGGGAGTCCTCGCCGAGCGCCTCGATGCCGTTCTCGGCCGCGTCGCGCCACATGATGATCATGCGGTCGCGCTTGAGGAACGTGGCGTACCAGAGGTCGTCGTAGAGGCGGTAGTGGTCGCGGCGCTCGCCGGGCTCGCGCTCCTTGGCGACCAGGCCGATCTGTTCGAGGTAGCGCACGGCGCCGGAGACGGCAGCCGGGCTCACCGACAGCTGCGAAGCCAGGTCCGCGGCGGTCAGCCGGGCGTCGTCGGTGGTCATCAGCGCGGCGAACACCCGCGCGGGCATGCGCTGCATCCCGATCTGCGAGAGCACGAGCCCGAGGCTCTCGACGTAACGGCGGACGGCGTCTTCGTCTCTCTTCGTGTCAGGCGTCGTCATCGGCCCATCCTCCCGTACCCCTCCCCCAAGATCACTCAATCTAGACACTTTCTTAACTTCACAACTTTATGAAGCAAGTGTAGCTTCCGAAGCATGGAAAATGCCATTTCGGTCGTCGACCTGCACAAGTCGTTCGGCCGGACGAAGGCCCTCGACGGCCTCGACCTGCAGGTACCCGCTGGGGAGGTGCACGGCTTCCTCGGACCCAACGGCGCCGGGAAGTCGACCACCGTCCGGGTGCTGCTCGGCCTGCTCCACGCGGACTCGGGGGACGTCCGGCTGCTCGGCGGCGATCCCTGGAAGGACGCGGCGAGCCTGCACCGCCGCCTGGCCTACGTGCCCGGCGACGTCAACCTCTGGCCCAACCTCTCCGGCGGCGAGGTGATCGACCTGCTCGGGCGCCTGCGCGGCGGGCTCGACGAAAAGCGCCGCGCCGACCTCATCGAGCGGTTCGACCTCGACCCGAAGAAGAAGGGGCGGACGTACTCGAAGGGCAACCGGCAGAAGGTCGCCATCGTCGCCGCGCTCGCTTCGCGCGTCGACCTGCTGATCCTCGACGAGCCGACGTCCGGCCTCGACCCGCTGATGGAGGCGACGTTCCAGTACGCCATCCAGGAGGAGCGCGAGCAGGGCCGGACGGTGCTGCTCTCCAGCCACATCCTCGCCGAGGTCGAGGCGCTGTGCGACAAGGTCAGCATCATCCGCAACGGCAAGACCGTCGAGTCCGGCACCCTCGCCGAGCTGCGCCACCTGACCCGGACGTCGATCACCGCCGAGCTGGCCGGCCCGCCGAACGGGCTGACCAAGCTGGCCAACATCCACGACCTCAAGGTCGAGGGCAACCGCGTCCGCTTCGATGTCGAGACGCGCTCGCTCGACGAAGCCCTGCGTCAGCTCACCGAGGTCGGCGTCCGCAGCCTCGTCAGCCAGCCGCCGACGCTGGAGGAGCTGTTCCTGCGGCACTACACGACCGAGGCGAGCGCGAAATGACCGCGACGCTCTCCCGCGCCGAAGCCGAGGTCGCGCCCGCCCACGAACTGGCCGGCACCTGGCACCTCACCCGGCTCGCGCTGCGCCGCGACCGCGTGGTCCTGCCGATCTGGATCGTGCTGCTGAGCATCGTCCCGGCGAGCACGGTCAACACGTTCACGCAGTTCTACCCGACGGTCGCCGACCGGCTGGCCCTGCAGGCCGGCGCGAACACCAACCCGTCGTACGCGCTGCTCTACGGGCCGCCGTTCGACCTGACCACCGCCGGCGGGTTCATCGCCTGGCGCATGGCCGGTTTCCTGGCGCTGCTGACCGGGCTGATGGTGGTCTTCACGGTCACCCGGCACACCCGCGCGGAGGAGGACACCGGCCGCGCGGAGCTGCTCGCGTCCGCGGTCGTCGGCCGGTACGCGGCGCTGACGTCGGCGCTGCTGGTGGCGGGCGGCGCGAGCGTGCTGATCGGGCTCGTCCAGGCGGTCAGCATGATCGGCGCCGGCCTGCCCGCGGCCGGTTCGGTCGCCTTCGGCGCGTCGGAAGCGTTGACGGGCCTGGTGTTCACCGCGGTCGCGGCGGTCGCCGTCCAGCTCGCGGAGTACTCCCGCACGGCCAACGGGATCGGCACCGCCGTCGTCGGCGCGGCGTTCCTGCTGCGCGGCGCCGGGGATTCCACTGTGGACGCCCGCTGGCTGTCGTGGCTGTCGCCGATCGGCTGGGTGCAGCAGGTCCGCGCGTTCGCCGGCGAACGCTGGTTGGTGCTCGTGCTGCCGGTGGCGTTCGCGCTGGTCGTCGGCGCGGCGGGCTACTGGCTGCTCCCCCGGCGCGACGTCGGGGTCGGCATCCTGCCGCCGCGCCCGGGTCCGGCCCGGGCGGCGGCGAGCCTCCGGTCGCCGCTGGCGCTGGCCTGGCGGCTGCACCGCGGGCCGCTGCTCGGCTGGACGATCGGCACGGCCGTGGTCGGCGCGGTGTTCGGCTCCATCGCCAGCGGTATCGGCGACCTCGTCGGGTCGAGCCCGCAGGCGCAGCAGATCTTCGAACGGCTCGGCGGCAGCCACGCGCTGACGCAGGCGTTCCTGGCCGCGATGGCCGGGATGTTCGCCATGGTCGCCTCGCTCTACGGGGTCCAGGCGGTGCTGCGGATGCGCGGCGAGGAGACGGCGATCCGGCTCGAGCCGGTGCTCGCCACGAGCGTCGGCAGGCTGCGCTGGGCGGGCGGCCACCTCGCGTTCGCGTTCTTCGGGACGGCGTTGCTGCTGCTCAGTGGCGGGCTGTTCATGGGGCTGGCCAACGGGTTGCGCACCGGCGACGTCGGCGGCTCGATCGGCGACGCGCTCGCCGGGATGCTCGTCCAGCTGCCGGCGGCCTGGGTCGTCGTCGCGCTGGCGGTGGCGATCTTCGGGCTGGCGCCACAGTTTTCCGCCGCGGCGTGGGCGGTGGGCGCGCTGGCGCTGCTGCTCAGCCTGTTCGGCCCGGTCGTCAACCTGCCGCAGGCGGTCCTGGACGTGTCACCGTTCCAGCACCCGCCGAAGATCCCCGGCCAGGAGTTCGTCGCGACGCCGCTGGTCTGGCTGCTGGCGGTCGCGGCCGTCGCGCTCGGGGCCGGCCTGGTGGGCTGGCGCCGCCGCGACGTCGGCTAACGCGGTTTCAGCTCGTGGCCGGCGCCGGCCACGAGCTGGGCCTGCGGGCCGCCCTGCCCGCAGGCGGGGCCGCCCGGGTGCAGGAAGCCGGGCGTGACGGTGAGGGTGTGCGGGCGGCCGTCGTCGAACCGGACGGTCACTTTGACCGGCTCGGCGGGCAAGCCGGGGATGTCGGCGAAGCCCTGGAGGCCGCCGGTCGGGACCATCGAGGCACCGCAGGCGGCGTCCGGGCCGGTCCCGGTGCAGGACGTGGGACCGGCGGCCGTCTCCGGTCGCAGGTCGACCGGGCGCGTGACGCACTGGTCGCCCCAGCAGGCGTCGAGCGTCGCGCGCGTGACGCCGGCGGGGTCCGGGACGGTGAGGCCGATGCCGACCCGGGTGCCGATGTCCGGGCAGGCGACTCCGCCGCTGCCCGCCTGGCCGCAGCCGGCGACGAGAAGCACCGCGATCCACGGAATCCTTCGCATGCGGTCTGGACGGAGTCGCGGCCGCGCCGGTTGCACGGGTCAGTCACGCCACCCGCTGGTCAGCGGAAGCGCGGACGACGTCGAGGTCGGCGTGGTGGCCGTCGTCGGCGGCGTCGGCACGACGGTCACCTCGACGAGGCTCGTGGTCGTGGTCGGCGGAGACGTCTCCACCGAGGTGACGGTGGCGGGCGGCACCGACGCGGTGATGGTGACGGGCAGCGCCGAGACGGTGGTGGGCGGCGGAGTGGTGAGCTCGACGGGCTTGGGCGCCGCCCGGCCGGCGATGAGCAGCGCGGCCACGAGCAACCCGGCGGAGAAACCCGCCAGCCCGGTGACCGCGGCGGAGCCCCAGGTAGGTCGGCCGTTCATCCGGGCACCCCCTCGCCACGCGCAGCGCAGGTACGAGGACTAACTCGTCTCGATCTTAGCTCTTGTTACACAACGTGCACCTTGAGTCGACTTGACTCAACTTTGCTGAGCGTGCCACGTTGGGTTTCATGGGGGCACTGGCGAACCGCGACTTCCGCCGGCTGTGGCTCGCCGATCTCGTGAGCCAGCTCGGGAGCCGGGTCGACGTGCTGGCGGTGCCGCTGCTGGCGGTCACCGCGCTCGGCGCGTCGGTCTTCGAGGTCTCGCTGCTGCGGACGGCGGAGAGCCTGCCGTACTTGCTGCTCGGCCTGCAGGTCGGAGCGTGGTGCGACCGGATGCGCCACCGCCCGGTGCTGATCGCGGCCGACGTGGGACGCGCGGTGCTGATCGCGTCGATCCCGGTCGCCGCGCTGTTCGGCGTGCTCGGGCTGGCGCACCTGCTGGTCGTCGTGTTCGGGGTCGGGCTGCTGGGCGTGTTCTTCGACATCGCGCACCAGACGTACGTCCCGCGGCTGGTCACGCGCGAACAGCTGCCGGACGCGAACTCCCGGCTCCAGACGAACCTGTCGATGGCCGCGGTCGCGGGTCCCGGCCTGGCCGGGCTGGTCGTGCAGGCGCTCGGCAACGCCGCGGCTTTGGCCGTCGACGCCGTCAGCTACCTGTGGTCGGCGTGGTGGCTACGCCGCATCGAGACTCCTGACGTGCGGCCCGAACCCCGGCCGCGGCGGCTGCTCCGCGAGATCGGTGACGGACTCCGCGTCGTCCGCGGCGACCGGATCCTGCTGGCCATCAGCGCGCACGGCGCCGTGTCGAGCTTCTTCCAGTCGGTGCACCTGGCGATCGTCATCGTGTTCCTCGCTCGCGACGTCGGCCTTTCGCCGTGGGCGATCGGGCTGCTCGGCACGGCGACGCTGACCGGCGCCCTCACCGCCGGGCTCACCGCGCGGCGGATCGGCGACCGGATCGGTGGCGCGCGGGCACTCTGGGGCGCGGCGGTGCTGTACGGCCTGGCCTACCAGCTCTACCCGTTCACCGGCCCCGGCTGGGCGCTCACCTGCTACGTCGTCGCCGGGTTCTTCGCCAGCTTCGGCGTCATCGTGCTGAACGTGTTCGGCATGAGCTTCCAGCAGGCCGTCACGCCACCCGAGCTGCTCGGCCGGGTCAACTCGATCACGCACACGCTGGTCTTCGGCGTCGTCCCGCTCGGCAGCCTTCTCGGCGGTGCCCTGGCGAGCGCGTTCGGGATGCGGGTGACGCTGCACATCGCGGCGGCCGGCGTGCTGGCGTCGGCCGCGGTCCTGCTCTGGTCTCCGCTGCGGAAGCTGCGGGACCTGAACGGCATCTCAGCGCGGCACCCCTAGCTTCGAAGCATGGACGCCCACGGCCTTTGCGAAGCCGCCCACTCCGCGTGGAAAGGCGGGGATCCCGCGCGGGCCCGGCGGCTGCTCGAGGTCATGGCCGCCGAGGTGCCCGAGCCCGTTGCCCGGCCGTTCACCGGGCGGTTGCGCGGGCTGATCGAGCTCTACAGCGGGAACCTCGCCGCCGCGCAGGAGCACCTGACCGCCGTCGCCGGGCAGACCGATCCGAGCCACGCGGCCCGGCTGCTGTTCCTCGCCATCGACGCCGCACACCACCGCGACCGCTGGGACGACGTCGTCTCGCTGGCGCAGCGGATCACCGCGCTGCCGTGCGAGCCCGGCTTCCACGTCCTGGCCGAACTTCTCGTCGGCGACCGCGAGACGCCGGACCCGTGGCAGATCGTCGACGTCGTGCCGGACACGCTCACCGAGCGGCACGCGCACCGCTGGCTCGTCACGATGGCGATCAGCCGCCGCGGTCCGCACCGGCAGGCGACGCGGGAGTTCGGGCTCGTCGCCGCGGAACGCTTGCACGCCAACGGAATCCTCGCGCTCTACGCGGTCCTGCTGGTCTGGCTGGCCGAGCTCGAACTCGACCTGGGTCGCTGGGCCGACGCCCAGGCGCACGCGCAAGAGGCGCTGCGGACCGCGGCCGAGCAGCGCGTGACGGCGGCCGACGCCCACGCCGTCCTGGCACGTCTCGCCGCCCTGCGCGGCGACGCCGCCGAGTGTCGCCGGTACGCGGGGCTGGTGCTGCGCGAGGCGCCGGCCCAGGACAACGCCCTCGCGGCGGCCCAGGCCCGGTGGGCGCTGGGTGCGCTGCACCTTTCCCGCGGCGAGTTCGCCGAGGCGGCGGAACGGCTTGCGGCGCTCGGACACCGGGACGTCGTCGCGGCGGCCGCGCTCGACCGCGCCGAAGCGGTGTCGGAGTGGGTCGCCGTTCCGGACCTGCCGTTCGAGCGGGCGCGCGGCCGGCTTCGGCTCGGCCAGCGGCTGCGGCGGGAGCGGCGGATCACCGAGGCGAAGGTCGAACTGCGGGCGGCGCTCGAGACGTTCGAAAGCCTCGGCGCGGCCGAGTGGGCCGCCACGGCCGGCCGGGAACTGCGGGCGGCCGGGTCGTCCGCGCCGGGCACCGGACGGCTGACCGCGCAGGAGCGTCAGGTCGCCGAACTGGCCGCGGCCGGGCTGTCCAACCGCGAGATCGGCGCGCGGCTGTTCCTCAGCCCGCGGACCGTCGGCTACCACCTCTACAAGCTGTTCCCGAAGGTCGGCGTCGCGAGCCGGGCGCAGCTACGCGACGTCGCCCTCCCCGGCTGACGCCCGCAGCCCGTCGACGACGATCCGGACGAGGTGCCGGCTGCCCGGCGAGTACCGCTCGACGGCGAGGCAGCCGACGATCAGCGCCCGCAGGTCGTCACCGTCGATGTCGCGGCGGACGGCGCCGACGTCCTGGGCGCGTTTCAGCAGTTCGCCGAGCGCGGAGCGGAAGTCTTCGCCCGCGCCGGCCTTGAAGGCGTGCCCGCCGGACTCGGCGAGGGCGTCGCAGATGGCCCGGTTGAGCGAGGCCTGCTTGATGACGCGGACGAAGTAGTCGAGGAAGACTTCGCCGGGGTCGTCGGCGGCGGCGAGCCCCCGGGCCTCTTCGGCGAACTGCTCGATCCGCTCGAGGACGACGGCCTGGAAGAGCGCCTCCTTGCTGGGGAAGTGCCGGTAGACGGTGCCGGCGCCCACGCCGGCCAGCCGCGCGATGTCGTCGAGCGGCACGGCGAGCCCGTCCGCGGCGAACGCCTCCTCGGCGGCAGCCAGGACCTTGGCCCGGTTGCGCCGCGCGTCCGCGCGCATCTTCTCCATGTTCGTCTCCTCGTTGACAACCGGAGCGCTGGCTCCGTATCGTCGTAAGCGGGTGCACCGTTCCGATTCAACGCCCAGTCTTCCAGGAGAATTCCGATGCCAAGCACCGTGCCCGAAATCGCCGCCCGCGTCCGCGAGGGGATGTCCGCACTGGACACCGCACCGTTCGCGGACCTGTTCGCCACCGACGCGGTGTACGAGCTGCCGTTCCTCGGCCAGCGCACCGAAGGCCGGGACGCGATCGTCGCCGTGCTCGACGCGGGTGGCGCCCGTGCGCGGGCGCTGGGCCTGAGCGAGGCCCGAGTCGCGGCTCAGCTCACCGAAACGGGATTCGTCCTCGAACTCGAGGTGGCCGGGCACCCGTCGTCGGTCGGGGTGGTCACGGTGGCGGACGGGGAGATCACGGCGTACCGCGACTACCCGAACCTGTCCCTCGCCTCACTGCGCACGCGCGAGGTGTTCGACCGGTTCCTGGCCGCTTCGGTCGAGAACCGCTGGGACGACCTCGCCGACCTCTACGCCGAAGACGTCACCCTCGAAATGCCGTTCACCCTGCCCGGCGCGCCGCGGGTGACCCGCGGCCGCGAAGAGCTGCGCCGCCGGTTCCACGCGGCCGCTGGGGTCCGGCGGATCACCGGCGCCGACAACGTCGTCGTCCAGGAGACGAACGACCCGTCGGTGCTCGTCGCGGAGTTCGACCTGCACCAGGAACTCGGCGGGGAGACCTTCGTGGCGTCGTACGTGATGGTCATGACGATCAAGGACGGCCTGATCACGCACACCCGCGACTACGCGGACACCGCCGCCTCGGCGGAGCGGATCAAGCGGTTCAGGGAGTCGTTGCCTGCTGAGACGCCGGCGGGATGAACAGCCGCTCGAACGTGCTCACCGACCAGTCCCACACCCCGGGCACCAGCAGCACGGCGAGCACCACGAACACCGGGAAGACCAGCCGCTTCTCGACCTTCTTGCCCGTCTTGAAGCGGAGGGCCTTCGGGGGTCCCAGCTCGTACCAGGTCTCGCCCGCGATCGGGAGCGGGAAGAGGAACGGGCAGCCGGACTCGGTCAGCGCGTCGCCGAGGCAGTGGGTCAGGCAGCCCGCGGCCACGGCGATGCCCAGCCAGCCGGTGATGGACTCGAGCTCGCCGGCCCGGTCGGGCGGCGCGGTGAAGAACCACCAGGCCACCGCCGCGCCGCTCACCGGCAGCAGCCAGTCGCCCAGCGCGCCTTCCGCCAGCATCAAGCCGAAGATGACCACGCCGACGACCGCCCACGGGCCACCGGCTTCGGTGCCCCACGACGTCAGCAAGCCCAGGCCGGCCGCGAACAGGATCGTGTGGGAGAGGTGGCGGTGCTGGCCCGTCACCTTCTCGTCGCGGGGGCCCTTCGTCAGCGCGTAGAACGCCGCCGAGACGCGGCGCAGCAGCCACGACAACGCGCCCGTCAGCCAGCCGAGCAGCCGGGACGCGCTCGCGCCGGGGTGGTCGAGGTCGGGCAGCAGGGCGAAACCCGCCGTGGTGGCCGCGAAGACCACCGCCTGGTGCACCGAACCCGCCCCGACCGCGGGCGCCAGGGCCAAGCCCGCGCACCAGCCGGTCAGGGCATGCGTCCGCCCCATCATCGTGCCGCCCCCAAGGTCCACGCACCAAAAATCAGTCCGCGGAACCGTAGCGGGCGGTCAGGCTTGGGGGTCCTCCGACACGCTCAGGTGTTCGGCCACGCCGGTGAGCTCGATCACGCGGCTCACGGCGGGGCTCGGGACGACCTCGAGCTCGACTTCCTGCTCGCCGGCCTGGCGTTGTGCGCGGAGCACCACGTTCAGCGCGGAGGAATCGAAGAAGGTCACCCCGGTCAGATCGGCCACGACCCGCTGCGCGCGCTTGTCCGCTATCAGCCCCGCCAGGGCCTCCTGCAGCTGCGGGCTGGTGAGCAGATCGAGCTCGCCGGTGACCACCACCCGGGGCTCCGTCGCGTCGGTGTCCAGCGTGATGCCGAACCCGGGCGGGGTGGCGTTCTGGTCGGCTGCGGGCATGCAGTTTCTCCTCGTCAGGCGCTGCTCCTGCGCCGGGTACGCGCCTGCTGTCTCAAGCGGCAACCGTGTCACCGTGCCTTTCTGAAGCTCGCGCCGGCACGGTCAAGGCAACTCCGGGGCCAACCCTAACCCAGGAAGCGACCGAGCCCGCCACGGCCGCCGCCCTTTCGCGTGGACTGTTCACTCGCGATCGGATCCTGCCTGGTCAGTGCGCGCTGACGGCCTTGCGCGCCGCCCGGCGCTGGCGCAGGAACAGCTGCCGCCGCTCGATCTCGCCGAGGCCGCCCCAGATGCCGTACGGCTCCTGCACGGTCATCGCGTGCTGCCGGCACTGGGCCAGCACCGGGCACGTCTGGCAGATGGCCTTGGCCCGCGACTCGCGCCGCTCACGCGCCGAACCCCGCTCGTTGTCCGTGTGGAAGAACAGGCTGCTGTCCGCGCCGCGGCAAGAACCGCGCAGCTGCCATTCCCACTCTTCAGCAACCACGTTGGGCAGCCGGCTGACGTCAGCCATGTCGTCCCTGCCTTTCCCACAATGAGCATGTCGACCGCTACATGCCCGCCGGTGGAGCGGATCAAACGCGGGTTTGGTTTGCTCACCCCACGGGCATCTCGCGACCGGGCGTGAAGAGGACACCGCCGACCCCGTTGGAGCGCGAGTGCGGAGAAAGGAACAAACGTGGAGGACAACGCCCCGCTCGTGCCGGAAGGCGCGCAGGTCATCGAGGTGCGGACGGCAGCGATCCCGCACGTCGTGCCGACGCTGCGGACCATCGTGGCGGACATCGCCATGCGCCAGGACTTCGACCTCGACGCCGTCGAGGACCTCCGGATGGCGGTGGACGAAGCGTGCTCGCTGCTGCTCCCCGCCAGCTCGGACGGCCGCCTGACCTGCGTCTTCTCATGGAGCGGGCCGCGCATCGAGGTCTCGGTGTCGGTGCTTTCGGACACGCCCGACCACGAGGACGACTCCGGTCTGTCGTGGCAGCTGCTGACCGCGCTCGCGACGTCGGCCGAGCGCACCGTGACCCCCGAGGACGGCCGTTACCTGTCCCGGGTCGACCTCGTCCGGGAGAGCCAGGCGGCGGACTCGTGACCGACCCCGCCGGGGGCAGCGGGGACGACCTCGACGTCAGCGCGCTGTTCACCCAACTCGCCGCGCTGCCGGCGAACTCCCCGGAGCGGGAGCGCATCCGCGACACGCTGGTGCGCACGCACCTGGAGCTCGCCCGCAACCTGGCCCGGAAGTTCCGCAACCGCGACGAGGCGATGGAGGACCTGGTCCAGATCGCCACGGTCGGGCTGATCCACGCCGTCGACCGGTTCGACCCCGAACAGGGGACGGACTTCCTGGCGTTCGCCGTGCCCACCATCTCCGGCGAGCTGCGCCACCACTTCCGCGACAACAGCTGGTCGGTGCGGGTGCCGCGGCGGCTCAAGGAGCTGAACGCGAACATCTCCGCCGCGCGCGAAGAGCTCACGGTGCAGTTGTCGCGCGCGCCGAAGCCCAGTGAGATCGCGTCTCGGCTCGGCGTGCCGATCGAGGACGTCTACGAGGGCCTTCGCGCCGGTCAAGGCCGCTACGGCGCTTCGCTGGACCACCTGCTGGAGAACGCCGCGCACACGCGGTTCGGGGCGCCGGACGCCGAGCTCGGCCAGGCCGAGCTGCGCGAGGCGCTGCGGCCGATGCTGGACAGCCTGCCCGAGCGGGAGCGCAAGATCGTCGCGCTGCGGTTCGGGTCCGGGATGAGCCAGTCGGACATCGCGCGCCGCGTCGGGGTCTCCCAGATGCAGGTGTCGCGGTTGCTGGCCGCGACGTTGAAGAAGCTGCGTTCGGGCCTGGACGAATCCGAGCTCGCCGACGGCACCTGATTAGCCGCTCACCCGCTTGGGTACCAAGCGGACGGTACCGGAACTCACTGGGAGGGGGATCGATGACGACGTCGGAGCTGCCGCAGCGCACCGCTGTCCAGGCCGCGCCGCTGACCGTGCTCCTCCCGGACGACGTGACGGCCCCGGCCCGCGCGCGGCACGAGGTACGCTCGTTCCTGCTCGCGGCCGGGCTGTGCGAGGCGCAGCTGGACGACGTCCTGCTGGCGACATCCGAGCTGGTCACCAACGCCTTCGAACACGGCGAGCGGCCGCAGCGCCTTGAGCTGGCCTACACCGGCGAGCGGCTGACGCTGCGGGTGCACGACGCCGGGAGCCTGCTGCCGGAGCTGCGGGCGCCGTCGCCGGCCGAGGCGCGCAGCCGCGGTCTCGTGCTGGTCCAGGCGCTGTCGGAGGACTGGGGCTTCGAGCGCTGCCCCGGCGGCAAGTTCGTCTGGGCCGTCTTCCGCCTCCCCCGCGGCTGATCAGGGTTCCAGCAGCTCCCGCGCGGCGGCGGTCTCCCCGATCCGCTGCCGGAACGGCTTCCGCTCCAGCGCCTCGACGATCGCCGCGAGCACCCCGCGCAGCGGGTAGGGCAGCTCGGCCTCCAGCGCTTCCGACGCCTCGGTCGTCGCCGTCCACTCCGCCTCGATCAAGGGCAGCAGGCCGCGCGTCTTGTCGGTCAACGACACGATCCGCTGGCGGGCGTCCGCGCCCGGTTCGAGGCTGACGAGCCCGGCGCGGTTCATCTGGGCGACGGTCTGGCTGGCCGCCGAGTGCGTCACGCCCATCTCGGCGGCGAGGTCGCGGATGGCCAGCGGGCCGCGCGCGAGCAGCGCCCGCACCACTCCCGAGTACCGCGGGCGGTAGTCGCCGAGGCCGATATCGGCGAGGAACCGCGCGACATCGCCCTCGAGGATCTCGAGGACGTGCCGCATCCGGGTCCCCAGTCCGTCCGGACCCGATGTCATGGC
The DNA here is from genome assembly GCF_044768185.1 of Amycolatopsis sp. NPDC101161. NCBI lineage: Bacteria > Bacillati > Actinomycetota > Actinomycetes > Pseudonocardiales > Pseudonocardiaceae > Amycolatopsis > Amycolatopsis sp. NPDC101161. The sequence goes on from NZ_JBIWPI010000004.1 coordinate 903,633, forward strand.
CATGACGGCCGATCATAGGCGGGGCCGTGTGCTTGGATCGCGGCATGGAGAACCGGAAGATCGCCCGGCTGGGCCGCGAGGTGTCCGTCGTCGGGCTCGGCTGCTGGCAGCTCGGCGCGGACTGGGGCGAAGTCGACGAAAAGGACGCACTGGCGGTGCTGGACGCGGCGGCCGACGCCGGCGTCACCTTCTTCGACACCGCGGACGTCTACGGCGACGGGCGCAGCGAGCGGCTGGTCGGCAAGTTCGCGGCCGGGCGGGACGGCGTCTTCGTCGCCACCAAGATGGGCCGCCGGGTCGAGCAGGTGCCGGAGAACTACGTCGCCGCGAACTTCCGCGAGTGGAACGACCGGTCGCGCCGCAACCTCGGCGTCGACGCGCTCGACCTGGTCCAGCTGCACTGCCCGCCGACCGCCGTGTACTCGTCCGACGCGGTGTACGACGCCTTGGACGAGCTGGTTTCCGAGGGCCGGATCAAGGCGTACGGGGTCAGCGTCGAGACGTGTGACGAGGCCTTGACGGCGTTGGCGCGGCCGCACGTCGCTTCGGTGCAGATCATCCTGAACTGCCTGCGCCTCAAGCCGCTGGAGCGCGTGCTGCCCGCGGCGGCCGAGGCGGGCGCGGGGATCATCGCGCGGGTGCCGCTGGCGTCCGGGCTGCTGTCCGGGCGCTACACGGCGTCCACGACGTTCGCCGCCGACGACCACCGGAACTTCAACCGCCACGGCGAGGCGTTCGACGTCGGCGAGACGTTCTCGGGCGTGCCGTACGAGGTCGGGCTGGAGGCGGTCGAGCGGCTTCGCGGGCTGGTGCCCGAGGGGCAGACGCTGGCGCAGTTCGCGCTGCGCTGGATCATCGACCAGCCGGGCGTGAGCACGGTGATCCCGGGCGCGCGCAACGCTTCGCAGGCCACGGCGAACACCGCGGCCGCCGCGTTGCCGCCGTTGTCCGAAGAGGCCTTGGCGGGCGTGCGCGAGACGTACGACGAGCTGGTGCGTCCGCTCGTGCACGATCGCTGGTAGTCCCGGCATGATGGGCCGATGATGACGCCCGAAGAGCTCCTGACGACCACCAGGACCGTCCGCAAGAGGCTCGATCTCGCCCGGCCCGTGCCGCTCGACCTGGTGAAACACTGCGTGCAGGTGGCGCTGCAGGCGCCGAGCGGCTCGAACACCCAGCGCTGGCAGTGGCTGGTCGTCACGGACGCGGACCAGCGGGCGGCGCTCGGGAGCATCTACAGCCGGGCGTGCCGCGAGTACCTGGCTTCCGACCGCGCGGCCGGGAAGCTGTTCGCGGACGACCCTTCGCGGGCCGCGGTCCAGCAGCGGGTCGGCAGCAGCGTCGAGTACCTGGCCGACCGGATGGGTGACGTGCCGGTGCTGGTGGTCCCGTGCCTGGAGACGCCGTCGGCGGAGCTGCCGGCGGGCAACCAGGCGGGGCTTTGGGCCTCCCTGCTGCCGGCGGTGTGGAGCTACATGCTGGCGGCCCGCTCGGTGACGCTGGGAACGGCGTGGACGACGCTGCACCTGGCGTACGAGCAGGAGGCGGCGGAGGTGCTGGGCCTGCCGAAGAACGTCCACCAGGCGGCACTGATCCCGACGGCGTTCTACACGGGCGAGACGTTCAAGCCCGCGGCGCGGCAGCCGCTGGAGGAAGTACTGCACCTCGACCGCTGGTGAGCTGGGAGGGAGTCCGGGAGCGGCTGGCCGAGCTGGCCGCCGCCGACCCGGACCTCGAGCGGTTCGGCGCGAGCGAGCACGAGTACCGGCTCGGCCCGCCGGTGCCGGAGGCGGAACTCGAGGAGTTCGAAACCCGGCACGACGCCGCAATGCCGCTTCGAGGACGAGTGGCGGCCCGGCTTCCTATCGACGCCGTTCCCGCACACGAGCGCGTGGAACCGCGCCGAGCACCACCCGGCAGGTGCGGCGCGTACTTCCGGCTCGTGGTGACGGGGCCGGAGCGGGGGCGGCTGTGGTTCGACGACCGCGGCTCGGACGGCGGCGTTTCCCCCGTCGGAGCGGGCTTCCGCGAGTGGTACCTGAAGTGGCTGAACCACCCGTGAAGGCCTCCTTGCCGGGGCGTTTGGGGACGTCGGCAAGGAGGCCGGCACGGCCTTGCGGCCGTCTGGGGGCTCAACCCGTGTACGCCTTGAAGATGTTCGTGAACTCGTACAGCGACTGGGAAATCCCGGAGCACGTCGCCACCGCGCCGCCGCCCGGGCAGCCTCCGTTGTCCCTTCCCGCCGACCAGAAGCCGATGCTCGCCACGTGGTTCGTCTGGGCGTACGACAGCAGCTGACGCGCGGCCGCCTGGTCCGTCACCGAACCCGTGTCGTTGCGGCCGATCATCGGGGTCAGGCCGAGCAAGGCCTTCACTTCGGCGTCCGACTTCGCCGGCCAGATCGTCTTCATCTGGCCGAGCGTCGCGTTGGCCGCCGACACCAGTGCGTCGCCCCAGGAGCCGCTGTAGCCGAAGTCCATCAGCATCGGGTTGACCACCACGTTCAGCCCGCGCGATGCCGCGTCCTGCAGGATCGACACCGAGAACGGGTCCATCCCGTAGTCCTGGCCCTGGATCCGCATCGTGTAGCTGATGTGGGTCCCGCGCTGTTGCTGCAACCGCAGCAGGGCCTGGTTGACGAGAGCCGTCGGGATCGACGCCTCCACGTCGACGTCCAGGCTGTTGCTGCCCACCGCGTCCAGCGTCTTCACGTACGCGTTGTACAGCGCGTCCACCGAGCCGCAGACGTTCTCCAGGTACGGGCCCAGCGCCCCGCCCGACGCCACCGTCACGCCGCCGCCGAGCGAGCGCAACGCGTTGACGTCGTCGATGATCCGCGCATCCAGCAGCGGGACCGTGCCGCCCCACTGCGGGTCGCACCCGAGGCTGCTGCCCAGCGCGAACGCCAGCGTGAAGTTCTTCTGGCCCGTCGCGTTCGCCACCGAGACCAGCGACGGCGTCGCCATCGTGATGTCGATGTACGGCGACACGCGCGCGCTGCCGCCGGTGGGCGGCGTTGTGGTGGTGGTGCTCGTCGGCGGAGTCGTGGGCGTGGTCGTCGGTGACGTCCCTCCGGCGCACGGCTGGCCGTTCAGCTTGCAGTTCGCGGGCAGGCCGCTGCCGCTGACCAGGAACCCGAAGCTCGTCGACGCGCCGGCGGCGACCGAGCCGTTGTACTCGCGGTTGGCGAACGAGTGGTGCGTGCCGGAGGGCGTGTCGAGCGCGTCCCAATAGGACCCGAGCGACGAGCCGGCAGGCAGGTCGAACTCCAGCTTCCAGCCCGTCAGCGCGGACGTGCCCGCGCTGATCGTGTACTTCGCCTGGTAGCCGGAACCCCAGTCGGAGTCCTTGGTGAACGCCGCCGACGGCGCGGTGGCCGCCGTCGCCGGCGAGACGACCAGCACCGTCGCCGCCGAAAGGAGCGTCGCGGCGAGAGCGAGCTTGGCTTTCATGGCGGACCCTTTCAGCGCACGGTCAGCGTGAGCCGCTGGATGCCCCAGGCGTCGGCCTGCGAGCCGGGCAGCCAGACGTCGACGATGTCGTCCTTGATCCAGCTGCCGATGTCGGCCGCGTAGCACTCGCCGTAGCCCGGCACGGAGAACCGCGTGCCCCACGGGATGTTCCGGGCGTCGACCGCGCAGAAGCCCGGCCCGGCGTTGTAGCCCAACGCGGTCTGGGCGACGTCGTTGTAGGACGTGACGCGGTAGTTCAGCGTGGTGCCGGCCGGGATGCGGTAGGCGGCCAGGTGGTTGCCGCTGTCGAGGCGGTAGGCCGTGGAGATCTGGCCGAGCGAACCGGGCGAGTTGTCCTCGGCCGTCATCGCGTAGAGCTGGTAGTTCGCGTTCTGGCACGGGCTCGCGTCGGTGACGGTCAGCGTCGGCTGGCCCCAGTCGCTGATCCACTGCAGGGCCTGGCCGTTGCGGAACGCGCGGTAGGCCTTCGCGCCGGAGACGCGGGCGAAGGTGAACGTGACCTTGCCGTCCGCGCCGAGGCCGCCGCTGACCGAGCCGGGCGCGGGCAGGCGGTTGGTGACGTCGACCGCGCCGACGAGCGTGCCGGGGCCGTGGCCGCCGGTGACCGGGCGGTCCGGGATGGTGCCTTGGTAGAAGTGCTGGCAGGCCGGGAGGGTGGCCGCGGACGCGGCGGGGGCGACGAGCACGCTGCCGGCGGCGACGGCCGCCAGCGCGAGGACCCTGACCAATCGCATGACGAGGAGACCTCCAGGGTGGGGACCGGGGTGGAGGTGACGCAGGTGGGGAGGTGCGGGTTCGCCGCGGAACCGACGTTAAGTGGCCTGGACCACACAGTCAATAGGTCTAGACCTTTAAGGTTTGCCGCTCCCCCGAACGGCCCAGGCTAGAGGTAGCCGACCAAGCGGTCGGCGATCTGCGCGGGGTGGCTCAGCGGTGCGCAGTGCGGGCCGTCGACCTCGTCCGGCTCGATGCCCAGCCGCTCGCGGGCCACCCGGCGCTGGAAGTCCGGCGTGAAGAACCGGTCGTCGCGGCACAGCAGGACCCGGGTCGGGACGTCCGGGTGGGCCGGCAGCGGCCACGGCTCGTCCCACTCCTTGCTCACCTGGTCGCGCCCGTGCGCCTGGCACTCCTCGGCGAGCGCCGGCGGGACGCCGTTGAAGAACTGCTCGGTCTCGCTCAACCCCTCGGGCGAGGAAAAGCCCGTGGCGGACCACCACTGCCCCGGCGGCTCCCCCGGCGCCGGGATCATCCCGGCCAGGTAGACCAGCAGCCGCGCCCGCAGCTTCGCCGCGACCAGCGACGCCGTGAACCCGCCGTACGAATGCCCGACGACGGCGACGTCCGAAGCGTCGCCCAACGCCGCCAAGACCGTGTCGACGAAAGCGGACAACCCGGCCGACGGGTCCGTGATCGGCAGGTCCGGCGCGACGAAGCCGTGGCCGCGCGACTCCAGCTCCGGGCCGAGCAGGTGGAAGTCCCACCCGCTGCCGCCGCCCCCGTGGATCAGCGCGAAGGTCGTCATGCCGGTCAGCTCAGCAGCGGCGCAGCATGTCCGTCAAGGCGGTTTTCTCCCCTTCGGTGACCGTCAGGCCGTAGTAGTGCTTCACCACGATCCAGTCGGTCGCGTAGGTGCACCAGAACGCCACGAGCGGCGGCTTCCACTGGTCCGGCGCCTTGTCGCTCTTCTGCTGGTTGAGGTTGTCGGTGACGGCGAACAGCTGCGGCCGGGTCAGGTCGTTGGCGAACTGCTCGCGCTTCTCGGTCGTCCACGTCTTCGCGCCGCTGGCCCAGGCCTGCCCGAGCGGGACCATGTGGTCGATGTCGAGGTCGGTCGCCTTGGTCCACGTCTCGTTGTCGTAGACGCTGGTCCACGTCCCGGACGTCGCCTTGCAGTCCTTGTCGGTCCTGACGTCCTTACCGGCCCGCTTGAGGACGACCTCGCGGGTGTCGCACCCCGACCCCTGGCTGTCCCAGTGCGGGAACTTCTCCCGCGAGTAGCCGTCCATGGACGTCCGCGCGGCGATGGTCAGCTCGCCGAGCTGCTTCTGCGCGTCCGCCGCGCTGACCGGAACCGGTGCCGATGACGTCGAAGGCGGTGGCGTCGCGCCCGAGCTTCTGCTCGTCGCCCAGTACCCGAAGAAGGCGATCGCGAGGATCGCGACTACCAGCAGAGATCGTTGGGTCACGCTGAGCCGAAAGCCGCGGGCCGCCACGAATTTCTCCTCTCGAATTCACCTGAGCGCGGCGTAGTCTCACCCCTGCCGGCCTGGGAAAACCGCGCCGACACGACGACCTGGCGCGAATGTGACCTCGCCCACCCACGGCAGGGGTGTCACACCGAGCCGATCATCTGCGACTACCGGAGCAGGACCCATCCGGAGGGAGCAGCCGATGCCCGGCCGGCTCAAGAAGTTCGACGAGTTCTTCCAGCGCAAAGCCGCGGAAGGCGGCAACGTCATCGCCATGGCGAGGATGGGCTCCGCCATGCGCGAGCAGGGGAACCTCGCCGAGGCCGAGTCGTGGTTCCGCAAGGCCGCGATGGGCGGCGACCGCGTCTCGATGACGTCGCTGGCGCACCTGCTGGCCGAACGCGGCGCGCAGGAAGAAGCCGAGCGCTGGTACCACGAGGCCGCCCTGGCCGGCGAGCCGCACGGGATGCTCAACCTCGCCCGCTCCTACGAGCGGCGCGGCAAGCGCGACGACGCCCAGCACTGGTACGGCGAAGCCGCCCGCACCGGCGACCTGCCCTCGATCGCCGCGCTGGGGCACATGCTGCGCGAGCAGGGGCGGACCGAGGAGGCCGAGTCGTGGCTGCGGCAGGCCGCCGACGCCGGGGTCACGAGCGCGATGATCGACCTGGGCGTCGTGCTGCGCGACCGCGGCCAGGCCGCCGAAGCGTCCCGCTGGTGGCGCTCGGCCGTGCAGGCCGGCGACCTCGCCGCCACCTGCCAGCTGGGCCGGCAGGCCGAACGGCTCGGCCGGCCCGCCGACGCCGAGTCGTGGTACCGCCAGGGCGCGGCCGGCGGGCACGGCGAGGCGATCGTCCGGCTCGGGCTGCTGCTGCACCGCCGCGGCGACCTCGAAGAAGCCGAGAACTGGTACCTCGACGCGGCCGAGCGCGGCGACCCGGCCGCGATGACCAACCTGGGCGTGCTGGCCCGCAACCGCGGCGACGAGGGCGAGGCCGCGGCCTGGTACCGCAAGGCCGCCGAGCACGGCAGCGTCCCCGCGCTCACCAACCTCGGGCACCTCGCCGAGCACCGGGACGACCTCGGCGAGGCCGAGCGGTGGTTCCGCCGGGCCGCCGACACCGGCGACGTCCAGGGCATGCTCAGCCTGGCCCGGATGCTGCGGTCGCGCGGTGCCGCGCAAGAGGCGCAGCAGTGGCTCGCCCGTGCGGAGCACCTCCAAGACGACCGAGAGCACCACTTCTGACCGTTCGATCTATTGTGTGATCCAACTCACAGTTCTAGCCTGGTGTGCGGCTCACTCCACTGAGCGAGGAAGTGCCGCGATGCCGTGGTCACCGAATCAGCCGGACTCCGTCGACGCGCTCTTCGAGCGCCGCAAGGCCCCCGTGCTCGCCCTGGCCGACGACGCCAGGACGGTAGCCGAGGCGTGCCACGGCATGGCCCGGCGCTTCCACCGGGGCGGCAAGCTCGTCGTCTTCGGCAACGGCGGCCCCAGCACCGACGCCCAGCACGTGGCGGTCGAGTTCGTCCACCCGGTGATCGTCGGCAAGCGCGCGCTGCCGGCGCTCTCGCTGACCGCCGACGTCGCGACGGTCACCGGCGTCGCCAACCGCGTCGGCCTCGAAGACGTCTTCGCCCACCAGCTGCGGATCATCGGCGAACCCGCCGACATCGCGCTGGGCATCTCCACCGACGGCGACTGCGCCAACGTCCGCCGCGCCCTCGAAACCGCCCGCGACCTCGGCATGCTCACCGTGGCCCTGACCGGCGGCGACGGCGGCGCGATCGCGCGGACGCCCGGCCTCGACCACGTCCTGGTCGCCCGGTCGAGCGACCCGCGGGTCGTCAAGGAGGTCCACGTGACCACCTACCACGTGCTGTGGGAGCTGGTGCACGTCTTCTTCGAGCAACCCGGCGTGCTGACCCCGGAGGTGGCGTCGTGAGCGCCCGTGACGCCGACAGACCAGCCGGCCCCGTCTGCCACGACGGGGTGTGCATCACCTGCTCCGACACCGCGGTCGAGGTGACCGTGGTCGAGCTCCTCGAAGACGAGCTCGCTGTCGTGGACACCGGGTCCACCCGGGAAGAGGTCAGTGTCGCGCTGGTCGAGGCCGGCGTCGGCGACCGCGTCCTGGTGCACGCCGGAGAAGCCATCGCACGCTTGGAGAAGTCCTAGCCGCGGGAGAACCGGAATGACGCGGGAACACCCCGTCACCGACGGTCTCGAAGCGCTGTACCCGTTCCTGTATTCGGGTGAGAGCGACCTCGACGCCGTCCTCCGCCAGGTCGAACAGTCCACTGTGGACAAGGTGCGCGAGATCGTCGCCCTGCGCGGCGACGTGCTCGCGGCCGACCGCGACCGCTTGTTCGCGTGCGCCCAGGACGTGGCGCGCGCGTTCCGCGGTGGCGGCCGGCTGCTCGCCTTCGGCAACGGCGGCAGCTCGACCGACGCCCAGGACCTCGCGAGCCTGTTCCTCAGCCCGGCCGGCGACGCGAAGCCGTTGCCCGCCTTCGGGCTGACGAACGACATCGCGGTGGTGACCGCCCTGTCCAACGACATCGGGTTCGACGTCGTGTTCGCCCGGCAGATCGGTGCATTCGGGCGTCCCGGCGACATCGCGGTGGGCCTGTCCACCAGCGGGAACTCCGCGAACCTGTTGCGCGCCTTCGATGAAGCCGCCCGGCGCGGCATGGTGACGGTCGGCATCGCCGGCTACGACGGCGGGAAGATGGCCGAGCTCGACAGCATCGACCACCTCTTCGTCGTCCCGTCGCCGTCCGTGCACCGCATCCAGGAAGCCCAGACGACCCTCTACCACGCGCTGTGGGAGCTCACCCTCGGCGCGCTCGACGACTTCGCCAAGGGTGATCAGCCGTGACGCACGCTGAAGAGACCGAAGAGCAGCCCATCCACATCCTCTGGATCAACGCCGGCCTGTCCTGCGACGGCGACTCCGTCGCGCTGACCGCCGCCACGCAACCGAGCATCGAGGAAATCGTCCTCGGCGCTTTGCCCGGCTTGCCCAAGATCGCGGTCCACTGGCCGCTGATCGACTTCGAATGCGGTCCTGACAAGGGGGCCGACACGTTCATCGAGTGGTTCTACAAAGCCGACCGCGGTGAGCTGGAGCCGTTCGTGCTGGTCGTCGAGGGCTCGATCCCGAACGAGGCGATCAAGGAAGAGGGCTACTGGTGCGGGTTCGGGAACAACCCCGAGACCGGCCAGCCGATGACGACCAGCGAGTGGCTCGACCGCCTGACGCCCAAGGCGCTGGCGGTCATGGCCGTCGGGACCTGCGCCACCTACGGCGGCATCCACGCGATGGAGGGCAACCCGACCGGCGCGATGGGCGTGCCGGACTACCTCGGCTGGGACTGGAAGTCCGGCGCGGGCATCCCGATCGTCTGTGTGCCCGGCTGCCCGACGCACCCGGACAACCTGTCCGAGACCATCACCTACCTGCTCTACCAGGCCGCCGGGCAGGCGCCGATGATCCCGCTCGACGACCACCTGCGGCCGCAGTGGCTCTTCGGCGCGACCGTGCACGAGGGCTGCGACCGCGGCGGCTACTACGAGCAGGGCGAGTTCGCCACCGAGTACGGCTCCCCGAAGTGCCTGGTGAAGCTGGGCTGCTGGGGGCCGGTCGTGAAGTGCAACGTGCCGAAGCGCGGCTGGATCAACGGCGTCGGCGGCTGCCCGAACGTCGGCGGGATCTGCATCGGCTGCACCATGCCGGGCTTCCCGGACAAGTTCATGCCGTTCATGGACGAGCCGCCCGGCGCGCAGGTGTCGTCGCTGGCCAGCGGCGCGTACGGGTCGGTGATCCGCCGGCTGCGGAAGATCACCGAGCGCAAGGCCGACACGGAACCGAAGTGGCGGCACAAGGGCACCAAGCTCGACACCGGCTACCAGGCAGGGGTGCGGTCATGACGGACATGAAGGAGAAGACCGGCCTCGTCGAGATGGCGTGGGACCCGATCACCCGGATCGTCGGCAGCCTCGGGATCTACACGAAGATCGACTGGGCGCAGAAGAAGGTCGTCGAGTGCCACAGCACGTCGTCGGTCTTCCGCGGCTACAGCATCTTCATGAAGGGCAAGGACCCGCGCGACGCGCACTTCATCACCAGCCGGATCTGCGGGATCTGCGGCGACAACCACGCGACCTGCTCGGTCTACAACCAGAACATGGCCTACGGCGTCCGCCCGCCGCACCTCGGCGAGTGGATCATCAACCTCGGCGAGGCCGCCGAGTACATGTTCGACCACAACATCTTCCAGGAGAACCTGGTCGGGGTCGACTACTGCGAGAAGATGGTCGCCGAGACCAACCCCGGCGTGCTGGAGCTGGCCAACCGCACCGAAGCACCGCACGCGGGCGACCACGGCTACCGCACCATCGGCGACATCATGCGCTCGCTGAACCCGCTCGAAGGCGAGTTCTACCGCGAGGCCCTGCAGGTCTCGCGCAGCACGCGCGAGATGTTCTGCCTGATGGAGGGCCGGCACGTCCACCCGTCCACGCTGTACCCCGGCGGCGTCGGCACGGTCGCCACCGTGCAGCTGTTCACCGACTACCTGACCCGGCTGATGCGCTACGTCGAGTTCATGAAGCGCTGCCTGCCGATGCACGACGACCTCTTCGACTTCTTCTACGAAGCCATCCCCGGCTACGAAGAGGTCGGGCGGCGCCGGATCCTGCTCGGCTGCTGGGGCAGCCTCAACGACCCCGAGTACTGCGACTTCACCTACGAGAACATGGAGTCCTGGGGCCGCAAGATGTTCGTGACGCCGGGCGTGGTCGTCGACGGCGAGCTCGTCACGACGAGCCTGCTCGACATCAACCTCGGCATCCGGATCCTGCTCGGCAGCTCGTTCTACGAGGACTGGGTCGACCAGCCGATGTTCGTCACGCAGGACCCGCTGGGCAACCCGGTCGACCAGCGCCACCCGTGGAACCAGCACACCATCCCGCGCCCGGCCAAGCGCGACTTCGACAGCAAGTACTCCTGGACGATGTCGCCGCGCTGGTTCGACGGCAAGGACCACCTCGCCCTCGACACCGGCGGCGGCCCGATCGCCCGGCTGTGGGTGACCGCGCTCGCCGGGCTCGTCGACACGCCGTACCTGAAGTCGACCGGCCACAGCGTCAAGATCACGCTGCCGCGCACGGCGACCAAGCCGGAGGTCGAGTTCGAGTGGAAGATCCCGCGCTGGAGCAACGCGCTCGAGCGCAACCGCGCGCGGACGTACTTCCAGGCGTACGCGGCCGCTCTGGCCCTGCACTTCGCCGACCAAGCCCTGGGTGAGGTCCGCAAGGGCAACACCAAGACGTGGGAGCCGTTCAAGGTCCCGGACGAGGGCGTGAGCTGCGGCTTCACCGAAGCCGTCCGCGGCGTGCTCTCGCACCACATGGTGATCAAGGGCGGCAAGATCGCGAACTACCACCCGTACCCGCCGACGCCGTGGAACGGCAGCGTGCGCGACAGCTTTGGCACGCCGGGGCCGTACGAGGACGCCGTGCAGAACACGCCGATCTTCGAGGAGAACACGCAGGAGAACTTCAAGGGCATCGACATCATGCGCGCGGTCCGCAGCTTCGACCCGTGCCTGCCCTGCGGCGTCCACATGTACACCGGCAAGGGCAAGGTCCTGGAACGGCTGCACACCCCGCACGCGTTCGGCGGGGAGCTCGGCTGATGACGGAGGTCGACCGCGTCGGCGAGCGCATCGAGCGGCTGCTGGGCGAGTTCTCCGGCGCGGACGCCGAGCTCGCCGAGGAGCTCGTCCACACGCTGCTCGAGTTCTACGGCGCCGGCCTGGCCCGGATCGTCGAAGCCGTCGACCGGCCGGTGCTGGACCGCCTCCTCGAGGACGACCACGTCCGCGGCCTGCTCGTGCTGCACGACCTGCACCCGCGGTCGACGCACGAGCGGGTCGCCGAGGCGCTCGACAAGGTCCGGCCGTACCTGGGCTCGCACGCCGGCGACGTCGAGTTCGTCGGGATCGACGACGGCGTCGTGCGGCTCCGGCTCCAGGGCAGCTGCGACGGCTGCCCGTCGTCGACCGTCACCGCGAAGTACGCGATCGAGCGCGTGGTGCGGGAAGTGGCGCCGGAGATCTCCGACGTCGTCGTCGAAGGAGTCGTGCCGGAGGAGACCGGTCCCGGCGGCCGGCCGCTGCTGCCGCTGGTCCCGTGTCCCGTGGAGGTTCCGTGACGGGCGGCCTGCGCAGGTTCCGCGCTCCCGTCCGGCGTGCCGCGCCGGGCGAGAAGTGCGAGATGTGCGCGGAACCGATCGGCGGGGAGCACGGGCACGTCATCGACCTCGAGTCCCGGACGATCCTGTGCACCTGCCGGGGCTGCTACCTGCTCTTCACCCACCGCGGGGCGGGCGGGAAGCGGCACCGGGCGGTGCCGGACCGCGTCCGGCACTTCCCGCGCTTCGAGCCGGGCGCCGCGCTGTGGGCGTCGGCCGGCATCCCGGTCCGGACGGCGTTCCTGTTCCGGAACTCGGTGCAGGACCGCGTCGTCGCGTTCTACCCGAGCCCGGCGGGTGCGACGGAATCCCTGCTCCCGCTGGGCACGGGCGACGACCTGCTCGCCGACGCCACCGACGACGTCGAAGCACTCCTGGTGAACCAGCTCGACGACAGCTTCGAGGCGTTCCTGGTGCCGATCGACGTCTGCTACGAGCTGGTCGGGCTCGTCCGGTCCACCTGGCGCGGCTTCGACGGCGGCACCGAAGCCCACGAGGCCATCGACGGGTTCTTCGCTCGGTTGCGGGAGCGCGGCGATGACTGAGCTGACCTTCGACTGCATCGGCGTCCGGCCGCTGAAGTACGCCGCGTCCCCGACGCTGGCGTTCCGGCTGCGGATCTCCGAGCTGACCGGGCAGCCCGTGCACGCGATGGTGCTGCGCGTCCAGATCCGCATCGAGCCGCAGCGGCGCCGGTACGCCGACGACGAGTCGGAGCTGCTCACCCACCTCTTCGGCGACCGCTCCCGGTGGGGCGAGACGCTCAAGCCGTTCCAGTTCACGACGGTGTCGGTGACCGTGCCGGGGTTCACCGGCGCCACCGAGGTCGACGCCGAGGTGCCGTGCACCTACGACCTCGAAGTCGCGGCGGGCAAGTACTTCCACGCGCTGTCCGACGGCGTCGTGCCGATGGTGCTGCTGTTCAGCGGGACCGTGTTCGGCAAGGGCGGCCCGGGGTTCTGGGTCGAGCAGGTGCCGTGGCACACGCAGGCGGAGTGCCGGATGCCGGTGACGGTCTGGGACGAGCTGATGTCCCGCTACTTCCCGGACGTCGCGTGGATCAAGCTGCCGCGGGAGTCGGTGGACGCGCTGCTCAAGTACAAGGCGCGGCACGCGATCCCGACCTGGGAAGCCGCGGTCGAGCAGCTGCTGGCGGGTGGGCCGTGAACGTCCTCGACCAGGCCCGCGCGGTGGGCGACGCCGTGCTCTACGAGGGCTACCTGCTCTACCCGTACCGGGCGTCGGCGCGGAAGAACCGCGTGCGCTGGCAGTGGGGTGTGCTGGTGCCGCCGTCCTACGCGTCGGCGGAGATCGGCGAGCACGCCTCCGCCCGCGTCGAGTGCGTCCTGGAACCCCTGGAACGCACGATCCTGCGCGTCAAGCTGCGGTTCCTGCGGGCCCGGACGCGGCTCGTCGACGAAACGGCGTGGGACGAAGGCGTCGAGCAGGAGATCGACTTCGAGCTGCCGCTTTCGGAACTCCCGGTCGAGAAGCCGTTCCACGTGGACGAACTGACCGGCGTCCTCACCGCGCGGGTCGACCCGCTCGACGGGCCGTTCGGCGGCGCGCGGCTGCGCGTCGACGTGCACAACACGACGTCGTGGCCCTCCGACGGCGTCCGCGAGCACGCCCTGCGGCACGCGCTGCTCGCCGCCCACCTGGTGCTCAGCGTCGACACCGGGCACTTCCTGTCGATGCTGGACCCGCCGGAGTGGGCGAAACCGGCCGTCGAAGCCTGCCGGCAGGAACGGCTCTGGCCGGTGCTGATCGGCGACACCTCGCGCAGCACGGTGGTGCTCGCGTCGCCGATCATCCTCTACGACGACCCGGCGATCGCGCCGGAAAGCCCGGGCGACCTCTTCGACGGCACCGAGATCGACGAGATCCTGACCCTGCGCACGATGACGCTGACCGACGAGGAGAAGCGCGAGGCCCGGGCCACCGACCCGCGCGCGGCGGCCATCGTCGACCGCGTCGACGCGATGCCGCCCGAACTGCTGGAGCGGCTGCACGGCGCGGTCCGGTCCGTGCGGCCGGTCAAGCCCTCGGTGGTCGTCGCCGGGGTCCGCGTCGCCGAGGGGTCGCGCGTCCGGCTGCGGCCGAACCTGCGCGGGACCGACGCCCAGGACATGTTCCTCGTCGGCAAGACGGCCACCGTGCGGGTCGTGCTGTCCGATGTGGACGGTGTCTCGTACCTGGCGGTGACCCTCGACGACGACCCGGCCGCGGACCTGCAGCACGCGCACGGCCGGTACCGGTACTTCTCCCCCGACGAGATCGAACCCCTGGAGGTGGCGGAATGAGGCCACGAGTCCTGGTCGCCGGCATCGGGAACATCTTCCTGAGCGACGACGGCTTCGGCGTGGAGGTCATCAAGGAGCTGGAGCAGGCCGAGCTGCCGCCCTGGGTGCAGATCGCCGACTACGGCATCGCCGGCATGCACCTCGCCTACGACCTGATGGGCGGCTACGACACGACGATCCTGCTCGACGCGACCCCGCACGGCCGGGTACCCGGCACGCTCTCGCTCATCGAGGCCGACACCGAGGACCTCGCGACCGCGGCGTCGATCGACGCCCACGGCATGCGGCCGGACGCGGTGTTCCGGCTGCTGCGCCTGCTCGGCGGCGACGCCGGGCGCGTGCTGCTCGTCGGCTGCGAACCGGCCTGCCTCGACGAAGGGATCGGGCTGTCCCCCGAGGTGACGGCGGCGATCCCGGCCGCGGTCCGTGCCGTCACCGAACTGGCCTGGGGTACCAGCCCGCAGCTGCCGCTGCGCGAGAAGACGGAGGTCTGAGATGAAGCGCCTGCTGTTCCTGGCCGTGCTCCTCGGCGGGGTGACCTGGCTCGCGAAGCAGGTCGAACCCGACATCCGGCGGTACCTCGAGATGAGCCGGATGTAACGGCCGTGTGCCTCGGCATCCCGGGCGAGATCATCGAAATCAGCGAGGAGCGCCCGGACCTCGCGAAAGTCTCGGTCAGCGGCGTCAAGCGGACCATCAACATCGGCCTGCTCGAAGACGACCCGCCGAAGCCCGGCGAGTGGATCCTCATCCACGTCGGCTTCGCACTGTCCAAAATAGACGAAGCGGAGGCCGCGGCCGCGCTGGAGTTCCTCGAAAGCATCGGCAAGGCGTACGAGGACGAGATGGCCGCGCTCTTGGAATCCCGGATCGAATAGGAGTCGTCATGCGTTTCGTCGACGAGTTCCGCGACGCGGAGAAGGCGCGGGCGCTGTCCGCCAAGATCACGTCGTTGTGCGAGCCGGGCCGCCACTACAAGTTCATGGAGGTCTGCGGCGGGCACACGCACACGATCTACAAGCACGGCCTCGAGGACTACCTGCCCGAGAGCATCACGCTGGTGCACGGGCCGGGCTGCCCGGTGTGCGTGATCCCGATGGGCCGCATCGACGACGCCATCCACATCGCCCGGCAGCCCGGCGTGCTCATGACGTCGTTCGGCGACATGATGCGCGTGCCCGGGTCCGGCGGGAACTTCTTCGACTCCAACGCCGAAGGCACGAACATCCGGATGGTCTACTCGCCGCTCGACTCGCTGAAGATCGCGCGGCAGAACCCGGACCTGCGCGTGGTGTTCATGGCGATCGGGTTCGAGACGACCACGCCGTCCACCGCGATGACGCTGCTGCGCGCGGCCGCCGAAGGCATCGAAAACTTCTCGGTGTTCGGCAACCACGTCACCATCATCCCGGCGATCAAGGCCATCCTCGACTCCCCCGACCTGCGGCTCGACGGCTTCATCGGCCCGGGGCACGTCTCGACGGTGATCGGCTGCCGCCCGTACGAGTTCATCGCGCGCGACTACGGCAAGCCCGTCGTCGTCGCCGGGTTCGAGCCGCTGGACATCCTGCAGTCGATCTACATGCTGATGCTGCAGCTGTCGTCCGGCCGGTCCGAGGTCGAGAACCAGTACTCCCGCGTGGTGCCGTGGAACGGGAACATCGTCGCGTTGAAGGCCATCAACGAGGTCATGGAGCTGCGGCCCTACTTCGAGTGGCGCGGCCTCGGGTTCATCACGCACTCGGCGATGGCGATCCGCGCGAAGTACGCGAAGTTCGACGCCGAACGCATCTTCGAGATCCCCGGCCTGCGCGTCGCCGACCCCAAGGCGTGCCAGTGCGGCGAGGTGCTCAAGGGCGTGCTGAAGCCGTGGGAGTGCAAGGTGTTCGGCACCGCGTGCACCCCGGAGACGCCGATCGGGACGTGCATGGTCTCACCCGAAGGCGCCTGCGCGGCGTACTACAACTTCGGCCGGTTCAGCCGCCAGCGCGTCCGGGAGGCGAGCCGCGCATGACGACCACCGAACGCGAGCAGCAGGTCCTCGACCGCATCGAACGGGCGCGGCGCCGCCGCGCGAAGGTGCGCGAAGAGCGCATCACGCTGTCGCACGGCGCGGGTGGCAAGTCGACGCACACGCTGATCGAGGCCGTGTTCCTCGACGCGTTCCGCAACCCGCTGCTGGAACCCCTCGAAGACTCGGCGTCGTTGACGATCGGGGACGCGCGCCTGGCCCTGACCACGGACTCCTACGTCGTCTCGCCGCTGTTCTTCCCCGGCGGGAACATCGGCGACCTGGCCGTGAACGGCACGGTCAACGACCTCGCCGTCTCCGGCGCGCGGCCGCTGTACCTGACCGCGGGGTTCATCCTCGAGGAGGGATTTCCGGTCGAAGACCTGCTGAAGATCGTCGACTCGATGAAGACGGCGGCTGTATCGGCAGACGTGCAGATCGTCACCGGCGACACCAAGGTCGTCCAGCGCGGCAAGGCCGACGGCGTGTACGTCAACACCGCCGGGGTCGGGGTGCTCACCCGCACGGGCCTCGGCGTGGCCACCGTGAAGCCCGGAGACGCCGTCCTCGTCTCCGGGCCGATCGGTGACCACGGCGTCACGATCATGCTGGCCCGCGGCGAGCTGGACATCGACGCCGACCTCGCGTCCGACACCGCGCCGGTGCACGAGCTGGTGGCCGGGCTGCTGGCCGCGGTCCCCGGCGTCCGCGCGATGCGGGACGCGACCCGCGGCGGCGTCGCGACGATCCTCAACGAGATCGCGAAGGCCGCGGAAGTCGCCGTGGTCGTCGACGAGAACGCCGTCCCGGTCCGCGACGAGGTCCGCGGCGCGTCCGAGCTGCTGGGCATCGACCCGCTGTACGTCGCCTGCGAAGGCCGGATCGTGGTCGTCGTGGACGGTTCGCAGGCCTCCGACGCGCTCGCCGCGTTGCGCGCGCACCCGCTCGGCGCCGAGGCCGCGGTGGTCGGCCGCGTCGCGGACGACCCGCCGGGGATCGTGCTGCTGAACACCGCGTTCGGCGGCACCCGGATCGTGGACCTGCTGGTCGGGGACCCGCTGCCGAGGATCTGCTGAATGCACGAAATGGCGATCACGCAGTCGGTCGTCGACGCGATCGTCGCCCGCCTCGGCGACGCGGCGGTGTCGTGCGTCCGGCTCGAGATCGGCCGGCTGTCCGGGGTGGTGCCGGACAGCGTCCGGTTCTGCTTCGACGTCCTGTGCACGGGGACGTCCTTGGAGGGCGCCCGGCTGGACATCGCCGAGCCGGCGGGCCGGGCCCGCTGCCACGACTGTGGTGCGGAGTTCGGCCTCGACGACTTCATCGTGCTGTGCCCCTGCGGCAGCGCCAACGCGGCGGTGCTGGCGGGACGGGAACTGCGGATTACCTCGGTGGAGGTGGCTTAGCCATGTGCGACACCTGCGGCTGCTCGGACTCGGAAGTCCGGATCACCGACCACGCCCACACGGTGGTCATGGAGCAGGACATCCTGGCGAAGAACGACGAACTCGCGTCGCACAACCGGGAGCACCTGCGCGCGTCGGACGTCTTCGCGATCAACCTGATGAGTTCGCCCGGCGCGGGCAAGACGACGTTGCTGGAGCGCACGATCCGGGTCCTGGACACGCCGTGCGCGGTGATCGAGGGCGATCAGGAGACGCTGCTCGACGCCGAGCGCATCAAGGCGACGGGCGCGCCGGTCGTCCAGATCAACACCGGTGCCGGCTGCCACCTGGACGCGTCGATGCTGCACCGGGCCCTGCATTCACTCGCGCCCGCCCGGGGCTCGACGTTGTTCATCGAGAACGTCGGCAACCTGGTCTGCCCGGCGCTGTTCGACCTCGGCGAGGCGGCGCGCGTGGTGATCCTGTCGGTGACCGAAGGGCCCGGAAAGCCGGTGAAGTACCCGCACATGTTCGCCGCCACGGACCTGGTGCTGCTGAACAAGGTCGACCTGCTGCCGTACGTGGACTTCGACGTCGCCGAGTTCGAACGGGACGTCCGCCGGGTGAACCCGACGGCGGGGTTGCTGCAGGTCAGCGCGACCCGTGGGGACGGGCTCAGCGAGTGGTACGACTGGCTACGGCGACCTGACCGAAGCTGATCCCGCCGTCGTTCGTCGGCACGCTCCGGTGGGTCAGGACGCGGAATCCCCGGTTTTCGAGGCCTTCGACGGTCCGGTCGAGCAGCAGAACGTTCTGGAACACGCCCCCGGAGAGCGCCACGGTGTCGCTGTGGTCCCGGAAGCGGTCGCAGGTTCGCACGATCGCGTCGGCGACGCCGTTGTGGAACCTCGCGGCTCGCTTGGGCTTGCTGGACGGGTCGTCCAGGAGCGCGGCGATGAGGTCCTCACCGTGGATCACGTCGTCGATCCGCGCGCGGTAGGCGGTCGTTTCGGCCGGATCGGCCAGCTGTTCCAGCTCGATGGCGGCCTGCCCCTCGTAGTTGACAGTGTCCCGGACGCCGAGCAGCGACGCGGCGGCGTCGAAGAGCCGTCCGGCACTGGACGTCAACGGTGAGTTGAGGCCGCTGCGCTTGAGCTTGACGACGTCTTCGCGCGCCGGCCGTCCCAGTTCGTCCACATAGGACGTTGCCATCCGCCACGGCTGGCGGATGGCTTGCGCGCCACCGGGCATGGCGACGGTGCGCAGGTGGCTGAGCC
Organism: Amycolatopsis sp. NPDC101161; assembly: GCF_044768185.1. Classification (NCBI taxonomy): domain Bacteria; kingdom Bacillati; phylum Actinomycetota; class Actinomycetes; order Pseudonocardiales; family Pseudonocardiaceae; genus Amycolatopsis; species Amycolatopsis sp. NPDC101161. Next base: position 922,531 of record NZ_JBIWPI010000004.1, read on the forward strand.
GCCGGTAGCTCGTCAGGTCGGCGAGGAGGACCTCGCCGCCCCAGATGGTGCCGTCGGGCCCGAAACCGGTCCCGTCGAAGGCGACCCCGAGCACCGGTTCGCGGTGGTCGTTGTCGGCCAGGCAGGCGGCGATGTGGGCGTGGTGGTGCTGCACGCCCAGCAGCTCGACGTCCTGGTCGAGGGCGTACTTCGTGGAGAGGTACTCGGGGTGCAGGTCGTGCGCGACCAGCACGGGATCGACGTCGAAGAGGTGCTTGAAGTGCTCGATGCCCTCGGTGAAGGCCCGGAAGGTCTCGTAGTTCTCGAGGTCGCCGATGTGGTGCGAGACGAAGGCGTGGTGGCCCTTGGCGAGGCAGAAGGTGTTCTTGAGCTCGGCGCCGCAGCCGAGGAGGTGCCTGCTGGTTTCGAACCGGACGGGCTCGGGCGCGTAGCCGCGTGAACGCCGTTGCAGCTGGGGCTTTCCCCGCGTGATCCGCACGACGGAGTCGTCGGTCCGGACGTGGATCGGCCGGTCGTGGGTGAGGAAGGCGTCGGCGATGCCCTGGAGGCGGCCGAGGTCGTCGTCGCGGTGGACGATGGGCTCGTCGGAGACGTTCGCGCTGGTCAGGACGATGGGGCCGGTTTGTTCCAGCAGCAGGTGGTGCAGCGGCGTGTAGGGCAGCATGAGCCCGATCCGCCGGTTCCCGGGCGCGACGGAATGGGCGAGTCGTCCCTTCTTCGGGAGCAACACGATGGGTCGCCGTCGGCCGCTGAGCACTTCTTCGGCGTCCGCGTCGACTTCGGCGAGTTCCTTCGCCTGCCGCAGGTCGGCGACCATGACGGCGAAGGGCTTGTCCTCGCGGTGCTTCCTCTCCCGCAGTTTCTTCGCGGCGGCTTCGTGCCGCGCGCCGACGGCGAGGTGATACCCACCAAGCCCTTTCACGGCGACCACGGAACCAGCTCGGATGGCTTCCGCGGCGGCTTCGAGCGGGTCGCCGGCACCGGGCTCGAACTGGAGCGTGGGTCCGCAGGCGGGACAGCAGACGGGCTGGGCGTGAAACCGCCGGTCGGCGGGGTCTTCGTACTCCTGCTTGCACTCGGCACACATCGCGAAAGCGGCCATGGTGGTCAGCGGCCGGTCGTAAGGCACGCCGCGGACGATCGTGAACCGCGGGCCGCAGTTGGTGCAGTTGACGAAGGGGTACCGGAACCGCCGGTCGCCGGGGTCGCGCAGCTCGCGCAGGCAGTCGTCGCAGGTGGCGGAGTCAGCCGAGACCAACGTGTCGGCGACGCCGGTGTTGTCGCTGGCGACGATCCGAAACCCGGTCTCCCCCCGCGCGGGGACCTCGCGCACCCGAACGTCATCGAGCACCGCCAGCGGCGGAGGTTCCTTCAGTGCGTCGACGAACGCGGTGATCTGCGCGGGTGTGCCCTCGACCTCGATGAAGACCCCGTGCCCATCGTTCCCGACAAAGCCCCCGAGCCCCCGCGCTAGCCGATGGACGAAGGGCCGGAACCCGACGCCCTGCACCACCCCGGTGACGCTGATCGCCACACGCACCCGCTCAGTCTGCGCCCCGGTCGACCCACGCGGCCAGTCCTGGCAGGTCCGGTGGCTGCCGCAGGGCGTCGAGGACCACGTTCACCCCCGCTCGCAACGGGGTTCCCCTGCGGACCACCGCCGCGATCGTGCGGGTCACCGGCGTCGCCAGCTCGCGCGTCGTCACCCGGTAGCGGCGGTCCACCGCCAGCAGGGGCAGCAACGCGATCGACAAACCCGCCTCGACGTGCTGCAACGTCATCAGGTAGTTGCTGAACCGGCACACCACCCGCGGCTCGAAGCCCGACTCGCGGCACAACCGCAGCGTCAGGTCCGCCATGTACGACTGCGGTGTGTCCAGCGCCCACGGCGAGTCCGCGTACGCCGAGAGCGAGACGGGTCCGCGCGGCACTTCGCCAGCGGAAACCAGGACGATCGGGTCCGTCGCCAGCGGGACGATGTCCAGGTCGGGGCCCAGCGGCAGCTGGACGAAGTCGGTCGTCGTGATGATCACGTCCGCGTCGCCGCCGCGCAGGGCCGGGATGCTCTCGTGCGGCTCCAGCTCCAGCAGCTCGACCTCCAGGTGCGGGTACGCGCCGGCCAGCCGCGTCACCGCCGGGACCGCCATCGTGTGGATCGCGCTCTGGAACGCGCCGAGTCGCACCAGGCCGACCGGCTCCTCGCCGAGGCTGCGCAGCTCCGCCTCGACCGTGTCCATGTGGTCGAGGATCGCCCGCGCCCGGCGCGCCAGCATCAGGCCCGCCGGCGTCAGCCGGACCCGGCGGCCGGTGCGTTCCAGCAGCTGGGTGCGGGTTTCCGCTTCGAGCACGGCCAGCTGCTGCGACACGCTCGACGCGCTCAGGTTCGCGTCCTGCGCCACGGCGCGGACCGTGCCCAGCGTGTCGAGCCGGCTCAGCAGCCGCAGGCGCCACGGGTTCAGCATGACCCCATTGTTGTGCGGAAGAACCGAACAAGAAAGCCGGAATCGTGAGATGGACGTGACGCTCGGTGCGGACTTACCGTCGATGCCATGGCTGCTTCCTTTTGGTCCGACGTCGACAAGCACCTCATCCGCTACGGCGGCACCTTCACCCACGAGATCATCGACCGCGCCGAAGGCAGTTTCGTCTTCACCGAAGACGGCCGCCGCATCCTCGACTTCACCTCCGGCCAGATGAGCGCGATCCTCGGGCACTCGCACCCGGAGATCGTCGAGACGGTCCAGCGCCAGGCCGCGAAGCTCGACCACCTGTTCAGCGGCATGCTGAGCCGCCCGGTCGTCGACCTCGCCCGGCGCCTCGCCGAGACGCTGCCGGCGCCGCTGGAGAAGGCCCTGCTGCTGACCACGGGCGCGGAGTCCAACGAAGCCGCCATCCGGATGGCGAAGCTCGTCACCGGCAAGCACGAGATCGTGTCGTTCGCCCGGTCGTGGCACGGCATGACGCAGGCCGCCGCGAGCGCGACGTACAGCGCCGGCCGCAAGGGATACGGGCCCGCCGCGCCCGGCAACTTCGCCATCCCGGCCCCCAACGCGTACCGCCCGGACTTCACCGACGCCGACGGCGAGCTCGACTGGCGGCGCCAGCTCGACTTCGGGTTCGACCTGATCGACGCGCAGTCGGTCGGCAGCCTCGCGGCGTGCATCGTCGAGCCGATCTTGAGCTCCGGCGGCATCATCGAGCCGCCGCCCGGCTACTTCGCCGCGCTGGCCGAGAAGTGCCGTGAACGCGGCATGCTGCTGATCCTGGACGAAGCCCAGACGGGCTTGTGCCGCACGGGGAACTGGTACGCGTTCGAGCGCGACGGCGTCGTCCCGGACATCCTGACGCTGTCCAAGACGCTCGGCGCCGGCCTGCCCCTCGCGGCGGTGCTGACGAGCGCGGAGATCGAGCAGGAGGCCCACGAGCGCGGCTTCCTCTTCTTCACGACGCACGTGGCGGACCCGCTCCCGGCGGCGGTCGGCAACACGGTCTTGGACGTGCTGTCCCGCGACCACCTCGACGCGCGGGCGCTTTCGCTGGGCGCGTTGCTGCGCCGGGGTCTGGAGGGGATCGCCGAGCGCCACGAGGTGGTCGGCGACATCCGCGGCCGCGGCCTGCTGGCCGGGCTGGAGCTGGTGGTGGACCGCGAGACCAAGCGCAGTTCGGACGAGCTGGGCGCCCGGGTCACGCAGCGCTGCCTCGAGCTGGGGCTGCACATGAACATCGTGCAGCTGCCGGGGATGGGCGGGGTGTTCCGGATCGCCCCGCCGCTGACGGCGTCCGAAGAGGAGATTTCACTGGGCGTTTCGATCCTCGACCAGGCGATCGGCGACGCCGTCAAGCTGCTCTGAGGACGGAATGCGGTAGCCGAGCGGCGGGTTTTTTGTTAGCAATGACAAGGACCTGTCGCGAAGGAGCTACGCCATGGCTCTCGGCTTCCGCAGTCACCCGCTCACCGTCGACCTCCCGGTCATCGCGCTCACCCTCGCGGCGATCGCGCACTGGATCCGCGGCGCCCCCGCGGACGCGCTGATCTTCCTGGTGGTCACGCTCGTCCTCCTGGTCACCGAACGGCCGCGCGAGGAGGTCGCGGAGATCGGGGAACCGTTCCACGTGCCGGGGTTCGCGGTGGTCGCGGCCGGGCTGCTGGTGCTGGCGTTCGGCCGCGACAGCGTCCCGGTGGCGGTCGCGGTCTCGGCGATCGGCCTGGTCGCGCTGTTCGCCGAGTGGCGTGACCCGTCGCTGCCGGCGGACCGCCCGGTGCCGCACCGGGCGTGGCTGTGGTCGGCGGTCGCGCTGAGCTGGTGCGGCTGGGAGCTGCTGTCGTTCGTCTACGAGCAGGCGGCGGGCGGGCTGTCGCTGACCCACCCGACGATGAGCGACCTGGTCGACCCGCTGCTGGTGAACCGGTGGGTCCAGGCGCTGGCGATCACGGGCTGGCTGGCGGCGGGCCTGGCGATGCTGCGCGCGGCGGCCACGGCGAGGCGCTCGTGAACGCCCGGGAACTGACGGAGCTGGGGTTCGGCCTGATCGTCCTCGCGGCGATCGGGCTGGGCGTGGCGAGCCACGTGTGGCCGAAGCGCGTCCCGAAGCTGACGAGCGTGCTCGCCGTCGTGATGCGACGGCGCAGCGCGCGGATCGCGTTCGTGCTGGCCTGGTGGTGGGTCGGCTGGCACTTCTTCGTGGGGCAGTGAAAAGCCTCCTTGCCGGCCCGGGGAGCAGGCAAGGAGGCTTCTTTCACGACGACGTCAGAAACCCGCCGTCACCTTGGTGAAGTCCCAGTCGTTCTGGGCGATGCCGCTGCACGCCGACTGGACGCCGCCGCCGGGGCAGCCGCGGTCGCGGTTGACCGACCAGAACGCCAGGCGGGCGATCTTGTTCGACTTGGCCCAGTTCGTGATCTGGGTCCACGTCGACAAGTCGGTCAGCTCCTGCTGGTCGGACAGCCCGTTCATGCCCGAGATGCCCAGGTGCGCGTAGGCCGTGGCGTCGCTCCAGCCGAACGTCGACTTGAGCTTGTCCCGCAGGCCGTTCGCCGCGCTGACCGTGCTGTTGTACATGTTCGCGCCGCCGCCGAAGTCGAACGGCATGATCGTGAACACGTCCACGTTCGCGCCCAGCGCCTTCGACTGGTCGATGAGCCGGTTGCCGTAGTAGTTCGGGCCGGTCGTCGACGTGCCGAACGTCAGGATCGTCTGGATCCCCGGGTTGTTCTGCTTGACGATCTTCAGCGCGCCCAGGATGCGGTCCTGCACGGCCTCGTTCTCGAACTCGTCGGAGTTCTCGATGTCGATGTCGATCGCCTTCAGCCCGTAGGCGTTGATCACCTGCTGGTACGCACCGGCCAACGCGGCCGGGGTCGAGCAGTTCGGACCCAGCTTGTTGCCGCTCCAGCCGCCGAACGACGGGATGACCTGGCCGCCCGCCGCCTTGATCTGCGAGATCGCGGTGGCGTCGGCGCTGCCCGAGAGCGGACGGCTGCTGTCCCACGCCGGGTTGCAGCCACCGGAGGCGTTGATGAACGCCATGGTGAACCACTTGACCCCGGTCGCGTTCATCACCGTCTGCGGGTTCGGCGGGCTGCCCCAGCCCATGTACAGGTAGGGCGCGCCACGACCACCCGCCGGCGGCGGCGTCGTGGTGGGCGGCGTCGTCGTAGGCGGCGTAGTGGTCGTGGGGGGTGTGCCCCCGGCGGCACACGATCCCCCGTTCAGCTTGCAGTTCGACGGCGCGGTGTACGAACCGGAGTACGCCACGTTGAACCCGAAGCTGGCGCTACCGCCGTTGGCGACGTTGCCGTTCCAGGTGTTCTTCACCGTGACGTGCTGGCCGGACGCCGTGTAGCTGCCGTCCCACAGCGACGAGATCTTCGCCCCGCTGGGCAGATCGAACTCGACGGTCCAAGTGGCGAGCGTCGAGCCTGAGCCGTTGGCGATCGTGTACTTGCCTTCGTACCCGGTGCCCCAGTCGGAGCCCTTCGAGAAGGTCGCGGACACGCCGCCCGCCGCGTTCGCCGGCGCGATCACGAACATCGCGCCGATCGTGGCGGCCGCGGCCGCCAGCCCGAGTGCGGGCAACCACCGGCGCGTCACGACAGGCCGTTCTTCATCGCGGAGATTAGCTCGCCGCCCGTGGTGTCACCGGTCAGCTCCCAGAAGAAGGCGCCGCCGAGGCCCTGCTGCTTGGCGTAGGACATCTTGCCGCCGATGGTCGCCGGGGTGTCGTAGCTCCACCAGTTGCTGCCGCACTTGGCGTACGCGGTGCCGGCGAACGTGCCGGTCGACGGGCAGGTGTTCTTCAGGACCTTGTAGTCCTCGATGCCCTGCTCGTACGTGCCCGGCGCGGGGCCGGTCGCCGTGCCACCCGGCGTCGACTGCGTGACGCCGGTCCAGCCGCGGCCGTAGAACCCGATGCCCAGCAACAGCTTGCTCGACGGGACACCCTTGCTCTTCAGCTTCTGGATCGCGGCGTCGGAGTAGAAGCCCGGCGTCGGGATGCCGCTGAAGTTGGTCAACGGCGAGTGCGGGGCCGTCGGGCCCTGCGCCGCCCAAGCGCCGAAGTAGTCGTAGGTCATCACGTTGTACCAGTCGACGTACTGCGAGGCGCCGCCGTAGTCGGCGACGTCGAGCTTGCCGCCGTTGCTGCCGTCGGCCGTGATCGCCGAGGTGATCAGGAACGACGAGCCGAACTTCGAGCGCAGCGCGCCCATCAGGTTCTTGTAGGCCGCGGCACCGCTGGTGTCACAGGAAAGGCCGCACGCGTTGGGGTACTCCCAGTCGATGTCGATGCCGTCCCAGATGTCCGCCCAGCGCGGGTCCTTCAGCAGGTTGTAGCAGGACTGCGCGAACGCGGCGGCGTTCTGCGACGCCTGGCCGAAGCCGCCGGAGTAGGTCCAGCCACCGAACGACCAGATCACCTTGAGGCCCGGGTGCAGCTTCTTCAGCTTGCGCAGCTGGTTGAAGTTGCCCGCGACCGGCTGGTCCCACGTGTCGGCGACACCGTCGACGCTGCCCGCGGCGTCGTAGGTCTTCTGGTAGTCGGCGTACGGGTCGTCGTTCGCCGTGCACTGCCCGTTCGTCACGTTGCCGAACGCGTAGTTGATGTGCGTGAGCTTGCTGGCCGAACCCGACGTCTCGATGTTCTTGACGTGGTAGTTGCGGCCGTAGACGCCCCACTGCACGAAGTAGCCGACGTTCTTCAGGCCACCCGGCGGGGGCGGCGTGGTGGTGGTCGTCGGCGGCGGCGTGGTCGGCGTCGTCGGGGTGGTGGTGGGCTGTGTCGGGGTGGTCGGCGTGGTGGTCGGGGTGCCGCCGCCGGCGTCGCAGGATCCGCCGTTCAGCTTGCAGTTCGCCGGCGCCGAGTAGGTGCCGGAGTAGGCGACGTTGAAGCCGAAGCTGGCGGTCGAGCCGTTGCCGACGTTGCCGTTCCAGGTGTTCTTGACGGTGACGTGCTGGCCGGCGGCGGTGTAGCTGCCGTCCCAGAGCGACGCGATCTTCGCGCCGGACGGGAGGTCGAACTCGACCGTCCAGGCGGCCAGCGTCGAGCCGGAGCCGTTGTTGATCGTGTACTTGCCTTCATAGCCGGTGCCCCAGTCGGAGCCCTTGGTGAAGCTGGCGCCAACGCCACCGGCGGCGCTGGCCGGCACGGTCACGAGACCGACCGCGAGCGCGCCGACCGCGGTGAACAAACCGAGGAGGTGCCATCTCTTCCTGGACATCGCTCTCCCTTGAGACAGGTGCGGGGAACGGCGGGACACCGCGGGGGGACCGAGGCGGTGTATTCGCACCGTTTGCGAAGACATTACGTGGTCCAGACCAATTAAGGAAGAACAACCACGGAGAGTGCCGAACGGGGGCTGACCAGCCGGGACGAAGGTCAGTTCACTGGTCCAGTCCAGTTACGGAAAGCAGTGATCGTCGCGGTCGGGAGTGTTCCTAACCGTCATGGCCCGCGCGTGGTCGGCGAGCTTGACCCAGATGACCCCGGGCAGCGGGTGGTGGAGCCGAGCAGGCCCTTCGCGGCGATGTAGTCGCCCGTCGGGGGAACGTCCGTGTCGGCCTTCCCCGCCTGCCATTCTTTCCACATTTCCAGCAACTCCCGCCGGTCGGCCTCGGGAAAGGTGACCCACACCGCCGGTGGTTTCTTCCTCTCCTCGGGTCGCTTGACGAGGTTTGCGCGGGCCGTGTTGACGGAATCGACTGAGGGGGCGAAGCCGACAGCGCCCGGCGGGAGAAGACGCGGAGCCACCTCCTGCTTGCCGGGCTTTTCCGCCGGCGCCACGGATTCAGCGGCGAGCTGCCGCGTTGCCGGCGAGGTGGTTGAGCCGCAGCAGCCGCGCGGCGTCGGGCCGCGGGGCGGGCTCCGATCGCCGGCCTCGGGCAGGTAATCGCTCATCGGGCCGCCTCCCGTCGCACCCGGGTCCGCGTTTTCACACCGGCACCGAAGCCGGTGAACCTTCAACGGTCGCACGACGCGCTCAGGCGGTCCATCGGCGCGATCCCACGGGCAGCAACGGCCACCCTCGCGAGGGGGAAAAACGAGCAGGGCCCCGTCTCCAACCGGAAACGAGGCCCTGCTCGGTACTGCTGTCTCAACCAGACGTGCGCCCGAAGGGATTCGAACCCCTGACCTTCTGATCCGTAGTCAGATGCTCTATCCAGCTGAGCTACGGGCGCGTGTTCAGTTGTTCTCTAACCTAGCACCCGGCGAACCGGGCACCAGCGGAGGCTCCGGGATTTGAACCCGGGAGGGGGGGTTACCCCCAACCGCATTAGCAGTGCGGCGCCATAGACCAGACTAGGCGAAGCCTCCTGGGCCCAACGACCACTGCTCAGATAGGTTACACACCCCCGGATCACCCCTGAACAGGACCCCCCTCACGCGCGTTGCAGCAGCCTGAGCAGGCGCGGCGACCGGCCGCCCAGGCCCTCCGCCTCGAACGTCGCGATGCCCACCCGGGGCAGCTCGCGGACGCCCGGGTACACCAAGTACCGGGGCACCCAGCGGGGCTGGAACTTCGCGTTGAACTTGTACAGCGTCTCGATCTGGATCCACCGCGAAAAGAAGTGCAGGACCTTCGCCGACATGCGCGCCACCGGGCCGGCGCCGATGCGCTGGCCTTGTTCCATCAGGGCGCGGAACGCCGCGAAGTTCAGGGACACCTGCGAAACGCCGTGGCGGCGGGCCGCCAGCAGGAGCTCCGAAATCATCAGCTCGTTGACGCCGTTGTCGGCCGACCGGTCGCGGCGCATGACGTCCAGCGACAGGCCCGCCGAACCCCACGGGACGAACTGGAGCACGCCCCGCACGCGGCCGCCCTGCTCGGCCGTCACCAGGACCGATCCCGGATCGCCCATGCGGCCGAGCGCCATCGAGAAGCCGCGCTCGGTGTCCGTGCCGCGCCAGTTGGCCGCCAGGGTCTCCAGCTCGGCCAGCTCGCCCGGGCGCAGGTCTTCCGCGCGGCGCACCAGCACCTTGTAGCCCGCACGCTTCGTGCGGGCCGCGGCCTGGCGGACGCCGCGCATCGCGCGTCCGTCCAACGTGAACTCGTCGACGTCGACGACCGCCTCGTCGCCGATCTCCAGGACCTCCAGGCCGAACCGGGCCCAGACCGTCGCGCCCAGCTCCGAGACGCCCATCGCCGCCGGGACCCAGCCGTTGCGACGGCAGACGTCCAGGTACTCCTCGATCGCGCCCGGCCACGCCTCGTGGTCGCCGAGCGGGTCGGCCGAGCACAGCGCGACCCCCGCGATCACGCGGTAGGTGACCGCGGCCTTGCCCGTCTTCGAGAACACCGCGAACTTGTCCCGCCGCAGCGCGAAGTAGCCGAGCGAATCCCGCTCGCCGTGCTCGTCGAGCAGCTTGCGCAGGCGCGCGACCTCCTCGTCGGACAGCCGGGGCGCCGGCTCGGCCGAGCGCAGCAGGAAGTACGCCGACACCAGGACCGCGGCGAGGCCGAAGAGCAGCCCGACGGCCGCCGTCATGTCCTCCAGCCACATCTGGTGGAACACCGCAGGCCCGCTGACCCCGACGAGCGCGAGCGCGGCCTCCGCCAGGCGGTCCGGGAAGCTCATCGGCTCCAGGACCGCGTGCGAAGCCACCGACAGCAGGATGACGTTGATCACCAACCCGGCCAGCGCCAGCTGCAGGAACACGCGCACCGCGCGCCAGCGCCCGACCACCGGGTCCGGCTTGGCGACGAAGTAGCGCCGGCTCGCGATCAGGCCGACCAGCAGCACGACGGACACCATCCCGGCGCCGAAGACGTGCCGGAGCCCGATGTGCGACGCCGTGAGCAGCACCGTCGCGCCGACGGCCAGCTGCCAGGCCCGCCGCTTGCGGCGCCGCAGGCCCGCGGCCAGCAGCACCAGCAGCACGCCCGTGACCAGCGCCACGGTCGCCGCCGCGACCGTCGCGTCCTGCGGCAGCTCCAGCCACTCGGACATGTGCCCGCGCAGGTTCCGACGCCCGGCCGGCACCAGGACGGCGACGAGTGTCGTCAGCCCGGCCAGCCGGGTCACCCAGGTGATCACCCCCACGGTGGTGGTCCCCGCCACCCGCCAGGTGGTCTGCGCGCGTGTCCCCGTCACCACCTGTACAACCCGTTGTGGACGATCATGCTTCCCCCATCTATCCCCCGGCGAGCTCCACGAACGGCGTCAACGCCGCCGGGTTCGCCAGCGCGTCGCGGCTGACGGCCCGGTCGGGAGCCACACCGGCCAGAATCCTCTTCACCGGTACTTCACACTTCTTACCGTTCAAGGTACGAGGAATCTCCGAAACCACGACGAACCGATCGGGTACGTGCCGCGGTGACAGTGCGCTACGAAGCTCCTTCTTCAGCCGCGGCTCGACGTCTTCGAGCGAAGCGCCGTCGGCGAGGACGACGAAGCAGATCAGCTGCCCGTCCTCGTTGCCGGCCGCCGAGGTGTCGACGACCAGGGAGTCCGCGATCTCGTCGTAGCCCTCGACGACCCGGTAGAACTCCGCCGTGCCCATCCGGACGCCGCCGCGGTTGAGCGTCGAGTCGCTGCGGCCGTAGATCACCGCCGAGCCGCGGTTGGTGACCCGGATCCAGTCGCCGTGGCGCCACAACCCCGGGTACATCTCGAAGTAGGCCTCACGCAGGCGCGAGCCGTCGGGGTCGTTCCAGAAGAACACCGGCATCGACGGCATCGGCTTCGTGATGACCAGCTCGCCGACCTCCTCGACGACGGCGTTGCCGGCCTCGTCGAACGCGTTGACCGCGGCGCCCAGCGCCGGGCAGGACAGCTCCCCCAACCAGACCGGGACGTCGGGCGCCGACGCGACGAACGCCGCGCACAGGTCGGTGCCACCCGAGACCGAGCAGATCTGGACGCCCTTCCCGACCTCGTTCACGATCCACCGGAAGCCCTCGACGCTCAGCGGCGCCCCGGTGGAGCCGAGCGCGCGCAACGCCGTGAGGTCGTAGCGTTCGGCCGGCTTGATGCCCGCCTTCAGGCAGCTCTGGATGAACGGCGCCGACGTCCCGAAGTACGTGACGCGGTGCTGCTCTGCCAGGTGCCAGAGCGCGTTGAGGTCCGGGTGGCCGGGGCTGCCGTCGTAGAGCACGATCGTCGTGCCGACCAGCAGGCCGGAGATGAGGAAGTTCCACATCATCCAGCCGGTCGTGCTGAACCAGAAGAACCGGTCGCCCGGCCCGAGGTCCGTCTGCAGCGCGAGGGCCTTGAGGTGCTCGAGGGTGATGCCGCCGTGGCCGTGCACGATGCCCTTCGGCAGGCCGGTGGTCCCCGACGAATAGAGCACCCACAGCGGGTGCGCGAACTCGACCGGTTCGAAGAGCAAGGGCGCGCCCTCGTGCTTCGCCAGCAGCTCGTCCCAGTCGAGGGCGCCGTCCAGCCGGCCTTCCCCGACGTACTGGACGAGCACGGTCGCGGCCAGCGACGGCAGCTTCGCCTGCAGGTCGGTGACGGTCCCCCGGATGTCGAACTGACGGCCGTTGTACGCGTACGCGTTGACGGCGAAGAGCACCTTCGGCTCGATCTGGACGAACCGGTCCGCGACCGCGCGGACCCCGAAGTCCGGCGAGCACGACGACCAGATCGCCCCGATGCTGGCCGCGGCGAGGAACGCGACCAGCGTCTGCGGGCAGTTCGGGGCCAGCGCCGCGACGCGGTCGCCCTTGCCGACGCCCAGCTCGAGCAGCGCCGCCCGCGCGGCGCCGACCTGGGCGCGAAGCTGCCCGTACGTGAGGTGGTCGGCGAAGCCGTCTTCGCGGTGGAAGATCACCGCGAGCTCGTCGTCGCCCTTCGTGGCTCCCGCGACGCCAGGGGTGAGCGCGTGCTCGGCGTAGTTCAGCGTGGCGCCGTCGAACCAGACCGCGTTCGGCATCTCGCCCGAGAGCACCTCGCCCGCCTGGTCGTGCCAGCGGACGCCGAGGAAGTCCGCGACCGCCGTCCAGAAGTCCGGGCCGCGTTCGACGGAGAACTCCCAGAGCGAGCGGTAGTCGTCCACCTCGACGCCGCGTTCGGCACGCAGCCACTGGCGGAAGGCTTCGATCTTGGTGTCGGCAACGTGGCTCGGCTCAGGGCGCCAGAGCACTTCGGGGGCGTCGGCGGTGTGCGTCACGTCACGAGCGTAATCCCGCCTACCGCAGGTGCGCGTCGAACCAGTTCAGGGTGCGCTGCCACGCCTCGGCGGCCGCACCGGGGTCGGCGTCGAAGCGGTGGTTCGCGCCCGGGTAGTGGACAACGTTGGTGGCGACCTTCGCCGACGCCGCCGCGTCACGCAGCCGCTCGACCTCGGCGCCGCCCGCCTCGTCGCCGGCGTCGCCGTACATGCCGAGCCACGGGCTGGTGAGCTTCCCGGCGATCTCGACCAGCGCGGGCAGTTCGGCGGCCTGCTGCCCGCCGACGCTGACGGCGGCGCCCAGCCGGCGGTGCGAAGCGACGACGAGGGCCGCGGTGCCGCCCAGGTCGAAGCCCATCACGCCGAGCAGGTCGGCCTGGACCCCGCGGTCGACCAGCCAGGCGAGTGTGATGTCCGTCGCGTCGAGCAGATCCTGCTGCGTCAGCTCCGCGTTCTCGAGGTGCGGGGTGACGGTCAGCCAGCCCTCGAGGGCGAGGCTGGCGAGCAGCAGCTTGACGCCGTCGGTGACGCCGTCCGCCTCGTGCAGGACCACCAAACCGCCGCGCAGCGACCCCTCGGGTTCCGAAAAGGTCAGCGTCAGGGCCCGGCCGTCGGTGCGCTGGTAGTCCACGGTGCTGGTCGACGTCATTGCGTCACTCAATCACTTGGAGGTGAACGGAAGGAACCCAGTCTGGCAGGTCTCCCGGTCACATACCGCCTGAAGGGAGTCGCGGGGCGGTGGGCGGAAAAGATACGGTGACGGGGTTGTCCCGTTCAATCGGAGGAGCGCCGAAGATGTCGTCCGTGTCCCCCCGTGCCGATCTCGAATCGTTGCCGAAATACATCCCCGGCCGGACGATCGAAGGCGCGATCAAGCTGGCGAGCAACGAGGTGCCCGGCGGCGCGCTGCCGAGCGTCGCGCAGGCGATCGCCGAGGCCGCGGCCGGTATCAACCGCTACCCGGACACCGGCTCGCAGGTCCTGCGCGAGCGGCTGGCGCGCGAGCTGGACGTGCCGGTGGAGCGCGTCGCGATCGGCTGCGGCTCGGTGTCGCTGTGCCAGCAGACGATCCAGGCGGCCTGCGCCCCTGGTGACGAGGTGCTCTTCGGCTGGCGGTCGTTCGAGGCCTACCCGATCGTGACGCAGGTGGCGCACGCGAAGCCGGTGCTGGTCCCGATCACCGAGGGCCAGGAGCTGGACCTCGACGCGATGCTCGCGGCGATCACCGACCGGACGCGCGTGGTTTTCGTCTGCAACCCCAACAACCCCACCGGCACGGCGATCCGGCGCGCGGAGCTCGAGCGGTTCCTCGACGCGGTCCCGCAGCGTGTGCTGGTGGTGCTGGACGAGGCCTACAAGGAGTTCGTGACCGACCCTGAGGTCCCCGACGGCGTCGAGTACACGCGGACGCGGTCGAACGTCATGGTGCTGCGCACGTTCTCGAAGGCGTACGGCCTCGCGGGCCTGCGCGTCGGTTACGCCGTCGCGCCGGAGCCGATCGCGGACGCGCTTCGCCAGGTGTACGTCGCTTTCTCGGTGAACATGCTGGCCCAGGTGGCCGCGCTGGCGTCCCTGGACGCGGCCGACGAGCTGCTCGCGCGCTGCCAGGAGATCGTCGCGGAGCGGGGCCGGGTGCGTGACGCGCTGCTCGAGGCCGGCTACCAGGTGCCGGAGACGCAGGCGAACTTCGTCTGGCTGCCGCTGGGTGACCAGGCGGTGCCGTTCGCCGAGCACGCGCTGGACCGCAAGCTCGTGGTGCGCCCGTTCGCCGGCGACGGCGTGCGCGTGACGATCGGGACCCGCGAGGAGAACGACCTCTTCCTGGCCGCGGCGCGCGACTTCAGCCGCTGAACTGCTTGACGACCAGCTGGACGACGGCGGCGAGGCCGATCACCACGATCACGCCGCGCAGCACCGCCGGCGGCAGCTTCCGGCCGATCTTCGCGCCGAGGAAGCCGCCGGCGGTCGAGCCGACGGCCAGCCACAGCACGACGGGCCAGCTGATCGGCGCGACGAACGCGTAGATCACGCCGGCGACGACGTTCACCACGGCGGCGAGGACGTTCTTGACGCCGTTGAGCTTCTGCAGCGGTTCGGACAGCAGCATGCCCATGACCGCCATCAGCATCACGCCCTGCGCGGCGGTGAAGTAGCCGCCGTAGATGCCGATGAGGAAGATGAAGAACATCAGCAGCGGGCCGGCTTTGTGCTCTTCGCCGTTCTCTTCGCGGCGCTTCGCGACCCACTTCGAGACGCGCGGCTGCACGATCACGAGGATCACGGCGAGGCCGACGAGCACGGGGACGACGGCTTCGAAGGCGTCCTTCGGCAGCGACAGCAGCAGGATGGTGCCGCCGATGGCGCCGAGGAACGACGCGACGGCGAACTTCGCGACCTGCGGCCAGTAGCCGGTGAGCTCGTGCCGGTAGCCCCAGGCACCGCTGAGGGTGCCGGGCGCGAGGCCGATGGCGTTGGACGTCGTCGCGGTCACGGGCGGGTAGCCCAGCGCGACCAGGACGGGGAAGGTCACGAGGGTCCCCGACCCGACGACGGCGTTGATGGTGCCCGCCCAGATCCCGGCGACCACGATGATCACCGCGTGCCACCACGTCATTTAGCACTCACGTGCGGAGCCTAAGCATCTCGGCGCGGGGCCGCGAAGTGGAGGGGCCGAGATGTGGCAGGCGAGACAGTCAACGTGGGGTGAAGACGCAGAATTCGTTCCCTTCCGGGTCGGCCAGCACGTCCCATTCGATGTCGGTGTCGCGTTCCCGGACCAGGGTCGCGCCGAGCGCCAGCAGCTCGGCCTTGTCGCCGAAGACGTCCAGGTGCATGCGGTTCTTGACCGTCTTCGGCTCCGGGACCGGGACGATCCAGATCAGCGGGCCGCCGCCCGCCGGGTCGACGATCGGGACCGGCCAGTCGTCCGGGCGTTCGTCGCCGGTGAGGGAGTCTCGGCGGACGTACCCCATCGCGCGGCACCACCAGTCCGCCAGGGCCTGGTGGTCGGCCGCGTCGAGGGCGAGGTCCTTGAACCGCGCGGTCATCGCGCTCCTTCCGGTACGTGGGCGGGCACCACTTCGGAAGCCACCCGCCAGCCGAGTGCGGTGTACAGCCCACGCCCGGCCTCCGAAGCCAGCAACGCACTCGTTCGCGCGCCGGCCGCGACGCCCAGGCGGTGCATCACCACCCGGCCGAGTCCGCGCCGCCGGTGGGCGGGCTCGGTGACGATCCGGTCGAACACCGCCACCCCGTCGGCCACGGCGACCCAGCCGCGGGCCGCCGGCTCGCCCCCGGACGTCACCGACACGGACCACAACGGCTCCTCACCGCTCACCGCCACCTCGTACGGTGACGGCACCTCGGCGGGTGGGATGCCGCCGTCGAAGGTCATCAGGTACTCCGTGTTCCCCGCCTTCCACTCGGGTGTCAGGCCCGCGAGCACCGCGTCCCGCGCGCCGCACGTCTTCAGCCACGTGCCCGGCTCGGCGACCGTCCGCGCCCGCGTGGCCACCGCCGACGGTGACCGCAGCAGGTAGCGGACGCGGTGGCCGGGCAGGCCGACGTCGACGCGGAAGCCGTCCGGCTCCGCGACCGGCTCCGGTACCGCCCGCGAGACCGCCCAGCCGCGTGCCCACGCCCCCAGGATGTCCATGGCCGTGATCATGACAGGCACCCCCGACAGTTTCCGGAGCTGAGAGGATGGCGGCGTGGACACCGAGCAGGTCTGGAGCGCGACCGTCGACCGGCTGCGGTCGCTGATCGACTCCGGGAAGCTGCCGCCGGGCTCGCGGCTGCCCGCCGAACGCGTCCTGTGCGAGGACCTCGGCATCAGCCGCGGGTCACTGCGGCAGGCCCTGCGCGTCCTCGACTCGATCGGGTACGTCCGGATCCGCGCGGGCTCCGGCACCTACGTCCGCGAGCAGCAGGAACAGCCGCTGCGGACGTGGTTCACCGAGCACGACCAGCTCGTCGAAAAGCTCTTCGACCTGCGCGCGACCGTCGAGCCGACGCTCGCCGAGCGACTGGCCAGGCAGGCGTCCGCGAAGACGGTGAGCCGCCTGGAGGACAACGTCGCCGAGATGGCGCAGGCGGCCGAGGACGGCGACATGCTGCACGTCATCGCCGCCGACGCGGAGTTCCACCGGGTGATCGCGCAGAACGCGGGCAACGACGACGTCGCCGGCCTGCTGCGCTCGGTCCTCGCCCTGGTCGGCGAGGAGCGCCGGGCGGCGCTGCGGCTGCCGGGCCAGATCCGCAAAGCGGTCGACGACCACCGCGCGATCCTCGAAGCGATCCGCCGCGCCGACCCGGCCGCGGCCCGCGAGCTGACGCTGAAGCACCTGGTGGACGCCAAGACGTACGCGCACGACTTCGCCGCGGAGGAACGCTGATGGAGAAGGTGCACTTCACCGAGGAGAAGGCCACCATGCTGGCCACGCTCTACGGCCGCGCGCTCGACAGCCGCGAAGCCGAGCCGATCCTCGGTGACCACGCGGCCGACGAAGCCGTCCGCCAGATCGACTACGACTTCGCCAAGCTCGGCATCACGCGGGATTCGGCGGTGAGCGTGGTGCTGCGCGCGAAGCCGATCGACGAGTGGGCCGCGGAGTACCTGACCCGGCACCCGGACGCGATCGTGCTGCACCTCGGCTGCGGCATGGACACGCGCTTCCAGCGCGTCGCGCCGCCGTCGTCGGTGCAGTGGTACGACGTCGACTACCCGGAGGTCGTCGCGCTGCGGGAGAAGCTGTACGCGGCGGCGCCGAACCACACGAACATCGGCACATCGGTGACGGACTTCGGGTGGCTGGACCAGGTGCCATCGGACCGCCCGGCGCTGATCGTCGCCGAGGGTTTGACGATGTACCTGACGCCCGCGGAGGGCACCGAGCTGATTCGCCGATTGGTCGCGAAGTTCCCGTCGGGTGAGGTGATCTGCGACGTGTTCAGCAAGCTGGGCATCAAGGCGCAGAAGCTGAACACCCCGGTCCGGCGCGCGAAGGCAACTCTGAAGTGGGGCATCGACGCCCCGCACGAGCTGGAGCGCTACGGCTTGACGCTGGTGTCCTCTTTGGACGCGGCCCACTGGTCGACGCCGGAGGTGCTGGCTCGCATGCGGCCGTTCACGCGGTTCCAGCTGCGGACGCTGAAGTACTTCCCGCCACTGGCCCGGATGGCGCACATCTTGCGGTACCGCTTCTAACGCGACTCCAGCACCCGCGCCACGAACTTGTACACCGAGCGCGCTCGTGGACGGGAAGCGGCGCTCCCGCAGGATTCCCTCGGTGGCGACGAACGGCATCACGCCCTCGGCTGCACCACGCGCGCACTCGACGGATGTGCGTCCATGATCCGCACCGTAACGAGCGGCCACCGGCGGTGGCCACGCATTTTCGGCCGTACGATCGACGCCGTGCGCAAGATCGCCGTGAAGAACTTCCGGGTCGTGTTGCGCACCAGCCTGGGCTTCGCCGGGCTCGGCATCGGCTCCAGTGTCGCCGGCTCCGGTGTTGTCGCGCTGCTTCTCCTCCTGCAAGGCCTGCCCGGGGACGTCGGGGACCGCGGCTGGGTCCTGGGCCTGACCGCCGCCGCCATCGTGGCCGGGTCGTTGCTCGCCGGGACGCTCTGGACCGCCTGGCTGCAGCGGCGGACCGCCATCTGGTTCGTGCTCGGCCGCCCTCCGTCGGAAAGCGAGGCACGCCGGGCCCTGCGGCTGCCCGTCGACATGGCCGTCGTCAGCGGGACGCTCTGGCTGATCGGGACCGTCGTCCTCAGCGTGCTCGCCGGGGTGCTCGGCTCCGGTGCGGACGCCGTCGGCATGGCGACCGTCATCGGGCTCGGCGGCCTCACCACCGTCGGGCTCACCTACCTCGCCGCCGAATGGGTCGCGCGGCCGGTGATGACCATCGCCCTCGACGTCCTGCCGCCGCGGGGGTCGCTGCCCGTCACCGTGCTCACCCGGCTGGTCGTCACCTGGGCGCTGGCCAGCGGCGTCCCGTTCGTCGGCGTCCTGCTCGTCGCCACGCCGCCCGACCTCGGCTCCGGCAACCACACCGCCAGCCTGATCATGCTGTCGGTCATCGGCCTCGGGGTCGGCGCCATCGGGACCGCGCTGCTGGCCCGGGCGGTCGCCGCGCCGCTGCACCGGCTGCGCGTGGCCCTCGACCGGATCGCCCGCGGCGACAACGACGTCACGGTCGACGTCGACGACTCCAGCGAGATCGGCCTGCTCCAGACGTCGGTCAACCAGCTCGCCGCCGGGCTGCGCGAGCAGGCGCGCATGCGGGACCTCTTCGGCCGGCACGTCGGCGCCGACGTCGCCCGGCACGCGCTGGAGTACGGCGCGTCCCTGTCCGGCGACGTCCGCGAGGTCACGGCGTTGTTCGTCGACGTCGTCGACTCGACCGCGCTCGCCTACCGCACCCCGCCCGAGGAGCTGGTGCGGAAGCTGAACCGGCTGTTCGCCGCCGTCGTCTCCGCGGTCAACGCCCGCGGCGGGCTCGTCAACAAGTTCCAGGGCGACGCCGCGCTGTGCATCTTCGGCGCCCCGACCCGGCTCGCGGACGCGCCGACCGCCGCCCTCGCCGCGGCCCGCGCGATCCGCGACGAGGTGTGCGCCGACGGCGAGCTCGACCTCGGCATCGGCGTCTCCAGCGGCCCGGTCTTCGCGGGGCAGCTCGGCACCAGCAGCCGGCTCGAGTACACCGTGATCGGCGACGCCGTCAACGAAGCCGCGCGGCTGACCGAGCTGGCCAAGGCCGTGCCGTCACGGATCCTCGCCAGTGACGCCGTCGTCTCGGCCGCGCTGCCGAGCGAACGCGCGAACTGGGAGAAGCACGGCGAGCTGGAGCTGCGCGGCCGCCAGGAGGCGACGCCGACCTGGACGGCCGGCCCGGGACCTCAGGACAGCTGACCCAGATCCGGCCAGCGCAGCACCGTCGAGCCCCAGGTCAGGCCCGCGCCGAACGCGCTGAGCAGCACGCGGTGGCCGGGCGCGAGGGTGCCGTCGGCGCGGGCGTCGGCCAGGGCGAGCGGGATCGACGCGGCGCTGGTGTTGCCGACGCGGTCGATGTTGGCGACGACGGCGTCGGCCGGCATGCCGAGCTGCTTCGCCGTCGCCTGCAGGATCCGGATGTTCGCCTGGTGCCCGACGAAGCGGTCGACGTCGCCGACCATCCAGCCCGCGCGGTCCAGGACCGTCCGCGACGACTCGGCCATCCGCGCGCAGGCGTGCCGGAACACCGCCGTGCCCTGCATCGCGAGGAAGCGGTCGCTCGGCTGGTCGGACAGCCGCCGCCGCGCGCCGCCGGCCTCAACCCACAGCAGGTCGGCGTGCTCGCCCTCGCTGTGCAGGTCGAACGGGCCGAACGCGCCGGGCTCGTCGGGCTCGCCCGCGCGCAGCAGGACCGCGCCCGCGCCGTCGCCGAAGATCGGGACGGTCGTGCGGTCCGCGGGGTCGATGAGCGTGGTGAAGGTGTCGGCGCCGATCACCAGGACGCGCTCGGCGAGGCCGCCCGCGATGAAGCCGGCCGCCGTGGCCAGCGCGTAGACGAACCCGCTGCAGACGGCGTTGACGTCGAAGGCCGCGGCCGTGCCGAGCCCGAGCCGGGCGGCGACCTGCGGCGCGCTCGCCGGGCAGGGCTGGTCCGGCGTCGACGTCGCCAGGACGACGACGTCGGCGGAGCCACCCGCGAGCGCTTCGCGGCCCGCCCCGACCGCGAGGTCCACTGTGGACTCGTCCGGCCCCGCGACGCGGCGCTCGCGGATGCCGGTGCGGGTCCGGATCCACTCGTCCGTGGTGTCGAGCCGGGCGGCGATCTCGTGGTTGTCCAGGACTTTCGTCGGCAACCACGAACCGAGGCCGGTCAGCACGGCGGCAGGTGCGGGCACGGGAGAGCCTCCCCACGCCGGCGGGTAGGCGGAGCGACCGGCTGGTCTTCCACTTCTATGGGCTACCCCCTGGTAGACCGGTCAGTTGTGTTCCAGGTCACGAAAAAAGTTGTTTCACTTTCCCCTCGGACGGAGTAGTGAGCGGCGTCACGGTGGAGTGAGCCGGGAGCGAACTCGCCGCAAATCGTCGGGGGTGCCGGTTAGCCTGCTGGAGTGCAGACACCCGACCTCGACCAGCTGGACATCGCCATCCTCGCCTGCCTCCAGGAGGACGCCCGCACCATCGCCGAGACGATCGGCGCGAAGGTCGGCCTCTCCGCCGCGGCGGTGCAACGGCGGATCAAGCGGCTGCGCGAGGCGGGCGTCATCGAGCGCGAGGTCGCGGTGCTGTCGCCGGAGGCGCTCGGGCTGAGCATGACGTTCGTGGTCATGGTCGAGCTGGAGCGGGAGAACCTCGCGGTCCTGGACGCGTTCCGCCGCCAGGTCCTGGCCGACGACTGCGTCCAGCAGTGCTACTACGTCACCGGCAACGCCGACTTCGTGCTGGTCGTGACGTGCCCGGACATGGCGGGCTTCGAGGCGTTCACCCGCCGGATGTTCTTCGACAACCCGAACGTCCGGCACTTCACGACGAGCGTGGCGATGGACCGGGTGAAGGTCGGGCTCAGCCTGCCGCTCGGCCCCTGAGGCGTCACCACGCGTCGCCGTTCGAGCGCAAGGTGTACGTGCCCGGCGTTACACCACAATGGACGGATGCAACCGATCAAGTGAACGTGAGAGTTTCTTCGTCATGACCGTCGGGCCTGGTCATCTCCTCCTCGAACAGTTCGCGCCGCGCGAACCGCCACCGGACTCCAGGAGGGGCCATGCAGACCGACGCCGTTCACCAGAGCCAGTTCGTGGTGCTGAACGAAAGCACCACGCCCGTCCTGTCCCGCCTCTCCTACCACGCCGACGAGCCGTTCGCGGTCACCGTCGCGTTCCGGACCGAGCGCGGCCGGTGGATCGAGTGGACCTTCGCGCGTGACCTCCTGGTGGACGGCCTCGACGAGCCGGCCGGCCTCGGGGACGTCCGGATCCGCCCGGACCTGTCCGAAGACGAAGACTTCCTGACCCTGGAAATCGAGTCACCGGACGGCTATGCGTCGTTCGAGCTCGAGGTCGAGGACGTCCGCACGTTCCTCGACGCGTCCTACGAACTGGTGCCGCTCGGCGAGGAGAGCGCGCACTTCGACGTCGACGGGCTGATCGAGGAGATCAGCAACGTCTGACCCCTGAACCTCCCAATCCCGCGGCGAGGACGAAGGGCGGGTTTCGAGTGCGCTGGAGGCACTCGAAACCCGCCCTTTCGCTGTTTCAGCCCGGGATCAGCTGGTCTTCAGGGTGGTGCCGGTGCCGGACAGCGCGCCGGCGATCGGGTAGAAGTAGGTCACGCTGGTGTTGCCGCCGGACAGGACGCCCTGCGCGTAGTTGCCGGCGATGAAGCCGCCGCCGGAGTCACCGGCCGCCGAGTGGACGTTGGTCGCGGTCATGCCGTTGACCGTGCCCTCGGAGTAGCGGACGCTCTGGTTCTTCGCGCCGATCGTGCCGCAAGTCCAGCCGGTGGTCGAGCCGGCCTTGCAGACCGACGAGCCGGTCGCCGCGTTCGACGACCCGCGCACCGCGGTCCCGTTGTTCATCTGCGCGACCGGGGTCCAGCTGCTGTTGGTCCGGACCGCCGCGTAGTCGACATCCGGGAAGCGGTAGGTGATCCAGCTGCCGAGCGCGGCGCCGTTCGACCCCGTCAGCGAGCCGCCGCCCGTGAGCGCGCCGCAGTGGCCGGCGGTGACGAAGCCGGTCGTGGTCGCGAAACCGACCGAGCAGCGCGCCGAGCCGCCGATGTAGTAGGCGTCCCCACCGCGGATGTTGGCGTGCAGCGTCGGCTTCGCGGTCGCGTCGACGATCGTGACCGACGACTTGTCCACACCGGACCGCGCGAGGAACGCGTCGGCCGCGGCGCGCTGGCCCTGCAGGACGGAAAGCGTGACGCGGTTGGTGACGGAGTCCACGCCCCAGCCGGTGATCGCGTACGGCGCCGTGGCGTCGAGGGCCTTGAACCTGTCCACAGTGGAGTCGAGCTGGCGGGCGCTGAACTTCACGACCTCCGCCTCGGCCCCGGACGCCTGGATCTTGCCGACCGACGCGGCGTCCGTCGTCTGGATGTGCGCCTTGCCCGTGGCGGCGTTGTACGTGGCGCCGCCGAAGGCGTCGCCGAGCGTCGCGCTGACGGCCTCGGTGACCTTGTTCGCGACGTCTTCGCTCTTCAGCCGCGTCAGCACCTGGTCGTGGGTCAGGCCCAGGTCGCGCTGCATGGCGGGCACGATGTCCGGGTTCAGCAGGTCCTGGCCCGACGCGGGGACGGCGACAGAGACGAGTGCGCCCGTCGTCATCACCGCGGCGGCAGCGGCACCGAAGAGTCTGGCGATCTTCATGCTTCTCCCTAGGTGGTTACGCGCGGCTCTGCACCGGCCACGCAGTGGTACTCCCCCGGGTGAGGGTCCCCGCAGTGGGCGTTACGGTGCAATCCGGGCGCCCGGCGAATGGGTATACGCATTCACCCCGGACGAATCCCCTGCTCCAAGCGGTCCGGACCGGCGGCTGTCACCCGGTCGGACAGGTCCTTAAGTAGGGTTTCCGTGAACTACTTTCAGTAGCCGACACACCACCCTGAACGTGTTAAGCACCGCCGGAACGCGCTGACCGCCGAAGTTTCGTACGCGCGGTGACCCCGGACCGGCGGATCCCGCGGCAAACCGGTGACAGCGGGTAGGCGGACGTGTGACGGCGGTACCGACCACCTATTCGGTTAATGGTTTACGGAGCGCCGAGCGCTGCTTAGGCTCCCGCGCACACCCCGGTAGGCGTCGAGGAGGTCCGTATGTGGCTCACGGCTCCCCGCCCCACCTCGGTGAGCGTCCGGTCGGGACCCGCCCGGCTGACCGGCCGCGACCCCGAGCTCGACGCGATCGTCGACGTGCTCAAGCGGCGCCCGGCCGCCGTGCTCATCGAGGGCGAGCCCGGCATGGGCCGCACCCGGTTGCTCACGGAGATCGGGCGCCGCAAGGAGTTCGACGGCGGCCGCGTGCTCACCGGCGCCTGCCAGCCGCTGCGGGAACCGTTCCCCTACGGGCCCGTCTTGGAAGCGCTTCGCGAGGTGGGCGACGCGCGGCTCAGGCCGCTCAGCCCGGTCGCCGGCGTGCTGCGGCCGCTACTGCCGGAGCTCGCGGAAGCGCTTCCTCCGCGGCCCGAACCCCTCCCCGACCCGGTCGCCGAACGCCACCGCGTCTTCCGCGCGGTGCGGGAACTGCTGCAGGCCTGCGGACCGACGCTCGTCCTGATCGACGACCTCCAATGGGCCGACGAAGACACCCGTGACCTCATGCGATTCCTCGCCGGCTCGATGCCCCCCGAACTGGCCGTGGTGGCCACCTTCCGGTCGGCGACCGACGCTGGGGCTGTGACATGGAGTGCGCCCTTCCGGACCGACCCGGCCGTCCACTCCGCGCGGGTCGCGCTCGGCGCGCTCGACGTCACCGCCGTGCGCGCGCTCGCGGCCGAAATCCTCGAACTGCCCCGCGTCACCGACGAGTTCGCGGCGAAGCTGCACGAGTGCACCGCCGGAATCCCGTTCGTGGCCGAGGAAACCCTGCGGGCCCTGCGCGAAGCGGCCGAGCGGCTGCCGGTCGGCGAGGTCCTCTCCGACCGGATGCTGGAGAACCTCGAAGTGCCGGTGCTGCTGCGGGAAGCCGTCACCGAACGGCTGGCCGCGCTGCCGGCGCCGGCGGTGCAGCTGGCCGGCGCGGCCGCGGTGCTCGGCGTCGGCGCCGAAGCCGCCGTGCTCGGCGAACTCGCCGGCCTGTCCGGCGACGCCCTCCGCACCGCGCTGCTCGCCGCGTTGTCCGGCGGGGTGCTCGGCGAAGTCGGCGACAGCAAGTACGGCTTCCGGCACCCGTTGGCGCGCAAGGCGGTCTACGACACGGTGACCGGACCCGAACGCGCGTTGCTGCACGCGCAGGCGATCCGCGTGCTCGCCGCGCAACCGTCCCCGCCGCTCACGCTGCTGGCCCGCCACTCCCGCGCCGCCGGCCGCGTCGACCAGTGGCGGCACTACGCCGAAGCCGCCGCGGACGAGGCCGTCACCCGCGGTGAGACGTCCCGCGCGATCGACCTGCTGCAGTCGGTGCTCGCCGAGCCCGGCCCGGCGCAGTCGGACACCGGGCGCGTCGCCGGCAAGCTGAGCCAGGTCGCGTTGCGCGGCTTCCGCCCCGACGTGATCGGCACGCTGCAGCGCGTCCTCGAAGAGGTGACGCTGCCGCCGTCGGTCCGCGGCTCGATCCGGCTGAGCCTCGGCATGCTGCAGGTC
Organism: Amycolatopsis sp. NPDC101161; assembly: GCF_044768185.1. Taxonomy (NCBI): domain Bacteria; kingdom Bacillati; phylum Actinomycetota; class Actinomycetes; order Pseudonocardiales; family Pseudonocardiaceae; genus Amycolatopsis; species Amycolatopsis sp. NPDC101161. The sequence continues at coordinate 947,435 of NZ_JBIWPI010000004.1, forward strand.
CGGACCATCGGCGGGCTCGGCCGCGGCCGCCTCGAGGTGGAACGCGCGATCGGCGAGCTGACCGACCGGCCCGACCTCGCCGCGCGCGGGATCACGCTGCTCGCCCAGCCGATCGACGGCCTGACCCCGTTGTCGTGGCACGAATCCTGGCGCGCCCGCGCGGGTGAGGTGTACGAGCGGCTCGACGACCCCGAGCTGCGGCTCGCGCTGACCGCCGACCGCATCGCGGCCGCGTCGCACGTCGGCGACGGCTCGGCGTGGGCGGAGTTCGAGGCCCTGCCGGACACCGTCGGCACGGTCGCCGAGCGCGTCCAGCTGGCCCGGCTGTGGTGCAACCTCGCCGACGGCCAGTCGTGGGCGGGTCACCTCGACCGCGCGGAACGGCTGGTGACCGAGGGCGTCCGGCGCGCGACCGACGCGGGCGCGCTGTACGCGATCGGCCTGATCCAGGGCACCCGCGTCCGGTTGGACTGGGTGCGCGGGCGCTGGACCGGGCTCGCCGAAGCCGCCGAGCAGCTGCGGGACAGCTACCCGGAGCTGGGCCCGATCGTCATGGAGTCGTCGCTGGTGCTCGGCGGGCTCGCGGCCGTGCGCGGGGAGTTCGCCGCCGCGCAGCGGCACCTGACCGCGGCGAGCGTGCACGCGCCGGACCGCGGGCCGATCCCGGTCGTGCTGTCGGCGGCCGGGGTGCTGATCTCGGTGCTGCTGGCGACCGACGACGTCGACGGCGCGTGCGCGGTGGCCGACACGGCGGTGGCCGCGGCCGGGCGCAAGGGTGTCTGGATCTGGGCGGCGGCGCTGGTCCCGGCGGCGGCGCAGGCGTACGCGCGGGCCGGGCGCTGGCCCGAGGCCGACAGCGTGGTCGAGGCGTTCGCCCGCGGCATCGAAGACCGAGACGCTCCGGTGGCCGCGGCAGCGTTGGTGGCCGGCCGGGCGGTGCTGCTCGAAGCGCGGGGCAAGCACCTGGCCGCGGCGACGCTGTTCGACGAGGCCGCGTCCGGGTACGCGACACTGCCGATGCCGTACCCGGCGACGGCCATGCGGGAGCGGGCGGCCATGTGCCGGCTCGCCGCGGGCAACCGGGACGCCGTCGAAGAGCTGACCGCGGCGGCCGAGGCGTACGAGCAGCTGGGCGCCACCCGTGACGCCGGACGCTGCCGGCACCAGCTGCGCGAGCACGGCGCGTGGGCACCTTCGCAACGCGGGCGCCGCGGGTACGGCAGCGAGTTGTCGCCGCGGGAACGCGAAGTCGCGCGGATGCTCGCCGAAGGCCGGACGAACCGGGAGATCGCGGACGGGCTGTTCCTCTCGCCGCGCACGGTCGAGCAGCACGTCGCCAAGGTGCTGCGGAAGCTCGGGGCACGCTCCCGGACGGACGTGGCGCGAAAGCTGCCCGGCGAAGTGACGACCGCCCCCGCCGGCTGACAAAGCGCTGAGTGAGCGCGTTGGCGCGCCGGGCGCCGCCGTCCTACGTTGACGTCGTGACTGAACAGGCCCTACCCGCGTGGCGACGGCGGACCTCCGGGGAGACCCGGTGGCCCGCGATGGGCGTCGTCGTGGCCACCCTCGTGCTGCAGGTCGCCGTGCCCGACGACATGGCGCTGCACCCCCAGTGGCTGCTGCCCGCCGTCTCCGCGCTGCTGGTCGTCGCGCTGCTGCTCGCCAATCCCGGCCGGATGTCGCAGTTCAGCGCCGTCGAGCGGGTCATCTCGCTGCTGCTCGTCGCCGCCGTGACCGCGGTGAACGGCGGGTCCGCGGTGACGCTCGTCTACCGCATCGCGGCCGGCACGATCGGCGACCACGCCGGCGCCGTACTGGTCACCGGCGGGATCGTCTACTGGACGAACATCGTCGCCTTCTCGCTCTGGTACTGGGAGTTCGACCGGGGCGGCCCGGGCCGGCGGGCCGCAGGCCGCGCGAAGTTCCCCGACCTGCAGTTCCCGCAGATGGCCGACCCGGACCTGGCGCACCAGGACTGGGAACCGTCCTACCTGGACTACCTCTACTTCTCGTTCACCAACGCGGCCGCCTTCAGCCCCACCGACGTGATGCCGCTGCGGATCTGGGCGAAGATGACGATGATGCTGCAAGCCGTCATCTCGCTCATCCTCGCGGTGATGGTGGTCGCGTGGGCGATCAACAACCTCAAATAGGGGTCAGTGGCGGGAGATCGTGAAGCTCTGGCCGTCCGAGCCGATCGCGCCCGGGATCCAGGTGTTCGTGCCGCGGTCGTCGGCGTTCAGCGCGGACGGGCTGGTCGAGGCCAGGTTCGTCCCGTTGAACTTGACGCCGGTGAACGTGACGCCGCCGGAGATCGTCGGGTAGGAGTCGGTCGGCGACTCGATGATCGCCTCCGCCGACGCGTGCTTCGACGTCAGCGACTTCGTGGTGGACTTGGACCAGCCCTTGGTCGTGTCGGACAGGTCCAGCCGGTAGGTGTTCGTGGCCGTGCGGGTCACGGTCGCGGTGATGTGGTCGCCCGCGCTGACCGACACGTTGTAGTACACCGGCGCGGCCGGGTACATCTCGTACCAGGCGGAGTACACCGGACGCCCGCTGGAGCAGTCCGTCTCGACGCCGGTCTGTTCCACTGTGGACGATCCGTCGCCGTCGATGCCGACCCACGGCGCGAACAGGTCGTTGGTCGACCGGCAGCTCACCGACGGCTCGGTCCAGCTCGCCGTCGCCGTCGTGAAGCTGCCGAAGCTGACGTAACCACCCCAGTTGCCGCCGGAGAACTGGTGACCGTGGAAGTGCGAGCCGTACTCGACCGCGGCGTGGGCGGTACCGGAGACGGCGAGGCCGGCGGCGGCCGCGGCGACCGCTGTGAGGACGCGGGCAGCACGCGACGAAAGGATTCTGGACATGCGGGGACTCCGTTCACCGATGGGGACCGGGAAAACCGTGTCCCCAAGTGTTGGATCCGCACCGCCGGGAAGGTAGCTACTTTCGAAGGGTCTTCACATTCCGGGAAATAGTCACCAGTTTGCCGGAATTGCACGGGAATGAACGAAAAGACCCGTGAAGGCCTCCGCGGGGGAAGAGGCCTTCACGGGTCCATGACGCTCACCTACCGCTCGGTCAGGTGAGCGGGGCTGCTAGCCCTGTTTCGCGGCCGCGTCGACGAACTCGGTCGTGTACGTCTTCGACAGGTCGATCGAGTCCTTCTTCGGCTGCACGTTCTTCGAAAAGCTCGAAAGCACCTCGAGCACGTTCTTCGCGCCGGCGGCGTCCATCTTGCCGTCGCCGTTGAACATCCCGATGCTGTCCTTGACGGACTTGACGTACAGCGCCTTGTCACCGCCGCTGTAGGACGGCGGCATCTTCGCCGCGATCTCCTCCGGGCTGTGCTGGTCGATCCACTTCAGCGTGGCCACGAACGCGTTGGCCAGCTTCTGCACGGCGTCCTTGTTGCGGTCCACGAAGTCGCAGCTCATGTACAGCGACGACGCGGGGTACAGCCCGCCCAGCGCCGCCTTCGTGCCCTCTTCCGTCCGCAGGTCGTACAGCACCTTCGCCTTGCCCGTGTTGGTCAGCTGCGCGATCGTCGGGTCGGTCGTCATGCCGCCGTCGATGCCGCCGTTGTCCAGGCTCGCGATGAACGTCTGCCCGGCGCCGACCTTCACCGGCGTGTACTGGTCGGCCCCGACGCCCGCCTTGGCCGCCAGCGCCTTCGTGAGGAAGTCGGTGGACGACCCGAGCGAGGTGACGCCCAGCTTCTTGCCCTTGAAGTCGGCCGAGCTCTTGATCGCGTCGGCGTGCGCGGTGCCGACGACCTCGGCCTCGCCCGGGATGTTGGCCAGCTGGACCACGCTCTTGATGCACTGGTCCTTGGCCTGCAGGTCGATCGTGTGGTCGTAGAACCCGACCACGCCCTGCACCTGGCCGGCGACGAGCGCGGTCTCGGCGTTGGCGCCCGACTGCTCGCTCTGCAGCTCGACGTCGATGCCCTGCGCGGCGAAGTTGCCGAGCTGCTGGGTGAGCATGGCGGGCAGGTAGATGACCTTCTCCAGGCCACCGACCATGATCGTGACCTTCGGCTTGCCCCCCTCGCCCGTCGCGGCGGTGCGGGAGTCCTGGCAGGCGGTGGTCAGCGCCGCCACCACGGTCAGCGCGGTGAGCGCGCCGGCGATTCGGCGAATCCTCATCGATTCGGTCCTTTCAGATGACGGTCTGGCTGGAGGTGGACATCGAGGGCCGCCACCGCAGCAGCCGGTTCTCGAGGTTTCCGATGCCCCACTCGGCGACCAGTGCGACGACGGTGATGATGATCATGGCGGCGTAGATGCCCGCCGAATCGAACGTGCCCTGCGCGTTCGAGATGAGGAAGCCGATGCCCGCCTTGGACCCGGCGTACTCGCCGACGACCGCGCCGATCAGCGCGAAGCCGAACGCGGTGTGCAGCGAAGACAGGATCCACGACGTCGCGCTCGGCAGCACGATCGCCTTGATGACCTGCATCCGCCCGGCGCCGAGGATGCGCGCGTTGTCGATCAGGTTGCGGTCCACTTCGCGGGCGCCGGTGAAGGCGTTGAAGAACACCACGAAGAACACCAGCACGACGACGGTGGCGACCTTCGACGCCAGCCCGAGGCCGAACCAGATGACGAACAGCGAGGCGAGCACGATGCGCGGGACCGCGTTGGCGGCCTTGATGAACGGCGCGAGCACGTCGGCCAGGTACCGGCTGCGACCCAGGACCACGCCGAAGATCACGCCGGCGACCGCACCGATCGCGAAGCCGACCAAGGCTTCCTCGACGGTGACCCACAGCTGGTACCAGAGCGAACCGAAGTCGGTGCCGCTGGTGACCCACTCGACCAGCCGCAGCCAGATGCGCGACGGCTTCGAGTAGAAGAACGGGTCGATCCAGTAGGTGGCGGTCAGCTCCCAGCTGCCGAGCCAGGCGACCACCAGCGCCAGCCGCAGCAGCCACGTGTTGCGTCGGCGGCGGGACGTCGCTCGCCTGGCCCTCGTGAGGATGTCCTGCTCGGTTTCCAGCACCGGCAGCGAAGTGGCCGGGGCCGCGGGGGTCTCAAGCGACATTGCTCGCTCCCTTCTGGCGGGCCTTGTCGACCTCGCTGCGCAGTGATTCCCAGATGTCGGCGTAGAGCTTGCGGAACTCCTCGGTGAGCCGGAGGTCCTCGACCTTCCGCGGCCGCTCCAGGGGAATCTCGAAGACGTCCTTCACGGTGGCCGGCGACGACGTCAGCACGACGACCTTGTCCGACAGCGCGATCGCCTCGTCGAGGTCGTGCGTCACGAAGATGACCGCCGCACCCGAGCCGGACCACAGGCGCAGCAGCTCGTCCTGCATCAGGGCCCGCGTCTGGACGTCCAGGGCCGAGAACGGCTCGTCCATCAGCATGATCTTCGGCTTGGTGACGAGGGTCTGGGCCAGCGCGACGCGCTTGCGCATGCCGCCGGAGAGCTGGTGCGGGTAGTACTTCTCGAACCCGGCGAGCCCGACGCGGGCGATCCAGTCGACGGCCTGCGCGCGGGCCTCGGCCTTCGGCACACTGCGGAAGCGCGGGCCGGAAGCGACGTTGTCGAGCACCGAACGCCACGGCATCACCGCGTCGGTCTGGAACATGTAGCCGACACCGTCCGGAATGGACTTCACGTCCTCGCCGTTCACCCGCACCCGGCCGGCGGACGGCGGCTGCAGGCCGGAGACCAGCGAGAGCGTCGTCGACTTGCCGCACCCCGTGGGTCCGACGACGGCGACGAACTCGCCGGGCTGCACGGTCATGGTCAGGTCGCGGACGGCCGTGTGCACGGAACCGGACCCGCTCGGGAACCGTTTGGTGGCTCCGGTGAGTTCGATCAGTGGGGGAACCATGGGGGGTGACTCCTTCGTCACGTGGTGGGGCTCACGTTGGGAAGGGACGTTAAGTACGTGTGGCGCCCGCGTGAAGCTTGTCGACGTTCTCCGCGCGAGCTGTGCGTTCTGAATGTTTTGCTCATTTAGCGCACGGCGCTGACCAGGGGGTATGGTTTCGAGCCATGCCAAAGTGGGCGCTCTTCCCGCGCATGCGGTTCAGCAGGCAGGTGCTGCTGCTGCAGATCGGCGTGGTCGTGCTCGTCGTCGGGATCGGCGTCGCCCTGGTGAGCGTGCTGCTGAGCCGCACCCTGACCAACCAGTACGGGGAGCGGGCGCTGGCCATCGCGAAGTCGGTGGCCGCGGACCCGGTCGTCGTCGCGAACGCCGCCGCGAAGATCCCGGGCGGGGCGCTCGAAGAACGGGCGCTGGCGGTCAACACGGCCAACGACGCGCTGTTCGTGGTGATCACCGACGACAAGGGCATCCGGCTGGCCCACCCGACGGCGAGCGAGATCGGCAAGCCGGTCAGCACCCCGCCCGACCGCGCGCTCGCCGGGTTCGACGAGATCAGCGCCGTGCAGAGCGGCACGCTCGGCCTCTCCGTGCGCAGCAAGACCCCGATCCGGCAAGGTCCGCGCGTGGTCGGCGAGGTGAGCGTCGGCTTCGACGTGGCCGACCCGACCGGGGCGTTCAACGAGCTCCTGGCCACCACGCTGCTGTTCGCCGGCGGCGCGCTGCTGCTCGGCGCGGGCGCGTCGGCGCTGCTGAACCGGCGGCTGCGGCGCGTCACGCACGGCCTCGAACCGCATGAACTCACCGAACTGCTCTACGAACGCGAAGCCGTGCTGCACGGGATCGGCGAGGGCGTGCTCGCCGTCGACGACGCGAACCGCGTCTCGGTGCGCAACGGCGAAGCCGAGCGCCTGCTCGGCACCGAACTCCCGCTCGGCGCGGGGCTTTCCGAACTGGAGCTTTCGCCGCGCCTGCGCAAGGCGGTCGCCGAGGGGCGGCCGGTCGACAACCTCCTCGCGGTGGCCGGAAACCGCGTGCTCGTCATCAACTCGCGCGCCGTCCGGCTGGACGAGCGGGACATCGGCACCGTGCTGACCTTCCGCGACCGCACCGACCTCGACACGCTCACCCGCGAGCTCGACGGCATCCGCGCCCTGTCCGACGGCCTGCGCGCCCAGCGGCACGAGTTCGCCAACCGGCTCCACACCCTCCACGGGCTGCTCCAGCTCGGCCACCACACCGAGGCCGTCGAGTACCTGCAGACGCTGACGGACTCGCCGTCGGCGCGGCCGAGCGAGCTGGGCGACGCCGTCGCCGACCCGTACCTGCAGGCGCTGCTCGTCGCGAAAACCGAGCAGGCGCAGGAAAAGGGGCTCACGCTCAAGCTCGCCGACGACACCTGGGTGCCCACGGCCGTGACCGACCCGATCGCCGCGAACACCGTGATCGGCAACCTCGTCGACAACGCGCTGCACGCCGCCCGGATGGGCCCGCGGCGGCCGGCGACGGTCGAAATCAGCTTGCTGGCCGAAGGAGACACCCTGCATCTGTCCGTTGTGGACAGTGGGCCCGGCGTCCCGGAAGAGCTGCGGGGGACGTTGTTCGACGAAGGCGTCTCGACGAAGATCGCGCCCGGCCACGGACTCGGGCTGGCGCTCGCCCGCCAGGCCGCGCGCGCCCACGGCGGCGACGTCTGGCTGGCCGGTCCCGGCGATGGCGAGACGGGTGCCCTGTTCGTCGCGAAACTGCCCGGAATGCTGACGGAGGACGGATGATCCGCACGCTCATCGTCGACGACGACTTCCGGGTCGCCGGGGTGCACGCCGGGTTCGTCGAGGAGGTCGAGGGGTTCGCGGTGGTCGGCACCGCGCACACCGCCGCCGAGGCCCGCGCCCGCGTCCGGGAGCTCGCGCCCGACCTGATCCTGCTCGACGTCTACCTGCCCGACGAGTCCGGCCTCGCGGTGCTGCCGGAGCTGCAGACCGACACGATCGTGCTGTCCGCAGCGACCGACAGCGCGTCGGTGGCCGCGGCGATCCGGGCCGGCGCGCTGAACTACCTGATCAAGCCGTTCACCACCCGCCAGCTCGCCGAGCGGCTGACGTCGTACGCGCGCTTCCGCGGCCTGCTCGCCGAGGACCGCGCCCTGGGCCAGGACGACGTCGACCGCGCGTACCGGGTGCTGCACGACCAGGACCGCACGTCCGCGCCGAAGGGCCAGTCGACGGCGACGTCCCGGCTGGTCTCGGAGCAGCTGCGGCGCGCCGGGCGGCCGCTGTCGGCCGCGGAGGTCGCGGGCGAGCTGGGCATGGCCCGGGCGACGGCGCAGCGGTACCTGACGGCGCTCGCCGAGTCGGGGACGGTTCAGATGCGCCTGCGCTACGGCGCCACCGGGCGCCCGGAGCACGAGTACCGCTGGAGCGACGCCTGACGTCAGCGGCGCGTGGTCGTCGTCGTGTCCGCGCGGTACTGGTACTGCTGCATCATGCTTTCGGCCACGCCGACCCACGACTGGACGAGGTTGGCCGACGTCGGCGTCGGCGAGGACAGGTCGACGCGGGCCTGGTCGTCTTCCGACTGCTTCTTCTTCGCCTGCGGTTTCGCCTGGGCCTGGACGTTCTTCGTCGCCGGCTTCGCGGGCACCGCCACGTACACGGTCGTCGGGGCCGGAGTGGCCACGGGCGCCTGCGGGGCTTGCGGCTGGGGCGCCGGTGCCTCGGCGACGGCCGGGCGCGCGTCCAGCTGGGCGACGTCGGCGGGGTCCGAGCCGAAGAGGCTGCCGGTCGCGAGTCCCCCGGCCAGCCAGCCGGCGGCGACGAGCAGCACGGCGGCGCCGCTGCCCAGCCACGTGCGGGCGCGGCGCCGGATCACCACCGACTTCGGGCGCAGGTCCTGGTCGCACACCGGCGGCCGGGTGAAGATCGGCTCGGCGGCCGTGACGTCGTCGTCGGTGCGGCGGCGCCGGGGCAGGCTCGCCGCGACGATGCCGGTGCGGTCCAGCAGCTCCACCGCGGTGCGGTCACTGGACGAACGGGTCGCACTGCGCGGTGCGGTGCGAAGCATCGGGGACCTCCGGTAGGGGCGACGCGCGGACCCCACGCATTGTGGACCATTTCGGACGACGCTGTCCGAAAGGCAACCTGAATGAGTGAAAGTCAGTTCCCCATTTGCTTGAGTCCCATGCGCGCGAGGATCGCCAGCGGCCGCTGGTACGCCGAGCCGAGGACGCGCGGGATCGCGTCGATGACGTAGGCGTCCGGTCCGATGAGGATCCGCGCGGACTTCCGTTCGATACCGCGCAGGATCGTCTGCGCCGCCTTCTCCGGCGTCGTCCGCGCGATGCGTTCGAAACCCTGGGCGGCCTCCTCCTGGTCGTCGGCGATGCTGCGCGCGTTGCGCACGATGTTCGTCTTGATCCCGCCGGGGTGCACGCAGCTCACCGCGACCGGGTACCGCGCGATCAGCATTTCTTCGCGCAGCGCTTCGGTGAATCCGCGGACGGCGAACTTCGCCGCGTTGTACGCGCTCTGCGTCGGCACGCCGACGAAGCCGAAGACGCTGGAAATGTTCACGACGTGCCCGTCGCCGGACGCGATCAGGTGCGGCAGGAACGCCTTCGTGCCGTTCACGACGCCGCCGAGGTTGATGCCCATCAGCCAGTCGTAGTCCTCGAAGGTCATCTCCTCGACGGTCGCGCCCAGCGCGACGCCCGCGTTGTTCACGACGACGTTGACGCGGCCGAACTCCTCGGCGACCTCGTCGGCGTGGGCGAGCACGGCGGCGCGGTCGGCGACGTCGAGCGTGTACGCCCGGGCGTTGTCGCCGGCGAGCTTCGCGGTCTCCTCCGCGTTCGCGGCGTTGACGTCGGAGAGGACGACCCGCGCCCCGCGGCGCGCGAACTCGAGCGAGAGCGCCCGCCCGATCCCCGATCCCGCCCCGGTGACCACCACGACCTTGTCCGCGAACTGCTTCATCGGCCCTCCCGCCCGGTTGGTGTTACTCCAGAGTTACGGATACTAGCGGCTGTGAGGTTGCTGTGGGTGCGCTGATCGTGTCGGTGCGGCGCCTTAAGGTGATGGGGTCGGTGCCCCGGATGAGTGCGACGAGGAGGCGATGCGCGTGCGGCGGCCTGCCGTCCTGCTCATCTTCGCCGCGGTCCTGCTGCTCGGTGCGGCCTTCGTCGTCTTCGCGACCCGGCCGGCGCGGACGGCGAGCGCGACCCCGCCGGACACCGGGGTCGTCGAAGCCGCGCCGGTGTCGACGCCCGACCTGCCCGCGGGGTCCAGCCCGGCGGTCGGCGCGCTGTTCGTCGACGGCGCCCACTACTGCACCGCCAGCGTCGTCCACAGCGACCAGGGTGACGTCCTGCTGACTGCCGCCCACTGCATCCACGACGGCGAGGGCGGCGACTACCTCACCGGCGTCACCTTCGCGCCCGGCTACCACAACGGCGTCGCGCCGTTCGGCTACTGGACGGTGTCCGACGAGTTCGTCGCGCCCGGCTGGAGCTCGTCGTCGGACCCGGACCTCGACGTCGGCTTCGCCACCGCGCACCAGATCGGGGCCACGAGAACCCTGGAAAGCCTGGTCGGCGCGAACACCCTGGCGACCGGCACGGCGTTCGAGCAGGCCATCACGCTCACCGGCTACCCGGACGACGCCGAGGTGCCCGCCGTCTGCCAGAACACGACGAGCCGGCAGGACACCTACCAGCTGAAGGTGGCCTGCGCGGGCTTCCCGACCGGCACCAGCGGCGGCCCGTGGGTCACCGGGCAGGACCCGAAGACCCGCCTCGGCACGGTCATCGGCGTCATCGGCGGCTTCGAGTACGGCGGCGACGACCCGGACACGTCGTACTCGAGCTACTTCGACACGGACGTCCAGGCCCTCTACCGGCAGACGACCGCCCGGGCATGATGCGCGTATGAGCGATCCCGTCGACGTACCCATCACCGGCGAGCCCATCCGGCTCGGCCAGTTCCTCAAGCTGGCCGGCCTCGCCGAAGACGGCTCCCACGCGAAGGACCTGATCGACGCGGAGGAGGTCACGGTCAACGGCGAGGTCGAGACCCGCCGCGGCCGCCAGCTGACCGACGGCGACGTCGTGGCGGTCGGCGAGGACCGCGGCAAGGTCGTCCTGGTCTCCTAACCCACGCTGGTCAGCGGCGGCAGGCCGATCGACGCGGCCAGCGCGTCCAGCTCGCGGCGCACCGGGCCGGACAGCGGCACCCCCAGCGCCCGGCACTGCTCCAGGTGCTGGGCCTCGCGCCAGCCGGGGTAGCGGATCGGCGCGCCGCCCTCCCAGCCGAGCATGCTGCCGAACAACGCGCTGGCCGCGCGGTAGAAGCCGTCGGCACTGCGCAGCGTCGTCGGCGCGATCGCGAGCACCAGCAGGCCGGTGTCGTGCTCGTGGTCGGCGACGCCGGAGAGGACACCGGCGAGGACCTCGACCAGCAGCGTCAGCCCGGCGGCTTCCTCGCCCGGCTTGTCCATGTCGAAGACGAACTCGGGGTACGCGCCACCCGGCGCGGCCATGCCCAGCGGGTTCACCGGCTGGCCGGGCTCCCCGCCCGCGGCGAGGACCAGGCCGATCATCGCGTGCGGCAGGGCGCGGGCGGCGTGGTGCCCGGCCCGGCCGAACGGCCCGATCCCGCGCAGCGAAACGAGCCCGACGCCGAAGCGGCCGGCCCGCGCCACCGCCCGGTCCATCGCGTCGCCGACGGCCCAGAGCCCCGGCGCGCGGCGGTAGTCGATCAGCGCGGCGGCCCCGCGGTCGGCGATCATCAGCGGCTCGGCGTGCGGCACGACGAGCCCGGCTTCCAGCAGGGGCAGGTGGACGCGGGTCAGCTCGGCGACGCCGGTGTCCGGCGAACCGGTCAGATCGCCGTGGCAGAGGGCTTCCGCGGCGATGCGGGCGCGGGCTTCGGGGAAGCCGTGCGCGGCGAAGACGTGCGCCACGAGGGTGACCAGCTCGTCGGCCCGCACGCGCGGCCAGGCCTGTTCCGGAATCGGGGTTTCCGGCGTTCCTTCTTCGGGGGCGCGGGGTTCGGGGCGGGCGGAGCGGAAGGGACGCGGTCTGAGGGGCACTTCCCCGACATTGCCCAAGCGCGGGTTCGGGCGTCAACGAGGTTCGCCCGGCCCTACCCGACCGTGTGATCGGGACGTCCGAAGCGACGTACCCTGGGCGGCATGTGCCGAAACATCACCACCCTCCGGGGGCTCCAGCCGGCCGCGACGGGCGAGGAGATCGAGGCCGCGGCCCGGCAGTACGTCCGCAAGGTGACCGGCGTGCAGTCGCTGTCGGACGCCACGCGCGAGCCGTTCGAAGCGGCGGTCGCCGAGATCACGCGGATCACCGCGGAACTGCTGGAGCAGCTGCCCGAACGCCGTCAGCCGCCGGCGACCGTGCCGCCGCTGCGCCGGCCCGAGGTGCGGGCCCGGATCGCGGCCCAGGCGCTGAAGCGGCCGTGAATTGTCGGACCCCGTCGCTAGGCTGCCCGCATGGGTGGACAGGCATTGGTTTTGGGTGGCGGCGGGGTCGCCGGGATCGCGTGGACGACGGGGCTGCTGGCGGGGCTGGCCGAGCACGGCCAGGACCTGACGGGCGCGGACCTGCTCGTCGGGACGTCGGCGGGCTCGGTCGTCGCGGCGCAGGTGACTAGCGGGACTTCGCTGGACGAGCTGTACGCGCGCCAGGTGGATCCGGCCAAGCAGAGCCCGGAGATCCCGGCGGAGATCGACTTCGAGAAGTTCGCCGCGGCCTTCGGCGACGCGGTCACGGTCTCGACGTCCCCGGTCGAGGTCCGGCGCGCGATCGGCGAAATGGCGCTCGCGGCCGAGACGGTGTCCGAAGGGGATCGTCGCGCGGTGGTCGAGGCGCGGCTGCCGGTGCACGACTGGCCGGAGCAGCGGCTGGTGATCGTGGCGGTGGACGCCTCGACCGGTGAGCCCCGCCGGTTCGACCGCGCGTCGGGGGTGCCGCTGGTCGACGCGGTGGCGGCGAGCTGCGCGGTCCCGGGCGTCTGGCCACCGGTGACGATCGAGGGCCGGCGTTACGTGGACGGCGGCGTCCGGTCGGCGGAGAACGCGGACTACGCGACGGGGCACACGCGCGTGACGGTGGTGGCGCCGCTGGGGGCGGACGCACTGCTGCCGATGGAGAAACCGCTGCTGGAGATCCTGGACGACTTGCGCGCGGCGGGCGCGGAGGTCGCCCTGGTCACCCCGGACGAGGCCTCGGTGGCGGCGATCGGCGAGAACCCGCTGGACCCGGCGAGCCGCACACCGGCGGCGGAGGCGGGTCGCGCGCAAGGAGCGGCGTTGACGCTCAGCTGGAGGTAGGCCGGCGGGCCGCGATGTCGTGGTGGGCCGGCGGTTCCGCGGCAGCCCGGCGGGCCGGCAGCCCGGCGGCCCGGCGGGCCGGCGGCAGGAGGGCGGTTCCGCGGCAGCCCGGCGGGTTCCGGGGCAGCCCGGCGGGCCGGGGTAGCCCGGCTGGTTCCGCGGCAGCCCGGCGGGCCGGGGGCAGCCCGGCGGGGTTCCGGGGCAGCCAGGCGGCCGGCGGCAGCAGGGCCGACCGCTCCCGTCGCGGCCGGCCGTCCGGTCGGCGGCGGAACCCGGTCCCGGCAGCCACACCCGGCGGCACACCCCATCACATCCCGCCCGGGCGGTGCCCCGGACCTCGTCGGCTACCCTCGTGGGGCGAGGTAGCGTGTCCGAGCGGCCGAAGGAACATGTCTTGAAAACATGCGAGGGGGCAACCTCTCCGTGGGTTCGAATCCCACCGCTACCGCTCCGGACCCCGGGCGCGGAGTAGCCGCGCCCGGGTTCAGCCCTCGACGTCGGACAAGTGGCCCAGCACCCGGTCGAACGCACCGGCGATCGTCGCCTGTTCTTCCGGACTCAGCAGGTCGATCAGGTGCTCGCGCACCCCTTCCACGTGCGTCGGCGCCGCTTTCTCCAGCAGGGCCTTGCCCTGCTCCGTCAGCTCCGTGATGACGCCGCGCTTGTCCTCCGGGTCGCGCACGCGCCGGACCAGGCCCGCTTCCTCGATCCGGCCGACCTGGTGCGACAGCTTGCTCTTCGTCGAGCCCATCATCAGAGCCAGTTCCGTCATGCGCATCCGGTGGTCCGGGCGGTCCTCCAGGCAGACGAGCACCTCGTAGTCGGTCAGCGACACGTCGTGGCGGTCGGTCAGCTCGCGGTGCAGGCGCTGCCGCAGCCGGAGGGTCGCCACGATGTAGGAGCGCCACGCCGCCATCTCGGCATCGTTCAACCAACGCACAGGCCGCTCCTCGCTCATAAGGCAGCCTAGAACGCTGATCAAGGGAACGCGCGGTCCGAGTCCGAACTGCGTGCCGCTGAAAACGTCGCCGCAACATCGCCCGAAGGTGGGGTTACGAAAAGGTTGAGACTCGGCCGGAAAAGGCGCATTCTGCTTGTCTGCGGATGGTCGGCCAGGGTAAGGCGCGGCGACGGTGACGTGCCGACCCGGCTCTCCGCCGGGAGAGGTCAGGTGGTTGCGTGGCGGGTGATCCTCGCGGTTGACCGCCGGCTGTGTCCCCGCGACCGGAACGGTTCACAAACGGGCCGGGCGCGATTGCGAACAGCCACACGCGCGGGCTTCCTTGCGTTCACGCATACGGCGTCGATCTGGCCTGTATCGGGTCACGACCTCGGCAGTCGTGACGACAGCGCCTGAACGCCGGCCCGATTCGCGGCCAACCGCTCGACCAAAGACAAACCTCGGTACAGAGCCTGGGTGCGCCGTCAGCGCGACGGTCGCGCCCAGGCTCGTTACCATTCGCGGGTGAGATTCGACGACGACGCCGGCCTGGACGCCTCCGAGGTCCAGGACCTGCGCGGTAGCGGTGGAGGCGGCGGCGGCGGGATCGGCGGCCGCGTTGCGCTCGGCGGTGGCGGACTCGGCGTCGTCGGGCTGATCATCTACTTCGTGCTCTCCCAGCTCGGCGGGGTGAGCCTCGGCGGCGGCAGCGGGAGCGGCCTGAGCGGCGGGCTCGGCAGCGTCGGGTCCGGCCAGCAGGTCGACAACTCCAAGCTGGCGAGCGAGTGCAAGACCGGCGCGGACGCCAACAAGAACCACGACTGCGCGATCGTCGCGATCGTCAACTCCGTCCAGGACTACTGGACGCAGCAGTTCGCCCGCTCCGGCTCGACCTACCGCAAGGCGCCGACGAACTTCTTCAACGGCGGCGTGCGCACCGGCTGCGGCAGCGCCACCTCCGACACCGGGCCGTTCTACTGCCCGGCCGACTCCGAGGTCTACATCGACCTCTCCTTCTTCGACGAGCTGAAGACCCGCTTCGGCGCGCAGGGCGGCCTCTTCACCGAGGCGTACGTGCTCGCCCACGAGTACGGCCACCACGTGCAGAACCTGCTCGGCACGTCGAAGAAGGGCACCGGCACCGGCCCGACGTCCGGTTCGGTGCGCCTGGAACTGCAGGCCGACTGCTACGCCGGCGTCTGGGGCAACCACGCCTCGACGACGCCGACCGAGAGCGGCAAGCCGCTGATCACCGACGTCACGCAGGACGACATCAATTCGGCGCTGGACACCGCGTCCCGCATCGGCGACGACTACATCCAGCAGAACCTCGGCGGCGGCCAGGTCGACCGCTCGAAGTTCACCCACGGCACGTCCGCGCAGCGCAAGAAGTGGTTCACCACCGGCTTCCAGACCGGCGACCCCGCCCGCTGCGACACCTTCGGCACGAACAACTTGGGCTGAGACGCGAAGAAGGGGCCGTCCCGAGTCGGGACGGCCCCTTCTTCGTCGTTACGCCGTCACAGCGTGCGGGTCACCGGCGACCGCGCGGGCGGAGAAGTTCCGCTGCGCGCCGCGTTCGGCGGCCTTCTGCTTGGCCGTCTTGCTGTTGCCCGGCTTCACGCCGTTGACGCTCTCGGTGCTCGTCGCGTAGACGCCGAGGGCCCAGGCGACGCCGTCGGCGTTGCGGTCCAGCGCGACCCGGTCGATGTTGCCCAGGTTGTCGCAGGCCTGGTGGTAGCACGGGTCGAACGCGATGCCGGCCGTGCCGCCCCACTTCGCCGCCTGCGCCGGGGTCTTGATGACTTCGGCGCCGGTGTCCAGGCCGCCGGCCGGGATGCCGACGGCGATGAACTCGCCGTAGTCCGAGCGGCCGGTGAAGTCGGTGCCTTCGAGGGACACGCCCCGCGCGGCCTGCATGAAGTCGACGAAGGTCTTCTCGATCTGCGCCGAGCCGTACGGGCCCGCGCCCGCGCCGACGCCGTCGGAGTTGTCGCCGTCGTAGGCGAAGTAGCCGGCGTTCGGCGAGCCGATCATGTCGAAGTTCAGGTACAGCGCGATGTCCAGCTGCTGCTCGAAGCTCAGCTGGTCGACGTAGTAGGTCGAGCCGATCAGGCCGAACTCTTCCGCGCTCCAGAAGCCGAAGCGGACGGCGTTGTTGACCTTCGGGCTGCTCCCCAGCTGCAGCGCCGTCTCGAGCAGGGTCGCCGAGCCGGTGCCGTTGTCGTTGATGCCCGGGCCGGCCGGGACGCTGTCGAGGTGCGACCCCAGCATCACGACGTTGTCCTTGCGCCCGGTCTTGGTCTCGGCGATGACGTTGTAGCTGGTCCGCGCCTCCTGGAGCGCGCGCAGCTCCAGGGTCACGTTCTGCCCGCCGAGCGTGGCCAGCTGCGCCCCCGCGGCCGCCGTCACGCCCCCGGTCGGGATCTTCGCGTTCTCCGGGCCGCCGAGCGTCCCGTTCACGTCGCCGTCGGTGTTGTTGTAGACGATGGCGCCGATCGCGCCCGCCGCCGCGGCGGTCTGCTGCTTCTGCGCGAACGAGCAGCCGCCGCGCTTGATCAGCGCGATCTTGCCCGCGACGTCCGCGGTGTAGTCGGTGGCCTCGCAGCCGCTGGTGTCGTCGACCGCGACCACGGCGAGCGGCGCGGTGATGCCGCCGACGGGTGTCGAGACGGTGTACTCCATCGCGATGACCGGGACGTTCTGGCCGCCCGCGGTCAGCTTCTGGGCCAGGGTCTGCGAGTAGGTGAAGGGGAACTCCTGGCGCGTCACCTGGAAGCCGGCCGCCTCGAGCTTCGTCGCGATGTACTCGGCGGACTTCTGGTGGCCCGCGGTGCTGGCCGCCCGGGTGCCGCCGTTGGTGTCGGCGATCCGCTGCAGGGCGATCAGGTGCCGGTTGACGCCGTTGACGTCGACCTTCTTGACGAGCTGCTTGGCCAGGGCGGGGCCGTCGGGGACCGTCGTCGCGGCGGCGGCCGGGGTGAGGCCGAGCACCAGGGTCACGCCGACGGCGATGGCCGCCGGCGGGAAAGTTCTCTTTCGGAAGAGTGACATGGTTGCTCACCTTTGTTCCGAATGAGAAGTACGTCAATGCGTCATTCGGCGGGAACTTCGTTCCCCGGTATACGGTCGACACATGTACGCGATCACCATCCGTGAACCAGGTGACCCGGAAGTTCTCGAGTGGGCGGAGGTCGAGGATCCGCGTCCCGGCCCCGGCGAAGTGCTGGTGGACGTCGCGGCGAGCGCGGTGAACCGAGCGGACCTCCTGCAGCGCCAAGGGCACTACCCGCCGCCGCCCGGGGCGAGCGAAACACTCGGCCTCGAATGCTCGGGAACGATCGCGGAACTCGGCGAAGGTGTCGAAGGCTGGAACGTCGGCGACGAGGTCTGCGCGCTGCTCGCCGGCGGCGGCTACGCGGAGAAGGCCGTCGTCCCGGCCGGGCAGCTGCTGCCGGTACCGGCCGAGATCGACCTGATCACGGCGGCCGCGCTGCCCGAGGTGGCGTGCACGGTGTGGGCGAACGTCGTGATCCACGCGAAGCTCACCGAAGGCGAGGTGCTGCTGGTCCACGGCGGCGCCGGCGGCATCGGCACGCACGCCATCCAGGTCGGCAAGGCACTGGGCGCGACCGTCGCCGTCACCGCGGGTTCGGCCGACCGCCTCGAGAGCTGCCGCCAGCTCGGCGCCGACATCACGATCAACTACAAGGAACAGGACTTCGTCGAGGTCCTCAAGGCGGAGACGGGTGGCGCGAACGTCATCCTCGACAACATGGGTGCGTCCTACCTCGGCCGCAACGTCGACGCGCTGCAGCAGGACGGGCGCCTGGTCATCATCGGCATGCAGGGCGGGGTGAAGGGCGAGCTGAACGTCGGCACGCTGCTCGGCAAGCGGGCATCGGTGTTCGCGGCGGGCCTGCGCTTCCGGCCGCTGGAGCAGAAGGCCGCGATCGTCGCCGACGTCCGGGAACACCTGTGGCCGCTGGTGTCCGACGGGCTCGTCAAGCCGATCGTCGGCCAGGTCGTGCCGATGGCCGAAGCCGCGTCCGCGCACCGGATCCTGGAAGAGGGCTCGGTGTTCGGGAAGGTCCTGCTGGCCGCGAAGTCCTAGCGGAGTTCTTCGAGGACCCGCACGAGCTGGTTGATTTCGAAGACGTTGGAGTAGTGGGCGAGCCCGATCCGCACGGCGCCGCCCACTTCTCCGACGCCCAGTGACGCGAAGACGCCTGCCGTGCCGTCGTCGGCGAAGGCGCACAACCCCTGCGAAGCCAGGTACTCGGCGACTTCGGGCGACTTCTTGCCGGCGACGGCGAAGGCGAGCGCGGGGATGCGGCGCATGGCGTTGCCGATGACCATGATGTGGCGCAGCGACAGCAGTTCCGTCGACAGCTGCGCGAGCAGGCCGGCGTGGTACGACTTCGCCGAGCCGAGCGAGGTGACCAGCCGCTCGCGGCGTGACCCGGTGGCGGCGTCGTCGAGACCGGCGAGGTAGTCGATCGACGCGATCAGCCCGGCCAGCAGCGGGTAGGCGTGCGGGCCGAGCTCGAGGCGGGCGGCGCCGCGGGCCATCGGGTCGAGCGAGACCGACGGGATGCGTTCGATCAGCTCGGGGTCGCGGAAGACGAGCGCGCCCACCGACGGGCCGCCCCACGCTTGCGCGGACACGACCATGACGTCGGCGCCGAGCGCGTTGATGTCCAGCGGCAGGAACGGCGCGGCGTAGGTGGCGTCGACGACGACGAGCGCGCCGACCCGCTTGGCGAATTCGATGATGGTCGGGACGTCGGGCCGGGTGCCGACGGACCCGGACGCGAGCGTGACGGCGACGGCCTTGGTGCGCGCCGACACGAGCTGCTCGTACTGCCACGCGGGCAGTTCGCACGTTTCAATGTCGATCTCACCCCAGCGCACGACGGCGCCGACGCGCTTCGCGGCGCGCTGCCACGGCGCGAGGTTGGCCTGTTCGTCGAGCCTCGACACGACGACTTCGTCGCCGATGGTCCAGCGCTCGGCGAGCGCGTCGCAGAGGCGGCGCAGCATCACCGGCGCGCTGGGCCCGAGCACGACGGCGGCCGGGTCGGCCCCGACCAGGTCGGCCACGGCCCTGCGGGCCGCGGTCACGATGCTTTCCGCGCGCTGTGAGGCCGGAAACGCTCCGCCCGGCCCGGACACCGGGGCGCGCATCGCCGTGGAAACGGCCGAAGCGACCTGTTCCGGGACCAGCATTCCGGCGGCGCCGTCGAAGTGAATCCAGCCGTCACCCAGCGCGGGAAAGAGCCCACGGATACGAGCGACGTCGAACGCCATGTGGACACCGTACGGACGTGCGGTTTCGCCCTGCGCCCGGGGTTGGGTGGAGAGCCACCGGGAACCCGGTTTACGGCTACGCTCGGAGACGGACACCCCGCGGGTGTCGCGGAGCGTGGCGAACGCAAGCCAGGATGGAGCACATGACCGAGCCGAACTTCACAGCGGGTGACGCGAGCCAGGAATCTTCACCCCACGTGGTGGTAGTCGGGCCGGACGGCACGCCGGTGGGCGCGGCGAAGCTGCCCACGTCCGACGACGGAGAGCAGGAGTCGGTCGGCGACCTCGTCGAGGAACCGGCCAAGGTGATGCGCATCGGCACGATGATCAAGCAGCTGCTGGAGGAGGTCCGCGCGGCCCCGCTGGACGACGCGTCCCGCAACCGCGTGCGCGAGATCCACCAGACGTCGGTGAAGGAGCTGGCGGCATCGCTGGCCCCGGAGCTGCAGGACGAGCTGGAGAGACTGGTCCGCCCGTTCACGAACGACTCGACGCCCTCGGACGCGGAGCTGCGGATCGCCCAGGCGCAGCTGGTC
This sequence comes from Amycolatopsis sp. NPDC101161, assembly GCF_044768185.1. NCBI lineage: Bacteria > Bacillati > Actinomycetota > Actinomycetes > Pseudonocardiales > Pseudonocardiaceae > Amycolatopsis > Amycolatopsis sp. NPDC101161. Next base: position 967,398 of record NZ_JBIWPI010000004.1, read on the forward strand.
GGATGGCTGGAGGGGTTGTTCAGCGGAATCCAGACGGCGTTGTTCGCCCAGCAGATGGCGGCCCGAGTCCAGCTGGAGCAGATGCGGCGCGGGTTGCCGGCGGGTCCTTCGGCAGCGGCCGGGCATGGACATGACGGGCACGGGCCGGGGATTTCGGGCACGGGCCAGTACCTCTGACGAAGGTTGTCCACAGACCGAGGGGCCTGTGGACAACCTCTGTGGACAACTAGAGGTCGCGGAAGAACTCCCGGATGTCGCCGATCAAGGCGTCCGGCTCCTCGAGCGCCGGGAAGTGCCCGCCCTTGGGAAACTCCGTCCAGTGCACGATCTTGTCCGTTCGTTCCGCCAGCGTCCGGATAGGCAGGCCGATGTCGTCCGGAAACACCGCGACCCCCGTCGGGACCGTGTTCGACGCCGGCGGGGCTCCCCAACCGCCCGTCAGTGCCGCGTACAAGCGGGCCGACGAGTTCGCCGTCTCCGTGAACCAGTAGATCGACACGTCCGCCAGCAGGTCGTCGCGGTCGATCAGGTCCACCGACGTGTTCGAGAACGACCGGAACTTCTCCGCGATCCAGGCCAACTGACCCGCCGGTGAGTCGTGCAGGCCGTACGCAAGCGTTTGCGGCTTGGTCGCCTGGATCATCGCGTACCCCGTCCCCGAGGCCGAGAACGCCTGCCCCTTCTCCAGCGAGCGGCGCGCCTTCTCCAGTTCGTCGCCGGTCAGGCCGTCCAGGTCGGCCGGCGAACGCGGCACCGCCGACGCCAGCATCGTCACGTGGATCCCCAGCAGCCGCGCAGGGAACTGGACCGCCAGCTCGCGCGAGATGATCGCGCCCCAGTCGCCGCCGTGGGCGCCGAACCGCTCGTAGCCCAGGCTCGTCATCAGCGTGGCGAACGCCCGCGCGATCCGGTCCGGTCCCCAGTCCGGCGTCGGCGTCGGGCCGGAAAAGCCGTAGCCCGGGATCGACGGGACCACCACGGTCAACGCGTCCGCGGGGTCGCCGCCGTACGCGCGCGGGTCCGTCAGGGGCCCGATCACGTCCAGGAACTCGACGATCGAGCCCGGCCAGCCGTGGGTCAGCAACACCGGCGTCGCGCCCGGTTCCGGCGAGACGACGTGCAGGAAGTGCACGGTCGTCCCGTCGATTTCCGTTGTGAACTGCGGGAAGCCGTTGATCCGTTCTTCCTGCGCCCGCCAGTCGAAGCCCGTGCGCCAGTACTCGGCGAGCTCACGCACGTAGTCGACGGGCGCCCCGAGCCGCCAACCGGCGTCGGCGGGTTGGTCGGGCCAGCGTGTCTTCGCCAAGCGCGCGCGAAGGTCGTCGAGGTCGGCTTGGGGAAGGTCGATGCGGAACGGCTTGATCGTCATACCCCGACAGTAGAATCAGACGAGGACAGGTTCTGTCCTCGAGCTAACGGCGTGGGCAGAACACCAGCTCTGCGGCAGGCAGGGCTTGGTCGCAGTCGAAGCGGGTGCGCAAGCCTTCGGCGACTTCCGGTGGCAGGCGGTCCAGCGACAGCCACGACGGTTGAACCACCAGGTACTCCGCGTCCGTCCGCGTGAGGCACTCGAGGTTTTCCCGGTAGCTCTCCAGTTCCCGCACCGCCGGGATGAAGCTGCCGCGCTGCACGAACACCGGTGCCGGGTAGCGGCACGCCGCCGGGTTGCCCACGAAGTACGCCATGTCGCCGAACGCCAGGTACAACACCGGGGCGTCCGGGCCGATGCGGGCGCGGACCGGCTCGATCAGCCGCTCGTCCAGCCGCGCCGCCGTGACGCGCTCCGAATTGGTGTAGTCCGGGTGGACCGCGTCGAACGAGTACGGCGCCGCGGGCCACACGGGCACGGCGAGGACGGCGACCGCGCCGAGCACCGCCAGCACCGGCCACGTCCGGGCGCGTTCTTTGAGCGCGGTCAAGACCGCAACCAAAACCACCGCAGCGAGCGCCGCGTAGACGAGGGTTCCGTGCGCGAGCCGCCACTGCGTGGACGCCGACGAGACGATCGGCACGCCGGCTCCGAGCGCGACCGCCGGCAGGACGAGCGCCCACGGTGGGCCGCCGCGGACCGCGATCCAGCGCGCCACCGCGAGTCCCCAGAGCGCCGCGGCGAACGGCACGAGGGCCGCCAGGTGGTACTGGAACCACTGCCCCTGGACCACCACGGCCGCCAGCACGACGAGCACCGCGGCCGCCGGCAAGAGGATCCACGCCCAGCGGGCACGACGGTCCGAAGCCAGCCGCGCCAGCACGACGACGCTGACCGGGAGCAGGGCCACGAACGGCACGAGCACCGCTTCGTTCAGCACCACCTCGACCAGTGCCCGCGCGTCGTTCCACGCCAGGCCGCGGCTGAGCGGGCTGCCGCCGTTGAGGCGGGACAGCTCGCCGAACCACCGCCACTCCCGCGGCTCCATCCACACCGTGACCGCGAACAGTCCCAGGCTGGCCAGCACGCCGAACAGGGCCGTGAGCCACGCCCGGCGCCGGTCGAGCACCGCGAGCACGCCGAGCGCCACCAGGGCCGTCGGCACCGTCGTGTACTTGACCAGCACCGTCAACGCCAGCAGGACCGCGCCGGCCGCGACCGCCACCGCCGGCCGCCGGATCCGGAGCGCGGCCCCGACGGCGGCCGTCGCGAACACCGCGGCCAGCCACTCCGGCTGCAGGAAGTCCCAGTTCGGGGCCAGCGCGAGGGCGCCGCCCGTGACCGCGGCGACCGCGGTCGCCTCCGCCGGCGGCCGGTAGCGCACCAAGCCCGCGCGCAGCAGCAGGGAAACCGCGAGGACGACGAGCAACGCCAGCACGCGGACGAGCGCCTCACGGCCGGGGAACGGCAGCGAATCCCCGGCGTCCGCCAGCGCGAGCACCAGCCGGTAGGCCATCGGCCGGTGCACGAAGACCTCCGTCGGTGCGAACCCCGCGCGCCCGGCCGTCTCGAGGGTGCCGAGGACGAACCGGACGTCGTGGTCCAGACCGGTCCACGCGACCGTCACCGCGAGCGGAGCCAGGAGCAGCGGTCCCCACCACCGCGGGGACCACCGCAAAGTCAGCTGCCCGCCTCGGGCTTGGCGGCGACGGCATCTTCCAGCCTGGCAAGCCGCTCTTCGTACTTCGAAATCGCCGCGAGGCGAGCCCGGATGCGGGCGTGCTCGGCGCGGACCTCGTCGGCCTCGTCGGCCGAGTACTCGAGCCGCTCCGCGAGCCGGGCGACCGAACCGGGACGCTCGAAGGCCGCGACCCGCGCTTCCAACGCCGCGAGGTGGGGCGCCAGCCGGCGCTGCTCGTCGTAGAGCCACTTCACGTGCCCGTCGAGCTCCTCGGTGGCGTGCTCGACGTCGCGGCGCAGGTCGTGCAGGGCCCCGCGCAGCTCGTCCAGCTCCGGCCGCACCCGCTCCATCGCGATGTACTCGATCCGCGGGCGGAGCCTGCCGAACACCGGTCGCCCGGCCAGGCGCACGAGCTCCTTCGCCCGCGAAACCGCGCCCTGGAAATCACTCACGGCAACATCTCGATTCTCCCTGAGTCACGCCACGTCCTCAGCAGCCGGGATTCGGCGTGCAGGCGGTGTTCCGCCGTCACGCCGACCTTGGCGCCCCAGGCGTGCTCGAAGTCGGTCTGGTCGGGCTGGTCGACGATCGAAACGCCGGTGAGCCGCACCAGCGCCTCGGGGAAGAGCTCCCGGCACAGGTACGTCACCAGGGTGCCGGTGGTGGCCCAGACGTGCTCGTCGACCGAGAGTCCGAGCAGCCGGGACAGCGGCCGCACGAACCGCCGGTTCGAGATCGGCACGAACCCCAGGTCGACGGGCCACCAGTCGGGCAGGGTCTCGGGTTCCCAGAACATCCGGCCCGGTTCCGCGAGCAGGTAGAGGCGCGAGGTGTAGTCGGCGAAGGTGTACGGCGAGACGATGACACCGCGGTGGACCACCACGACGTCGGTGCGGCGGCCGTAGGTGGGCTCGTCGTCCGGCTCGTCCAGCGCGAACGTCGTCATCCGGAAGACGAGGTCGCTGCCGTCGATGAGCGCGGCCCGCTCGGCGTCGGGCGCCATCGGCGCGTTGCCGACCACGGCGATCGTTCCCACGCGCTGCCCGCGGGCGTAGGACTGCAGCAGTTGCTGGAGCATGCGACCGGTATCACCCTCGTCGAGCTGCCGCGGCGATTCGCCCGCGAACTGAGTCCGATTCATCGCTTCCCCATGGCATCGGTGACCGGGGCCGCCGTCGGGCGGCAGCCGAGCAGACGGACAATAGCCGACAGACCACGATCGTCACTCGTAAGGGGTGCTCTGTGACCGCGCTGGCCATCGTCCCGGCGAGAGGCGGGTCCGTCGGGCTGCCGGGCAAGAATCTGGTGCCCTTCCGGGGGCGTCCGCTCGTCGCGCACACGGTGCACACCGCCGTCGCGGCCGGGGTCACCGACGTCGTCGTCACGACCGACGACACCGAGATCGCCGCCGCCGCGGCCGCCGAGGGCGCCCGGATCGTCGACCGGCCCGCGCACCTCGCGCAGGCGACCAGCCGGACCCTGCCCGCCGTGCTGCACGCGCTCGACACGCTCGAAGTTCCCGACGAGACGCTGGTTCTGCTGCTGCAGCCCACCTCGCCGTTGCGGACCGCCGGCGACATCGCCGAGTGCCTCGACATCCACGGCGACCGGCCGAGCGGCTCGGTCGTGCAGATGTGCCGGTCGGCCGACCACCACCCGCTGAAGGTCTGCCTGGAGACGCCGGACGGCGGCATCGCGCCGGTGCGGGACTGGGCGGACCTCGAAGCGCCCCGCCAGGTCCTGCCAGCCGTGCTAAGGCCCACCGGCGGCATCTACCTGGTGCGGGCGGGCGATCTGCGCAAGCACGAGCGGTTCTTCATCCCGGAGGTGCGCCCGCAGTTCGTGCCGGTCGAACGGGCGATCGACATCGACTCCGCGGCCGACCTCGAGCTGGCAGAGCAACGCGCTGACTAGCGGTCCACGAACGCCTTGTACAGCGAGGGCCGCCACAGGTCTTCGCCCTCGAGGAGCTCGACGATGCGGCGGTGCGCGCCCGGCTCGCCGAACGCCGTGTGCGGCTCGCAGCGGCCCATCGCGCGGGCCTTGGCGATCCCGGCGATGACCGCTTCGGCGGTCGGGTCGACCGACAGCACGCTGGGCGCGACCGCCCGGTTGCGCTGACGGGTGCCGACGGTGACCGACGGCGTGCCCAGCACGGGCGCCTCGCGCACTCCGGCGCTGGAGTTCCCCAGCACGACGGCCGCGTGCTTCATCAGCGTGATGAAGTATTCGAAGCGCATCGACGGCAGCCGCACGAACCGCGGGCCCGCCAGCCGGTCGAGTTCGCTCCGGATTTCGCGGCAGCCCTCGTCGTTGTTCGGGTCGATGACGACCCAGTTGCCCTCGGCCAGCACGGCGTCGACCACGGCGGCCGCGTTGCGCCGGTTGAGGTCGCGTTCCGTGGTCACCGGGTGCAGGGCGAGCAGGCCGTAGTCGGTGAACGGGATCTCGTAGTGCCGGCGCACCTCGTCGAGGTCGGGCAACCGCGCCGACGTCAGGACGTCCACCTCGGGGCTGCCGACGACGAAGATCCGTTCTTCCTCCTCGCCGAGCTGCAGCAGCCGGCGGCGGGCCTGTTCGTTGGCGACGAGGTGCACGTGGGCGTGCTTCGAAAGCGAGTGCCGGATCACGTCGTCGATCGTGCCGCTGACCTCGCCGCCTTCGATGTGCACGACCCGCACGTTCGCCAGCGACCCGACGATGGCGCCCGCGAGCGCTTCGACGCGGTCGCCGTGCACGACGATCGCCGCCGGCTGCTCTTCGTGCACGAGCCGGGCCAGCGCCTGGACGGTGTTCGCCAGCACGAGGGCCATCGGCTCGTCTTCGATCTGGTTCGGGATCAGGTGCAGCCGCTCCAGCCCGGCCAGCTCGATCTCCCGCACCGTGTAGCCGTAGCTGCGCAGCATGTGCATGCCGGTGACGACGATGCGGGCGGACAGCACCGAGCTCTTCTGCACGGCGAGCATGACGTCGCGCAGCTTCCCGAAGTCGGCGCGGGTCCCGGTGAGGAAGAGGACCTCACGCCGTCCCGGCTCAGCCAAGGTCCGCCCAGCTCACCTGCGTGTTCGCCGGCAGCGCCCGCGTGACGGCGCGGCCGAGCAGGCTCTCGTAGTCCTTGGCCTTGATCTCGCCGGTGCCCGGGCGCTTGACCCAGATGTTCTCCGTGGTCAGGGCCTCACCCTCGGCGACGTCCTTCGTGGTGACCACGCAGGCGTACGCGAAGTCGATCGTCGGCTGCTCCTCGGCGAGGATCTGCTTCGACCCGCCCCGTGCGGCGTGGATCAGCCGCGAGCCTTCGACCAGCTGCTTGAACTCCGCCGGCGTCGACGAGACGGGGATGTCCGGCCCCGGCCAGCTCATGTCGGACGTGAAGTGCCGCTCGAGCACCGAAGCACCCAGCGCGACCGCGCCCAGACACGGGTAGATCGTCACCGTGTGGTCGGAAAGTCCGAGTTCGGCGTCCGGGAACGCGGCGTGCAGCTCCGCGAGCGCGCCGAGCCGCACCTGCTCCGGCGGGGTCGGGTACAGCGACGTGCAGTGCAGCAGCGCGAACCCCACGCCCGCCGCCCGCAGGATCTCCACGGCCGGGGTGATGGACGCGATGTCGTTCATCCCGGTGGACAGGATGACCGGCTTGCCGAAGGACGCGACGTGCCGGATCAGCGGGTAGTTGTTGCACTCCCCCGAGCCGATCTTGAAGCCCTCGACACCGAGCTCGGCCAGCCGGTCGGCGGCGGCGCGCGAGAACGGCGTCGACAGGAAGACGAGCCCGCGTTCCTCGGCGTGCGCCTTGATCTCGCGCTCGTCCTCGGCGGTCAGCGCGACGCGGTTCATCATGTCCCAGATCGGCTCGTCCGCGTTGCCGGGCACGACGTCGTTCGGGATCATCTCGTCGTCGACCACGTGGGTCTGGATCTTGACGACCTGGACGCCGGCGTCCGCGGCGTCGTCGACCATCTTGTGCGCCTTCTTGGGATCGCCTTCGTGGTTGATCCCGATCTCGGCGATCACGAGGGGCGGGTGGTCGGCACCGACCGGGTGCTCGCCGAGCATGAACATGAAGACCCTCCGGGTCGCTGCGTGGCTGCGGTCCGTCCACGACCTTAGCCCGTCGCGGACCAGCGCCGTCCCACCCGACCCGAGTGCCCTGTCAAGATGCCGCTCCTCCCATCGGTACCCTCGTCCACGTGCATGCCACCAGCACGGTTCAGGCCGCGAACTCCCCCGTTGCCGCGTCGGCGCCGCCGACGTCGGACAGCAAGACGTTCGCGCGCGCCTTCGCCGACATCAAGGCCGGTTTCTCCGCCCGCGAGCTGTGGGGTCACCTCGGCTGGCAGGACATCAAGCAGCGCTACCGCCGCTCGGTGATCGGGCCCTTCTGGATCACGATCAGCCAGGCGGTCCTCGCGCTCGGGCTCGGGCTGCTGTACTCGCAGCTGTTCAAGCTCCCCGTCGAGGTGTTCCTGCCCTACATCTCGACCGGCTTCATCATCTGGGGCTTCATCAGCGGCTGCCTGTCCGAGGGCATGGAGACGTTCATCGCGAACGAAGGGCTGATCAAGCAGCTCCCGGCGCCGCTGAGCGTGTACATGCTGCGCACGGTGTGGCGGCAGACGCTGATGCTGGCCCACAACCTGATCGTCTACGTGGCCGTGCTGGCGATCTTCTTCGGCGCGCTCAGCAAGCAGTACTCGCTGCTGGGCAACGGCGTGTGCGTCCCCGACCACATCTGCCACCCCGGCCTCAGCTGGACCATCCTGCTGGCCATCCCGGGTTTCCTGCTGCTGGCGCTGAACGCCGCCTGGGTGACGCTGCTGTTCGGCATCATCTCGACCCGCTTCCGCGACATCCCGCAGGTCGTCAACTCGCTGATCCAGCTGCTGTTCTACGGCACGCCGATCGTCTGGCCGGTGGACCAGCTGATGTCCGGCGGGTCCCGGGAGGGCGTCTCCTGGATCCTGCCGATCGTCAAGGCGAACCCGCTCTACCACTTCATGCAGGTGGTCCGCGCGCCGCTGCTGGGGCAGGAGTTCTCGGTGGAGAACTGGATCGTGGTCGGCTCCATCACCGTCGTCGGTTGGGCTCTCGCGCTGGTCGCGATGCGCAACTACCGTGCCCGCGTCTCCTATTGGGTGTGACACATGGTTTCCATTGACGTCCACAACGCGTTCGTCGACTTCCCGATCTTCGACGCGAAGACGCGGTCGATGAAGAAGAAGGTCCTCGGCAAGGTCGGCGGCAAGATCGGCACCGAGACCAAGGTCCCGATCATCGAAGCCCTGCACGACGTGACGCTCAACCTGCGTGAAGGCGACCGCGTCGGCCTGGTCGGGCACAACGGCGCTGGCAAGTCCACGCTGCTGCGCCTGCTCGCCGGCATCTACGAGCCGACCCGCGGCTCGTCGCGGATCAACGGCAAGATCGCGCCGGTGTTCGACCTCGGCATCGGCATGGACCCGGAGATCTCGGGCGTCGAGAACATCATCATCCGCGGCCTCTTCCTCGGGATGACGGCCAAGGAAATGGAAAAGCGCGTCGACGACATCGCGGAGTTCACCGAGCTCGGCGACTACCTGCAGATGCCGCTGCGGACGTACTCGACCGGCATGCGCGTGCGGCTCGCGCTGGGCGTCGTCACGTCGATCGACCCGGAGATCCTGATCCTCGACGAGGGCATCGGCGCGGTCGACGCGGCGTTCCTCAACAAGGCGCGCGACCGCCTCAAGGACCTGGTGAAGCGCTCCGGCATCCTGGTGTTCGCCAGCCACTCGGACGAGTTCCTGTTCGAGCTGTGCGACTCGGCCATCTGGATGGACGAAGGTCATCTCAAGCAGCAGGGTTCGCTGCGGGACGTCCTCACGTCGTACAAGGGACGCGACCCCTTCGAGAACATGAGCAAGGAAACCCTGGAGCGCTTCGGCATCGAACCGGTGGCGACGACGAACGGCGGGGAATGATGACCAGCGAGACCCGGCAGCTGCCCGACGGCGCGGTCGTCGGCGTCGTCGTCACGCGGCACCGGCGCGAGCTGCTCGCGGACTCGCTGAAGATCATCGCGGCCCAGACCCGGCCGGTCGACCACCTCGTGGTGGTCGACAACGGGCCGGACGACTCGGCCCGCGAAGTCGTCGAGAACTACCCGCTGCCGCACACGTACCTGCCGTCCCACCGCAACCTCGGCGGGGCGGGCGGGTTCGCGCTGGGCATGCTGCACGCGCTGTCCCTGGGCGCGGACTGGGTGTGGCTGGCCGACGACGACGGCCGCCCGGCCGACGAGAACGTGCTCGCGATCCTGCTCGAAGAGGCGGAAAAGCGGGGCCTGGCGGAGATTTCGCCGGTGGTGTCCAACATCGACGCCCCGGAGAAGCTGGCGTTCCCGCTGCGCCGCGGCCTGACGTGGAAGCGGTCGCAGTCGGAGCTGGGCGTGGACTTCCTGCCCGGCATCGCGTCCCTGATGAACGGCGCGCTGTTCCGCGCGTCCACTTTGGACGTCGTGGGCGTGCCGGACCTGCGCCTGTTCTTCCGCGGCGACGAGGTCGAGCTGCACCGGCGGCTGGCCCGCTCGGGACTGCCGTTCGGCACGTCGCTGAAGACGAAGTACCTGCACCCGGACGGCTCCGACGAGTTCAAGCCCATGCTGGGCGGCAAGTTCCACGCGCAGGACCCGGAGAACGAGGTCAAGCGGTACTACACGTACCGCAACCGCGGGTACCTGCTGTCCCAGCCCGGGATGCGCAAGATCGGCGCGCTGGAGGTCATTCGCTTCGGGCTGTACTTCGTGGGCGTGAAGCGCGACCCGAAGGCATTCCTGCAGTGGCTGAAGCTGGTCCGCCAGGGCCGCGCGGAGAAGTTCTACCGCTACTGAAACTGCCCTTCGAGCGGCACCGGCACGGACTCCGTCCGGACGTCGGTGAGCTCGGCGGCGGGCACGGTCTTCCGCCACACGCGGTAGTCCACTTCGGACAGTCCGAGGTCGCGTGCGATGAGGTAGTCCTCGTCGACCAGGAGCAGGTCGGCGGTGTCGCGCGTCCGGCCGAGGAGCTCGAAGGTGCCGCCGCGCCACCGGCACAGCGTCCGCACGAAGGTGAGGTCGTCCAGCTCGACCTGGTCGACGGCCTTCATCCGGAACCCGTAGGTCTCCCCGAAGTCGGCGGGCGCGGCGGCGCCGGGCAGCGGGTGCAGGACGACCCGCGCGGGGCCGGCGAACTCGGCGTCGAAGTCACCACCGCGGTACCGGGCGGTGTAGCCGCGCCGCACGAGCGGCGGCAGCGGCACGGGCGGCGGGAAGAACGTGGCCTCGCCGAAAGCGTCCTTCTGGTCGAGGATCCAGCCGACCTTCCGGCTGTGGTACTGCCCGAGCCGCTCTTCACTGTTGTCGGCGCGGCGCACGAAGAGTTCGGCGCCGACGGGGAGCTCGACCAGCCGCAGGACGTATTCGGGCAGCGGGTGGTCGACCCCGGGGAAGTACCCGGTCCCGAGGTACGGCGGCGGGTACACGCGCGCGACGCCCAGCTCGGCGGCGATTTCGCGGTCGCTCGAGCCGTAGGAGGTGCGGAACGGGAACGTGTGGCCGGCGGTGAAGCGGAGCAGGTAGAGCTCGTCGAGCGGGCCCCAGCCGGGGATCTTGGCGAGGCCGTAGTTCCGCACCATGGCGGCGGTGTCGAGCTCGGCGACGTCCTCGGCGCGGCCCGCGAACCCTTGGACCCGGTGCGGTTCGAACCGGCCGGGGACGATGACGTTGCCCAGGTAGAGGCCGACGAGGCCGGGTTTGACCGGCAGCTGGACGACCGTGCTGCCGAGGAGACCGGCGGGAGCGTCAGGACTCACGGGATTCACGCTCTTCCTGGTCTTTCCGCCACGGCCCGAGGTTGTCGACGCGCTCCTCGCGGATGTCGCTCACCATGTGCTTCGGAGCCACCGCCACGAACGTCATCCGGTCCATCCGCTGGAACTGCACCTCGGGGTAGCGCTCCGGCTCCGCCCAGACCCGTTCCGCCCACTTGCCGTCGCCGCGCGTCATGAAGAGGGAGTAGTGACCGTCTCGCTCATCCGCCACCTCGAACTCGTGCTCGAGGAACGTGCCCCAAGTGCGAACCGTGTACCACTCTTCGAGTTCTCCGATCGGTACCTCGGCGACCAGGACATCACCGTCGTAGAGCGCCATCCGGCCCGGCGGGCGGCCGGACGCCTCGTACTCCTTGCCCTGGTGGACAGCGTAACTGTCAGGCATCGGAACCCCCTCGGCCGCGCACGTCGAACCACCCTCTCTTCTCCAGGTAAACGCCCGCCAGCACTTCGGTGCCGTCGGCCCGCACGAGCCACATCTCACCACGCCCGGCGTAACCGCGGGGCGCGTGCAGCCACTCGGGCACCCCGCCGCCCGTGTACCCCGTCCCCAGGAAAGGCGGCTTCCACTCGCGAGGGTTCGCTTGCCCGGACGCAACCTGCATGTCGTGCGCCGACCCCGGATCCGTACCGCCGTAACTGATTTCCATCGCTTGGCGATCGTCCAAAGCCGGGAAGCGCAGCTGGTAGGCCTCGTTGGCGCCCGCCTTGATCGGGGTCCAGCCGGCGCCCTGGTCATCGAGCGCCAGCGTGTCGCGGAACTCGCCTGGGGTCCCGTATTGGGAGGTGTCGCTGCCGCGGGCGATGGAACCGGCCACCGAAGTCGGGTAGTTCGTCTCCGTCTTGCCGGTGTGGCGATCCACGTAGGTGGTTTCGTTGCCGAGGGTGGCCTCGCCGATCTCCGGCTTGACCACCTTCGTCATGATCTCGCCCGGGTTGGCCTTCAGCTCGTTGCGGACCGCCACGATCTCCGCTCGCTGGTCCGGGGTCAAATCAGCCGTCGGTTTGAGGGTCATCGCCAGGTGCTGGTCCGGGTCGTAGCCCAGCCTGCTCGCCGCGTCGCGGATCTGGTTGTCCGTCGAGGTCGGGCGGGTCTGCATCGACTCTCGCGTGTACTGCCCGCGCAGCTCGTCGTCCGAGGCGTGGTGGCCCTGGTTGTTGTGCATTCCGCCGCCGTCGTCGGGCGGGCGGGGTGGAGGGTTCGAGCCTGGTGGGGGCGGGTTGTCACCGCCACCGGCTGCTGCCGTCTTCGGGGCGTCGACCGGCTTGCCCGCCCCCGCGATCGTGGCCGCGTTGTTCGCTTCCGTGGTCTCGTAGTGCTCGCGGACCGCCTTCGTGCGCGCTCCCGCGTCCTCGACCGCCTTGCCCGCTCGGGCGACGTGCTCCTTCGCCGCGCTCACCGTGCCGTTGAGCGTGCCGGTCATGCCCGCGCCGACCACGCCCATCGACTTCGCGCCGAAGTTCGCCCCGGCCACGGTCTGGCCGACCGCGTGGACCTTGTCCTTCGTCCGGCCGAGGTGACCCTCCATCGTGCCGAGCGACTCGGTGTGGACCCCGTACCCGCCGCCGTTGTGGCCACCCGCCGGGGCGTGGGACTCGTGTGCCGGGTGCGCGTTCGGCGTCTCGTGGTGCGTCGGCGACGTGTCGACGTGATGGGGCGTGCTCGTGTGGTGAGTCGCCATCACGCCTCCGTCTCGTACGGCTTCGCGGCCTGGTACGCGCCCATCGCGAGGCCGCCGACCGTGGAGAACCGGTCGAGGCCCTTGGTCAGCTTCTCCATCGCTTCCATCAGCTTGGCCAGCCGGCCGCCCTGCCGCGCGAAGCCCTCCAGGAGCTTGCTGATCTTGCCGGCGATCTTCGACGCGGTCGCCGCGGCGCGGGCCGACGCGACCCCGCAGAACGCCGCGATCGAGCCGCCGAACGTCACCACCGCCGACGCCGCCGCGATCAGCGCGTCGCGGATCAGCTCGGCGATCACCGACGAAATCAGCCCGAAGACGATCCCGCGCAGCGTGCAGACCAGCATGCCGGAGATGCCCGCGACCGCCGCGGTCCCGTCGAGCGTCTTGCCGAGCGACTCCAGCTCCTCGGCCATCTTCGTGAGGCTGTCGCGGTAGGCGTCGGCGGCCTGGCCGGTCCACTCGGCGACGCTGCGGAGGTCGTCGCGGTGCTCCTGGGCGAGCGTGTGCATCTCGGCCGCGGCGGACTTGAGCTGGTCGACGTTCGCGTTGATCTCGTCGGGGTTGCCGAGCAGCGCGTCGAGCGGCTCGCGCAGGAAGCTGATGTGCTCCAGCAGCCAGCCGACGCCGGCGTTGAGGACGGCGCCGAGCGGGTCGATCGCGGCGCCGACGGTGTCGACGACCGCGCCGGCCGCGCTGACCGCGACGCCGAGGACGTGTTCGCCCTCGGACTCGGAGTCCGACTTGATCGAGTCGACGAGCCCGGCGTAGGTGTCGAAGATCCCGGCCCCGGAAGTGGCGGTGGTCATGGTCGAAGTCCCCTCAGTCCCGGCGCATGAAAGTGTTGTCCCCGAAGTCGTCATCGTCGTCACGCGGCGGCCGCGACGGGCGGCGGACCGGCGGTGGCGGCGGGGTTTCCGGCTCGTCGTGCTGCCAGAGCCGGCGTTCCCGGACCGGCTCGGGCGCGGGCGGCTCTTCGGGCTCCTCCGGCGGCACGTAGCCGGTGACCATGTGCATCGCTTCGGAGTCACCACCCAGCGGCGCGAACGCGGCGGCGACGTTGACGGCGGCGCCGCGCTGGGCCTTGCGCGCCAGCTTGAGGATCTCTTCCGCCAGCTTGGCGCCCGACTTCCCGGCCAGCGCGGAATCGGTGAGTTGCAGGTCGGTGAGCGAGCCGTTCGGGGCGACGCCGACGCGGATGGTGCCGTCGGGCGAGGCGACGGTCGTCCCGGCGGCCTCCAGCCCGACGCGGAACTCTTCGGCCTTCGCCTGGACGTCCGCGATCTTCGATTCGAAGCCCGCCAGCCATTCCTCAGGTGTCATCGCTCGCCTCCCCGGTGTCGGACGCGAGGCGAAGGCTACTGGTTCCACGACCAGCCCAAATGAGAAACGGCCCCGGTTCCCCGGGGCCGTTTCCGTTATGTCCGTTATTCGCCGATGACCGGCGGCGCGGTGCGCAGGTCCGTCCCGAAGACCTCGTCGGGGTCGCCCTCGACGAGGTAGGTCGGGCGCGAGTGCTCCGTGTCCTCGTCGCCCTCGCCCTTCTGGCCGCGGGCCATGCCGCCCCCGCCCATGCCGCCACGACCGGACGCGCTGCCCGAGCCGAGACCGCCCATGCCACGCCCGGCAGCCGCCTCGGCGGCCCCGATGCCGCCCGGCCGGGCCGCCCCCGACGCGGCACCCGCGCCGGTCGCGTTGCCCGCGCCCGAGCCACCAGGACCGAAGCCGCCACCACCCCGGCCGGCCCCGCCGCCGACCTTGGAGTTGTAGGCCTCGTCGCCGCCGAAGTTCATCCCGCCCATCGGCATCGGGCTCATCGGCGGCATGCCCATCGACTGGTTGTTCGGGTTCGACGTCGACCCACCGGGGATCGCCCCCGGCGCGAAGCTCGACGGCGTGGTGGTGCCGGCCGGGAGCAGCCCCGCACCGGTCGTCGAGCCTGGGCCGGAGAAGTGCGGCGTCCCGGTGGCGCCGGGAGTGGTGCCGGGGACGTTGCCGGTGGTGAAGTGGTTGCTGCCGCCACCCGGCGTGTTCACCGAGCTGGACCCCGGCATGGTGACGCTGCCGGGGTTGTTGATGCCGTTCTTGTCCCCGGTGCCGTTGGGATCACCAGAACCGCCCCCGGTGCTGAAGCTGGGCGGCGGCGCGAAGGCCGGCTGCTTCGACGCGGCCTCGTAGAGGTTCTTGTCGTAGGTCGACATGACGCTGGCGGCCTGGTCGTGCGCCGCCTGGCTGTCCTTCTGCTTCTGCAGCGACTTGTCGACGTTGTCGGGCAGGTTGAGCGGGTTCGACGTCGCCCAGGACTTGAACTCGTCGCCCCAGCTGAAGGGAATGGGGGCGGGCATGGAGTTCTTGGCCGTCGAGGCCGCTTGGCCCTGGTCGTAGATGGTCTCCGAGGCGAGCTTCGCGTTTTGCGAGTTCGCGTCGGACCACTTGCCCAGGCTGGTGAAGTACTGCTGGGCGTTCTCGGCCGCGGTGCCTTCCCAGGTGCCTTTGGAGGCGTTGACCGCGGTGTTCATCGACGTGGCGAACTTGTCGAAGACCTTGTGCACTTCGTGGTAGGCGGTCGAAACCTCGGAGACCTGGGCGACGTCCAGGTTGCTGTTCAGGAACGCCTGGAGCTGCGTGTGGTCCGTGCCCTTGTAGTCCGCGTTCGGCGCGTTCAGACCCTGGACGTACTCGACGTCGCGGCCCTTGGTGGCGTCGGCGACATTCTTGTCGCCGAGCTGCTGGGACTGGTCCTTGGCCTTCTGCTGGGCCATCCACTGCTGGAGGGGCCCGAAGAGCCAGTTTCCGGGGTCGACACCTTCCTCGGCCTTCTGCTGCAGGTAGGCATCGCGCTCGGCGGGTGCCATGTCCTGGACCTCTTGCGGCGTCTTGTCCGGGGTCTTCGGCGGCGGGCCCTGTCGCGTCGTCATGTGGGTTCCCCTATCCCTTCGGCAGCCGCGGTTCGACGGCGGCCTTGGCCACCGCTTCGGCGATCTGGCAAGCCTCGTCCGCCGAGTGGGCGCCGAGCACCGAAACGTCCACCCTCGACGAATCGCCCACCGGCAGGGCGAGCGTGCACCCCGGGACGGACGCGCCGCCGGACGCTTCCTTCGCTTGCCGGCCGTTGATGTCCTTGTCGACCACTCCGCCGCCGGTGTCGTTCACCTGCGCGACCGACGCTGTGTCGCGGATGTTCGCGCCGATCACCTTCTGGTCGTCACTGGCCGAGGCGATCTTCTGCTGGTAACTGCAGGACCGGGCGCCACCGAGCGTCTGCTTGCGCGGTTCCAGGAACTCGCCGTAGCTGCTCAGGTCGCTCATCTCGAGGAGCGAGCAGGGGTCCGTGATCGACTGGGTTCCGCTGCCGCCCGTGGACGACGAAGAAGTCTCCGGGGCGCCGGACTCGCTGGCCGACGGCGACTGCACCGGCGACGCCGTTCCCCCTTGGGTGCTGGTGCACCCGGCCAGCAGTGCGCCGCCGGCGAGGAGCGGAAGAACGACGCGAATGAGAAGTTTGGTCATTACCTCAGGCCTGTTTGGTCTGGAGCGCGGAGAAAGCCTGGCTCTCGGTTTCCTTGTAGAGGCCCGCGGCCCGGGCGAGCGCTTCGTCGGCCTGCTTCGCAACCTGCTTGAGCTGTTCCAGGACCGCGGTCGCCGAGCCTTTGGACTCCGAGGCACTCTTTTGGTCGTGCTTCGCGACGGTGTGCCCGTACGGGTGGTCACCGAGCTGCGGGGCCTGGTCCAGCATGGAGCTCTGGTACTGGAGAGCCCCGAGGTCGGTGACCAGCTCGGTCAGCGCATCCCGGATCGGCTTCACCCCCTCGGGGGTGATCTTGAAGCCGCCGCCCTTGGCGGCGTCCACCAGTTTCTGGGTTTCGGCCGTAACGGCCTGCACCGCGGCGCCCATGCCGGCGGATGAAAGCGGGTTGACGATGTCCGACATCGAGCCGCCACCGCCATCGGCAATCAACATCGCTGTTCCACCCCGTATCGCTTCGCCCGTGCGTGTGCACCCGGAAGTCTACTAGCCGGGCACGCCGCACAACGGCTGTTCACCGATCTCCACCTTTGGACGTCGAAAGCCCACCGCCGGTTCCCCGCCGGTCAGAACTGCCCTTCGAGCTGGGCGTACAGCTGCTGGGCCAGCCGTGCGTTGTCGGCCGGGGCGTACGTGATCCAGCGCTGGCCGTCCGCGGCCGCTCTCGAGGACATCAGCCAGCGGCCCGACTCCGTGTCGAACCAGGCCAGCGGTGGGTACGTGCCGCCGCGGGTCTGGGCGGTGAACTGGCCCACGCGCTTCTTCGGCTCCTGGAACACCCGCTCGATCATGCGCAGCTGGGGGCCGCCGCTGCCGCTGCCCGAAGAACGGGGGCCGCTGACGCCGGCGAACGGGTCGTACGCGTCGTCGCGGCGCTGGTGGCGGGGCTGCTCCGCCGGGCGGGAGATCGTCACCGACTGGCCGGGGGCCGCCGGGGTCAGGGGCAGCAGGTCGACGATCGCCGGGACGATGCCCGTCGGGCGGACCTCCTCGAAGACGATCAGGTTCTCGTCCTGCTTGGCCAGCACCGCGAACTGGCTGTCGGACGCGACGCGGGCGAAGAGGTGGCGCTCGCCCAGGTCGGCGGCCGCGTTGATCGCCACGCTGCCGCGGACGAACGTCGCCAGGGCCAGCTCGGCGTCTCCGTCGAGGCGACCGCGGCTCCACAGCCCGCGCCCGTTCAGGTCGCGGACGACGGCGTCGCGGATCATCGCGCGCTGCTCGACGGTCGTGCCGACGTGCGGGACCTCGAACGGCGTCGGCGCGCGGCCGAGCCCGAGCTGCTCCAGCAGGATGTCCACCGCTGCCAGTGACAGCGAGAACGAGTGCGGCATCGCTTCCATCCCCCCGGGGTTTTCTTCGGGCCTTCCGGCAAAAGGTAGTCCATCCGCTCTCGGCGAACCCGCTTGCCCGGGTGAGATCGCCGCTGGTCCGATGGACGCATGGCCGACCCGAAACCCGCACTCGTGCTGCACCTCGCCACCGGCGGGGAACCGCTGCTGTTCGCGCTGACGACCGAAGGATCCGGCAAGCTGGCGGGCAGGCTCGCCCAGCTCGTCAAGGCCGGCGCGGTCGAAACGGTGACCACCAAGGACCACTCGGAGGTCGCGATCAACTTCGCCCACGTCGCCGCCGCGTACGTCGACGACCTCACCCGGAAGAGCACGGTGTTCGGCATGCACGGCTGACACGGCGAAGGCCGCCTCACGACCAGCGTGAGACGGCCTTCGCGAAGAACGTCAGAGCTTGTAGAGGCGCTTCCAGTTCTCGCGCGAGGTCAGCTCCGGCATGGCGCGCTTGTACTGCTCCTGCACCGCCGCGCCTTCCTTGCGCAGCCGCTGGACCACCTTCGCGCCGCGCTTGGCCAGGTCGAACATCTTGACCTTGTCGTACGAGCGGACGCGGACGCCTTCTTGGTTCGCGTCCGTCACGACCGCCGTGTCGAAGAGCGCGATGTGCCACCAGTTCGCCTCGTCGATCGGCACCGCGCCGAGGCCGAAGCGGCTGCGGCCGAGGACCCGGTCGAGCACGCGCTTGATCAGCACCAGGCGCTGCATGCTGGGCCGCGGCGCGCTGTTGATGATGCCGATGTCGTTGGACGCGATACCCGGGACGTCGGTCGCCTTGTAGCGCTTGGTCTCGGGGTAGGCGTCACGGATGCGGCGGATCTCCTGCATCGCCTCGACCCCGCCGTCCCGCAGGACCTCCGGGCCCTTCAGGAAGTCCTCGACGGCCTTGATCAACGTCGCCGACAGGCCGTACTGCATGCCCAGCAGGTACCGCACCAGCTGCGCGAGCAGGACCCGGGAGAGCAGGTTGAGGTTGAACGGCGAGTGCAGCGCCGCGGTGATGATCGAGTTGCGCAGGTTGAAGTACCGGTGCCACTCGTCCCAGTCCTTCATGTGGAAGTCCGCGTGCCACACCCCCGCACCCGGCAGGGTGACGGTCGGGAAGCCGTGCGCGCGGGCCCGGTAGGAGTACTCCGCGTCGTCCCACTGGAAGAAGAACGGCAGCGGGTACCCGGTGGCCTGGACGACCTCGTACGGGATCAGGCACGACCACCAGCCGTTGTAGCCGGCGTCGAGGCGGCGTTCCTGGCGGTTGGGTTTGAGCGTCTCCTCGTCGACGCCGAGCAGGTCGGCGGTGGAGAGGGAGTGCTCGACCGGCTGGCCGGGCTCGAGGGTGTTGAGCCGGGCGTACTCGGCGCCGACGTGCAGCTGGTTGGGGTGGAACAGGTTGAGCATCTGGCCGCCGACGATGATCGGGTTGGCGGCGCGGTTGGAGAACGCCGTCATCCGGATCACCAGGTCCGGCTCGAGCAGCACGTCGTCGTCCATGAACAGCACGTTCGCGTGCTCGGTCGCGGTGTGCCCGGCCACCTCGAACAGGCCGCGGGTGAAGCCGCCGGCGCCGCCGAGGTTGGGCTGCTTGATGTAGTGCAGCTTGTCGGCGAGGTCCTTGGCGACCTGCTCGAAGCCGTCGCGGGACTCGACCAGGTCGGTGCCCTGGTCGGCGACGTAGATCGCGTCCAGGGTCTCCAGCGAGGAGACGTCGGCGGCGAGGGCCTGGAGGTTTTTCAGGCAGTCGTCGGCGCGGTTCATCGTGCAGATGGTCACCGCGGTCGGGCGGATCTTCTCCGGGGCCTCGACCGTCCAGCGGACCTGCTCGACGCGCAGGGTCTGGCCGCCCTCGGTCTCCAGGTCCAGCCAGAGCGCGCCGCCGTCGTAGAACTTGTCGAGCTTGGCGGTCAGCGACACCTTCGCCTGCTTGGCGTCGGCGACCTGCTCGGCAGCGACCACGCGCGGCTCGCCCTCGACGTCGGAAGCACCCATCGACAGCAGGCCGGTGCCGGTGACGACGAGCTCGACGGAGACCTCGGTGACGGTCGTCCAGCGCTGCCAGTAGCTGGCCGGGAAACGCCCGAAGTACGTGTTGCCGGACACCTTGGAGGCCGGCTCGAGGGTGATGACCGCACGTTCGCGCACGGCCGAACCCCACTCGAGCTCGGCGTAGAGGTCCTTGCTGACGATCGGCGCCGGGCCGGCGTAGAGCCCGCGCTGCGCCGTCAGGCGACCCTGCGGAGTGTGCTCGGTGAACCGCGTCTCGGCGGCCGCGCCGGCTTCGGTGGCCGGCGCCGGGGTGGCTGTTTTACCGGGCATTGAGTTCCTCAGTTCTCCTCGGTCGACGGCTCGCGGAACACGACCCACTTGAGCATCACGAAGTTGATCACCGTGGCGGTGGCCTGCGACACGGCCCAGCACAGGGTGTGCTGCCAGGCGGACTCCGGCAGCACGTGCAGCATGAGCTGGTTCACCCCGACCGCGACGAAGAACGTCACGGTGTAGAGCAGGACGAACGAGCCGATCTGCGCCTTGCCGTCGCGGCGCCCACCCGAGAAGGTGAACTTCCGGTTCAGGAAGAACGCCGTGGTCGTGCCCACGATGAAAGAGATAGCGCGGGCGATGTCGACCCACGGTGAGGTGGCCATCCCGGCCACCTGGGTCAGCAGGGTGTACGTGCCCAGGTCGACCAGGGCGCAGAAGCCGCCGATCAGGGCGAAGCGAATGAGCTGCCCGAGCAGTCCGATGTTGGACGGCTGAGCAGCTGCGATGTCGGCTTGCGGATCGGTCGCCACCACTGCATTACCTCGTTGCCTGAGTCATGGTCACCCGCGCGGGCGCTTGTGCCTTGATGCGCAAAGTGTAGAGACGAGCACTTCAGGGTCACGTTCCGGGCGTAGTTCGGCGTGGCTACCCTGGTCGGGTGACCCACTCCCCCGAGACACAGCGTCGCACGCTTTCCGGCTGGGGACGCACCGCGCCGACCGTCGCCGACGTCCTGACCACGCCGGACGTCGAGACCATCGCCCGGGCCGTGCGCCAGGCCGGCGGACGCGGCGTCATCGCGCGTGGCCTCGGCCGGTCCTACGGCGACCCGGCGCAGAACGCCGGCGGCCTGGTCATCGACATGACCGCCCTCGACCGGATCCACTCGATCGACCCGGACTCGGGTCTCGTGGACCTCGACGCCGGCGTCAGCCTGGACAAGCTGATGCGCGAGGCGCTGCCGTACGGCCTGTGGGTCCCGGTGCTGCCGGGCACCCGCCAGGTGACGATCGGCGGCGCGATCGCCAACGACATCCACGGCAAGAACCACCACAGCGCGGGCAGCTTCGGCAACCACGTCGTGTCGATGGACCTGCTGACCGCCGACGGCCAGGTGCGCACGCTCACCCCGGAGGGCCCCGAGTCGGAGCTGTTCTGGGCGACCGTCGCCGGCATCGGGCTGACCGGGATCATCGTCCGCGCGACGGTCCGGATGAAGAAGACCGAGACCGCGTACTTCATCGTCGACGCCGACCGCACGGCCAGCCTCGACGAGACGCTCGGCCTGTTCACCGACGGCTCCGACCTGACGTACGACTACTCGATGTCGGTGCCGGACCTGATCTCCTCGGACCACCGGCTCGGCCGGGCGACGTTCTCGCGCGGTTCGCTCGCGAAGCTGGACGAGCTGCCGCCGAAGCTGCGTTCCGAGCCGCTGAAGTTCGACGCGCCGCAGCTGGCGACCCTGCCGGACGTCTTCCCGAACGGCCTGGGCAACAAGCTCACGTTCGGGCTGATCAACGAGCTGTGGCAGAAGACCGTGCCCAAGAAGGGCGCGCGCGGCAAGATCCAGAACCTGACGCAGTTCTACCACCCGCTGGACATGCTGAGCGAGTGGAACCGCGCCTACGGTTCCAAGGGTTTCCTGCAGTACCAGTTCTCGGTGCCGTTCGGCGCGGAGGACCAGCTCAAGGCCATCTGCCGGCGGATCGCGACGTCGGGCCACTACTCGTTCCTCAACGTGTTCAAGCGCATGGGCGACGCCAACCCGGCGCCCATGTCGTGGCCGTCGCCGGGCTGGATGCTCAGCGTCGACTTCCCGATCAAGGACGGCCTGAGCCGGTTCTGCCTGGAGCTCGACGACGCCGTGCTGGCCGCGGGCGGCCGGCTGTACACGGCGAAGGACTCCCGGACCTCCGCGGAGACGTTCGCCAAGATGTACCCGCGGCTCGAAGAGTGGCGCAAGATCCGCGCTTCCGTTGACCCCGAAGGCGTTTTCGCCTCTGACATGAGCCGGAGGCTCGAACTGTGATCGACGCGGTGGGCAACCCCCAGTCCCTGCTCCTGCTCGGCGGCACGTCCGACATCGCGCTGGCGATCGCCGAGAAGTACCTGGCCGAGAAGCCGCTGCGGGTCGTGCTCGCGGCCCGGCCGTCGCCCCGGCTCGACGCGGCCGCGCAGCGCCTGAAGGACCGCGGCGCCGAAGTGTCCACTGTGGACTTCGACGCCAAGGACACGGCGTCGCACCCCGCGGTGCTGGCCAAGGCGTTCGAGGGCGGCGACATCGACGTGGCGGTCGTCGCGTTCGGCCTGCTCGGCGACCCCGAAGAGGTCTGGCAGGACCACGCGAAGGCTGTCGAGCTGGCCACGGTGAACTACACCGCCGCGGTGTCGGTCGGCGTCGCGCTGTCGGAGAAGCTCAAGGCCCAGGGCCACGGCACGGTGATCGCGCTGTCGTCGGTGGCCGGCGAGCGCGTCCGCCGCTCCAACTTCGTGTACGGCTCGACGAAGGCCGGTTTCGACGGCTTCTACCTGGGCCTCGGCGAGGCGCTCGCCCCGCACGGCGTGCAGGTGACGGTCGTCCGCCCGGGCCACGTCAAGACGAAGATGACCGAGGGCCTGAAGGACGCTCCCCTGGCGCAGACGGCCGAGCAGGTCGCGGACACCGCCGTCGCGGCCGCACGCGCGGGCAAGGACCTGGTGTGGGCGCCGGCGCAGTTCCGGCTGGTGATGTCGGCCCTGCGGCACGTCCCGCGGCCGATCTTCCGCAAGCTCCCCATCTGAGGCACATCCACCCGTGGGTTGACCCGGACTTCCATCCGGGCCAGGCCCGCGCGCCGATGTGCGCACCCGGCAGTCGAAACAGACTGTCACCATGGTGAACACGACGAGCGACCGCGGTGGGCTGATGGTGCTGCTCCGCGACGTCGCCCTCCCGATGGCCCTGTACTACGTCCTGCGCTCCTTCGAGGTCGACGCGCTGTGGGCGCTACTGGTCGGCGCGGTCCCGCCGGTACTGCGGACCGGGTACGTCCTGGCGCGGCACCGGCGGATCGACCCGATCAGCGCGTTCGTGCTGGCCGTGCTGCTGGTCAACGCCGCGGTGGCGGTGTTCTCCGGCGACGCCCGGCTGCTGCTCGTCCGCAGCGCGTGGGTAACGCTGCCGCTCGGCGCGGTCATGCTGGCCAGCCTGGTCGTCGGGCGGCGGCCGCTCCTGTTCCGGGCGGCCCGCACCCTGCAGCCCGCCCGCGCCGAGCACCTCGAGCGGGTGTGGAGCCTTTCCGGGCCGTTCCGCGACCGCTGGCGTGCGGCCACGCTGTGGTGGGGCGTCGGCTGCCTCCTGCTGGGGTCCGCCGTCGTCGTGATGGCGTTCACGCTGCCGGTCGACGTCGTGCCGGTCCTCGACACCGTGCTGACCGTGGTCACCGTGGTCCTCGGCCTGAAGCTCACGCGGCAGCGGCTGGGCATCAACCGGACGGTGGATGCGTGACGAACCGGCTCGACGATGCCGCCGGCCGACCTCGTCCGCGATGCTCGGGGACATGCTCGGCACGCTGCTCTGCGACCTCGCCGCCCCGGTCGGCGGCTACTACCTGCTGCGCGCGTTCGACGTGGCGCCCGTCTGGGCGCTGACGCTGAGCGGCCTCCCGCCGGCGCTGCGGGTGCTCTACCTCGCCGCGCGGCACCGCCGGGTCGACGGCATGGGCGTCTTCGTGCTGCTGATCGGCGCGGTGAGCCTGGCGACGACGCTGCTGACCGGCGACGCGCGGCTGCAACTGGTCCGCGGCGCGTGGTTCAGCGTGCTGATCGGCGTGTGGATGCTGGCGAGCCTCCGGATCGGCCGCCGCCCGACGACGTACCAGGCGACGCTCGCCCTGGTGCCCGGCCGGGCCGCGGCACTGGAGGCGCGCTGGGCGGACACGCCGTCGTTCCGCCGCGTCTGGCGGGTGCTGACGGTCGTGTGGGGCGTCGGCGGGCTGCTGCACAGCGCGGGCAGCATCGCGATGGCGTACACGCTCCCGGTCGACGCCGTGCCGGGCCTCGACACGGCGTTGTCGATCGGGAGCTTCGTGCTGCTCCAGGTGGTCACGCAGGTGCTGCTGGCCCGGGAGGGGACGATGACCCGGCTGTTCCGCGGCCGCGATCAGCTGCCCGCCGCGTGAGCGGGCATCAGGTAGAGGTTCTGGGTGCCCATCCACGGGGAGTCGATCCGCCAGCTCGCCAGCGCCGTCGCGGGTGGGGTGCGCCGGGTCGTGGCCAGGACCAGGTCCGGGCTGATCGGGGCGACGCTGTGGTCGAAGTTGTGGAAGTTGGCCTCCAGCAGCGCGCGGCCGACGTCGCCGCTGCGGCGCTTCGTCTCGCTGATCGCCGGGTCGACGGCACCGCGGTCGGAGAACTCGTCCACCAGCTCGCAGTCGCACGCGTACGCCAGCGCGCCGATCTCGCCCGCCGTCTCCACCTTGCGGCCGTGGGCGATCGAGGCCAGCTGCTGGCCGATTTCGCGGTACTCCGTCGTCGACGCGTGGTTGCTCGTGATCGGCGCGAACTGGCGGGGCAGACCGGGTAGCGCGTACGCCGCGAGGCTCGCCACGAGGACCACGCCCGCCGCCGTCCACGTTCCGCGGCGGACGCGTTCCGGGACCGCGCTCGCGCACGCCGCCAGGAAGATCGTCGCGCCGATGATGCTCGGCGCGTAGTACCAGTGGTACGGCGGGACGCCGAGGCGGCTGTAGGCCAGGTAGTGCAGGGCGCCCGCGACGGCCAGCGCCGCGAACGGCGTCAGGCGGCGGGCCGCTTCGGAGCCGCGGCGGTACTGGACGATCCAGACGACGCCGGCCAGGCCCGCGAGCGGCAGCGGCAGGAACGACAGCGCCGCCTCGGCCGGGAAGTTGCGCCAGTACAGGAGCGGGCCGTTGGTGAAGCTGAACGGGCCCCACGACTGCTGGCTGATCTTGATGACCAGCGTGTCCGGCACGGCCGAGCCGAGCACGACCCAGCTGAAGGCGAACCACGGCAGCGTCACGGCGAGGGTCGCGAAGACCGTGCGCCAGATGCCCGTCCAGAACTCGCGGCGGGCCGCGAACAGCACCGCTGCGATCAGCAGCAGGTCGATCCGGACGAGGGCGAGCAGCCCGATCACGACGCCGAGCCGGCCCGCCTTGCGCTCGCCGGCGTAGACCAGCGTCCAGACGACGCCGGTGGCGCCGAGCGCGACCTCCAGCCCGACCGACGACAGCAAGAGCGGGTTGAGCAGCAGCAACGCGAACGTCACGGGCGCGAACGCCGCCGGCAGCCCGGTGCGCTCGCCGAGCCGGCGCAGGCCGAGGACGAGCAGCACCTGGGCGGCGACGAACACGATCCCGGCGGCGA
Organism: Amycolatopsis sp. NPDC101161; assembly: GCF_044768185.1. Taxonomy (NCBI): domain Bacteria; kingdom Bacillati; phylum Actinomycetota; class Actinomycetes; order Pseudonocardiales; family Pseudonocardiaceae; genus Amycolatopsis; species Amycolatopsis sp. NPDC101161. Next base: position 992,473 of record NZ_JBIWPI010000004.1, read on the forward strand.
GCACGGCGTCGCGGACGACGAACGTGACCGCGGCCAGGGCCAGGACGTTCAGCGGGGACGTCGCGGTGTTCGCCGTCCCCTGCTCGATCAGGCCCCAGTGGGCGTGGAAGGCGAGGTTCTTCGCGTAGGACAGCGTGATGTACGTGTCATCGATGAGATGGCTGCTGACCAGTGCGAACATCAGCGCGGAGGCCGCCGCGGCACCAGCCGGGAGGGCCCACGAGCGGGCAACGGGGACGGCCGCCGGTAGCGCACCGGCGGCCTCGGGGAGTTCTGCGGAGGCGCTTCGCATCCGGGACACCGTACCCCGCCCGTGACGCTTCTGTGATCTGAGCGGGGTACGGGTGGCTCAGCCCACAGCGGTCAGATGCCGTTCCCGTCGCCGGAGTTGCCCGAGTTGCCGGTGTTCCCGCCACCGCGGCCGGGGAAGCCGCGGCCGTCGGGACCCTGGTTGCCGCCGTTGTGCTGCCGGTGGATGCCGGGATGGCCGTCGCGGGGGCCGCCGCCGTGGGAGGTGGCGGCGGCGATGCCGCCGACGATGCCCCCGCCGATCAGCAGGCCGAGGAGTCCGACGCCGACGAGCTGGGTGGCGCGGTGCCCCACGAACCGCCGGAAGCCGCCGGGCTGCCGCGGGGCGGCCGCGGCGGGCGGGCCCCAGGCGCCGTAGGCCTGGCCGGGGCCGAGCTGGGAGAGCTGTGGAGTGGGTGGCGCTGGTGGTGGCTGCTGGCCGTGGGCGGCGGTCTGGTCGGCCGCTTGCGCCGCGTTCGGCAAGGAGGTGGTGCCGGTGGGGGGTTGCGCAGCGGGCTGGCCCTGCGCGGCATTCGGCAGGGCGGTGGTCCCGGCAGCGGGCTCGCCCTGCGCGGCATTCGGCAAGGCGGCGGTCCCGGCGTGGCCCTGCGCCGCGTTCGGCAGGGCAGTCGTTTCGGCCGGAGGCTGCGCGGCGGTGGGAACCGCCTGGGTCGCGGGCTCCTGGCCCGGCCCGGCAGCCTCGCCCTGCGCCGGCGGTACCGGCTGCCGCGTGGTCGGCTGGTCGGCCGCGGCCGGCGCCGTGGGCTGCTCGACGGTCGGGTCTTCCGTCCCCTCCGGGACTTCGCGCGGCTGGTCGTTCATCGTCGCTCCTGTGGTCACGGGGACGGGCGCAGTGCCCGCCCCCACCACTTCAGGGTGCGCCCCTCAGCTGTGCGGAAGCTGAAACCCACCTGTCGATCCGCCATGAGACGTCACAGGTAGAACGCCAGGAACAGCGTGATCACCCAGCTCGCGCCCAGCACCTGCAGGATGCGGTCCTTGAGCGCGATCTCCTCGGGCTCGCCCGCGATGCCGCCGTCGACGTCGACCGCGTAGCGCAGGACCGCCACCAGGAACGGGACCATCGAGATGAGCGCCCACACCGAGTTGTGCTCGGTCTGGCGGATCTCGAACGCCCACAGGCAGTACGACATGATCAGGATCGCCGCCGACGTCGCCCAGACGAACCGCAGGTAGCTGGCCGAATACTTCTTCAGCGACGAGCGGATCTTCGCGCCGGTGCGCTCGAAGAGCATGATCTCCGCGTAGCGCTTGCCGGCGACCATGAACAGCGAACCGAACGCCGTGACCAGCAGGAACCACTGCGAAAGCGCGATGCCGCCCGCGACACCGCCGGCGATCGAACGCATCAGGAAGCCCGAGCCGACGATGGCCAGGTCGACCACCGGCTGGTGCTTCAGGCCGAAGCAGTAGCCGAGCTGGACGGCCTCGTACACACCCAGCACGACGGCGAGCTGCCAGCTCGCCGCGAACGACACGCCGAGGCCGGCCAGGAAGAACACGACCGCGGCCCCGTACGCGACGGGGACCGGCACGATCCCGGCCGCGATCGGCCGGTTGCGCTTGGTCGGGTGGGCCCGGTCGGCCTCGACGTCGATGGCGTCGTTGATCAGGTAGACCGAGCTCGCTGTCAGCGAAAAGGCCACGAAGGCGATGACCGCGTCGATCAGGAGACCGGTGCGGTCGGTCGACTTCGAGAACGCGAAGAACGGGGCCGCGAAGACCAGGACGTTCTTCACCCACTGCCGGGGCCGGGCCGTCTTGATGACGCCGCCGACCAGGCCCAACGGCCCGGGGGCGGCAGTCGCCGTCGAGGTCTCCGAAGACACTTCAGTCTCCGGTGCCTCAGGAGTCACGGCCGCTTCGTCGCTGTTGCGCTGCTCGGTCGTTTCGCTCATGGGTTCTTCTTCAGCTTCCGTCGTATCAGACCACCGACGAGCCCCCCGAGAGCTGCACCGGCCAGGACGTCTGTCGGATAGTGAACGCCGAGCACGAGCCTCGAGGCCAGCATCGGCGGTACCAGGGCGGGCACCAGGTTACGCCCGGTCAATCCGGAGTAGAGCACCGCCGCCGCCGTCGTGGACGTCGCGTGCGACGACGGGAAGCTCAGCTTGCTCGGCGTGCCGACCAGAACCTCGACGCTCGGGTGGTCCGGTCGCGGCCGCCTGACCACGCGTTTCACCGCGATGGACGCGGCGTGCGCACCCACGACACCGGCCGACGCGACCAGCCAGTCCTTGCGGCGCTTCTTGTCGACGACGGCACCGAGCAAGCCCAGGCCGAACCAGCCGAGCGCGTGCTCACCGAAGTGCGACATGCCGCGCGCAGCCTTCACCGAAGCTTCACTCTTCAGAAAGCCCTGCGCCTTCGCCAGGACCGCCACCTCTCCGGTGGGCTGCCCCTTCTCAAGCATCGAGGGACCCGTCGAGCGGCGCGCCGTCGGTCAGGTGCGGGGCGATCTTGTTGTCGAACGCCGAGAGCGCCGAGCCGATGGCCATGTGCATGTCGAGGTACTTGTACGTGCCCAGCCGGCCGCCGAACAGCACGTTCTTCTCGCGCGCCTCGGTCTTGGCCAGCTCGCGGTAGGCCTCGAGCTTCTCGCGGTTGTCCGGCGTGTTGATCGGGTAGTACGGCTCGTCTTCCTCGCCCGCGAAGCGGGAGTACTCGCGGAAGATGACCGTCTTGTCCTTGGGGTAGTCCCGCTCCGGGTGGAAGTGCCGGAACTCGATGATGCGGGTGTAGGGGACTTCCTGGTCGTTGTAGTTGACGACCGAGGTGCCCTGGAAGTCACCGGTCGGCGCGACCTCGGACTCGAAGTCGACGGTGCGCCAGGTGAACCGGCCCGCCGAGTAGCCGAAGTAGCGGTCCAGCGGCCCGGTGTAGACGGTCGGGGTGCCCGCCGGGATGTGCTCGCGCACGTCGAAGTAGTCGACGTTCAGCCGGATCTCGATGTTCTCGTGCTCGGCCATCTTCTCGAGCCACGCGGTGTACCCGTTGACGGGCAGGCCCTCGTAGGTGTCGTTGAAGTACCGGTTGTCGAAGTTGTAGCGGACCGGAAGGCGCGTGATGATGTTCTCGCCGAGGTTCTTGGGGTCGTTCTCCCACTGCTTCGCGGTGTACCCGCGGATGAACGCCTCGTAGAGGGGCCGGCCGACCAGCGAGATCGCCTTCTCCTCGAGGTTCTGCGCGTTGGCGGTCTCGAACTCGGAGGACTGCTTGGCGATCAGCTCGCGGGCCTCGTCCGGGGTGTGCGACTTGCCGAAGAACTGGTTGATCAGGCCCAGGTTCATCGGGAACGAGTAGACCTGGTCCTTGACCCGCGCGAACACGCGGTGCTGGTAGTTCGTGAACTCGGTGAACCGGTTCACGTACTCCCAGACGCGCTTGTTCGAGGTGTGGAACAGGTGCGCGCCGTACTTGTGCACCTCGATCCCGGTCTCCGGGTCCGCCTCCGAGTACGCGTTGCCGCCGAGGTGGCTGCGCCGCTCGAGGATGAGGACCTTCTTGCCCAGCTCGGCCGCGGCCCGTTCGGCGACGGTCAGGCCGAAGAAACCGGACCCGACGACGACGAGGTCGTAACCTGCGAAATCGTCTTCAGTAATCTGTGCGGGGTTCGTGTGCGCGCTCACGGGCGTCGAGGGTACGGGGGTCGCTGACCCGGCTCGCACCCGACTATCACATTTCGGCCTACGACACACCTGGAAAGCAGTGCCTGCACCCGAGGACTTCTGGAGCTACTTCGCCGCCGTGGCCACTTATGTGGCCGTCCTGGCGGTGCCCGGCGGCGTCGTGGGCTGGGCCGCCGGCGTCCGCGGCTGGGCTCTGGCCGGGCTCGCGCCGCTGCTCAGCTACGCCATCACCGGCCTGGCCGGCCCGTGGCTGGCGATCGCGCACGTGCCGTACGGCCCGCTGAGCGTCGCCGCCTGCACCCTGCTGCTCGCCGGCGTGCTCCACGGCCTGCGCCGGCTCTCGATCGCGCGCGGCTGGATGACGCCGGGCGCCGAGGAGCCGCCGGAGCCGTGGACGCGCCGGGCGCACCTGGCCGTCGCGGCCTGCGTGGCGGTCGCCACCGCCGTGTCGATCGCCGTCGTGATCACCGGCCGCGGCGGGACGACCGCGGTGTTCCAGCGCTGGGACACCGTCTTCCACGCGAACGGCATCCGCTACATCGCCGACACCGGCGACGGCTCCCTGACCGGCATGGGCACCATCAACTGGTACCCGGACGGCTCGTTCTACCCGAACGCCTATCACCTGGTCGGGGCCCTGGTCTACCAGCTGTCGGGGACGTCGGTCCCGGTCACGCTCAACGCCGTCACGATGCCGATCGCCGGGCTGTTCGCGCTGGCCATGGTCGCGCTGGTGCGCCAGCTCGGCGGCCGCGCGGTGTTCGGCGCCAGCGTGGCGCTGGTCGCGGGCGGCGCGACGACGGGGGCGTACGAGTCGGTGTCGAGCGGGCTGCTGCCGTTCGCGCTCGGGATCGTGCTGACGCCGCTGGCGGTGGTCGCGCTGCAGCGGTTCGTCGTGCGGCCGGGCGTCGACACCGGCGCGGTGCTGGCGCTGAGCGCGACCGGCCTGCTCGCCGCGCACTCGAGCGCGCTGTTCGGGGCGCTGCTGTTCGCGTTCCCGCTGGTCGTGCAGCGCTGGTACCGGGCGCTGCGCGGCAAGCGCCTCGACGGCGTGCCCGAGGGGCGCCCGGCCTGGCGGGTGGTCGGCGGCGACGTCCTGCGGATGGTGCCGGTGATGGCCGCCGCGGGCGTGCTGTCCGCGCCGATGATCCTCGGCGCGATCACCTTCACGTCCGGGTCGTACCCGTACCACGCCTGGGGCTCGCACATGCCGGTGTGGAAGGCGCTGGCGATGCTGGCGACGTTCAAGCAGGTGCTGCCGGTCCCGCAGCTCTGGCTGACGGTCTTCCTCGCGGTCGGCGTGCTGACGCTGCTCGCGCTGCGGCGGATGCGCTGGGTGGTGCTCTCGGCGCTCGGGCTGTCCGCGCTGTTCGTCGTCGTCGCGTGCTTCGGCGGCGAAGACTGGGTGATCACGCTGTCGCGACCCTGGTGGAACGACCGGTTCCGGCTGATGGCGCTGGCCGCGATCCCGATGTGCCTGCTCGCCGCACACGGCATGAGCGAGGCCCAGCGCTGGGTGGCGAAGCTGGCGAGCGGACGCGCCTGGGTGCGCGCCCGGCCGTGGCTGACCGGCCGGGTCGGGCTGGCGACGGCGGTGCTGCTGGTCGTCGCGATGGGCGTGCTGACCGGCGGGTTCTACCGCGCGGCCAACGCCAAGACGGTGTCGCTGCTGTACTACAACGGCCTGCCCGGCGAGACCGTCCCGCCGGTCAGCCAGGACGAGATCGACGCGATGGAGCACCTCGGCACGCTGGGGATCCCGGCGGACCAGAAGGTGCTCAACGACCGGATGGACGGCACGGCCTGGATGTACGCGCTGACCGGCGTCCACCCGGTGGCCGGCCACTACGACGCGGGCGTCGCGCCCCCGGACGCGCTCTACCTGGCGATGCACTTCGGCGACTACGACAGCGACCCGCAGGTCCGCGCGGCCACGCAGCGGCTCAACATCCACTACGTGCTGGTCGGCAGCGGGACGATCCGCCGTGACACGCCGATCGCGCCGGGCCTGCGGCACCTCGACGGGCACGACTTCGTGCGCGAGGTGTACCGGAACCCGGGCGCGGTGATCTACCAGATCGTGCTGTAGCCGATTCAAGAAATAGCGAAGCCCTCGTGGCCGCGGCGCCCCGTGCCGCGGCCACGAGGGCCCTCCGTCCCCCAACCACCCCCGGGGTGATCTCTGGCGTCTGCAGTGATGGACGCCTGAGGGACGGCAATCGGTTTCCCGGCTAGCCGGATGTCACCCGTTCGGACCAGCGTGCAGTTCCGGCAGGACGTCGCTCGCCACCTGCTCCAGCACCGCTTCGCGGCCTTCGTAGGGCGACGACGACCGCGGCCAGTGCGCGATGACGTCGGTGAAGCCCAGCTCGCCCGCGCGGCCCGCGGCGTCGCGGAACGCCTCCACGCTGCTCAGCGAGAACACCGGCGATGCGTCCAGGCTCAGGTGGCGCTGGATGCTCGCCCGCTCGCGGCCGACCGCGTCCAGGCGCTCGTCGAAGACGTCCGTGAGCTGCTTGATGCCGGCCCACCACTCGTCCTCGGTCTTGCCGCCCCGGCCCGTCGTGACCCAGCCCGCGCCGAAGCGCGCGGCCAGCGTCATCGTGCGGGGGCCGTTCGCCGCGACCACGAACGGCAGCCGCGGGCGCTGGACCGTGCCCGGCAGGTTGCGGGCGCCGCGGGCGCGGTAGTACTCGCCCTCGAAGTCGAACTTGTCGGTCATCAGCAGGCCGTCGAGCGCCTCGACGAACTCGGTGAACCGGTCCGCGCGCTGCTTGGCCGTCAGCTCGGGGGCGCCGAGCACCGCGCCGTCGTAGTGCTGGTGGTCGACGCCCGCGCCGACGCCGAGGACGAACCGGCCGTCGGAGACGTCGTCCAGGGTGGTCAGCTCGCGCATGAACGGCACCGGGTGCCGGGCGACCGGCGACGCCACGAACGTGCCCAGCCGGATCCGGGACGTCACCATCGCCGCGGCGGTCAGGGTCGGGACCGCGGAGAACCACGGGCCGTCGACCAGGTTGCGCCAGCCCAGGTGGTCGTACGTCCACGCGTGGTCGAAGCCGTATTCCTCGGCCGCGCGCCACTTCGGCTCCGCGGCCCACCAACGATCTTCAGGGAGAATGACGATGCCTACTCGCACACTTCGGGACGCTATCGGTAACCACCGACAATCGCTCGGATGGGGAGGAGGGCACCCGAACGTGTCAGGGACAATGGCGGGGTGGAGAGACCCCAGTTGATCGCGTCCGATGTCGACGGCACCCTGCTCGGCCCCGCCGAATCGCTCAGCGCCCGCACCATCGCGACCGTCCGCCGGGCGATCGAGGCGGGCGTCCCGTTCGTGCTGGCCAGCGGTCGGCCGCCGCGGTGGATCGCGCCCGTGGCCAAGCCCCTCGGCCTGACCGGGTACGCCGTGTGCGCGAACGGCGCCGTCCTGTACGACTGCGGCCGCGAGGAGGTCGTCGCGGTGCACGGGCTGCTGCAGCCCGAGCTGCTCCACGACATCGGGCACGCGCTCGACAAGGCCGTCCCCGGCTGCCGGCTGGCCGCCGAGCGCGTCAGCACCGACGCCGACCACGAGATGCGCAGCTTCGTGATCGAGCCGAAGTACCACAACCCGTGGGGCGACGGCGAAGGCCGCACGGCGCCGCGCGCCGAGGTGCTCGGCCACCCGGCGATCAAGCTGCTGGTCAGCCACATCGGGATGTCGTCGGAGGAGATGGCGGACGCGGTGAACGCGCTGTTCGACCGCGAGGTCGACGTCACCTATTCGTCGTCGGGTGGGCTGGTGGAGCTGTCCGCGCACGGCATCACGAAGGCGACCGGCCTGGCCGACGTCGCCGAGCGGCTGGGCGTCGCGCAGGAAGGGGTGATCGCCTTCGGCGACATGCCCAACGACGTCGAGATGCTGCGCTGGGCCGGCCACGGCGTCGCGATGGAGAACGGGCACCCGCGGGCGCAGTCGGTGGCCGACGAGATCACCGGCCCGGCCGGCGAGGACGGCGTCGCGCAGGTCCTCGAGCGCTGGTTCTAGCCGATTTGTTCTAGCGCCGGTCGAGCTCGGCCGCCTCGGCCGGGGTCGGCGCGGTCCCGCCCAGGTGGGCGGGCAGCCACCAGCGCTCCTCGTCGGAGGCGGGCTGGACCGGGTAGGCGGCCTGGGCCCGGTCGAGCAGCGCGCTCATCCGGGTGCGCAGCTCCTTCGTCACGACGTCCCAGTCGTCGCCCTTGGCCGGGTGCATCGGCTCGCCGATGAGGATCGAGATCGGCACGTGCCGGCGGGTCAGGTCCTTGGGCCGGCCCTTCGTCCACAGCCGCTGCGTGCCCCACAGGGCCATCGGCACGACCGGGACGTTCGCCGCCGCGGCCATCCGGACCGCGCCCGACTTGATCTCCTTGACGGTGAACGACCGGCTGATCGTCGCCTCCGGGAAGACGCCGACGACCTCGCCGGCCTGCAGCTTCCCGAGCGCCTCGCGGTAGGAGGCCAGGCCGGCCGAGCGGTCGACGGAGATGTGGTGCATCCCGCGCATCAGCGGCCCGGCGATCCGGTTGTCGAAGATCTCCTTCTTCGCCATGAACCGCGTCAGCCGCTTGGCCGGGCGCGCGCCGAGGCCGCAGAAGATGAAGTCCAGGTAGCTCACGTGGTTGCAGGCGATGACCGCACCGCCGTGGCGCGGGATGTGCTCCGCGCCCTCGATCGTGATGCGGTTGTCCAGTACCCGGAACATCGTCCGGGCCGCCGCGATCACGGGCGGGTACACGAGGTCAGCCATCGCGCCAGGTTACGGGACCGTAGGTTCTTGGCGACCGTTCAAGCGGTGAAGGCCACAAACCGGGCGAAGCTCACGCCGAATGAACGACCACTAGGCTTTCGGCGTGGGGACAGTGATCGAATCGCCCGTACGACGAGCCGGCCACCGAGTCGCGGTGTACCTGGGCCTGGCCACGGTGACCCTGCTCAACCTCATCTCCTACGCCCCCGTGCAGCCGAACGCGCACGAGAAGGCGTGGGGCGACGCCGTCGAGTACTACGCGATGTCGGTGCAGACCGGCGCCCGGGTCGACAACCCGTTCGCGCTGCGGATGCTCAGCCCGTGGCTCGTCCACACCGTCAACCGGTTCACCGGTATCTCGCTGGACTCGGTGTGGCTGGGGTTCACGTTCGTGCTGACCCTGGCCGCGGCGATCGTCTTCTTCGAGTTCCTCTGGGTCCGCCTGAACCTGCGGCTGTACACCTCGGCGCTCGCCGCGGTCGCGCTGGCCTGCACGTTCTGGTACGCGCCGTACGCGTTCAGCAACCCGTACCTGGTCGACCCGCTGAACAACCTGCTCTACCTGCTCGCGCTGTGGCTGCTGTTCGACCGGCGGCTGATCTGGTTCGCCGCGGTGATCGTCGTCGGCGCGATCAACAAGGAGACGACGCTGCTGCTCGCGCCGCTGTACCCGCTGGCGGCGTGGACGCGGTCGCGGTCGCTGCGGGACAAGCAGGTCATCGGCGGGCTGGTCGCCGTGGTCGTGGCGGGCGGGCTTTACTTCGCGTTCCGGCTGTGGGCCCAGGCGCTGATCGGCGGCGACTACGGGTTCGGCGCCGGACAGGCCAACAGCGGCCTGCTGGGCAACATCCGGTTCGCCCTGTCGTCGAACAAGGGCGTGGACCAGGCCGCGCTGTACAGCACGTTCAGCTTCTTCTGGCTGATCTTCGCCTACGGCCTCTACCGCGAATACCGGCGCAGCGGCACCAAGAGCCTGCTGCTGGTGTCCAGCGTCTGGCTGGGCCTGTGCTGCCTCGCCGGGCGGCTGGTCGCCACGGACACCCAGCGCGTCTTCGTGATGATGGCGCCGCTGGTCCTCGGGCTGGTCGCGGTCGTGCTCGACGAGCACCGCGGCGAAGCCCGGCGCATCTGGGTCGGCGTGGTGTTCTTCCTCTACCTCGCCGTGAACTACAAGCTGGCGTCGTCGTCGACGATCTTCCTGGTCGGCTTGGCCGGGCTGCTCGTGTTCGTGCTGCTCGAGGTGCCGCCGTTCTGGCCGAAGCCGGCGCCGAGGCCGGTTCCGTCGGCCGACGACGGCCCGCCGACCGAGGAGTTCCTCCCCCACCGCGGTTCGCTCGACCGCGACTGAGGCAGCGCCGCCAGGACGAGCGCGAGCAGGAGCGTGAACAGCGCGACGGACTGGTGCTTCACGCCCTCGATGCCGTCGCCGAGGGCCGCGGTGCCGAACTGCGTCAGCGAGACGGCGAGCAGGAACGCCAGCACGACACCCAGCGGACCGCGGCGCTGGACCCACGCCCTGACCAGCACGAACAGCCAGATCGGCACCAGCGCGAACAAGCCGAGCGGGCTGATCAGGCGGGTCAGCCACGACACGACCGGCACCCGGTACTCCTGCGCGTGCGGCGCGAAGCCGGCCTCCTGGTCGAAGCTGCCGAGGTAGTCCGGGCGGGCGGTCAGCTGGTCGGTCGCGGCGCGGTCCAGCACTTCGAGCGTCCGGCCGGGGTGGCTCGCGAAGAAGCCCAGGACGTTCTCGCGGGTCATCTTGTCGCGGTAGCCGGGGTAGAGCGGGTCCAGCGTCACCGGGTGCGGGTGCCACCAGCCGTTGCCCGCGTACTGGGCGAACGACGGCGGCAGGCCGAGCGCGGCGAGGTCGGCCTGGGTGTCGTGCCGGCCGTCGACGATGTTCAGGAAGACCGAGTTGACCATGTTGATCTCGCGCGAGTCGTCGCCGGGGAACGCGGTGTACGTGCCGTCGGGCGCGCGGGCGGGTTCGACGCTCTGCTGCGCGAACAGCGTCACGGCGCCGAGGGCCCCGATGACCAGCGCCGCGGCCGCCCACCGCTTCGCCCCGCGCAGCGCGCCCGGCCGGACGAGCAGCACCGCGAGCGCGAGGATCGGCAGGATGATCAGCGTCTGGACCTTGGCGTTGACCGCCAGGACGCCGCCGGCGAACGTCACCGCCATCCCCGCGTAGCTCCACCGGCCCTCGCGCGCGGTCAGCAGCAGGCCGCCGGCGATCAGCAGCAGGCCGAGGAAGGCCGCGCCTTCGCCGAGGATCGCCGCGAAGTAGCCGAAGAACGCCGAGTCGGCGACGACCAGCAGGAGCCCGGCCGCCGCAGCCAGCCGGACGCGGAAGGGGTACGGCAGGCCCAGCACGATCGCCGTCACGGCCGCCGCGGCGATGATGCTGCTCAGCAGGCCCAGCACGACCAGGCTCAGCGTCGTGGGGAACCCGGCCAGCCGGGCGAGCCCGACGGACGCCTCGGCCAGCCAGCTCTGCGTCAGCAGGTAGGTGGGCCGGCACGGCGGCGCGCCCGGCGCGGCGGTGTAGGCGAGGTGGACGAACGGCTCGGGCAAGCCCTTCCAGGTGATCCCGGCGCCGCAGAGCACGCGGCCGCCGTCGCCGTTGTTCGACATCGCGATCGGCCGCGGCACCAGGAACCGGACCACGAAGAGCAGGAGCGACGTCCCGAAGACCCCGATCCCGAGCCGGGCTTCGGCACCCAGGCGCGCTTTCGGGACGTCGAGCTTCACGAAGGACAGGGTACGTAGCGGAAGTCCGGGCTCCGGTCCAGGTCCGTGACCACCGACTTCGCCTGCTCCGCGCGCGGGTAGACCGAGACCCAGTAGGGCGTGCCGAGGCGGCGGAAGGTGGCGACCTCGTACTTGCCCGCGTAGACCGGGTCGATCACGCAGTGCTGGCGGTCGGCGTAGCCGCTGTCGGCGGGCACGGCGACGGTCGGGCGGCGGCCGTTGACGACGTAGTCGTAGTCGGTCGCGACGCCGTCGGCGTGCCGGCCGTCACGGGCGATGTGGTCGTCGGTGCGGCCGAGGACGTCGACGATGAGCAGCTGGCCACCGTTGGCGGCGAGCGCGCCGGGCGCGGCGGCGCTGACGACCGACCCGGGCGGCAGGTACTGGCCGAGCCAGCCGCCGATCGCGCTGAGCTCGTCGCCGTGCGCGCGCCAGTCGCGCACGCGGTCGAGCATGTCGGGGCTGAACACCGAGACGAGCACGGCGATGCCGGCGAGCCCGCAGGCCGTCACCGGCACCAGCCGCGTCGCGGCGGCCCACGCCCTCGGCCGCGGGGACGGCTTCGCCTCGGCGTCCACGGTCAGCACGCCGTAGGTGGCGACGCTCGCGACGGCGATCAGCGGCGGCACGGGGGCCAGCACCCGCCACGCCGGCCCGGGGTCGCCGCCGATCAGCACCGCGGCGGCCGCGAGCCCCACCGCCATCGCGAAGAGCAGCCAGATCAGCGTGCGGGCCTCGGCGGCGTCGGTGCGACGCAGCAGCAGCGCGACCGCGGCGACCAGGCCGAGCAGCAGGAAACCCTGGTGCGCCAAGGCGAACCCGGACAGGTACGGCCAGCCGGCGTCGACCTGCGAGCCGAGCGGACCGCCGAGCTTCGCGGCCAGCGGCGCCGGGAGGAAGTGCTGGTAGAACGTCGCGCGCCAGGCCAGCCGCGGGATCAGGAACACGAGCGCGCCCAGCAGGTACCCGACCGGCGCCCACCAGCTGTGCTTCTTCTTCAGCGCGGCCCCGACCAGCCAGAGGCCGGCGAGCACGCCGGCCACCAGGCCCTCCGGGCTGGTCATCACGGCGAACGCGACGAGCACCCCGGCGACCACCGGCCGGCGCGCCACGAGCGAGTAGCAGACGGCGAGCAGCAGCAGGACGAACAACGCGACCTCGGAGCCGGACGGCCCGTAGACGGCGAGGCCGCCGGCGCTCGCGGTGAGCACCGCGGCGGCGACGCCGATCGCCGGGCGCGGCTCGGCACCGGCCGGGGCGGCCGCCGCGACGATCCGGTTGACCAGGAAGCAGGAGAGCAGGACGCAGCCGAGCGCGGCGACGACCCCGAACACGACGGCGGCCGTCCGGACGTCGGCGCCGAACGCGGCCCGCGGGAGGGCGATCAGGACCAGCCAGAGGAAGTTCGTGTAGCCCTCGACTCGTTCACCGGGGTTGAACACCGGGCCGTTCCCGTCGGCGATGTTCTGCGCGTAGCGGAACGACACGAGCGCGTCTTCGGTGACGGTGGCGAACAGCAGCTGGTGCAGCAGCGAAAGGCCGAGCGTGAGGGCGAGGACGAAGCCGCGCCAGCCGCGGTCGGTGTCGAGGCGTCCCCAGGTCAGCACCACGATCGCGGCGAGGACCAGCCACGCCACCACGACCGCGTAGACCACCCGGCCCCCTCGTGAAGATCGCTCCGCCCGGCGTCAGTCAAGCAGGGAAACGCACTGGTCAATATAACCCGTTCGGGTATCGCGACGGAGTGTCGCGTTCGGACTCCAACCCCCGGGACCGCTCACTGATCATCGGCGGCTTAGTCTCCAGCGTGCTCTCCGTGTGCGTTGCCATTGCCGTCATCGCCGTCCCGGGCCTGCTGACCGGCCTCGCCGTGGGACTGCGCGGCTGGGCCCTGGCCGGGTTGGCACCGTTGCTGAGCTACGCGATCGGCGGCCTGACCGGCCCGTGGACGGCGGCGATCGGGTGGTCGTTCACCCCGCTGACGTACGCCCTTTCGACGCTCGTGTTCGCCGCGATCGCTTATGGTGTCCGGAAACTGACGGTCCGCCGCTGGGCGCCCGAGCCGGAACCCGGGCTGTGGGACCGTCGCGGGCACCTCGCGGTGGGCGCGTGCCTGCTGTTCGGGGCGGCGGTGGGCTTCTACGCGACGCTGCGCGGGCTGGGCCACATCGGCGCGCTGCCGCAGGGTTTCGACGCGGTGTACCACGGCAACGCCGTCCGCTACATCGCCGACACCGGCGACGGCGGCCTGTTCGGCACGGGGCACGTGAACTGGTACGGCGACGCGCTGCCGGTGTTCTACCCCAACGCCTACCACCTGCTGGCGTCGGTGACTTACCGCCTGAGCGGGGGGTCGATCCCGGCAACACTCGACGCGAACACGCTGCTGCTGCCGGGTTTGCTGGCGTTGTCGTTGGTGACGCTGGTCCGCGAGTTCCGCGGGCGCGCAGTGTTCGCGGGCGCGGTGGCGCTGACGGCGGTGGCGCCGGTGATGGGCGTCTACGAGTCGATGGACCGCGGGCCGCTGCTGCCGTTCGCGCTCGGTGTGACGCTGACACCGCTGGCGGCGGTGGCGTTGCGGCGGTACCTGGATCGGGTCGCACCGGACACGGGGTTCGTGCTGCTGCTCACGGCGGTGGGGTTGCTGTGCATCCATTCGTCGACGCTGTTCGGCGGGATCCTGTTCGCGGGACCGGTGCTGGTGCAGCGCTGGTTGTCGTCGTGGCGGCGGATCGGGCGTGACCTGCTGGCGCTGCTGCCGATCGCGGTGGTGTCGTTGCTGGTGGCCTGGCTGCAGTTGTTCGGAGCGCTGGGCCTGGCCACGGGCGACGTCCCGTACTTCGGCTGGCCGAGCGAGTGGCGCGCGTCGACGGCGTTGGGTGCGTTGCTGAGTTTCCAGCACTTCGAGGCGCACCCGCAGGTGTGGCTGTCAGTGGCGTTGTTCCTGGGGATCGTGTTCTTCACGCGGGCGGGGGCGTTGCGCTGGATCGGCCTGACGGCGGCGGTGACGGGCCTGGCGTACATGGTGGTGGCGTCGTCGAACGCGCCGTGGGTGATGGCCCTGTCCCGCCCGTGGTGGGACGACCCGTACCGCTTCTTTTCGATGGCGGCGATTCCGCTGTGCGTGCTGGCGGCGCACGGGTTGGCGTCGACGCAGGCGTGGCTGCGCGAGCGGTTGCCCTCGCGCGTGCCAGCGGTGGCGGTCGCGGTGGTGGTGCTGCTGGGTTTCGTGGTGCTGTCGAACGGGTTGTACTTCCGCTCGAATGGAGCCCGCGTGTACACGGGCTACCAGGCGGCGGACCCTTCGCAGTTGCACGTGACGCCGGGCGAGGAAGCGGCGATGGTGGAGCTGGGCAAGCTGGCGGCCCCGGGCGAGTGGGCGATGAACGACCGCTTCGACGGAACGGCGTGGACGTACGCGCTGTCGGGGGTCCGGACGGTGGCGGCGCATTACGACCAGACATTGCCGCCTTCGGACGCGCGGTTGCTGGCGGAGCGGTTTCACGACTACGACACGGACCCGGCGGTCCGGGCGGCGGTTCAGCGGTTGAACGTGCGGTGGGTGATTTTGGGGGTGCCGTTGCCGGCGCCGGCGGAGCCTTATCAGCCGGGGTTGGTGGGGTTGGCGGGGAAGCCGTTTTTGAAGGAGGCGTGGCGCAATTCGGACGCGGTGATCTACCGGCTGGTGCCTTGAGTTGTCCACATGTGCGTAGAGGCTGTGGACAACTTGGGGACAGCTGGTGGACAACTCCGGCCGAGCCCGGGCACGTACCCGCTGACCAGGCGCTATTAGCTGAAGTGAGGTTCTCGGACCGCCTCGGAGGCGCCCGTCGGGCAGAGGGGGCGCGGCTGGCTGTGGATAAAACGGCGATCGCGCGGGCGTCAGGCGGCGGTGACCGCCGGGCGGCGGGTTGAGCGGGCCGCTACCGCTGCCATGCCCGCCGTCAGCAGGTCCGCCACCGTGAACATCACCCGGGAGGCCACCGCGAACGCCGTGGCCTGGCCGACCGTCAGGCCGCTCGCCGTCAGCACCGCTACCTGGGCCACCTCGCGCACTCCCACGCCGCTCGGGAGGATGAACGCGAACGTGCCCACCGTCATCGCCACCGCCATCGCGCCCACGCACAGCACGAAACCGCTGAAGCCCGGCGTTCCCACCGAGTTCGCCAGCAGCCACAGGTGGATCCCCTGGAGGCACCACGCCGCCGTCGAGGCGCCGAAGACCTTGCCCACCACCTTCCAGCCCAGCGGGTGGGCCAGCGGGGGCCGCCGGAGGATACGAAGGACCAGGGATGTGCCCCACGTCAGGATCTTCGGGTGGAGCATCGCCAGGCCGACCGGGATCAGCACGAACAGCCACATCGCCCGCGGGCTGTTGCTGAACACCGCCGGCGCGGCCAGGAGCGAGACCACCAGGGCCGACACCACGCCGACGCCCAGCTGGATCAGCGAGCCCGTGAAGATCCTCGCTCGGGCCAGGCCCGCCTTGCGGCCCAGCTCCATCTGCAGCAGGTACGCCCAGACCGACCCCGGCACGTACTTGCCGAGCGAGCCGACCAGGCAGATCTGCGCTCCCCGGGCGTAGCCGATCGGCTTGCCCAGGTCGTCGACCATCACCTGCCAGCCCCACGTCGACACCATGATCGCCGCGACCAGGGCCACCAGGCTGAGCAGGGACGACTGCCACGCGACGTCACGCAGCGTGTGCCAGAACTCGCCCCAGTTGGAGGCCAGCTGCTTCGCCGCGAAGCCGATGACCAGCAGGATCGCGACCCATCTGACGACGTCGAGGATCTTCGCCTTGGTGGACTTCCGCTGCTTTCCGGCAGCAGGAAGATCCTCTGGCGTCTCAACTGTCGTCATCGACGGTCTCCTCAGGTCTGAGGCTTGTTCTGGTCAGGCCGCCGCGGCCCGACCGCACGGTGCTGATCACCGCGGAAGTCATGCGGCGGCCGACGGCTGAACAAGCCTCATTGCACCGTGACCAGGCGGCTGAATTCGGCCAGCAGATCGTAACCGTCCCAGACCGCGGAGAACGTCAGGGCGCTGCCGAACGGCACGATCCGGTCGACGCCACGGCCCGCCAGCTCGTACGCGAACTCCGTCAGCTCCTCGGCGGTGAAGCCGAACTGGCTGACCGTCTGGTCCTTGCGCAGGACGATCGGCACCAGGTCGGACAAAGTGGACACTCGCGCGTTCGCGAACGTGCCCGCGCCGAGCCATTCCCGAGGCAGGATCGCCGGGTCGGTGAGCTCCAAAGTGGCCAGCCCGTTGCCGTCGAACGCGATCTCCTTGACCAGCCCGTCGACCGCCGCGCCGTAGGCCGACACCCGCTTCTGGACCGCCATCGCCGGCTCGGTGACGTGCTGCTTCGTCTCCAGCACCGACGCCAGCAGCGTCCGGAACTCCTGGCCGGCCGCGGCCGCACCGGCGGCGTCACCCACCCAGAACACCGCGCGCGGCGACGAGCAGGCGGCCTGGTCGAACCAGTACGAGTCGTTGTAGAAGCCCTCGGCGGCCGCGCGGCGCTCCTCCGCGGACGCCCGCTGCCAGCCCGCCACCGAAGCGACGGCGAACGACGAGCGGTCCGGGAACGTCAGGTCACGCGCGTGCGGCGCGAGCGGGTACTTGCGCAGCGCCGCGACGGAGCCGTCGCCGCCCCAGATGACGCGCAGGTCGGCGGCCAGCGACAGGGCGCCGCTGACCTCGTCGCTGCGGTCGTAAGTCACCATGCGCTGGGTCGCCCGGATCACGTCCGCGACCGAAGAGTCCACTTCGGACAGTGCCGCGTTCAGCGCCTCCAGCACCGCTTCGGCGGCCCCGGCCGAGCGCGACGACACCCGCACGACGTTGTGGTTGCCCGCCAGCGCCGACAGCGCCCACGAGTAGACGAAGATCGTGTCGACGTTCGCCGGCGGCACGTGGAACACCAGCCCGCGCGGGAACCGCAGCGCGCCGCCAGTGGTGTCCAAAGTGGACAATGCCTTGGCGATCTCGCCCTTGCGCAGGAAGAAGCCGAGCGACGCCAGCTCCGGGAACCGGCGCGCGGTGGCCGGCGCCAGCAGCTTGCGCGCGAACTTCGCGATGAACTCGACGACGCGCGGGTCGCCGACGCGCAGCCGGCCGCCCGGCGGTGCGGCGCGCAGCTCGTCGACCAGCGTGCCGACCTCGAGCGAAGGAGCAGAGGGAAAACGCTGCGTCAGAGAAGTCACGCCGCCGCTCCCGAGAACGTGTCCGAGCACCCGCGTGCCTCGGCCTTCGGCAGCCGGCCGAGCACCGAGAAGTGCTTGCCCGGCCAGTCGCCGTCGTCGATGCCGTTGTAGACGCCGAGGTCTTCGGTCAGCAGCACGTGCCCCGGGTACGACGTCGGGAGCGTCGAGACGACCTCGATCACGCCCGGCTCGCCGACCGGCTGCTCTTCCCACGTCTCCGGGTTCCGGATCACGACGTCGGCGAAGTCCGGGCAGTACAGCGAGTTCCCGGACGGCCCTTCGAGGAACACCGTGCCGATCTGCTCGATCATCCCGTAGTAGTTGTGGATCCGGGTGAGCCCGGTGTCCTCTTTGAACCGGCGGCGGAACTCGGTGTTGTCGACCGCGCGGTCGATCAGCTTCTTCCAGCCACCGGAGTGGATCAGGATCCCGTTCGACAGGTCGAGGTTGTTGTCCCGCGCGACCTCGTACAGGTACAGCCACACCATGAACGTGAAGCCGAAGATCAGGAACGGCTTGTCGCCGTACTCGGCCAGGAACTTCTTGACGGCCTCGACGTCCGGCTGGTCGTTCTCGTCGAGCACGTACGTGTGCTTGCGGCCGAAGTTCGCCATGCCCAGCACACCCGCGCCGCGCGCGGAGAACGAGCGGCGGTTCTTGATGATGCCGATCGTGTCGACCATCAACATCGGCAGCCGCTCGCCGCCGAGGACCTCCTGCAGCGTCGCGCCGAGCTGCTTGGTCTGCGCGCCCGCGGCCACCTTGTCCAGGTAGATCCGCGACGCGCCCGCGCCGGTGGTGCCCGACGACGTCAGCGTCTTGAAGACCTCGCTGTCCGGCACCGACTTGAGGTCGTGCGTCTTGAACATCCGCACCGGCAGCCACGGCAGGTCGGCGATCGTGGCGAAGGAAGCGTCCGGCGCGATCCCCAGCGACGACAGGATCCGGTCGTAGCCTTCGGAGTTCGCCCGGTGGTGGGCCGTCAACGAGGCCAGTTCGGGCAGCAGCAAGGCCTCCCGGTCGGCCTGCGACCGAGTGAACACGCTCATACCTTCGCCTCCAGTGACCGGTAGTCGATCTTGCCGCTGGCCAGCAGCGGCACGGTGTCGATCGGGCGGACGTCGAACCCGCTGACGTGCAGGTGCAGCCGCTCGGACAGCGCCCGCGACGCGTCCTTGCAGATGCCGGCGTCGGCGCCCTCGGCGAACAGCACCACCTTGTCGCCGGCGGGGACCGCCGCCACCACGTCGATCCCGACCGCCGCCGTGCGCACGGCTTGCTCGAGGTCGTCGAGGCTGACGCGGTTGCCGAACACCTTGCCGATGCGCTTGAGCCGCCCGGTGATGAACAGGTACCCGTCTTCGTCGAGGTACCCGAGGTCACCGGTGGCGAGCACGCCGCCGTATTCGTCGCCCTTGGCCAGGCCGGACTCGTCGTCCGCGTAACCCAGCATCACATTGGGCCCACGGTAGACGACCTCACCGACAATTTTCGGGTGCGTGGTCTCCGAGCCGTCGTCCCGGCGGACCGCGAACTTCCCGCCCGGCAGCGCCGGCCCGGCGGAACCGAGCTTTTCGGCCAGTTTTTCGGCGGGCACCGTCGTCATCCGCGGCGCCGCCTCGGTCTGGCCGTACATGACGTACATCCGGCCGCCGACAGCGAGCATCTTCTCGTTGAACTCGGCGATCAGCTCGTCGCGCAGCTTCCCGCCGGCCTGCGTCAGCGTGCGCAGCGTCGGGTACTTCGCGGGGTCGAACTTGAGCCGCCGCAGCATTTCGTAGTGGTACGGGACACCCGAGAGGGACGTCACGCCGTAGGTGTTCACCGCGTCCCAGAAGCCGCGGCCGAGCACGCCGGACGGCTCGATCACGACGGTCGCGTCCCGCACCAGGTGCGAGTTCAGCACCGACAGGCCGTAGCTGTAGTGCAGCGGCAGGCAGGTCGGCGCGACCTCGTCGGCGTCGATGTGCAGCACCTGCGCGATGGCGTCGGCGTTCGAAAGGATCGCCTGCCGCGACAGCCGGACGAGCTTCGGGTTGCCGGTGGACCCGCTGGTCGGCAGCAGGACGGCCAGATCGGGGTGCGGCTGGACGCCCTCCTCCGAAGAACGGACCCAGTCCGAGCCCCGGACGCGGTACCCGTCCGGAGCGTCGCCGGACGCCGACAGCACCGCCGCCGGGCGGAACCGCGCGACCAGCCCGGCCAGGACGTCCGCGTCCAGCGCCGGGTCGATCAGCGCGATCGCCCGGCCGGATTCGAACGCGCCCAGGTAGGTCAGCACGCTCGGCAGGTCGACCGCCATCCGCGCGAACACGACGCCGACCGGCAGGGCGGCGAGCGCCTCCATGGAGCGGCCGACCTCGGCCGACAGTTCCGCGCCCGCCAGCGTGCGGCCCCCGGCCACATCGACCAGCCGGGCTCCCGCACCCAACAGCGTCACAGCACCAAGCCTCCGTCGACGCCCAGCACCTGCCCGGTGATGAAGGACGCCTCATCACTCACCAGGAACCGGATCGCGTTCGCCACGTCTTCCGCCCGGCCCAGCCGGCCGAGCGGCGTCTTGCCGGTGTTCTCCGCCTTCGCGTCCTCGCTCAGGCCCGCGGTCAGGTCGGTCTCGATCACGCCCGGCGCGACCGCGTTGACGCGGATCCCGGACCGGCCGAGCTCCTTCGCCGCCGACTTCGCGATGTTCGCCACCGCCGCCTTCGACGCCGCGTACACCGTCTGACCAGCGCTTCCGTACTCGCCGACGATCGAGGCGAGCACGACGATCGAGCCGGTCTTCTTCCGCATCATCGCCCGGGCCGCGGCCTGGACGGTGTGCAGCGTGCCGGCGACGTTCGTGCTCAGCGTCGTGTCGACGAGCTCCTCGCGGATCATCCCGAGCAGCGCGTCTTCCATGATCCCGGCGTTGGCCACGACGATGTCGAGCTTGCCGTGCTCCTTCGCGACGCTCCTGACCAGCGAAGACACGGCCTTCGCGTCGGTGACGTCGAGGGCGAGCCCGGCCGCCGCGCCGGCCGCCGAAGCGGCTTCCTTGGCGCGGGCTTCGTCGCGGCCGGTGAGCACCACCGTCGCGCCCGCTTCCGCCAGAGCGCGCGCGGTGGCCAGGCCGATCCCCCGCGTCCCGCCGGTGACGAGCGCGACGCGACCGGACAGATCAGGCATTCTTCGCCTGCAGCTCGGTCACCATGTCCACGGCGACCTTGAAGCTGGACATGTCGATGACCTGGTCGGTGTCGAACTCGACGTCGAACTCGTCCTCGATGGCCGCGACCAGCGCCATGTGGCCGACCGAGTCCCACGCCTCGATGTCGCGGTACTTCAGGTTCTCGACGTCCACGTCACCGTCGAGGTCCAGCGCCTCGACGAAGACCTCGCGCAGCTTGGGGGCAACCGACATGTGCATGACTCCTAGTGCTCTTCGCGCGGGCGGGCGTCCCACGCCTTTACCAAGGTAGAGAGGTCGCCGGGCAGCGTGACGTCCGGGAGACCTTCCTTGCCCTTCAGCCACGGCCCGAGGGCCTCGATCGTCTCCTCGTCGAGACCGCGGCGGGACAGGCCCACGACGTTGACGCCGGTCACGCGGGCCGGGTTGCCGACGGCGATGGTGAACGCGCCGATCTCGCGCCGCACCGCCGAGCCCATCCCGATCATCGCGCCGGGCCCGATCACGACCTTCTGGTGCAGGATCGCGCCCATGCCGAGGTTGGCGCCGTCCCAGATGTGGCAGTGGCCACCCGTGACGGCGTTCGACGCGATCGTCACGCCGTCGCCGACCAGGCAGTCGTGCGCGATGTGGGAGTTGCGCAGGAAGTAGCCGTCGCTCCCGACGGTCGTCGTCCGCCAGGTCCCTTGGTGGACGCTCACGTACTCGCGGATCCGGTTGCGGCTGCCGATGACGACGCCGTGGCCGTCGTGATCCGGGTCACCCACCGGCGCGGCCTCCCAGGCGGCCGGGTGGGGGCGGCCGCGGTCCTCGCCGGGCGTGCCGATCGTCACGTGCGGGCCGATCCAGTTGCCGTCGCCGATCCGCGCCGGCCCGACGATCACCGCGAACGGCCCGATCACGTTGTCGTCGCCGAGTTCGACGCCTTCGCCGAGGACGGCGGTCGGGTGGATGCGGTTGGCCACGGGTGGTCGTCCGTTCGTCGGCGGCTGGGTACTGGGCGTGCTACCGCGCCCGGTAACGTGTGGCCCGCGTTGATGCAGGGCGGCCGGGCGCAGAACCGGCGGCTCACTGTACCGGACGCGCCGAAATCGCCTGCCGAGAGAGACTGCCCATGATCCCCATCACCGTGGTCGACGTTCGCGACGCGGAGGACCTCGTCGTCGAGGTGCTGCGCTCCGGCGCCATCGCACAGGGACCGATGGTCAAGCGCTTCGAAGACGCCTTCGCGGCGGTCTCCGGGACGAAGCACGCGATCGCGGTCAACAACGGGACGACCGCGCTGGTCGCCGCCCTCCAGGTCCTCGACCTGAAGCCGGGTGACGAGGTCATCACCTCGCCGTTCACGTTCGTCGCGACGCTCAACGCGATCCTCGAGGCCGGCGCGACCGTCCGGTTCGCCGACATCCGGCGCGACGACTTCGCGATCGACCCGGACGCCGTCGCCAAGGCGGTGACCGGCCGCACGAAGGTGCTCATGCCGGTGCACCTCTACGGCCAGACGGCGGACATGGGCAAGCTGGCGCCGCTGGCCGCCGAGCACGGCCTCCAGGTCATCGAGGACTCCGCGCAAGCCGTCGGCGCGTCGTTCGAGGGCAAGCAGGCCGGCTCGTTCGGCATCGGCTGCTTCTCGCTGTACGCGACGAAGAACATCACCACCGCCGAGGGCGGCGTCATCACGACGGACGACGACGCGCTGGCCGACAAGCTGCGCGTGCTGCGCAACCAGGGCATGCGCGCCCGCTACCAGTACGAGGTCGCCGGGCACAACTACCGGATGACCGACCTGCACGCCGCCGTCGGCATCCCGCAGCTGGCGAAGCTCGACCAGCTGACCGCGGCCCGCCAGGCGAACGCGAAGCGGCTCTCGGAGGGCCTCGCGGGCACGCCGGGCCTCGACGTCCCGCAGGTGCTGCCGGGCCGCGAGCACGTGTGGCACCAGTACACGGTGCTGGTCGGGCCGCACGCGTTCCTGTCGCGCGACGAGCTGGCCGCGGCGCTCACCGAGCGCGGCATCGGCAACGGCATCTACTACCCCAAGATCGTCTTCGACTACGACTGCTACGCGGGTCACGACCTGATCCCGGGCGCGCGCGTCGAGGACTTCCCGGTGGCGCAGGCGGTTGCCGCGCAAGCGCTTTCGCTACCGGTGCACCCGCACCTGACCGAGTCCGACCTGGACACCATCATCGAAACCGTTCGCGAGGTACTGGGCGCATGACGCATCGGATCGCTCTTGTCGGCACCGGGAACATGGGATCGCTGCACGCCCGCGTGCTCGCCCAGAACGAGCGCGTCGACCTGGTGCGCGTGATCGATCCGCGCGAGGAAGCCGGCAAGGCGGTCGCCGACCGGTACGAGACGCAGTGGACGCCGGAGATCGGCGAACTGTCCGATGTGGACGCCGTCGTGCTCGCCTCGGCCACCGAGGTGCACTACGACCTGGCGCAGGAGATCTTCCGCCAGGGCAAGCCGATGCTGGTCGAAAAGCCGGTCTGCAACAGCTTCGAGAAGTCCCAGGAGATCGTCGCGCTGTCGGCGAAGAACGACATCCCGCTGATGTGCGGGCTGCTGGAGCGCTACAACCCGGCGGTCATGACCGCGCGGGCGCTGGTGCAGGAGCCGGTGCACCTGATGGCCCGCCGCCACGGCCCGTACGCGCCGCGCATCAAGACGGGCGTCGCGTGGGACCTGCTGGTGCACGACGTCGACCTGGCGATCCAGTTCTTCGGCGGCGCGACGCCTTCGCGCGTGACGTCCGGCGCGGGGTACTTCCACCCGTCGTCGGTCGACGGCGCCGAGGACACCATCGAGACGGTGCTGTCGTTCCCGACCGGCCTGGCCACGGTGTCGGCGTCGCGGCTGGGCCAGAAGAAGGTCCGCTCGCTGGTGGTGTCGGAGCTGGACCGGCTGATCGAGATCGACCTGCTGCGCCGCGACGTCACGATCTACCGGCACGTCTCGCACGACTCCGTCACCCCGGACGGCCTCGGCTACCGGCAGCAGACGGTGATCGAGATCCCGGAGCTGGTCACCGCGCGCGAGCCGCTCGCGACGCAGCTGGACCGGTTCTGCGACCTGCTGGAGGGCAAGATCGACGCGGACACCGAGCGCGACCTGATCCTGCCGTCGCACCACGTCGTCGAGCAGGTCCTGACGCAGGCCGCGGCCTAGCTCACCGGCACCGGGAAGGCCGCCGGGCTCCGGCGGCCGTCCGGGCCCACCGCGCGGACGGCGAAGAAGACGTTGTCCTTGGACAGGTCGATCTTCGCCGTCAGCGCCGGGCCGATGTCGAGCGCGTGCGTCCAGTCCGGGGCCGTCGTCTCACGCCAGAGGACTTCGTAGCCGGCCGCGCCCGGGGTCGCGTCCCACAGCAGTTCCGAGTCGTTCGTCAGCGCGGCTGTGCGGATCTTCACGCCCTTCGGCGTTCCCGGCGCCGTCGCCAGCGACCACAGGGCCGCGCCGTTGACCCGCGCGACCCGGGCGATGAACGGGAAGTCGCAGAACTCCGGCAGGTCGCCGTACTGGACGCCGTTCTCGACGCGGACGTCCTGGTGCTGGTGCGCGAAGTCCTCGGCGGGCTCGGTGAACCGCGCCGCCGGGTAGCCTTGCTCGAGGAAGCCGATGTGGTCGCCGCCGCGCAGGTAGCGGTCGCGGCGGTAGATCACCCGGACGGCCATGCCGGTCGCGTCGTTCTCCGCCACCGACTTCACGAACCGGGCCAGCTGCCGCGGCGGTGAGTCGTTCTCGCCGCCGATGCTGCGGCGCAGGTTCGCCTCGGCCGGCGTCTCCGCGGTCGGGACGCCTTCGGCGAACAGCCGGATCGTGAACGGGTCGCGCGTGCCGTCGTCGGCCCGGCTGGCGCCGACGATGTCGTCGGTGAACATCCCCTGGACGTCGGTGCCGGCGGCCTTGAACTGCTGCGCCATGTGGCGAGCGCCGTAGAGCCCCTGCTCCTCGCCCGCGACGGCGGCGAAGACGATCGTCGCGGCCGGCTGCCGGGTCGAAAGCACGCGTGCCAGTTCCAGGGCGACCGCGACGCCCGACGCGTCGTCGTCGGCGCCCGGTGCGTCGGCGGTGGAGTTCATGACGTCGGTGCAGCGCGAGTCGTAGTGCCCCGAAACGACGTACACGCGGCCGGGATCGGTGGACCCGTGCAGCGTCGCGACGACGTTGGTGATCGTGGTCGGCACCGGGATCCGGTCGGCCGGCGGCTGGACGTACGACTGCAGCTCGACGGTCAGCCGGCCGCCGGACGCGGCCGCGATCTGCTGGTACTGCGCGAAGATCCAGTCGCGCGCGGCACCGATGCCGCGCACCGGGTCGTCTTGGGCCGACAGCGTGTGCCGCGTGCCGAACGCGGCCAGCCGCCGCACGGTCGCCTCGATCCGCCGTTCGTCGACCTGCCGCAGCAGCGCGCGAAGGTCCGGGCCGGGACGCTGCGGCCGGACGGGGACGCCGGGCCCGCGGTCGCCGAGTTCGGCGGCACCCGCCGGGACACCGACCGTGGACGCCGCCACGGCCGCGGCCGAAACGGTGAGGAACGCTCGTCGAGAGGTCACGGTTGGGTTCTTACGCCCGCGCGGTGCCGCCGGGTACCGCCTACTTGGTGAGCCGCTTGCCGGCCGCGTCGTAGGCGATCAGCGGGGTCAGGACCGCGGAGTTCGGCACGGCCACGGGGTCGAACCAGAAGACGACCACGTTCGGGTCCTCGCTCCACTTCGCCAGGCTGGCGTCGACGGTCTTGCCGTGCACCGTGGTCGTGATCCGCGCGACCTGGCCGGCGAAGTAGCCGAACACCGGGATCACGTCGTTGCCGGACAGCTCGCCGCCGTCGGCGGCGTGGAAGCCGAACGACCGGTCGGAGCCACGGAACTCGTTCGTCATCAGCACGGACTGCAGCGTTCCCCCGGAGCGGAAGCCGGCGACCAGCCCGAAGTGGATGTCCGGCAGCTGCGGCAGGTCGACCGGCCGCGCGAAGAAGACGATCTCGCCGCGCCCGGTCCGGATCCCGGTCCCGATCACGGCCCCCATCGGCTGGTCCTCGGCGGGCGCGGGGGTCGTCGAGGTGGCCGGCACCGGAGCGGGCGGCTGCGCGATCGGCGCGGGCGCGGGCTGGCGCAGCTGGACGGCGAAGACGAACACCAGCACGACGACGGCCGCGGCGGCGATCCCGGCCGCGCCGGTCAGCACGCGGCGGCGACGCCGGAGGCGCGTGCCCCCGGCCATGATGGCGGCGAGGTCCGGCTCGGCGAAGGGCTCGTCGGGCGGCTGCCGGAGGGCGGCGCGGAAGTCGTCGAGGTCGTTCATCGCCCGCTCCCCCCGATCAGGGTGTCCTCGCCGGCCTCGACCCGCAGCTTGGCCAGCGCCCGCGAGTTCGTGCTCTTGACGGTACCGAGCGAAACGCCGAGCTCACGGGCCACGTCGGCCTCGGGCAGGTCGAAGAAGTGGCGCAGCACGACGACGGCGCGTTCGCGGTCGGTCAGCGTCCGCAGCACAGCGGTGAGCCAGGCCCGCTGGGTGACGGCTTTGTCGACGTCGTACCGGTCGGGCCGGTCGGGCACGGCTTCGGTGGCGTACTCGCGGATCGGCCGCCGCCAGCCGTCGATGACGTGGTTGACCAGGACGGTCCGGGCGTAGCCGTAGGCGTCCTTGTGGCGGACTCGCACCCAGGCGGCGTAGGTGCGGGTGAAGGCGGTCTGGGCGGCGTCTTCGGCCTGGTGGCGGTCACCGGTGAGCAGGTAGGCGGCGTGGGTGAGCCTCGCCGACGACGCGCGCACGAAGTCCGCGAACTCGTCGTCGCCGCGCGCCATGGGTCACCTCGTTCCGTCCTTTCCCAGCGACGGCCGGGCCGCGGAAAGGTTGCTTCTCGATCTTGCGAACGTTGTGTAATCGATATCTCGCGCTCGGTCACGAAGTACTAGATTGTGCTGCGTGCGCCTCCGTGCGCAGGGCTTCGCCGCCGACGATCGGGCGGTTCCGCGACGGCGGCGCCGGCGACCCACGCCGGCGCTGCCGTCATCCAACCGGCAGAGAGAGCGCTATCGCTGCCCGGCGAGCCACCGCCACCGGCGGCGCTCGGTGACCACCGTGGCGGCCGCGAGCACGGTCACGGCGACCGCCGCCCAGGCCGGCCAGGCGAGCCACGAGCTGACGACCGCGGCGACGAGCTGGAGCAGCACCAGCAGGATCGTCACCCACCCCGGCACCGCGACCAGCACCTTGGCCTTGTCCCCCGGCGTGGCGAAGCAGGTCGGCAGGCCGATCAGGACCACCACCGACAGGGCCGCCAGCAGCCATGACTGGCCGGCCAGCGCCCACGGCGTGGCCACCCAGGCGACGAGTTCCGTCGCGAAGCGGAGCACGGAGGGCAGCCGGTCGTCAGGCCGGTCCGAAGCCGTTTCTTCCCCAGTGGCGTCGAGCACCCGCCAACGCTACTCCGAGAAGTCGCCCGACGGCGCGCCCCAGCCGGACGCGTCCGCGCCGCGTTCCTCCGCGATCGCGCGGCGGCGGGCGTTCTCCGTGCGGACCCGGTCCACTTCGGACTGGATGTACTCCTCGTCGTAGCGCTGGAACACCCGCGCCGGGTTGCCGGCCACCAGTGTCCGCGGCGGAACGTCCTTCGCCACCACCGAGTTCGGCTGGACCGTCGCGAAGTCGCCGATCGTCACGCCCGCCATGATCACCACCAGGCCGCCGATGAAGCAGCCCTTGCCGATCTTCACCGGCTTGCGCTCGATCAGGTCGCTGCCCGAATGGTTCTGCAGCGTCATG
Source organism: Amycolatopsis sp. NPDC101161 (assembly GCF_044768185.1). Lineage (NCBI taxonomy): Bacteria > Bacillati > Actinomycetota > Actinomycetes > Pseudonocardiales > Pseudonocardiaceae > Amycolatopsis > Amycolatopsis sp. NPDC101161. Next base: position 1,020,092 of record NZ_JBIWPI010000004.1, read on the forward strand.
TTCGCGAGCCAGCTCGAGTGCGTGAAGATCAGCGTGTTCAGGCCGATGCTGGTGTGCTCGCCGATCTCGAGCCCGCCGCTCGCGTCGAGGGCCGCTCCTTCACCCACCCAGCAGTGGTCGCCCATCTTCAGGTTCTCGGGGCTGATGATCTTCACGCGCTCGCGCACGCGGCACGTCGAAGGCAGCCCGTAGAACTGAGCGCGCTCGGCGTCGTTCATGTACTGCGAAACGAGCTCGGTCAGGATCTGCGGGCGCAGCCGGTGGCTGCGCTCGTCATCGAAGAACATCGGCTTCCGACACCAGCTTCTCGAACGTACGGAGGTGTTCTTCCGCGACGACGTCGAGGCCGAAGTTCGACCGCACCATCTCGCTCTCGCGCTGCGCGATCACGGCCCGGCGGTCCGGGTCGTCGAGCAGCTCGATCACCGTGCGCGCCACGGCTTCCGAGTCGTCGGGACGCACCAGCAGCACGTTCTCGCCGTTGCGCAGCTCGATGCCCGGGTAGTTGTCCTCGGTCACCGACGCGATCGTCGCCGTCCCGGACAGCATCGCCTCCAGGGAAGCCGTGCCGCAGCCGCCGTTGAGGTCGTGCGTGACGATGTCCGCCGCCGCGAAGTACGCCGGGACGTCCGCCTTCGGCACCGCGCCCGTCACCACCAGCGCGTCCGAGACGCCCAGTTCGGCCGCCCGCTTGAGGAACGCGTCGTGGTACACGCGGCCGACGACGACCACCCGGACGCCCGGGTGCTTGTCCAAAATGGACGGCAGCGCCTCGATCAGCGGCAGCCGGTTGCGCAGCGGGATGACGTGCCCGAGCGAGACGATCAGCGGCGCGTCGCCGATTTCGTGCTCCGCGCGGACGTCCTTCGTCACCGGCTTCTCGAAGTGGCCGGTGTCGACCGCGATCGGGAAGTACTCCGAGTTCGCGTCGCTGGTGCCGTACCGCTCGACGCAGTAGTCGACGCCCAGCTTGTCGAGGATGACGTAGCGCGGCCGGAGGTACTTCAGGATCGGCTTCACGAGCACCGCGTCGAGCAGCCGGAACACGCCGCCGTACAGCTTGTTGTCGCTGATCAGCAGCGTGTGGATGGTCAGCAGCGTCGGCACGCCGTGGCGGCGCGCCCAGATCCCGGCCAGCCACGACAGGTCGAAGAACTGGCCGTGCAGGTGGATCGCGTCCGGCTTGAACTCGTCCAGCAGCTTCCACAGCCGCCGCCAGTTGCCCGGCCGCAGCGACGCGAAGCTCATGTCGAAGTCGATCGACAGGCCGACCTGCGGCATCTTCACCGCGGGGAGGCGCACGACGCGGTAGCCGTCGCGCTCCTCCTCGGCCGGGGCGTCGGCGTAGGCGGCCGTGATGGCCAGGACCTCGTGCCCGGCCGCCACGAACTGCGCCGCCAGCGACGCCGCCATGTGCGCGCTGCCGCCCACCCGGGGCGGGAAGAAGTTGTTGACCACCGCGATGCGCATCGCACGTCCTCGGGCCGGCCCCGCGGTGGCACTCACTCGGATTCCTTGACCAGTTCCCGCATGCCGTCTTCGACGGTGATCCGCGGCTCCCAGCCGAGCACCTCGCGGGCGCGGGTGATGTCCGCGGCGCGCCGCGAGACCAGCACGTCACGCTCGTTGAACAGCGGCTCGACGTCGACGCCGACGGCCTCGATGAGGATCTTCGCGAGCGCGGCGATCGACGTGTCGATGCCGGTGCCGATGTTGATCGGCAGGTTCGCCTGCTCCGACTCGAGCGCCGCGACGACGGCCCGCGCGAGGTCGGTGACGTGCACGAAGTCCATCGACTGGTCGCCGCGGCCGTCGATGATCGGCGGCTGGCCGGCGCGCAGGCGCTGGATGAAGTGGTTGATCACCGACGTGTAGTAGGCCTCGATCTTCTGGCCCGGGCCGTACACGTTGAAGAAGCGCAGCGCGTTCCAGGACAGGCCCTTGGTGCGCTCGTAGAAGCCGAGCATGTCCTCGCCGGCGCGCTTGGAGATGCAGTACGGCGTGAGCGGGCGCAGCTCGTCGTCCTCGTGCATCGGCAGCCGCTTCGGCTCGCCGTAGACCGACGCGGTCGAGGCGAACACCAGGCGCTCGACACCCTCGTCCGCGGCGGCGGCGAAGACGTTGTGGTTGCCGATCATGTTGATGTCGATCGACTCGTGCGGGTCGGCGATCGACTTGTTGATCGACACCGTCGCGAAGTGGATGACGTGCGTGCAGCCGCGCATGGCCTCGCGCACCGCGCCGCCGTAGCGGACGTCCTTCTCGACCAGCTCGACCTGGCCGGTGGCGACGAACTCGTTGACGCGGGCGCGGTCGCCGCGGGTCATGTTGTCGAAGATCCGGACCGTGTAGCCACCCTCGATCAGCAGCGGGATGACGTGCGCGGCGATGAACCCACCGCCCCCGGTGAAGAGCACCTTCTTGTCGGACACCAATTTCTCCTCGGTAGGGGCTTCAGGACAGGGACTGCACGGCTTCGCGCACGACCTCGCCGACGCGGGTGACCTCGGCGTCGGTGAGGTTGGCGTGCATGGGGATCGCGAGCTGGCGCGCGAACGCGTCGGCCGAGACGGGCAGCGGCGCCTGGGGACCGTAGATCGGCTGCAGGTGCGAGGCGTAGGTGCCGAAGTTGCACTGGACGCCCGTTTCGCGGATGCGCAGGGCGAGCGTGTCGCGGCTGATCTCCGGCGCGACCGTCAGCAGGTAGGCCTGCCACGGGTGCTCCCGATCGGACAGTTCCACCGGGACGGTCAGCGCGTCGATGTCGTCGAACGCCTCGTGGTAGCGCTTCGCGACCGACCGGCGGGCGGCGAGGAGGTCCGGCAGCCGGTCGAGCTGGACGTTCATGATCGCGGCCTGGACGTCCGACATGCGGAAGTTGTAGCCGAGCTCGTGGAACTCGGGGATCGGCAGCGCGTTCGAGCCTTCGCGGCTGATCGCCGGCTCGATGCCGTAGGTGTGCAGCTTGCGGGCGTGCGCGATGAGGTCTTCGCGGTCGGAGACCAGCGCGCCGCCCTCGCCCGCGGTGATGCCCTTGCGGCCGTGGAAGGAGAACGCGGCGAGGTCGGCGAGGCTGCCGGCCGGGCGTGTCTTGTACGTCGCGCCGGCGGCGCACGCGGCGTCCTCGAAGAGCCAGAGGCCGTGCTTGTCGGCGATCGCGCGGTACTCGTCGAAGTCACCGGGCTGGCCGGCGACGTCGACGGCGAGGATGCCGACCGTCTTCGGCGTGATCAGCGCTTCGACGTGGGCCGGGTCGGCGCTGAAGACGTCCGGGCGGATGTCGGCGAAGACCGGCTTCGCGCCGGCCTGCACGACGGCGTGGCCGGTGGCCGGGAACGTGTAGTCGCCGACGATGACCTCGTCACCCGGCTGGACGCCGAGGACCTTGAGGCCCAGGAAGAGCGCCGAGCCGCAGTTCGCGGTCGTCAACGCGTGCGCGGTGCCGGTGACCTGCGCGAACCGCTCTTCGAAGCGGCGGCACGCCGGTCCGGCGCCGGCCAGCCAGCCGGATCGGAAGACCTCGGCGACGGCGGCGAGCTCCTCTTCGCCCACGGTCGGCTGACCAAGGGCAATGCTGTCGGTCGACATACCTCTCCCATTGCGTGGGGACCCGGCGAAGTGTATAGACGCTCACTCAGGTGATTCACAGCCCCACGCCGAAGACCACTTTCGAGTGACAACTTCCCCAGGTCGGCAGCCGTCTTAAGCTGGACGCATGCGATTCGGGGTCCTGGGGGCGGTCGCCGCGTGGGGGGAAGACGGCACGCAGGTGGCGGTGGGCGGCCCGCGGTCGCGAACGCTGCTCGCGCTGCTCGCCCTCGAAGCCGGGCGGTTCGTCCCGGCCGAGCGGCTGATCGACGGCATGTATGGCGAATACCCACCCGACGGCGCGGCGAACGCGTTGCAGTCGCAGGTCTCGCGGCTGCGGACGGCGTTGAAGGACTTGGCGCCGGTGGAGTTCACCGCCGCCGGGTACCGGCTGGTCGTCCAACCGGACGAAGTGGACGTTCACGCTTTCGAAAGCCTGGCCCGGGAAGGCCGGACGCTGCTGAAGAACGGCGAGCACGCGCGGGCGGCCACTGTCCTCGGTGAAGCGATGGCGTTGTGGCGCGGGGCGGCGTTCACCGACCTGACCGACGCGCCGTTCGCCGCGGCCCAGGCCGCCCGGCTCGACGAGCTGCGGGCCGACGCCGCGGACGACCACGTCGAAGCCCGGCTGGCCCTCGGGCGGGCCGAGGACGTCCTCGCCGAGCTGCGCGAGACCGTCGCCGCGCAGCCGCTGCGGGAACGCCCGCGCACGCAGCTCGTCCGGGCGCTGACCGCCGCGGGACGGCCGGCCGACGCGCTGGCCGCGTTCGAGGACGCCCGGCGCACGCTGGCCGACGAGCTGGGCGCCGACCCTGGTCCAGACCTCGCCGAAGCCCACCTCGCCGTGCTGCGCGGCGAGACCGAGAAGCCCGCGATCCCGGCGTTGCCCGCGCAGCTGACCAGCTTCGTCGGCCGCGACGGCGAGCTGCGGCAGGTCGCGGACCTGCTGGGGCGCAGCCGGCTCGTGACGCTGACCGGGCCGGGCGGCACCGGCAAGACGCGCCTGGCTGTCGAAGCGGCCGCCGTCGATTCCGGGCCGGTCGCGTTCGTCGAACTCGCCCCGCACGACGGCCCTGGAGTCGCCGGCGCGGTGCTGGCCGCGCTGGGCCTGCGCGAGAGCTCGCGCGGCGGCCCGCAGGACCCCGCAGACCGGCTGATCTCGGCGCTGCGCGACCGGGCGGTGCTGCTCGTGCTCGACAACTGCGAGCACGTCGTCGACGTCGCGGCCCGGCTGGCCGGCCGGCTGCTCGCCGCGTGCCCGGGGCTGCGGGTGCTGGCCACCAGCCGCGAGCCGCTCGGCATCACCGGCGAGCAGCTGGCGCCGGTGCCGCGGCTGGCCGTTCCGCCGCCCGGCACGCCCGCCGCGGAGGCACTGGCGTACCCGTCCGTCCGGCTGTTCGCCGAGCGCGCGGCCGCGAGCGATCCCGCGTTCGTCGTCGACGAGACGACGATCGGGGACGTCCAGCACATCTGCGCGGCCCTCGACGGCCTGCCGCTGGCGCTGGAGCTGGCCGCGGCCCGCGTCCGGAGCCTGGCCCTCGGCGAGATGGCGGCCCGGCTCGACGACCGGTTCCGGCTGCTCGGCCGCGGCAGCCGGACGGCCGAGGCGCGGCACCGCTCGCTGCGCGGCGTCGTCGAGTGGAGCTGGGACCTCCTCGACGACGAGGAACGCGAGCCGGCGCGGCGCCTGGCGGCGTTCCCCGGCGGCGCGACGCTGGCCGCGGCGGCCGAGGTCTGCGGCGCGGACGCCGAACTGGTGCTCGAACTGGCCGACAAGTCGCTGGTCGAAGCCGTCGGCGGCCGGTTCCGGATGCTCGAGACGATCCGCGCGTTCGGCGCGGAGAAGCTCGCCGAAGCGGGCGAGACCGAGGCCGTCCACCGCGCGCACGCCGAGTACTTCCTGCGGTTCGCCGAGGAAGCCGACCCGATGCTGCGGACCGCGGCGCAGCTGGAGTGGCTCGACCGGATCGACGCCGAGTACGACAACCTCTTGGCCGCGCTGCGCTGGTCCACCGAGCACGACGTCGCAATCGCGCTGCGGCTGGTGCCGCTGCTGGCGATGTACTGGTGGATGCGCGGTCGGCGGTTCGAGGGCGCGGTGCTGTCGCTCGCCGTGGTCTCGCGCTGCCCTCCCGAACTGCAGGAGGAGTACGCCGAGGAGTTCCTGGTGTGCGTGCTCGGCGCGGTGTCCGGGCACCCGCACGAGTCGCTCGAGCAGTACCTCCCGCTGGTCCGGCGCTACGTCCTGGACGACTCCTGGCGGCCCAGCCACCCCATGACGGTCATGCTGCTGGGCGTGGTGGGCGGGCCCCCGGGCGAAGTCAGGCTGACCAGCCGCGGCGAAGGTCTGCTGGCGGCCGGCGACCCCTGGGGCTGGGCACTGCTGCCGATGGGGATGGGCCTGAGCGCGATGATGGCCGGCGACCTCGTCACGGCCGAGGAGGGCCTGCGCGAGGGCGCGGTCCAGTTCCGCGCCCTGGGCGAGCGGTGGGGCCTGTCGATGGCGCTCGACCACCTGTCGCAGCTGCTGACCTGGCGGGGCGAGCACGATGCCGCGCTGCCGCTGATGGACGAGGCCCTGGGCCTGATGCGGGCGATCGGCGCGATGGACGACGTCGCGGACCTGATGTGCCGCCGCGCCTGGACCCGGTTGCTGGCCGGCGACCGGGCGGGTGCCCGCGCCGACTACGAGCTGGCGGCCGCCACGGCCCGGCGGTCGGGCATGCCCGAGTCGCGCGCGGCGGCGTTCGTCGGCCTGGCCACGCTGGCCCGTCTCTCCCAGGACCTGCCGGCGGCCCGGGAGTTCTGCGAGCGCGCCCTGGCCGAGTGCCCGGGCGGCTCGTTCGCGGCCGAGACGGCCCGGGCTTCGGTGCTGATCGCACTCGGCTGGGTGGCACTGGCCGAAGGCCGCCCGGCCGACGCGGCCCCGCTGCACCGGGAGGCGCTGCTGGCCGGGCACCGCTGGCACGCGGCGGACGTGGTGGCGTTCGCGCTGGAGGGCCTGGCCGGGGTGGCCCGGCCGGAACCCGCGGCGATCCTGCTGGGCGCGGCGGCCGGCGTCCGCGGGACGGCGATCAGCGGCGACCCGGACGTCTCCTCGGTGCGGGCCCGGGTCGTCGAGTCGCTGGGCACCGAGGCGTTCGAGCGGGCGTACGGAACGGGGCTGGGGATGAGCGCCCAGAAGGCGCTGACCACGGCCGGGCTGGCGGACTGAGCGCCGCTCCCCTTCCCCGCTCGCGTAGCCTGGTCGATCGTGCGCAACGTCGTAGTCGTCGGGGGCGGGATCGTCGGTCTGGCCGTGGCCTGGGAGCTGACCAGGCGCGGGCTGGACGTCACCGTGCTGGAGAAGGAATCCCGCTGGGCCGCCCACCAGACCGGGCACAACTCGAACGTCGTGCACGCCGGGCTCTACTACAAGCCCGGGTCCTTCAAGGCGCGGATGTCCGTCGCCGGGAACCGGTCCATCGTGGACTTCGCGCGGCAGTACGGCGTACCCGTCGAGGTCTGCGGGAAGCTCGTCGTCGCCACCGACGAAAGCGAGATCCCGGCGCTCAACACCCTCGCCGAGCGGGCCGAGGCCAACGGCGTCCCGGCGAAGAAGATCTCCCCCGCCGAAGCGCGCGAGTACGAGCCCGAAGTCGCCTGCGTCGCCGCTTTGCGGGTCGAGTCCACCGGGATCATCGACTTCCCCGGCGTCTGCGCCGCGCTCGTCCGGCTGCTCGACGAAGCCGGTGTCGACCTTCGGCTGAACAGCCCCGTGCTCGCGATCCGCGCCGGGGCGAACGGCGGGGTCGAGGTCGCGACCGGGGAAGACGTCGTCCAGGCCGACGCGCTCGTCAACTGCGCCGGCCTGCACTCCGACCGCGTCGCGCGGCTCGCCGGGCTGACGCCGTCGGCGAAGATCGTGCCGTTCCGCGGGGAGTACTACGAGCTCAAGCCCGAACGCCGCGGCCTGGTCAAGGGCCTGATCTACCCGGTGCCGGACCCGACGCTGCCGTTCCTCGGCGTGCACCTCACCCGGATGCTCGACGGCAGCGTCCACGCCGGCCCGAACGCCGTGCTCGCGCTGCGCCGCGAGGGCTACCGCTGGCGCGACTTCTCCGCGAAGGACGTCGCCGAGGTCGCCGCCTTCCCGGGCGCCTGGCGGCTCGCGAAGAAGTACGCGTTCCCGACCGGCCTCGACGAGGTGCGGCGCTCGTTCTCGAAGAAGCGGTTCGCCGCGAGCCTCGCCCGGCTTGTCCCGGCCGTCACCGCGGACGACATCGTCCGCCACGGCTCCGGCGTGCGCGCGCAGGCGATGCGCCGCGACGGCTCGCTCGTCGACGACTTCCTCATCGAAACCGCGCGCGACCAGGTGCACGTCCTGAACGCGCCGTCGCCGGCCGCGACGAGCGCGCTCGAGATCGCGCGCCACATCGCCGACCAGGTGTCGAAGGACTAGCCCGGCAGGTTTGCCGTCACCAGCGGCAGGCCCTGCTTGACGACGTCGCACGTCTTGGTGTCGTCGCCGATGAACCCGCTGACCACCTGCACCGACGACGTCTCGGTGATCGGCAGGAACGCCCCGCAGGTGACGCGCAGCCCGCCCAGGTTCGGGTAGACGCCCCACTTCTTGCCGCCGACGTCGACGGTCTCGAGCGGGGTGACGCCCTTGACGCCGGGCCAGTCGGTCACCGGGGTGCTCGGGCCGAACCAGACTTCGAACGCCTTCTGGCCCTCGTTGCCGTCGGTGTCGTCCCAGAGGCAGTAGGTCGCGTTGGGCACCGACGACGAGCTGTCCTTCTGCCCGTTCGGCGAGATGTTCTTGAGCTGCGCCACCTGCTCCGGCTTCAGCGTCGCGCAGGGGTCCGCCGACAGCAGCGGCCCGCCCGGCTCGGCCTTCACCGGCCCGGTCGGGGTGATCGGGGGCGCGGCCTGCCCGCCGGGCAGGTGGGCCGCGACCTGCGGGACCACGGTCTTCGCCAGCTCGCACGCCTTGGCCAGCTCCGGGCCCGAGACGCTGACGAAGGCGAAGGACTTGTCACCGAAGAGCGCGTAGAACACGCAGTCGTTGGCGAGGATCGACGGGTACTGCGTCCAGTTGAAGCCACCCAGCCGCTGCGGCTCGGACTTCGGGACGGCACCGGCGATGTACTCGTTGAAGTCCAGGTCCGTCGCGTAGCCGACGTTGAGCGTGGCCGACGGCTCGACGTCGCTCTTCGTGCTCCACAGGCACATCGGCGCCTGCAGCCGCTCCTTGTTCTCCTCCACGGACCGGCCGGGGGACTCGTAGCCGAGGGCGTCGACCTGGGTCTGGTCGAGCAGCGTGCAGGCGTCGACGGCCTTGGCGATCGGGCCCTGACCCGGCACCGGCGACGCCGTCCCGCTGACGGCCACCGAGCAGCCGGACACCACGGTCAGGGCCGCCAGCACCGCCACGACCTGCCACTTCATGCGCATGAATCCTCCCGTTCGGCCCGGACACTACTGGGACGAACGGAGCAGCACCGTGGATCCACCCAAATCAGCGGGGCGTCAGGACTTCCTTGCCGCCGACGAACGGGCGCAGCGCCTCCGGCACGCGGACCGAGCCGTCTTCCTGCTGGTGGTTCTCGACGATCGCGACGATCCACCGGGTGGTGGCCAGCGTGCCGTTGAGCGTCGCGGCGATCTGCGGCTTGCCGTTCTCGTCGCGGTAGCGGACTGAGAGGCGGCGGGCCTGGAACGTCGTGCAGTTCGACGTCGAGGTCAGCTCGCGGTAGGTGTCCTGGGTCGGGATCCACGCCTCGCAGTCGAACTTGCGGTGCGCGGACGTGCCGAGGTCGCCGGTCGCGGTGTCGATCACCCGGTAGGGCACCTCGATCTTCGCCAGCATCTGCTCTTCCCAGCCGAGCAGCCGCTCGTGCTCCGCCTCCGCGTCGGCCGGCTTCGCGTAGACGAACATCTCCACCTTGTCGAACTGGTGGACGCGGATGATGCCGCGGGTGTCCTTGCCGTACGAGCCGGCCTCGCGGCGGTAGCAGGACGACCAGCCCGCGTACCGGTTCGGGCCGTCGTTCAGGTCGAGGATCTCGTCGGCGTGGAAGCCGGCGAGCGGCACCTCCGACGTCCCGACGAGGTAGAGGTCGTCTTCCTCGAGGTGGTAGATCTCGCTCGAGTGCTGGCCGAGGAAGCCGGTGCCGGCCATGATCTCCGGGCGCACCAGCGACGGCGTGATCATCGGCGTGAAGCCGTTTTCGAGGGCCTGCGCGATGGCCATGTTGAGCAGGCCGAGCTGCAGCTGCGCGCCGACGCCGGTGAGGAAGTAGAACCGCGAGCCCGAGACCTTCGCGCCGCGTTCCATGTCGACGCCGCCGAGCGCTTCGAGCAGCTCGAGGTGGTCCTTCGGGGTGAAGTCGAACTTCGTCGGCTCGCCGACGTGCTTGACGACGGCGAAGTCGTCCTCGCCCCCGACGGGCGCGTCCGGGTGCACGAGGTTCGGCACGGTCCGGAAGAGCTGGTCGAACTCCTCCGACGCGGTGTTCTGCTCCACCTCGGCGGCCTTGACCTGCGCGGCGAGCTCCTTGGCCGTGGCCAGCAGCCGCTGCTTCTCCTCCGGCGGCGCCTTCGGGATCTGCTTGCCCAGGAGCTTCTGCTCGTTGCGCAGCTTGTCGGCGGCCGCGATCGAAGACCGGCGGCGGGTGTCGAGGGAGAGCAGCTTGTCGACCACTCCCTCGTCTTCGCCACGGGCGCGCTGCGACGCGCGCACGGCTTCCGGGTCATCGCGCAGAGTCCTGGGGTCAATCACGGGTCAGAGGGTAGTCCGTACAGACTGTGCGTCCCTACTGGGTTATCCCGACAGTCTGATCGTTGAAGCGCTGTTCACGGCGTCCTCATACTCCAGGAAACACCGAGGAGGCGCCCCGATGACCGATGAGCTGCTCGCCCGGCACCGCGCTGTCATGCCGTCCTGGATGTCCCTGCTCTACGAAGAGCCGATCGAGATCGTGCACGCCCACGACCGGCGGATGACCGACTCCCAGGGCCGCACCTACCTCGACTTCTTCGCGGGCGTGCTGACCAACTCGATGGGCTACGACGTCGCGGAGATCGGCGACGCGGTCCGCAAGCAGCTCGACACCGGCATCCTGCACACCTCGACGCTGTACCTGATCCGCTCGCAGGTCGAGCTGGCCGAGCGGATCGCCAAGCTGTCCGGTATCCCGGACGCGAAGGTGTTCTTCACGAACTCGGGCAGCGAGGCCAACGACACGGCGCTGATGCTCGCGACGCAGTTCCGGCGCAGCAACCAGGTGCTGGCGATGCGCAACTCCTACCACGGCCGGTCCTTCGGGACGGTCGCGATCACGGGCAACCGCGGCTGGTCGGCGTCGGCGCTGAGCCCGGTCAAGGTCAACTACGTCCACGGCGGGTACCGGTACCGCAGCCCGTTCCGGGACATGTCGGACGCGGACTACATCAAGGCGTGCGTCGCGGACCTGGTGGACGTCCTCGACACGGCGACGGCGGGTGACGTCGCCTGTCTGATCGCCGAGCCGATCCAGGGCGTCGGCGGGTTCAGCCTCCCGCCGGACGGCCTGTTCCGGGCGATGAAGGAGGTCCTCGACTCCTACGGGGTGCTGTTCATCTCCGACGAGGTCCAGACCGGCTGGGGCCGCACCGGCGAGCACTTCTGGGGCATCGACGCGCACGGCGTGACGCCGGACATGATGACGTTCGCGAAGGGGCTGGGGAACGGCCTCGCGGTGGGCGGTGTGGTGGCCCGCGGCGACGTCTTGGACTGCTTCCAGGCCCAGTCGTTCTCGACGTTCGGCGGCAACCCGGTGTCGATGGCGGGCGCGACAGCGGTGCTGGACTACATCAAGGACCACGACCTGCAGGCCAACTGCGCCGCTCGCGGCCGTCAGCTGCTCGACGGGCTGCGCGCGGCCGAGTCGCCACTGGTGGCCGAGGTGCGCGGCAAGGGCCTGATGATCGGCGTCGAGCTGATCAAGCCGGGCACGACCGAGCCGTTCGTGGCCGCGGCGGCGCGGATGCTGGAGGAGACGAAGAAGCGCGGGCTGCTGATCGGGAAGGGCGGCCTGCACGGGAACGTGCTGCGGCTGGGACCGCCGATGACCCTCACCGCCGACGAAGCCCAGGAAGGTTTGGACATCCTGGTCGACTCACTGGCGGCCACCCACGCGGCGCTCGCCTAGCAGCTCGGCGGTCGCCTCCCACAGCCGGCGCTCACGACCGCGGTCGTGGGCGACCGGCTGGACCTCCGTCGGCTTGTCCTTCACCACGAACGCGCCGTCGCGCAGGTGCGCCCACTTCTCGTCGACGGCCATCGCGGCCAGCAGCGGTCCCGAGCGTTGCGGCGTCGAGACGCCGGGGATCCGGGCGAGGGCGCGGCTCATCGCCTGGAACGCCGCGGGAGCGCCGCGGCCCAGCGCGGTGCCGGGCATCCAGCCCGGCTCGTACACGGACACGTGGACGTCCGTGTGCCGCTGCAGCTCGTGGGCGTAGTACAGGATCGCCAGCTTGGCGTTCGAGTAGGCGACGCCGGAGGCTTCCATGCTCGGCTCGCCGGTGCCCGGGCGGGCCAGCTCGACGGGGTCCGCCCAGTCGGCCTCGGCGACGTGCAGCAGCTTCCGCCAGAAGTTGGCGTGGTAGGTGTTCGAGCCGATCAGCACGACCCGCGCCGGGGCGGCGAACGAGCCGAGCAGGTCGCCGATCAACTGGGCGTGGGCGAGGTAGTTGACGGCGAAGGTCAGCTCGTAGCCGTCGGCCGAGGCCTGCCGGGTGTCGGCCGACATCACGCCGGCGTTGGCGACCAGCGCGCGCAGCGGGCGCATGGTCGTGAGCAGCTCGCGCGCGGTGGCCGCGGCTTTTCGGACGTCTTCCAGGCTCGCCAGGTCGCAGCCGATCTCGCGGACGTTCGCGCCGAGGGCACGAGCCTCGTCGGCGACCGCGGTGAGATCAGGCCCTGCGCGTCCGACGAGCAGCAGGTCCGGGCGCTGCGATTCGGGTCGGCCGGCGAGAGCCAGCACGGTGTGGCGGCCCAGGTTGCGGGTCGGGCCGGTGATGAGGACGGTTCCTGGTTCGGTCATGGCTCCAGCCTGCGACGACGGGCGGGCCGCACCCAGTCGTCCGGTTTTCGTAGGACTGCCAGGGCCAGGACAACGCACGCGGGGTCGTCCAGAATGGACACTGTGGAGGCGTGGGAGTTCGGCCGAACGGTGCGTCGCTGGCGCGACCGCGTGGGCCCCGAGGCCGTCGGCGTCCCGGCGGGCCGGCGGCGCCGGGCCAGCGGGTTGCGCCGCGAGGAGCTGGCCGCGCTCGCGGGCATCTCGGCCGACTACCTGACCCGCCTCGAACAGGGGCGCGCGACCGCGCCCTCGGCGCAGGTGGTGGAGTCGCTGGCCCGAGCGTTGCGGGTATCTGACGTCGAACGCGACCTGCTCTTCCGGCTGGCCGGGCACGCCGCACCCGGTCCGGACGTCGTGCCGTCGCGGGTCGCGCCGAGCGTCCAGCGACTGCTCGACCGGCTGTCGCACACCCCGGTGGTCGTCTACGACGCGAGCTGGACGCTCGTGCTGGCCAACGCGCCGTACAACGCGCTGATGGGCGACACGACCGCCTGGCGCGGCCTGGAGCGCAACGCCGTCTGGCGCAACGTCACGCACCTGCCCTCGCGGGTCGTCCACAGTGTGAAGGAGCAGGCCGAGCACGAAGCACGGCTGGTGGCCGACCTGCGCTTGACGGCGTCGCGCTACCCCGCCGACCACGCGTTGCGGCGCTTGATCGCCGACCTGACCGCGGGCAGCCCCAGATTCGCGGAGCTCTGGGACGCCGAGGCCCCACCACCGCTGCCGGACACGTCCCGCCGCAAGACGATCGACCACCCGTCGGTAGGCCCGATCACCCTCGACTGCGACACGCTGCTCGTCGCCCAGGACGACCTGCGGATCAGCGTGTACACCGCCGAACCGGGCACCGAAGACGCGGATCGCCTGGAGCTGGCCACGGTCCTCGGCACCCAGTCATTGGACGCCTAGTCGACAGCGTTCACGTCCGAGGGCGGGGCGTTGAGATCGCAGTACGAGGACAGCTCGGTCCGCGGGTCGTCCGTGCCCGGCGGGATCGCCTGCAGGGGAACGACCCAGGTGCTGCGTTCACCCGGAGCGCACGACGGGCTCGCCGGCGGCTGCTGCGCGCTGCCCGCCGGGTTGCCCTTCCCGTCGGGCGGCAGCAGGCCACCACCCACGATCTTGCCGTCCGCACCCCGGAACACGACCGCGGTGCGGCGGCTGACCAGCGCCCGGCAGTTGGCCGAGCGCTCGGTGTACCGCACCGCGTCGGCCGGCAGCGAAGCCTTGACCCGAGTGGTCGATTCGTAGGTGTCGGTCACCGGGCTGAAGCCACCGAGCGAACCGGGCGGCAACCAGGTGGTCGTCCGAACATCGACGTCCGCCGAGATCACCTTGGCGGTCCCCCCGACGTTGAGGAGCGGCCGGCCCACTCCTGCTTGTTGTCCCGGCAGCAGCACCGGGATCTCCACGGTCATCAGGGGCCCTTGGACGGGACCCGGCGGCAGGCCGTTGACGGAGACGACCACTTCGAGCGTCAACCGCGTCCGGTAGGCGATGCGCTGGCTGGTGTTGCGCAGGACCGCGCCCATGCTGGCCAGGCCCGTGGCGGAGACCCCCGTTTCCGCGACTTCGATCCCACCACCACCCGGCGCCGTCTTCGCGGAGACCGGCTGTTCCGGCACCGCAGCGGGGATGTCGCAGGGCTTCGCGACCGAATCACCGCCGGTGGACAGCACCACAGCTACGACCCCGCCGGCGGCGACCACCACCAAAGCGGCCACCGCCAGCAGGGTCCGAGGCAAACCTCGCGGCACGGATCAGCCCCGCACGAACCTCGCCACGTGCTGGGCCAGCTCCTCGCCCTTGTCCTCCTGCAGGAAGTGCCCCGCGTCTGCGATCACCGGGTGCTCCAGACCCTCCGCGCCCTTCATCGAGCGCTTCAGGATCGGGCCCATTCCGCCGGTGATCGGGTCGCCGTCGGAAAAGGCCACCAGGAATGGGATTTCCAGTTCCGTCAACGTCTTCCACGCCGCGCGGTTCGCTTCCGACGCCGGGTCGTCCGGCCGGTACGGCACCAACCCCGGCATCGCCCGGGGGCCCGCCTTGTACATCTCGTTCGGGAACGGCGCGTCGTAAGCCGCGCGCACTTCTTCCGACAAGGAAGACTTGCAGCCCGACTGGACGAACCGGGCGACGTCCAGCACCGGGGCCTTCTGGACGGCCTCACGGAACGAGTGCCACACCGCCGGCATGTCGACGTCGCCCGTGGGCAGGCCGGTGTTGGCCGCCACCACCCGCGCGAACCGGGACGGGTTCTCCGCGACCAGCCGCAGCCCGATCAGGCCGCCCCAGTCCTGGCCGACGAGCGTCACGTCGTGGAGGTCCAGCGCGTCGAACGCGAAGCCGCGCATCCACTCCACGTGGCGCGCGTACGTGTGGTCCGTCAGGTCGCCCGGCTTGTCGGAGCGGCCGAAGCCGACCAGGTCGGGGGCGATCGCGCGCAGGCCCGCCGAAGCCAGGACCGGGAGCATCTTCCGGTACAGGTACGACCAGCTCGGTTCGCCGTGGAGCAGCAGGACGACGGGACCATCGGCCGGGCCCGCCTCCACGTAACCGACTCTGATCAAGCCGCCGTGCGGGTCGTCGAGCTCGACGTAGCGAGGCTCGAAGGGGAAGTCGGGCAGGTCCGTGAACCGGTCGTCCGGTGTCCTCAGCAGGCGCACGAACCCCACGCTAGTGCGAACGGGCGAACGCGGCCACGTCCGTGGGCCATCCCCACCGGATGGCCCACGACGTCCGGGTCAGGAGATGCCGACCGCGATCACGAGACCCAGCGCGATGTGCGCGGCCGCGACCACGACGCTGGCCGGTTCGAACTTCTCGCTCTCGATCATCGAGCCGACGTCGATCCGGGTCGCCCACTCCAGCAGCCGCACCGCGATCACCTGCACGGCGATCCCGAGCAGGCCGTAGACCAGCGACGTGATCAGACCGCCGGTCAGGTCGCTGGCCGAGTTGAAGATCGCCACCACGATGATGAACGACATCGCGAGCAGCCCGGACGCGGTGATGATCACGGCGTTCGGCAGGCCCGCGTGCACCAGCTTCGACAGCTTGCCCGGCGTGGTCCAGTCGATCGCGTAGAAGCCGGCGAACATCAGCAGCAGGCCGACGACGCCGTACAGCAGGATCGCGCCGATCCCCCGCACGAGGTCGGAGCCGAACGTGTCGGACAGCGCAAGGGTCGTGTTCA
Source organism: Amycolatopsis sp. NPDC101161 (assembly GCF_044768185.1). Taxonomy (NCBI): domain Bacteria; kingdom Bacillati; phylum Actinomycetota; class Actinomycetes; order Pseudonocardiales; family Pseudonocardiaceae; genus Amycolatopsis; species Amycolatopsis sp. NPDC101161. Next base: position 1,035,986 of record NZ_JBIWPI010000004.1, read on the forward strand.
CGAATTGTCTCCCAGGAGAAAGGGCTGATCAGCGACGGTGTTGTATCACGCTTCGGGGATGCGATGTGGGACGAATGCCGCACCGTCGTCGGTGACCAGGCCGCCGGTCTCCCGGATGCCGAGGCCGGCCGAGCTGTCCCCGACGATCCACGCGCCGAGCGCCGGCCGGTAGCCGTCGAACTCGGGCAGCGGGTCGAACGCCTGGTAGACGAAGCCCTCGGCGCCGTAGACGCCGTCGGTCTGGGTCTCGTAGCCGGTCGCGACGATCTGGACGTTCGCGCCTTCGCGGCCCAGCTTCGGCTTGCGGACGTACTCGGTGAGCAGGCCGGGGTCGTCGGCGAACGCGGGCAGCAGGTTCGGGTGGCCCGGGTAGTTCTCCCACAGGATCGCCAGCAGCGTCTTGTTGGAGAGGATCATCTTCCAGAGCGGCTCGATCCACAGCGTCCGCGGCAGCGACTCGACGGCGTGGCGGCCGAACTCCTCGTCGACCACCCACTCCCACGGGTACAGCTTCAGCACGGTCGCCATCTGCTGCTCTTCGAGGTCGACGAACCGCTTGAGCACCGGGTCCCAGCCGATCTCCTCGATCGCCAGCCCCACCGTGTCCAGCCCGGCCTCGGCCGCCGTCTCCTGCAGGTACGCCGTGGTGACGTTGTCCTCGCCGCTCGGGTCCGCGGCCGACCAGGTGAAGTGCAGCTCGTTCGACGGCAGCTTGTCCTGCAGGAACGCCCACCGCTCGACGAGCTTCTCGTGGATCGAGTTCCACTGGTCGTCGTCCGGGAAGACGTCGGTCTTCCAGTGCCACTGCAGCAGCGACGCCTCGAGCAGCGTGGTCGGCGTGTCCGCGTTGTACTCCAGCAGCTTGGCCGGCGACTTGCCGTCGTAGCGCAGGTCGAACCGGCCGTAGACGTGCGGGTCCTGCCGCTTCCACGACTCGGCGATGTGCGGCCAGACCCACTCGGGGATGCCGAAGCGCTGGTAGCCCTCGGTCGTCACGACGTTGTCGACGGCCTCCAGGCACATCGAGTGCAGCAGTTCGACGTCGGCCTCGAGCGACAGGACCTCGTCCATGTCGAAGACGTAGTGCACCGACTCGTCCCAGTACGGCCGCACCCGGCCGCTGCTGTCGCGGGCCGGCGTGCCGTAGACGAGTCCCTGCTCCTCGACGATCCGCTGCCAGTCGCGCCGCGGCTCACGCCGGTCCCGGTACACCTACGATCCCCCGCTCTTGCCGCTGCCGCCGGTGCCCCCGGTGCTGCCGCTCTTGCCGCTGATGCCGAAGCCGCCGCGCTGGACGGACTTGCCGGACTTCGTGTTGACGTTGGTGCGCGACGACGGCGGGTCGTAGGAGCCGCCGGAGACGTGCTGGCCGATGGTGCCGGAGCCGCCGTAGTTGTACCGGTAGCTGTTGTAGCCGCCGCCCGGGATCGGCAGGAAGAGGAAGCCACCGCTGGAGTAACCGCCGTGACTGGTGACGTAGGTCTCGTCGCAGTTGTCGTCGTTCTGGATGACACCGCTGTTGTCGGTGCAGACGGCGGTGACGTCACCCTCTGGCTTCGCGACCGAGTAGAACGTCGCGACCAGGCCGACGAGCCCGACCGTGACACCGCTGCCGATGAGGATCTTGCGCCGGGTCGCCGCCTTGGCGTCGGCCTGGCGGGCGAGCTCCTCGTCCCGTTCCTCCTGCACCAGCGCCTGCTGACGCGCGCGCTGCTCGGCGAGCGAGGGCTCCTTGGGACGGGTGTTCGAGTCCTGGAATCTCATCGAACCGCGCTTCGGCGGCTCGGGGGGCGGCTGGTCCCCAGTGTTGTTGTCTTGCGTCATGTGCGCTCCGTAATCCCCGGCCACCACGAAACCGTGACCCACCCTAACCACCCGGATCGCGCACGTCGCGCGCGGCGCGGGCATCATGGACTGCGATGTCTCCCAGCGCCGATCGGTTCCCAGCCGCCACGCAGACGCTGCGCACCCGCGTCGTGATGGGCGGGATCTTCGCGGGCGCGCTCATCGCGCTCGCCCTCAGCGTCCTGTTCACCGGAGGCGGCGGCTTCGCCGGCGGCGCCGGTGGCGGGACGGGCAAGCTCTCGGCGGAAGCCGAAGAGGCCTTCCACTCCCCGCCCGGCACCTGCCTGACCTGGGACAACCCCGACGCGAGCGACGCGCGCAAGGTGGCCTGCACCCAGCCGCACCTGTTCGAGGTGACCGCGCTCGTGGACATCGGCGCCCAGTTCCCGGCGGGCGCCCCGGTGCCGTCGCTGGACCAGTGGCAGCAGATCGCGCAGCAGAAGTGCACCGCCGACGTGAAGCCCTACCTCGGCCACAACCTCGATCCGTACGGGAAGCTGACGACGAACCTGCTGCGCCCGACCCCGTCGCAGTGGGCCGACGGCGACCGCCAGCTGCGCTGCGGCCTGCAGTGGGCGGGCCCCGGCGGCAAGCTGCTGCCGACCACCGGGCCGGCGAAGCAGCAGGACCAGTCGCTCGTGTTCGAGCCGGGCACCTGCCTCGCGCTGCAGGGCAAGAGCGTCGGCGACCCGATCGACTGCGCGAAGCCGCACTCCTACGAGATCATCGCGACCCTCGACCTCAAGTCGAAGTTCAAGGACACCTACCCGACGCAGGACGACCAGAAGGCCTGGCTCGACACCGAGTGCACCAAGCAGGCGGCCGACTACACCGGCGGTGCCGACCTCGACGCGAAGAAGCTGATCCTGACCTGGGACCTGCGGGAGCAGGAGAGCTGGGACGCCGGCTCGACCAAGGTCAACTGCAAGGTCGCGGCGCTGCTGCCGGACAAGAGCGGCCTGCAGGCCGTGACCGGCAGCCTCAAGGCCGCCCCGGGCGGCCCGGACGGCGGCCAGCCCCAGGACGGCGGCCCGCCGTCGGACGGGGGCGGCGGCCCGACGCCGTCGAGCTCGGCCCCGCCGTCGACGAAGACGAACGGCTGATGCCGGTCGAAATGAGCCGGGAGCGGTTCGAGGAACTGGTCTCGGAAGCCCTGGACGAGGTGCCCGCCGAGTTCGCGAAGGCGATGGACAACGTCGTCGTGCTCGTCGAGGAGTTCAACGAAGAGGCGCCGGACATCCTCGGGCTCTACCACGGCATCGCGCTGACCGAGCGGACGTCGTCGTACGGCGGGGTGCTGCCCGACCGGATCTCCATCTACCGGCAGCCGATCCTGTCGATGTGCGAAGACGAGGACGAGGTCGTCGAAGAGGTCCTCATCACCGTCGTGCACGAGCTGGGGCACCACTTCGGCATCGACGACGCCCGGCTGCACGAGCTCGGCTGGGGCTGAAGCCACAACGTGACCGCCGGTCGCTGACCACGCGCTTATCCTGTTACCCGAAGTCATTGGGTGACTGCGAGGAGTGCTGGGGGATCCGGTGAACCCTGCTCGAAGACTCACGTGGCTGCTGACGTCGAGCGCCGCCTCCCACCTGGGCGACGGCATCGGCAAGGTGGCCCTGCCCCTGCTGGCCACGACGCTGACCCACGACCCCGTGCTCATCGCCGGGCTCTCCGCGACGCAGTTCCTGCCCTGGCTGCTCTTCGCCGCCGTCGCCGGCGCGCTGGTCGACCGGATCGACCGGCGGCGCGCGATGGTCGTCGCGAACACCGCCCGCGCCGTCGCGGTCGGCACCCTCGCCGTGCTGGTCGCCGCCGGCGGGATGACGATCTGGCTGGTCTACCTGACGGCGCTGGTCATCGGCACCGCCGAGACGATCGCGGACAGCGCGGCCAACGCCCTGGTCCCCGCCGTCGTCGGCGACGGTTCGCTCGACGCCGCCAACAGCAAGCTGCAGGCGTGCGAGATCGTCGGCCAGACGTTCCTCGGCGGCCCGATCGGCAGCATGACCTTCGCGCTCTTCGCCGCCTTCCCGTTCTTCCTCAACTCCGCGGGCTTCGCGATCGCCGCCGCGGTCCTGCTCGGCCTGGCCGGCACCTACCGCGGCCGCGGCGAGGACCAGCCGACGCGGTTGCGCACCGAACTGGGCGACGGCCTGCGCTGGCTGCGCGGCAACGCGCTCCTGCTGCGGCTGGTCGTCGTCGCCGGGCTGCTCAGCCTGGTCAGCGAGCTCGCGCAGGCGCAGCTGGTGCTCTACGCGCTCGACGACCTCCACCTGTCCGACGCGACCTTCGGGTTCTTCGCGTTCGTCGGCGGCATCGGCGGCCTGCTCGGCGCGGGCGTCGCCCCGCGGCTGGTGCGCGCGGCCGGCCGGCGCGCGGTCGTGCTCGGCGGGATCCTCGGCTGCGGCGCCGGGTTCGGCGGGATGGGCCTGGTGCGCTCGCCGGTCGCGAGCGCGGCGCTGTTCGGGCTGTTCGCGGCGGCCGTCGTCGCGGTGAACGTCGTGCTCGCGACGGCGCGGCACACGCTCGTGCCGGGCGAGCTGCTCGGCCGGGTGCTCGGGGTGTGGCGGACGGTCGTCTGGGGCGCGATCCCGCTCGGCGCCCTGCTCGGCGGGGTGCTGACCACGGCACTCGGGACGGCGGCGCGGACGTTCGCCGTCTCGGGGCTGGCGATGCTGGCGATCGCCGCGTTCGCGGCCGTCGCGCTGCGCCGGTTCCCGCTGGATGACGAATCGGACTCAGCCGCGGCGCTACAGCACCAGGAACCGGGATTGTGAGCTGAAATATCTCATCACCCAGGTGGTGGGAGGCGGCTATGCGCACCGTGGACCCCGGAACCGGCACCGACGCCGACCCCGACTTCGACGAGCCCTCGGCCGAGTCCGAGGAGGTCAAGGCGGCGGCGCCGCAGTCGCGCCGGCTGCTCGTGCTGTGCGCGGTGGCGGGGTTCGTGCTCGGCGGCGGCGTGCTCGGGCTGCTGTGGGGCCTGTCCGGCGTGCACGCGGGCGCGCTCGACGACGCGCTGGCCGCGTGCCAGGCACTCGACCGCGTCGGCGACCTGCCGGACACGAGCCGGGACGCGCAGCCGTCGCTGACGCCCGGCCTCACGCCCGAACGGCTGCACCGGATGACCGCGGCGCGCGAGCTGTCCGCGGCCGCGGCCCAGGTCAACGCCACCTACCAGCCGCTGGCCGACCACATCGACGGCGTCTCCCGGATGGTGCTCAGCCTGCACTTCAACGACATCGCCGGCCAGCGGCACCTGGTGCAGGCGCAGGAGATCTGCGGCCGCATCTAGGTCAGGCCGGATGGACCGTCTTCACCGAGAGCTGGTTGCCCGGGATCTTCGTGCTCGCGCAGGCCGTGCCGCCGGACGGCACGAACTTCGACGCCGTCTCCTGCGGCAGGTAGATGCGCAGGCCCTTCACCTCCGTCGGCTGGCAGGTGCCCGGGTCGAAGTTCTGCACGTTGACGAACTGGATGTCGGCGGCCGCCGACTGGCCCGGATCCAGCTTGACCGCGTTGCCCTTGGTGCCTTCGCGGAACGCGTCCTTGCCGACCTGGTGCCCGTCGTTCCCGGCCACGTAGGAGACCCCGGGGAAGCCCTGGATCTCGCACGGCTTCGCGCTGGTGTTCTTGATCAGCAGCGGCCGGTACACCGATCCCGCGCCGGCGTCGCCCTGGCCGAGCGACAGCGTGACGTCGGCGGCCTTGCAGAGGCCGTTGTCGGCCGGCTGGGCGACCGGCGGCGCGGCGGCCGTGGTGCTGGTCGCGCTCGGCGCGGTCGAGGTCACGGTGGTGGAGGTGGGCGATGCCGTCGTCGACGGCGTCGAGCTGCTGGCCGCGTTGGTGGTACCGCCACTCCCGCAGGCGGAAAGCGCGAGGACGCCCGCCGAAGCCGCGACAACCGGCAGCAACCGAGAAAGCTTCGTCCGAACCATGTCAATCGCCTCCCTGGTGTGGTGCTGCTGGGTAGACGTGCGGATCTCCGGCAGGTTGGTTCGCCTCGTTAATTCCCCACCAAACGTGTCTTAAACGTGACGGGATCACACTTTCGTGACGATCAGAGCGGCGTGTCAACCCAGGTCAGGCAGTGCCACCGGCCGTCCGGCCGGGCGTCCAGCTCGACCAGGCCGGTGTTCGGGATGAGGGCCGCGTTGGCGACGTCCGCGTGCACGTTCCCCGCCAGCCACTCCGCCGACAGCCGGATCGCGCCACCGTGGCTGACCAGGGCGATCACGCCGTCCGGGTCGGCCTGCTCGTGCTTGGCGCGCAGCCGGCCGACCGCGTCGAGCATGCGGGTGCGCACCTGCGTCCCGCTCTCGCCGCCGGGCAGCGCCGGGGTCAGCTCGCCGACCGTCCACCGCCGCACGACCTCCATGTAGGTGCGGATCGACTCGTGGTCGGTCGCCCCCTCCAGGTCGCCGGCGGTCACCTCGTGGACGCCGTCCACGACCTGGACGTCCAGGCCGAACCGCGCGGCCAGGGGCGCGGCCGTTTGCTGCGCGCGGATCGCCTGGGACGCGTAGACGGCGGCGATCGGCTCCCCGGCCAGCCGCGCGGCGAGGTTTTCGGCCTGCGACCGGCCCAGTTCGGTCAGCGGCGGGCCGGGCAGGGCGGTGTCGAGCGCGCCGCGGACGTTCCCTTCGGTCTGCCCGTGGCGGATGAGCAGCAACCTCACGCCAGGTCTCCCTTGCGGACCGCGTCGGCCCACACGGCGGCGTCGACGAAGTCGTCGTTGCCGAAGCCGGGTTCGATCGTCGTCCGCGTCCCGTCGGCCCGCGGGTGCGAGCCGAGGAACCGCAGGTTGCGGCAGTGCCGGCGCAACGCCGTCAGCGCGTCGAGGATCCGCGGCTCGGCCAGGTGGCCCTCGAAGTCGATGAAGAAGCGGTATTCGCCGAAGTTGTTCCGCGTCGGCCGCGCGTCGAGCCGGGTCAGGTTGATCCCGCGGTCGGCCAGCGCGGTGAGCAGCTCGGCGAGCGTGCCGGTGCGGTTCACGGCCGCGGCGACCACGGACGTCCGGTCGGCGCCCGTCGGCTCCGGCAGCTCGCCCGGCGGGCGGACCAGCAGGAACCGCGTCGCCGCGTCGCTGACGTCGGCGACCTCGGTGGCCAGCACGTCGAGGTCGTAGTGCTCGGCGGCGACCGGCGCGCACACCGCGGCGTCGAACTGGCCTTCCAGCACCCCGACCGCGGCCGCCGACGTCGACGACGACGCCACCGGGTGCGCGTCCGGCAGGTTCACCTCCAGCCAGTCGCGGACCTGCGCGAGCGCGTGCGGGTGGCTGGCGACGGTCTTGATGTCGCCACCGCCGCGCCGGGTCAGCACGCTGAAGTGGATCGGCAGGATGGCCTCGGCGACGGCGACCAGCGGGGTCGACTCGCTGAGCGCGTCGAGGGTGGCGGGCACCACGCCCTCGACCGAGTTTTCGATGGGGACGCACGCGGCGTCCGCCTCGCCCTTGCGGACGGCCGTCATCGCCAGCCGGACGGTCTCGACCGGAATCAGTTCTCCGCCGCCGGCGAGGACCCGCGCGGCCTGTTCGGTGAAGGTCCCCTGGGGGCCGAAGTATGCGATGCGTGACACATCCCCAGGCTACGGGGGTGGCGACTTTCACTCGGACAGCCGGTACGCCAACCGGTTACGCCCGGTGGCATTTTTTGCGATGCTAAGGGCGTGACCGCCGACTCGGGCACGCACACCGGCCGTGAGGGCACGCACCCGCCGGTCTCCCCTCGCACACCGGAGCTGGTGCTGTGCGCCGTCGATGAACCACTCGCCACCGCGTGGGCCGCCGCCGCCAAGAAACTGACGGGCCGGGTCCGGGTGCACCGCGGGTCGGTCCTCGACGTCGTCGCCCAGGCCGTGGTCAGCCCGGCCAACTCCTACGGCTGGATGCGCGGCGGCATCGACGCCGTCTACGCGCGGGCGTTCCCGGGGGTCGAACAGAACGTCCGGAGCGCCGTTTTGGCTTTTCACGGCGGTGAACTGCCGATCGGCGACTCCGTGGTCGTGCCGACCGGCGAGGCCGAGCCGGCGTGGCTGATCAGCGCGCCGACCATGCGCGAACCCGGCGAGCGGCTGCCCGCCGACACCGTGCACCCCTACCTCGCCGCGCGCGCGGTGTTCCTGCGGTGGCGCGACGGGCGGCTCGACGAAGGGCCGGTGCGGGAGATCGTCGACACGATCGCCATGCCGGGCCTGGGCACCGGCGTCGGCGGAGTCGACCCGGCCACCTGCGCGCGCCAGGTCGCGGCGGCGTGGGAAGAGGTTTTCCGTCACACGCGGTGATCACCCGAAACCCGGGGTGGACTACATCACAGCGCGTTCACCGGCCGTAAGCCCTACCGTTAATCACGCAGGTGAAACGTCCGCCAGTGCAGGCGACGGCCGGAGGAGTGTGCGATGACCCGGGTCCGCGAACTCAGCCCCTATGTCGAGCTGCACAGGGAACAGTGGAAAGAGCTGCGAAGTTCGACACCGTTGCCGCTGACCGCGGCCGAGCTGCTGCGGCTGCGCGGCCTCGGCGAGCAGGTCGACCTGGCCGAGGTCGCCGACGTCTACCTCCCGCTGTCCCGCCTGATCAACCTGCAGGTCGCCGCGCGCCAGCGGCTCTACGAGGCGACCACGACGTTCCTCGGTGACGACTCCCGCGGCACGAAGGTCCCGTTCGTGATCGGCATCGCCGGGAGCGTGGCGGTCGGCAAGTCGACCACCGCCCGCATCCTGCGCACGCTGCTCGCCCGCTGGCCGGACCACCCCCGCGTCGACCTGGTCACCACCGACGGCTTCCTGTACCCGCGCGCCGAGCTGATGCGCCGCGGGATCATGCACCGCAAGGGCTTCCCGGAGAGCTACGACCGCCGCGCGCTGCTGCGGTTCGTCACCGAGGTGAAGTCGGGCGCCGAGCGCGTCGCCGCGCCGGTGTACTCGCACCTGGCTTACGACATCCTGCCCGGCCAGGAGCAGGTCGTGCAGCAGCCGGACATCCTCATCGTCGAAGGCCTCAACGTCCTGCAGCCGGGCCCGCGGCTGATGGTGTCCGACCTCTTCGACTTCTCGATCTACGTCGACGCGCACACCGACGACATCCAGCGCTGGTACATCGAGCGGTTCCTCGAGCTGCGGCACACGGCGTTCGCCGACCCGGCGTCGCACTTCCACCACTTCGCCGGCCTGCCCGACGACGAGGCGCGCGCCGAAGCGCGGCACCTGTGGCGGTCGATCAACGAGCCGAACCTGATGGAGAACATCAAGCCGACGCGCCCCCGGGCGACGCTCGTGCTGCGCAAGGACTGCGACCACGCCATCAACCGGGTCCGCCTGCGCAAGCTCTGACACCGGTTACGCGGCTCGTCACCCACATGCCGCGCATTCGCACGCTGGGCGAGCGCCCGGGCACTCTTCGTCGTGCGCCCGCGACTCTCCGCGCCGGAACCCGGCCGATCGGCCGAGATGACGTAACCGGTTGGCCGATACCGGGCGCCCCTGGTGAAAGCGACCCTGAAAGAGTCAGGAAAACCGCTCTGAGCTGGGGAGGAGGCCCACGATGTTCGCGATGATCCTCACGTGGGTCGGTGCGGTGCTGGGTCTGGCCTTGCTGATCGCGATGGCTGCCGGCACGTTCGTCGTCGACTTCGACGACCGGATCCAGGAGCGGCGCCGGGCGAAGGCCGCCGAACCGGCCGGCCCCCGCCCGTAGCGCGTCAAAGTTCGGTCAGCGCCGCCACGTAGGCGTCGGCGTCGTATTCGAGCGATTCCTCGGACTCCAGCAGGCTGCCTTCCAGAGCGTCGATCAGCTGCTCGAAGATCTCGTCGCGGTCGAGCTCGCCCTCCTGCAGGCGCTGCACGGCCTGCCAGGCTTCGGCGGGCTCGTCGTCCCACAGCTGGTCGACGATCGTCGCGCGCAGCACCAGCCGCTGCTCTTCCTCGTCCTCGTCGGCCTCGGCGATGACCAGCGCCCGGCGCTGATCGGGGTCGGTGGGGTCGAGGTCGACCTCCTCGTCCTCGATCTCCGTGGTCAGCGACGGCACCGCGAACATCCGGCGTTCCAGCGCGTCCGCCAGCTCGGTCGGCGACAGCTCGCCGACATCGCCGAAGTAGCGCTCGAGCGGCGAGTCGTCCTCGTCGGCGTACTCGCTCAGGTAGTCGGCGACGGCCTCGTCGAGCGCGGCGACCGCGGTCTCGGTCAGCCCGGCGCGGTCCGCCGTCCACTGCACCCAGGCCAGCACGACCGGCTCGACGGCGTCCTCGTGCTCGGCGTCGAGCTCGAACTCCTCGCCCAGCAGCCCTTCGAGGAACCGCGCGATCTTCTCCGGCCCGACGCGCAGCGGGTTGGCCGGGTCGGTACGCACGCCGTGCTCCAGCAGGAGCGCCCCGATCGCGCGGGCGGCGTCGGCGTCCTCACCGCTGGCCGCGACGAACTGCTCGACGACGGCGGCGCGTTCGGTGTCGGACCACTCGGCGACCTCGGGCACGAGCGCGGGCTCCGGCAGCGCGCGCGACCACGTCAGCGCGACCGCGTGGAAGCGCGAGTAGTCCTCGCTGACGTCGGCGTCGTCGAGGTGGTCGGTCGCGTCGAGGCCGTCGGCGAGCAGGCGGTGCGCCTCGGCCGGGTCGACCGCCTCGAAGGCGACCAGCTCCGGGTCGGCGTCGGCCTGCGCCCGCATCTCGGCGAGCACCTCGCCGGGCTGCTCGATCACGACGAGGTCCCGCACCCGGCCGCCCTCGGTGAAGTCGAGCAGCGCGAGCAGGCCGTGCGCCTGGTCGCCGTGGGTGAAGACGCAGAGCAGCGAGGACTCGTCGCCGTAGACGTCCCCGGTCCGCCAGCACTCGCCGGCGGTGACCTGGCCCAGGTCCCCGGCCCAGCTCGGCGCGGGGATGCCGCGGGCGAGGACGACCTGCAGGCCGTCTTCGGCGGCCTTGCGCTCGACGTCGGTCTCCGCGACGACCTTCAGCGCGGCCAGCAGCGCTGCGGCACCCGGCGTGATCTTGCGCTGCGCGAAGGCGATCAGCTCCAGGCCGAGCGACTCCTCGCCCTCTTCGAGGGGGACGTCGTGGAACTGGCCGAGGACCTCGGAGGCGAGCAGCTCGACGTCCACCGGCGCGGGGTCGGCGCCCAGCGCGGAAAAGTCGTTCAGGACGTCCTTGAACAGGCCGGTCACGCTGTGGGTGACGGGCTGCGGTGCCTTCTTGCGGGCGCGACTCACCGGGCTCATGTGCTCATGTTTTCATCGCGCAACCAGAGCGGTCGCGGTGGCCCTGGCGCGGGTCCCGGCCGCGTGCTCGACGGGGAGGCGCCGAGCCGGACGGCGGAACAGGGCCACCGCGACGTCGCTGGCCAGAGCGGGTGACCGCCTTGGCGGGCTTGCGGTGTCCCGGTGCACGTGAATCACCGGTTCACCTCGCTCAACGAGGGGTGCGAGGCGAGGTTACGGCTTTCGGCAAGGCGATCCGCGCGGCACGGATTTCCGTGATCAGGCGGGTTTTCCGGCGGTGGGTTTCCACCAGCGTCGCGAGGTAAGCGGTGAATTCGTCCGGCGTCCCGGCGCGCTTGTGCAAGCCGCGCAACAGCTTCAGCCGGCGCGCGGCTTCCTGGTAGGCCTGCGGGTCCTTGCGCTCGATGAGCTCGTCGACGTGCTCGCGGAAGACCGGGATCGTTTCGGCCGGGTGCTCCGCGGCGCGCTGCTCGGCGAGTTCGAGCTTCAGCTCCGGCGTCGCTCCGAAGCGCACGCAGGCGCGCCAGGCTTCGTCGGGACGGCCGTCGTCGAGCAGGACGCGGGCCAGCTCGTCGGCCTGCTCGAGGCCTTCGGCGGCCAGCTCGCGCAAGCGGGCCAGCGCGGCCCGGCGCTGCGCGGTCCACTTCCCGTCGGCCGTCGCGGCTTCGCGCAGCGCGGCGTACGTCTCGCGGCCGGGCTTGGCGTCGAACTCCTGGCGGCGCCGGGAGGTTTCGTCGTCGGGCTCGGGCGGTTTCTTGTCCTGGGTGAGCGCGCGGGCGGCGTGCGCGATGGCCTCGCTGTGCCGGCCGGCGGCCCGCAGCACCCGGACGATCTTGAGGCTGACGTCGCGCCGCGGCGGCTTGGCGGACAGGATCGCGACCAGCTCGTCGACGTCGCCGAGCACCTCGGCCAGCTGTTCGCGCAGCCCTTCGGCCACGTCACGGCGGTGGCCGGGGGCGCCCGCCGCGAGCACATCGTCCACAGTGGACTTGATCCGGCGCAGGCCCGGTTCGCCCAGCGCCGCCGCGAAGTCGGCGAGGTCGATCGCCGGGCGGCCGGGGCCGTCGAACTCGACCTCGAGGATCCAGTCGGCCAGCTTCTCCGGGTCCGGCGGCCGGGCGGCGCACGCGCGGGCGTACAGCTCGACGGCGCGGTCCAGCCGGTCGCCGAGGTCGCCGGTGTGGTCACCGGACTGCTCCAGCACCTCGCTGATGTCGTCCACCGTGCGGCGGGCGAGCGGGGCCAGGTCGGCCCGGCTGCCGGCGTCGAGCATCCGCTGCAGCGTGTCGAGGACGGCGCCGACCTTCGCGGTGTACTCGCCGTTCCCGTCGGGCACCGCGGTGTCGAGCAGCCGGTGCGCTTCGCTGACGTCACCGGATTGGGTGGCGGCGCGCAGTTCGAGCGAATGCCGCAACTCAGGGTCACGCTCGGCTTGGTCGTGCAAGAGGTCCGCCAGCGTCTCCGCGTCCAAAGTGCGCAGGTAGGGGCGAAGATCCGAGTGGGGACTCACGCGCACCAGTCTGCCCGACCCCGCCAGTCCGGCGTGTGGTCCAACCGCGTGCTCTTTTCGGCGTAATCGGTGACTGGTCGTGACGCCCTCATCGGCGGCGCAAGTCGTCGAGCACGGCTTTCATCGGCCACGGCTCGGGCACGCGCGGCCGTCGTGACCGTGCGTGCCGAGGACGCGGGATCGCCGCCTGGATCGTCGGCACCATGATCGGCACGACCGGCACGGGCACCCGAGCGACGAGCCGGCGCACGACGACGAGCAGGAGCCCGGCGCACAGCAGGAGGGCAGCGCTCGCGGCGATCGCGCCGGCGAGCGTGCGGCGGCCGTCGTCGAGGGTGAGCTGCACGGCGTACTGGCTCTGCTGGGAGTACAGGTTGCCGAGCTGCTGGGACACGCTGTAGGCGGCGCTGCGCCACGTGGACTCGGGAACGGGCAGCGGTTCGGCGGCGGCGAGCGCGTCCTCGACGGCCGCCAGCCTGCTCCAATCGGCGCTGCGGGTGAGCGACTCGTACGCGGTACGGCCACTTTCGGTGAGCTGCGGCGCGATCCGCTCCAGGTCGGCCCGGTAGGCGGCGACGGCTTGGGTGAACGGCCGCCGCGTCACGCCGTCGATCCCCGCCAGGGCGAGGGAATCGGAGCGGTCCATGCCTTCGGCGACGGAAAGCAGCTCGACGGCGGTGGTCTGCTGGTAGGCCGATTCGGCGTCGGGCGCGCGCCGCGCGTACTCGCGCAGGCCGGCGACGGCGGAGTCGATCCGCTGGGTGAAATTCGCGTACGCGGCGGTCCGTTGGTCGGGCACGGACATCGCGGCGCTGCGCTGCGCCTGCAGCGACCCGACGGCACTCGCCGTCCAGCCCGCGGCCCCGGCCGTCTCCATGGCGCTGTCGCGCGTCCGGTTCGCTTGGTGGACCAGGAAGAACGCGATCACGACCGCCACGACGACGAGCGCACCGCCGGGCACGAACGCGATGCACAGCATGCGGCCGCGGACGGATCGCAGGTACTTCAAGACGTTCCTTTCCCAGCCTCAAGTCCCGCAAGCATCCCGACGGAGTTCAACCTATTGAGTGAGAGATTCACCGGTCAACGCCGGTCCGCCATACGGCCGTTAGCGCACCGTGACGGCTGAGGACAATCGGCGCGTGACCTTCGACGACGTGACCCAGCGCCTCCGCGCGTTCGCGGCGGCCCGAGCCTGGGAGCCGTACCACACCCCGAAGAACCTCGTGATGGCGTTGTCCGGCGAGGTCGGCGAGCTGACGTCGCTGTTCCAGTGGCTGACCCCGGAGGAGTCCGACGCCTGGCGCGACGACCCCGCGCTGGCGGCGAACGTCCTGGACGAGATCGCGGACGTCACGTTGTACCTGCTCCAGCTGGCGGACCGCCTGGGCGTGGACCTCGCGGCCGCGGCGCACGCGAAGATCGACCGCAACGAGAAGCGGTTCCCGGCTTAGATTTCGCTCAGCAGCGGCGGAGGGGTGCTGGCGACGGGAGCGTCCGGATCGGCCAGCCACCCACCCCGGCCGTCGGACCGCAGCATCGACCAGATCCCGAACTCGTCGAACCGCAGCTGCGCGATGCCCGTTTCGGAGTCGTCGTCGGTCCGGAGCTCGACGATGGTGACGACACCGTCCCGGACCCGGCACTCGACGCGGAGGCGGTCACGGAGGTGTTCGGGAACCCGCTGGGCACACCACCGTTCGATCTGCCGCAACGCGAGCTCGGGTATCGCCATGCGTCCAGTGAACCGCACGGCGGTCAGCGAGCTTCGCCGAGGACCGCGACGACATCGGCGTAGGTCTGCTCGGGCGCGCGGCCGCCGGTGGGCACGACGAGGCAGCCGGGCCGCTGCGGGAGGTAAGCGGCGAGCTGGTCGTGGATCCGTTCGACGATGGCAACCCCGCCGCGCTGGTTGACGACGTCGTCCACGCCTTTGGTGGCGGCATCGCCCTTCGCCGCGCGCTCGGCGAACCGCGCCCCGGCGACGGTTTTGTCGGCGGTGAGCAGGACTTCCCGGTACTCGGCACCGCAGCGTCCCGCGGCGTCCTCGAAGGCCTGGATGTCGATCACGCGGGTGGCGAGCTGCGGCATGACGACGTCGTGCCCGGTCCGCAGGTGCGTCTCGGCCATGGCGAGGGTGAGCAGCTGCGCGGCCTTGAAGGTCTCGAAGAAGGTGTCCCGCCAGCCCCCGATGAGGCAGACGACCCGATCGGTGTCCAGGTTCAGCACCCCGGGCCGCCGCTCGGCGTACGCCTGCGCGATCGTCGACTTCCCGATCCCGGAGGGCCCGTTCAAGTGGATCAGTCTCGGCACCGCGTCGACGGTACCGAAACCCCGCTCACCGCGGCGCCGGCTCGGCGATCCACCACCCGCCCAGCAGCGCGCCGACCCCCAGCGCCGCGAGGAAGATCCCGCCGGCCAGCGGGGTGCCACCGAACATCGCCACCACGACGATGAACATCAGCACCAACCCGACGCCCATCAGGACCCGGCCACCCAGCACCTTCGGCAGGCGACCGCCCGACGGCACGGCCCGCACCGCGGGCGCCTCGAAGCCGAGGGCAACCGGCGCGCCGCGCACGTCGAGCACTTCGGCCCCCAGTTCGGCAGCCCTGGCCAGCCGCGGCTCACCAGCCGGCACGGTCGCGTCCACCACGAGGTGCGTGACGCTCGCGGTCAGCTTCTTGGCCAGCTGGACGCCCTCCGCGAGCACCCGCGCCCGCAGCTGGTCCGCGGCCACCGTCGTGCCGAGCACCAGCACCCGCGTCGCCTTCCCGCCGTCGGTCGGCCGCACGTCGACCCCGGCGACGCCGAGCGCGGTCGCCACCTGCCGCAGCTCGCGCGCTTCCGCCGCCGTCACGACGCCGTCCCGTTCCGCGATTTCGCGCAGCGCCGTCACGAGCTGCTCGTGCGTCGACCGCACCCGTGCTTCGGACAGTCCGGCCTCGGCCGCCAGCGCGGCCAGCGCCGTCACCTCGTCCGGCGTCAGGTGCTGGTCCGCGACGACTTCCGCGAGCAGGTCCAGATAGGTGTCGCCGTCCCGGCCGGCCGCGACCCGCTCGACCGCGTCGGCCATCCACCCCGGTTCCGCCGTCGCCACCTCGCCGCGCGGGAGCAGTCGGCCGCCGGAGAACCGGGGCAGGCCGGGGAAGACCGGTGGCGCCGCGAACGTGAACCCGTACCGCTCGACCATGCTCGTCACGAGCCGGGCGACCGTCCTCGCGCCGGACAACGCCGACTGCCCCGGCCTGGCCGGCACACCCAGCGCGTGCGCGACCGTGGTGAGCCGGTAGTTCGGCAGGCGCAGGACCGACTGCGCCACCGCGAGCGTCGAGACGCCCGGCAGCGCGGGCATCCGGACCCCGAGGTCGCTGACCTCGAAGCCGAGGAAGGCCGAGACGAACGCCAGGTCGTGCGCCACGACCACGCTGCCGGCGCACAGGTCGAGCAGCGGCCCGAGCACCTCGCCGAACGGCGGCGCGTCGTCGAGTTCGCCGCGCGTGATGCCGTGCGCCGGACCGGGCGGGACGCCGGCGCCGGGATCCACCAGCGTCGTCAGCTGACCGGCGACCGAGCCGTCGGCGTGCACCCGCACCGCGGCGAGCTCGACGACGCGCCCGGGCCGCAGCCCGGTGGTCCGGATGTCGATGGCGGTGAAGTCGGTTCCGTGCGCGGGATGACCGCCGGGCCCGTGCAGCGGGAGAGGTTCGATCACGTCTGCACGGGTCGTTTGGCGGCCGCGTCTTGTGACAGCTTTTCGGTTCGGAACCGTGGTTCGTGACGTGATCGTGACGGCAACATTCCGCCGGATAACGACTGGTGGTCGATCACGAGCCCGTGCGTAACAACGGCGGGAGTTTTCCCGAGTACTCCGTCGGCACGTCGTGTTCGAGGAACGAGGGAATCCGGGGATGAAACGCCTTCCGAACTGGCTGAAGATCGTCTTGGCCGCTTTCGCCGTCCTGTTCGTCCTGGGCGCGATCTTCGGGAAAGCCCCGGAGCCGAAGCCCGTGGCCGCCACGCCGGCGGCACCCCCGACGACCCCGGTGACCAGCACGACCCCGGTTCCGGTCAGCTACACGGTCGCGTCCGTGACGGACGGCGCGACCGTGGTGGTGAAGGGCAGCGACGGCTCGAGCAGAACCGTGCGCGTCCTCGGTGTCACCGCGCCGGTCGTCGGCAATGGGTGCTACGGGCTGGAATCGCTCGGCTGGGCGAACGCGACCCTTTCCGGCAAAGCCGTGACGCTCGGCGTGGAAACGGCGCAGGGTGTCGCCGTGACTTTGGCCGGTGGCCAGGACTACGCGGCTCTCGCGATTCAGGGCGGTTATCTCAAATACGCGGCGAATGCCGCGGAGCCCGCACTCGCGGCCGCCGAGGCAGCGGCGAAGCAGGCCGTCAGCGGGCTGTGGGGACCGCCGTGCAACGGGAACATCGATGTCCCGGCACCGACGCCGACGCCCACCCCGACACCTACGCCTGAGCCGCCGGTCACCAAGGCGGCCCCGGTGCCCCCGCCCGACGAGACCACCGAAGACGCCCCGGAGCCCGATTCCGCCGCGTACTACAAGAACTGCGCCGCCGCGAAGGCCGCCGGCGCCGCTCCGCTGCACCGCGGCGAGCCCGGCTACCGGCCCGCGCTCGATCGCGACGGCGACGGGGTGGCCTGCGAGCGGTGATCTAACCTGGGTCGATGACCACCGCCGACGACCTGCTCGGCAGGCTCGCCGCGCTCGGTCCGGACGGCCTGGCGAAAGTCCTCACCCACCGGCCCGACGTGCTGCGCGAACCGTGGCCGCGGCGGCTCGACGTCGTCGCGGCCCGGCTCGCCTCGGCCGACTCCTTGGACGAAGCCGTCCTCGGGCTCTCGTTGCCGCAGGTGCAGGTCCTGCGCGCCGTCCAGCTGTGCCACACGCTCGGGCTGCGGCCGACGCCGGTCGCGGAAGCCGGAAAGCTCCTCGGCACCACCGCCATCGAGTCCTTTGTGGACGATCTGACCGAGCGCGCCCTGCTGTGGCGCGACGACGACAACGTCACGCTGCCGGAGTTCCTGCACCGGACGACGTTCCACACCGACGGCCTCGGCCAGCCGGTCGCGGACCTGCTGGCGGAGCTCGGCCGCAGCCGCACCGCGCGGCTGTCCCAGGCCCTCGGCCTGCCGGAGGGCCTGAAGGAGCTCGTCGACTTCTACCGCGACGGCGACCGCGTGCGCGAGCTGTTCCGCACCGCGCCCGAGCCGACGCGGAAACTGTTGCAGGACATGGCCGACGGCGTTCCCGAGGCCGAGGGCGTCCTGCCGTTCCACACCGCGGAGGGCTGGGCGTTCGAGTACGGCTTCCTCTTCAGCACCTACTACGGCAGCGCGGCCATGCCGATCGAGGTGTCGCTCGCCCTGCGCGGCCCGGACCACCAGCTGCCGTTCACGCCCGACGAACCCGAATACCCCGTCGCGCACATCGGAGTCGAGTCGGCGGAGGCGACGTCCTCGGCTGCCGCGCTTCGCCTGCTCGACCGCGTCTCGGCCGTGGTCGACCTCGCCGCCGCGGAGCCGTTCCCGCTGCTCAAGGACGGCACGATCGGCGCGCGGCTCGTCAAGAAGGTCGCCAAGGACACCGGCGCGACGCCCGCGGAGATCGAGCTGGCCATCGACCTCGCGGCGCAGGCCGGACTCCTGCTGGCCGATGAGCCGCCCCCGCCGCGCCGCGGGCAGAAGGCGCCGCCGCCCACGCTCGCCCCGGACCCCGACCTCGCCCGGCCCGCGCCGGCGTTGCTCTACCGCCTGCTGCTGACGACCTGGTGGGACCCGGCGCCGCCGGAGCTCGGAACCGACGTCGGCGCGCTGGTGCGCCGCCTGGTCGTGCGGCTGCTGGCCCGGCTCGACCCCGGCACCGCGCTGGTCGACGGCCTGACCCAGCTCGCCGAATGGCACGCGCCGATGCTGCCGACCGAGGACTTCGCCGGCCACGTCCGGGACGCGCTCGAGGCGGCCGAGCTCCTCGGCGTCGTCGCGCACGGCGCCGTCACCGCGGTGGGCCGCGCGCTGCTCGCCGAGCACGACCTCGTCGAAGTCACCGACGGGCTGGTCGCCCGCGCGCGGACGACGGCGCTGTTCGGCACCGACCTCACCGCGATCGTGCCCGGCTCGCCGGACGCGCGGCTCGCCGCGTCGCTCGACCGCGTCGCCGATCGCGAAGCCCAGGGCACCGCGACCAGCTGGCGGTTCTCCCCCGCGTCCGTCCGGCGCGCGTTCGACCAGGGCGCGTCGGCCGCCGAACTGCTCGACGAGCTGGGCACGCTGGCCGCGGGTGAGCTGCCGCAACCGCTGGTTTACCTGGTCAACGACGTCGCGCGGCGCCACGGTGAGGCGCAGGTGCTCGACGTCGCCAGCGTCGTCGTCGGCGAACCCGCCGTCCTCGCCGAGCTCGCCGCGCATCGCAAGCTCGCGAAACTCGGCCTGCGCGCGGTGGCGCCGACCGTGCTGACGTCCACTGTGGACGCTGCTGGAACGCTCGACGCCTTGCGCGAAGCGGGTTACTCGCCGACCCACCACGCCGCCGACGGCAGCATCGCGCTGCCTGCGCGCGAGCCGACGTCGCCGACGGTCACCTTCCGGGACCCCGAGCCGGACGAACGGCCGCCCGATGCGCGCGAGCACGCCGAGCGGCTGCTCGCGGCGCCGCCGAGCGGCCCGAGCCTGCTGCGCGGGCAGCTCGCGCGGGCGATGAGCGACCGCTACGCCGGCCGTCTGACGCCGAAGCAGCAGCAACTCTGCTGGCAGCTCGAAGCCGGCATCCCCGCGGACATCGTCTACCGCGCCGACGACGGACCGGCCGGCCTGGTGATCGCGTACCCCGAGCTCGACGGCGCCGTCCTGGACGTCTGGTCGCTCGGCGACCACGCGTACCGCCGGCTCGAGCTGGCCCGCATCGACCTCGGCTAGGCCTCGACGCCGGTGAGCCGCGCGTAGACCACGACGTTGTCGAGGTAGTTGCCGCTCGACCGGTCGAACTCGCCACCGCAGGTGATGAGCCGCAGTTCGGGCTCGGCGGTGTCGCCGTAAACCTGGTCGGTCGGGAACTCCGCCTTGGCGTAGCGGTCTACGCGGTAGACGGTGAAGACGGCGGTCCGGCCGTCGGACCGCCCGACCCTCGCCTGCTCGCCCGGCCGCAGGTCCTTGAGCCGGGAGAAGGCGCCAGGCACGTGCTTGTAGTCGACGTGCGCCGCGAGCACCGCGGGGCCGACCTCGCCGGGCGAGGGCGCGCCGGTGAACCAGCCGACCGTCGTGGCGTCGCCCGGGACCTCGAGCTCGCCCTTCGCGGTCAGCCCGAGGTCCTTGAGCGCGTCGGCGCGCACGCCGATCGCCGGGATGCTCAAGGAGGCCGGTTTCGCCGCCGGGAGCCCGCCGCCGGACGGCGTGGCGGTGGTCGACGGCGCGACCTCGACGGGCACGGCGGACGGCGGGGCGACCTGCTCCGGCGCGTGTGGCGAGAACGCGAGGACGAGGGCCACCACCAGAACCGCCCCGAGCGCGGCGGCGACCGCCGTGACCGCCGGCCACAGGCGCGGGTGCCTCAATTCGCGCGCCGGCGCAAGTGGAACACCATCCCGCCGGACGCCGCCGCGGCGAGCAGCGCGCCGCTCACCACGAGGAAGGCGGGGGCACCCTCGTCGGGCTCACCGCCGCCGGTGGCCACGCCGCCGACCGGCTTCACCTTGACCTGGCTGCCGGTCGTGGATTTCTTGGTGGTCGCGGTGGTTTTCGGGATCGTGTGGGTCTTCGTCGTGGTCGACGGCTGTTCGGACGTCGGGGTGGACGTGTTCTGCTGCGGGCGGTGCGGCAGGGATTCGCACGCGATTCCGTCGTGATCGGAATCGAGGTGGTTCGGGTCGCCCGGCGTTGCGTCGAGGACCGCTTGCGCGTCTTCCTGGTACTTGAAGTCCGAGCAGTTCAAGTCGCCGGCGAGCGGCGTCGCGAGCTGCGCGGAGGCGAGGGAGACGGGGCCGAGAAGAGCGAGCCCGGCGACGGCCGCGGCCGTCGTCAGGGCACGACGAAACAAGGACACCGGAAGTCCTTTCAGGGAAGAATCGGGGCGATTGCGTGGTTAGTATCGCGACGCCGTCAGCCCCGTTACGGACGTTTCCGGAATTCCGGAAACGTCAGCGGTCCACCGAAAATCCGCGGTTTCGTGATTCTTCGCCATTCGCCGCTGACCTGCGGAATCAGTGCCGGAAATGCATACCGGCGGGAATGTTACGAGATCCGCGGTCACACTTTGGGCGTAATCGTCCGGTGTGACGTGCGGACCGGCCGGCACCACGGCGTCCGCGTACCCCGTAACCTGGGGATATGCCGATCCAGGTACTGCTCGTCGACGACCACGAACTGGTCCGCCGCGGGCTTCGCGACCTCCTCGGCGACGAGCCCGACATCGAGGTCGTCGCCGAGGCGAGCAGCGTCGAAGAGGCGCTGGCGGTGGCGATGCACGTCGAGCCGGAGGTCGCGGTGGTCGACGTCCGCCTCGGCGACGGCGACGGCATCACGCTCTGCCGCGAGTTGCGGTCCAAGCCGAACCCTCCGGCGTGCTTGATGCTGACCGCGTTCGACGACGAGGAGGCGATGGTCGGCGCGATCATGGCCGGCGCCGCGGGCTATCTGCTGAAGCAGGTGCGCGGGCAGGACGTGGTGAACGCGGTGCGCGAGGTCGCGGCCGGGCGGTCGCTGCTGGACCCGGTGAGCACCGCGCGGGTGCTGGACAAGATGCGGCACCCGCCGACGGACGAGCTGGCGACGCTGACCGAGCGCGAGCGGGACGTGCTCGAGCTGATCGGCCAAGGGCTGTCGAACCGCGAGATCGCCGAACGGCTGTTCCTCGCCGAAAAGACGGTCAAGAACTACGTCACGTCGGTGCTGGCGAAGCTCGGCATGCAGCGCCGGACGCAGGCCGCCGCCTGGATCGCGCGCCGGGAGAAGTAACGCCGCGCGACGCTCGCGTCCGCAAGCCGCCGTTCGCTGCGTCCTTTTCAGTGGTCGTCACGGTCCGCCACGTCGAGCAGGGGTTTTGACCTGCCGTTTTCACTCGAACGTGAGTCGAATATGTGTTCGATCTGTCGGTACGATCTTCGGTGAGGGCGATGAAGGGAGGCTGGATGACCCGAGAAGGTTAGATCGCGGTCAGTCGAGTGGTTCAGTCAAGTGGCAGGTCGAACGCGACGAGCGTGCCGAGACTGGGCGAGGAGTTCAGGAAGAACTTGCCGCCCGCGGCGTCCGCGCGTTCGGCGAGATGACGCAGGCCACGGGTGGCGACGCCTTGGGGGACACCGGAACCGTTGTCCCGGACACGGAGTTTCACGCCGTCGGAGTCCCTGGCCAAGGTCACGCGGGTCTCGCTGGCGCCGGAGTGTCTGACCACATTGGACAGTGCTTCGCGCAGGGCGGCCCGGATGTGGTCGGCGCGTTCCGCGGGGATGTCGGCGAACTCGCCGGACAGCTCCAGGGTCGGCGGGTATCCGAGCAGCTCGCCGGCGATGCGGACCTCGCCGCGCGCCGACTCGGCGAGGTCGGTGGGCGTGCCGGTGTCGTGGCGAGGCTCCGGTGACCGCAGCGCGCGCACGGTGCCGCGGATCTCCTCGATGGTCTGGTCGAGCTGGTCGATGGCGTCGGAGAGCCGCGCGCCGTCGGCCTGGGCGAACCGCTTGCGCATGTTGCGCCGAACCCGGTCGAGCTGCATCCCCGCGCCGTAGAGCCGCTGGACGATGACGTCGTGGAGTTCGCGAGCGATCCGTTCACGCTCTTCGTAGAGCGCGACGCGGTGCCGGGCGTTGGCGCCTTCGGCGAGCGCGAGCACGACGCCGGCCTGGGCGGCGAAGGCGACGAGCATCTCGACGGTCCCCGCGGAGAACGGCTCGCGTCCCCGCTTGCGGTAGACGGTGAGCGCGCCCAGCACGCGTCCCCCGGACCCGAACGGCGCGGCGGCGAAGGGCCCGTAGCCGTGGAGTTCGGCGGGCACGAAGGGCGCGGTCCGCGGGTCGACGGTGAAGTCGGCGCTCGCGACGGGCTCACCGCCGCGCGCGACCCGCCCGGCGGCGGAGTCGGCGGGGAGAGCGAGCCCGCGCAACGACTCCCCGTTGCCATCGTCGGGTGGGGGTTCCTCGGCGGTGGCGTAGTGGGCGGCCTCGACGACGACGCGGCCGTCATCGGCGCTGACCATGGCCAGGCCGAGGTCGGCATCGGCGAGTTCGGCCGCCCGGGCGACGACGGTGTCGAGCACCGCGCCCGGGTCATCGCCGGAGAGGGCGGTGCTCGTGATCTCGGTGGCGGCGGACAGTGCCCGCGCGGCAAGCGTCGGATCCATGAGTTCCGTCATTATCGCGCGCCGCTGCGGCGGCACGCCAAGCGCGCTCCGGGAATCGATCACGACACAGGCACCCGCGCGACAACCCGGCCGTCACGAACCTCGAGCACGACGTCAGCGTCGTCGGCCTCCTCGGCGCGGTGGGTGACGTGAACAACGGTCCGCCCGGCAAGCGCCTCCCGCAGCTGCGCGCGCACGAGGTGCGCGGTCGGCTCGTCGAGGTGCGAGGTGGGCTCATCGAGCAGCACGAGCCCGGCCGACTGCGCCCCGAGCAGCGCCCGCGCGAGGGCGACGCGCTGGGCTTGCCCACCGGAGAGCCCGCTGCCACCGCTGCCCAGCAAGGTCCCCGGATCAACATCGGCGACGGCCGCTTGCTGAAGGGCGTCACGCAGGTCGTCGTCGGTCGCGGCCGGCTGGGCGAGCCGGAGGTTTTCGGCAACAGTGGTGGCGGCCAGCATCGGCTCTTGAGGAGCCCAGGCAACCTGGCCCGGAACGTCGATCAGACCCCGCCGCGGGGAGAGGAAACTCAGCAGAGCGGCAACAAGGGTCGACTTCCCGGCACCGCTCGGCCCGACAACGGCCGCGTAGGTCCCGGGCGCGAGGTCAAGATCGACATCGCGAAGAACAACGGGCCCACCAGGCCACGCGAGATCAGCCCCGCGCAGCACGACGCGACCATCGGTCCCGGTCTGGTCCGGCAAAACGCGGCGTTCGAAGCCATCCCGCCGGGCACCTTGCCGCCCGCCCTCGGCCGCACCTTGCGCGCTGCGGAACCCAATCTCAACCATGTCCCGCGCGGCTTCAGCCGCCCGCCCACCGAGGCGGCGGCCTTCCGCCTCACTTCGCGCACTGCTGTTCCCAGCCTCAGCCACCCGCGCGCCGCGATGCCAGGCCTGCATCTCACTCCGCGCACCGCCGTTCCCGACCCCAGCCATGCCTCGCTGCCCGACCTCAGTCTCGAGCCGCGTGCTGTCTTCCAGTTCCTCGGCCTGCGCGGGGGCGTCGGCCAAGCGGTGGCGTGCCTGCTGAAGCGTGTCCCAGTGCTGGGCCACCGGCGGCAGCAGCGCCAGCACCTCCGCCATTGCCAGCGGCACCAACGCCACCAGCGGCGCCAGCACCGGGTCGAGCCCTCCCGCTGCCACCGCTCGCGCCGCGAACGCCGTGCTGATCACTGCGCCCGCTCCGCACGCCAACGTCACCAGCGCCTCCGCCGCGCCCGCGCCGAAGGCCTGGCGGCGGGCCTGCGTCACCAACCGCGTGTCCGCGTCCGACAACGCCCGGCGGTGCTCGCGGTCCTTGCCGAACGCCAGCAACTCGGCCGCCGCCTCGAACAAGACCAAGACCCGGGACGCCACCTCGCGACGGCCGTCCGCCAGGGCCGACGTCGCCCGGCGTTCCGCCCGCAACGCCACCCACGGCGCGCACAACCCCACCGCCACCGCTGCCAGCAACGTCAGGCCCGCCGCGGGCAGGACCCACGTCTGCACGGCGATCGCCCCCGCCGCGACCAGTGCCACCACCAACGGTGGCGACACCACCCGCGGCAGCAGGTCGCGCACCGTGTCGACGTCGGCCACCAAGCGCCGCTGGCCCTCGCCCGCTCGCAACCCGCGCGCCGGACCCAGGCGGACCAGGGAATTCCACAGCCGGACCCGGAGACGGCCGGCGATGCGGAACGCCGCGTCGTGCGTGACCAGCCTTTCCACGTACCTCAGCGCCGCGCGGCCCAGGCCGAACGCGCGGACGCCGACCACCGCGACCGTCAGCGTCAGGATCGGCGGCTGCTGCGACGCCTTGGCGATCAGCCAGCCCGACGTCGCCGTCAGCGCCACCCCCGCCAGCAGCGCCATCGCGCCCAGCGCCGCGCCGGCGAAGAGCCGTCCGTCGAGCAGTGCCCGCCACGGCAGCGGCGCGCGCGGAGCGTCCACTGTGGACGAAGACGGCGCGACCGGGACGTCGGGAGACATGTCGACCGCCGCCGTGCGCTCGTGGGCCGCGATGATCGCCGCGGCGCCGTTGTCGACCGCGCCCTGGACGGCGGCGAGCACCAGGCGGGCGTTGGCCTCGTCGAGGTGGGCTGTCGGCTCGTCGAGCAGGAGCAGCCACGCGCCGTCGCGGACCCGGTGCAGCGCCCGCGCCACCGCCACGCGCTGACGTTGTCCCAGCGACAGCTGCGCCACCGGACGGTCCGCGAATCCCTCGAGGCCGAGTTCGGCGAGGAAGTCGTCGCCACCGACTTCTTCCCGGACGGTCCCGCCGGTGAACACCGGCGACTGCGGCACCCACGCGACCTGTTCGCGCCAGCGCGCGAGGTCGGCGTCGGCCAGGTTCGTCGCGCCGATCGTGATGGCGCCGTCGTCGGCCGGGACGAAGCCGAGCAGCGCCGAGAGCGTCGTCGACTTGCCGCCGCCGCTCGGGGCGCGCAGCCAGACCGTCTCGCCGGGGCGGACCGAGAACGTCTCGCCGTCGGGCGCGAACCCGCCGCGTCGCGCGATCCGCAACGACGACACGCGCAGCTCGCCCGGCGACGGCACCGCGGTCCCGAACGAAGGCACGGGCTCGGCCAGCAGATCGGCGACGCGCCGGACAGCTTCGACGCCGTCCTCGCTGGCGTGGAACGCGGCGCCGACCGCGCGCAGCGGCTGGTAGCACTCGGGCGCCAGGATCAGCACGCCCAGGCCGATGGCCAGCGGCAGGCTCCCGCCGACGAGCCGGACGCCGATCACCACGGCGACCAGTGCGACCGACAGCGTCGCGATCAGCTCCAGCACGAACGCCGAGGAAAACGCCACCTTCAACGTCTTGAGCGTCGCGCGGCGGTGGCGTTCGGACAGCTGCCGGACGGTCTCGCCCTGCGCCGTCGCGCGCCGGAACGCCGTCAGCACCGGGAGCACGCGCACGAGTTCCAGCAGGCGTCCGGACATGCGGTGCGTGGCGTCGGTCGCGCCGGCGACGCGGCCGGCCGTGAACTTGCCGACGAGGATCGCGAACACCGGGAGCAGCGGCACGGTCAGCGCGACGATCACGCCGGACGGCCAGTCGGCGAACAGGATCGCCGCGCCGGCGCCGAGCGGCACGACCGCCGCCGTCACCAGCGCGGGCAGGTACTCGCGGAAGTACGCGTCGAGCGCGTCGAGGCCGCGGGTCGTCAACGCCGTCAGCTCCCCGTGGCCGCGGCGGGCGATCCACTCGGGACCGAGGCGCAGCGCGTGGTCGACGGCTTGGGCGCGCAGCTCGCGTTGCGCGGTCGCGGCCGCGCGGGCGGAGACCGTGCGCACCGCCCAGCCGGTCAACGCGCGCGTCGCGACGAGCGCGAGCAGCGCGGCCAGCTGGGCGGTGCGTCCCCCGGAGCCTGCTCCGACGATCGCCGCGAGGACGTCGGCGAGCAGGAATGCCTGGGCCACCAGCGCGGCGGCGTGGAGGAAGGACAGGAAACCGACCAGGGCCAGCGCCCGGCGCACGGCCGGCACGAGGGCCGGCAGTGCGCCGAGCGGGCCCTTTCCCGGCCGCGCCGAGTCCACTGTGGACTCCGAGGCGGGAAGAGGAGCGCGTCCGGGAAGTGTGGTCATGGCGCGTGGACCGCCGGGATGTGCTGGGTGCCGATGCGCTTGCGGAACACCCAGTACGTCCAGCCCTGGTAGACCAGCACGGCCGGCGCACCGAAGGCGGCGACCCAGGTCATGACGGTCAGCGTGTACGGGCTCGACGCCGTGCCGGCGACGGTGAGGTTGTTGGCGGCGTCGAGCGTCGAGGGCAGGACGTTCGGGAAGAGCGCGCCGAACAGCGTGACGGCGGCCCCGGCGATGACCACGGCGAGCGCGGCGAAGGCCTGCCCGTCGCGGTCGGCGCGCAGGCGCAGCCAGGCGACGACCGCGGCGAGAGCACTGATCCCGAACGAGAGCAGTGTCCACAGCGTGCCTTCGCGCCACTGGACGACCGTCAGGAACGCGACGATCGGCACCATCGCGGCCGGCAGGGCTTTCACCGCGAGGCGCTTCGCGCGTTCCCGCAGGTCACCGCTGGTCTTGAGGGCGAGGAACGCGGCGCCGTGGGCGAGGGAGAAGGCGGCGATCGCGACGGCGCCGAGCAGGGTGTCCCAGCGGAAGGCGGCGAACGCGGAGCCGACGCGGTTGCCGTGGGCGTCGAGCGGCAGGCCGAGGACGGTGGTGGCGATGATGAGGCCGACGCCCAGCGGCGCAACCCACGAGCCGGTCATGATCACGCGGTCCCAGGTGCGGCGCCAGCGTTCGGAGTCGACCTTGCCGCGGTATTCGAAGGCGACGCCGCGGCCGATGAGCGCGATCAGGACGATGAGGAGCGGCAGGTAGGCGGCCGAAAAGAGCCCGGCGTACCACCCGGGGAAGGCGGCGAACGTGGCGCCGCCGGCGACGATGAGCCAGACCTCGTTGCCGTCCCAGACGGGTCCGATGGTGTTGACCATGACGCGCCGCTCGGTGTTGTCCTTCGCGAGGATAGGAAGCAGCATGCCGACGCCGAAGTCGAAGCCTTCGAGGAAGAGGTAGCCGAGCCAGAAGAAGGCGATGACGACGAACCAGACCGTCGCGAGGGTCATCGGGCACCTACCACAGAGGTCGGACGCGTTCGGCTCTGCGCGGCCCGGTGGCCGTGAGTTATCCACACCCGGGCGAGTTGTCCACAGATTTGCTGTGGGTAACCCGCGAGAGTGACCAAGCCGATACGCTGGGTTCGGGGACGCCCCCCGGGAAGGGCGGGGGCTGCTTTGCGGGAGTCTGGGGCTGCTGCACAGCCGCTGAGCTGCGGGTTTGTCATTTCAGCCCCTCTCAGTACGCGAAGGCGAGCGTGTCGCCTTCGGCCTCGTCGGGGTTCTTTGGTGGGGGCATCACCGCGTCGACGCCGCCTCGGATGTACTTGCGCATCAAGTACAGCTCCACTACTCCGAGTGCCGCGTAGACCGTGGTCAGCGCGATCAACGACGTCCACACCTCGCCCGTTGTCACGCGCGACACCGCCTGGGCCGTGAACATCCACACCCCGTCGACGCCGCTCGGGTTGGGTGCTACCACGAATGGCTGACGGCCCATCTCCGTGAAGATCCAGCCCGCGCTGTTGCCCAGGAACGGTGTTGCGATGCCGCCCAGGACCAGGAGCGGGAACCAGCGGCCGCTCGGAGTGCGTCCTCGGCGGGTCAGCCACAGGGCCAGCAC
Organism: Amycolatopsis sp. NPDC101161; assembly: GCF_044768185.1. NCBI lineage: Bacteria > Bacillati > Actinomycetota > Actinomycetes > Pseudonocardiales > Pseudonocardiaceae > Amycolatopsis > Amycolatopsis sp. NPDC101161. The sequence goes on from NZ_JBIWPI010000004.1 coordinate 1,064,103, forward strand.
TCCGATGCCCGCCGACACCGCGCCGAAGCCGATCATCATGCGGAAGCCCCAGTACGTCACCGGGAGGTTGGGCACGTAGTCGATCGGCTTGCCCGCCAGCGAACCCAGGGCCGGGTCGTTCGGGTAGTTCGTGCCGTACTTCGCCTGGTACTCGGTGATCAGGTCTTCGACGCCCTTGACCTCGGTCTTGAAGTCGTTGTGGGCCAGGAAGGAGAGCAGCGCCGGGACGTTGAACGTCTTGACGTCCTCGCAGTTCGAGCCCGCGACGTCGCCGATCGCGATGATCGAGAAGCTCGCCGGCTTTTCCGTGTGGCACAGCGCTTCCGCCGACGCCATCTTCATCGGCTGCTGCTCGAACATCAGCTTGCCCTGCGTGTCACCGGTGATCGCGAGGACCGCGAACGCCGCCACGCCGACCCAGCCGCCCAGCCGCAGCGAGGACCGCCACACGTCGGCATGGTCGCCGCGCCGCCAGAGGTGCCAGCCCGCGACGCCCACCAGGAACGCCGCCGCCACCGAGAACGCGCCGGCCAGGGTGTGCGGGATCGCGGCCAGGGCCGTGTTGTTCGTCAGCACCGCCCAGATCGAGTTCATGGTCGGCTTGCCGTTCTCGAACGTCACGCCGACCGGGTGCTGCATCCACGAGTTCGCGGCCAGGATGAAGTACGCCGACGCCATCGTGGCCAGCGAAAACGCCCACGCGCACGCCAGGTGGACCTTCTTCGGCAGCCGGTCCCAGCCGAAGATCCACAGGCCGAGGAAGGTCGACTCGACGAAGAACGCGACGAGCCCTTCCATCGCGAGCGGCGCGCCGAAGACGTCGCCGACGAAGCGCGAGTACGCGCTCCAGTTCATCCCGAACTGGAACTCCTGCACGATGCCGGTCACCACGCCCATGGCGAAGTTGACCAGCAGCAGCTTGCCCCAGAACTTGGTCATCTTCAGGTGCCGCGGCTCGCCGGTGCGGACCCACATGGTCTGCATCGCCGCGACCAGGATCGACAGCCCGATGGTCAACGGGACCATCAGGAAGTGGTAGACGGTGGTGATGCCGAACTGCCACCGCGCTAGCTCAAGGACCTCCACGTGGTCCAGCGTCCTCCGCGGCGCCGGACCCAGCTAGATCAGACGGTCCCGTCCCTCCCGGGACCAACGTCCTTCACCTGGTCGAGTGCCTGCCGCGCTTCTTCGGCGACGCCGCGGCGCGGCCCGGTCGCGCCCAGCTCGAGGACGTGCCGCAACGCCAGCTCGTACGCGGTGCCGAACGCCTGGTCCGCGGCCACCGGCAGGTCCGGCCGGACGCCGACGCCTTCCCAGTTCTCCCCCGTCTCCGGGTGGAACGAACGCGCGATCGAGACGGTCACGTCGAGGTAGGTGTCCACTTTGTACTGTTCACGCGGGTGGGCGCCGCCGCGCGTCGCCTCGCCCACCGTCTTCGCCCGGCCCTGCTGCTGGAGCGAGAACGCGAGGTCCTCGCCGCCGGAGAACGTCCGCGGCCCGGTCAGCACCCAGACCGGCTTGGTGCCGCCGAACCGCAGCCCCGGGACGTACGGCAGCGTCCACATCTGCGTTGTCTTGTGGCCTTCGCGCTCGTAGATGTCGAGGTAGTGGACCTGTTCGTCGACGAGGTAGGTCTGCAGCAGCGCGCTCGTGCCGGGGCTGCCGCCGCGGTTGCGGCGGACGTCGAGCAGCAGCGCGTCGGCGGGCGCGAGCAGCGTCATCGCCGCCGCGATCGCCGGGCCGGCCAGCTCGGGCGGGTACAGCATCGTCGTGTCGAGGTAGCCGACGTTGCCCGCGAGTCGTTTGACCTCGGCGATGCCGAAGCCCTCCAGCTCGGCCTCGAGCCGGTAGGCCTCGGAGTTCATGGCCGCGTCGCCGTCGTCGGCGACCGGGTCGGCGTGGTGCCGCAGGCGCAGGTGCTTGTCGCCGTTGACCGACTGCAGATCCGTTGTGACGAGCGTCGCGAACCCGGCGTCGTCGACATCGGCGTACGCGCCTTCGCCGAGACGCCGGCGCAGCACTTCCGCCAGCTTCTCCGCGACGTCCGGGAAGACGTAGTGCGCTTCCAACCGGCGGATGACCTCGTCGACCTGCGCAGCACGCGCTTCAGACCCCATCTCGTCAACCTACCCCAGGCCACAATCGAATTTTCGGTGTGCCGAAGAAAATTGTGCGACACGGCTTGACGACAAATTCATGACCACCGATCCGGCAATTTCGCGGAAGCCATCAGCTTGCGGCGCGCTTAACCTCCCCTTTATCGTTGCAGTGAAAGGGGCGAAGAAATACTCATGACTGCCGCGATGGTGGCGTTGATCAGCGCGTTCGGCCTGGTCCTCGCCGTGGAACTGCCGGACAAGACCTTGGTCGCCACCCTGGTGCTGACCACCCGTTTCCGCGGTGGTCCCGTATTCGCCGGGGTGTGCGCCGCGTTCGCCGTGCAATCCGTCATCGCCGTCGCGTTCGGCAGCGTGCTGACGCTGTTACCGGACGTTGTCCTTTCGCTCGTCGTCGCCGCGATGTTCGGCCTCGGCTCTTTCATGCTCCTTCGCGAGGGATTCAGCGAAGCGGACGAGGCCGGCGAAGACGCTTCGCGTGTCGGCCCGGCTCCGCTGTCCTTCTTGCGCTCCGCGATGACGTCGTTCGGCGTGCTCTTCGCCGCCGAGTGGGGCGACGCCTCCCAGCTGGCGACGGCTAGCCTCGCCGCGCGCATCGGCAACCCCGTCGCCGTCGGTGTCGGCGCCTTCGCGGCCCTGATCGTCGTCGCGGGCCTCGCGGTCTTCATCGGCGCGAAGATCCGCAGCCGGATCAAGCCGAAGCTGATCCAGCGCTGTGCCGGGTTCGCGTTCGCCGGGTTCGCGGCCTTCGCCCTGCTCCAGCTGGCCTTCTGAGCCGACAGCTCTTTCACAGGGTCGCCGGGTAACCTTTCGGGAACGAAAGGATGAGCGCCCGGTGAACAAGCCCTTGACCGCCGCCGTCTCGCCACTGCACGGGCGGCTCGCGCTCGGCGGTATCGGCTTGGCCGTGGCCATCTCGATCGACCTGCACCTGCGCCTGTCGGGCCAGGTCAGCCCGGTCTGGCAGACGCTCTCGGAGTACGTCTACGGCAAGCTGGGCTCGTCCTCGGCCGCTCCCCTGTTCAGCGTGATGTGCCTGGCGCTCTCGCTGGGCTCGGTGGCCCTGCTCGCCGGCATCGCGAAGGCGCACCGGCCGGGCACCACCGCCGTCTGCGTGCTGCTCGGCGTCTGGTCGGCCGGTCTGCTGGTGTGCGGGCTCGTGCCCGTCGACCCCGACGGACAGGCGCGGTCGCTGTCCGGACAGGTCCACAACCTCGCCGCGCTGACGGCGTTCGTCGCCCTGCCCGCCGCCGCGTTCGTGCTGACCAAGCGCGGCCGCGAGCGCTGCCCGTGGGAACCGCGCCGGACGACGATCCGGCGGCTGGCCACGGCGAGCTTCGCCAGCATCGCCGTCGTGCTCGGCGGGTTCGTCGTGACGCTCATCGTCGGCCCGGCGCAGCAGGACGTCACGCTGGGCCTGTTCGAGCGCCTGCTGTTCTCGATCGACGTCGCCCTGCTGCTGACCATGGTCCGGCCGCTGCTGGCCGTCTCGCGGCGCTAAGCGCGCAGGATCTCCGCCAGCCGGACGGCGGCCGCGACGACCTGCGGACCCACCTCGGCCGCCTTGAGCGGCTCCAGCGACACGACGCCGACGCTCGCCTTCAGGCCCGGCACCCCGCGGACCGGCGCCGCGACGCCGGACGCGCCCGCCTCCAGCTCGCCCGTCGACGTCACCCAGCCGTCGCCGCCCGGCCGCAACGACATCGCCTTCCCGGCCGCGCCCGCCGTCAGCGAGTGCCGGCTGCCGACGCGGTAGGCGACGTGGAAGCTCGTCCACGACGGCTCGACGACGGCCACCGCAAGCGCTTGCGTCCCCTGCGCGACCGACAGGTGCGCGGTCGCGCCGACCTTCTCGGCCAGCTCGCGCAGCACCGGACCGGCCGCGTCCCGCAGCTGCGGCAGCACCTGCCCGGCCAGCCGGAGCAGGCCGACGCCGAGCCGGACCTTCGTGCCGTCGCGCCAGACCAGCCCGCGCTCGGACAGCGGCACGAGGAGCCGGTAGACGGCCGCGCGGCTGGCCCCGATGGCCACGGCCAGCTCGGAGATGGTCGCCGCGTCGCCGCCGGCGTCGGCCACTGCCTGCAGCAGCGCCAGTCCGCGGTCGAGCGTCAGCGACCCCTCCCGGCTGGTCACAGCAAGCCGAGTTCGCCCATGTCGGCGACGGGCTGCTCGAACGAAGCCGCCGCGTAGGACGCGAAGAGCGACCGGACGGCCTTCGCGGCCGGCTCGGACAGGGCACGGGCCTCGTCCGCCAGCGCTTCGGCATCGGTCGACTCCAGCGCCGCTCGGACGTCCCCGCCGGAGAGGCTGCGCGCGGAGGCCACGAGCAGGTTCAGGAAGCCGTGGTGCACGAACCCGGTGTCCGGGTCGGCGTGCCGGACCGCGCGGTGCAGGCTGTTCGTCGCCTTGAACGACGCCCCTTCCGCCCCGCTGACGACGGCGAGGAAGTCCGCCACCTCGTCGACGCTCGGGAAGTTTTCGCCCGCCTGGCCGCCGCAGCGGATCTTCGGCCAGCTGCCGTGCTCGATCACCTTGCGGACGCCGTCCAGCCAGCCGACGCCGCGCCGCGGCTCGACGACGCGGATGACGTCCTCCGGGACGAACTCCGAGACGCGCTCCAGCCACACTTCGTCGACGTCCGACGGCGCCGGCATCTCGACCATCCGCAGCGCGAGCAGCTCGCTGCGCGACTCGACGATGGAGATCGCCTTCGGGACGCCGCCGAGGCCGGTGTCGATGATCAGCGACAGCGGCAGCGGCTGCTTCGGCTTGATCTTGATCAGCTCGGTGATCAGTTCCGGCAGCCGGGACGCCTGGCAGAGGAAAACCCCCAGGACACCGGCGTGTTCGGACTCCCGGCTCGCGAAGTGCGCGCGCAGGGCTTCGGGCATGGCCGCATCGCCCGGAGGGAACAGCGCCGAGTCGTCGACGAGCCTCGCGAACAGGGGAGGAATTCCACGGGGGCCGGGGGGCGTGAGTTCCACAGCGCTTGACACGACTGACACGCTAGTAGCGTACGACATGAGGACAAAATCGTTCGCACAACGGACGCCTTTTGGAGGGTGCGCCGATGCCTTACTACCGGCAAGTAGGCGAGATCCCGCACAAGCGGCACACCGCGTTCCGCAAGCCCGACGGCGGCCTCTACGCCGAAGAGCTGATGGGTGTCGAGGGCTTCTCCGCCGACTCCGCCCTGCTCTACCACCGCGGCCTGCCGACGGCGATCGTCGACGCGGTCGCCGTCGAAGAGGACCGCGGGTCGCTGACGCCGAACCACCCGCTCAAGCCGCGGGCCTTCAAGACCCAGGACCTCAAGTTCGGCGGCGAGGCCGACGCGGTGACCGACCGGCGGCGGCTGTTCGGCAACCACGACGTCACCATCGGGTTCGTCACCGCGACCGCGCCCAGCCCGCTCTACCGCAACGCGGCCGGCGACGAGCTGTTCTACGTCCAGGGCGGCTCCGCGACGGTCGAGACGATCTACGGCCGCCTCGAGGTCGGCGACGGCGACTACCTCGTCATCCCGACGTCGTGCACCTACCGCGTCGTGCCCCACGGCGAGGTCGGCCTCTTCATCCTGGAGGCGCGCGGGCACATCGGGCCGCCGAAGCGGTACCTGTCGGCGAAGGGGCAGTTCCTGGAGCACTCGCCGTACTGCGAGCGCGACGTCCGCGGGCCCACCGAGCCGCTGCTGGAAGACGGCGAGGACGTCGAGGTCCTCGTGCGGCACCGCGCGGGCCTGACGCGCTACACGTACGCGACGCACCCCTTCGACGTCGTCGGCTGGGACGGCTGCCTCTACCCGTGGGTGTTCAACATCGACGACTTCGAGCCGATCACCGGCCGCGTGCACCAGCCGCCGCCCGTGCACCAGACGTTCGAGGGCCCGAACTTCGTCGTCTGCTCCTTCTGCCCGCGGAAGGTCGACTACCACGAGGACTCGATCCCGGTGCCGTACAACCACGCGAACGTCGACTCCGACGAGCTGATGTTCTACGTGCGCGGCAACTACGAGGCCCGGAAGGGCTCGGGGATCGGGATCGGCTCGCTCTCGCTGCACCCGTCCGGCTTCACGCACGGCCCGCAGCCGGGCGCGGCGGAGGCGTCGATCGGCGCGGAGTTCTTCGACGAGACCGCGGTCATGGTCGACACCTTCGCGCCGCTGGAGCTCGGCGAAGCCGCCGACGCGTCCGAAGACCCCGGGTACGCGTGGACGTGGTCGCGCCGCGGCCCCTCGAGCTGAAGGAACGGGCCCTTCCCCGCGCGGGGAAGGGCCCGTCCGCCACGGATCAGGCGTCGTACCAGCCGTAGTTGGTGATCGTGCCGTGGCCGTAGCAGTTGCCGCCGAAGAGCCAGTAGCCCGGGCCCTGCGCCGGGCCGTAGACGTCGGCGCCGTCCGAGCAGTGCGTCCAGGCGCCGCTGCGGCCGTAGTCGATCCGCACGTTGGCGTTCCAGTCGTCGCTGTCGAGGTGGGTGGTCTCCCAGCTCTGGACGTGGCCGGTGACCGCGCCCGGCCCGGCGAGGACCGAGTGCACCCCCTTGGGGAGCTGGTCGGCCGAAGCCACGCCGGCCCCCGCCAGCCCCATCGCCACCACAGCGCCCGCGCCGAGCACCACGGCGCCGGCCCGCTTCACCGTCTCGATGTTCACGAATCCTCCAGTGTGTTCCCCCGTCGCCGGACCGGTCGATCCGGCACCTTCCGGTCTAGTGCGCCGAGGATGTTCTGTCCGGCGCGGTGGACAGCGAACGACAAAATCCGAACAATGGGAGGTGCCAAGGGGGGTGGCACAATGCCGCGTGGGGAACGGCCCATCGATACAGACGTAGAAGTGTTGTCACAGTTCGCCGCGGATTTGCGGCTATTGCGGGAGAAGGCGGGGAGTCCCCCTTATCGGGAACTCGGGAAACGGGCGCATTACTCGGCCGGCACATTGTCCGACGCGGCGAGCGGCCGGAAACTGCCGACGCGGGCCGTCGCGCTGGCCTACGTCCGCGCCTGCGACGGACCCGTCTCCGCGTGGGACCAGCGGTGGCACCAGGCCGCGAAGCAGCTGCGCCGGTCCGTCGACGAGCCGCCGTACCGCGGCCTGGCCGCGTTCGGGCCCGGGGACACCGAGCGGTTCTTCGGCCGGGAGACCGTCGTCGAACTCCTGCTGACGCACCTCGCCACCGAACGCCTGGTGGTGCTGACGGGCCCGTCCGGCAGCGGGAAGACGTCCGTGCTGCGGGCGGTCCAGGAGCGCCTCGACCACGTGGTGGTCGTCGACCCGCTGGAAGACGTCCTGGCCCTGCCGGCCGGCGAGCGGGTCGTGGTCGGCCTGCGCGACGACTTCCTCGACGCGCTGAGCCGGCACCCGGACCTGGCCGCGGCCCCGCGGGTCACCTTGGACCCGTTGACCGCCGAGCAGGTGCGGGCCGCGCTGGGCAGACCCGCGTCGGACGCCGGACGAGCGCTGGAGCACGCGCTGCTCGCGACGCTCACGGCCGAGGTCGTCCGGCAGCCCGGCGCGCTGCCGTTCGCCACGGAGGCGTTGCGCCGCACCTGGCGGGCCGGCGGCCTGACGCTCGCCGGGTACGACGCCACCGGCGGCATCCCCGCCGTGCTGGCCGGCACCGCCGAGGCGGTCTACGGACGGCTCGCCGCGGCGGAGCAAGCCATGGCCAGGGACCTTTTCCTGCGTCTGGTCACCTTCGGCGAGCACACCGCGGACACCCGGCGGCGGCTGCCCCGCGACGAGCTGGACGCGCCGGCCGTGGCGGAGCGGTTCGTCCGGGCGCGGCTGATCACGGCCGACCGGACTGGGCTGGAGCTCGCGCACGACGGGCTGATCGACGGCTGGCCGCGGCTGCGCGGCTGGTTGACGGAGGACCGGGCGGCGCTGGGCGTCCACCGCCGGCTCACCGAAGCGACCCGGCTGTGGGAGGCGGCGAAGCTCGAACCGGCCGCGCTGTACCGGGGCGTCCGGCTGACCGAGGCGGTGAACTGGGCCCAGCGGCCGGACGCCCGGCCGAACGCGCGGGAACGCCGGTTCCTGGACGCCGGTTCGCGGCAACGGGAGAGCGAACTGATCGCGAGCCGGCGGACGGCGGTCCGGCGACGGCGGCTTTCCGCGACCACCGCCGTTTCCGCGGTGGTCGCCGCCGCTTCCGCGGTAACGGCAGTTCTGCAGCACCACCGCGGCCGGCGGTCGAGGATTTCGACGAAAAAACAATTGCGCCGGTGAAACAAATTCTCTGACGGTATTTAAGCCGTCACGCCCGCCTCCGCGGGCAACGGTTCGGCAACGCGCCCCCGGCCACCCCGCTCCCCCCGGATAATGGACGGACAGGCGGAGCGGGGAGGGTTCGATGATCAATTCCCAACCAACGCGGCGAAGGAGAAAGATCCTCCCGTTCGTGGCCGCGGTCGTGGTCGCGGCCGGGCTGATCATCGGGATCCGGGCCTGGACCAGCGGCTCGAGCGACGACGCGGACGCGCCGAAGTGCACGGGCGCGGACGCCGTCGCGCTCAACGTCACGTCTTCCCCGGAGAAGGCGGGAATCGTCCAGGAGGCCGCGAAGGCCTACTCCGGGCGGACCGTCGCCGGGCACTGCGTCGACGTGATCGTGAAGTCGAAGTCGTCCGGCGTCGCGATGCAAGCGCTGGCCAACGGCTGGAACGAGGCCGCCGACGGACCGCGCCCGGACGTCTGGACGCCGGCCGCGAGCGGCTGGGTCAACCTGCTGCGCGTCAACGCGAAGGGCGACTCGGCGTCGATCGTGCCGGACGGCGACCCGCAGTCGATCGCGAACTCGCCGCTGACCGTCGCGATGCCGAAGCCGATGGCCGAGGCGCTGGGCTGGCCCGCCAAGCCGATCGGCTGGAAGGACCTCGCCACGCTCGCGACGGACCCGGCGGGCTGGGCGAAGTACGGCCACCCGGAGTGGGGGAAGTTCCGGCTGGGCAAGACGAACCCGAACATCTCCACGGCAGGCCTGAACGCCACGATCGGCGCGTACTACGCGGCCACCGGGACGTCGTCCGACCTCACCGCGGCCGCGCTCGAGAAGCCCGACGCCAAGCAGTTCGTCTCGAACATCGAGCAGGCGATCGTGCACTACGGCGACAACACGCTGACGTTCCTGACGAACCTGCAGAAGGCCGACGACCGCGGCGCCGCGCTGTCGTACATCTCGGCGGTCACCGTCGAGGAGAACTCGCTCATCGGCTACAACCTGGGCAACCCGACCAACGACCCGGCGAAGGTCGGCCAGCACGCGCCGCCGAAGGTGCCGCTGGTCGCGATCTACCCGGCGGACGGCACGCTCAACTCCGACCACCCGTTCGTCACGCTGAACTGGGCCGACCAGACCCGCAAGCAGATCGCCGCCGACTTCCTCGGCTACCTGCGCGTCCCCGAGACGCAGCAGAAGTTCGCCGCGCTGGGCTTCCGCTCGTTCGACGGCAAGCCCGGTCCGCAGGCGACCGTCCAGAACGGCGTCCAGCCGGACGCGAAGATCAGCTTCCTGCAGCCGCCGTCGCCCACGGTGCTCTCGAAGCTGCTGACGACGTGGACCGAGCTGCGCAAGAAGGCGAACGTGCTGCTGGTGGTGGACGTCTCGGGCTCGATGGGCGACGAGGTCAAGGGCACCGGCAAGAGCAAGATCGACCTCGCCAAGCAGGCCGCGATCGACGCACTCGGCCAGTTCGTGCCGCGCGACCAGGTCGGGCTCTGGCAGTTCTCCACCCACCTCGACGGCGACAAGGACTACCAGGAGCTCGTCCCGGTCCAGGCGCTCGGCAACAGCGGCAAGGAGACGCTCGCCACGCGGCTGAGCGGGCTGACGCCGCAGGCGGGCACAGGGCTCTACGACTCGTCGCAGGCCGCGTACGAGTACATGAAGGCGCACCTCGACCCGGCGGCGATCAACGCGGTCGTGGTGCTGACCGACGGCCGCAACGAGGACTCCGGCGGCGTCGACCTCGACCACCTGCTGCCGCAGCTGCGGCCCGAGGGCAACGCGGAGACGGTCCGGCTGTTCACCATCGCCTACGGCTCGGACGCCGACCAGGGCGTGCTGAAGCAGATCGCGGAGGCGACCGAAGGATCGGAGTACGATTCGTCCAAACCGGACTCGATCAACCAGGTGTTCACTTCCGTGATTTCGAATTTCTGACATGAAGTTCGCCCGTGAGCTCGCCGAACCGTGGGGGCTGCTGCTGGCCGCCACGTCGGCCGGGGTGGCGTGGGCCGTCCAGCTGCCGGTGCTCGTCGCCCTGCTGATCGGGGTGGCGGTGCTGACCGCTCGCGCGGGCGTGGCCTCGTTGGGGCGCGAGCCGAAACCGGAGCGGCGGGAAGCGCGGGTGCTCGACGTCGCCGCGGGGTCCGACGAGGAGAACTGGCTGCGCCGGGCCGAGGGCGCGGCGGACGGGTTCACGTCGCTGAGCTCATCCCTCGACGCCGGCCCGCTCGCCGACCGCGTCGCCGACATGGAGCCGGTGGTCCAGGAGACCCTGGAGACGCTGCGGCGCTTGGCCGGCCGCGCGTCGGCGACCGGGAAGGCTCTTTCGCGGGTCGACCTAAACGCCGTGACGCGGGAACGGCGCCGGCTCGAGCAGTCGCTGTCCTCGGCACGCGAGGAGGTCCGGGATGACCTCGAGCAGGCGCTGACGGCGGTCCAAGCCCAGCAGGACGTCCACGCGCGGCTGTCCGGGGCGCGCGACAAGCTGCTGGCCCAGCTGCAGTCGGGCGCGTTGGGGCTGGACAGCCTGGTCGCGCGGGTCGCGGAGCTGACGGCGGCGACGACGGACGTCGCGGTGGACACCGGCGCGGTGCGCGAGCTGAGCGACCAGCTGGAAGGAATCCGGCAGGGCGTGCTGGAGACCGAGCAGGCGACGCGGAAGTCGCTGGGTTAGACCGCCACGGGCGTCCGGTCGCGACGCGGCAGCAGCACCGGCGTCACCAACACGAGCGCCCCGGCGACGCCGATCGCGACGCGCGGACCGGTCAAGCTCGCGAGCACGCCCCAGAGCGCGGTCAGGGTGGCGATCGACGCCTTGGTGCTGACCGACCACGCCGAGAGCGTGCTCGCGACGCGGTCCGCCGGGAGCTGCTCGAGCCGGTAGGTCGCGAGGACGGGGTTGAACACGCTGCAGCTCACGATGATGCCCAGCTCGACGACCATGACGAACGCGAGGCCGCCGGTGCCGCCCGGCACGAAGGCCAGCGCGAGCAGCCAGCAGGCGCGGACCGCGCCCGACGTCACCAGGACGGGGTGCCGCCCGAACCGCCGGACGAGCCGCGGGGTCAGCCGCGAGCCGGCGAGCCCGCCGAGGCACGGCACGGCGAAGGCGAGCCCGTACTGCCAGGGAGTGAACCCGAGCTGGTTCAGCATCAGCACGGCGAGCGGCGGTTCGGTGCACATGATCAGGCCGTTGAACAGCAGGACGTTGAAGTACAGCGGCCGCAGGCCGGGGTGCCTCAGGATCGTGCGCCACCCGTCGGCGAGGTCGCGCGCCCGCAGCCGGCTCGTGCGGCGCGGGCGCGGTTCGTCCCCGCCGATCGCCCGGATCCCGAGTGCGGAGAGCAGGAAGCTGACGGCGTTGGCGGCCACCGACGTCACCGGGCCGAAGAGGGCGAAGGCGGCCCCGCCGAGCGGCGGCCCGAGCGCGGTGGCGGTCCAGTTGGTCGACTCGAACCGGCCGTTGGCGACCAGGAGGTCTTCGGGCGGCACGAGCCCTTTGAGGAAGGCGCCGCTGGCCGAGGTGAAGGTGATGTCGGCCGCGGCGACGACGACCGAGACGGCGAGGAGCTGCGCGAAGGTGAGCGCGCCGAGGGCGTAGAGGGCGGGCACGCTGACGAGCGCCCCGAACCGCACGAGGTCCATGGCGACCATGACCGGCCGTTTCCGCCGCCGGTCGACCCACGGCCCGAGCGGCACGGCCACGAGCGCCCCGACGGCGGGCCCGACGGCGGCGAGCGCGGAGACGGCCGCGGGTCCGGAGTGGAGCACGAGGATGGCCAGCATCGGGAAGGCCCCGAAGCCGAGCCAGGTGCCGAACGCGCTCACCGCGTAGGCCGACCAGAGCCACCTGAACCGCGGCCCCAGCGACCGCCCGCGCATCACCGTGAGATCAAAGCGAGGATCGCCGGCAGGAGCAACCAGCCGCGCGGCAAGCCGTTGCCCCGCAACGGTTATCCACAGCCGTCGCCGGATGTGGACAACTTCGCTCGCGGGGGCGCATTCCCGGCTTTCCGTCGCACCCCGCCGATAGACTGGAGCCGGGGACGCCCCCTGGGAGCGGCCGGGGATGTCTTTGCCCGGCGGGGAGTGGTCTTGCGCCCGCGCCGCGAACTGCTGCGGGCCGAGGTGCGAGCGCTCGTGTCGGCGGCCGGGCTGGGCTCAGCCCAGCCAGACCGTTCCCAGCACCGGGTAGCCCGGCACGCCCGTCTTCGCCGCGCCTGGCTTGGGGACGCCCGCGATCCACAGCCGGCCCGTCGCCGCGATGTTCGCCGCCATCGAGGGGTCCGCCTTGGGGAGGCGGAAGCCGACCACCGTGCCGTCGGCCAGCATCGTCAGGCCGCTCAGCCTCGCCGCGCCGCCGCGGCGGGTCATCCGGACCGGACCGTCCAGCACCGCCCTCAGCTCGGTCCAGTGCTCGGCCGGGAGCGGGCGGCCGTGGGTGAACGAGCGCAGCACGACCGCCAACGCGCTCAGCAGCGCACCCGCCGCGAACGGCCAGGCGACCCACCCCACGGCCGGGACGTCGAACCGGACCCACAGCGCGAACCCGGCCAGGACCAGCAGGAACGCGGCCGTCGCACGCAGTTCGCGGGCGATCTGGCGGCGGTGTGCGGTCAGCACCGGATCGAGCCGCGGCGAGCCGGACCAGGCCGGCGCGAGCACGGGCACGGCACCCGCCGGCGGCCCGTCGTGGATCCGGGCGCGGCGGACCCGCACCACCCCGGAGAAGCCGACGAACACCTTCGGCCCCCGGCCCAGCAGCCACACCCGGCGGTGGCCGGCCAGCAGCAGCCGGTAGGCCTCGTCGAGCCGGACGCGCAGCCACCGGCCGTCCGGCAGGCGCACGCCGACCACCCGCCCGGCCGCGACGAGCCCGTCGGCGGCGATGTCCACCTGCCGGAACGCTTCCCGCTTCAGCCGCGTCTCCGGCACCCTGGCGTACGCGCGGCAGAACCACCACGCCTCGACCGACCCGGCCAGTGCGAGCGTGCCGACCGGCAGGGCCACCCCCGCGCCGGTGAAGAACTGGGCGACCCCGAAGGCCAGGAACAACCAAGTCAGCAACCGACGGTCGCCGGCGCTCCGGCCGATCCGGTCGAGGTACTCGCCGAAGATCGGCAGCGCGCCGGACGGCATGGCGGGGTCGAGCTCGAACGCGGGCACACGTTCGGGTACCGGGACGATCTGCACGCTGGCCCCCACGTGTCGGCGCTGTCACCGGCCTTTTCGGGAATTTGCACATCGGCGTTACCGGATGCCCCGTTCAGCGGAGCGGCCACGTGACCCGAACCGCAATCGAGCGACTACCCAGACCGTCGGATTCAGGTTAGGCTCACCTAAGTAGGAGGTGAGCCGTGACCGAGGCCCCGACATCCATCCGCCGCCCGCCGGCGCCGAACCCCGCCGAGCGCGCCAAGACGATCGCGACCCGCAACGGGCCCGCGTCGCTCCTGCCGACCTGCGAACGCGCCGGTCTGGACGGCGAGCGCGTCGTCCCGGTCCTGCACCACGTGCACCACAGCGGCAGCGTCAGCGTGCTGCTGCCGGACGACCACCCGATGGTCACCGCGGCCAAGCAGACCCAGCGCGGCGAGCTGGCCGTGATGGTCGAGCTCGCCGACCAGGCGCCGGTCGACCTGCGCGAGCCGATCCGCGGGCTGCTGTGGATCACCGGCTGGCTGCGGCCGCTCTCGCCGGTGTCGGCCCGCGCGCGGGCGGTCGCGATCGCCGAATCGCGGCCGGACGAGCGCCTGCTCGACGTCGGCCACGGCGTGACGCTGCTGCGGCTCACCCCGGCGTCGCTCGTGCTCGCCGACGCCGAAGGCACGCACTCGCTGCGCCCGCACATGTTCAGCGCAGCGCCGCCGGACCCGTTCCACGACTACGAGGCCCAGTGGCTGCGGCACCTGGAAAGCGACCACTCCGACGTCGTCGGCCAGCTGGCCAAGCACCTGCCGGCGGAGCTGCGCGGCGGCCGGATCCGCCCGCTCGGGCTCGACCGGTTCGGGCTGCGGCTGCGCGTCGAGTCGGACGCGGGCGACCACGACGTCCGGCTGGCGTTCTCGAAGTCCGTCGACAGCCCGCCGCAGCTCGCGATGGAGCTGCGGCGGCTGGTCGGCTGCCCGTTCCTGCGCGGCGGCGCGTCAGGCTAGCTCGGCGGGGAAGCCGCCCTTGGCGATCGGGCCCCAGCTCTCGATCGTCACGCGGATGATGCTCTTGCCCTGCTTGACCATGGCTTCGCGGTATTCGTCCCAGTCCGGGTGTTCGCCGGAAATGGCGCGGAAGTACTCCACGAGCGGCTCGACCGAGTCCGGGATGTCCAGCACCTCGGCGGTGCCGTTCACCTGGACCCACTGGTCGTTCCACTCGTCGGACAGGATGCAGGCCGAGACCTTCGGGTTGCGCTTGACGTTCACGACCTTGGCGCGCTTCGGGTAGGTCGAGATGACCAGCCTGCCCTCGGCGTCGACGCCGCAGGTGACCGGCGAGAGCTGCGGGCTCCCGTCGGCCTTCGTGGCCATCAGGATCGCGCGGTGGCGGGTGGACAGGAACTCGACCAGCGCGGCGCGGTCGACGGTTTCGTTGGTGGCGATGCTCCTCGGCATATCCCGACGGTAGCGTGCGCACATGACGTTCACCGCGCGATCGTGGCTGGCCCCGGCCCGTCCCGAGTTCCCCGGCGCGATCGAGGACCCGGTCGAACGCCGGGCGATCAAGGTCGAGCTGCTGATCGTCTTCGGCATCACGCTCGGCCTGTCCGGCGTGCGCAGCCTGCTGTCCCTTGTGGACTCGCTGCTGCAGCCGACACCCTTGGCCCAGCAGCAGGTCCAGCTCAACGTCCCGCAGGCCGCGGCGAGCCTGATCGACCTGCTCAAGCAGCTGCTCTCGGCCGCCCAGCTGGTCGGGTGGGGCGCGCTCGGGCTGTACTTCCTGTGGCGCGCGGGCATCAAGATGGCCCAGGTCGGGCTGGATCGCCGGTCCCCGAGGCGCGACACGCTGCTGACGCTCGGGCTGGCCACGGTGATCGGGGTCCCCGGCCTGGCGCTGTACTTCATCTCCTACCACCTGGGCTTCAGCCTGGCGGTGCAACCGTCCACTTTGGGCGACACGTGGTGGCGGCCGATCACGCTGACGCTCTCGGCGTTCGGCAACGCGTTCGCCGAAGAGGTCCTGGTCATCGGGTACCTGCTGACCCGGCTGCGCCAGCTCGGCGTCCGGGAGAACACCGCGGTGTTCGGCGCCGCCGTGCTGCGCGGGTCCTACCACCTGTACCAGGGGTTCGGCGGGTTCGTCGGCAACTTCATCATGGGCCTGGTGTTCGGGCGGATGTGGCAGAAGACGAACCGGCTGTGGCCGCTCGTCGCCGCGCACACGCTGTTCGACTTCGTGTCGTTCGTCGGGTATTCGCTGCTCAAAGGTCACGTTTCCTGGTTGCCCTGAGTACGCTCGCTGGGTGATCGACGAAACGACACCTCCCCGGGTGGACAGCGAAGTCGGACCCCTGCGCGCGGTGCTGCTGCACCGGCCCGGCAACGAGCTCAAAAGGCTGACGCCCCGCAACAACGACCAGCTCCTGTTCGACTCGATCCCGTGGGTCGACCGGGCCCAGGCCGAGCACGACGCGTTCGCCGAGGTGCTGCGCAGCCGCGGCGTCGAGGTGCTGCTGCTGGCCGACGCCCTGCGGACGGCGCTGGACGACGACCGCGCCCACGCTGCCGGCGTGCACGCGGCGGTCGACGACCGGCGCCTCGGCGGCGACCTCGCCGACTCGCTGCGGTCGCACCTCTCCGGCGTCGACGCGGCCGGGCTCGCCGAGGTGCTGATGGCCGGGATGACGTTCGAGGAGCTGCCGTCCGCGGAGGGCGCGTCGCTGGTGCGGATGATGAACCACCCGCACGACTTCGCCGTCGACCCGCTGCCGAACCTGCTGTTCACGCGCGACTCGTCGGCGTGGATCGCCGACCGGGTGGCGATCTCGTCGCTGACCATGCCGGCGCGTCGCCGCGAGACCGCGGTGCTGGACCTGATCTACGCCTACCACCCGTACTTCCGGCACGCGGCCCGCGCGTACGGCGCCCATTCGGCGCCGATCGAGGGCGGCGACGTGATGCTGCTGGCGCCGGGCGTGCTCGCCATCGGCGTCGGCGAGCGGACGACGGCGGCGGGCGCGGAGTCGCTCGCGCGGTCGGTGTTCGCCGACGGCATCGCGCACACCGTGCTGGCGGTGCCGATCGAGCAGTCCCGCGCGACGATGCACCTGGACACGGTGTGCACGATGGTCGACGCCGACGCGGTGGTGATGTACCCGCTCGCGCGCGACTCGCTGACGGCGTTCACCATCCGGCCGACCGGCGATGGCGGCGTCAAGGTCGCCGGCCCCACGCCGTTCCTGGTGGCCGCGGCCGAGGCGATGGAGATCGACCGGTTGCGCGTCATCGACACCGGCCTCGACCCGGTGACGGCCGAGCGCGAGCAGTGGGACGACGGCAACAACACGCTCGCCCTGGCGCCGGGCGTGGTCGTGGGCTACGAGCGGAACGTCGAGACGAACGAGCGTCTCGAGGCGGCCGGCATCGAGGTGCTGCCGATCGCGGGCTCCGAGCTGGGCTCCGGCCGGGGCGGCCCGCGGTGCATGTCGTGCCCGATCCGCCGGGAACCGTTGACGTAAACGAAGTAAGCCTTCCCTAAATGAATGCGACAATTTAGGGAAGGCTTACTTAAATAAGGTTCGTCTTCTTTAGGAATGGTAACCCTAATAGGGTCGGGATCACCACCCCCGAGTGGTCTTTGCGCCAATCTTGATCTATTCTGTTCTGCATGGCCCTCACCAAGAAGAAAGAACCGCGCTCGAAGTTCTTCGAACTGCTGCAGGCGCAGATCCACAACGAGTTCAACGCGTCCCAGCAGTACATCGCGCTCGCGGTGTGGTTCGACGCCGAGGACCTGCCGCAGCTGGCGAAGCACTTCTACAAGCAGTCCGTCGAAGAGCGCAACCACGCGATGGCGCTCGTGCAGTACATGCTCGACCGCGACCACCACGTCGAGATCCCCGGCACGGGCGAAGTGCGCAACGACTTCTCCGGCGTCACCGAAGTCATCGAGCTCGCGCTCGAGCAGGAGAAGGAAGTCGCGGCCGACATCTCCGCGATGGCCAAGGCCGCGCGCGCCGAAGAGGACTACATCAGCGAGCAGTTCACGCAGTGGTTCCTCAAGGAGCAGGTCGAAGAGATCTCGCAGATGAACACCCTGCTGAACGTCGTCAAGCGCGCGAACGGCAACCTGTTCGAGGTCGAAAACCACCTGTACCGCGAGTCCGTCGGCGACGGCGGCCGCGACTCCGGGATGCCGCCGGTGGCCGGCGGGGCGCTGTAACACTTCGAAAAACCGGAAACCCGGGCTCTCCCCCTGTGGACAGCCCGGGTTTCCGCATGCGGCCGGCGTGTCAGCCGGCGCAGTCCTGGTTGACGCTCGCGAGGCTGGTCTGCACGACCCCGGAGTCGCCGAGCCGGAAGTGGTAATCGGCGGCGGAGGTGGCCGGCGCCACGACGCCACCCGTTTCGGCCTTCGCCGCGGGGTAGGCCGCGAGCACCTGGTCCTTGGTCGAGCCGACGCCGATGCCCTCGGCGGTGTGCGCCGCCTGCGCCGGGGTGACGACCGTGAGCCCGAGCGCCTTCGAGACCACGACGGTCGCGGCCGCGGGCACGCCGCTGCCCTGCGCGGTGTAGACGGTGCAGCTGCCGCCGGCCTGCGCGTCGCTGAGCGTGACGCCCTGCGCGGCGATCTGGGTCTCGGACATGCCGAGCTTGATCGTGCCGAAGCCGTCCGCGCCGAGCAGCGGCCCGCTGAGCACTGGCGGCAGCTTGGACGGCGACTGGGCCGACGGCGGCCGCGAAGCCTTCGACGTCGGCGAGGTGTGCGGCACCGAGACCTGGATGTCCTGGGTGCTGGTCGGCGGCGGGACCGAGGGGTCGGGCTGCCGGCCGGCCGTGAGGTTCTCGGGCGGTTTGACGCTGATGGAAGAGCCGTCGGCGGACATCACCGCGGTGCCGTCCTCGCTGTGGAGGCGCAGCACGGTGAGCCCGCCGGACACGGCCACGACGGCGGCGGCGACCCCGGTCACGGCCAGTACGCCCTGGCGGCGGCGCCGACGGCGCCGCGCACCGGCGACGATGGTCGTGCCGGCGTCCGGTGGCGGCGGCAAGTCCAGCCGCTCGTCGGCGAACAGCGCGCGCAGGCGCTGCTCCAGCTCGTCCTCGGAGATGTTCAACCCGCGTCACTCCCTTCGCCTTGGATGTCGGCCGCGGTGAGTTTCATCCGCAGCGACGCGATCGCCTTGCTGGCCTGGCTCTTGACGGTGCCCTGCGTGACGCCGAGGGCGCCGGCGATCTCCGCTTCGGACAGACCCTCGTAGTAACGCAGGACCATGACGGCCCGTTGTCTCGGCGGCAGCGTTCGTAGCGCACGCCACAGCGGCTCGTGCTCGAACGGGTCGTCCGGCACGTGTGGGCTGGTGTCCGGCAGGTCGGCCACGAGGTTCTCGCGACGCGTCCGGCGCCACCGGCTGACGTGCGCGTTCGCCATCGACCGGCGCACGTAGGCCAGCGGGTCGCCGGTCTTCTCGTGCACGTAGGTCCAGCGTGCGCCCATCTTTTCGAGCACGGTCTGGACCAGGTCCGCGGCGTCGTGCGGGTTGCCGGTGAGGGCGTGGCCGTACCGCAGCAGGCCCGGCAGGGTGGCCTGCACGAAGTCGCCGAAGTCGGTCAACTCACCCGGCAACGTCGCGGCCCTCCCTCGGCCTGCGCTGGTCACCCAGGTATCTCCCCCGGTGAAGACGGGTGCCGCAGCGGTCACCGTATCGCCTCCCATCGGGCTTGAGCCGCTTTCCTCCCCAACACGCATCACAGCCCCCTCAGGTTGCCCGCGTTCCCGCCCGATTTCCGAGACGTGCGGGCGGGTGATGAGTTGCCCACCTCAGCGGCGAGCGAGCGCGGCCGGCAGCCGGAAGCCACCATCCGCGGTTTCGGTGAACGAGTGCACCCCGACGACGGCGGAGTGCGGGATCGGACCGTAAACGTGCGGGAACCAGACACCGGCGGGATGCGGCGGTTCGCCGTCTTCCCACCGGACGGGCGCGCCGACCTCGTCCGGGTCGATCTCGAGCAGCACCAGATCGGTGCGGCCCCGGTAGAGCGCGTTGGCGGGCAGGTGCGCGGTGCCGAAGTCGGAGCAGTGCACGAACCCGACATCCCCCAGTGACGGCGGCCGGTATTCGCCGCCTTCAGTCACTTCGGCCCAGTCGGCCGCCCCACAGATGTGAAGTATCACGCGCAGAATCGTCCCACCGCGGCGTTCCGGTGGCGGTGTCTCGTGCGCCACATAAGGCCTGGTTGAACGCTCATCGAGCTGGGTTCCGGTCACCGGGACGGACTGAGGGTCCGGCGCTTTCCGACGTGGTTCGTTCGGCCGGTTCCGGGGCCGATCGATGGGGCGGCTTCCAGCGGTGGCCGCCGCTAGGGCGCGAAAGGCAATTGCCACCTCGTAGCCGCCCGCCGCGATGCAGCCAGCGCCGCGAGACCGCCGCCGAGTGTGGGCTCGGCGGCGGTCGTCGTTCAGGGTTTGATCAGCGCAGGGTGAGCTGGCGGCCGATGAGGCCGTCGCGGGCTCGGCGTTCCGCGGCGTTCAGCGGCTCCGCGTCGAGGGACTTCAGGGCCGTCTCGAGGCGGGTGCCGAGGGCTTCCTTCGCGTCCGCCCACTCGCGGGCGTGGGCCTCGGGGTCGAGGTCCCAGACCGGGACCAGGAGGCCGTGCGCGCGGAACGAGCCCGCGTAGCGCGAGCCCTCGCCGAGGCCGAGCTCGCCGGCCGCGGACAGGCGGGCCAGGGCCTGGAGCAGCAGGTTCTCCGGCTCCGGGCGGACCCAGCGCAGGTGCGCCTTCTCGCCCGCGAGGACCCAGTAGGCGCCCGAGCCGAGCCGCTCGGTCGGCATGATCGCCGCGTTCGCGCGCTCGAGGGAGACCGCGACGTCGCCCGTGGCGTCCGCGTCCTCCGGGAGCCACCAGGCGAAGTCCTTGTGCAGCGTGACGTCGAGGTCGGCGCCCGGGGTCAGCAGGTCCTGGAGGCGGGCGTGCTCGTCGGCGGACGGCGGGGTCGTCGTGTCCGGCACGCCGAGGACGTCGCCCTCCTTGGCGTCCAGCAGCCACTTCAGCGAGCGGCCGAGGTCGCGGCTGATGTCGGACGAGCGCGTCTGCACCTGCAGGCCGAGGTAGCGCTCGCCGTCGGAGCGGACGAACGCGGCCGCCGCCATCGGCAGCACCGTGCCGAGGGTGACGTCGCCGCCGTCGGCGAGGGTGAGCTTGGCCGTCGCGGACGGCACGAACTCGCGCAGCGCGATCAGCTCGGGCTCCGCCACCAGCCCTTCGAACGGCTGGCCGACGAAGACGTCGCGCACCTTCGGCTTGCGGTCCGACGCCTGCTTGGGACCCTTCTTGCGCGCGCCCTTGCCCACTGCTGCCTCCTCTGGCTCGGCCTGTGACGCTATCGAAGGGTTACCCTCGCGACGTGTTCGACCCCCGCGATCCCGCGTTCCTGGAAGACCCGTACCCGGCGTTCGCCGCCCTGCGCGAAAAGGGCGACGTCCATTTTCACGAGGAGCTCGGCCTGGCCGTCGCGGTGTCGCACGCCGCGGCGTCGGCGGTGCTGCGTCACCGCGGGCTGGGCCGGATCTGGCAGGACGCGCAGCCGCTCGAACGGTTCGCGTCGTTCAACCTGCTGCACCGCAACTCGCTGCTGGAGAACGAGCCGCCGGCGCACACGCGGCTCCGGCGGCTGATCGCGGGCGCGTTCGGCCGCGGCCACGTTCAGCGGTTGCGTCCCATGGTCGCGACACTCGCCACCCGAATGGTCGACGACCTGGCGGCCGCGATCGCCGCCGACGGCAGCGCGGACCTCCTGGAGCACCTGGCCCAGCCGCTGCCGGTCGCGGTGATCGCCGAGCTGCTGGGCGTTCCGGGTACCGACGGGCCGCGGATGGTCGAGCTGTCGAACGCGATCGTGAAGATGTACGAGTACGGCCTGCCCGAGGAGGGACGCGACGCCGCCGAGCGGGCGGCCGCCGAGTTCGTCGCGTACGTCCGGTCGGTGGCAGCCGAGCGTGCTTCCGCGCCGGGGGACGACATCATCAGCGACCTCCTGCGCAGCGAGCTGACGCCGGACGAGCTGGTCGCGACCGCGGTGCTGCTGCTGATGGCGGGCCACGAGGCGACGGTCAACGTGCTCGGCAACGGCATCACGGCGCTGCTCACGCACCGGGACCAGTGGGAACGGCTGGTTGAGTCTCCCTCCTTGCTGGATTCGTGTGTGGAGGAGCTGATCCGGTTCGACGCGCCGCTGCAGCTGTTCGAGCGGACGGCGACCGAGGACGTGTCGATTTGCGGGTTCGAGGTTTCGCGTGGGCAGAAGATCGGCGCGCTGTTGGGGGCCGCCGCTCGGGATCCGGAGGTGTTCGACGAGCCGGACCGGTTCGATATCGGGCGGACGCCGAATGCGCACCTCGGGTTTGGGCTCGGGATTCACTACTGCGTGGGGGCTCCTCTCGCTCGGGTGGAGATTGCTGCGGCTTTGAGTGCGCTGGTGGAGAAGTTGCCGGGGCTGCGGTTGGCCGGGACTCCGCCGCGGCGGCCGGAGTTTGTGATTCGGGGGTTGCGGGAGCTTCGGGTCACCGTGTGAGTCGCGGTCCGCGGGACGCGGACGGCCCTGGTGCGGGTCATGGGGTTACTCCGGCGAAGAGGTCTTCTTCGAGGTTGGGGCCCAAGGTTGGGTGGGCGAGGTGGTAGTCCTCGTGGGGCCAGGTTTTGCGCTCGATTTCGCGTGAATGTGTGAAGAACGGGTGGGCTGGGTCCACCTGGGTTCGGTGGGCCAGGAGCGCCCGGTCGCGGGTGGCGAAGTACTGCTCGCAGCGGATCTTCGTCGTGACCGGGAACGGCGGGTCTGTGGGGAATTCCGCCAGTACCTCAGCCATCGCGGACTCCAGGCCGGCTGCCAGGGTCGCGTCGTGGAGGGCTTGGAACCAGGCTCGGCTCAACGCTGCCTGGTAGTACAGCTTCTGCGGTTGCCAAGGGGCGCCCGTGCCGGGGTAGCGGGTGGGGTCGGCCGCGGCTTTGAACGCTTCCAGCGTCACCTCGTGCGTGCGGATGTGGTCGGGGTGGGGGTAGCCGCCCGTTTCGTCGTACGTGATCACCACCTGGGGGCGGAACTCGCGGATCAACGCCACCAATGGCTCCGCTGCCACCGCGAGGGGCAGGGCGGCGAAGCAGCCGTCCGGCAACGGCGAACCGTCCTCGGGCAGGCCGGAGTCGGTCATGCCGAGGAAGCGCTGGCGGATGCCCAGGATCTCGGCGGCCGCCGCCATCTCGCGGCGGCGGATCGCCGGGAGGTCCGCTCGGTTTTCCGGGGTGTCCATCGCCGGGTTGAGGATGTCGCCGCGTTCGCCGCCCGTGCACGTCGCCACCAGGACGTCGACGCCTTCGGCCGCGTAGCGGGCCAGGGTTGCCGCGCCCTTGCTGGACTCGTCGTCCGGGTGGGCGTGGACGCTCAGGAGGCGGAAGGTCATCGGGGGCTCCTCATGGGGAAGAACGCGGCAGGGATCAGAGTGAGCGCAGACAGCGCCAATGACCACGTGAACGTCGTGGCGAACGCTGTGGGCGGTGCTGCGGCCGAACCGTGGAGGATCGCCGCCAGCAACGCCGTCCCCAGCGAGCCGCCCACTCGGTTGATCACGTTGAACGCGCTGGCAGCGCGGGGAATGCGGGAGCGCTCCAGCGAGCCGTACAACGTGGTCATGCCGGGTGCCGTCGCCGCGCCCAGGCCGGCTCCGCGGACCAGCAGCGACACCGTCAACAGGACTCCGCTCGGCGACGAGCCGAGCTGGGTGAACGCGATCGTGCCCAGCAGGGACAAGCCGATGCCGGCCAGCATCATCCGGCGCGGGCCGAAGCGGGCGAGGAGGCGGCCGCCCGCCAGGAGGACCGCGGCCGAGCCGATGGCCTGGGGCGCCAGCAGCAGCCCCGCCTCCCACGGGCTCGCGTGCGCCACCTGCTCGTAGTACAGCGGCAGCAGCAACATCGAGCTGTACAGCGACGCGCCCAGCAGGAACGTGCTGGCCGAGGCCACCCGGAGACCCCTGTCCCGGAACAACTTCAGGTCGAGCACCGGCGACGGCGCCCGGGACGCGTGGACGCCGTACGCCAGCAGTAGTACCGCACCCGCTACCCAAGCGATCGCCACATCCGAGGCCAGGCCGTAGACGAACGCCGCCAGACCAGGCGAAAGCAGCAAGATCCCGCGGAGGTCCAACGGCGCGCGCACCCCGGACGGCGAAAGGGCCGGAAGCACCGAACGCGCGACCACGAACGTCGCCACGCCCAGCGGGACCACCCCGAAGAACATCCAGCGCCAGCCGAAGTCCGCCACCAGGGCGCCGCCTAGCAGCGGGCCCAGGACCGGTGCCACCGTCGCCGGCAGCGTGATCACGCCGATCATCCGCCCCAGCGCGGGGCCCGCCGCCTGGGCGAACACCGCCTGGCCGACTGGCTGCATCAGCCCGCCGCCCAGGCCGTGCAACACCCGGAACGCGATCAATGCCGGCGCCGACCAGGCGAAGCCGCACAGAAGCGTGCCCGCCGTGAAGATCGCCACCGCCGTCAGCCACACCGCGCGGCCGCCGAAGCGGTCGGTCAGCCAGCCCGACAGCGGGATCGCCGCCGACGCCGCGAGCAGGTACGCGCTCGCCACCCACTGCACCGTCGTCACCGGGCTGCCCAGGTCACGGGCGATCGAGTCGATCCCGACGGTCACGATCGTCGCGTCGAGGATCGACAGCACCGCGCCCATGATCAGGACGCCGCCGAGGCGCCACAGCCCCGCGTCCGGACGAGCCGCTGCCAGAGTCACATCCACCCCCCAGATGATTAGGTCGAACCTCAGATTAGGTCCGACCCACTCACTGGGTCAAGCACAAAGTTGGGTCCGACCCAGTAGAGTGACGCCATGAGTGAGGGACTCCGGGCCCAGAAGAAGCACGAGACCAGGAAGAACATCTCGGACGTCGCGACGAAGCTGTTCATCCGCGAAGGCTTCGAGGACGTGACGATCGCGGAGATCGCCGCCGAAGCGCGGGTCGCCAAGATGACCGTGACCAACCACTTCCCGCGCAAGGAAGACCTGGTCTTCGACATCCGCGCGGACTTCACGTCCTGGCCCACGACGCTGATCCACGACAGCGTCTTCCACGACACCCGCGAGCTCTACTTCGAGGCCTTGGACGCCCAGCACGCCTTGGTCGGCTTCTCGGGACAGGGATTCGCCCGCATGATCCGGCAGAGCCCGATCCTCACGAACGCGCTGCACGAGCTCCACCGCGAGCGCGAAGCGAGCCTGACGGAACTGCTGACCGGGCGGCACCCGGACGACGGCCTCAAGCCGCGGCTCGCCGCCGCGCACCTCGCGACGGTCCTGCGGGTGCTCTTCGAAGAGGTCTTCGACCGGATCCTCGGCGACCAGCCGAAGGACCAGATCGTCGACACGCTGTGGCCAGCCGCGGAAGCGGCCTTCGACCAGCTCGAACCGGTGCTGGGCGGGTACTAGCGCGCCGCGCCGGAGGGGCGCGTGGTGCGTAGCTCGGGCTCCGGCGCGTCCATCACCTTCAGCACGCGCATCGAGCGCACGGCCCGCGCGTCCGACGGCGCCAGCAGGGCCGAGAACCGCCGCACGACCAGGGCGGTCATCACGGCGAGCAGGGCCGCGGCCAGGTCGGTCAGCGCGACCAGCACGACGCTGTCGGCCATGGACTGCACGTCGTCGCGGAAGCGCCAGGCGATCGTCACGCCCAGCAGGACCCAGTTCAGCAGCCAGGCGCCCCACCACCCGAGCACCTGCCGCGACGGCTTCGGCCGGACGTCGCGCGGGCGGCTCAGCACCGCGTGCTCCAGCTCGCCGGCGATCGACAGCGCCATCGGCAGGTTCGCCACCGGCACGAGGATGCCGACCAGCACCTGCCACACCGGCCGCGGCGGGTCGTCGCCCGAGACCTCCGCGGCCGCGCGGCGGGCGACCAGCAGCCACCAGAGCGACAGCCCGGCGGGCAGCAGCGCGAGGATCGAGGCCAGCAGGCCCGCGGTGAGCACGAACCCGTCGGAGAACGCCACCACCGAGCGGTTCAGCGCGGACTCGCGGCCCTCGACGAGCAGGACGTACCGCCAGACCTCCGCGCCGGCGGCGACCACGGCCAGGACGGCGAACGCGAACAGGACGCCGACCAGGCTGCGGCTGAGCACCGGCAGCCGGTCGATCGGGCGGACCTCGTCCGACGCCGTGCCGGGCACCGACGTCGGGCGGCGCCAGACCAGGTTCGGGAAGCCCCAGCGCGGCGGCACCGGGTACGACGGCGGCCCCAGGTACCGCTCGGGCGGCGTGACGCGGCGGCGCGGCCAGGCGCCCGGCGGCGGGGTCGCCACCCAGCGCAGCTTCGGCCGGTACGTCGGCCGGCGGTGGTACGGGTACGGCTCCGGCTGGGCGGCCAGCGTCCGGCCCTGCAGCTGCTGCGCAGTAGGCGGCGGCACCTGGCGCGGCCAGTACCCAGGCGGAGGCGGCTGCAAGGCTAGATCACTTCGGGGTCGATGCCGGGGTGCTCGCCGACCATCGGCCGGCCTTCGCGCTGCCACGCGCCCATGCCGCCGGCGACGTTCACCGCGTCCCAGCCGCTCTGGTTGAGCCACGCGGCCGCCCGCGCGGACCGGCCGCCGCTGCGGCAGATCACGTGGATCGGCTGGTCGTCGGGCAGGTCGGCCAGCTCGCCGACGCGGGCGGGCAGCTCCCCCATCGGGATGTGCACGGCGCCGGGCGCGTGCCCGGCGGCCCACTCGTCGTCTTCGCGGACGTCGAGCAGCACGAGGCCGTCCTTGGGCAGGTCGCGGACCTCGGCGGTCGGCAGTTCAGCAGGGCTCACCACGATCTCCATGCTGCCATGCGGGGGCGTTGCCCGCGCGTGAGGTCAACGCCCCCGCACAGCGGTCAGTGCGAGACGGCCTTCTCGGCACCCGCGCCGGTCAGCGCGCGCACCTCCATCTCGGCGTACTTCTTCGGGTTCCGTTCCTTCGACAGGACCGTGCCGAGCCAGCCGAGCAGGAACGCGGCCGGGATCGAGACCAGGCCCGGGTTGTCGAGCGGGAACCAGTGGAAGTCGACGCCCTGGATCATCGACGCGCTCTTGCCCGTCTTGGCGTCCACCGGCTTGCCCGAAACCGCGGGCGAAAACACGATCAGCACGATCGTCACGACCAGGCCGCCGTAGATCGACCACAGCGCGCCTTGGGTGTTGAACCGCTTCCAGAACAGCGAGTACAGGATCGTCGGCAGGTTCGCCGACGCCGCCACCGCGAACGCCAGCGCCACGAGGAACGCGACGTTCTGGCTCTTCGCCAGGATGCCGCCCGCGATCGCCACCGCGCCGATCACCAGCGCGGTGATCCGGGCGACGCGGACCTCGCCGCCGGTCGTGATCTTCCCCTTCTTGATCACGTTCGCGTAGACGTCGTGCGCGAAGGACGCCGACGCCGTGATCGTCAGGCCGGCGACCACCGCGAGGATCGTGGCGAACGCGACCGCGGAGATGAACCCGAGCAGCACCGGGCCGCCCAGCTCCAAAGCCAGCAGCGGCGCCGCCGAGTTCGTCGTGCCCGGCGCCTTGGAGATCTTGTCCGGCCCGACGATCGCGCCCGCGCCGTAGCCGAGCACCAGCGTGAACAGGTAGAACACGCCGATCAGCACAATCGCCCAGACCACCGAGCGACGCGCGTCACGCGCGGTCGGCACCGTGTAGAAGCGCATCAGGACGTGCGGGAGACCGGCCGTGCCGAGGACCAGCGCGATGCCGAGCGACAGGAAGTCGAGCTTCGTCGTGCCCGTCTTGCCGTACTGCTTGCCCGGGTCGAGCAGCGCCGCACCGCCCTTGCCGCCCTTGTCGACGGCGGCCTGGAACAGGTCGGACAGGTTGAAGCCGTACTTGCCGAGCACCCACAGCGTCATCGCGAACGCGCCGACGATCAGCAGCGCGGCCTTGATGATCTGCACCCAGGTGGTGCCCTTCATCCCGCCGATGAGGACGTACAGGATCATGATCACGCCGACGACGGCGATCACGATGTCCTGCCCCGCCTCGCCGGAGATGCCGAGCAGCAGGTTGACCAGGCCGCCGGCGCCCGCCATCTGCGCGAGCAGGTAGAAGAACGACACGGCCAGCGTCGAAACCGCCGCGGCCGCGCGCACCGGCGTCTGCTTCATGCGGAACGCCAGCACGTCGCCCATCGTGAACTTGCCGGTGTTGCGCAGCAGTTCCGCGACCAGCAACAACGCCACGAGCCACGCGACCAGGAAGCCGATCGAATAGAGGAACCCGTCGTAGCCGTTGATGGCGATCGCGCCGGCGATGCCGAGGAACGACGCCGCGGAAAGGTAGTCGCCGGAAATCGCGATGCCGTTCTGCGGGCCGGTGAACGCGCGCCCGGCGGCGTAGTAGTCCGACGCCGTCTTCGTGTTCCGGCTGGCCCGGAACACGATCACCAGCGTGATCGCGACGAAGACGAGGAAGATGATGATGTTGAGGGTGGAGTTGCTTCCCTCCACACCCGCGGCGAGCGTCATTCGACCGGCTCCCTTTCGATCCGGGCACGGATTTCGTCGGCCACCGGATCCAGCTTCCGGTTGGCGTAGCGCACGTAAAGGCCCGTGATGACGAACGTCGAAACGAACTGCAGCAGGCCGAAGACCAAGCCGACGGTGATGTTGCCGAAGAGCTTGGTGCTCATGAACCCGTGCGCGTAGTCGGCGAGGAGCACGTACAGCAGGTACCAGACCAGGAACAGCGCGGTCATCGGGAACACGAAGACCCGCAATCTGCGCCGCAGGTCCGTGAATTCGGGACTCCCCTGGATGCTCTCCCAGTCGGTCTGCGGCTCCGCGCCACCGACGTCGTGTTCGGTGCTGCTCACAGCGGATCTCCACCTTCCCGTTTTTTCGTACTGGTCGTACTGGTAGAAACCAACGGAACGTATGGGTCGACCGTGTAGTTCGTAATCCCTCGATCGGGTAATACTTTCTTACTGGCTGTCAGCGCATTACTTGCGGTGCCGACCGCGCCCGGCGATTCGGGTCTTTTCTTCGGCTTGTCCGAATCGGGCGACCGCCCGGTCGCGCATGAACCCGAGCGGATCGGGCGCGTGCAGCCGCAGCATGATGTCGTGCACGTGGTCCGGGCGCCCGTACCCCGTCGCGCGGCTGACGAAGTACGTCGTCACGAACGCGACCGGCACGGTGATCAGCGCCGGCTGGTTGACGAACCACGGCGCCCAGCCGCCGGTGTAGCCGCTCACGACGTTGACGATCAGCGCGGCCAGCACGAGCCCGCCGCCGACGAACATCCCGGCCAGTGCGCCCGGCCAGGACAGCTTGCGCCACCAGATGCCCAGCACCAGCAGCGGGCTGAACGTCGACGCCGCGAGCGCGAACGTCAGCCCGATCGACAGCGAGATGTCCTCCGGGCGCAGCGCGACCGCCAGCGCGATCGGGAAGAGCGCGACCAGCCCGGTCGCGACGCGGAAGTCGCGGACGCGGCCGGGCAGCAGGTCGGTCGACACGACCCCGGCGACGCTCACCAGCAGCCCGGACGTGCTGGAGAGGAACGCGGCGAACGCACCGGCCGCGGTGACCGCGCCGAGGATCTGGCCGCCGATGCCCGGCAGCATCGCTGAGGGCAACCGCAGGATCGCCGCGTCCGTCTTGCCGGTGACCAGCAGCTCCGGGACGTACATCCGGGACAGCGCGCCCAGCAGCGTCGGGAAGAGGTAGAACAGGCCGAGCAGCAGCAGGACGTGCACGGTCGTGCGGCGCGCGGCCTTGCCGTCGGGGTTGGTGTAGAAGCGGACCAGCACGTGCGGCAGGCCCATCGTGCCCAGGAACGTCGCGAACATCAGCGAGTACGTCTGGAGCAGGTCGGTGAGGCTGCCCGACGCCGGGTGCAGCCAGTTCGCGTTGTCCGCGCTGGCGTCGCTGACCACCGGCACCGGTGTACCGGCCAGGAACTTCAGCTTCGTGCCTTCGGAAACCTCGTGCGGGGCCAGCGGGGTCCAGTGCGTCGGCCCGGCGGCCGGGCCGTTGTCGGTGCGGCCGTAGGCCCAGAGGTAGGTGTCGCTCCGGACGGTCAGCGTGACGTCGGTCTGGACGTCCACTGTGGTGTCGGTGGGGAACACCGGCGGCGCGGCCGCGCCGAGCGGGCGGAAGCCGTCCGGGCCGCCGCCGGCGAAGAAGACCATGCACAGCACGAACGCGGGGACCGCGATCGCGAACAGCTTCAGCCAGTACTGGAAGGCCTGGACGACGGTGATCGCGCGCATGCCGCCGGCGATCACGTTGAACGCCACCAAGACCATCACCGCGACCGCGCCCGCCCACACCGGCACGGGGAGAACCGTCGCCAGCGTCAGGCCGGCGGCCTGCAGCTGCGGGACCATGTAGAGGATCCCGATGAAGACGACGAACCCCGTCGAGAACCGGCGGAGGCCCTTCGAGCCGAGCCGCATTTCGACGAAGTCGGGCAGCGTGTACGCGCCGGAGCGGCGCAGCGGCGCCGCGACGAAGAGCATCAGCGCGAGGTAACCCGCGGTGAAGCCGATCGGGAACCACAGCGCGTCGGCGCCGTCCTTGAGCACGATCCCCGCGATGCCGAGGAACGACGCCGCGGACAGGTACTCGCCGGAGATCGCGGCGGCGTTGCGGCGCGACCGGACGGTCCGCCGGGCGACCAGGAAGTCGTGCGTGCTCGTGGCCGAACGCGAAGAGCGGTGACCGAGGAAGAACGTCACCACGGCGACCAGCACTATGCCGGTCAACGCCCACGGGTTCAGCTGCACGGGGGAATCCTCGCACGAGTCGTGCGGAAACTAGTTTTCGATCATGTCCACGAACGCGCGTTCGTTGCGTTCGGCCAGCCGGTTGTACCAGATGCCCACGGCGAACAAGAACGGGAAGGGCAGCACGCCGAGGATCAGCCAGGCCACCGGGATGCCGGCCAGGCTCAACCGGGAGAACCCGGGCAGCAGGTAGAACAGCACCGGCAGCGAGCCGAACACGACGACGACGAGCCCGGACAGCAGCAGCGCCGTCCGCAGCTGGACCTTCACCAGGTGGTCCTTGACGAGCAGCTTCCCCCAGCTGGTCTGCTCTTCCAGCTCGACGCGAGCACGCAGGGTGCCGGAGCCGCGGCGGGGGTCGGCGAGGATCACCCGCTCCCGCTTGGGTCTCGCGTGGTGCTCCGGCTTCGGCGGCGGCTCGTTGTCCGGCGCGGGCGGCAGCGACTCCACGACGGCGCGGTCCGTCGGCTGCGGCAGCTGCTGGCGGACGCGGCGGCCGAGCGTCGGATCGGGCTCTCGCACGCCGTTCGGCAGGCGCTCGTAGAAGTCGTCGGTCATGACCGGTCCCGGCTCAGCCGTTCCGGCCCGAACCGACCAGCCGGTCCTTCAGCGCGCGGGTGTGCCGCCGGCTGACCGGCAGCACCTTCTCCTCGTTGCCGATGACGACCTGGTAGCCGCCCTGGCCCATGCGCAGCTCGGTGATGAGCGGCAGCGCGACCAGGAACGACCGGTGGATCCGGACGAACCCGGCCTTCTCCCAGCGCTCTTCGAGCTGGGCCAGCGGGATCCGGACCAGGTGGCTGCCTTCGGTGGTGAACAGCCGCGCGTAGTCGCCCTGCGCCTCGACCCAGCGGACCGAGGAGCGCGGGATGAGCTTGGTGGTGCCGGCCAGCTCGACCGGGATGACCTCGTCGTCGTTCTTCACGCCGGGCTCGCCGCCCAGGGCGCCGGCCGGGGGCGCGGCGGCCGCGGCGAGCTTCTCGATCACGCGCGAGATCGCGCGGTCGAGGCGGTCCTGCTGGTAGGGCTTGAGGACGTAGTCCAGCGCGCCGAGGTCGAAGGCGTTGACCGCCTCCTCGGCGTGGCCGGTGACGAACACCAGCGCCGGCGACGGCCGCAGCGCGGCGAACACGCGCGACATCTCCATGCCGGACAGGCCGGGCATGTCGATGTCCGCGAAGACGGCGTCGACGATCGGCAGGCCGCGGTCCTTGCGTTCGCGTAGCCTCGGGTCGTCGGTGGACAGCAGTCGCAGCGCCTCGGACGCGTCGATCGCCGGGAACACCTTCGCCACGTGCGGGCTGTTGCGCAGGCAGTGGACGAGTTCGTCAAGACCGTTCGGCTCGTCGTCCACGGCCAGGACCACGAGCTTCCGGGTGTCATCGTGAGCACTCACAGTGAAACGCATCCTGCCCATTGCCGAGTGCAATGTCCAGCCCCCGTCTGCCTGAAGTGAGAGGCTTATTCTGGTTAGGCCGCCGCGTCCCGCTCGCACACCGCTCCTGCTCATGCCAAGGCATGTGGCGGCCGACGGCTGAATAAGGCTCTTAGGAGACCCGCGGCCGAGGGCCGCGGGTCCCTCGTCTCAATGCACGAACGTGAACCAGTTCAGGTTCACGAAGTCGGCGGGCTGACCGCTCGTGAACGTCAGGTACACGTTGTGCACGCCGGTGACCGCACTGACGTTCGCCGGGACGGTCCGCCAGCTCTGCCAGCCGCCCGTGTTGCCGACCGCGAAGCTGCCGATCGGAGCGTTGGACCGGCTGTCGAGCCGCACCTCGACGAGTCCGCTCACGCCGGACGCCGCTCCGGACGCGACGCGGGCCTGAAAGTTCGTCGCCGCGCTGCCGCCGAAGTCGATGTTCGGGTAGAGCGCCCAGTCGCCGTTGGCCAGCGCGCCGATGTCCTGGCCGCCCCCGGTGTCGGCGGTGGCCTCGGTGATCGAACCGGACTGCTGGCTGTACGACTCGGCCTGGATGGTGCTGTACGCGCTGCTCCCGCCGGTGGGCGGAGTGGTCGTGGTCGGTGGGGTCGTCGTGCCGCCACCGCTCCCGCCGCGGGTGGTGACGGTGACGTGGTCGACGACCATCGGGTGCCCGGGCACGATCCCCGGCCCCGGCGTGGTGGTGCCGGAGTTGTTGTTGGGGAACGCGCCGCCGATGGCGACGTTCAGCAGCACGAAGTAGCCCTGGTGGGTCGTCATGTTCGCCCAGGTCGTGGCGTCGACCTGGTTCTGGCTCACCGAGTGGAACTGCTGGCCGTCGACGAACCAGCGGAACACCTGCGGGCTGGTGCTCGCGTCCCACTCGAAGCGGTAGGTGTGGAAGGCCGACTGGCAGCTGCTGCCCGGGCACGCGCGGTTGGCGGGCAGGCCGGTCGTCTCGTTGCACGGGCCGCCGGGGTTGACGCCGCAGTGCAGGACGCCCCAGACGGAGTTGATCCCGTTGACGTTCTCCATGATGTCGAACTCGCCGATGGCGGGCCAGTTCCACCAGTTGCCGCGGTAGGGGCCGCCGAGGGCCCAGAAGGCGGGCCAGTAGCCGAGCGCGGCGGCGCCGGTGACGTTCGGCATCTGGATCCGGCTCTCGATCCGCATGACGCCGCCGGCGGGTGGCTTGAAGTCGGCGCGCTGGGTTTCGATCCGCGCGGACGTCCAGTTGCCGGCACCGTCGCGCAACGGCGTGATGCGGAGGTTGCCGGAGCCGTCGAGCGAGACGTTGCTCGAGCTGGCGGTGTAGTTCTGGATCTCGCCGGTACCCCAGTTGGCGGGGCCGCCGGGGTAGCTGTGGCCGGTGTCGATGATCCAGTTCGCGCTCGCCGGCAGCGCGCCGGAGCCGCCGGTGAAGTCGTCGGCGAAGACGGTGGTCCAGCCGGACTCCGGGGGCGGGACCGACGCGGCGGCGGGGATGGTCAGCGGGATCGCGATGAGCGCGGCGCCGGCCACGGCACCGATGATGAGTCTTCGGGAGTGGGGCATCGGGTACGACCTCCTCGTCGTCCGGATTTGTTGCCGATCGCAACAAAGCCCGGTCACAAGGAGAGCCGATGCCCCTTCGCAACTCCAGCGGCGTTACACAGGTTGGGTGACCCAGGTCACAAAGTCTGCCCGGAAGTACCCAAACCGGACATCGAAGTCAGAGGCCGAATCGGGACCAAGCCGCCTTCTGCGTCACCGCTTCCAGCACCGCCGACGCCGCAGCCGGGGCGCCGATGCCGAGGCGGGCCAGCAGGGCCTTCTTCGGCTCGGCCACCGAGATCTCCGCGTCCGGGAAGCGGTCCGTGACGATCTGGCGGAGGCTGCCCAGCCCGTCGATCAGGCCGAGTTCCAGCGCCTTCGCGCCGAGCCAGACGTCACCGGTGAACAGGTCCTCGGCGTCGGTCAGGCGGTCGCCGCGGCGCTCCTTGACCCAGCTCACGAACAGCTCGTGGAGTTGGGTGTGCATCTTCTTCAGCCACTCGACGTCTTCGGGCTTCTCCGGCGAGAACGGGTCGAGCCGCGACTTGTTCGCGCCCGCCGTGTGCAGGCGGCGCTCGATGCCGAAGCGCTCCAAGAGCCCGGTGAAGCCGAAGCCGCCGCTGATCACACCGATCGAGCCGACCATCGACGTGCGGTGCGCGTAGATCTCGTCGGCCGCGCAGGCCAGCCAGTAACCGCCGGACGCGGCGACGTCCTCGCAGAACGCCAGCACCGGCACGCCCTTCTCGTCGGCCAGCTGCCGGATCCGCTCGGCGACCAGCCCGGACTGCGTCGGCGCGCCGCCCGGCGAGTTGATCAGCAGCGCGACCGCCTTCAGCCGGTCGTGGCCGAACGCCCTGGTCAGGGCCGACTCGACGGCGGCCAGGTTGATCGCGCCCCGGCCCAGCGGCGACGGCGACGGCGTGATCACGCCGTGCAGCTTCACCACGGCCACGACGTCCTTGCGCTCGACCCGGTCGGCGAGGACCGGGATCCGCGAAGCCAGCTTGTCCGTAACGCTCATACCGCCAGGCTAGCGGGATTCAGCTCATGGGGAGGATGCCGGAGCGCGTGCCGTTGACGCCGTTCACTTCGCTGCCGTTCAGCTGGGCCGGGCCGCCCTGGGCCGGGACGTCGGCTTCGGCGTCGGCGCTGTAGTCCGGCATGTTCGGCCGGACGCCCGGCACGAACTTCGGCACCCGCAGCGTCACCTTCATGCCGGCGCCCGGCGCGGTCTCGACCATCACCGCGTAGTCGCTGCCGAAGACCTGCTGCATGCGCTGGCTGATGTTGCCGAGCCCGACGTGCGCGCCGGTGCTGTGCGCGTTCTTGACGTCCCGCAGGCGCCGCGGGTCCATGCCGATGCCGTCGTCCTCGACGCTGATCAGCGCCTCGGTGCCGTGGTCCTGCGCGATCACCGTGACGCAGCCGCCGCTGGGTTTGCTGGCCAGCCCGTGCTTGACCGCGTTCTCCACCAGCGGCTGGATGATCAGGAACGGCACGACGACGCTGAGCACCTCGGGCGCGATCTTCATCCGCACCTCGAGCCGGCCGCCGAAGCGGGCGTTCTCGATGGTCAGGTAGCGGTCGATGTTGCGCAGCTCCTCGGCGAGCGAGGTGAACATGCCCGACGTCCGGAACGAGTAGCGCGTGAAGTCGGCGAAGTCCTGAAGCAGCTCTCGCGCCTCTTCGGGGTCCGTGCGGATCAGCGCGGAGATCGTGTTGAGCGCGTTGTAGACGAAGTGCGGCGAGATCTGCGCGCGCAGCGCCTTGATCTCGGCCTGCTGGAGCTGGTGCTTGGACTCGTCGAGCCGCGCCAGCTCGAACTGCGTGCAGACGAACTGGGCGACGGCGTCGGCCATCTGCACCAGGCGCCCGCGGGTGCGGCCGACGACGATCAGCGCCGCCTCGGTCTCGCCCTCGACCAGCAGCGGCACGATGACGGCGGTCTTCATCCGGCAGGTGCCGCGGTGGTTGCACGGCATCCGGTCGTGCGCGACGACCTCGCGGCGGTGCTTGCGGATGGCCGCGCCGATCGCGTCGACGAGGTCGACGTAGTGCTCGTTCGCCTCGCCGTCCCAGGACAGCAGCGTGCCCTCGCTGTCGGTGATGCCGACGGCGACGCAGTCGAGCATCTGCAGCAGCTGGGTGGTGATCTTGTCGGCGGCGTCCTCGTCCAGGCCGGAGCGGAGGTTCGGGGCGGCCTTCGACATCCGGTGGACGGCCTGCAGCATGGCGTCCTCCACCACGCTGGCCGGTTTGCGCTGTTTCACGAGCAGCACGATCACCGCGATGCCGAGCAGCACCGCCAGACCCCACGGAACGATCTGCGCAAGCGGAAACCCGGACACGGCGTCCATGCTCTGCGCTCGACCAACCGGGTGCAAGGCCTGATCCCACTTTCTGTCCAACTGTGATGACCGAGGGTGGGAGTGACCCTACTCAGAGTCCGGCGAGGCCCGTCACGGTCACTGTCCGCAACACGCGGGCAGGGCGGTCTGTTCCACCGGATCCGGGGAAAGCGGCTGGAAGAGGGCGGTTCGGCGGTCGGCGGCACCCGGCTTGCCAGGGCTCCGGCCGCCGGCGGCACAGCACCTGCGGCCGAACGGGGGAATCCCGGTGCGTGACGTGGCGACCACAGGTGTCACCGCTACTTCAGCAGCCGCGACATCCGGCGGTCGGCCAGCGGCTTGCCGCCCGTCTGGCAGGTCGGGCAGTACTGGAACGACTTGTCCGCGAACGAGATCTCGCGGATCGTGTCGCCGCAGACCGGGCACGGCAGGCCGGTGCGCGCGTGGACGCGCAGGCCCGAGCGCTTCTCGCCCTTCAGCCGCGCGGCCTTCTGCCCCACCGAGCGCTGGACGGCGTCGGACTCGATCTCGACGATCGCCTCCGCGAGGGTCTCCAGGGCTCCGTCGTCGAGCTTGCCGATCGTCGCGTACGGGGAGAGCTTCGCGCGGTGCATGATCTCGTCGGAGTACGCGTTGCCGATGCCGGCGATCAGCGACTGGTCGGTGAGCGCCCACTTCAGCCGCGTGTTCTTGCCGGCGAACAGGTCACGCAGCTGGGCCGCGTCCACCGAAAGCGCGTCCGGGCCGAGGCGCGCGACGCTCGCGATCTCCTGCGGGTCCTTCACGATCCACACCGCGAGGCCCTTCTTCGTGCCCGCTTCGGTGAGGTCGAACCCGGGTCCGGTGGCGGACTCGAGGTGCACGCGCAGCGAGATCGGGCCCTTGCCCGGCTTGAGCGGCGCCGCGGCCAGGCCGTCGGACCAGCGCAGCCAGCCCGCGCGGGCCAGGTGGACGACCAGGTGCAGGTCACCCGCGACGACGTCGAGGTGCTTGCCGTGCCGGGTCGCGCCGGTGATCTCGCGGCCGTGCATCTCGGTCCACGGCGGGGTCGCCGTCTTCAGGACGCTCAGGGATGCGACATCGATGCGGAAGATCGTCTGGCCGACCGCGTTCTCACGCAGGTGGTGCGCCAGCGCTTCGACCTCGGGCAGTTCGGGCATGCTCCCAGTTTCACCCCTTCGGCCGAATTCCGGTACTCGCTATTCGACGGGGTGCAGCGGCCCGTCGAAGTCCGGCAGCGAGTGCCGCTGGATCGTCTTCGAGATCTTCTTGACCTCGCCCTGCACGGTGAACATGCCGCGGATGGTGCCGACCCAGCGTTCGGACGGCCGGTCGCCGGTCACGTCGCCCTCGGTCTCCGCGACCACCGTCCACGGCCGGCGCAGGATCCACCGCAGCGGGAAGAACAGCACTATGAGCAGCAACGCCAGCAGCACCCACGCGGGGATGTTGACCTCGTTCGGCGTCCACACCACCAGGATCACGGCCAGCAGCGCGGTCACCACGATCATCGCGATACCGGGGCCGTAGCTGCCGGCGACGTCGTGCTCGAAGTCGTCGGCCGTCGCCGGGGCGCGCCATTCCATCTGGGCACGGACCACCCAGTCGCGGCCGTCTTCGCCGCGTACCAGCCGGTTCATTCAGTTGCCTCCCGGGGCGCCCGCAGGGTGAGCACGACAAGACCAAGCAAGAAAACGGTACCGTGCCCGGGCTCGCCCGCGCGAGGGAGGAATCGGACATCCCACCCGGCGAAGTTGATCAACGCTGCTCAGGGGTGGTCGAGGCCGGGTCCGCCGGGTCGCTCGAACCAGTGACTTCGGACGCGCTGCTCGGGCACGGTTTTCCCGAAGTCGGCGTCACGGTCGTCGACGGCTCGGTTTCCTCGTCGGTCGGCGCCGGCTTGGTCGGGGCGCTCGTCGTCGTGCTCCCCGGGCGGTCGGACGGCGACAGCTCGGGCGCCCCCGCGCTCTCCGGCGCGGTCTCGTCGCTCGACTTCGTCATCTCCGTGGTCGTGGAGTCGAGCCGCGGCGACGTCGACGAGTGGTCGGGCGTGCTGAACGTCGAGGACGTCGTGACGTCGTCGCGCGGGGTGCCGCCGTTCGTACCCGGCTGCGGCAGCGAACCGGCGTCGCCTGCCGGGACGTCGCCCGCGGGCACGGACGGCACCTCGTTCGCCGCCAGCTGCTTGGAACCGCCGCCGCGCTGCCGCGCCGGGACGGCGATCCCGGTGCCGCGGCCGTTGAGCACGCCGATGCCGATCCGCGGGTCCTGCTGCGGCTGCGGGGGCGGCTGCTGGTGCGATTCGGCGGGCGGCACCACGACGAGCTCGGGCGCCCCGCCGGTCAGCCCGACGTCCTGCACCGGCGTCGACCCGAACAGCACGGGACCGGCGGCGACGCCCACGGCACCCACGGCTGCGGTCGACGCCAGCGCGAGCCCGATCTTGACCTTGGAGCCGACCAGCACGCCCTTGATCGTCGTGCCGAGCCCGGCCAGCACGCCGCTGCCGCCCGCGGCGGCACCCGCGGCCGGCACCAGCAGCACCAGCACCCCGGCGTGCGCGCGCAGCGACGAGCAGACGTCGCGCAGCTCGTCCTGGGTCGCCCGGCACGACGAGCAGCCGTGCAGGTGCGCCTTGATGCGCTCCGCCTCGGCGCCGGTCACGCTGCCGGCGGTGAACCCGCCGAGCTTCTCGACGACCGCGCGGCAGGAGTCCGGCCCGCGGTTCACCGACAGGTGGGCCTGCAAGTAGGCCGCGCGGAGGCCCTGACGGGCCCGGCGGGCCAGCGCGGCGGTCGCGTTCGCGCTCAGCCCGAAGTGGGTGGCGACCATGGCGGGCTGCTCGCCCTCGACCTCGGTCTGCCACAGGACGGTCCGCCAGCGCTCGGGCAGGCTGGTGAACGCCGTCGTGATCAGCGTGTGCTCGGCGGTGCGGGCGTGCGTGTCGGCCCCCGCGCCGGCGCGGAAGGTCAGCTCGTCGTCGGAGACCGGGACGTCGCGGCGGGCGCCGTGCCACTCCCAGGAGACGCGGCGGGCGACGGTGAGGAGGTAGGCGCGGACGTAGTCCCGGGGGCCGGCGCCGCGGCGAAGGGCCTGGAGCACGCGGAAGAACGTCTCCGCGGTGATGTCCTCGGCCTCGGACCGGTCGGAAGCCAGGCTCTGCGCCAGTCTCCGGACGGCGGCGGCGTGCAGCTCGAACAGCTCCCCGAACGCGGCGTCCTCGCCGTTTCGAAGTCGTTGCAGCAGTGCCTGCTCGTCGGATTCCGAGGCCGCTGGTGGCGGCACCGTGCCCAGCTCGGTCATCCGGCCCGGCACCTCCTCCCCGAAGGTCTCCCCATTCGGTCGAATGGGGACACCATACGGAGGGATTCAGCCGTCGTCACCCCTTGTACGCCAGCTGTGACACCGAAGCACCGGGTCAGGGCACTTCGGGACCCGCTCATCGGAGCAGTTTTCGGTTGGTATAGAGTTCTCCCAACAGCAACGCAGTGCGGATGTAGCGCAGCTGGTAGCGCATCACCTTGCCAAGGTGAGGGTCGCGGGTTCGAATCCCGTCATCCGCTCAAGATCGAAAAGCCCCCGCTCAGGACATCGAGCGGGGGCTTTTCGCTGTCTCGGCGCGGTTCACCGGTGAGCGCCGTCACACGACTTTCGTTGCTCCTCCATAACCACCTCTTCGGGTGACCTACATCGCGGACGCCTTGAACGGGTCGTGCTCGGCGAGGAGCTTGTCGAGCCGGGCCTGGTCGACGCGGGAGACCACCGAGGTCTCGTCCTGTCTGTCGCGGACGCACTTGGCGAGCGTGAAGGTGGAGGTGACCAGGTACAGCGCGCCGAGGGCGAGGAAACCGCGGATCCAGCCGTCGACCGGCAGGTACGCGATGCCGCCGGTGACGGCCGCCAGTGCCAAGCCGAACGAGATCGCCGCCTGGATGTAGAAGGCCGTCGTGGTGGGGGACGTGGTTCCGGATTTGGTCTCAGGCCCGGTTGCGATCGGGCTACAGCTCGTAGACGTCCAGGACCGTCGGGGCCACCGGGGTCAGGTGCGGGTCTTCGCGCTCCGTCACCTGGCCGCGGGCCATGCGGTACACGCGGAACTCGTTGTCGTGCTCGGGGTCCTGGTCGTCCCACACGTGCAGGAGCCCGTAGGAGCCCGCCGCCAGCTCGCCGACCCTCGTGAACACCTCGAGCAGCTCCGGGCCCAAGCGGCCGCCGTGCTTGTCGAAGCCGCCGAAGTGCAGCATCGGCATGCCCGCGCTCCAGCGGAGGTCGACCAGGTCGAAGTCACCCGCGTCGCGGATCGCGCGGTGCACGCGGTCGACCAGGCGCTCCAGGAGCGCCGCGTCGTCATCGCCGCTCGCGGTCGCCTGGATGGTCACCCAGCCGTGATACTCGAACACCCGCAGAACGGTAGCAAGAGATCAACGGCGAGCTCAGCGGGCCAGTGCGGACGGCTTCCCGTCGCGGCGCAGCAGGTTCGCCAAGACGCCTTCGCCGTGCTTCTCGAAAGCCGGGACGAGCTTGTCGCCGAACACGCAGAGCGTGCGCTCCCACGGGTGGCCGAGCGTGCCGTACGAGAAGTCCGACGCCAGGAACAGGTGGTAGTCGGCGCGCGGGAACACCGGCACCGGCCAGCGCGCGCCCTCGGTCATCAGGTGCGGGCGGACGCGGAAGGACTGGTGCTGCCAGTGCAGGGCCCACATCCAGTCGTCCGGGCCGCAGACCTCGCGGAACGCGGCGAGCGCGATGGCCGCGACCTGGTGCTCTTCGACGGCGTACGGGCCGAGGCGGAACTCGGCCGACCCGCGGTCCAGGTCCCCCGGCGAGAGGTCCCAGGTCCGCGACGGCGCCGGCTCGCGGAAGCCCGGCCAGGCGTGGGCGTAGGTGCTCGGCCAGAACGCCAGCTTGTCGTACACCCAGTACCAGGCGGGCTCGTCGGCGACGCGGGAGACGGCTTCCCAGGCAGCATTCACTGTTACGACCTCTGACTTCGGCCGGGCACGAAAGAACACGCGAAAGCTTCGTGTTCGCCCTCCGGTTTGTCCAGTCCTCGTCCGCTCGCCGCGAACTGTGTCACTCGACCGGGTGGGTCCTGCCAGATTGTCACCATGCGGATCGTCTTCGTCCACGGTGCCTTCGTCCGCGACGGCGCCTGGTGGTGGCAGCCGACGGCGGACGTCCTCGCCGGCCGGGGTCTGCGCAGCTCAGCGGCGGTGCTGCCGAGCTGCGAGAGCGAGCCGCGCGGCGATCTCCACGACGACGCGGCGGCCGTCCGCGCGCTGCTCGACGCCTCCGACGAGCCCGCGCTGCTCGTCGGGCATTCCTACGGCGGGATGGTGATCACACAAGCCGGCAACCACCCCGCGGTCCACCGGCTCGTGTACGTGACGTCGTTCCTGCCGGACGCCGGCGAGGCGCTCGCGGACTTCGGCGGCAGCGAGCCACCGCCGCGGCACGTGAGCCACGGCGACGGCACCGCGAGCGTCCGCGAGGAGCTGGTGCGGCCGCTGTTCGCCCAGGACTTCGACGACACCACCTACGCCGGTGCCGCCGCCCGGCTCACCGCGCAGAACGAAGCCGTGTTCGGCCAGCCCGTGACGACCGCCGCTTGGCGGGCGGTCCCGTCCACCTACGTCGTCTGCGCCGACGACCGCGCGACGCTGCCGGAGACCCAGCGGCGGCAGGCCGCGCGCGCGACCGACGTCGTCGAACTGCCGGTGGCGCACCACCCGTTCGTCACGCGGCCGGAGCTGGTCGCCGGGGTGCTTCAGACGATGACGTAGCCCATCAGGAACTCCTTGGTCTTGCCCTCGCAGCCGGCGTCGAGCGAGTCGAAGTGGCTGGCGCCCGCGTTGCAGCGGTAGAGCGCGCGGGTGCTCCCCCAGGACGGCGGGTTCGCGTAGATGTGGCCGAGCAGGCCGAGCGACTGCTGGCCTTCGCACTTGCCGCTCTGGTCGGGCGAGGTGAACCAGTCCTTCTGGTCCTTCACCTTGCAGGCGAACAGCTTCCGCGTCCCGGGCTCGGCGTTGGCGACGAGCGAACCGAAGACACCTTCCTTGGTGAACCCGGCCGGCGGGCCGACCTTCTTCGTCCCGCTGAAGTGACCGCCGTCGGCTTGGTGGAAGCGGATCAGCGGCACCTCCTCGAGCTTCGGCGGCCGGTCCCCGGCGGTCGGCGACGGTGGAGTGGAACTCGCGGACGTCGTCGGCGCGGGCTTCTTGGTGCTGTGTTTCGTCGTTGCCGTCGGGCTCGCGGACGACGAGGTCGACGCGGGAGCGGCGACGGGCGCGGGCGTGGTGCGGTCCGGCTTGAGGAGGAAGATCGCGCCGAGCGCCGCGATCACCGCGACCGCCACTCCGGTCAGGATCAGCGGCAGGCGGCGCTTCTTCGCCGGCCGACCGTCCACTGTGGCCGGTGGCGGCGTGGCGAGCCACGCGGTCCGCGACGGCGCGGCCGGCGCGCCGGTACTCGCGGTTTCCAGCAGCCGCCGCAGGCCGGCCGCGGTCAGCCGGTCCGAAGCGGACTGGGTGAGCAGCCCGCGGACGGCGTCCGCGAGCGGGCCGCGGCAGCGCTCCAGCACGGGCTGGTCGTACATGATCGCGTGCAGGGTCGCGGCCGTCGTGGTGCGCTGGAAGGGCGCGCGGCCTTCGGCGGCGTGGAAGAGCGTCGCGCCGAGCGACCAGAGGTCCGCCGCCGGCGACGGCCCGGCCCCGGCGAACAGCTCCGGCGCCATGTACCCGGGCGACCCCATGACGCCGCCGGTCTGCGTCAGCGACGGGTCGTCCAGCGCCCGCGCGATGCCGAAGTCGGCGAGCTTCACGCGGTCGCCGGGCAGCACCATGATGTTGCTGGGCTTGACGTCCCGGTGCACGATCCCCGCCGCGTGCGCGCTCTCCAGCGCGCCGAGCACCTGCAGGCCGAGCGCGGCGACGCGGCTGGTGTCCAGCGGTCCTTCGCGCCCGATGATGTCCGCCAGCGTCGGCGCGACGACCAGCTCCATGACGATGAAAGTGGCGCCCTGCTCGCTGACGACGTCGTACACCGTGACGACGGCGGGGTCGTTGAGCCGCCCGGCCGTGCGGGCTTCGCGCATGACCCGCTCGAGGCTCGTGCCCGGCGGGGTCGCCAGCTCCTTGAGCGCGACCGGCCGCCCGAGCACCGTGTCTTCGGCGCGCCAGACGACGCCCATGCCGCCCCGGCCCAGCTCGGCCGAGATCGCGTACCGCCCCGCGACCAGTCTCATCGTCGCCCCCCTGAACGCCGTGGGGGCGATGCTAGGGGAGGCGCCGGGCGGGCCCGGCGCCTCCCCGGCTCAGGCGGCGTCCCAGAGGGTGAGGAACGCCGACGCCTCGCTGC
This sequence comes from Amycolatopsis sp. NPDC101161, assembly GCF_044768185.1. Lineage (NCBI taxonomy): Bacteria > Bacillati > Actinomycetota > Actinomycetes > Pseudonocardiales > Pseudonocardiaceae > Amycolatopsis > Amycolatopsis sp. NPDC101161. The sequence goes on from NZ_JBIWPI010000004.1 coordinate 1,107,064, forward strand.
GGGCCCAGGGCCGCAGCCGTTCGCGGTCGCGCGCCGAGAGCTGGAACTCCTTGCTCCGCCGGACGTCGATCACCAGGGCGTGGCCGCCCGGCAGGACGTCCGGCATCGCCTGTTCCAGCACCCACAGCGCGAGCTGCGCGGAGTCCTTCGTGAGCGGCTCTTCCTTGAAGTAGAGCCAGGTCGCGTACCGGCGGCCGTCGCTCTTGCGCAGCCCGAGCTGCGGGCTGACGCCGATCTCGAGGTCCCCGATCCGGCAGCGGCCGCGCCCGACCTCGACCAGCCGCGGCGACTTCCGGCCGAGGTAGCGCAGCCAGCCCTCGGCGATCGCCGCGTAGTGCGGTTTCGTCCGGTCGTCGGCGGCGTTGACGAGCGCGCGCAACGCCGTCGCGTCCTGCCCCGCCGCCCGCCCGGACCGCACGGCGTTGGCCGCCCGCCGGTAGTAGTTGAACGCGGCGCGCGCCGGGTCCTCGTAGAGCCGGCGCTGCCGCCGGACGAACGACGACCGCGACGGACCGGTACTAGCGCTGTAGCCCACGAACGTGGGCAGGGTGATGTAGGCCATGGCCCTGCCTTCCTCCATCGCACCACCCGCGGACACGGGCGGCATCTCCCCTGGACAACGCCCATTTTAGAACATATGTACGACAGTTTTCGGCCGCCGACGAGGTGACGGCGGCGAACTCGGGCGTCGGAATCCGGCGAACCGCGGGTCGGCTATGGTGAACGGGTGTCGGTGCACTTGAGGGGCGGGGAGCCGGAGAAGCGGATCCAGCCCCTTCCGGTCCACGAGGCCTGGCTGCCGAAGGGCCACTCGATGTACCGCCCGCGGCACGGCCGGCAGCAGGTCGCCCTCGTCTGCGCGGTCATCTTCTTCCTTACTCCGGTGGTTTCGCTCGGCCTGTTCGGGCCACCCGAGGCGTTCGAAAACCGCAAGCTCCACGACTTCCCGAGCCTGTCCGACGGCTGGGGCTTCTTCAGCGGGCTCGGCGCCTGGGCCACCGACTGGCTGCCCGGCCGCCAAGCCGCCGTCCAGGCCGAAGACGGGATCAGCCGATCGGTGTTCGGCGAGCCGCCGGCGCTCGGCGCGAAGCCCCCGGCCCCCGGGGTCGGCCCGGTGCCGGCCCAGCCGCCCGCGCGCCCGGACACCGGCCAGCTGCCGGGGCAGACCAACAGCAACTACCCGGCGGTCGTCGAAGGCCGGGACGGCTGGCTGTTCCTCGGCAACGACCTCTACGCCAAGTGCAACCCGATGATCCCGACCGCCACCGTGATGGACGAGCTGATCGGGTTCCGCCGGGCGGTCGAGGCGTCCGGACGGCGCCTGGTGCTGGTCGTGCCGCCCGACAAGTCGGACATCTTCCCGCAGTTCCTGCCGGACCAGTACCCGGGCAAGGACTGCGCCCCGGTCGCGGCCCGGACGATGTGGCAGCGGCTCAACAACGACGTCGGCTACCTGGACATGCGCGGGCCCCTGCTCGCCGAGTCGCAGCGCCGGGGTGCCCCGATCTACTTCAAGCAGGACACCCACTGGCAGTTCCACGGCGGGCTCACGATGGTCCGGGCCGTGGCCGAGGACCTGCGCCCCGGCGTGACCCGCACCTGGCGGACCGCGTCCAAGGAGACGTTCGACAAGCAGACCGACCTGCCGCCGCTGATCGGCCGCACCGGCAGCGAACCGGCGGAGCTGGAAAGCCTGGCCCCGGACGGCGGCGCCGACCGGACGCGCACCTTCTTCGGCCAGCCGAACACCGTGCCCATCGAGCTGCACGGCCCGGCCGTGCCCGGCACCGTCCCGGACAAGGTCGCGATGATCGGGGACTCGTTCACCGGGTTCGCCAACATGTACTTCGCGGCCGCGTTCACGGACATGACGATCATGCACTCCGACTACGTCGTGCAGGACACCGCGGCGGCCGCCGCGAAGCTCGCCGACAGCGATGTCGTCGTCGTCGAAATCGCGGAACGCAACCTCATCGGCGGGCAAAGCCCTATCCTGGCCCCGGCCGTGGTGAAGACGCTGAGCGAGCAGCTCGCGAAACACCCCCGGCAGTGACCGCGCGCCAGCGCATGGACGAAGGAATCTGATGATCGTGCGGGAGCTGCCGTGGCTCGCCGGTGTGGACGCCGGCAGTGCCTCGATCACCGCCGGCCGGGTCGCGGTCGGCGGCTGGCTGGTCTCGCCGAGCGGACCGGACGGCAGCACCGTCCGGCTCGGCGGGCAGATCGCCCGGGTGCACTGGGAGCGCGGGACGACCGCCGTGCCGGGCGTGCCCGAGGACTGGCCGAGCTGGGTCTGGCGGGCCGAGGTCGACGTCGACCAGCCGGTCGGCGTGGAGGCGACGGTCACCGCGCCCGACGGCACCGAGCTCAGCCGGGTCGCGGTCTGGCCGGAGAGCACCTACCGGATCCCCGCTTCCCTGGGGGAGATCGACCACCCGGCGGCGGACGCCGAGCTCGTCGGTGACCTGGTCGTCGTCTCGGGGTGGCTGCTGCTCGACGGCAGGTTGCCCAGCCGGATCGAGGTCGAGGTCGACGGCGCAGCCCCGCAGCGCGCCCGGCTGATGCTGCCCCGGCCGGACGTCACCCGGAACCTGCCGGGCCAGGTCCGGCAGGCCGGGCTGAGCGGGTACGAGGCCCGGGTGCCGCTGCCCCTGGCGGCCGGCGACCGGCGGAAGGTGAGCCTGCGGGTCCGGGCCTGGACCCGCGATGGGCGGGAGTGGACGTCGCCGGTCCGGTACGCGACGTTGCGTCGCCGGGCGGTGGACCGGCGCGACGCCGAAGCCGCGGCGCGCGCGACGGCGTTCACCGAAGAGCTGCTCGGGCGCGTCAAGGCCGCCGTGGACACCGACCACGTCCTGGTCGTCACGCACAGCCTGCGCGTCGGCGGCGGCCAGTTCTGGCTCAGCGAGCTGCTGCGCCACCTGGCCGGCTCGCACGGGCACAAGGTCACGCTCGTGTCCCCCGAAGACGGGCCGCTGCGCGCGGAGCTGGAAGACCTCGGCGTCACCGTGCACGTCACGGGCCACCACCGCGTCCAGGACGCGACGCAGTACGCCGCCTACGCCGGTGAGCTGGCCATGCTGGCCACCGCGTCCGGCGCGGGGGTCGTGCTGGTGAACACCCTCGGCATGTTCGCCGGGGTGGAGGCGGCGAAGCTCGCGGGACTGCCGGTGGCGTGGGTCATCCACGAAAGCTTCAGCCTGGAGGACTTCGCCTACCTGAACTGGGGCATGGACGGGCTCGACCCGCTGGTGCGCGAACGCTGGGAACGCTGCCTGGCCGACGCCGACACGCTCCTGTTCGTCGCCGACGCCACGCGCGAGATGTTCCTGCCCTGGTCGCGGCCACGGCGGTGCGTCACCGTCCGGTACGGCATCGACCTCGTCCCGGTCCAGCAGGCGCAGTACGCCACCAAGGAAGAGGTCCGGCGCGAGCTCGGCCTGCCCGAGTCGGCGACCGTGCTGCTCAACATCGGCGTCAGCGAGCCGCGCAAGGGCCAAGCGCCGCTGCTGCTGGCCTTCGAGCAGGTCCGGGTGACGCACCCGGACGCCCACCTGGTGATCGTCGGGACCCACGAGTCGCCGTACTGCGACGCGCTGCGGGACTACGTCGAGTCGGCCGGGCTGGGCGGCTCGGTCAGCCTCGTGCCGATCTGCCGCGACCCGCGGCAGTGGCTGCGCGCGGCGGACCTGTTCGTCAACAGCTCCGACATCGAGTCGCTGCCCCGCTCGATCCTCGAGGCGATGGCCTTCGGCGTGCCCGTGGTGGCCGCCGACGTCTTCGGCACCCGGGAAATCGTCAGCGACAGCGAAAGCGGCTGGTTGTTCCTGCCCAACGACCTCAGCGCGCTGACGGTCGGCCTGCTGCGGGCGCTGGACACCCCGCCGGAGACCCGCGCGCGGATCGCCGAGCGGGCCCGGGCCGGCGTCGGCGCCTTCCTGGACTCCGCGCACTACGGGCAGGAGTTCTCCACCATCCTGAAGAGCCTCGCCCGAGGCACCGGTACCGAGGAACGGGACGCATGAGCGCCGAAGAAGACCGCGCGGTCAGCCGCGAAGACGAGGACGCGCCGGTCGAGTACGCCGTACCGGCGTCCGTGCGGGCCGAGCTGCTGCAGCTGCGCGCCGAGCGTTCGGTGCTGATGGCCGAGCGGGAACGGCTGCTCGGCCGGCTCCGCGGCGCCGACGCCGAGCTGCGCGAGGCCCTGCGCGTGCAGGAACGGCTGGTCGAGGACGCCCGCGCGAACGACGAGCTGCGGCGCCAGGTCGACGAGGCCTCGGAGGCCCGCGTGGAGCTGGACGCCCTGCGCCGCGACCGCGATCTCGCCCGGCAGGAGCTGGAGCGCACCCGGCTGGAGCGCGACCAGCTGCGGATGGACCTGCTGCAGGCCGAGCTCACCCTGCACGGCGCCGACCTGCCCGAACTCGTGCCGACGGACGACCGGGACGCGGAGCAGCTGCGCCGCCAGGTCGCCGAGCTCGCCCAAGAGCTCGAAGCGCACCGGCAGACGATCAGCTGGCGGGTCACCGCGCCGCTGCGCACGGTGCGCCGGAAGACCCGCTGACGGTGGCCGATCCCCGACTGGTGCTGGCGTCCGCGCCGGGCGGCAGCGCCTTCATGGAAGAGCTTTTCGAGGTCGTCGCCGACGCGGTGCGCCGGGCCGGCGGGCGGGCCGAGACGCACGTCGGTCCGCTGCCCGACGAGGACGACGACACGGTCTTCGTCGTCGTCCCGCACGAGTACCTCGTGGTGCTGCCCGAGCGGCAGCGGCCGCGGCCGGACCAGCTGCGCCGCACGATCGCGTTCTGCGTCGAGCACCCCGGCACGCGGACCTTCGACACCAGCGCCGCGCTGCTGCCCGAGTTCGGCGGCGCGGTGGACATCAACGCCGACTCCACCGACGAGCTGGTGCGGCGCGGCCACGACGTCCGCCGGTTCCAGCTCGGCTACACCCCGCTGTGGGACCGGTGGGGCGGCGACCCGGACGCACCGCGCGACATCGACGTCACCTACCTCGGCACCGCCGAGCACCGGCGCTCCGCGCTGCTGGCCCGGGCCGCCCGCGACCTGGACGGCTTCGCGGTCCGGCTGCTGACGCCGCCGCACGAGCCGATGGTCAAGCCGCGACCGGACTTCCTGATGGGGCGGGCGAAGCACGAGCACCTGGCCCGCAGCCGGGTGCTGCTGAACCTGCACCGCGAGGCGTCCCGGGCCCTGGAGTGGGTGAGGGTGCTGGAAGCGGCCTGCAACGGCTGCGTCGTCGTCACCGAACCGAGCCGCGACCTCGCGCCGTTCACCGCCGGGCAGCACCTGCTCGTGGCCCGCGAAACCGTCGTGGGCGCGGCCACCGCGGCGATGCTGCGCGACGGCGAGCTGGAGCGGTCGATCCGCGCCGAGGCCTACCGCTTCGTCAAGGAAGAGCTGGACATGGGCCCGTCGGCCCGGACGCTGCTGGAGCTGGCCGCGGACCTCGCGGAGCGGCACCCGGCGCCGGCCCGGCCGGAACGCCCGCTCCGCAAGGCGGCGGCGGTCGTCGTGCCCGCCGACGGGCCGCTGGCCGTGGACACCCCGAGCTGGGACCCGCGGTTCCTCGGCGAGGCCTCCCTCGGCGGCGACCCCGGCCCGGACCGGCGGCTCGCGGCACGGCTGTTCGTGGAGCGCGCGGAAACCGCCCGGCGGACGGACGGTGGCGTCCTCACCCCGGCCGCACTGCCGCTTTCGCCGGGGGCCGCGCCGCGCGCGGACGACCTCGACGTCCTCGTCGTCCGGCGGATCGCGGACCCGGGGGTCGCCGCGCTCGTCGACGACCTCGCGCGCGGGACGACGGTTCCGGCGCGGGTCCTCGTCTGCCAGGACGGCACCGCGGAGCCGCCCGGGCCGAAGCCCTACGACGTGCTCCACCACCCGGTCCCCCGCGGCACCGGCCACGCGTACAACCGGCTCCTGGCCGAGTCCGAAGCCGACCTGCTGCTGGTGCTCGACGCGGGTGTGCGATGCTCGCCCCACCTGGTCACCCGGTTGCTCGCCGCGGTGCGGGCGGGCGCGGACGTGGCCCACTGCCCGGTCGCGGACGCCGCGCGGGGCCTGGTCGGCGCGCTCCCGCCGGAAGCACGGCGGCTGGCGCGGCTGCCCTACCTGGGCAGCGGCTACCTGGTCCGGCGGACCGTGCTCGAGAAGCTGGGCGGCTGGCCGGAAGACCCGTGGGCGGAAGGCCTGGAGCACCACGGCTTCTGGCTCGGGGTCGCCGGCCGGGACGCTCGCACGGAGCTGGTGCAGCAGGTCCTGCTGTCCCGCACGGTGCCGGACCCGCCCGCCCGGCCGCTCGACCTCGATCCCCAGCGCGCCTGGGCCGCAGCCAACGCGAAACGGTAGGACATGGACAGCACCGAGACCACGGACGTGCTCCCGGCGATCACGGCCGAGACCCCCGCTCCGCCGGAGTCACGCCCGGAACCGGCGGAGCCCGCCGACCGCGGACCGCTGCCGTCGTTCCTCCCGCAGCTGACCGGGGTCCGCGCGCTGGCGGCGCTCTGGGTGCTGACGTTCCACTTCCGCCCGGAGCTGGTCTCGTCGTTCCCGTTCCTCGGCAGGCTGGCGCCGCTGTTCGACGCCGGGCACCTCGGCGTCGACCTGTTCTTCGTGCTCAGCGGTTTCATCATGACCTACACGCACCTCGAGCGGATGACCGAGCCGTGGACGCCGCGCAAGGCGCTCGGCTTCCTCTGGCTGCGGCTGAGCCGGATCTGGCCGGTGATGTTCCTGGTGCTGCTCGGCTGGGCGCTCTACCGCGCGTACTCGCTGCAGGTGAACGCCGACGCGAGCATCCAGGCGGCGGCCAGCCCGGCTCGGTTCCTCGAACACGTCCTGCTGATCCAGGGGTGGTTCATCGAACCGGACCAGTGGAACCCGGTGGACTGGTCGCTGAGCGCGGAATGGCTCGCGTACCTGGTGTTCAGCGTCGCGGTCGCGGTGCTGGCGAAGATGCTCCGGACGGTCCGCATCCGCTCGCTCGTGCTGTGCGCGCTGGTCTCGGTGTTCCCGATCGTCGCGATCGGGGTGACCATGGAAGACGGCAGCGACCTGCTGCTGTTCCACAACGCGCTGGTGCCCGGGATGATCCCGTTGCGCGTCCTCACGGAGTTCTTCGGCGGGGCGTTCACCGCGCTGATCGTGCTGCGGTACGGCCGGTCCGCGCGGCTGCCGTGGTTCCTGCGGCCGTCGGCGGTGTTCGTGGTCATCGTCGCGATCATCTTCCTGGTGCAGCACTTCGACCCGTTCCGCCGCTACAACATGGGCCTCGACTGGCGGATCAACGGCCACCTGATGTGGGGCTCGGCCGAGACGGTGGTCGTGGTTCCCCTGTTCCTGCTGCTGATCGGCTCGCTGGCGATCAGTGAGCGCGAACCGCTGGCGTGGCTGCTGCGCACGAAGCTCCTGATCTGGGGCGGCAAGATCTCGTTCGCGCTCTACCTGGTCCACTGGCTGGTCATCGACGTGATGCGGCACGTCATCCAGACCAAGCTGAAGCTGACGGACATGCCGACCAGCTGGGAGTACCGGCTGATCGTGCTCGGCTTCATCGGGCTGACGATCCTGATCGCGCAGGTGCTGCACCGGTACTTCGAGGAACCGACCCGCCGGGCGATGCGCCGGATGCTGCCGGAGTCGATGCGCGCCTGAGGGTTCAGCCGGCGACCGGCTCGGCGAGCCGGTCGGTCCAGGCCTGGCGCAGCTCGGTGGTCCGCTCGGCCAGGTAACCGGCGTCGCAGCGGCCGGCCTGGCGGACCACCTGGAAGCGGGCTTCGACGGCGGTGGCTTCCAGGACCGCGGCTTCGTCGAGCTCGAGCCGGTGGCACAGGTCGCGCACGACGTCCCCGACGGTCGGGCCCGGCGCGTGGCCGCCGCGCGCCAGCTCGTCGGCGGTGATCAGGACGCCGCGGGCGAGGACGTCGGCCGCCGTGCACCCGTCGACCGACCATTCGAGGTCGATCGGCTCGAGCCCGGACGGGGTCACGAGCAGGTTCTGCGGCGTCAGGTCCCACAGCCGCGGGCCGAGCTCCGCGGCCCGGGCGACGACGAGGTCGCGCCAGCCGGCGAACAGTTCGGTCCACCGCGCGGGATCCGCTTCCGCGAGCTCGAGCACGGTCGGCGCGTCGAACACTTCGTCCACTGTGGACACTATGCGGACGCCGTGCGCGGCGCCGGGGTGCGCGGCCAGTGGCGTCCGGCGCACGCGCAGGACGTCGCCGTCGCGCTCGACGACCGACCGGGTGCAGAAGTCGGCGGCCCGGTCCGTGCTGAAGAAGACCGCCAGCGCGCCAGCCGGCCAGAGGCCCTCGGCGCCGTCCTTCGCGGCCAGCACGAGGAACGAATTGCTGTGGTGCGCGGCCAATCCGGCGTCGACGAGCTCATGCCACACGCGCTGCTCGTCCACCACGCGGTTGCCGCCGCCCGCCCAGTCCGGGCTGGGGAAGCCGGGCAGCTGCGTGGCCAGCCGCGGCTGGGTCGTGAGCAGCTCGTCGGAGAGCAGGGCGCGCGTCAGCTTGTAGTCCGGGAACGCCCCGAGCACGGTCGATCCGGCGAACCCGGCGCGGCCGACCAGGTCCAGGAGCCGCTTGCGGGAAAAGGTCCGCGCGACACCGCCCGCCGGGTACCCGGCGACGCCGTCCCACGGGATGCCGGTGTGGTCTTCGGCCGCCCCGCACAGGTACTTGACGCCCAGCTGGTTCTCGATCGCGAGCACCAGCGTCCCGCCCGGGCGCAGCCGCGCGTGCGCCGCGCGCAAGAAGCTGACGTAGGGGTCGTCGGCGGCGCCGCCCGCACCCACGTACTCGAGCACGCCGACGACGATCACGACGTCGTAGGCCTCGGCCGCGGGAACGTCTTCGATGCCACCGACGAAAACCTCGACGTCACCGAAGCCGCGGGTCCGGGCCCGGGCACCCCGCGCACGGCTCAGCACCGGCTCGACGGCGTCCACGGACCCGCAGCTCTCGGCGAGGTAGCGGGTCACCGCGCCGGTGCCGCAGCCGATCTCGAGCACCGTGGCCCCCGCCGGCAACCGCAGGCCGCGCAGGACGTTCGCCCGGCCGTGGTCGAGGTGGTAGCGCTCGGGCCAGGTGCGCGCGGCGAGGGTCAGCTCGTCGCTGAGCGACCCGCGGTCCTGCGCGTTCTCCAGCAACGCCGTGACGATGTCCTCGGCCCCGTCGGCGTAGTCCGAGACGCCGTCGGAGAGCACCGTGCAGCCGTGCTCGTCGTGGTCGACGAGGGACCGCAGCGGCGTGGTCGCCTGGACACCGGTCACGAGTTCGGAACGTTCTCCAGCATCGCCTTCATGACGCCCTGGAACTCCTTGGTCACGGCGGTGTCCGTGGCGGGAGCCTGGTTGACGTCCACGCGCAGCACGGCGGCGCCGGAGACGTAAACCGCGCGGTAGGTCGTGTGGTCGGACAGGACCGCCTTGAAGACCGAGACCGACTGCGGGAGCCCGGCGTGGTCGGCGACCGGCTTTAGGCTCGTGCTCGGCGCCGGCTTCTGCATGGATTCCGCGAGGCGGTTCGCGTCGTCGACGCTCTTGGTGTTCACCAGCACGACGGTGTAGTCGAACGGCGTGTTGGTCGACGCCTGGCAGGTGACGTACGCCGAGCCGGTGGACTTGATCGCGGTCGCGTCGGCCGCGGTGAGGAACTCCTTGTCGACGGCGTCGTCGACGCTCATCGTGCCGTTCTTCTCACTGGCCTTGCCCGGCATCGGCGGCACGCGGGTCGGCGCGATGCTCGGCGGCGGGGCGCTGGTCGACGGCGCGGACGTCGGGTTGTTCGACGTGGTCGGGTTCGCGACGGAGTTCGAGTCGCTGCGCAGGCCGAACCACCAGATGGCGAAGCCGGCGAGCAGGACGACCAGCACCGCCGCGACGATGACGATGCCCTTCTTCTTGCCGGACCCGCTCTTCGTCTCGAAGTAGGACTCGGGGCCCTGGCGCATCCAGTTCAGGTCGTTCGAACCGTGCGGTCCGGCGGGATCGGCGCCGCCCCACGGCGGTGCGGCCGCTCCCGGTGGCACCTGGTTCCAGCCCGGCTGCGCGGGCGGCTGCTGCTGCGTGTATTCGCCGTAGTTCGGCTGGTACTCGCCGGTGTTGCGGACCACCTGGGTCCGCTCGGGGCTGTCGTCGCCGGCCGGCTGCGCCGCCGGGAACCCGCCGGACGGCGAGAACGGCTGCGACTGCGGCACGTAGGCGGTCGCCCCGGGAGCACCGGGCTGGGCCTGCTGCGGGTGCCACGACACCGCCTGGGTGCGCTCGGCGTCGCCCCCCTGGTTCGGCTGCGGAACGCCGCCGGGCGGGCTGACCGGGCTGATCACCTGGGTCTCGTCCGCGCTGGACGGCGTCTGCGGCGGCGGCTGCCTGTTCTCCACGCCGACGGCCGAGGAAAGTACCTGGTCGCGCCGGAGGCGGTAATCGTCCGCGGAAAGCTTCCCCGCCGCGAGCTCCTCGTCAAGCCGACGCAGCTCCTCCTGCCAGGACACCAGGAGCCCCCTTATTCCGGTTCCGGTCCGATCGGCCGGCCACGGGCCGACCCGACTTCGCCTGTCGAATGCCATGCACATTGTGCACTTCAGGCCGCCCCGGCCGACCTGCGGGTCGATTTGTTATCCGGGCTTCCGCGACCGCCTGTTCAGCCGGGTGGCAGGACGGTCGCGACGGTGTCGCGAATCGCCTTGAGCCGGGCTTGCAGCTCGGCGGAATCCCCGGTTTCCCGCTGGGAAACGCCGACTCCCACCACGACGGCGCCCGAGGAGTACCAGAGAATGGCGACCCAGCCGTCGGTCCCCCGCTGCGTGTACATCAGGTCGTTGTCGGTGGGGCCGATCTGGGTGGCGGCCAGGTGCGCCCCGGAGAGGTTGTTCCGCAGTCCCGCCGCGAGGTGCTTCGCGTCGAAGACGGACAGCGTCGGGATCGCCATCAGCAGGTTGCCGTTGCGCGGCTTGGCCAAGTCGGACGACGCGCGGAAGATGATCTCCTTGGCGTTGTGGGACTGGAGCTGCTTGGCGTCGGCTTCGGTGATGACCTTCGCCTCGAGCGCCTTGTCGATCGACATCGTCGAATCGGCGTCGTTCGGCTTGCCCGGCAGCGCCGGCAGCCGCTGGTCGAGCGGGATCTGCGGATCGATGGCGCCGTTCGTCGGCGCCGCGGTGGTCGGCACCAGCGGCAGCGCGGCGTCGGAGTGGTTGTCGGTCCGGGTGCCGAGCCAGTAGGTGCCGCCGACGACCAGCACGAGGACCACCACCACCCCGAGGGTGAGGAACAGCCAGACGGGACGGCCCTGCCCGTCTTCGCGGCCGGGGAACCGGTGCCTGCCGGGCTCCGCTTCCGGGCCCGTCGGCGCACCGGCGTCCCCCGCGACCGGCGGGAACCGGCTCAGCGGCGGCGGCACCGGCACGTGGCCGTCGACGCGCAGGTACCGGGTCGGGACGATGTCGGCCGGGCTCGGCGCGGTGGTCATGTGGTCCGGCAGGGCGGGGATCCCGCTCGGCGCCGGCGTCTTCGCCGCCTGCGGGGTCCGCATCCAGGGGCGTTCCTGCGGGGTCACCGGTTTCGACACGGGCCGCGGCGCGGGAACCGGCTCGGCCGGCGGGGCGGACGCGGGGTTCGTGCTCTGCCACGAGCGCTGTCCACCCGGCCGGCGCAGCGGCGAAGGCACCGGCGACGGCACGGTGGAGCCGGAGGCGGCGGCAAGGAGTTCGTCCCGTTGCTTGCGGTGCGTCGCGGGCTCGATTCGCCCGGCTGCCAGGTCTGCGTCGAGTCGGCGCAGATCTTCCTGCCAGCTCATGTTCGACCCCCATCCACCGTTCGGGGCATCAGTCTGGCACGAAGGGCCGACCTGCGAGGTTGCCGTTTGCGGTTGATCCGCAACGTAGCGGAAGAAGGGGGCTTTGGGGAGCCTTCCGTGAGTGCCCGGTTACTTAGCCCGAAGGTGTGACTTCGGCCGTGTCGGTGAACGCCGTCCCACTGTCGTGCGCCTTCTGAGCAGAGCATCGGCCCGGAGAGGAGGCACCGTGATCTGGATCTGCCTGGTCGGTGTCCTCGCCGTCGTTTTCCTGGTGCGGACGTTCCGCGTGGTGCGCCGGGTCAGGCGGAGTGACGTGGGGTGACCAGGCCCGACTCGTAGGCCAGCACCACCAGCTGCGCCCGGTCGCGGGCGCCGATCTTCGTCATGATGCGGCTGACGTGGGTGCGGGCCGTCGCCGTCGAAATCACCAGGTGGGCCGCGATTTCGTCGTTCGACATGCCGCCCGCGACCAGGCCCAGCACCTCGCGCTCGCGGTCGGTGATCTCGCGGACGGCGCTCGTGTCGATGCGCCGGTTCTCCGGGCGGCCGACGAACTCCTGGATCAGCCGGCGCGTGACCGTCGGCGCCAGCAGCGCCTCCCCGCTCGCCACGACCCGCAGCGCGCGCAGCAGCTCGACCGGCTCGGTGTCCTTGAGCAGGAACCCGCTCGCGCCCGCGCGCAAGGCCTCGTAGACGTACTCGTCGACGTCGAAAGTGGTCAAGACCAGCACCTTCGTCCCCGCGAGGTCGGGGTTCGCGGTGATCCGGCGGGTGGCTTCGAGGCCGTCGACGCCGGGCATCCGGACGTCCATCACCACGATGTCCGGCTTGTGCTCGACCGCGCCGGCGACCGCCTGCTCGCCGTCGCCGGCCTCGCCGACGACCTCGAAGCCGTCTTCGGTCTCCAGCAGCACGCGGAACCCGGCGCGGACCAGGACCTGGTCGTCGGCCAGCAGGACGCGGATCATGCTTCCCCCTCGATCGGTAGCTCGACGCACACTTCGAAACCGCCGTCGACCGGCCCGGCGGTGCACCGCCCGCCGAGGGCGGCGGCGCGTTCGGACATGCCCCTCAGGCCGTGGCCCGGCGTCGGCTGGGCGGTGCCGCGGCCGTCGTCGCGGACCTTGACCGAGAAGACCCCATTTTGGCGTTCGAACCGGACGTTCACGTGTTTTGGCTGGTCAGCGTGCCGGACGACGTTCGTCAGCGACTCCTGCAGGATCCGGTACGCGGCCGCGTCGACCGGCGCCGGGAGGTCACCGGCCTCGCCGTGCACGTCGACCGTGAGCCCGGCGTCACGCGCGTGGTCCAGCAGCTCGGCGGCCTGCGCGAGGCTCGGCGCGGGCGCCTTGTCCTCGCCCGAGCGCAGCACAGCCAGGGTCGCGCGCAGGTCCTTGAGCGCGGACGCGCTGGCCGCCTTGATGTTCAACAGCGCCTCTTTCGCCTGCTCGGGCCGCCGGTCGGCGACGTGCGCGGCGACGCCCGCCTGCACGTTGATCATGGCGAGGCTGTGCGCGACGACGTCGTGGACCTCGCGGGCGATCCGCAGCCGTTCCTGCTCGGCGAGCCGGTGCCGGTGCTCGTCGGCCTGCTCGCGCCGCGCGGCGAGCGCGTCGAGCTGGTACCGGACGGCGGTCCCGACCCCGATGACGGCGGTCAGCCAGACGACGAGGAACGCGGCCCCCGCTTCCAGCGTGAACGACCTCGTCACGATGACGTGCCAGACGTACGCGGCAGCGAGCGCGCAGCTGCCGGTGATGCCCGCGGTGAGCGGCCCGCGTTGCCGGGTGAGCACGAACAACGCGATGGTCGGTACCAGGATGACCGGCCCGCCGGGCAAGCCCGACGAGTAGTAGCCGAACGCGGAAGCGGCCGTGACCAGGAAGAGCGTCAGCGGGAAGCGGTGGACGAACAGCAGCGTGAGGACGGTCGCCGCGAGCCAGGCGAACCCGGCCGGCGGCAACGGCGACGCCCCGGGCTGCCACCGCGACGACGCACTGGTCGCCCCGATCACGAAGACCAGGACGACGACGGTGCGCGCCAAGCGTCCTGCCCACGGCGGCCTTCTCATGCCGCGAAACTACCGGTCGCGGCGCGGCGGCGCGTCCGTCTCGGAGCGCGCTCCCGGCGTACGTCGTCAGTCGAACATGAGGGGCAGCTTCGCCGCCGTCTCCTCGTCGGCCGGGGTGTAGGTCGACATCGTGATCTCCGAGCGGCGGCCGTAGTAGAGGTACGTGAAGTTGAACCGCAGCAGGCCGACGTCCGGGTGCAGGTAGCGCTTGGTGCGGATGGGCTCGGAGTTGACGTCGTGGTGCGGCCACAGCTCGGCGAACAGCGGCGACTCGGCCTTCAGCCGCTTGACCAGGTTCTTCCACGCCGGCTCGGCGACGTGCTCGGCCATCGCCGCGCGGAAGGACGCGATCACGCGCGGGATGTTCGTGTCCCAGTCGAGCATCCGCTTGCGCCACTCCGGGTTGAGCAAGCACTGGACCAGGGTGTTGCGGTCCTCGAACGGGATCGCGTCGACGTCGCCCATCAGCCAGCTGTAGCCGCGGTTGTAGCCGAGCAGGTCGCAGCGGGCGTTGCGCACCGCGACCGGGTACGGCTCGAGCTTCTTCAGCATCATCTCCAGCTGCGGCGAGACGACCTGGCGGCAGTCCTTGTCGCTCTCCGGCTCGGGCGCGCCGGCCAGCCGGAAGAGGTGCGTGTGCTCGTGCGGGTCGAGGCGCAGCGTGCGCGCGATCGCCTGCAACACCTGCTCGGACGCGTTGATGTCGCGGCCCTGCTCGAGCCACGTGTACCAGGTGACCCCGACGCCGGCGAGCTGTGCGACCTCTTCACGGCGCAGCCCCGGCGTCCGGCGGCGGCCGTGCAGCGGGAGACCGACCTGCTCGGGGGTGATCCGCTCACGCCGGCTGCGCAGGAACCTCGCCAGCTCCTGACGGCGGAATTCGGATTCGACGGCGGTGGTCATGGTGCCAGGATCGCACAAGCCCGAACCTGGTACCAGGTAGTGGTGATACCTGGATAAACAGCAACTGGTACTAGTTTGGCTTCGGGTTGATCGTAGTAGTCATGACCACGACTGAACTCGCGCCGATCACGTCCGGCGCCCCGGCCCGGCCGGGGCTGACCCCCGCCGGCCTGGTCACGGTGCTGCTGGGGGCGGCACTGCCCATCATCGATTTCTTCATCGTCAACGTCGCGCTCCCGACGATCGATGCCGACCTGCACGCGTCCACGGCCACCCTGGAACTGGTGGTGGCGGCGTACGGCATCGCGTACGCGGTCCTGCTGGTGGTCGGCGGCCGCCTCGGCGACTCGTTCGGCCGGCGGCGGCTGTTCTTCGTCGGCCTGTGGCTGTTCACGTTGACGTCCCTGGCCTGCGGAATCGCCCCGACGGCGACCACGCTGGTGATCGCCCGCGCCGCGCAGGGGGCGGCGTCGGCGTTGCTGCTGCCGCAGGTGCTCTCGATCATCCAGGCGACGACGTCCGGCGAAGAGCGTTCGCGAGCCCTGGGGCTCTTCGGTGCGACCGGCGGTTTGTCGACGGTTGTCGGGCAGCTGCTGGGCGGCGCGCTGGTGGCGGCGGACCTGTTCGGCACCGGCTGGCGGCCGATCTTCCTGCTGAACGTGCCGATCGGGCTGGTGGTGCTGCTGCTGGCGCGTCGCCTGCCGGAGAGCCGCGCGCACAACCCGCTGGGCATCGACCGGCTGGGGACGCTGTTGCTGGCGACCACTCTGCTGTCGTTGCTGGTTCCGCTGATGGAGGGCCGCGCGCTGGGCTGGCCGGCGTGGTCGATCGTGCTGCTGGCACTGTCGCCGTTTTCGGCCGCGGCTCTGGTGCACGCCGAACGACGTCTGGAGCGCAGGGGTGGCACGCCGCTGCTGCCGCCGTCGGTGATGCGGCTGCCGAGCGTGCGGCGCGGACTGATGGTGGCGGTGCCGTTCTTCGTCGCGTTCGGCTCGTTCATGTTCGTGTTCGCGATGACGTTGCAGGAGGGTCTGCACTTCGGCCCGCTCGGTGCGGGCGGCGCGCTGACCCCGACGGCGGTCGCGTACTTCACGGTGTCGATGCTGAGCAGCCGCCTGGTGGCGCGCTACGGGCAGAAGGTCGTGCCGGTCGGCGGAGCCATCGTGGTGCTCGGCATGGTGGCGCTGCTGTGCACGACGCTGGCGGCCTGGCCGAACGTGACCATTCTCGACTTGGCCCCGGCGATGGTGGCGATCGGCGTGGGCAACGGCCTGGCGTCGACGACGTTGTTCCGGATCGTGCTGTCCCACGTGCCGACGGACCTGGCCGGCGTGGGTTCCGGGGTGATGACGACGAACCAGCAGACATCGCTGGCGCTGGGAGTGGCGGTGCTGGGGAGCTTGTACGCGGAGCTGTCGGGCTCGCTGGGCAGCCGGGGCGCGTTCGCGTGGGTGATCGGGGTGGTGGCGCTGCTGGGGGTGGTGGTCGCGATCACCGCACGGCGGTTGCCGGACCCCCGGGTGTGACGGTGGCGAGGAAGGCGGACCACGCGGCCGGCGGCACTTCGAGTGCCCCGGCCGCGGGGGCTTTCGAGTCCCGGGTGGCTACGGCTTTGCCGATGAACGCCACCTCCACGCAGTCATCGTTGAGCTTGCGCGAGTC
Source organism: Amycolatopsis sp. NPDC101161 (assembly GCF_044768185.1). Taxonomy (NCBI): domain Bacteria; kingdom Bacillati; phylum Actinomycetota; class Actinomycetes; order Pseudonocardiales; family Pseudonocardiaceae; genus Amycolatopsis; species Amycolatopsis sp. NPDC101161. The sequence continues at coordinate 1,123,528 of NZ_JBIWPI010000004.1, forward strand.
CTCGTGATCCAGGGCGAGATGGTCGAAAGTCAGCCTGGCAGCGCGAACTTCCGCCTCCTTCTCGATCTGAAGCGAGCCGAAACCGTAAGAGAGATAAGCCAAGTCGGGCTCCGCCCGGTCGGGAAAGCGCGCGAGGATGAAGTTGCTGTAGAGGCCATCGTGCGAGCCGACGGCCTGCGGCAGCACTTGGATCTCGACGTTCGGCAGCTCGCCAGCCGCGAACTCACCAGCCCTTTTCCTTGGCGTAGTCCGAGCTGATGATGCCGTAGCGGTCGAGCAACGCCAGGAAGTCGTTGTAGCCCGGGATGAACCCCTGCTCGATCCGGCTCATCTTCGACGTCGAGAACCGCAGCGGGCGGCCCGCGTCCTCTTGGCTCAGCCCGGCCGCCTCGCGTAGCTTGCGCAGGGTGCGGCCGAGCTGGCGTCGCCGGTAGGCCGGGTGTGCCGATGTGGGATTCCCGAGTGCGGGCCGTGTCGCGCTGACTTGCGTCGAGAACCTGCAGGTCATGGACAGGTACGGCTACCCCCACGAGCTCGAGTACCGGCGCGAGGCCGACGGCTCGCGGGTGCACGAATACACCGAACTCGTCGACGACATGGGGTTCGTCCTGGAGCACCGCAGCGAGCGGTACCAGGGCTGGACCGTCCGGTACGGGACCGCCTGCGCGCACGACTACCTGTCCCGCAAGCGCGCCGAGCCGGGGACGTTCGTCGTCAGCGTCTACCGGCTGTTCCCGGGGCGGCGGGACCACGTCGTCACCATCCGGGTGACGTGGCCGCCGAAAAAAGCGAAAGTTCACCCGTCGGAAAAGCCGCGCGCCGGACGACTATGAGGGTGTGACGGAACCTCGGGTACGACCGGACCCGGCCTTCGCGCTGCTCGGCCTCTACGAGACCGCGCTGCCGGAGGTCTACGGGTACCTGCTGTCCCGGTGCGGTGACCGCACGCTCGCCGAGGAGCTGACGTCCGAGACGTTCCTCGGGGCGGTCGCCGCCTGTCGCAAGGAGTACGCACCTCCAGTGAGCACCGGGTGGCTGATCGGCGTCGCCCGGCACAAGCTCGCCGACCACTGGCGGCGCAAAGAACGTGAGGAACGCGGACTGCGGCTGGTGCACGACAGCGAGCCGGACGTCGACGACCCGTGGGACGAGCGGCTCGACGCCCTGCGCGCGAGACAGGTGCTCGAGTCCCTCGGGTCGCACCACCGCGCGGCCTTGACCCTGCGGTACGTCGACGGCCTCGGCGTACCCGAAGTCGCCGGCCACCTGGGGCGCAGCGTGCACGCCACGGAGGCGTTGCTCGTGCGGGCCCGTGCCGCGTTCCGGCGCGCCTACGAGGAGAAGGAGGGTCGCGATGCCTGAGCCTTTCGACGCGCTTCGCCGGCCCTCCGCGCGGGTCGAGCCCGACCCGGACTTCGCCGCCGAACTGCGCGACAACCTGCGTCGCGTCATCTTGAACGGAGCCGATATGACGACCACTACCGAGGCACCGGCCACCAACGCCGAACTGCGCTCGCTGACGCCGTACCTCGCGGTGTCCGACGCGCGGGCCGCGCTCGACTTCTACGTCGAGGTGTTCGGCGCGGTGCGCCGGGGCGAGCCGATCCTGATGGACGACGGCCGCATCGGACACGCCGAACTGGCCATCGGCGACGCGGTGCTGATGCTCGCCGAGGAGTACCCGGAGATCGGGCACGTCGCCCCGCGGGACGGCGGCGCGTCGGTACGGGTGGAGGTGCCGGACGCGGACGTTTCGGTGAACCGCGCCCTGGAGCTGGGCGCGACACTGATCCGCGCGGTGAGCGACTCGCCGTACGGGCGAGGCGGCTCGTTCCGCGACCCGTTCGGCCAGCGCTGGCTGGTTTCGCAGGCCGCGCCCAAGGCCGCCGACTCTGCCTCTGCCTCGCCGAAGCAGGGCGAGGCCATGTACTTCACGTTCCAGGTCCCGGACGACGCACCGGCGAAGACGTTCTACGGCGCGGTCCTGGGCTGGGAGTTCACGCCGGGCTCGCAGGAGACGGCGTGGAACATCCAGGGCCACGGCCTGCAAGGCGGGCTTTGGGGCGGCCCGGGCCGCCAGGTCGGCTGGAAGCTGATGTACGCGGTCGACGACTTGTCCGCGGCGCTCGCGCGGGTGCGGGAGCAGGGCGGCCAGGCGGGCGAGGTGGAGAACCACCCATACGGGCTGACGGCCGACTGCACGGACAACCAGGGCATCGAGTTCTACCTCTGGCAGCAGCCGGCGCAGTGAGGAATCCCATCCGCCGGGCCATGCGTTCGGGCGCACACTCGAAGCATGGCCGGGCAATGGGTGCCGCGTGACCACGACGAGCTGACCGCGGGCTGGCGGTTGTGGCTCGAACTCGGGTCGAGCGCGTGGCCGCGGCCGGGGTGGAACGGCACCCCGGACGAAGCCGTGCGCGGGCTCCGCGAGCTGGTCGGCTCCTGCGATCGGATCCTCACCGAGTACCTGGCCGCAGGTGGATCGGCCGACGCCGAGGTCGCCGGGTTGGTGCGGTCGATGCACCTGGCCGCCAGCTGGATCTGCGAGCTGTGGTCGGACGACACCACACCACTCGACGGCGAGCGGATGGCGTTGCTGCACGGCGACCTCGCCGGCTTCGCCGACCACGCTCTCGGCGTGCGCACATTGCTCGCCGAGGGCGGCGGCTGGTCCTCGTTGCGGCTTTGACATGGCCGGGCAATGGGTGCCGCGTGACCACGACGAGCTGACCGCGGGCTGGCGGTTGTGGCTCGAACTCGGGTCGAGCGCGTGGCCCCGCCCCGGCTGGGACGGCACTCCCGCCGAGGCGGTGCGGGGGCTGCGGGAGCTGATGGGCGCGTGTGACGAGATCCTCGCCGGTTACCTGGCCGCCGGGGGTTCGCAGGGCGCCGAGGTCGCCGCGCTGCTGCGGTCGATGTACCTCGCCGCGAGCTGGACGTGGAAGCTGTGGCAGGGCGACTTCCTGCCGCTCGACGACGAACGGGCCGAGATGCTGCACCGGGATCTCGCCGGGTTCGCCGATCACGCTCAAGGCGTACGTACCTTGCTCGCCGAGGGTGGGGGTTGGGCCTCGCTCGCCCTCTAACGGCCGGCTGCGTAGCCCTGCATTCCTCGGGCGTTCGCCGCCGCGCGCACCAAGCCGTTCGAGCGGGACACCGCCGACAACCGGCCCAGGGCCCAGTCGCCCGCGTCGATCAGCGAGTGGCCTCGCTCTCGCAGCGCGTCCAATGTGGACTCACCCAGCCGGGACTCCACCACCAGCTCGCGCGGGTTCCACGAGCGCGGGTAGAAGGAACTCGGGAACGCCGTCGTGTGCCAGGCCGGTGAGTCGATCGACTCCTGGAGGTTCAGGTCGCCGTACACGTGGGCCAGCCAGAAGCACAGCTGCCACTGGTCCTGCTGGTCGCCGCCCGGGGTGCCGAACGCCAGCGTCGGGACTCCGTCGCGCAGGGCCAGCGACGGCGACAGCGTGATGCGGGGGCGCTTGCGCGGCGCCAGGGAGTTCGGCAGTCCCTCCTCCAGCCAGAACATCTGGCCGCGCGAATCCAGGCAGAAGCCCAGCGACGGGATCGTCGGGCTCGACTGCAGCCAGCCACCCGACGGCGTCAGCGACACCAAGTTGCCCGCCGCGTCGACGACGTCCAGGTGGACCGTGTCGCCGCGCGTCTGACCCTGGGGACCCACCGTCGGCTCGCCTGTCGCGCCGCCCTCCGCCTGAACTCCCTGCAGCGAGTCCAGGATCGCCGGGAGACGCGCCGGGCCGCGGGCGTCGCCTGGCCGCAGCGATGGAGACGCCGTGTCGTCGATCAGCGCGCGGCGGGAGTCCGTGTAAGACGCCGACAGCAGCACGTCCAGCGGCACGTCCGTGTCGCCGTACCAGGCCTCACGGTCCGCGAAGGCCAGCTTCGCCGCTTCGGTCGCCAGGTGCACCGTGCGTTCCGACGGAATTCCGTCCACATAGGACAGCTCGTCGCGGAAGCCGTGCAGCAGCAGCGCCTGCTGCAGCAGCGCCGGGCCCTGCGTCCAGCCGCCCATCTTGACCAGGCGCCAGTCGTCGACGTCGACGAACGCCGGTTCCTCGTACGTCGCCGACCAGGACGCCAGGTCGTCTCCGGTCAGCAGGCCCGCGTGGTCGCGGCCGGAGTCGTCGCGGAACGCCTGGCGGCTGAACTTCTCGATCTCTTCGGCGACGAACCCCTGTGACCAGGCCCGACGTCCTGCGTCGAGCTGCGCTTCCCGTCCCGAAACTGACTCCGCTTCGCGCAGCAGGCGCTCCCACGTGTCCGCCAGGACCGGGTTCCGGTGCAGGCCGGACGCCGGCTTGCCGTCCGGCATCCACAGGGCCGCCGACGTCGGCCAGTGCTCGGTGAACAACCCGGACACCGCGCTGATCGTGTCGCCGACCCGCGACACCAGCGGGACGCCGTTGCGCGCGTAGCCGATCGCGTACGACAGCACCGAGCGCAGCGGCTTCGTCCCGTAGTCGCGCAGCAGCAGGAGCCACGCGTCCCACGCGCCGGGGACGGTCGCCGGGAGCAGGCCGCTGCCCGGGATCAGCTCGAGCCCCAGCGACGCGAAGTGCGCGACGGTGGCCCCCGCGGGCGACGGGCCTTGGCCGGCCAGCGCCCGCGGGGTCGGGTCGTCCGCCGTCACGAAGAGGCCGGGTACCTGGCCCGCCGGCCCGCACAGGTGCGGCTCGGCGACCTGCAGGACGAACCCGGCGGCGACCGCCGCGTCGAACGCGTTGCCGCCGTCCTCCAGCACCGCCATCCCGGTGGCCGAGGCCAGCCAGTGCGTCGATGCCACCATCCCGAAGGTGCCGGCGAGCTCCGGCCTCGTCGTGAACATGCCCCCGATAGTACGCAAAGCTAAGGAACTACCAAGCCGACGGCCGCCGCCGGTCCGGCTCGTACGGCTGCGTGATGATCTCCATCCCGTTGCCGCCGGGATCGAAGAAGTAGACGCCCCGGCCGCCGTGGTTGTGGTTGATTTCGCCGGCTTGCTGCATCCGCGGGTCGGCGAAATAGGTCACGCCCGATTCGACGAGCCGCGCGAAGACGGCGTCGAAGTCGTCTTCGGGGACCAGGAAGCAGTAGTGCTGCAGGCGAAGGTCCGCTTCGGGGACGCTCGCGAAGTCCAGCCGGACGCCGTTGCGCGTCTCGACGGGGATGAACGGACCCCATTCTTCCCCGACCTCGAGGCCGAGCAGGGTCGCCAGGAATTCGGCGGATTCCCGGTTGTTCCGGGACGGGACGATCAGGTGGTTGAGTTCGACGGATACGGATACTGGCACGATTTCGGATCGTAGCCAGCGCTACCCGGTCAAGACACCTTGATTTTCGCCGCCGCCCGCGGCCGCCCGACGCCCTGCCAGGACAGGCCCGCGTCGACGATCACCCGCGGGTCGAGCAGGTTCCGCGTGTCGACGACGTCGATGCCCTCCATCAGCTCGGCCATCGCGGCCCAGTCGAGGTGCTTGAACTCGGCCCACTCGGTCAGCACGACGACGGCGTCCGCGTCCTTGGCGACCTGGTAGGCGTCGTCGACGACGGTCATCCCGGCGATCTCGCCGTCGACGGCCGGGTCGTAGGCGACCAGGTCGGCGCCCAGCGCGCACAGCACCGAGGCCACGGCGAGGGCGGGCGAGTCGCGCAGGTCGTTCGTGCCCGCCTTGAAGGCCAGGCCCAGCACGCCGATCCGCGCGCCGGCCAGCGTGCCGCCGACCGCGCCGGCGATCTTCGCGACGATCCGGTCGCGCTGGGCGATGTTCTCGTCGATCGCCGAGGTCAGCATCTTGAAGTCGTAGTTGACTGACTCGGCCACCTTGACCAGCGCGCTCGTGTCCTTCGGCAGGCACGAACCGCCCCAGCCGGGGCCGGGCTTGAGGAACGTCCGGCCGATCCGGCGGTCGTAGCCCATGCCCTCGGTGACGAGGTTGATGTCGGCACCGAGCCGTTCGCACAGCTCGGCGATCGAGTTGACGTAGGACAGCTTCAGTGCGAGGTAGCAGTTCGCGGCGTACTTGACCAGCTCGGCGCTGGCCGCGTCGGCGACGACGACCGGCGCGTCGAGCTCGGCGTACAGCTCGCCGACCCAGTGCGCGGCCGCGAAGTCGTCCGAGCCGACGACGATCCGGTCCGGGCCCAGGAAGTCGGCGACCGCGGTGCCCTCGCGGAGGAACTCGGGGTTCGACACCACCGGCACGTCGGCCCGGCCGAGCATCGCCTGGATCCGCTTCGACGTGCCGACCGGCACGGTCGACTTGGTGACCAGGGCACAGCCGGCGGGCAGGACGTCCCCGATCTCGGCGGCCACGGCCTCGACCGCGCGCAGGTCCGCCGAGCCACCGGCACCCATCGGCGTCGGGACGCAGAGGAACACCGCCTGGGCGTCGCGGACCGCGTCCCGCGCGCCGACGACGAACTGGAGGCGGCCGGCCGCGAGCCCGCGGGTGACCAGGTCGGACAGCCCCGGTTCGAGGATGTCCACGCGCCCGGCGGCGAGGCGCGACACCTTCGCGCGGTCGACGTCCACGCAGGTGACGGAATGCCCGAGACTGGCCAGGCAGGCCCCCGTGGTCAAGCCGACGTAACCGGTCCCTACCACCACGATCCGAGCTGGCGTCATGGTGCTGAAGGTGACAGCCGGAGTTGACCACGACGCTAACGGAACCGGTCGTACCCGAAAGCGGTGAGCGAAGACACGAATCGCCGGTGCGAACGAGCGTTAACCTGGGTCCGGAGTCAGAGCAGCGAAGGGAACCGCACAGATGCAGATCACCGACACCGCGGCGCTCGTCACCGGGGGCGCGTCCGGCCTCGGCGGGGCGACGGCGAAGGCCCTCGCGGCCAAGGGCGCGCGGGTGTTCGCGCTCGACCTGGCGCCGTCCATCGAGAAGGCCGAGCAGGTCGACGGCATCACCTACGTCGAGGCCGACGTCACCGACGTCGAGCAGGTCGAGGCCGCCGTGGCGACCGCGGCCGGCTCCGGGGTGCCGCTGCGGACTGTGGTGAACTGCGCCGGCATCGGGCCGTCCGCGCGGATCCTGTCCAAGAAGGGCCGCCACGACCTCGCGCTGTACGCGAAGGTCATCCAGATCAACCTGGTCGGGACGTTCAACGTGCTGACCGTCGCGTCCGAAGCGATCGCGAAGACCGAGCCGCTCGCGGACGACGCTCGCGGCGTCATCATCAACACCGCGTCCATCGCCGCGTTCGACGGCCAGATCGGGCAGGTCGCCTACTCGTCGTCCAAGGGCGGCGTCGTCGGCATGACGCTCCCGGCGGCCCGCGACCTGGCCTCGCACGGCATCCGCGTGCTGACCATCGCGCCGGGCATCGTCGACACCCCGATGCTGGCCACGGTCAGCGAGGAGTTCCGCGCGACGCTCGCCGCCGGCATCCCGTTCCCGAAGCGCCTCGCGCGGCCGGACGAGTACGCGCAGCTCGCGCTGTCGCTCATCGACCACGACTACCTGAACGGCGAGGTCGTCCGCATGGACGGCTCGCTCCGGATGGCCCCTCGCTGACGCCGGAGGGCGGCACTTCCCCCAGGGAAGTGCCGCCCTGGCGGGTCAGCGGGTCAGGCGGACCTCCAGGCCGATGCCGTCGGTCGTCACCGAGCAGCCGCCGAAAGCGCTTTCGGCGGCCAACGCCTCGAACTGCTCCCGGGTGAACGCCCGGCGCCGCAGCCACCCCAGCGTCTGCCGGACGGTGAAGCCGGCGACCGCGCCGACGTTCATCCCCGCGACCTCGCGCCCGATGTCCGCGGCGGTGGCCTCGTGGTTCAGGTCGTGGATCACCGCGAACCCGCCCGGGCGCAGCACCCGGTGCATCTCGTCCAGCGCCGCGACCGGCTGCCGGAAGTTCTTGAACGCGGCCTGGCAGACGAGGAAGTCGAACGACTCCGCGTCGAACGGCGCGTGCGTGATGTCGCCCTGCCGGAAGTCGATCTCCAGGCCCGCGCCGTTTTCCCGGGCGATCTCGACCATCGTGTGGCTGATGTCCAGCCCGGTGACGCGGAAGCCGCGCTTCGCCAGCTCGACGGCGAAGAAGCCCGGCCCGGGAGCCACCTCCAGGACCTCGGCGCCGTCCGGCCACCCCGCCGTGAGCGCGGCCGCTTGACGCCGGCACTGCGCGAGCTGGGCCTCCGTGCCGCGGTTCTTGGCGTACCAGCGGGCCTGGAAGCCCTCCATCTCGGGAACCTTGTGCTTGCGGGTGGTCTCCATGGGTCTCTCCTCTTCGGGTGAACCGAACCGGAGAGCCGCCCGGTTATCCTCGTGGTGCCACCTCGGGGCCGGGCGTGCTCGGTTCGGGGTCGAGGACCCCGGGCGGTGTGCCAGCACCTCCCGGGGTCCGTGCTATTTCTCCACGAACTCCCCCAGGTCGTCGGGGAATTCGCCAGTCTCGTACCAGCGGCGCCAGGCATCGACGCCCGGCACGGTGCCGCTGGTCAGTTCTTCGAGGAAGCCGCGCACCCAGCGCGCCTCCGCCTCCGTCATCGCGAGGTCGTATTCGACCTCGACGAGGAAGACCCGCGGCAGCACCGCGCGCAGCTGCTCGAGGCTCGCGCGCTGCTCCGCGGCGCGTTCTTCGAGGTCCTGGGCTCGTTGCCGCAGCAGGCTCACCGTCTGGTCCGGGCCCAGCACGCCCATCAGCGACAGTCCGGCCTTGAAGCGCGGCGGCTCACGGTCGAGCGTGCCGACGAGCTCGCCGACCCAGTCCTCCATCTCCGCGTGCCCGGCGGGCGTGATCCGGTAGACGGTCCGCTCGGGCCGTCCGCCGTCACGCACGCTTTCGACCGCCTCCAGGAACCCGTGCTTCTCGAGGTTCGCGACGACCGTGTAGAGCGAACCCCACTTGATCGGCAGATCCGCGTCCTTGCCGCGCTGCTTGAGCACCGCGGCCATCTCGTACGGGTGCATGGGCCGCTCGACCACGGCGGACAGCACGGCCAGACCCAGCAGGTTGCCGACCTTCCGCCGCTTCATCCCGAACTCCTCGTTCACGAGTACTCGCAGACGAGTATACGCAAGACGTGCCAGCAGGCAAGTGTCTTAGTCGATGAACTACTCAGAGATCGAACATGTACGGCACTTCGGCCTGCGCCCGGGCGTCGATCCACTCACGCAGCGCGCGGGTCGCCAGGACGTCGTCCTCGTTGTAGCGCAGCAGCCGCTCGCGCTGGGTGGCGTCCGGGGTCTCGCCGTCCATGCCGACCGCGTCGCGGTACCAGCGCATCGATGCCTCGCCGCCCGCCTCCGGGTCGCGCCACGAGAAGCCCGCCACCGGGGCGATCACCTTCAGGCCCTTGCCCTGGGAGCACAGGAACTGGTCGGTGACGCTGCGGAAGAGGTCGACCCACTCGTCGGAGTCCACAAAGGACTGGATTTCCTTCTTCGCGGGGATGCCCGGGTGGTCGCCGAAGCGCTCGACCGAGCCGAAGAGCCAGCGGTTCTCGGCGAGCGCGTTGTAGCAGTACGCGCGGAAGGTCAGCCCGGCCGCTTCGGTTCGCTCGCGGACGTCGGTGAGCCACGCCCAGAACTCGGCGAAGGACCGCGCCTCGTCGTCGGTCGGCAGCGGGTCCCACGTCGCGAAGGCGCGGTACCCCGGCGCGACACCGATGTCGGCGCCCGTGAGCAGGCAGCCCCAGAGGTACGCGCCGGCGTCGCCGAAGCTCTCCATGTCGACGTCGACCTCGACGTCGGCGCGCGGGACCTCGACGCGGTCGACGCGGCGCACCAGCGTCAGGTCGGCCAGCCAGGCGCGCGCGAGGACGACCGCGTCCGGGAACGTCACGCCCGTCCAGTTCACCGCCGGCGGCTCGCCCGTTGGATCGAGCGCGGCCAGCTTGTCCACAGTGGACACACCGGCGCGGCGCAGCTCCACCGCGTCCTCGCCGCGGACGACGAGGCTGACGTCGCGGGTCTCGGTGAGCACCACCTCGCACGTCGGCCACCACGGGCAGCGGCGGCACTCCAGCACGCGCGACGGCTCGGCCAGCGGCTCCTCGCCGTTCGCGGCCGCCGTCGCGATGGCGAGCCGGTCGGCGAACCGGACCTGGTACTCGGTCAGCGCGCTGCGCCCGCCCGGCCAGGTGCCCGCGGTGAGGTCGTGCCAGACGACGACGTCGGCGTCGAGGCCGATGACGCCGCCGAGGGCGAGGCTCTCGTCGGCCTGCCCGAGCGTCTGCAGCATGCGGCGGGTGTGCACGAGCCGGAGCTGGTCGCGCGGCTGCGAGCGGACCTTGCGGGCGTCGTCGGCCTTGCGGTGCGCCGGGTCGAGGTCGGTCAGCTCGGTGACGACGGCCCCGGCACCGCGGTCGGAGATCCGGTGGCGCACGACGAGCACCGGGACGTACCCGCGGCCGGTGCGCACGAGCAGGTCGACGCCGCCGCGCCGGTGCCCGGCCGCGTCGACCGGGAACAGCGCGCCCCAGATGTACTGCGCCTCGGCGGCGAAGGCCTGCTCGGTCAGCTCGACGCGTTCGTGGGCGGGCAGGTCGCGGTCGATCTTCACCCAGTGGCCGGGGTTGGCCGCCATCAGCCTGCTGACGATGTCCTCGCGGTGGGCGGTGGCGTCGGCGATCCGCTGCTGCGCGGTGGGGTCCGGCGGGGAAAGCGGTACCTCGCGCATCGTCGGGTCGTGCTCGAGGTGCACGCGACGACGGCAGCGGCTGACCGCGCCCGCGTCGAGTACCACCTCACCCTGCATGGAGATCACTCTAGATTCCCACCGCCGAGCCGACATGCCCGCCACCCTGGCTACCAGTAAGTTCGACGTCGACACGTCGCAGGAGGTGCCATGGCGCGCAAGGCCAAGGTCGAGGGTGAAGCCAGGTTCACCCCCAAGAAGGCGAAGAACGCGATCGCGGTGGCGAAGGTGCTCGGGCCGGCCGTGATCCCGGTGGTCGCGCCGTTCGCGGTGCGCGCGGCTGGCGCCGCGCGGGACGCGTACGACCGCTACCAGGCGCGCAAGCTGGGGGTCTCGGTCGACCGGCTGGGCGAGTACACCGGCCGCGGCGCGGCCCTGCACGCCCGGATCGCGGGGCTCGCCGACGGCTGCCGCGACCTGCAGAAGTCGGAGAAGGCGTCGAAGGCGGACCAGGAGTTCGTGACGGACTCGCTGAGCACGCTGGAGCAGCTGTCGGCGTCGGTGCGCGCGGCGGAGCGGATGCCGGCGGCGCGGCGCAAGGCCGTGCACCGCGCGGTGGCCGGCGAACTGGAGCGGCTGGAAGGCCAGCTGCTGCACCGGCTCGGGATCTGACGGCACCGGCCGGCACCGCGAAACTGTCGGTGCCGGCCGGTAGCGTAGAGAACGGGGGGCGCCCCCGCGGGCTACTTCACGAAGCCCTTCTTGACCATCCAGTCGTGGGCGACCTTGCCCGCGTCCTGGCCGTCGACGTCGACCTGCTTGCACAGCTCGACCATCTGCTGGTTGTCGAGGGCCGCGGCGATCTTCTCCAGCGGCCCGCGGACGTCCGGGTGCTGCTTCAGCCACTCCGTACGCAGCGTCGGGACCGCGTTGTACTGCGGGAACGCCTTCTTGTCGTCCTCGAGCACCCGCAGGTTCAGCCCGGAGATCCGGCCGTCGGTGGTGAACACCTCGCCGACCGGGCAGGTGCCGCCGGCCACCGCCGAGTAGATCGTGCCGATGCCGAAGTTCTCGATCTTCGGGTTCTGGAAGCCGTAGGCCTTGACCGCGGCCGGGAAGCCGTCCTGCCGGCTGGTGAACTCCGTCTCCAGGCAGAACACGTTCTGGTCCGGCTTCTGCTTGAGGAACGCCGCCAGGTCCGACGTCGTCTTCAGGTTGTTCTTCGCGCCGTACTCCTCGGTCACGGCGAACGCGTACTGGTCGTTCAGCGGCGAGTAGTTCAGCCACGTGACGCCGAACTTCTCCTCGTCCGCCTTGGCCGTCGCCTCGTACTGGGCCTTCTCGCCGCCGGGTACCGGGAGCTCGTTGCCCTGGTAGTTGATCCAGCCCGTACCCGTGTACTCCCACGTGACGTCGGTCTGGCCGGACAGCAGCGCCTGCCGCGACGAGTTGGACCCCTTGATGTCCGACAGGTCGACGACGTCCGCGCCCGCCGCGGACAGCGCCATCTCGGACATGTAGGCCAGGATGATGTTCTCGGTGAAGTCCTTCGACCCCACCGTGATCTTCAGGCCCTGCAGCGACGGGATCGGCTGGATCGTGCCCGGCTGGATGTCGTAGGGCACCGCCTGGTTGACCGTCAGGCCGCACGCCGACAGCGTCGTGCCCAGCACCGCCACCCCGAGGGCGGCAGTCAGTCGCCGGAGTTTCATCGCAGCCCCTTCGGTCCGAAGTACTGTTCGGCGACCGCGCCCAGCCAGTCCACCAGCAGCGCCAGCGCGACGGCCAGCACCGAGCCGGTCACCAGCACCGAGGTCAGGTTCAGCTTGTAGCCGGTGTCGATCAGCAGCCCGAACCCGCCGGCGTTGACGAACATGCCGAACGTCGCCGTGCCGACCGCCAGGACGAGCGACGTGCGCAGGCCGGCCAGGATCAGCGGGACGGCGAGCGGCAGCTCGACCCGCCACAGCACCGCGGACGCCGACATCCCGATGCCGCGGCCCGCGTCGATCAGGGCCGGGTCGACCTGCTGGATGCCGACCATCGTGTTCCGCAGCACCGGCAGCAGCGAGTAGAAGGCCAGCGGCAGCGCCGCCACCCACAGCCCGCCGACCGCGCCGGTGACGATGAACCACAGCACCAGCACGCCGAGCGCGGGCGCGGCCTGGCCGATGTTGGCGATCGCCAGGAAGACCGGCGCGAGGAAGCGCGCCCACGGCCGCGTCACGATCACGCCGAGCGGCACCGCGACCAGCACGACGATCGCCGTCACCACGAGCGTCATCAGCACGTGGTCCCACAGCGCGGTCAGCAGCGACGACGCGTTGAGCGTCTCCTTCTCCGTCGCGTTCAGCCCGCTGGAGAACACCCAGATCAGCGTCACCGCGACGATCACCAGCACCACGATGGGCTGGGCGAACAGCCGGACGCGTTCCGCGCGTTTGGAGCCGGACTCGGTGCTGAAACCGGTATCGACGGCAGCCGTCATGCGGACACCTCTTCGCCGTTCGTGTGCTCCTCGCGCAGCTGCTGGATGGTCGCGATCACGGTGTCCAGCTGGATGGTGCCCGCGTACTCGCCGCGCGCGCCGGTCACCGGCACCGAGCCGCCCTCGGCGAGCATCGCCTCGAGCGCGTCCTGCAGCGTCGACTGCAGGCTGACGATGTCCCGCAGCGGCTTGCCCGCGGTGGCCAGCGACGCCCCGGGCGTCAGGTCGCGGACGTGCACCCAGCGCGTCGGGCGGCGGCGCGCGTCCAGGACCAACGCGAAGTGCTTGCGCTGGTCTTCGAGCTTCTTGCGGATCTCGGCCGGGTCGTCGTCGACCGTCGCGGTCAGCGCGTCCTGCGCCAGCTCGACGTCCCGGACCCGCAGCAGCGTCAGCTGCTTCAGCGACGCGCCCGCGCCGACGAAGCCGGCCACCGTGTCGTTGGCCGGGTTGGCCAGGATCGCCTCGGGCGTGTCGTACTGCATGATCGACGACTGGTTGCCGAGCACCGCGATCTTGTCGCCGAGCTTCACGGCCTCGTCGAAGTCGTGCGTGACGAACACGATCGTCTTCTTCAGCTCGCCCTGCAGGCGCAGCAGCTCGTCCTGCAGGTTGCCGCGGGTGATCGGGTCGACCGCGCCGAACGGCTCGTCCATCAGCAGCACCGGCGGGTCCGCGGCGAGCGCCCGCGCGACGCCGACGCGCTGCTGCTGCCCGCCGGAGAGCTGGCGCGGGAAGCGGTCGCGGAAGTCGGCCGGGTCGAGCCCGACCAGATCCATCATCTCCTCGACCCGGTCGTTGACCTTCTTCTTGTCCCAGCCGAGCAGGCCGGGCACGACCGCGATGTTCTGCGCCACGGTGAAGTGCGGGAACAGCCCGGCCTGCTGGATGGCGTAGCCGGTCCGGCGGCGCAGCGTGTCGACGTCGAGCTTGAGCGCGTCCTCGCCGCCGATGGTGATCTTGCCGGACGTCGGCTGGACCAGCCGGTTGATCATCCGCATGGTCGTGGTCTTGCCGCAGCCGGACGGGCCGACGAAGACGACGATCTTGCCCGCGGGCACGACCATGGAGAAGTCGTCGACCGCTGCTTCGCGGGTGCCGGGGTACCGCTTGGTCACGTGCTCCAGCTCGATCTCGACGCCGGAGACTTCCTCGTTCTCAGCCACGGACACCCCTAGAAATGGTGAAGCGCTTGATCAGGACGTAGACGCCGTCGAGCAGCAGGGCGAGGATGACGACCCCGACCGTGCCGGTGACGGCTTGGTTCAGGGAGTTCGTGCTCCCCGCGTTCGTGAGCCCGGAAAAAACCTCGGCGCCGAAGCCGGGGCCCTTCGCGTAGGCGGCGATCACCGCGATGCCCATCAGCATCTGCGTGGCCACGCGCATGCCGGTGAGGATCGCGGGCCACGCCAGCCGCAGCTCGACCCGGGTCAGCACGCCGAAGCGGCTCATCCCGATACCGCGCGCGGCGTCGGTGATGGCCGGGTCGACGCCGTCGAGCCCGACGATCGTGTTCCGGACGATCGGCAGCAGGCCGTACAGCACCAGCGCGATCACGGCCGTCGTCGGACCGAGCCCCGAAATCGGGATCAGCAGGCCCAGGAGGGCGAACGACGGGACCGTCAAGATCGTGCTCGCCAGCGCCGTGGCCACCGCCGAGCCGACCGGGCTGCGGTAGACCGCGACCCCGATCAGCACGCCGAGGACCGCGGCGAGGATCGTGCACTGCACCACCATGCTGGTGTGCAGGTAGGCCTCCAGCCAGAGCTTGCTCGCCCGGTCGGAGATGTAGTCGAAGAGGTTCATCCGTGTTCGCTCTCCCGCCCGTTGTGCCGGCCTTCACCCAAACGGGCTAGTTCCTGACCGACGGCTCAGTACCCACCGCGGGGCCGGGCCAAACCCCCCGTTTCGGCCAGCCGGTTCCGCCCACCTTGGCCCGCACCGCCGTGATCGGCAACAAATGACCTGAACCACGGCGTGACGCGAAACGTGAACTTCATGTGTGCTCACTTCCCGGGATCACACGCTCACGCGGAGGAAGGTCCCTTAGGCTGCTCCTCATGAGCGTTCCGGCACGGCGTCCCGCCGTGCTCGGTGCTACCCGGGGCGCGTTGCTCGCCGTGTCCGCCGCGGCGCTGTCCGTGACCGCGCACCGGCTCGCCGACGGCGGCCTGCCCGACCCGGCGATGACCGTGCTGCTCAGCGGTCTGTTCGGCTGGACCGCGACCGCGCTGGCCCGCAAGGCGCGCGGCGCGGTCGCCACGATCACGCTCCTCGGCGCCGCCCAGCTCGTGATGCACCTGCTGCTCACCACGCTCGCCGGCCACCACGACATGTACGCGATGCCCGGCAGCACCGGGCTCGGCATGGTGGCCGCGCACTCGGCCGCCACCCTCGTCACCGCGCTCCTGCTCGCCCGCGCGGACGCGACGCTGCTGACGGTCCTGGCCGTGCTGCGCGCGATCCTGCCGCGGCTGCTCACGCCGCTGCCGGTGCCGGCCGCGGCCCCCGCGCTCGTCCCCGCCCGCACCGCGGCGCCGGGGCACCTCGTCGGCGTCGACCTGCGCCGGATCCGCGGGCGGCGCGGCCCGCCCGTCCACTCCTGAACCCAGCTTCATCCCCTTACAGCGGACCCCCGAGTCCGCTGCCTTTCCTTGAGTTCATCAGGAGTGAACCCATGTCCCAGCACGTCTTCAAGCGCGCCGGTTTCCTCGCCGCCACCGTCGGTGTCGCCGGTCTCCTCGGCGCCGGCGTCGCCTCGGCGCACGTCACCGCCAACGTCTACGGCTCGCAGCCGACGAAGGGCGGTTACGCCGCGATCGTCTTCCGCGTGCCGAGCGAGGAGCCGAACACCGCCACCACCAAGGTCGCCGTCGACTTCAAGGCCGACTACGGCATCGGCAGCGTGCGGACCAAGCCGCTGCCCGGCTGGACCGCCGAGGTGACCAAGTCCAAGCTGCCCACCCCGATCACCAAGGACAACGGCACGCAGATCACCGAAGCCGTCACCGCGGTGACGTGGACCGCGCAGCCGGGCAACGAACTGAAGGCCACCGACTACCAGGAGTTCTCGGTCTCCTTCGGCCCGCTGCCGACCAACGTGGACGAGGTCGAGTTCCCGGCGCACCAGACCTACAGCGACGGCAAGGTCGTCGACTGGAACCAGCCGACCCCGGCCGGTGGCGAGGAGCCGGAGCACCCGGCGCCGACCGTCAAGCTGGCCGCCAAGGCCGAAGGCGACGGCGACCACGCCGCGATGGGCGCGAACACCGCGTCCACCACCGGGGAGCACACTGAAGCCGCGGCGGCGACGTCGGACAGCACGGCCCGCTGGCTCGGCGGGGCCGGCCTGCTCGTCGGCGCCATCGGCCTCGGCGTCGGGGCCGGCGCGACCATCCGGGCCCGCAAGGCCACGGCCAAGTCGGGAGGCAACAGCTAAATGCGCGGTGTGCTCGTCGCGCTGGCGTTGACGGTGGTGGCCGTGCTCGGCACGGCCACCCCGGCGCTGGCGCACAACGTGCTGATCTCCTCGGACCCGGCGAACGGCTCGTCCGTCCCCGCCGGCCCGCAGAAGATCAGCCTGACGTTCGACCAGTACGTGCAGGGCGCGGACGTCAACCAGATCGCGGTGACCGGTCCCGGCGGCGGCCAGTGGGCCGAGGGCCCGATCACCGTGGTGAACAACGTCATCAGCGCGCCGCTGCGGCCGCTCGGCCCGGCGGGCAAGTACACCGTCGCCTACCGGGTGCTGTCCGCGGACGGCCACCCGGTGACCGGTGAGCTCTCCTTCACCCTGACCGCGGCGGGGACCGGCACGCCGGCGACCGTCGACGCGGCGAAGTCGCCGGGCAGCTCGTCGCAGGCGGCACCGCAGTCCGGCTCGACCGGGGTGCCGATCTGGGTCTGGATCGCCGGCGCCGTCGTGCTGCTGGCGATCGGGCTGACCGTGGCCCTGCGCTCGGGCCGGTCGGTGGAAGAGAAGAACTGATGACCCAGGCCGAGACCACCGCCAAACCCCGCTATTCGACGCTGCTCTGCGTCGTGACGGCGGGCTTGCTCGGCGCCCTGATCGGCGTCGCGCTCATGTCCACCACCCCGGTCCCCGGTGTCGTGGAGCCGAGCGCGGTGGTCTCGGCCGGCATCCCGGTCGTGCGGGTCCTGCTCGACCTCGCCGCGGTCACGACCATCGGCCTCGCGCTGCTGTCGGTGCTCGTCGGCTACGACCGGCCGAAGCTGACCGAGCCGGTCCTGCGGCTGGCCCGCCCGGCCGGCGTCGCGGCCGCGCTGGTCTGGGCGACGGCCGCGGTCGTCGCGCTGATCCTGCAGACCGCGGAGTACAAGCCCGGCTCGACGACGCTCACCGCCGGGGACATCGGCAAGTACATCGCCGACGTCGGCGCGGGCAAGGCGCTCGTCATCGTCGCCGTGCTCGCGCTCGGGCACGCCGGGATCGGCGCGCTGGCGCTGCGCTTCGGCGAGAAGGTGCCCGCCGAGGTCCGCGTCGGGCTCGGCCTGTTCGCGCTGCTGCCGCTGCCGGTCACCGGGCACGCGTCGAACTGGAACTACCACGACTACACGATGATCTCGATGGAGCTGCACGTCATGAGCGCGGTCGCCTGGACGGGCGGCCTCGGCGCGATGACCGTGCTCCTCGTCGCGAACCGGACGCTGCTGGCGCACGCGCTACCCCGGTTCTCGAAGCTGGCGACGCTCTGCCTGATCCTCTCCGCGGCGACCGGGCTGTTCAACGGGCTCGTCGAGATCTCGCTCAACCCGACCATCGGCTTCTGGGCGGCGATCTTCACGACGCCGTACGGGCAGCTGTTCGTCCTGAAGTTCCTCTGCACCGGCGTCATCGCGCTGCTCGGCGCGTACACCCGCTTCCGGCTGATGCCGCAGATCGTCCGGCACAACCGGACGGCGCTCGCCGCGTGGGCGACGCTCGAGCTGACCGTGATGGGTTTGGCCTTCGGTTTCGCGGTGGTGCTGACGCGGGCGCCGGTCGTCGCGTCCTGAAAGCCCTTCCCCGCTGGTAGAACCCGGTGTCAGGTCACGCCGAGTAGCTGCAACTTGCGCATTGGGATGACGGGTAGACCATTGGAGGCGACCGGTCGGGCCGAACTTTCTACCCAGAGCTGACCGCATTTCGCAAGCGACGAACGGTCATCTGCAGTCGGCGAATGCACGTGCAATCTGTGGCCCCGGTCACATGAAGTGACAGACGCGGCTCAGCGGTAACGCGTCCAGCGTGCGTCCGTCCGGCCGCTGCGGAGGTCGTCCAGACGGCGGAACAGCTCGGGCCGCACCTGGGGACGGCTGCGCAGGATCGGCAGCACGCTCGTCGTCAGCTTCAGCTCGCGGATCCCCCGGAGCACGGCGAACCCGGACCACGACGTCACGTCGAAGCCGTAGGCCGCGGCGAACGTCCGGTAGTGCACCGGCGGGTCACCGAACCGCTCGCGGCCGACCGCCAGCGGCGTCAGGTCCCACTCCGGCGGCCCTACGCACGACGAATCGAAGTCGCAGAGCACCGGCCCGTCGGGGCCAGGGATGACATTGCCGGGGTACGCGTCGCCGTGGACCAAGCCCCTGGGCAGCGGAAACTCCAGCTCGGCCAGCGCGGCTTCGAGCTCGGCGCAGCGGTCGAGCAGGAACGCGCGATCGGCGGCGCCGAGCTCCTCGGCGTCGGACACCCGGGCCCGCACCGCGGCGAACGGCGCCCACTCGGCGAGGCCGTCGGGGGCCGGCAGCGCGTGCACCTGGCGCAGCAGCCGGGCCAGGTCGGCCGACGTCGCGGGGCGCCCGATGCTCGGCACCTGGTGCCACACGGTCACGAGGTGCCCGTCGACCGCCATCGGCTGCTCGACGGTGTCGAGCAGCCGGATCGCGGGGACGCCGTGGCGTTCGAAGTGCCGGGCCACCCGGACGACCGTGCCGACGCGGTGCCGCAGCTGGGTCGAGCCGACGATCCGGATCACGAACGGCGCCGTGACCAGCGCGTACACGGCGTTGTTGGTGAACCGCAGGAGCCGCGCGCCGGCCGGGTCGAGACCCAGCTGCGCGCAGGTCGCGGCGAGCACGCCACGCAGCTTGCCGGAGGTGAACCGGCCGTCCAAGACGGTCTCGGCCCCTTCGGCGTCAGGCGGCGTAGAAAGCGTTGAGGCGGTCGGCGAGGTCACGCGCGTCGGCGTTGTTGCGGCGGCGCTCGGCCTCGTCCTGCAGGGGCCGCATGCGGTCCTTGACCCGCTCGGACTTGATGCCCTCGGCGCAGTCGATGGCCTTGCCGCCGACCTTCGCGCCGTGGTCGAGGTCGCCGTCGAGCAGGTGGTTGGTGGCCAGCGCGCTGAGCATGAAGGTCTTGGAGCGGGCCATCTCGTCGTCGTAGGACTCGACGGCCCTGGTCAGCGCCGGGATGGCGTACTTCGTGTGCTCGGCGTTCTGCTGCGCGAGGACCGTGTGGACGGTGCCCACCATGGCGTAGACGTCGGTCTCGGTGAAGAACTTCACCCAGGACTCGGCCTCGGCCAGGTTGGCGCGCTCGAACTCGTCCTTGCTCCGGCCGAGCAGCTTCACCGCCTGCTCTTCGTTGCCCATCATCGCGTAGGCCCAGGCCTCGTTCGCGCAGAGCACGGAGACCGCCAGTTCGGAACCGCTTTCCTGAGCCGCGATCTGGCCCAGCTGGAACAGCTTCAGCGCGTCGTTCGGGGCGTCCTGGTGCAGGTAGACGCGGCCCATCCGGTAGAGGACGTTGGCGACGAGCGGGTGGTTCTCGCCCTGCTTGGCCAGGTCCAGCGCGTTCGCGAAGTGGCCGCGGGCGGAGTCCATCAGGCCGGTGTCGAAGGACGTCCAGCCGGCCAGCGAGTGCAGGTCGGCGAGCGCCACGTACAGGCGGTTCTTGACGATGTCGGTGCCGTGCGCCTCGAGCATCTGCTGTCCCCAGGACAGCTGCGCCACGACGGCGTCGCGGCAGAACCCGCCGCCGTACTGGTAGTCCAGGGCGCGGAGCGCGCGCGTCGCGGCCTCCACCTGGCGCACGTCGGTCATGCCGATGCGCCCGGGCGCCGGCGTCCGCGCCGGTCCCGCCGACCACGTGCCCGATTCCGGACCGAACACCGCCGCACCCATCGTGACCTGGGCGGCGTGCGCGAGGAACCTCCGTCGCTTCACGGACTCGTCCTCCTCAGCCTGCTGGCCGTCGGCGGAGCCGACGACGCGTATCGCCGTGGCCTCGTCGTAGGCGAGGCCCATGTATCCACGTGGGACACCCAGGCCGTCGGCGATCCGCGTGAGGACGTCGTAGGCCATGACCTGGCGACCCTTGAGGATCTCCGACACCTCGGACTGGGACTGGCCGGTCATCGCGGCGATCTGGCGCTGCGAGACACCGTGCTTGCGCAAGAGGCGGTAGACGGCGCTGATCTCGCGGGACGCGAGAGCCGCTCTCATCTCCGGCTGCTCCCACGCGTCAGCGGGAACTGCGTGGCTCTGCCGGGCGTCGGCACTGCCACCGTTACTGGCGTCCATCGCGCCCCCTCCACTGTCCGGTCGGGCGTCTGTGAAACAGCGTAGGCAAACCTGCGGAACCGTGTGAACAGCCGAACTGGTGCCCTGATCGGTCCGGGCGAAGTCCGTTGACCGCTTACCGTGGAACCCGGTCCGGTCACCGCTATGACGCCATTTCGACCTTCTATCGCACCCGGTTTCACCTCACTGTAGTTGTCAGATCTCCGTCACCGCCCGGACACCGGCAGCGATCACGGAGAGCTACGAAAACCGCAGTGTTGTGACAAAGAGATGTTGCAGAAGGCATCTTCGGAGCCCGACGGATCCGAAGACGGACGACAGAGCGGAGAAGGGCGTGGAGTTCGTGGACTCGTTCGCAGGGGGACATGCCGGTACGGCGACCCGCGCCGTGCGGCCGGCGGTCTCTCCGATCTCCGCTGTCCGACCGGTCACCCCCGCCGCGGCGGTGGACCCCCGCACCGCGAGCGTCCGCCACTACGAAGGCGGTCAGCTGGTGTGGCGCGTGCAGTGCGGCGACCTCATCAGCCGCGAGCGCGCGGTGACGGTGTTCGTCGAGGACAACCAGGTGGTACTGGTCTCGCCCCCCGGTGAGACCGCGCGGTTGACGTCCGGCCAGCTCGGACAGCTGCGCGCCGCGCTCAACGAAGCCGCCAAGATGGCGGAAAGGTAACGGTGAGCTGACATGGATCAGGTACTCGGGCAGGTCCTCCGCAACGCGGTCTGGGAGCGCCTCGACATGCTGACCGACCTGGCGAACCGCGCCGACGCCCAGTCGCTCGTCTCGGTCGCGCGTTCCGAACTGCCCCGCTTGACGGAGGCGTGGCGCGCGATGCTGAAGATGCACGAGCCCGACGAGCGCGGCGACTGCCCCACCTGCTCGACCCGGTGGCACCGCTGCAAGGCGCCGTGCTCGGTCTGGCAGGTCGCGCACGAACACCTGGTCGCGGGCGGTCTGGCTCCGCAGCAGCAGGCTCCGGCGAGCCGGCTCCACGGGCGCCGCAAGAGCCCGGTGCCGACGCAGGACCGCGGTGTCCCGGCGCCGAGTGCGGCCGAGACCACCGGACGCCACGCGCTGGTGAACCCGCGCCGAGCGGTCACCGCCTGATCCACCCGGGTCGTCGCCACCTCCCGCGATGACGACCCGAGGCCGGTCCGGCACCCCGCTTTCCCGCCCGACAAGCCAACCCGATCCGCCCCTGATCCGGCGAGCGCGGCCGGCCGATCGCCCCATCGGACCCGCGCCGGCTCTCGCCCGGGCCGGGGACTGTTTCGCCCGCACCCCCGAGCAGCGCGAACCAGTCCTCGGCCGCACCACCCGGTCCCCACCGCGATTAATCGAAAAAAATACGCGTTAGGCCTAGCCCACGCGGTAATCCCCCGCTAGATTGATCATCGAGAGGCCTGGACCACTGGTTCGCCTCGACACGATCCGCCGCTCTGCTGATCCGAAGCTGTGCGGCCCTCGAATTCCGCGGGCCGGTGCCGTTGCACTCCCCTCCCCCGACCGGCACCGGCCCGCGGTTCCACTTCGAGTTCTAACGGACCGCCTTCACCCGCAGCACGAGCACCGCGGCCAGCAGCGTCGCGACGGCCGAAGCCGCGAAGAGGCCGGGATACCCACCCAGGTAGGCCAGCACCAGCGGCGTCAGCAGCGGAGCGACCACCTGCGGCAGCGAGTTCGCGATGTTGATGACGCCCAGGTCCTTCGCGCGGTCCTGCGCGGTCGGGAGCACCTGCGTCAGCATCGCGAGCGCGACCGCCATGTACGCACCGAAGCCGACGCCCAGCAGCGGTGACGCGGCGAGCGCGACCGGCCAGCTCTGCCAGACGACCAGCAGCAAAGCGGCCAATGCCATGACACCGGAGGCCGCAAGGACGTACGGCTTACGCCGTCCGGACTTGTCCGAGAAGTGCCCGGCGAGCACGGCGCCGATGACGAGCGCGACGCCGTAGAGCCCCATCATGATGAGCAGGCCGGTGTCCGGGTCGTCGTAGTGCACGGCGTCCTTGAGGAAGAAGAGCAGGTAGAGCGTCCCGAACGCGTTGCCGAGGTTGATCATGAAGTGGCACGACCAGGCCCACGCGAAGTCCGGGTGCCGCCGCGGCGAGACCCAGAGGTTGCGCAGGACCTCGCCCACCTGGGACGACGGCCGGAACTCGACCGGCAGGCGCGCGTCCGGCGTCCGGAGGACGAAGAACGCCGCGCCGGCGACGACGATGACCGCGCAAACCGCGTAGGCCAGTGGAATCCCGGCGATGCCGAGCATCACGACGACCACGACCGCGCCGAGCACCGTGCCGAGCATCTGCGCGATCCCGACGAGCCCGCCGACCTGCGCGCGCTGCCCGACCGGGACGCGGTCGGCGATGGCGGACATCAGCGTGGCGAGCATGCCGTTGAGCCCCGCCTGCACCAGGCACCAGCCGACGATCAGGATCGCGACGTTCGGCGCGAACGCCAGCACCAGCAGCCCGACGGTCGCGACGGCGGCGCCGATCACCGTCCACGGGTGGCGGCGGCCGAAGCGCGAGCACGTCCGGTCGGACAGCAGCCCGACGGCCGGGTTGACGACCAGCGCGACGACCGCGCCGACACCCATCACCAAGCCCAGGACGAACTCCTTGTTCGCCTGGTCGAGCAGTTCGGCCTGCTGGGGCAGCAGCACCTGGATCGGCGCGTAGATGCCCAGCCAGAGCGCGATGTTCGCGAAGAACAGCAGGCTCATCCAGCCGGGCCGCACCCGCACCACGGGCTCGGCGAGGGCTTCCGGCACACCGGTCGCCTCGGTCGTCTCACTGCTCATCGCGCACCAGCTTCCGGTACCAGTGGAACGAGTCCTTCGGCGTGCGCCGGAGGGTTTCGTAATCGACGTGCACCAGGCCGAAGCGCGGCGCGTAGCCCTTGGACCACTCGAAATTGTCCATCAGGGACCAGCAGAAGTAACCCCGGACATCGACGCCGGCGTCCATCGCCTCGCGCACGGCGACGAGGTGGCTGTGCAGGAAGTCGATCCGCTCGGGGTCGTGCACGCCGCCGTCCTCGGCGACGACGTCGGCGAAGCTGCAGCCGTTTTCGGTGATCTGGATGGGCGGCAGCTTGTCGCGGTAGCGCCGGTGGAAGTCGAGCAGCAGCTCGCGCAGGGCGTGCGGGACGATCGGCGAGTCGTTCGTCGTCATCGGGTAGCCCTCGATCGGGCGGAGCTCGAAGGGCAGCGGGTTGCCCGGCCCGGGCTTCGCGACGCCTTGGGGCTCGTAGTAGTTGACGCCGTAGAAGTCGAGCGGCTGCGCGATGGTCGGCAGGTCGTCGGCGAACCCGGCGGGGAGGTGCGCGTGGAGCTGCTCGGGGTAGCTGCCGAGCAGCACGGGGTCGGCGAAGAGGCGGTTGAGCAGGGCGTCGAGCCATTCGGCGGCGTCGTGGTCACCTTCGTCGGCCGGCCAGATCGGCGAGTGGTTGTTGGCGGTGCCGACGCTCGTCGCGCCGGCCGCGCGAAGGGCTTGGACGGCGAGACCGTGCGCGAGGTTCTGGTGGTGCGCGGTCGGGATGGCGTCGAGCAGGAGCGTCTGACCGGGTGCGTACTCGCCGATGCCGTAGCCGAAGATGGACATGACCATGGGCTCGTTGAGCGGAATCCACAGTTTCACCCGGTCGGCGAAGCGTTCTCCGAGGATGTGGGCGTACTCGGCGAAGCGCTCAGCGGTCGTGCGGGAGAGCCAGCCGCCGTCGTCTTCGACCGTCTGGGGGGTGTCCCAGTGGTAGAGCGTGACGACGGGAGCGATGCCGGCCTCGCAGACGGCGTCGATGAGCTTGTCGTAGAAGCCGAGGCCGTCGGGGTTGGGCGCACCGGTGCCGGTGGGCTGGATCCGCGGCCAGGCGATGGACATCCGGTAGGCGCCGACGCCGAGTTCCGCCATCAGCGCGATGTCTTCGGGGTAGCGGTGGTAGTGATCGGCGGCTACGTTCGCTTTTTCCCCGCGGGCGATCTTGCCCTCGGTCGCGGAGAATGTGTCCCAGATGGACGGTCCGCGCCCGCCTTCGCTGGTGGCGCCTTCGATCTGGAACGCCGAAGTGGAGACACCCCAGAGGAAATCGGGCGGGAAGATCGGGTTCTGCACCGGTGCTGACCCCTTCGTCAGGCCACCCGTACGGGTGAACATGAAAAGTTCTCATATACTAGGTCTTCACTCGTCCGTGGGGAAGCCCGTCGGCACGATAAAGTCCCAGATCAGACGAGGAGGAGTGCCGTGTCCGACATCCAGGCCGCGAAGGTGCCGGCAGAAGCCACCCCCTTGCGCCGTCAGCCGGTCCAGCAGCGCAGCGCGAAGCGAGTCGAGCAGATGCTCGACGCGAGCGCGGCGCTGATCGACGAACTCGGTTACGACGCACTGACGACAACCCTGATCGCCAAACGAGCGGGCGTGGCGGTCGGTTCGCTGTACCAGTTCTTCCCGGACAAGCGAGCGGTCGTGCAAGCGCTTACGGCCCGGAATTTGGAGCGGTTCGTAGGCGCGGTGAACGAGCGCCTGAAGCAGCTGGGGCCGGAGCACTGGTGGGACGTCGTGGACTCGATCCTCGACATCTACCTGGAGATGCACCGAACGGTTCCGGGCTTTTCGAAGGTCCACTTCGGCGACATCATCGACCGCCAGCTGCTGGACGAGACGCGCGACAACAACGCGGTGATCGTGGATTCGCTGACGGACCTGGTCGCCACCCAGGTGGACCGGCCGGTGGAGGACCTGAGGTTCGCGATCGGCATCGCCAACGAAGTGGCCGACGCGCTGCTGAAGCTGGCGTTCCGGAAGGAGCCTCGGGGGGACGAGAAGATCGTCGCCGAGGCGAAGTACGTGGTGAAGGGGTATTTGGCGGCGCGATTCGGGGAGCGTTCGTAGCTGTCCACAGAAGTTGTCCACAGGTATGCACAGCTGTGGACAACTCGGGTGTTTTGGGCCGGTCTGTCGGTGGGCGCCGATAGACTGGCTGTGGGGGTTCCCCCGGGGAGGGTGGGCTGCGTGTGGGCCCGGCCGGCGGGGGTCGGATGGGCATTGGTCTCGGAGGCGGCGATCGGCTGCCGGACCGGCGAGACGCCGACCATGGCTTAAGGCGAACCTGGACGAGCCCGAGGACGGGGCCGCTGCAGACCTCGAGCCTGGACGAGCGCAAGGTGGCGCCGTTGGGGGGGATCGCCCGGCCTCGGCCGGGATCCGGCTGAGCGGCATCTACGAAGGCTGCTCGTTCCACCCGGTGCCGCGCACGTACGTCGACGACGGTGATGAGATCGGCGGCATCTCGCTGAGCGCAAGGTGGAGTTCGACGCCCGAGTCAGCCGGCCGCCTCGGATGCCCGCCGATGCGGGGCGGCGCGCTGTGGGGGGCGGGAAGAGGATCAAGTGGGGACAGCGGTCACCGAGTTGGCACGGTCGTCGGCTGGGCGGCTGTCGAGCGGCGGCTCGATGTCGGGGCTTCCGGCGAAGGGCGAGTTCGTTCGCTAGCCGAAGTTCTGGTGCTCGCCCCGGTACGTCGGGACCGTTCGCTCCACCCGGTCGCCCATCACCAAGTGGTACTGCGTGAACCGCTCGGCCAGCTCGCCCGCCTTCGCGTGCCGCAACCACACCCGGTCGCCCAGCTGCAAGCTTCGCGCCGCTCGGCCCGTAACCGGCGTCTGGACTTCGCCCGCGCCTTCGAAGCCCAGCAGCTTCAAGCCCGTCGGCAAGTACGGCTTCGGGACTCGCGAATCCCCCGCTGGACCCGAAGCGATGTAGCCGCCCGAAAACAGCGTGGCGATCTTGCGCGTGGGGCGGCGGACCACCGGTAGCGCGAACAGCGCTGCCGGGCGGGGGCTGAACTTCGTGTAGCCGTCGAAGAGCGTCGGGCCGATCAAGCCCGAGCCCGCCGCGATCTCCGTGACCACCGCGTCCGCGCCCGTTGACTCGATGCTTCCGGTGCCTCCGCCGTTGACGAACTCCAGCGGCGTCACCGCCTGGACCGCGCGGACCGCCTCGCCGCGGCGGCGGTTCAGCTCCGCCGCCGAACGGCGCTGCATCCAGCCGATCACCAGCTGGTTCAGGCGCGCGCCCGCCGCGTCGCCGAGGCCCGCTATCTGGCCCTCGTACGCCATCACGCCCACCAGGCGGAAACCCGGGCGGGCCAACACTTGCTGCGCGAACGTTGCGGCCTGCTTAGGCGTGAAGATCGGGGACCGCCGCGTGCCGACGTGGACTCCCGGCAGGGGGCGCCACGACGCGTCCAGCTCCAGACAGACCCGGATCTCCGGGTGGCCGTGGCCGAGGGCCGCGTCGACCAGGTCCAGGTGCGCCGGCGAATCCACCATGATCGTGATCGCCGCGCGGGCTGTTTCGGACGCGGCCAGGCGGCGCAGGGCCTCGTGGTCGGCCGTCGGGTAGGCGACGACGATGTCATCGGTCGTGCCCAGCTCCGCGTGCCAGATCGCTTCCGCCAGCGAGTAGCACATCAGGCCTTCGAACCCCGGCATCGCGAGCACGCGCTCCAGCAACGCCCGGCAGCGGACCGACTTGCTGACCACCCGGATCGGCTTGCCCGCCGCGCGGCGGCGGAGGTCGTCGGCGTTCGCGTCGAACGCCGCCAAGTCGACCACGGCCAAGGGTGGATCGAGGTCCTTGGTCGCCAAGTCGTACACCGTCGCACTGGTCACGAGGTCTAAAGTACGACACGAAGGCTTGAAACGCGAATACCGTTCACATACTGTTTCGGGCACTCGACCGATGGAGGGTGCGCGCATGACCCGGTGGACCAACTGGGCGGGCACGGCGTCCGCGTCGCCGCAGCACGTTCACCAGCCGCGCAGCGCGGCCGAGATCGCGGCGGCCGTCGAAGGTGTCGCCGCGGCCGGCCGGACCGTGCGGCCCTGGGGCAGCGGGCACTCGTTCACCGCGATCGCCGTCGCCGACTCCGACGCGCTCGACCTGCGCCACTGGACCGGCATCGAGCGCGTCGACCTGGAAGCCGGGCACGTCACCGTCCGCTCGGGCACCACGCTCAAGCAGCTCAACGCCGAGCTCGACGCGCTCGGGCTGGCCATGACCAACCTCGGCGACATCGACGCGCAGACCATCGCCGGCGCGATTTCCACCGGCACGCACGGCACCGGCGCGCGGCTCGGCGGCATCGCCACGCAGATCGTCGCGCTGGAGCTCGTCCTCGCGGACGGCTCGGTCGTCACCTGCTCGGCCGCCGAAAAGCCCGACCTCTTCTCCGCCGCCCGCGTCGGCCTCGGCGCGCTCGGCGTGATCACCACCGTGACCCTGCGCTGTGAAAAGTCCTTCTACTTGCGCGCGCAGGAACGACCGGAGCCGCTGGAGCAGGTCCTCGAGGGCTTCCACGACTTCGCCGACCAGAACGAGCACTTCGAGTTCTACTGGTTCCCGTATGGCAAGAACGCGCTGGTCAAGCGCAACAACCGGTGCGAGACGGCCGAGCCGCTGAGCAAGGTCCGCGAGTTCGTGGACTACCGGATCATGGAGAACGTCGCGTTCGGCGGACTCTGCCGCACCGGCCGGCTGATGCCGCGGCTCGTGCCGTCGCTCGGCAGCTTCGCGTCGAACGTCCTCTCCGCGCGCGAGTACAGCGATGTCTCCCACCGCGTCTTCGTCACGGCGCGCAATGTCCGTTTCACTGAAACGGAATACGCTGTTCCACGTGAATCAGTGCTCGACGTGCTCGCCGAACTACGCGCGGTAGTGCCGACGCTGAAGGACCCGGTGATGTTCCCGGTCGAGGTGCGCGTCGCGGCGGCCGACGACATCTGGCTGTCGACCGCGCAGGGCCGCGACTCCGCCTACATCGCCATCCACCAGTTCGTCGGCATGCCGTACCGCGAGTACTTCAGCGCGTTCGAGAAGATCGCCGGCGCGGTCGGCGGCCGCCCGCACTGGGGCAAGATGCACGACCTCGACGCGGGCGTCCTCCGCTCGCGCTACCCGCACTTCGACGACTTCCTGCGCGTGCGCAAGGAAACCGACCCGAACGGCGTCTTCACGAACACCTACCTGGACCGCGTGCTCGGGCCGGCCTAGAACAACGCCGACACCGATTCGCCGTTGTGGATGCGGCGGATCGCTTCGGCCATCGCCGGGGCGATCGAGAGGATCTTCAGCTTCTCCGTGCGCTCTTCTTCGGGGACCGGGACCGTGTTGGTGCAGACGATCTCCAGCACCTCCGGGCGGCTGCCGATGCGCTCGATGGCGTTCGCCGCGAACAGGCCGTGCGTGCACGCCACCCGGATCGAGCGGGGCTTCAGCTCGGCCAGCCGGTCCAGCAGTTCGAGCACCGTGC
The DNA here is from genome assembly GCF_044768185.1 of Amycolatopsis sp. NPDC101161. Lineage (NCBI taxonomy): Bacteria > Bacillati > Actinomycetota > Actinomycetes > Pseudonocardiales > Pseudonocardiaceae > Amycolatopsis > Amycolatopsis sp. NPDC101161. The sequence continues at coordinate 1,152,443 of NZ_JBIWPI010000004.1, forward strand.
TGCCCTTGGCGATCTCGTCGTCCAGCACGATCACGTCGCGGCCGGTGATCTCGCCGATGACCGACGTGATCTGGACGCGGTCGTCGGGGAAGCGCTCCTTAGCGCCGGCTGCGACCTGGGCGCCGAGGAGCCGCGCGAAGTGCGACGCCTCCTTCGCGTTGCCCAGGTCGGGCGAGACGACCGTGGTGCGCGAGAGGTCGTACTGACGGAAGTGCTTGGCCAGCTCCTGCAGCGCGTGCAGGTGGTCGACCGGGACGCTGAAGAAGCCGTGGACCTGGGGCGAGTGCAGCGTCATCGCGAGGACGCGGTTCGCGCCCGCCGTGGTCAGCAGGTCGGCGACCAGGCGGCCGCCGATGGAGATGCGCGGCGCGTCCTTCTTGTCCGAGCGCGCGTACGAGTAGTGCGGCATGACCGCGGTGATGCGGGACGCCGACGCGCCGCGCGCCGCGTCGAGCATCAGCAGCAGCTCGACCAGGTGCTCCTGCACCGGCTTGACCAGCGGCTGGATGATGAAGACGTCCCGCTCGCGGCAGTTCGCCTGCAGCTGGACCTCGAGGCAGTCGTTCGCGAACCGCCGGATCTCGACCGGACGCAACGGCACGCCCAGGTGTTTGCAGATCTCCTCGGCCAGCTCGGGGTGCGCGCTGCCGCTGAAGACGGCGATTTCTCTCGATGCCTGGGTGATCACAGTGCCGAAATCGCCTCGTCGATCGCGGTTTCGCCGGAAATCAGTTCCAGGGTGCGCCGCACGGACGCGGGCGCGTCGAGCAGGGCGGCGAGCACCGCGGCGACGTCGTCGCGCGGCACCTGACCGCGACCGGTCTTCTCGGCCAGCAGGACCGAGCCGGTGCCGGGGTCGTCGGTGAGCTGGCCGGGCCGGAGGATCGTCCAGTCGAGGTCGCGGGCCTTGAGGTCGTCTTCCGCCGCGCGCTTGGCTTTCAGGTAAACGCGGAAGTCCGCGCTGACGTCGGGGTTGTCCGGGTTGTCGGTCCCCATCGAACTGACCTGGATGTGCCGCCGGACCCCGGCCCGCTCGGCCGCTTCGGCGAGCAGCACCGCGGCGCCCCGGTCCACAGTGTCCTTGCGGGCGGGCCCGCTGCCCGGCCCGGCGCCGGCCGCGAAGATCGCGGCATCGGCCCCCTTCAGGACTTCGGCGACGGCGTCCACATCGGAGTTCTCCAGGTCCAGCACGACGCCCTGGGCGCCGGCGGCCTCGAGATCCCCCGCGTGAGCGGGTTTCCGGATGATCCCGATCGCTTCGTCACCGCGCGCGGCGAGCAAACGCTCGAGCCGCAGCGCGATCTTACCGTGTCCACCTGCAATGACGACTCGCATGAGTCGACCCTAGTGCGAAGCGGGCGCCTCGGCTGTGCGCAGGAGGTGGTCGTAGACCAGCTCGTTCACCAGACGGGAGACCGGGTCCTCGGCGAGCACGACGCGCTCGGTGCGGCCCTCGAGGTCGAGGTCGACGACCGCGTTCGGGTCGGCCGTCACGACCGCGAGGCCGTACGCGCGGGCCCGCGGGAGGCAGTTGCCGACGTAGTCCTCGGTGAGGACGGCCGGCGACGGGAGCACCATCGCGGCCTCGCCGTAGCGGGCGAACGGAACCGCGGAGGCCATCGCGGTGCGCCAGTGGCGCGCGACGGCCAGGACGCCGACGATCTCGGCGGCCGGGGCGGGGGCGGTTCCGGCCAGCTCCGGCCAGGTCCAGGTGTCGACGGTGGCGCGGTCGGCCACCGGGCCGGCACCCATCGCGATGCGTTCGGCGTGCACGTCGGTGCGGAGCTTGGCGACCACGCAGACCTTGCGGCCGAGGATCGTGATCTCGGGGAGGACGACGCCGTTCCAGCCCAGCTGGGCCGCGGCGGCGCGGGCGAGCTCGTCGACGCTCGCGGGGAGCTCGATCGGCGGCACCACGCGGCTCGGCATCGACCGGCTGCGCTTCGCGCCACCGGCGACCGTCGAGCGCTCGGTGTTCTGAGGTGTAGCCGCCACGAGTCCGCCTCCTTCTAACCTGCACCGCTTCGTGACCGGGGGAAACCGGCACCCAACCTGTCTAACAGCGCGGCGGCGCGGCGTCGCCGGGTAGTGCGAGTGGCTGCGATCGGCGGCGCCCAGCGGTCGATGACCGGTCGGTAGGCGGTCATCCGACTTCGGTCGAACGGTGCGGCCAACCGAGTGATCGCGGGGTGAGTGGCACTACGGAACGGTGCCATCCGACTACCCGGGGCAGAAATCGGCAAACCCGGTCCGACTAGCCCGTTCGGCGCAATACCGGGAAAATCCACAGTGGACGCGGGCCGCTGAGCTGCGGTTGTCCGGCGTCACCCACATGGCGGTGACTTGCGCCGCAGCGGTGACGCGGCCCCGCGACTAAAGTTACCGATCAGTCACTTAGTCGTCGCCGTGGAGGACCGATGCGCTCCCCGAAGGACTTCTTCGCCCCGCTCGCCCTGGGCGCGCCCGCTCCCGTGCGGGAGATCCCGGTGACGCCGTCCCGGATGATCCACTTCTTCGACCCGGGCAACGAGAAGATGGCGGCCAAGGTGCCGGACATCGCGAAGAAGGTCGACGTCCTGCTCGGGAACCTCGAGGACGCCGTCCGCGCCGACCGCAAGGAGGCCGCGCGCGCCGGGCTCGTCTCGATCGCGAAGGCGAACGACTTCGGGAAGACGCAGCTGTGGACGCGCGTCAACAGCCTCGACTCGCCGTGGGTGCTCGACGACCTGGTCACGCTGGTCACCGAGATCGGTGACAAGCTCGACGTGATCATGGTGCCGAAGGTCGAGGGCGCGCAGGACATCCACTACGTCGACCGGCTGCTGGCCCAGCTCGAGGCGCGCGCCGGCCTGACGAAGCCGTTGCTGGTGCACGCCATCCTGGAGACGGCGAGTGGCGTGGCCAACGTGGAGGAGATCGCCGGCGCGAGCCCGCGCATGCAGGGCATCTCGCTCGGCCCGGCCGACCTGGCCGCGAGCCGCCGGATGAAGACGACCCGCGTCGGCGGCGGGCACCCGGGCTACCTCGTGCGCACCGACCCGACCGGCGACGACCTCAACGAAGGCCGGACGACCTACCAGCAGGACCTCTGGCACTACACGGTCGCGCGGATGGTGGACGCCTGCGCGATGCACGGGATCCTGCCGTACTACGGGCCCTTCGGGGACATCCGCGACGTCGTCGCGTGCGAGGACCAGTTCCGCAACGCGTTCCTGCTGGGCTGCGTCGGCGCGTGGAGCCTGCACCCGGTGCAGATCGACATCGCGAAGAAGGTGTTCTCGCCTTCACCGTCCGATGTGGCCTGGGCGCGCCGGGTGATCGCCGAGATGGGCGACGGTACGGGCGCGGTGATGATCGACGGGAAGATGCAGGACGACGCGTCGGTGAAGCAGTGCCGCGTGGTCGCCGAACTGGCCGACGCCCTCGCGGCCGACGACCCCGAACTCGCGGCCGCCTACGACGCCGCCACCAAGGAGATCCTCGGATGACCACGCCCCGACGCTCTGTCCTCTACATGCCCGGCGCGAACGAAAGAGCGCTGGAGAAGGCCAAGACGATCCCGGCGGACGCGCTGATCCTCGACCTCGAGGACGCCGTCTCCCCCGACGCCAAGGAAGCCGCGCGCGAACGCGTCTGCGCGGCCGTGGGCAACTACGGTTCCCGCGAAGTGACCATCCGGGTCAACGGCCTGGACACCGAGTGGCACGACGCCGACCTGCGCGCGGCCGCGTCGGCGGGCCCGGCCGCGGTCGTCGTCCCGAAGGTGAACTCGGCGGCCGAGGTGCACAACATCGAGCGCGCGCTGGAGCTCGGCGGGGCGCCGGAGCGCACGAAGATCTGGGCGATGGTCGAGACGCCGGTCGCGATGCTGCACGCGGAGGAGATCGCGGCGGCGTCCGAGCGGCTGACCGTGCTGGTGATGGGCACGAACGACCTGGCGAAGGAGCTGCACGCGGAGTTCGTCCCGGGCCGCGGGCCGCTGCTCGGCGGGCTGTCGCTGTGCCTGCTGGCCGCGCGAGCTACCGGCAAGGTGATCCTCGACGGCGTCTACAACGACGTGAAGGACCTCGAGGGCTTCGAAGCCGAGTGCGAGCAGGGCCGGCAGTACGGCTTCGACGGCAAGACGCTCATCCACCCGGCGCAGGTCGACCCGTGCAACCGGATCTTCGCCCCGTCCGAGGCGGAGATCGACCGCTCGCGGCGGATCATCGAGGCCTTCGAAGAGGCGCGCGCGGCGGGACGCGGCGTGGTGACCGTGGACGGCCGGATGATCGAGAACCTGCACGTCGACAACGCGCGGCGGGTGCTCGCGCTGGCCGAGGCCGTCAAGGGCTGAGGTCACTTCGGCAGCTCGTCCGTCCATTCGCCACTGACGGCGTACTTGTCCCCGTTCGCGTCTCGGACCGGTTTGCCGTTCGCGTCCAGGAACACCGACGAGCCGTCGACCTGGCCGGTCGCCGGGTCGACGACCAGGCGGCCGCCGCCGGGCAGCCGCACGCTCCGGTCGTCCAGCGCGTGCACGCCCGGGTCCGCGGCGATCGCGCGGAACGCCGCCGCCCGGACCGCCGGGGGCGACGGCACGACGGAGACCAGGTCGATCAACGACTGGAGCACCAGCGTGTCCCGCTGGTTCGCGGGAACGCCGTGCCGCGTCAACCCGTCCGCGAGCCAGTCGCGCAGGGCCGCCGGGTCGGCGGGCAGCGTCAAGATCGTGCTGAGGGTGACGTCGTCGTCGCCGTTGATCCGGATGGGCCGCGGGCGAGGCATGATCTCGGCCTTGCCATGGGTGTTTTCGCCGCGGTACCACTCCTGCCCGTCGGTGGTGGTCCAGTACTCCCAGGTCTCCTTGCCGACCTTCGTCGTCGAGTGCCAGTACTTGCCGGTGCCGACCTGGGCGTGCTCGGCGACCTCGGCGGCGGCCAGCAGGACCGCCGGACCGGTCTCGACCGGTGCCACGGCCTGGGGCGGAGTTTCGACGGGGGCGGCGGGCCGGGTCACCACCACGACCCCGGCGACGACCGCCGCGGTGGCGACGAGACCGGCGCCGATCGCGAGCGGGCGGATCCGCCGGCGGCGGAGCATCCGGTTCTGCAGCCGGTGCCGGCTGCGGTCGACGACGTCCTGGGACGGCTCGTCAGGCAGGAGCGCCGTGCGCAGGGTCTCGAGGTCATTCATCGGTGGCCTCCGGAGCGAGAACGGGGGTGAGCTTCTTGCGGGCGCGCGTCAGCCGGGAGCCGACTGTGCCCGGGGAGATGCCGAGTGCCTGGGCCACTTCGGCGTAGCCGAGGTCGGCGAGGGCGACGAGCAACAGCACGTCACGCTCGCCCGAGGTGAGCCGGGCCAGCGCTTTCCCCAGCTGCCCGGCCACGACGACGCGGTTTTCGTGTCCCTCCTGGGGCCGGGGCGTGTCGAGCCGCGAGAGGGCCCGGTAGTGGCGGGCTTCCTTCCGCCGGTGTCTCGACACCAGGTTCGTCGCGATGCCGAACAGCCAGGCGCGCAGCTCGCCGCGGGCGGGGTCGAACGTCCGGCGGCGGTCGAACGCCACCAGGAACGTCTCGGCAGCGACGTCCTCCGCGACCTGCGCGCCGAGCCGGCCGGCGACGTAGCGGTAGATCTCGGCGAAGTGGCGGTCGTGCACCTCGGTGAACTGGTCGATGCCGGTCACCGGGGCTGCCTCGGTCATGGGGTTCCTTCCCGTCGGCGACAGCTTCACCACCTCTTCGCCGCGGGACCCGAACTTCTTCCCTACCCGATCGGCCAGGGCCGCTGCGGGCCGCGGAGCCGCTCGTACGCCGCCGCCGCGCGCAGGACGCCGAGGTCGTCGAAGCGGCGGCCGCTGATCTGCAGCCCGATCGGGCGGCCGTCGTCGGTGTAGCCGCAGTTCAGCGAGACCGCCGGCTGGCCGGACATGTTGTACGGGACCGTGAACGCGATGTGCTCGAACGGCCGCGCCGGGTCGTTCGTCGGCGACGCCCACTCCGCCGGCGGGGCCGCTACCGGGCACGTCGGCGACAGCACGACGTCATACGCCGACGTCGCGCGCAGGGTCGCGACGCTGATCGCGTCGATCTGGGCGAAGCCGCGGTAGGCGTCCACTCCGGACACCTCCGCGCCGCCCGCGGCCCAGTCCGCGATGTACGGCAGGACCTTCGCGCGGCGGTCCGCCGGCAACGCCGTCATGTCCGACCACGCGCGCGTGCGCCAGAAGACGTCCAGGCCGGCGAGCATTTCGCGGGTCAGGAACGGCTCGACCGGCTCGACGATCGCGCCCGCCGCCTCGAAGGCGCGCGCCGCCGCGGTGACCGCGTCGAGCGTGACCGGGTCGACCGGGAGCCCGACGCCGGGGTCCAGGTGCAGGCCGACGCGCAGGCCGTCCGATGACGAGTCCAGGGAAGCCCAGTCCAGCTCCGCCGGCGGCAGGCTCAGGTGGTCACGCGCGTCGGGCGCCGACAGCACGCTCATCAGCAACGCGGTGTCGGCGACCGTGCGGGTCATCGGGCCCGCCACCCGGCCGAGGAACGGCGGGTCGACCGGCACGCGGCCGAAGCTCGGCTTCAGCCCGGCCAGGCCGCACCAGCCCGCGGGCAGCCGGATCGAGCCGCCGATGTCCGTGCCGACGTGCAGCGGGCCGTAGCCCGCCGCGGCCGCCGCGCCCGCCCCCGCGCTCGAGCCGCCCGGCGAAGCCGAGGTCAGCCACGGGTTCCGCGCGGTCTCGTGGAAGCTCGAGAGGCCGGACGTCAGCATCCCGTAGTCCGGCATGGTCGTCTTGGCCAGCAGGACACCGCCGGACTCGCGGACGCGCGCGGCCGCCGGCGCGTCTTCGGCGGCCGGGGTCAACGCCGTCGCGGCCGTGCCCAGCGGGACCGGCGTGCCGCGGGTCGCGATGTTCTCCTTGAGCGTCAGCGGGACGCCGTCGATCGGACCCAGTGGTTCGTAGGACGCCCAGCGCGCTTCGGACGCCTTCGCGTCGTCGCGGGCCGCCGAAGGGTCGTACGCGTACAACGCGTGCAGCTCGGGCTCTCGCGCCTCGATGCGCGCGAGTACCGCTTCGGTCACCTCGACCGGCGAGAGCGTCTTCGCGCGGTACTGCGCGACGAGTTCGACGGCGGTCAGGTCGGGCAGCTCGGTCATGAACGCTCCTCAGGAAGCAGGCGGTTCGAAGCGGCCGTCGACGGCGGTCCAGCCACCGTCGACCGCCAGCACGGAGCCGGTCACGAACGACGAAGCGTCCGAAGCGAGGTACACGACGGCGCCGGCCAGCTCGTCCGGACGCGCCCAGCGGCCCAACGCGCCCTTCGTCGCATACGCGTCGTACCACTCGGGGTTCGCCTTGATCTGCGCGGTCAGCGGGGTCTCGACGACGCCGGGCGCGATCGCGTTGACCCGTACGCCGGCGGGGCCGAACTCCGCCGCGGCCGTGCGGAACAGCTGGACGAGCCCCGCTTTCGTCGCCGCGTACGGGCCCTGGCCGGGTTCGACGGTCGTCCCGCGGATCGACGAGAAGCCGATGATGCTCCCCCGCCCGCGCGCGACCATGTCGGCGCCGAACACGCGGACTACCTCGAAGCTGACGCCGAGGTTCAACGCGATGACGCGGTCGAACTCCTCCCGCGTGTAGTCCAGCAACCGCTTGCGGACGTTCATCGCGGCGGTCAGCACGACGACATCGAGCGGCCCGAGGTCGCTCGCGGCCCGGTCGACCGCGCCCGGGGCGAGCAGGTCGATCTCGTACGCCTCGCCGACGCCGGCCTCGCGCGCGGCTTCGAGGTCACGGTCGGCGCAGACCACGTCGGCGCCGTGCGCGGCCAGGGCTCGCGCGGCCTCGCGGCCGATGCCGCCCGCGCCGAGGACCACGGCCCGGCGGCCGTCCAGCCGGAACAGGTTTTCGTAGTTCACGGGCGCAGCACCGCCATCCTCGTGACGGTCAGCTCTTCGACGGCGAACCGCGGCCCTTCGCGGCCGATGCCGGAGTCCTTCACCCCGCCGTACGGCATGGTGTCCGAGCGGAAGCCGGGCACCTCGTTGACGACGACGCCGCCGACTTCCAGCTCGTCGAGCGCGCGGAACGCCGTGTTCAACGACTTGCTGTAGACGCTGGCGTGCAAGCCGTAGCGGGACGCGTTGACCGCGGCGAAAGCTTCGTCCACATCGGACACCGTGCGCACGCAGACGACCGGGCCGAAGATCTCCTCGTCCCAGGCCTCGACACCGTCCGGGACGTCGAGCAGGACGGTCGGCCGCAGCACGGTGCCGTCGACCCCACCGCCGACCCGGCGAGCGCCGGACTGCTCGATCCACGCGGCGACGCGGGCGGTGGAAGCCGGGTCGATCAGCGCGGACACCCGCGTCTTCTCGTCCCGCGGGTCGCCGACGACGACCTCGTCGAGCCGGGCCAGCAGCCGTTCGGTGAACTCCTCGGCGACCGGCGCGACGACCAGGACCCGCTGCACCGAGATGCACGCCTGGCCGGAGGCGTAGAAGCCGCCGCGCAGCACGGCGTCGACGGCGGCGTCGAGGTCGGCGTCCTCAGCGACGACGAGCGCCGCGTTCGAACCCAGCTCCAGCAGCGTCTTCGTCGGAGCGGCGTCGCGGGCGATGCGGTGGCCGACCGCGGCCGAGCCGGTGAACGACACCGCGCCGATCCGGCGGTCGGTCGTCAGCGCGGCGCCCACGGCCGCGTCGCCGGTGACCAGCTGGACCATCGCCGGCAGCGGGGCGAGCTGCCGGACCAGGTGCACCAGCCACAGCGTGGCCAGCGGCGTCTGCGGCGCGGGCTTGACGATCACCGGGCAGCCGGCGGCGATCGCGGGGGCGATCTTGTGCGACGCCAGCAGCAGCGGGTAGTTGAAGCCCGCGATGCCGACGACCACGCCGATCGGCTTGCGCTTCCAGAACCCGACCAGTCCGTCGCCCGACGGCAGGAGGTCCAGCGGCACGGTCTCGCCGTGCAGCCGGGACACCTCTTCTGCCGCGGCTTCCCAGGTGACGATCGTGCGCGCGACCTCGACGCGGCAGTCGACCAGCGGCTTGCCGGTCTCCAGCACGAGCAGGTCCTCGAACTCCGCGCGACGCTCGGAAAGCGCCGCGGCGACGTCGTTCAGCAACGAGCGCCGCACTCGCGAAGGCAGCGAAGCCACTTCGCGCGCAACGGCGACAGCTTCGTCGACAGCGCGAGCAGCCAGCTCCGGAGTCCCGACCGGCGCGGTGCCGATGACGCTCCCTTCGTAGGGGAAAACGATTTCTTCGACGTCCACAGTGGACACCCAGCCGGTGCCGATCGGGAGTCCTTCGGGGTGGTCAGGCATCGTCACCTCCGCTCAACCGGGCCAGCTCCGCGCGCAGGTTCGGCGCGGCTTCGAGCAGCTCCCGCGTGTATTCGTGCCGCGGCGCGTCGTAGACCTGCGCCACGTCGCCGAGCTCGACGATCTCGCCGCGGCGCATCACCGCGACCCGGTCGCAGACGTGCCGGACGACACCGAGGTCGTGCGACACGAAGACGAGCGTCAGCGCGAACTGATCCACCAGCGATGCGAGGAGGTCGAGGATCTGGCCGCGCACCGACACGTCGAGGGCGCTGACCGGCTCGTCCGCGATCAGCACGCTCGGGTTCGGCGCCAGCGCGCGGGCGATCGAGATCCGCTGCCGCTGGCCGCCGGAGAACTGGTGCGGGTACCGCTGCGCGGCGTCGGCGGGCAGGCCGACCGCGGCCAGCAGCTCGGCGACGCGATCGGGCTCGCGGTGGCCGAGCGGCTCGGAAACGATGTCCCGCACGCGCATCCGCGGATCGAGCGAGCCCATCGGGTCCTGGAAGACGATCTGCAGCTCGGAACGCAGGAAGCCGAGCTTGCGTTCGGGCAGGTTGTCGATGCGCCGGCCTTGGAACGAGACCGTGCCGGCGGTCGGCTTGTCGAGCGCGGCCAGCAGCCGGACCAGCGTCGACTTCCCCGAACCGGACTCGCCGACGATGCCGAACCGCTGCCCCGCCTCGACGTCGAAGCTGACGCCGCGCAGCGCGTGGACGTCCCGGCGGGCGTACCGGCGTTCGAGGTCGCGGACTTCGATGATCATCGGCGGGCCTCCAGGTCCGAGGCGGCCAGCAGCTTCCGCGTGTAGGCATGCGAAGGCGCCGTCAGGACTTCGCGCGTCGAGCCCGCTTCGACGATCTCGCCGTCCAGCATCACGAGCACGCGTTCGCACACCGACGCGACCACCGCGAGGTCGTGCGTGATGAACAGCAACGCGCTCTCGGCGGGCAAGGACGTCTTGATGAGCGACAGGATCTGGGCCTGCACGGTGACGTCGAGCGCGGTCGTCGGCTCGTCGCAGATCAGCAGCGACGGCTCGTTGGCCAGCGCCATCGCCAGCACCACTCGTTGCCGCTGCCCGCCGGACAGCTGGTGCGGATACGCGCGGGCCGTGCCCGCCAAGCCCACCGCGGACAGCAGGTCGTCGGCGCGGTGCCGGCGGCCGTGGACGCGGCCGGGTTCGGTGACCTGGCGGCCGACGCGCATGGCCGGGTTCAACGCCGTCATCGGCTCCTGGAACACCATGGCCAGTTCGTTCCCGCGCAGCCGCGACAAGTCCTTTTCGGACATCCCGAGCAGCTCGCGGTCGCCGAGGCGCACCGACCCGGACGCGCGGAGCTCCTCGGGCAGCAAGCCCATGATCGACAACGCCGTCAACGACTTCCCGGACCCGGACTCGCCGATCAGGCCGACGCGCTCACCCGCGCCGATCTCGAAGGAGACGTCCTTGACCAGCTCACGGACCCGCAGCCCGGAAACCGAAAGCGTCATACCTTCGCCGCCAATCGGGGGTCCAGGCGGTCGCGCAGGCCGTCGCCGAGGAGGTTGAACCCGAGGACGGCCACGGCGATCGCGATGCCCGGCACGAGCGCGAGCCGTGGGTGCACGGTCAGCAGTTCCTGGGACTCCTGCAGCATCCGGCCCCACGACGGCGTCGGCGGCCGCGTGCCGAAGCCGAGGAACGACAGCGCCGCCTCGGCCAGCACCGCGATCGCGAACGACACCGACGCCTGCACGATCAAAAGTCCCGAGATGTTCGGCAGCACGTGCCGCACCGCGATCGTGAGGCGAGACCGGCCGCCGGCGCGGGCGGCGAGCACGAACTCGGTGCTCATCACCTGCAGCGTCCCGGACCGGGCGATCCGCGCGAACGAAGGGATCGTCGCGATGCCGATCGCGACCATCGCGGTCAGCGTGTCGGCCCCGAACACCGCGCCGAACATGATGGCCAGCAGCAACGCGGGGAACGCGAGCACGAGGTCGTTGACCCGCATGACGAACTCGCCGAGCCACCGCGGCGACATCCCGGCGAGGATGCCCAGCGGCGTGCCGATCACCGCGGCGATCCCGACGGCGACCACACCGACGTACAACGTCGTCCGGGCGCCGACCATGATCTGGCTCAGCAGGTCGCGGCCGAACTTGTCGGTGCCGAACCAGTGCGCCGCGCCGGCGTCGAGCAGCCGGTGGGTGGCGTCGACCTTCACCGGGTCGAACGGCGTCCAGAAGAACGACAGCAGCGCGGCCAGCACGACCAGGCCGACGAGCACCGCGCCCAGCACCAGATTGCGCATCACGAACCTCGCAATCGCGGGTCGAGCACGGTGTAGAGGACGTCGACGACGAAGTTGACCAGCAGCACGCCGACGACCAGCACCAGCACGATTCCCTGCACGGTCAGCAGGTCGCGGGAGGCGACGGCGTCGAGCAGCATCGAACCCAGGCCCGGCAGCACGAACACGCGCTCGACGACGACCGCGCCGATCAGCAGGGTCGCCAGCTGCAGCCCCAAGACCGTCACGACGGGGACCGAGGCGTTCCGGAGCCCGTGGCGCACCAGCGCCTGTCCCGGCCGCAAGCCCTTGGACCGCGCGGTGCGCAGGTAGTCCTGGCCCAGCGTGTCCAGGACCGCCGAGCGGACATAGCGCGTGAGCACCGCGCCCTGCACCAAACCGAGCGACAGCGCCGGAAGAACCAATCCGCGGAGGAACTCACCGAAGTCCTGGTCCGGCGGTGTCCACCCGCCCGACGGCAGCCAGCGCAGCTGCACGGCGAAGATCTGCACGAGGATGATCCCGGCGAGGAACGCGGGGATCGCGACGCCGATCTGCGACAGCCCGGAAACACCCGCGCCGGCCGCCTTCCGGTGCTTCACGGCGGCGAACGTGCCCGCGGGAACCGCGATCACCAGCGCCACCAGCATCCCCGCGCCGACCAGCCAGAGCGTTACGCCGAGGCGGTCGAGCAGCTGCGGGCCGATCGAATCGCGCGTCACGTACGAGCGGCCGAAGTCGCCGTGCAGCACGCCGCCGATCCAGTCGAAGTACTGCGTGACGAGCGGGCGGTCGATGCCGAACTCCGCGCGCGTCTTGGCGAGCAGCTCCGGTGTCGCGTTGACGCCGAGCGCGACCTGCGCCGGATCGCCCGGCAGCACGGCCATGAAGAGGAACACCACGATCGACGCGACCAGCACGCTGACCACGAAGATCGCCACCCGGCGCAGCACCCTGGCCGTCATCGCGGCGCCAATCCGGTGAGGTCGAACGACTCGCTGACCTGGTTCTGCACGAACCCGCCGACCTTCGCCTTCGCGACAATGACGTTGGGGAACAGGAACAGCCAGTCCGCGGCGGCGTCGGTGTTGATCTGCCGCGCCACCTGCTTCATGTCCGCGACCTGCTGCTCCGGCGTCCCGCTGTCGGCTTCGGCGAGCAGCTGCTGGACGCGTTTGCTGTCGTAACCCCAGTAGTACTTCGGCTTCCCGAACGTCGTGATGTCGCGGGCTTCGACGTGCTGGATGATCGACAGGTCGTAGTCGTGGTCGGTGAACACCTGCTTCAGCCAGACTGCGGGGAAGTCGAGCGGTTCGATCGTGGTCCGCACGCCGACGTCGGCCATCTGCGACTGGACGACCTGCGCGGCCGACACCGCGTACGGCAGGTTCGGGATCCGCAGGCGCAGGTTCAGGTTCGTCGCGTGCGCTTCCGTCAGCAGCGCTTTCGCCTTCGCGGGCTCGAACGGGTAGACGTTCGAGAGGTCCTCGTACCAGGGGTCGGTCGGCGGGACCATGCTGCCGATCAGCGTGCCGCGGCCCGCCCACGCCGTGTCCAGCAACGCCTTCCGGTCGATCGCGTACGTCAGCGCCTGGCGCACGCGGACGTCGTTCAGCGGCGCCCGCTGGTTGTTCATGGCGAGCGTGACCTCGCTGTTCGACGTGCCCTGGACGACCTGGAACCGGTCGTCGGCCTGGAACTGCGGGATCGAGTCGGGCGCGGTGATGGCGGAGATGACGTCGATGCCGTTGCTGTAGAGCGCGTTGTTCAGCGCGGTCGGGTCCTTGATGTACTTGAGGACCACCGTCTGGTACGCCGGTTTCCGGCCCCAGTAGCCGGGATTCGCCTTGATCACCACCGAGTCGCCGCGCTTGCGCGCCGCCACGACGTACGGCCCGGTGCCGACCGGCTTGTTCGCGAGATCGGCGACGCCGGTCGGGCTGAACATCGCGCCGAGCCGGCTGGTGAGGCTGAACAGCCAGCCGTTGGACGGCTTGGAGAGCACGACCCGCGCGTGGTCCGGCGCCACGACGTCGACGTGGTCGACGACGTCCATCGTGGACTTGATCGAGATCGTCCAGTCGGTCTTCACGCGCAGCAGCGAGAACTTGACGTCCTCGGCGGTGAAGGGCGCGCCGTTGCTGAACTTGACGCCCGGCTGCAGCTGGAAGTCGTAGGTCTTCCGGTCCGGGCTGATCGTCCACGACTTCGCGAGCAGCGGCACGACTTTGCCCTGCGAGTCGAGCTTCACCAGGCCTTCGTAGACGTTGTAGAGCAGCGCCTGCGGGATGGCGGCGCCGTCCGTGCGGGTGAAGTCGAAGTTCGCCGGCTCCGCCGTGAAGCCGACGGAAAGCGTGTCCGGACCAGCGGAAACGCTCGCGGACGAGCCCGCCGAGCAGCCGGACACCACGAGCAGCAGCGCCGCTGCCAGCACGGGAATCCGGGCTTTCATCTGGCCTCCAGGTAGGTACACTGGTCTGACCAGTAGCCTGCACGCGACGGACGTCGAGGTCAAGGGATGCGGTTCGAACCGGTGGCTCCGGTCCGCGCGTACGAGCGGGTCGTCGAGCAGATCGAGCAGGCCGTGATCAGCGGCGCGCTCAAGCCCGGCGAACGCCTGCCCAGCGAGCGCGAGCTGATGACGCAGTTCGGTGTCGGCCGGTCTACGGTCCGCGAAGCGCTGAGGGTTTTGCAGGCTGCCGAGATGGTCCGGTCGCGTCCCGGCGACCCGCGCGGGCCGGAGGTGCTGGCCGCGTCCCCCGCCGCGTTGCACCGGTCGATGCACCGGCTCGCGCGCGCCGACCACGTCGGGCTCGCCGAGCTCCTGCAGTTCCGGATGATCCTCGACGGCTCGGCCCACCTGCTCGCCGCCGAGCTGCGCACCGACGACGACCTGACCGGCCTCGACGCGGCGCTGGAGGCGATGCGCGAAGGCGTCTCGCACGGCTACGCGGAGTTCAGCCGCGCGGATGTCGAGTTCCACGAAGTCATCGCGCGCATCTCGCGCAACCCCCTGCTCGTCATCAGCGAAGAAGTCGTGCGCGGGGTCGTGCTGGAACTCATCGAGGACAAGCTGGAGCACGCCAGCAACCGGACGTCGCTGATGCGCGCGTGGCTGTCGCACCACGCCGAAGTGCTCGCCGCGATCCGGTCGGCCGACGGCGCCGGCGCGGCACACCTGGCCAAACAGGCGTTGTACGACAACTACGCCGAATACGTCCCCGCCGAACAGCGCCCGCTGCTCGCGCCGCTGCTGCGGTCCTAGACTCGGCGGCGTGGACGCGGCGAAACGGGACGGGGTCGGGCTCGCGCTGTCCGGCGGTGGCTATCGGGCGATGCTCTTCCACGCGGGGGCGCTCTGGCGGCTCAACGAACTCGGCTGGCTGCCGAAGCTGACCACCGTCTCCAGCGTGTCGGGCGGGTCGATCGCGGCCGGGGTGCTCGCGCACGCGTGGCACAAGCTGTACTTCGGCGACGACGGCGTCGCGGAGAACTTCGGCAAGGAAGTCGTGCAGCCGCTGCGGAAACTCGCGCGCACCAACCTCGACGTCCCGGTGACGCTGAAGACGATGTTCATGCCGTGGCGCAGCGCGGGCGAGGAACTGGCGCGCCGATACGCGAAGCACCTCTTCGGCGACTGCCGCCTCGCGGACCTCGACCCGGCCGGGCCGAACTTCGTGTTCACCGCGACCAGCCTGCAGGACGGCTCGCTCTGGTGGTTCTTCCGCCAGCCCGGCCCGCACGGCCAGGTCCCGCTGGCGACGGCGGTCGCCGCGTCCTCGGCCTTCCCGCCGCTGCTTTCCCCGGTGGTGATCCCGGATCCGCGCCGGCCGGACCGCAAGATCGTGCTCAGCGACGCCGGCGTGTACGACAACCTCGGCCTCGACCCGATCGAGAACCAGCGCGCGACCGTCCTGGTCAGCGACGCGGGCAAGAAGATGAAGCACGAGGAAAAGCCGCACCACAACTGGCCGATGCAGCTGTTCCGCGTGCTGACCGTGATGGACAACCAGGTCCGCGAGCTGCGCACCGGCTCGCTGCTGAAGTCCTATGAGGACAAACAGTTCGCGGGCACGTACTGGGCGACCTACAGCGACATCACGCACTTCGAGCTGCCCGACGCGCTGCCCGCGCCAGTCGACCGGACCCGCGCGCTGGCCGAGACGAAGACGCGGCTGAGCCGGATGTCCGAAAAGGTGCAGGACAACCTGATCAACTGGGGGTACGCGGTCTGCGACGCGGGCATGCGCCGCTGGGTGTGCCCGGGAACCGATCTCAAGCCCGAATACCCGTACCCGGGCTCAGGCGTTGGCTAGGTTCGCGTAGACCACGATGTTGTCCTTGTAGCTGTGCGCGGCGTGGTCGAACACGCCACCACAGGTGATCAGGCGCAACTCCGGCTTGGCGCTGTTGCCGTAGACGGCGTCGCGCGGGAACGTGTCCTTCGGGACCTGCGTGACGCGGTCGACGACGAACTTCAGCTTCTTGCCGTCGCTGCGGTCGATGTCGACCTCGTCGCCGGGCGCGAGGTCCTTGAGCTTGTAGAAGATGCCGGGCTTCTTGTCGCCGTCGACGTGGCCGAGCACGACCGCCGGGCCGACGTCACCGGGCACCGGCGAGAGCTGGTACCAGGCGGCCTGCAGGGGCTGGTGGACCGACGGCACGGAAATCGAGCCGTCGGTCTTGAGGCCCACCGAGATCAGGCTGGAGTCGGCGCCGATCTTGGGGATCCGCACCGAGGTCGGCCGCAGGCCCTTGAACGGCGCGGTCACCGGGACCGACGACGGCACCGGCGCGGCCGCCTTGGGCGGTTCCGTCGCGGAGCCGCAGCCGGCCAGCGTCAGCGCGAGGGCGACCGCGACGACCGCCCGCCGGGCGGTCACCAGGCCGTGCCGCCGAAGCCCGTCTCGATCCCGCCCTTGGGCGCGACCTTGACCTGGGCCTCCGGCGCGGCGTTGCCGGGAGCAGCGGCCGTGGTCGACGTCGCCGTGGTGACGGGCGCGGTGCTCGACGGCACGCTGGTCGTGGTGTCGCTGGTCGGCGGGTTCGTGGTGCTGCTTTCGGGCGGCGGCGCCTGCTCGAACACGACGGTGCCGTCGCCCTCGACGCCCGCGCAGGTCCAGCTGAACTTGCCGGTGGTCGTGCCCGGCGGCAGCTGGTCGACGCGCACGGAGTAGTGCCAGATCCGGCCGTCGGCCCCGTCCTGGTCCGGGCCGCCGGTGACGCTCAGGTACTGGGTCGCCACGTTGCCCGGCGCTCCGGCCGCGCAGTTGATGGTCAGGCTGCCTTCGCCGCCGACGCCGACGACGCCCGCGCCGGTGTTGTCCTGGTAGCCGTCGTCCGGCGGCGGCGTGGTCGCCGAGGTCGTGGAGGTGGTCTCCGGCGTCGAGGTCTTCGTGACGTCGGTGGTCGGGGCGATCGACGTGGTCTCGGTGGTCGTGACCGGAGTCGTGGTCTCCGTCGTGGTCGGAGCCGTGGTGGTCGTGGTCTCCGCGCTGGACGTCGTGGTGGTCGTCTCGGGGGCGGTGGTGCCCGTCTCCTCCGCCAGCGCGGCCGGAGTCGCGACGAAGGTGGCGAGGGCCGCCGCGGAAACGACGCCCGCGACCCGGTGCAGCTTTCTACCCACGAGAGACTCCCAACGGCTGTTGATCTGCGATGCCGCGACTATCGACGATCCGCCGACCGGCGTTACCGCGGTAACGCGCTGTTCAGGTCCCGCCACAGGTCGTCCGGGTCTTCGAGGCCGACGCTGAACCGGACGAGCCCCGCCGGGACGCGCTCCTCGCCCGGCAGCCAGGCCCGCCGTTCGACCAGGCTTTCGACGCCGCCGAGGCTGGTCGCCGACACGATCAGCCGGACCGCCGCGCAGAACCGGTCGGCCGTCTCGGCGTCGGCGAGGTCGAAGGACACCATCATCCCGAAGCCCGGGTAGCGCACACGCTGCACCGCAGGATGCTCGCCGAGCCGCGAAGCCAGCAGCGCGGCGGTGCGGGACTGCTCGGCCAGCCGGACCGGCATGGTCCGCAGCCCGCGCAACGCGAGCCACGCCTCGAGCGCGCCCGGCGTCGAGCCGACGCGGGTCCGCGCACCCCGCAGCTCTTCGGCGACCGCCGGGTCCTTGGCCACGGTGATGCCCAGCAGCAGGTCGGAGTGCCCGCCGATCAGCTTGGTCGCGCTGTGCACGACGACGTCGGCACCGAGTTCGAGGGGCCGCTGCTGCAACGGCGTCGCGAAGGTGTTGTCGACGACGACCCGGCCGCGCGCGGCGGCGGCGATGGTCTCGATGTCCATCACGTCGAGGGTGGGGTTGGTCGGCGACTCGAGCCAGACCAGGTCGGACGTCGCGGCCTCGGCGACCCAGGCGGCGGTGTCGGTCGGGTCGAGCTCGGTGACGGCGAGCTTGCCGAGCTTCTGCGCGTGGGCGAGCACCCCGCGCGTCACGGCGTAGCTGAACGTCGGCACGACCACCCGCGACCCGACCGGCAGCAGGTCCAGCACCGCGGACAGGGTGGCGACACCGGACGCGAACGCCGTCGCGTGCCCGCCCTCCAGCGCGCCGACGGCCTCTTCCAGGGCGTGCCAGGTCGGCGTCCCGTCACCGCGCGCGTAGACGGAGTCGCCGCCGGCCCGGTACGTGCTGGTGGCGACGAGCGGGGTGTTCAGCGGCTCGCCGGGGCCGTGCGGCCGGCCGGCGGCGATCGCCTTGGTGCGGGGCGTCCAGTCGTCCATGCGCCTCACGGTAACCGCGCACCGGTGGGGTGGCCGGGCCGCCCGCGCGTCCACGGGCGGCCCGGCCTGCTCAGTGGGCGTACACCTCGAACTCGTACAGCGAGTAGCCGTACTTCGTGCCGCGCTGGACGCCCTGCATCTTCACGAACCTCGCCGACGTCGGGGCGAACGAGACGTTGTCCTGCCCGCCGTCGCCGTCGGTGACCACGGCCGCGTCCGTCCAGTTCACCGCGTCGGGCGAGGTCTGGATCTTGTAACCCCTCCCGTACGCGGCTTCCCAGCTCAGGAGCACCCGCGAGACCTGCTGCACCGAACCGAGGTCGACGGTGATCGCCTGGTCGTCGCTCCAGTCGCTGGCCCAGCGGGTCGAGGCGTTCCCGTCGATCGCGTTCGACGCCGGCGAGTTGTAGAAACCGGTCTCGGCGCTCGTGGCGCTGACCGTCTTCCCCGGCGCGAGGTTCGCGATGTTGTCCCCGCGGTGCGCGGTGTACTCGACGACCTGCTGGAACGTCGGGCGGTTCTGCCAGCTGATCTTGTCCTGCGTGATGCCGCCCAGCGGGTTGTGGACGATCGTGTCGGCGCACCACTGGTCGCCCGCGGAGCAGCTGCCGTCACCGGGGTACACGGTGTTGGCGGCCTGGCCGGCGGCCGTGGTCAGCGAGTCGACGAGCGCCTGGCGGCACGTCGTGACGTTCCCGCCGCCGCAGAACGTCTGGGCGAGCGGGCCGGCCACCGGCTGGCCGAGCACCTGCCGGATGTCCTTGCTGACGTAGCCCCACCAGCCGAACTGGAACGAGGAACCCTTGTGGGGCTGGCCGGTGTGCTGGCCGTTGCCGTTCTGCCACCCGGACGGGCTTTCGTTGATGCCCAGCACGCCGGTCATCGCGTTGTAGGCGTCGTCGCCCAGGCCCGGCTTGAACTCGGCCTGGACGAGCAGCGGCCACCAGGCGTCGAAGATGCGGATCGCGTCGGCGTCGGAGTACGCCTTGCTGCCCGGCGACGTCTCCTTGCGCTGCTGTCCGTTCGCGAGCCACGTCTTGAGCTTCGCCTCGGCGTCGGCGGCCGCGCCGGTGGTCGGCGTCTTGTCGAGCACCTGCAGCAGCAGCGGCAGGACGCGCTCGGCACGCAGGTCGGCCAGCGCCGCCGACTCCATGGCCTGGGTCAGGTTGACCCGGGTGACCTTGGTGCCGCTGGAGATCAGCTGCTTGACGCGCGAGTCGAGCAGGTCGACGCGGTGCACGGCGGACTTGTCCGCACCGGCGGCCGCGTAGCCGTTGGCCTGCGCGTTGTTCCAGCTGACGTAGTAGTCCTGGTTGACCGACTGCGGGTGCTGCGACGCCGGCGTGTAGGTCGCCTGGTTCCCGCTGGGGTTCCAGCCGATCCAGTCGTGGCCCTGGTCGCCCCAGACCGGCATGTTCGGGTCCACATCGGACTGCCGAGACGGGTTGCTGCCCGAGTTGAAGTAGGCGATGTCCTTCGAGTCGGCGTAGAACCAGTTGAACGTGTAGTTGATGTCGGCCGCGGCCTTCTGGAAGTCGGCGGCGGACTTCACGAAGCCCGGGTCGTTCAGCTCCTGGAAGCCGATCAGCGAGTCGACCTCGTGGAAGTAGGACGAGCGCAGCGCCGCGTACGCCACCGGTTTGCCGCCGACGGTCGCCCGGCTCTGCACCGGTCCGTACTTGGTCCGGTAGCTGCGCAAGGTGTACGAACCCGCCGCGGTCCCGTCGGCCACGGTCGGCTTCCAGGCGTTCTTGACCTCGACGGTGTCCATCGGGATGCACTGGCCTTGCCAGGTGTAGTAGTTCGAGTCCTTCGTCGGCGCCTTGCCGCTCGGGTCGCACAGCGTCAGCGCGTAGGTGTCGATGATGTCCTGCGCCGACGTCGTCGCGCTCCACGAGTAGTCCTGGCCGCGGCCGAGGAGCACGTACATGCTCAGCCCGGCGAAGGCGGCGCCGCGCGCGCTGATGCCCGGACCCTGCAGCTCCTGCAGCAGGAGCAGCTGCGGGGCGAAGTAGCCGGTCTGCGGGCCGAACACCGCGACCGGGTGGCCGCTGGCGGTCTTCGAGCCGGACACGACCAGCGCGTTCGACATGCCGTGCTTCTCGCTCAGCATGTTCCCCGGCAGCACGCCGTTGTCGAACATCCCGCGGGCGGGCTCCTGCTCGGCGGGGGCGGCGACGTCCACAGTGGACGGAGTCGCGGTCGAAGCCGAGCCGGTCTTGTCGAACACCAGCTGCTGCCCGGTCACCGAGCCCTTGTCCGGCAGGGCCTGGCCGACGGGGTTGGCCGGCGTCTTGCCGTACGGGAAGGTCTGGCCGTCGTGCAGCGTCTTGACGGCTTCGGGGTCGTCCTCCGAGCGGAGGCTCTGCCACACCTTCTCGCCCTGGACGACGCCGTACTTCTCCTGCATCGCGAGCTTCGCGATGGCGTTCTGCACCTCGCCACCGCCGCCCGCGCCGAACTCGGCGCCGACCAGCGAGGCGAGCGCGACCAGGTCGGTCAGCTTGAACGGGTCGATCGACCCGGCGTTGGTGATCGAGTCGACGTGCCCGGTCAGCACGTACTCCCCCGGGAAGTACCGGCCGTTGTAGGAGTCGCTGATGTACTTGTTGATGCCGTCGACGTAGGCCTGCGCGTCGGCGAGACCCTGCGCGCCGCGCGGGCCGCTGCTCGCGACGTGGTCGATCTGCTGCTGCAGCTCGGCTTCGGTGTACGGCGCGTTCGAGAAGAACTGCTGCTCCAGCTCGCGGTTGGCCTCCGCGCCGCCGGCGAACGGGGTGACCTGGCCGCGCGCCGCGTGGCGCAGGACGTCCATCAGCCACAGCCGGTCCTGCGCGGCCGCGTAGCCGGCGCCGAACTCGGTGCCGGACCGGGTGGTCCCGGTGATGTGCGGGACGCCGAGGGCCTTGTCCCGCACGATCGTCACGTCCGAGCGCGGCTTGGTCGTGCTCGCGACCTGGTCGGCGGCGACGCCGAACGACGAGTCGTTGAAGTACTGGTTGATGGTGCCGGTGGTCAGCGTCTGGTAGCCGTTGGCCAGCGACGAGTACTTCCCGAGCTGGTCGGAAGCGTGCGCCGGGCGGGTGCCGAGCACCTTGTGCGCCAGGATGTCGGCGAGGGTGGCGTTGCCGTTCTCGCCGGGCGGCAGGATGTCGCCGCACTGCCCGCCGCAGTAGTCGTCGGGAGACGCGGCCGCCTGCGCGGCCGGAGCGGTGACGGCGACCTGGGTGAGTCCGGCCACGAGGGCCCCCAAAGCCGTCAAGGTCAGGGCGCGGATGCCACGTCGCATGCCGGGCTCCCCTCAGTCAGAAGAGTGACGAAGCGCACGCTACCGAGCAGTAGCTGAAGTGTGAAGACTTTTCGCGTTTTTCAGCCCTTGGACGTAGTCCGAACGGCGCAGCCTCGCGCGCGTGGGTACGGTGAGTGCCATGACCTTGGAAAAGCCCCAGATCGACCGCCCCGAGGGCAACCCTCCGGCCGACCTCGAGATCACCGACATCACGGTCGGTGACGGCACGGAAGCCACGTCGGGCAAGACCGTCACCGTGCACTACGTCGGTGTCTCGCACTCGACCGGCGAGGAGTTCGACGCGTCCTGGAACCGCGGCGAGCCGCTGCGCTTCGGCCTGGGTGCCGGCCAGGTCATCTCCGGCTGGGACCAGGGTGTCGCGGGCATGAAGATCGGTGGCCGCCGCAAGCTCGTCATCCCGCCGCACCTGGCCTACGGCGACCGCGGCGCGGGCGGCGTCATCAAGCCGGGCGAGACCCTGATCTTCGTGGTGGACCTCGTCGGCGTGAACTAGGTTCTGCAGCACTTGGGCTGAACGGCGTCTTTTCCCGCGGAGCACCATCACTACCCTCGAAAGTGATCACCGGCCTTCGGAGCCGGTGCACGAAGGGGGATTCACCGATGCGCGTTCGCGCTGTGCTTTCCGCTGCCCTTTTGACGCTGGCCGCCGGTCTCGCCACCGCGGGACCGGCGGCGGCCGTGGCCAACGGCTCCGACGTCCCGGCCGGGACGTTCAAGTTCGCCGCGAAGCTCACCATGACGAACATCCCGAAGCCCGACGGCACGAAGTACAACAGCGCGTGCTCCGGCGCGCTGATCGCCGCGAAGTGGATCATCACCGCGGGCCACTGCTTCCACGACGCCAACCGCAACCGCGTCTCCGGACCGGTGCCGTACCCGACGTCGGTGCTGCTGGGCACGGTCAACCAGAGCACGCCGGGCGTGACGCGCAACGTCGTCACGGTCTACCAGGCGAGCGCCAACGACATCGCGATCGCGACGCTCGACGCGGACGTCACCGGCATCACGCCGCTCACGGTCAACCGGGTCACGCCGTCGGTCGGGCAGCTGCTGACGCTCGCCGGCTGGGGCAGCCTCACCGCCACCAACCCCACGCCGTCGACGAAGCTGCAGCAGGGCACGGTGAAGGTCGGCCAGGTCGCCGCCTCGACGCTCGGCGTCCAGGGCGTCGCCCCGACGTCGACCACGAGCGCCTGCGTGTACGACTCCGGTGCGCCCTACTTCGTCGCGGGCGGGTCGGGTGGGCAGCTCGTGTCCGTCGAGTCGACCGGGCCCGACTGCCCGCACAACCAGCTCGAGACCACCTCCCGCGTGGACGTCGTCGCGGATTGGATCGCTTCGCACGTCGGCTGACCCCGTCCGGGCGTCACCCGCTCGCGCCGACGGGTGACGCCCGGCCAGGGAATTCCGCCGGGCCCCCGGCGGCCCTAACGTCGAACGTCGTCCACCGACTCGACGAAGGGGAAGAATGCGCCTGCGCGCCCTGCTCGCCGCTGCTGTCCTGACCACCGCCACCGCCCCCGCCGCCTTGGCCGCGCCGGGGATCGCCCACGGAACCGACGTACCGCCCGGGCAGTTCGGGTTCGTCGCGAAGCTCGCGATGACGAAGATCCCCCGCCCGGACGGCTCGACGTACAGCAGCTACTGCACCGGCTCCCTGATCGCCCCGGGCTGGGTGCTGACCACGGGCCACTGCTTCCACGACGCGAACCGCAACCGCGTCTCCGGCAAGGTCCCCTACCCGACCACGGTGACCCTGGGCCTGGTCGACGAGGCGACGGAGTCGGGCATCGCCCGCAAGGTGACCGAGGTGGTCCAGGCCAACGAGAACGACGTGGCCCTGGCCCGCCTGGACAGCCCGGTGACGGCGGTGCCGCCGCTGAAGGTCGGCCGCGCGGTCCCGAAGGTGGGCCAGCAGCTGACGCTGGCCGGCTGGGGCAGCACGACCAGCACCAACCCCACCCCGGCGAGCCGCATGCAGCAGGGCACGGTGGCGGTCGCCAAGGTGGAGCCGACGACCCTGGGCGTCCGCGGAGCGGCCCCGGAGATCACGACGAGCGCCTGCACCTACGACTCGGGAGCCCCGTACTTCACGGGCGGCGAGCTGGTGGCGGTCGAGGCGACGGGCCCGGGCTGCCCCCACGCGGGCATCGAGACGGCCAGCCGGGCCGACGTCCTGGCGGCCTGGGTCGCCAAATCGACAGCCTGATACACCCGAAAGTCCGCCGTGAGCGAACACCACGCAGAGCCAAACGGGTGATATTCCCCACCTGAGCCGAAGGCCCAGCGGACACGAAAAAGGGCCCCGGCGTGATGCCGGGGCCCTTTCCGCGTGGGCGAGGAGGGAGTTGAACCCTCACGTCCTTTCGGACACACGGACCTGAACCGTGCGCGTCTGCCATTCCGCCACTCGCCCGAGTGCTTCCTTCAAGCAGCGAGGAGAAGACTAGCAGGTGGTTTGAACGGGTTTCACCGGGGGCCGTGTAGAGGCTCGCTCACCCGGATAGGATCGATGCGGAAGCACACGTGTGAGGAGGTTTTCCCCGGTGGGCCGCGCTGAGCGATTCGACAGGCGACTCGAGAACCTGGTGGGGAACACTTTCGCGCGCATGTTCGGTGGCAACGTCGTCACGCAGGAAGTGGCGATCGCCCTGGAGCGGGAGAGTGAGGAGAACGTTCGTGAGCTGGCAGGCGGTCGGCAGCTCGCCCCGAACCACTACATCGTGTCCTTGGGGGCGGCTGACCACGAACGCATGGCCGGAGACGAGCAACGCGTCACTCAGGTGCTGGCGAAGGCGGTCGCGGAACACCTCGCCGCCGAGGGCCTGGACACCTATGGTGACGTCGTCGTATCACTCGAGCGCAACGAGGCGCTGCATACTGGACAGTTCAAGACCCGTTCGTCCGTCGATCCCGACGCCCGCCCCTCAGGCGCCGGTTCACCGCGGTCGGCACGACCCAGCAACGCAGGAGACCCAGCAATGAGCCAGCCCCCCGGCTACGGCCAATACGACCAGGGTGACCCGTACGGCCAGCAGGGCCAGTACGGCTACGGACAGCAGGGTGGCCAGCAGCCCGGGTACGACCAGGGTTACGGCCAGCCGCAGGGCGGTGGCTACGACCAGTACGGCCAGCAGCAGCCGGGTGGCGGCTACGACCAGTACGGCCAGCAGCAGGGCGGCTACGACCAGGGCGGGTACGCCCAGCCCCAGCAGGGCGGCTACGACCAGGGTTACGGCCAGCCCCAGGGCGGCGGGTACGACCAGGGTGGCTACGCCCAGCCCCAGCAGGGCGGGTACGACCAGGGTTACGGCCAGCCCCAGGGCGGTGGCTACGACCAAGGCGGCTACGCCCAGCCCCAGCAGGGCGGCTACGACCAGTACGGCGGTCAGCAGCAGGCCGGCTACGACCAGTACGGCCAGCAGCAGGCGTACGGCGCCCCGGCCGCGGACCCGTACGGCCAGCAGGGTGGCTACGCCCCGCCGGCGCCGGGCCGCCAGCTCGCGGCGAGCCTGCAGCTGGACGACGGCTCGAACCGCACGTACTCGCTGAAGCAGGGCGGGAACGTCGTGGGCCGCGGCCAGGACGCGGACTTCCGCCTCCCGGACACCGGCGTCTCGCGCCGGCACCTGGAGATCACCTGGGACGGCCAGAGCGCGACGCTCGCCGACATCGGGTCGACCAACGGCACGACCGTGAACGGCACTCCGGTCCAGACCTGGCAGCTCGCGGACGGCGACGTCATCCGGGTGGGGCACTCCTCGCTCGTGTTCCGTACACAGGGCTGACTGGGGGCACGGAATACTGTTCCCGCAGAATTGACGTGCGGGGGGACCGCGGCGTACCCGCGTCGCGGCTGCACGGACGAGTCGGGAGCGGACACACCAAGTGCCAGAGCTGGTCGTACAACTCACCAGGGTGGGCTTCCTCGTGCTGCTCTGGCTCTTCGTGTTCGCCGCGCTCAGAGTCGTCCGCTCGGACCTCTACGCGGCGTCGGGCATGCGCGTCCAGGTACCGACCTTCGGGCGCAAGAAAGAGAAGAAGCCGCGCAACAGCAAGTCCCCGCAGCAGCTGCTCGTGACCCACGGCGCGCTGGCGGGGACGCGCATCGCGCTGGACGGCCGGCCGATCCTGATCGGCCGGGCCGACGACTCCACGTTGGTGCTCGACGACGACTACGCGTCGACCCGGCACGCGCGGATCGCCCAGCGCGGTGAGGACTGGTACGTGGAAGATCTGGGCTCGACGAACGGGACGTACCTGGACCGGGCTAAGGTCACTGCACCCCTCCGGGTCCCGCTCGGAGTCCCCATCCGGATCGGCAAGACGGTGATCGAGCTTCGCCCATGACTCTCGTCCTCCGCTACGCAGCCCGCAGCGACCGGGGCCTGGTGCGTTCGAGCAACCAGGACTCCGTGTACGCCGGCCCTCGCCTGCTCGCGCTCGCCGACGGTATGGGTGGCCACGCGGCGGGTGAGGTGGCCAGCAAGGTCGTCATCGCCTCGCTCGCCCCGCTCGACGACGACGAGCCGGGCGACGACCTCCTCGCGCAACTCCGGGAGGCCGTGGCGAACGGCAACGCCGCCATCGCCGAACTCGTCTCGCAAGACCCCGACCTCGACGGCATGGGCACCACGCTCACCGCCGTCCTGTTCGCCGGCAACCGGCTCGGCCTGGTGCACGTCGGCGACTCGCGCGCGTACCTGCTGCGCGGCGGCCAGTTCGCGCAGATCACCCGCGACGACAGCTTCGTCAACGAGCTGCTCGAGCAGGGCCGGATCACGCCCGAAGAGGCGGCGGTGCACCCGCAGCGGTCGCTGCTGCTGAAGGCGCTGACCGGCCACGAAGTCGAGCCGAGCCTGACCGTGCGCGAAGCCCGCTCCGGCGACCGCTACCTGATCTGCTCCGACGGCCTGTCCGGCATGGTCAGCGACGAGACGCTGGCCGAGGCCGTGCAGATCCCGGACCCGCAGCAGTGCGCGGACCGGATGATCGAGCTGGCGCTCAAGGGCGGCGGCACCGACAACGTCACGGTGATCATCGCCGACGTCGTCGACGTCGACTTCGGCGAGGACGCGCCCATCGTGGGCGGCGCCGCCGGGGACGGCAGCGACGAACGGCACCAGGGCGACTCGCCCGCGGCCCGCGCGCGGGCGCTGACCCAGCCGCCGCCGCAGCCGCGTCCGGAGCTGCCGCAGCCGAGCGTGGACCCGAAGGCCAAGCGCCGGAAGCGGTTCCGCTGGCTCGCCGGCGCGCTGGTGGTGCTCGTCGTGCTCGCCGCGGCCGCCATCGCCACCCGGTACTTCGTCCTGAGTCAGTACTATGTCGGCGAAGGTGCGGACCAGGAAGTCGTGATCTACCGCGGTGTTCCCGGCAGCATCCTCGGCATCGACCTGCACACCTACGAGCAGGGCTCGTGCCCGCCCAACCAGGTGTGCACGGACAAGCTGCGCGTCGACCAGCTCCAGGAAGACGCGCGGCTGGCGGTGCAGAACGGCGTCAAGAAGGACAGCCTGGACGACGCCCGGAAGTACATCGACGACTTCCTGCAGCTGCACAAGCGCCTGAACAACTGCGCGCCGGCGGGCGGCCAGCCGTCCTCGACGCCGACCCCCACGGTCACGCCGACGTCCACGCCGTCGGCTCCGGCCGGCTCCACTGCTCCGTCGTCGGCGAACCAGCCAGCGGGGAGGGACTGCTCGACGCCGAGTTCGACGGCACCGACGACGGGAGGCGGTAACTGATGAGCCAGCCCGTCGCGCGCACCGCCGAACCGCTCGCCGCGCAGTTCCAGACGAACCCGCCACGAGACGTCCCGACCCGCCGCAACACCGAACTGGTGCTGCTGGGGTTCGCCGCGTTCATCGTCACCATCGCCTTGGTGCTGGTCGAAGCGAACCAGGAGCAGGAGCTCACCTGGTCGATCGTCTGGCTCGGCCTGGCCTACCTCGCGATCTTCGCCGCGGCGCACCTGGCCGTGCGCCGGTGGGCGCCGTACGCGGACCCGGTGCTGCTCCCCTGCGTCGCGCTGCTGAACGGCATCGGGCTGGTGATGATCCACCGGATCGACCTGGCCCTGGCCGAAAAGGCCGTGCAGAACGGGAAGGACTACACCCCCGCCGTCACGGCGCAGGTGCTGTTCACCGTCATCTCGCTGGGCTTCTTCGTCGCCGTGCTGGTCGTGGTGAACGACCACCGCACGCTGACCCGCTACGGCTACACCGCGGGCCTGGTCGGGATCGTCGCGCTGGCGCTGCCCGCGCTGCTGCCGTCGAGCCTGTCCGAGGTCAACGGCGCCAAGGTGTGGCTGAAGCTGCCGGGCTTCTCGATCCAGCCGGGCGAGTTCGCGAAGATCCTGCTGATGGTCTTCTTCGCGTCGTTCCTGGTGTCGAAGCGCGACCTGTTCATGGTGGCGGGCAAGAAGTTCCTCGGCGTCGAGCTGCCGCGGGCGCGTGACCTGGGCCCGATCCTCATCGCCGCGGTCGCCTGCATCGGCATCCTGGTGTTCGAGAAGGACCTCGGCACGTCGCTGCTGTTCTTCAGCGTCATCCTGATGATGCTGTACGTGGCGACCGAGCGGATCATCTGGGTCGTCCTGGGCTTGAGCTTCTTCGTCGGCGGCTGCCTGATCGCGTACAACCTCTTCACGCACGTCCAGCAGCGCGTGGCCAACTGGCTCGACCCGCTGGCCACGTACGACAAGCTCGGCGGCGGGTACCAGATCGCGCAGGGCCTGTTCGGGCTCGGGACCGGCGGGATCGGCGGCACCGGGCTCGGCGCCGGCCGCCCGGACATGGTCCCGGAGGCCAACACCGACTTCATCACCGCGGCGATCGGCGAGGAGCTCGGCTTCATCGGCCTGGCCGCCGTGCTGATGCTGTACTTGCTCGTCGCGATGCGCGGCATGCGCAGCGCGCTCGCCGTGCGCGACACGTTCGGCAAGCTGCTCGGCGGCGGGCTGGCGTTCACCATGGTCATGCAGATCTTCGTCGTCGTCGGCGGGGTCACGAAGCTCATCCCGGAGACCGGTATCACCGCCCCGTTCCTGTCCAAGGGTGGTTCGTCGCTGCTGGCGAACTACATCCTGGTCGCCCTGCTGCTCCGGGTCTCCGACGCGGCCCGGCGGCCCACCGCCCGGCCGAAGCCGCAGCCCCAGCAGCAGGCGCCGATCGCCGAAGCGCACACCGTGCTCGTCCAGCGTCCGCCGGCGGACGGGGGCCAGCAGGCATGAACACCCCGCTGCGCAAGGTCGGCATGGCGATGCTCGTCATGGTCGTCCTGCTGCTCGCCAACGCGACCTACATCCAGGTCGTGAAGGCCGACGACTACCGCACCGACTCCCGCAACGCGCGCGTCCTCTACGACGAGTTCGCCCGCCGGCGCGGCCAGATCGTGTCGCAGGCGAACGGTGAGGTCCTGGCGAAGGTCGACCCGTCGAACGACAAGTACAAGTACACGCGGTCGTACGTCGACGGCCCGATGTACGCGCCGGTCACCGGCTACTACTCGATCAACTACGGCTCCGGCGGCCTCGAGCGCTCCGAGGACGACGTCCTGAACGGCTCGGACCCGCGCCTGTTCGTGCGCCGGCTGTCGGACATGGTCACCGGCCGCGACCCGAGCGGCGGCAACGTCCGGCTGACCATCGACCCGGCCGTCCAGAAGGCGACGTACGACCTGATGACGCAGCGCGGCTACACCGGCGCCGTCGTCGCGATGGAGCCGAAGACCGGCCGGATCCTGGCGATGGTCTCGACGCCGTCGTACGACCCGAACAAGCTGGCGTCGCACACGTCGAAGGCGC
Organism: Amycolatopsis sp. NPDC101161; assembly: GCF_044768185.1. Taxonomy (NCBI): domain Bacteria; kingdom Bacillati; phylum Actinomycetota; class Actinomycetes; order Pseudonocardiales; family Pseudonocardiaceae; genus Amycolatopsis; species Amycolatopsis sp. NPDC101161. Next base: position 1,181,864 of record NZ_JBIWPI010000004.1, read on the forward strand.
AGACCGACGCGTGGAACTCCTACGTCAAGGACCCGAAGAACCCGATGCTGAACCGGGCGATCTCGGAGACCTACCCGCCGGGGTCGACGTTCAAGCTGGTCACCGCGTCGGCCGTGCTCGAGGACGGCAAGGGCCCGGACACCCCGGTCAACCCCGCGCCGAACACGAAGCTCCCCGGCACCAACGTGACGCTGGAGAACTACGCCGGCGAGGGCTGCCCGGGGACGACGTTCAAGGACGCGCTCGCGCACTCCTGCAACGTCCCGTTCGCGGAGTTCGCCGGCCAGCTGGGCGCGGACAAGCTGAAGAAGACGGCGGCGAACTTCGGCATCGGGCAGACCGACCTGACCGTGCCGATGAAGGTCGCGCCGTCCACGGTCGGCCCGCTCGACTCGCAGGGCGCGCTCTACCAGAGCGGCATCGGCCAGCGCGACGTCCGGCTGACCCCGCTGCAGGACTGCCTGCTCGCGGCCACCGTGGCCAACGGCGGGATGGCGATGAAGCCGCAGCTGGTGCAGTCGGTACTGGCGCCGGACCTGTCGACCATCGAGGACTACAGTCCCACCGAGCTCACCGGCACGGCGGCACTCTCGTCGTCGAACGCCGCGATCCTCAAGGACATGATGATCGCTTCCGAGGGCTTCACCAAGGGTGGCGGCAAGCGCGCGGACATCCAGATCGCGTCGAAGACCGGCACCGCCGAGCACGGCACGGACTCCAAGAACACCGCCCCGCACGCCTGGTACACCGCCTTCGCGCCGGCGAACGACCCGCAGATCGCGGTCGCCGTCATCGTCGAAGACGGCGGCAACCGCGGGCTCGCGGCCACCGGCGGCACGGTCGCCGCGGAGATCGGCCGCGCCGCGATCAACGCCAAGCTCGGGGGTGGATAGCGGATGCTGTCCTCGGGCCAGCTGCTGGCCGAGAGGTACAAGCTGACGAGCCGGATCGCCGTCGGCGGGATGGGCGAGGTCTGGCAGGCCAGCGACACCCGGCTGGACCGGACCGTGGCTGTCAAGATCCTCAAGGCCGAACTCTCCGGTGACGCCGAGTTCCTCCACCGCTTCCGCACCGAAGCGCGGATGACGGCGTCCCTGAACCACCCCGGCATCGCCGCGGTGCACGACTACGGCGAGACCATCTTCGACGGTGACCTCTCCATCGCGTACCTGGTGATGGAGCTCGTCGACGGCGACCCGCTGGCCGGGTTGCTGGCCAAGCACGGGCGGCTGTCGGCGGAGTTCACGCTCGACATGCTGGAGCAGGCGGGCAACGCGCTGCAGGCCGCGCACGAGCAGGGCCTGGTCCACCGCGACGTCAAGCCGGGCAACATCCTGGTGACCTCGGCCGGGCAGGTGAAGATCACCGACTTCGGCGTCGCCAAGGCGGCCGACGCCGCGCCGGTCACCCGGTCCGGCATGGTCATGGGCACCGCGCACTACATCGCGCCGGAGCAGGCGCTCGGGCACCCGGCCGAGCCGGCGTCCGACGTCTACTCGCTCGCGGTGTGCGGCTACGAATGCCTCGCCGGGCACCGGCCGTTCCTGTCGGAAAACGCCGTGACGGTCGCGATGATGCACATCCGCGACATCGCGCCGCCGCTGCCGCCGGACGTCCCGCCCGCCGCGCGCGCGGTGATCGAGGCAACGCTGGTGAAGGACCCGCGCCAGCGCTACAACAGCGGCGGCGAGTTCGCGGCCGCCGTCGCCGCGGTCCGCGCCGGGCTGCCGCTGCCGACGCCGCGCGGGCTGGTCAACGCCACGTACGCGACGGGCCAGCAGCCGGCGGTGCAGCAGCCGCAACCGCAGCAGCAACAGCCGGTGCCGCCGCAGCCGGTCCCGCCGCAGCAGCAGCACATGCCGGTGGGCCCGCAGTCCCCGACGGGCAACCCGATGGTCGCCATCGGGCCGCCGTCGCGGCCGGTCCTGCGGCCGGCCATGGTGCCGGTGACCCGGAAGAAGTCCCAGTGGGGCTGGTGGGCGCTCCTCGCGGCCATCCTGCTCGTTGTCCTGGTGGCGGCCATCGTCCTCGTGGCGAAGATGATCGGCAGCTCGGGCTCGCCACCGCACACCGGCCAGACGCAGAGCCAGGTGGTCCCGGGCAGACAGCCGCCCGCGGAGGAACCGCCCGCTTCGAGCGCCTACCCGGCGGACACTCCCGGAACGACCGACGATGGCCAGCAAGGCATCATGACCGCACCTTGGACGGAATGGAACGGCATCCAGAGATGAGCACACCCAGACTGCTCTCCAACCGGTACGAGCTGGGCGAAACGCTCGGCTACGGAGGCATGTCCGAGGTCCATCACGGCCACGACGTGCGCCTCGGCCGGGAAGTCGCGATCAAGATCCTCCGTGCCGACCTCGCCAGGGACCCGCAGTTCCAGGAGCGCTTCCGCCGGGAAGCGCAGAACGCCGCCGCGCTGAACCACCCGGCGATCGTCGCGGTCTACGACACCGGTGAGGCCAACACCGAGTTCGGCCCGCTGCCGTACATCGTCATGGAGTACGTCGAAGGCCGGACGCTTCGCGACATCGTGAAGACCGAAGGCCCGATGTCGCAGAAGCGGGCGATGGAGGTCATGGCCGACGTCTGCGCGGCGCTCGACTTCTCCCACCGCCACGGCATCGTGCACCGCGACGTCAAGCCGGCCAACGTGATGATCACGAAGAACGGCGCGGTCAAGGTGATGGACTTCGGCATCGCGCGCGCGATGCACGACGGCCAGTCCGCCATGACCCAGACCGCCGCGGTGATCGGCACGGCGCAGTACCTGTCGCCGGAGCAGGCCCGCGGCGAGTCGGTCGACGCCCGGTCCGACGTCTACGCCGCCGGCTGCGTGCTGTACGAGCTGATCACCGGCGAGCCGCCGTTCACCGGGGACTCCCCGGTCGCGGTGGCCTACCAGCACGTCCGGGAAGACCCGAACCCGCCGTCGTCGGTGAACCCGGCGGTGGCCCCGGAGCTGGACGCCGTCGTGCTGAAGGCGCTGGCCAAGGGCCCGGCGAACCGCTACCAGTCGGCGGCGGAGATGCGCTCGGACCTGGTGCGCACGCTCTCGGGCCAGCGCCCGGCGGCGCCGATGGTGATGTCCGAGGACGAGCGCACGCAGGTGATGAACGCCGACCGGCGGCAGCCGCAGCGCTACGAGGAGTACGACGCCGCGGACGACGAGGACCCGAAGGCCAAGCGCCGCCGCCGGACGCTGCTGGCCGCGCTGGCCGCAGTCTTCGTGCTCGGCGCGGTGCTGCTGATCATGTGGCTGTCGGGCTCGTTCAAGAGCCAGTCGGAGACGGTCGCCATCCCCGACGTCCTGCACCAGTCCGTCCCGCAGGCGCAGGAACAGCTGCGCTCCAAGGGGTTCCAGTCGATCGAGACGAAGGACGTCACCTGCGGCGGGGTCGCACCGACCGACGGCGGTCCGACGTGCACGCAGGACGACATCAACAAGGTCGTCAAGATCGACCCGAACGTCGGCACCCCGGTCGCCACGGACGCGAAGATCACGCTGTACAAGGGGGTCCCGCCGGGCAAGGCCACCGTGCCGGACCTGAAGGGCAAGACGCGTGACCAGGCCGACAAGTTGCTGACCGACGCGAAGCTGACCCTCGACCCGAACACCGACGAGGTCGAGGTGGACGACCAGAGCCAGGCCGGCCTGGTGCAGTCGCAGACCCCCACCGCATTGACCCAGGTCGACCAGGGCACGGCCGTGAAGATCACCGTGGCCAAGTCCAAGACGCTCAAGCAGGTCACCAACTTCACCGGCAAGCCGTACTCGACGGCCGACCAGCAGTTGCGGGCCGCCGGCTTCAAGACGAAGCGGGTCGACCAGCCTTCGGACACGGTGCCGAAGGACACGGTCATCACCCAGGACCCGAACGGTGGTTCGGTGCCGGTCGGCGAGACGATCACCCTGACGGTCTCGACCGGCCCCCAGCAGGACAACTCGAAGATCGAGATGCCGACCCTGATCGGCATGACGGTCGACGACGCCCAGGCGAAGCTGGAGAGCATGGGCTGGACCCAGCAGCTCCGGCAGCAGTCCGACCGGACCAGCACCAAGCCCGAAGGCACGATCACCAAGCAGAGCGTGCCGCCGGGAACGCAGATCGACAAGGACACGAACATCACGGTGGCCGTCTCGAACGGTCCGTTGTTCCCGACGGGCACGACGACAACCCCCGGCGGAGGCTGATCAAGTCCACGCGGAAGGGGGCCCCCCCGGGGCGGGGGGGGCGGGCCCCGGTGTTGGGGTTTTGTGGTGTAACCCCGCCCGGGCCCGCCCCCCGGTAGGGGGACACCCGCGGGGGGCGACGGGCGCGGGGTTACAAGCCC
>NZ_JBIWPI010000004.1:1186211-1204113 GCF_044768185.1 Amycolatopsis sp. NPDC101161
CCGTCTCGACCGGTCCTTTTGCCCCGCCGGCCACTCCCACACCCCCCGGGGGTGGCTCATCACCACCCCGCGTAAGCCCCGCAGGGTTCGCCGGGGGGCCCTTCCGCGTTTCAGGCTTTGTCGAGGAATCCCCGGACGGCGCCGAGCACCTGTTCGGCGTCACTCGCGGGATCGCAGTCGAGCTCGAGTTCCTCGGCCGCGCCGGAGCGTTTGACCTTCAGGGAAACGCGGGCTTCGCGGCAACGCCGCAGCCAGGCGATCAGCGACCGGCAGAAGACCCCGGCGGAGTTGCTGGTCACGCCGACGACAACGGCATCGAAAAGCTGAACGCGGCCGCGAAGCTCGTCCTCACCGCGCAACCAGGCGGCGAGCTCCCGGAGCTCGCCTTCGGAGTCTGGCCCGGTGATCGCAACGATCCCCGCCGTCACCCGTTCTCCCTTCACCCGGAATCGGAGAGGCCCCGAACACTAGTCGGCGCCGACCACCCGCCGGAAGCCCGACTCGGGAATTGAAGATTGCAAATTGCACTCAGGAACGACGCTGCACAAGCCGCGAGACGACGAGGAAGCTGGCGGCCAGCACCACGACCGACGTCACGAGCGCCAACACGAGGGGGCCGCCGACCGGTTCGTCGTCGGTGAGGGCGTGCAGCAGCGGGTGGACCAGCGGGATCTTCGCCAGCAGGACCACGATCAGCGTGACGACCGCGGCGAGCACCGTCCAGCCGATCCGCTGGATGAGCAGCCGCGAGCACGGCAGCGCGATCGCGATGCCCAGCAGCGCGCACGCGAGGTGGGCGAGCAGTCCGATGCCCAGCGCCGCCGGCTGGACCTTGAACGACTTGATCGCCGACCAGACCTCGGTAATCACCGTCAGCACCACCGAAAACGCCAGCACCGTGAAGATCGCGCCGGTGATCATCCGGCGCCACTGGCGCGCGTGGCTCAAGGTCACCAGGCGCTGCACCGGGTCCTCGATGTCGAGCAGCGCGATCGTCAGCCAGCACGACACCACGAGCAGACCGCCGGCGCTCACGCCGAACAGCGGCAACGGCGGTGAATGCGGGTCGGCGTAGAGGATCACGCACAGCGCGAGGTAGGCCAGCAGCGCCGGCAGGTACCGCTGCGAATGGCCGAGCAGTGCCAGGTAATACCGCGTCAGGGCGAGCACGGCGCCACCTCCCGCACCGACCAGCCGTCCTTCAACGCCCGCAACAAAACCGCGTCCACCGAAGCGACCTCGACGGTGAGCACCACCCGCGGGCCTTCGACGACCGCGTGCCGCACGCCGGGCTCGTCCGCCCAGCCGGCGCCGTCGCCGCGCAGCACGATCCGCGTTGTCGGCTCGGCGCTCTCGGCCGTGAGCCGTCCCTCGTTCATGAGGTGGACGACGTCGGCGTGGTCGTGCACCACCTGCGGCCGGTGGTCGGTGAACACGACGCTCGCGCCGCGCGCCCGCGTCTCGGCGACGAGCTCGCCGAGGATCGCGTGCGTCCCGACGTCGAGGCCGGACCACGGCTCGTCGAGGATCAGCAGGTCGGGCCGGACCATGACGGCCTGCGCGAGCCCGACCTTCTGCGCGTTGCCCTTCGACAGCGTCCGCAGCGGCGCGGCCGGGCCGCCGACCAGCGCGAGCCGTTCGAGCAGCGGGTCGATCATCGAAAGGTCGGTCAGCCCGCGGATGCGCGCCATGTGCCGCAGGTAGGCCCGCGCGCCCATGCGCTGGCCGGCTGGGAAGCGGTCCGGCAGGTAGCCGATCCGCGGGCTTCCCGTCACCACGCCGGTGGTCGCGTGCGAGACGCCGGCCATGATCCGCAGCAGCGTCGACTTGCCGGAGCCGTTGCTGCCGAGGACGCCGACGACGTGCCCGGGCTCGATGCTCAGGTCGACGTCGCGGAGGACGAAGTCACCGCGCCCGTACCGCTTGCCGACCCCCTCGAGCCGGATCACGCAACAGCGGCCTTCTGGAGCGCCTTGGTCGCGCGCTCGAGCTCGTCGACGCGAGCCGGGTCGACGGGGTGGCCGGCCGCGGCCAGCCAGTTCGCCAGCATCCGGTGGCCGCCCTCGGTGAGCACGGACTCCGGGTGGAACTGGACGCCTTCCAGCGGCAGCTCGCGGTGGCGCATGCCCATCACGATGCCGGTCTCGGTGCGGCCGGTGACCTCGAAGACGTCGGCCGGGATCGTGTCGGGCACCACGGTCAAGGAGTGGTACCGGGTGGCCGTGAACTCCGCCGGCAGGTCCTTGAGGACGCCGGTGCCGTCGTGGTGGACCTGGCTGGTCTTGCCGTGGAGCAGCTCGGGCGCGCGGTCGACGGTCGCGCCGTAGACGACGCCGAGCGCCTGGTGGCCGAGGCAGACGCCGAGCATCGGCGTGCGCGTCTCAGCGCACTTGCGGATGACGTCCATGCTCTGACCAGCGCGTTCGGGGGTTCCCGGGCCGGGCGAGACGAGCACGGCGTCGAACTCGGGCACGCGGTCGAGGTCCACGACGTCGTTGCGCCAGACCGTGCAGTCGGCGCCGAGCTGGGCCAGGTACTGGACCAGGTTGTAGACGAAGCTGTCGTAGTTGTCGACGACGAGAACGCGCATGACGCCGAGCCTACCGGCTCCCAACTGGTGGACCGTACGGTAAATCACATTTCTAGTTAGGTGACCCTAACTTACCGTGGAGGGTGTGAGCCGATCTCTTCGCGTAGCCGTGGTGGGCGCTGGTCCCGCCGGCATCTACGCCGCCGACATCCTGGACAAGTCCGACGCCGACGTGACGATCGACCTCTTTGAGCGCATGCCGGCGCCCTTCGGGTTGATCCGCTACGGCGTCGCGCCCGACCACCCGCGCATCAAGGGCATCGTGACGGCGCTGCACAAGGTGCTCGACAAGCCGAACATCCGCCTGCTGGGCAACATCGACTACGGCGCCGACATCAAGCTCGACGAGCTGCGCGAGTTCTACGACGCGGTGATCTTCTCGACCGGCGCGTCGGCCGACCGCGAACTCGACATCCCGGGCATCGACCTCGACGGCAGCTACGGCGCCGCGGACTTCGTCTCCTGGTACGACGGCCACCCGGACGTCCCGCGCACCTGGCCGCTGAACGCGTCTTCGGTCGCGGTCCTCGGCGTCGGCAACGTGGCTCTCGACGTCGCACGCATCCTCGCGAAGACGGCCGACGAGCTGCTGACCACGGACATCCCGGACAACGTCTACCAGGGACTCCGCACGAGCCCGGTCACGGACGTGCACGTGTTCGGCCGCCGCGGGCCGGCGCAGGCGAAGTTCACGCCGCTGGAGCTGCGCGAGCTGGACCACTCGCCGAACGTCGAGGTCATCGTGTCCCCCGAGGACATCGAGTTCGACGACGGCAGCATCGCGGCGCTGCGCGCGTCGAAGCAGATCGACATGGTCGTGAAGACGTTGCAGGAGTGGGCGATCCGCGAGCCGGGTTCGCGGCCGAAGCGCTTGCACCTGCACTTCTTCCACTCGCCGGCCGAAGTCCTCGGCGAGGACGGCCGCGTGACGGGCCTGCGCACCGAACGCACCGAGCTGACCGGCGACGGGAACGTCCGCGGCACCGGCGAATTCCACGACTGGGACGTCCAGGCCGTGTACCGCGCGGTGGGCTACCTCTCGTCGCACCTGCCGGAGGTCCCGTTCGACCACGTCAACGGCGTCGTCCCGAACCAGGCCGGCCGCGTGCTGGACCTGGACGAGAACCAGCTGCCGGGCGTGTACGTGACGGGCTGGATCAAGCGCGGCCCGATCGGCCTGATCGGCCACACGAAGGGCGACGCGGCGGAGACGATCGCGAGCCTGCTCTCGGACGCGGACACGCTGACCGCCCCGAAGTACGACTCCCCCGACGCGATCCTCGACTTCCTGGCCGCGCGCGGGATCCCGTTCACGACCTGGGAAGGCTGGGGCAAGCTCGACGCGCACGAGAAGGCGCTGGGCCTGGCGGCCGGCCGCGAGCGGATCAAGGTCGTGGAGCGCGAGGAGATGACGCGGGTTTCGCGCGGCTAAGCGGCGCCGAGGTAGGCCAGCACGGCGAGCACGCGGCGGTTCGTGTCGTCCGAAGCCGAGATCCCGAGCTTCGCGAAGATGTTCGCCGTGTGCTTGCCGACCGCGCCTTCGCTGAAGTGCAGCCGGGACGCGATCGCCGCGTTCGAACAGCCTTCCGCCATCAGGCCGAGGACCTCGCGCTCGCGCGGCGTCAGGGCGGCGAGGGGGTCGGACGCGTTGCCGGACAGGAGTTTCGCGATCACCTCGGGGTCCATCACCGTGCCGCCGGCCGCGACGCGGCGGACCGCGTCGATGAACTGGTCCGCGTTGAACACGCGGTCCTTCAGCAGGTAGCCGATCGCGCCGGTGCCGTCGGCGAGCAGTTCGCGCGCGTACAGCTGCTCGACGTGCTGCGACAGCACCAAGATCGGCAAGCCCGGCATTTCGCGCCGCGCCGCCAAGGCGACCTGCAGGCCTTCGTCGGTGTTCGTCGGCGGCATCCTTACGTCCACAATGGACACATCGGGTTTCTCGCGGCGCAACGCCGAAGCCAGTTCCGGACCGCTGCCGACCGCCGCGACGACGTCGAAGCCGTGCGCCGCCAGCAGGTGCGTCAGGCCGTCTCGGAGGAGGTACTGGTCTTCGGCGACGACGGTTCTCGGTCGTCCACCTCGGGGGTTCCGGGTGGCGAAGCCCCCGGCCCGGGGCGAAGCCCCGGATGCATCAGACACGGGATCTCCACCATCGCCCTGGTCGGCCCGCCGATCGGGCTGGTCAGGGTCAACCTACCGTCGAAGCCGCCCAGCCGGCGCTCGATCCCGCGCAGTCCCGAGCCGCGGGCCGGAACGGCGCCGCCCGGCCCGTCGTCGGTCACCACCACCGTCAGCTGGTCGTCGGCGAACGCCACCTCGATCGTCGCGCGCTTCGAGCCGTGCTTGGCGGCGTTGCCCAGCAGCTCCGACACCGCGAAGTACGTGCACGCCTCGACCGGCTCCTCGACGCGTCCCGGCAGCGAGCCGGTGACCTCCGCCTTCAGCGGGCTGTCGAGGGCCAGCGCGCGAACGGCGTCCAGCAGCCCGCGCTCGGACAGCACCGGCGGGTGGATGCCGCGGATCAGCACGCGCAGTTCGGTGAGCGCCTCCGACGACGACGCGCGCAGCTCGGCCGCGAGCCGTTTGGCCGCAGCCGGGTCGGTGTCCACCAACGCCTCGACCGCGCCCAGCTTCATCCCCATCGCGACCAGCCGGGACTGGATGCCGTCGTGCAGGTCGCGTTCGATCCGCCGCAGCTCCGCCGCCTGCGTGACCGTGACGTCGCTGCGGGTCTGCTTGAGCCGTTCGACGCGCTGGGCGAGCCGGGTCGCCTCCGTCGGGCCGAACCAGACGCGGGCGAAACGGGCCTGCTGCCGGGCGAGCCAGGTCGTCGGCATCAGGCCGACGACGATCATCGCCAGCATGGCCGGGGTCTGCGCGAGTGCGCCCAGGTGCGTCGACACTTCGGGCAGCGGGAACCACTCGACCGGCGACGAGACGAACGGCCGCCACACCCAGAGTGCGCCGAGGCCGGCGAGTCCCCGGCCGACCAGCGCGACCGTCGGCAGGAGCAGGACCAGCGAAACCAGGGTGACGAGCACGGCGCCGGCGAGGTCGCGCCAGGTGGCGCGGTCGCGCAGGACCCACCGCGTGCGGGCGTGCTGGACCGGCCAGAACGGCTCCTCGTGCAACTGCTTGCCGACCTGGTAGAGGCCGTCGGGCCGGGGCACCGGCAATCCCGGCGGCGGCAGGTACGGCCGCGCGATCCGCACCCCCGTCCAGTTCCCGGTTTCGCGGCGCAGCGTGTCGGTGATCGTCCGACACCACAGCACGACCGGGACCGCCAACGGCGGGAAGCCGACCATCAGCACCAGCTGCGGCACCGAAAAGATCAGCTGCACCAGCGAAAGCGCGAAGATGCCGCCCTGATGGCCGAGCGCTTCGGCGTGCCGGTGCAGCCAATTTCCGCGCGACTCGGCAGGTGTGCGGGGGCCGAGCCACCAGCGGGTCCACCGGCCGTAACCGCGCAGCACCGCGGGGCCGCCGATCAGGGCGGCCACCGGTAGCAGCAGCGTGACCAGCGGGTTCACCAGCTGCCAGGTGAACTCGCGCCCCGCAGCCGGATCCTCCAGCGCCCACGTGAGGCGGTGCTGCCAGCGGATCCAGAACGCGCGCTTGTAGAGCTGGTTGCCGTCGCGGTACCAGCCGTCACGCTCGCGGACCGGTTCCGGCGGCTCGGGCCGGTACGGCGGGGCGATCTCGACGTCGCACCAGCGCGCGGCCAGCGTCCGCGCGAGCGTCGACCGGCCACGCGCCCATTCGACCGCGGGGCCGAGGAAGAAGACCAGGCCGACGCACAGCAGCGCGAACGCGACCAGCTCGACCAGGACGTCGACCCAGCTGAGGAACGCGAACGCGGCCAGCGCGCAGGCCCGCCCGAGCGCTCGCAGGTACGTCATCCGGCACCTCCTTCCCCCGCGATCATCGCCGGACCGCCCGCGTCCGCGCACTGGCCGAAGCTCCCCGGCCGGGGTGGGGCCAGACCCACCCCCGCGTCAGCAAAACCCTACTTGAGCTGGGGATTCAGCGTCATTCTGCGCGGCGCCGAACGTTCGTAGCTTTATCGCCATGCCCCTCATCGAAGTCACCGAACTCCGCAAGCGCTACGGCTCCCGGGTCGCGGTCGACGGCGTTTCCTTCACCGTCGAGCGCGGCGAAATCTTCGGCATCCTGGGCACGAACGGCGCCGGGAAGACCACCACGGTCGAGTGCCTGCAGGGCCTCCGCCGCGCGGACGCCGGGGAGATCTCCGTGCTCGGCCTCGACCCCGCGACCGACCGCGCCGCGCTGACCCGCCGCGTCGGCGTCCAGCTGCAGGAAAGCCAGTTGCCGCCGAAGCTGCGGGTGCGCGAGGCGCTGGAACTGTTCGCCTCCTTCTACCCGGATCCGGCCGACGTCGACGTCCTGCTCGATCAGCTCGACCTCCGCGATCACGCGCGCGCCTACTTCGGGAAGCTGTCCGGCGGCCAGAAGCAGCGCGTGTCGATCGCGCTCGCGCTGGTGGGCAACCCCGAGCTGGCCATCCTCGACGAGCTGACGACCGGGCTCGACCCGCACGCCCGCCGCGAGACGTGGCGGCTGGTCGAAGGCGTGCGCGACGCCGGCGTCACCGTCTTGCTGGTCACGCACTTCATGGACGAGGCCGAGCGGCTTTGCGACCGCGTCGCGATCTTCGACGCCGGCCGCGTGGTCGCGACCGGCACGCCCGCCGAGCTCCGCGCGACGGCTGGAGCCTCCACTTTGGACGACGCGTTCGTCTCGCTCACGAGGAGCACGCTGTGAACACCTTCGCCAAGATCACCGCCACCGAGACCAAGCTCTTCCTCCGGACGCCGCTCATGGCGGTCGCGGGGCTCCTGCTGCCGACCGCCGTGCTGCTCGCGGTGGGCGCGATCCCCGGCATGACGGAACCCAGCGCGGCCGCGGGCGGATACCGCTTCATCGACGCCTGGGTCCCGTCGCTGGTCGTCATCAGCCTCGCGATGCTCGCGCTGCAGTCGATCCCGGCCGCGGTCGCGACCTACCGCGAGCAGGGCGTCCTGCGCCGGCTGGCCACAACGCCGGTGCACCCGGTCAACCTGCTGGGCGCGCAGCTGCTGATCCACGTCGTGGTCGCGCTGGCGGGCATCGGCCTGGTGCTCGCGGCGGCCCACGCGGCCTACGACGTCCCGATGCCGAAGCACCCGCTGCAGTTCCTGCTGACGCTGCTGCTCGGCACGGTCTCGATGTTCTCGTTCGGCCTGCTGGCCGCCGCGATCGCCCGGACGGCCAAGGCGGCGGGCGGGTTCGCGCTGGTCGCGTTCATCCCGACGATGTTCTTCGGCGGCGTGTACTTGCCGCGGGCGCTGCTGCCGGTGGTCCTGCAGCGGATCGGCGACTACCTGCCGCCGGGCACGCAGCCGCTGCAGGACGCCTGGGTCGGCACCGGCGTGCAGCCGCTGCAGCTGCTCGTCCTCGCCGGCTTCGCGGTGATCGGCACGGCGTTGGCGGCGAAGCTCTTCCGCTGGGAGTGATCCGCCATATTGGTGATGATCATCGTTTTCTCTTGTGGCCGGGCCACGCGGCCGGTAGCCAGGAAGACGGCCCTGCTCACCTTGGAGGTTCGATGTCCCTGGACGTGTCACCCGCGCTGCTGGAGAAGGCCGAGCGCGGGGAGGTCACCGACGCCGAGTTCGTCACCTGCGTCAAGGAGTCCCTGCCGTACGCCTGGGAGGTCATCACCGGCGTCATCGCCGACGCCGAGGGCGCGGCGGACGGGTTCGCCGACAACGAGACGCCACCGCCGAGCGAGGCCGCCCGCGGCCAGCTGCTGCGAGCCCTGGCCTCGGACGCGATCCGCGGCGGGCTGGAGCGCCACTTCGGCGTCAAGCTGGCCTTCCAGAACTGCCACCGGGTCGCGGTGTTCCGGAAGTCCGAAGTGGACGGTGACCGCTACCGCGCGTTCGTCTCGCCGCGCGGCCAGCTGCTCAACCAGAGCCCGGAACTGCGGGACTGCTAGCCCGCAGCGCGGGGAGCACCTCGGTGCCGATCCGCGCGATGTTCGCGTACGTGCCCTCCGGCGTACCGGACGCCTCCACGAGCATCAGCACGTGCGAGACGCCGGTGCGCCGGAGGCTCGTCTCCAGGGTTCGGACGCAGTGTTCCGGCTCGCCGACGGGGTGGATGGCGAGGAGCCGTTCGGTGTACTCCCCCGGGTCCTTCCGCGGTCCCGGCCGGCCGTCGACCGTGACGTGCGCGCCGAGACCGTCCTCCAGCCACCCCGGGAGCGCTCGCCGGACGACGTCGGCGTCGCCCACCTGGCAGAGCACGGTCGAGACGTGGCCGGCCGGCTGCCCGTAGGCGACGACGGTCTCGGCCTTCTCCTCGTCGTCGGCGTGCAGACCGAGCAGCAGCGGCAGCCCCCTCTCCGCGGCTTGGCGCACGGCCGCCGACCGCGGCCCACCACACGCCACGACGACGTCCGGCCGCCGTTCCGGCTCGGGCACCACGGGCACCTCCCGGAAGGCGAAGTGCCGTCCCCTCGCTCCCACGCGGCCGGTGGTGGCGCGCAGGAAGACGTCGAGGGTCTCCTCGAAGCCGGTCTCGTAGCGATCGAGTCCGGTCCCGAAGACCTCGAGGTCCTGCCAGGGGCCGCCACGCCCGACGCCGAGCCGCAACCGCCCGCCGGAGACGGCGTCGAGCATCGCCCACTGCTCGGCCAGCGCGACGGGGTGCGTGGTCGAGAGGACGCTGACCGCGGTCCCGACCCCGATTCGCGACGTCCGCCCGAGCACGTGCGCGGCGAGCGTGATCGCGGACGGGCAGACGCCGTAGGGGGTGAAGTGGTGTTCGGCGAACCAGACGTCGTCGAAGCCGGCTTCTTCGGCCAGCTCGGCGGCGCGGACCGACCGGCGGAGGACGTCGCCGTCCGCCTGGCCGGGGAACCGGCCGCTGACCAGGAAGACGCCGAACCTCAGTTGACCGCGACCTCGTTGAACCACAGCCGCGGCTCCAGCCACGGGAACACCACGAACATCAGCAGCGCCACGACGCCGAGGGCGAGGACCACCGCGATCGTCAGCTTCACCGCGAACGGGCCGGGGAACTTCCGCCAGAGCCAGGCGTACATCAGGCCTCCCCGATCTTCGAGAGCAGGTCGCCGTAGTCCTTGACCTGGTTCTTCGGCACCTGCTGGGTCAGCACCGACGTGATGATGAGCCGCTCGCGGGCGGAGAACTGCGGGTGGCACGTCGTGAGCGTGAGCAGCGCGGCCTGCTGGGCCTTCGGCAGCGCCTCGGCGTCCTTGTACGGGACCGGGTTCACCGCGGTGCCCTCGCTGGGCAGCACGACCTTGCGGCCGAACGTCTTGCTGTACGCGCCGCCCTCTTCGGCGTTCGGGTCGCGCAGGGTCGAGACGCCCTTGCACTTCGGGTCGGCGCCCTTGCCGCCGGCCCAGTTCTCGATCTCGTCGTCGTAGGGCAGGACCTTGTAGATGTAGAAGTCGGTCGAGGTCTCGATCACGATCTGGTCACAGGAGGAGAGGTTGTCCAGGTCGTTGAACGGGGCACCCTTGCCGACGCGGTGGCCGGCGACGGCGAAGTTGCCGGGCTCGCCGGGCAGCGACGTGCCCTTGTAGTGGCCGGGGCCGACCTCGAGGGAGGCGTCGTCGGTGCCTTCCTGGATCGTGAAGTTGTAGTCGACGCCGAACGTCGGGATGTGGATCCGGGCGAACGCCTTGCCGTCGATCAGCTCGGGGTGCAGCGTGCGATCGTGCGCCCACTCGCCGTCGAGCTGGTCGCTCGCTTCGGACTGCTTGCCCGCCGAGAACAGGTCGGTCACGTACAGCTCGTAGACCATGAACAGCAGCACGACCAGGCCCAGCGTGATGAGGATTTCGCCGGCCGTCCGGATCGCGACGCCGCCCTTGCCCAGCGGCGGCGGGGCGGGCTTCTCCTTGGTCGCGGTGCCGCCCTTCCCGACCGGGGCGAAGACGATGGTCTCCTCGTTCGCGCCGGGGAGCGGGGGCGGGCTGGTGTAGCGGCGGGGCGGCGGGCCCTGCGGACGCCGCGGCGGCTGACCGGAAGCCTGGCGTGGCGGCATTTGCCCACGTGGGGGCGGGACCGGGCGGCGCTGGGGCGCGGGCCGCTGCCCGGGGGTTCTGCGCCGGTCGTCATCCGGTCCTTCGCGCGTAGTCACGCAAGCTCCTCTCAAGCCGCGTCCAACACTTGGTGACCCCGACGTCACGGTACGGGAAATCCAACCACTCCCGGCCGCTGCTTTCCTGCGGTCATTTACGTTAACGTGTGCACGTGGCGCTGGTTGCGCACCCCAGGCGGGTCATCGCCACCAGACGAGCCCAAACAGCACCGCGAGGAACACGATGCCCAAGTCCAAGGTCCGCAAGAAGACGGCTTACACCCCGCCTGCCGACCGGCGTACGCCGGTGAAGGTGCGGGCGGCCGGTCCCACCGGTCTCGCCTGGAAGATCCCCATGTTCGGGCTGATGCTCGTGGGCCTGGTCTGGCTGCTGGTGAACTACATCGCCGGGGACAAGATCTCCTGGATGGCCGACCTGGGCAACTGGAACTTCGCCGGCGGGTTCGCGCTGATGATCGCGGGTCTGCTCATGACTATGCGCTGGCGCTGATTATTACTCCGAATGGCGGCTTGACGCCGAATTACACCGGTGTGACTCATCCCCAGTGTGGATAACCCCTGTGGATAACTACCCCACCTCGTGGGCGCCACGGCGGGCCCTTGTGGTATCGGCGTGGGCGGTCACCGCGTTGCTGCTGGTCGGCGTGGTGGCCGACGTCCTGACCGGCGACCGCGGTGGTCTGGTGCTGTTCGCACTGGCCACGCTGGCCGTCGGCGCGTTCGCCGCGCACTCGACGCTCGTCCGGCCCCGCCTGGCGGCCGGCCCGGACGGGCTGGTCGCCCGGACGCTCGGCGGCACGCACCGGCTGCCCTGGGCGCAGACCCGCACCCGGCTGCGCACCACCCGCCGGCTGGGCCGCGACGGCGTCACGCTCGAGATCGAGCACGAAGACGACCTGTACGTCTTCGGGTGGCTCGACCTCGGCGAAGACCCCCGGGACGTCCTTGACGTCCTCAGCACGCTGCGCAGCTAGCCGCAGCTGTAGAGCTCCTGGCCGCGGTACTGGACGAACTGGCAGGTCTGGGCCGCGACCTCGGTGTCCTTGTAGATCAGCAGCCCGATCATCGCGACGACGAGGATGGCGACCCCGGCCGCCTGCCAGGTCGCCTGGCGCGCCTGCGGCGCGTAGAGCATCGCCACGGTGACCAGCGCGCCGGTGACCAGGCCGCCGACGTGGCCGAGGATCGAGATGTTCGCGACGCCGAACGTGATGAACGCGTTCAGCGCGAGCGTGATGATCAGCCCGGTCGGGTTGAGGCGCAGCTTCAGCACGATGACCGCGTAGGCGCCCATCAGGCCGAACAGCGCGCCGGACGCGCCGGCGGTGCCCCCGTCGAGGTTGTCGAAGAGCAGCACGGCCGTGGACGCGCCGAGCATCGAGACGAAGTAGAGCGCCAGGTACCGGACCTTGCCGAAGACCGGTTCGAGCGCGCGGCCCATCATCCACAGCGAGAACATGTTGACCGCGATGTGGATCGGGCCGTAGTGCAGGAAGCCCGAGGTGAACACGCGCCACCACTCGTCGGCGCCGAACGTCGCCTGGCCCCAGAGCACGCCCAGCTGGAAGACGTTCGACACCTGGTTGTCGTTGAGGCTGCGCGCCTGGACGACCGTGACGAGGAAGACCAGCACGTTGACCGCGAGGATGGCCTGCGTGGCCAGGAACGACCCGGACGGCCGCGCACCGGCGATGGTGCGCACGCCGAGGCCGGCTTCCTGGTAGCCGCGGTGCTGGCGGCGCTGCTGCTGGGTGCCGCTGTGGACGCAGTCGGTGCACTGGAAGCCGACGGGGGCTTCGCGGAGACAATCCGGGCACGCCGGACGCCCGCACCGGGAACAGCTCAGCCCGGTCGGGCGGTTCGGGTGCCACCAGCACCCGGGGAGCGCGGCTTGCTCGGCGGCGGGGTTCGGCGGTTGGTTCACGATGTCACCAACCTACCGAAACTCCCGTCGGGGAAACCGTCAGTGCTCGATGGTGACCTTCTCGATGACGACGTCGGTCAGCGGACGGTCCGCCGGGCCGGTCGCCGTGCGCGCGATCGCGTCGACGACGTTGCGCGACTCCTGGTCGGCCACCTCGCCGAAGATCGTGTGCCGGAAGTTCAGGTGGGTGGTCGGCGCGACCGTGATGAAGAACTGCGAGCCGTTCGTGCCGGGCCCGGCGTTGGCCATGGCCAGCAGGTACGGCTTGCTGAACTGCAGCTCCGGGTGGAACTCGTCGCCGAACTTGTAGCCGGGGCCGCCGCGGCCGGTTCCGGTCGGGTCGCCGCCCTGCAGCATGAAGCCGTCGATGACCCGGTGGAAGATCGAACCGTCGTAGAAGGGGCCGGAGTTCGTGCCCGCCGCGTTCGGCTGGGTGTACTCCTTGGTGCCTTCCGCGAGCCCGACGAAGTTCGCGACCGTCTTCGGCGCGTGGTCGGGGAGGAGGTTCAGGTTGATGTCACCCTGGTTGGTGTGCAGCGTTGCTTTCACAGGCCCAATCGTGCCATCTGCGGCGGACGGCGGCGAAAAGGGGCACGATAGGTTACGGGTAACAGAGCAGTGTCAAAACGAATGATGAGGTGAAGTCCATGTCCCGGGCGACAGCCCAGGCCGCCGAGACCGCCGACAAACTCGTCTCCGAGGGCGTCAAGCACGGCCGGCGCGCGCAGAAGCAGCTCGCGAAGAAGACCGAGCTCACCCGCAAGGAGCTCAAGAAGAGCTCGAAGGCCGCCCGCGAGGAGGCCCTCTCCCGCCTGTCCGAGCTGCGCAAGCCGGGTCGCAAGGCCAAGAAGGCCGCCATCAAGGCCGCGAAGGCGGCCGGCGAGTCGAAGCGCCGCGGCAAGAAGGACTTCAAGGCGGCGAAGAAGGACTTCTACGCCGCAGTCGTCGAGGCCAAGGCCGCGGCGAAGGGCACGCGCAGCCGTCGCAAGTGGCCGTGGCTGCTCGGCCTGGTCGTGGTCGGCGCCGGTGCCGCCTACGCGCTCCGGTCGAAGCAGGAGCCGCCGGTCGCGCCCGCGCCGCCGAAGGCCACCCCGCCCGCGCCGAAGCCCGCCGAAGCGGCGAAGCCGAGCCCGCAGGCGAACGGCAAGGCGCCGTCCCCGGCGCCCGCCGAGAAGAAGAACTGAAGCCGACGCGAAGAGGCCCCTCGGGCGTGCACCCGAGGGGCCTCTTCAGTCGTGCGTGCGATCAGGCGTTCGCGGCGTGCTTGTCGATCAGCTGGCCCAGGCGGGGCAGCGCCTCTTCGACGTTCTTCTTGCCGTTCGGGCGCAGCTTCGAGTAGACCTTCTTGATGCTGTCCCGGCTGCTGCGCTCGGCGCGCGTGTCGGTGACGCTCAGCAGCGCGTCGGAGGCCTCGTCCGAGCGGCTGGTCAGGTAGGCGCCGAAGTCGTTGCCGCCCTTGGCGCGGTAGTCGCCGTAGAACGGCTCGAGCGCGGTGGCGAAGTCGGGCAGCAGCGTGTCGACGGCCGAGGGGATGATGCCCGGCTTGATCTTCTTGACCGCGGCGAAGCCGGTCTTGACGACGGCACCCGAAACGCCGCCCTTGTCCGAGACCTCGGCGTCGACGAGGGTCTCGAAGTCCGTCACGACAGCCGGACGACGGCTGGAGTCGAGCAGGATGTCCTTGAGGGTGTCAGCCACGAATCTTGTCCTTTGCGTTGCAGATTTTGTGCCCGGCCCCGGGGTGGGGATCCCCCGATGGCTGCGGTGCGCGAGTCCACGAAGCCTGCGCGTGACGCACAGGGTAATACAAGATCAACATCACTCACCCGTGTGGAGGCCGCTACCTAGAGCTTCAGGGCAGCGATAGCCTTCTTGACCACTGTGCGTGCCTTTACGCTCTGTTTCTGGTTGGTGGTCGCGATGACCGCCGCGGACCCCTTCGCGACCGCGTAGACGGCACCGTCATCGGTCGATTCGTAGCCGCCCTTCCAGCCGGAAGGGTCGCTGGCCGGGTTGGACGAGTCGACCGGCGCCGCCTTGTTGACCAGCGCGGTCGCCGTCTTCGCGTCCCCGACGTAGACACGGACGGTGAGCTGGATCTTCCCGTCCGGGCGGTAGAAGAAGCACGCAGGGTGAGGCTGGTCCGCCGAGATCCGCACCTTCGACACGTGCTGGCCGTTCGAGTCGGCCACGAACTCGCTGTCGAGGTACGGGCAGTCCCCGGTCGCGGCCGGCTGGGGGTCCGGTGGCAGCTCCGACCCCGCGGCCGTGCCGGCGGACGCCGACGGCGGGCTGGGGGTCGCGGTGCCGGACACGAGGGAGGGGCCGCAGCCGGCCAGCAGCACCACGGCGGGCGCGAGAAGTACGAGTCGTCGCATAGCGCGCACAGTCAACCATGAAGCGTGTGTGAAAACCGCTGGCTGAAGTCGACGTGACCGCGGGGCGTGCGACGATGGCGTCGTGCTTACCCCCGAGCAGTACCTCGGCGTGGTGGCCGAGCGCATCCAGCGGTCCGGCGGCAACTTCGGGACCGTGCAGATCGGGCCCGCGCTCTGCCCCGTCGGGTTGTTCGCCGAGTCGGTGATGCTGTCGACGATGAACTACTGCGTCATCGCGGCGGCCGTCCCCGAGATCAGCGCGGCCGCGCTGTACGACTTCACCGGCCGCGCCACGCAGTACGCGCGCGCCAACCTGGTCGGCACCATGGGCTGGACCGCGGCCTCGGTCGTGATCGCCGGGCTCGTCGGCCACCACGTGCACCCGGACGCCGCGCAAGCCGCGTCGGCGAAGACGAGCAACCAGTTCGGCGGCGAGACGCGCATGGTGGCGGTCGACCTCACCGCGGGCCAGACGTACGCGTTCACCGGCGGGAAGTTCTGGGGCGCGGCGATGCACGGCGCGATCCGCGCCAAGCTGACGTTCTGCTTCCCGCCGCCCGCCGAGGCCTACCAGCAGGTGCAGTGGCAGCAGGCGCAGGTGCAGCAGCCGCAGGTACCGCCCCCGCCGGCCGCCGGTCCGCCCGCGCCCGGCTACCCGCCGCCGGGACAGCAGCCGTACGGTTACTGACATGGTCGCGTTGCGCGGATGGCCCTCGTTCCCCGAACAACTCCCTGTGTTCAAGCCGGAAACGGCGGCCGCCGACCCGCAGACGCTCTTCGTCGAATGGCTGACCGAAGCCGGTGAACACGTGCTGGCGCCGCACGCCGTCACACTGTCCACAGTGGACGCCGATGGTGCACCGGACGCGCGGGTGGTCATCCTCAAGGACGTCGGCCCGGCGGGCTGGGCGGTCGCGACCAGCTCGGAGAGCCCGAAAGGCTTGCAGCTGCGCAAGGATCCGCGCGCCGCACTGACGTTCTTCTGGCCCGGCCGCGGCCGTCAGGTCCGGCTGCGCGGCCCGGTCTCCCCCGCGGCGCCCGAGGTGTCCGCGGCGGACTTCCTGGCGCGGCCACCGGCTTCGCGCGTCGAGGCGTTCATCGGGCACCAGTCGCAGGTGCTGCACGACCCGGCCGACCTCGACGCGGCGGCCGCGGAGGCGGAGCGCTGGGTCGCGGAAAACCCGGACGTGGCCCCGGAAACGTGGACGCGCTACCTCGTCGACCCGGACGAAGTCGAGTTCTGGCAAGCGAGCCACGACCGCCGGCACGTGCGGCTGCGGTACCGGAAATCCGACGGCGGCTGGGTCCGCGAACGCCTCTGGCCCTGATCGGAGGTATACCGCACCCGGGTCGGTGTGGCGATGATGGATCATGCGCTCGAAACTGCTGACCGCCGGGCTGGTCCTGGCGTTGACCGCCGCACTCGGGGGTGTGGCCTCGGCCGACGCGCGTCCTGGGGGACGACCGACGCTGACGGACCCGCACCCGTGCCCGGGCCAACCGGGCTTCACCTGCTCGACGCTGACCGTGCCGCTCGACCGGTCCGGCCGCGTGCCGGGCACGCTCGACCTGCCGGTCGCGACCGCCGACAACGTGACCGCGCCCAAGGGCGTGCTGCTGTTCTTGACCGGCGGGCCCGGCCAGGGCGGCGTCCGCAGCATCACGCGGATCGCGACCCAGCGGCTGCCGGAAGTCGCGAAGGACTACCGGTTCGTCATGCTGGACCAGCGCGGCACCGGCGCGAACGCGTTGCAGTGCCCGGGTTTGCAGGCGCAGATGGGCAGCTCGGACATCGCGACGCCAACGCGTGACGCGGTCACCGAGTGCGCGCGCATCCTCGGCCCCACGGCGCCGCTGTACTCGACCGACCAGACCGTCGCGGACTTCGACCAGCTCCGCCAGGCGCTGGGCGTGCCGAAGATGGTGGTCGACGGCGTCTCGTACGGCTCGTTCACGGCGGCGCGGTACGCGATCGCGCACCCGGGCAACGTCAGCAAGGTCGTCCTGGATTCGGTGCTGCCGCACCACGCGTCCGCGTCGGCGTCCCTCTACCTGACGGGGTTGACGGCCGAGGCCCGCGTGCTGCGCGCGGCTTGTGCGGTGGCCCCGGCCTGCGGTTTCGACCCGGCGGACGACCTGGCGTGGGTGGTCCGCCACCGCGGCACGGCGGACGGCGTGAAGATCTTCGACTTGATCGTGTCGTACGAGTTCGTAGATCCGACGTACCGCAACCCGTCCGCGGGCGACGTCATCGGAGCCCTCCACGCGGCCCGCGGCGGATCGCCGGAGCAGCTGGACGGACTCCTGGAGGCGTACAAGTCGGGCGGCGACGACCCGGCATCGTTCAGCTCGGGACTGCACGCGGCAACACTGTGCGCGGACCAGCGCTTCCCGTGGGGCTCATCGGCGACGCCGGTGGCTTTGCGACAGCCGCTGTTGTCGTTGACGGCACGTGCGCTGCCACCGTCGGCGACCTGGCCGTACACGACGGAGGTGGCGACGCAGCAGGGCTTCATCCAGACGTGCCTGCCGTGGCCGCCGGAGCGCCCCGGCTCGAACCCGGCGTCCCGGCTGCCGAACGTCCCGGTACTGCTGCTGAACGGCGACCGCGACTTGTCGACACCACTGGAGTGGGCGCGCGAGGAAGCGGCCCAGGCTCCTAGTGGCCAGTTGGTGATCGTCCCGGGCGAGTCCCATTCGATCCAGAACCGCGAGCGCGGCCACGCCGGCCGGGACGCGGTGCTCAACTTCCTGCGTTGAGGCTGCCGGGAATCCAGTGTGGAGCTGAGGGGAATCGAACCCCTGACCCCCGCCTTGCAAAGGTACGCACTTGCCTGGCCGCTGACCAGCCGATCCTATATTTGCTGGTCA
>NZ_JBIWPI010000005.1:0-219238 GCF_044768185.1 Amycolatopsis sp. NPDC101161
ACGCCCGGTCCCATTCCGAACCCGGAAGCTAAGCCTGACAGCGCCGATGGTACTGCAACCGAAGGGTTGTGGGAGAGTAGGACACCGCCGAACTTTATTTGGGAAGAGGGCCTGGGCCCGGTTGAGACGCGAGTCTCCCGGCCCAGGCCCTTTTCTTGTTCCCGCATCCACTCGAGCGTCAGACCGAGCGCGGCCGCGGCGCCGGCCGGCTCCGCAGCGGCGAGGACAGCACCAGCGACGTCGTCGTCTCGCCGTACCGCTGCACCTTCTCCACCAGCGACTCCAGCTCGGCCGTGTCCCGGCACAGCACCCGCAGGATCCAGCACTCGTCCCCGGTGATGTGGTCGGCAGCGACGACCTGCGGCAGCGGCAGCACCGCCGTCCGGAACCGCGGCGTATCCAGGCTCCGCACCCGGGCCCGCACCATCGCCTCGATCGGCAACCCAAGCTTCGACGTGTCCACGCGAGCCGCGTACCCGGTGATCACGCCGCGCTCCTCGAGTCGGCGCACCCGCTCCGTCACCGCGGAGCCGGACAGCGACACCCGGCGGCCCAGCTCCGAAAAGCTCAGCCGGCCGTCCTCCTGGAGGAGCTCCAGCAGGTGCCAGTCGACGTCGTCGAGGTCCACCGTGATTCTCCAAGTCGAACCGGGCCGGAAGAGAGGAAATCCCGGCCGGGCCGGGCTCCCACCCCGATTCTGCCCTGTGCCGGAACCCGCGCCACCAGCAGGATTTACCCCATGACACGCATCCTCGCCGTCCCCGCCCCGGCCCCGGAGGCCGCCACGCAGTACTTCGGTGCCGAACTCGCCTTCGAGGTCGACCCCGACGACCTCGTCCGCGACCTCGAGGCCGGCCACACCGACGGCTACGTGATCGTCGAGACCCGCGCGCCCGAGGCCTTCGCCCAGGCCCGCATCCCCGGCGCGGTCAACCTGCCCTACCAGGAGATGACGGCCGAGAGCACGAAGCACCTCGACCGGGACGTCGTCTACGTCTGCTACTGCGAGAGCGTCAACTGCAACGCCGCCACCAAGGGCGCACTCAAGCTCGCCCAGCTCGGCTTCCAGGTCAAACGGCTCTCCGGCGGCATCACCGCCTGGATCGCGGCCGGCTACCCCGTCGAGGGAGGAGAAGGAGCCGCCACCCCGGGAATCCGCTGCGCCTGCTGACCTACCCTGAAAAGCGTGACACGACTGCTCATCATCCAGCCGGACGCGTCGGACCCGCTCGGCCCCCTCGGCGGCTGGCTCACCGACGCCGGCGCGGAGCTGGACGTCCGGCTCCCGCCGAACGACGAACTGCCCGCCGACCCCGACGGCTATCAAGGGGTCGTCTGCCTCGGCGGCGGCATGGCCGCGGAAGACGACGCGAAGCACCCCTGGCTCGCCGACGTCCGGCGCTTGCTGGCGAAAGCCGCGACGAAGCGGATCCCGACCCTGGGGATCTGCCTCGGCGCCCAGCTGCTGGCCGTCGCGACCGGGGGCCGCGTCGAGGTCGGGCCGGACGGCCCCGAGGTCGGGCCGCACCTCGTCGCCAAGAAGGACGCGGCGTGGACCGACCCGCTCTTCGCCGACCTGCCGCTCATGCAGGACGTCCTGCAGTTCCACAACGACGCGATCACCCGGCTCCCGCCCGGCGCCGAGCTGCTCGCCTCCGCGCCGCTGTACCAAAACCAGGCGTTCCGGTTCAACCGGTGTGTCTACGGTGTCCAGTTCCACATCGAGACGACGCCCCTCGTCGTCGAGAGCTGGGCCGCCGACGAGCCCGAGATGGCGGAATTCGCCCGTCCGGGTTCACTCGAGCACGACGCGTTGATCACCGTCCACACCGACATCGAGGAGACCTGGCGCCCGTTCGCGCAGCGGTTCGTCCGGTTGGCCGCCGGGGAGCTCGAGCCCGCCGCCGACAGTCAACGTTCGTTACCGCTGGCTTAACGGCAAGTGTCACAATAAGCAACGGCCTGTTAACGCCAGGCGTCACCCTTCAGGTACCTTGCGGGAGGAGTCCCCACAAGGGTTCGGAGGTCGGGGTGGAGCCCTCGTTGCTGGTCGTGCTCGTCGTCGTCACGGCCTTGGTTTTCGATTTCACGAACGGGTTCCACGACACCGCGAACTCGATGGCGACGTCGATCGCGACCGGGGCCCTCAAACCCCGCGTCGCCGTCGCGATCTCCGCGGTGCTGAACCTGGTCGGCGCGTTCCTGTCGGTGGAGGTCGCCAAGACGATCTCCAGCGGCCTGGTGGACGACACGAAGATCGGCCCGTCGATCGTCTTCGGCGGGCTGATCGGCGCGATCGTCTGGAACCTCGTCACGTGGTTCGTCGGCTTGCCGTCGAGCTCGTCGCACGCCCTGTTCGGCGGCCTGATCGGCGCCACCTGGATCTCGGCGGGCACCGACTCGGTCCACTTCGGAAAGATCGTCGAGAAGGTGCTCGTCCCGGCCGCCGCGAGCCCGGTGATCGCCGGGCTCGTCGCGATGGTCGTGACGTACCTCGTCTACCGCTTCCTCGTCCGCGGCCGCCCGGCGACGCGCGGGTTCAAGGTCGGCCAGGTCGTTTCGGCGTCGCTCGTCTCGCTCGCGCACGGCACCAACGACGCGCAGAAGACGATGGGCGTCATCACGCTGACCCTCGTCAGCGCCGGCAGCCTGCCCGCGGGCGCGGCACCACCCGTCTGGGTGATCATCAGCGCTGCCTGCGCCCTCGCGGCGGGCACCTACCTCGGTGGCTGGCGCATCACCCACACCCTCGGCAAGGGCCTGACCGACATCGAAGGCCCGCAGGGCTTCGCCGCCCAGACGAGCTCGGCGCTGGTCATCCTGATCTCGTCGCGGCTCGGGTTCCCGCTGTCGACGACGCACGTGTGCTCGGGCGGGATCGTCGGCTCCGGCGTCGGCCGCCGCGAAGCCCCGGTGCGCTGGCGGATGGCGGGCCGGATGGTGATCGCGTGGCTGTTCACGCTGCCGGCCGCCGCTATCGTCGGCGCGATCTCCGGCAAGATCGCCTCGCTCGGCGCCGCGGGCACCATCGCCGTCGGGGTCGTCGGAATCGGTGTCGGGGGCGGGATCTGGCTGCTTTCCCGCCGGCACCCCGTCACCGCGCACAGCTTCCAGGTCCCCGAGCCGACGCCCGCCGGGACCGAACCGGGTCGGCTGGCCGCCTGAGCCAGGCCCCGCGGGATACGGTGGTCGGTGATGGCAGACCGCGCGCGAACGACCGCTTCGGCGGCGAGGTACGGCTTCACCGACTCCCGTGCCGAGGGTCAGTTGCGCGCGGCCGGCTGGTGGGACGACGCAGGTCCGGTCGAGGCCGCCGCCGACGTCCTCGCGGCGTTGTCCCGCGCGGCCGACCCGGACCTCGCGCTGCGCGGGATCGACCGGATCCGCGAGGCCGACGACGACGAGTGGACCCGGCTCGACGAGCAGCTGCGCGCCAACCGGACGTTGCGCGGCCGCCTCTTCGGCGTGCTCGGGACGTCGAGCCCGCTCGCCGACTTCCTCGCCGCGAACCCCGCGCAGTGGCAGTCGCTCCTCGGCGACAAGTGCACGGATTCCGCCTGCTACCGCGAAAACCTGCGCACGGCGCTCGTGCGCGACGACGGTTCGGTGCTCACCCGCACCGAGGCCGAGCAGGCCCTGAAGGTCGCCTACCGCGGCCAGCTGCTCGGCATCGCCGCCGCCGACCTGGGGCACCTCGTCGAGGCCGGGCTCGAGCACCCGCACTACGCCGAGGTCGCGGCGCAGCTGACCGAGCTGGCCGAGGCCGCGCTCGCCGCCGGGCTCGTCGTCGCCGAGGCCGAGGTCGGGGCGTCCGCCGAAGGCAACCTGGCGATCATCGCCATGGGCAAGTGCGGCGGGCGCGAGCTCAACTACGTCAGCGACGTCGACGTCATCTTCGTCGGCGCGGACGACCTCAGCGTCTCGACGCGGCTGGCCAGCACGATGATGCGGGTCGTCGACAAGGCGTGCTTCGAGGTCGACGCCGCGCTGCGCCCCGAAGGCAAGGCCGGCGCGCTCGTCCGCACGCTGGAAAGCCACCAGGGCTACTACAAGAAGTGGGCGAAGACCTGGGAGTTCCAGGCGCTGCTCAAAGCGCGTCCGGTGGCCGGCGACGCCGAACTCGGGCGCCTCTACGCCGAGATGGTCGCCCCGCTGGTGTGGTCGGCGGCCGATCGCGAAAACTTCGTCGCCGAGGTGCAGCAGATGCGCCGCCGCGTCGAAGGGCACGTGCCGTCCGAGCACGCCGAGCGCGAGCTGAAGCTGGGCCGCGGCGGGCTGCGGGACGTCGAGTTCGCCGTCCAGCTGCTGCAGCTGGTGCACGGCCGCGTCGACGCCGACCTGCGCTCACCGTCCACGATGGACGCGCTCGCCGCGCTCGGCGAAGGCGGCTACGTCGGCCGGCAGGACGCGGCCGAGCTGGGCGCGTCGTACGAGTTCCTGCGGATGCTCGAGCACCGGCTGCAGCTGCGGCGGCTGCGCCGGACGCACCTGTTCCCCGCGGCGTCCGACACCGCCGAGCTGCGGATTCTCGCCCGGGCCAGCGGGATCAAGGGCGGCGGCGGCAAGAGCCAGGGCGAAGCGCTGCTCGCGGAGTTCCGCAAGCACGGCAAGGGCATCCGCCGCCTGCACGAGAAGATCTTCTACCGGCCGCTGCTGCAGTCCGTCGCGAACGTGCCGACCGAGGCGCTGCGCCTGACGACCAAGCAGGCCGCCAGCCGGCTGGCGGCGCTCGGCTACACCGCGCCCGATGGCGCGCTGCAGCACATCAAGGCCCTCACGTCCGGCGTCTCGCGCCGCGCGGCGATCCAGCAGGCGCTGCTGCCGGTGCTGCTCGACCTCCTGGCCGACACGCCCGACCCCGACGGCGGGCTGCTGTCCTACCGCAAGGTGTCCGAGGCCCTGGAGGACACGCCGTGGTACCTGCGGGTCCTGCGCGACGAGGGCACGGTCGTCGAGAACCTCGCGTTCCTGCTCGGCACGTCCCGGCTGGTGCCCGACCTGCTGGTCCGCGCGCCGGAGGTGCTGCGGCTGCTCGGTGACCCGGCCCGGCTGCTGGGCCGCACGCCGGCCGAGGTGGCGACGTCGCTGCGGGCCGCCGTCCGGCGTCAGCCGGGGTTGAACGCCGCCGTCGCCGCCGCGCGGTCGCTGCGGCGGCACGAAATGCTGCGGATCGCGTGCGCGGACCTGCTCGGCCTGCTCGACGTGCCCGCGGTGTGCGAAGCGCTGTCTTCGGTTTGGGTCGCGGTGCTGCAGGGCGCGCTGGCCGCGGCGTTCCGCAAGCGCCAGGCGGAGCTGGGCAAGACCCCCGCGCGCATCGCGGTGATCGGGATGGGCCGCCTCGGCGGCGCCGAGCTCGGCTACGGCTCCGACGCCGACGTCCTCTTCGTGTGCGAGCCGTCCGAAGGGGTCTCGGACGCCGACGCGGTGAAGTTCGCTTCGTCCGTGGCGGAGACAGTCCGGAAGATGCTGGGCGCGCCGAGCTCGGACCCGGCCCTGGAGGTCGATGCGGACCTGCGGCCGGAAGGGCGGAGCGGCCCGCTGGTGCGGACGCTGGAGTCGTACCGCACGTACTACGCGCGGTGGGGCGAGGTGTGGGAGGCGCAGGCGTTGCTGCGCGCCCGGTTCGTCGCGGGCGACGACGAGCTCGGCGAGCGGTTCATCGCGATGATCGACCCGATCCGCTACCCGGAGGGTGGGCTGGACGGGACGAAGGCGCGCGAGATCCGCCGCATCAAGGCCCGGGTGGAGACCGAGCGCATGCCCCGCGGCGCCGACCCGACGCGTCACACGAAGCTGGGCCGCGGCGGCCTCGCCGACGTCGAGTGGACGGTCCAGCTCCTGCAGCTGCAGCACGCTGGTTCGATCCCGGGCCTGCGCACGACGTCGACGCTCGACGCGCTGGCGTGCCTGCCGGAGGCGGGGCTGGCGACGGAGTCCGAAGCGGACTCGCTGCGGGAGGCGTGGCTGCTGGCGACGAGGGTGCGCAACGCGGGGATGCTGGTCCGCGGCAAGGCGGTCGACGAGGTCCCGGGTTCGGGCCGCGACCTGGCGGCGGTGGCGAGGGTCCTGGGCCAGTCCGCGGCCGACGACCCGGGCGAGTTCCTGGACACCTACCGCCGCATCACCCGCCGGGCGCACACGGTGGTGGAGCACCTGTTCTACGAAGCGTGACCTACAGTGGGGCGGGTGACCGATCGAGAGCCGTTCCGGACCCGGATCAAGGTCCGCCACTACGAGCTGGACACCCTGGGCCACCTCAACCACGCCGTCTACCACTCGTACGGCGAGGTATCCCGCCTGGAGCTGCTGGAGGCCGCCGGCGCGCTCGAGGGGCTTCCGGGAGTGGCGTCGGTGCTGCTGGAAACACACGTGGTGTTCCGCCGCGAGCTGCGAGCGGGCGACGAGGTCGACGTGACGTGCGACGTGAAGTTCGGCAGCGGCAAGACGTTCTCGATGGACTCGAACATCTACAAGACCGACGGCACACTGGCGGCGGAGATCACCTGCACGCTGGGCTTGATGGACCTGAAGCTCCGCAAGCTGGTCCCGGACCCGCGAGGCCACTTCGAAGCCGCGGGCGCGGACTTGAAGCTGATGTCGACGTCGGAATGAAGAAACGCCGGCGGCGAGGGCTTTTCGCTCCTCGCCACCGGCGTGTCCGGGGTTCGTACTACCGCATCACACGTCGTAGTACAGGCTGAACTCGTACGGGTGCGGGCGCAGCCGCAGCGGGTCGATCTCGTTCTCGCGCTTGTACGAGATCCACGTCTCGATCACGTCCGGTGTGAACACGCCGCCCTCGAGCAGGTAGTCGTGGTCCGCCTCGAGGGTGTCGAGCACCGTGCCCAGGTCGCCCGGGACGAGCTTGACGTCCTTGGCCTCCTCCGGCGGGAGCTCGTACAGGTCCTTGTCGATCGGCTCCGGCGGCTCGATCTTGTTCTTGATGCCGTCGAGGCCGGCCATCATCATCGCCGAGAACGCCAGGTACGGGTTGCCCGAGGAGTCCGGGCAGCGGAACTCGGCGCGCTTGGCCTTCGGGTTGTTGCCCGTGATCGGGATGCGGACGCAGGCCGAGCGGTTGCGCTGCGAGTAGACCAGCGAAACCGGGGCCTCGAAGCCCGGGACCAGGCGGTGGTAGGAGTTCACCGTCGGGTTCGTGAAGGCCAGCAGGCTCGGGGCGTGCTTGAGCAGGCCGCCGATGTAGTGGCGCGCGGTGTCCGACAGGCCGGCGTAGCCCGACTCGTCGTGGAACAGCGGCTGGCCGTCCTTCCACAGCGACTGGTGGCAGTGCATGCCCGAGCCGTTGTCGCCGGCGAGGGGCTTCGGCATGAACGTCGCCGTCTTGCCCGCCGCGAACACCGTGTTCTTCACGACGTACTTGAACAGCTGCAGGTCGTCGGCCGCGTGCAGCAGCGTGTTGAACTTGTAGTTGATCTCGGTCTGGCCGGCGGTGCCCACCTCGTGGTGCGCGCGCTCGATCTCGAAACCGATGTTCGTCAGGTTGCGGACGATGTCGTCGCGCAGGTCGGCGAAGTGGTCGACCGGCGGGACGGGGAAGTAGCCGCCCTTGAACTTCGTCTTGTAACCCTGGTTGCCGCCCACCTCGTCGGCGCCGGTGTTCCACCAGCCCTCGACCGAGTCGATCTCGTGGAAGGAGGCGTGCTCGGCGGAGTCGAAGCGGATCGAGTCGAAGATGTAGAACTCGGCTTCGGGACCGAAGTACACGTTGTCGGCGACGCCGTACTCGGCGATGTACTGCTCGGCCTTGCGCGCGATGTTGCGCGGGTCGCGGCTGTACGCCTCACGGGTGAACGGGTCGTGCACGAAGAAGTTGAGCGCGAGCGTCTTCGCCTTGCGGAACGGGTCGATCCGCGCGGTCGCCGCGTCCGGCAGGAGGAGCATGTCGGACTCGTGGATGGACTGGAAGCCGCGCACCGAGCTGCCGTCGAACGCGAGACCCTCTTCGAAAGCCTCTTCCGTGAAGGCCTTGGCGGGGACCGTGAAGTGCTGCATCACGCCGGGCAGGTCGCAGAACTGGACGTCGATGACTTCGACGTCCTCATCGGCGATGAGGCGCTGGATGTCGTCTGGAGTAGTGGGCACCCTCGGTGACTCCTTCTCGTTCGAGCTCGTACGGCAGTGCTCTCTTCGGCTCACGCTAAGAGGGCGGTGTTGCCCGACCGTCACCCGTATGTTTCGCGGGTGTTAACGGGTGGGTGGATACCGGCTATCCGACCAGGCAGGATGTGGTGCGCGCCACCGGCATACCCTTAACGGGTGGCGAGATGGACCGGTGAATGGCTGCCCGGCGCCGGCGAGCGCGGGCAGGACGCTGATCAACGCTGGCCCGGCGAGAAGTTCGGCTTGCCCGAATCCGGCGTCGGCGCGGTGGCGAGCGGGGGCGCACGGCTGCTCGGGCTGATCGTCGACCTGGTCGTCGCGGCGCTGGTCACGGCCATCTTCCTGCACCCCAGCCTGCAGGATCCGGCCGCGATGCAGACCTTCAACCTGTGGTCGGGCGGCGTGTGGGCGGTCATCTCGGTGATCTCCGCCGGCTTCTTCGGCTTCACGCCCGGCATGGGGGTCGTCGGCATCCGCGTCGCCCGCCTCGACGGCGCGGCGCTGGTCGGCCCGCCGCGCGCGCTGGTCCGGGCGGTGCTGACGTTCGTGATCATCCCGGCGGCGGTCCGCAACGCCGACGGCCGCAGCTGGCTCGACCGGCTGACCGGCACCGTCGTCATCAAGATGCGCTGAACGACGAAGGCCCCGTCCGAACCCGGACGGGGCCTTCGTCGTGCGTGCGGGAGTCAGCGGCGGCGGATCGTGCGCTGGACGTTGCGCATCTTCGCGCCGGCCGGCATCGGGCCCTTCGGCATCGCCGCGCCGCGGTTGCCGAGCGCGGCCAGCTTCGCCTCCAGCGCGTCCACCTGGGCGGGCTTGAGGTTGCGCGGCAGCTTCATCAGGAAGCCCTGCAGCTTCTTCAGCGGGATCTGGCCCTCTTCGTGGCCGATCGTCACGTCGTAGATCGGCGTGTCGCCGACCAGGCGGGAGACGCGCTTCTTCTCCTGGGCGAGCAGCGTCTTGACGCGGTGCGACGCGCCTTCGGCGACGAGCACCACGCCCGGACCGCCGAGCACGCGGTGCACGGCGTCGAGCTGCGTCGTCGCCGCGACGGTCGGCGTCACCTTCCAGCGGCCGCGCAGGTTCTCCAGCGCCCACGCCGCGGCGCCGGGCTGGCCGTCGGCCTTCGAGTAGACCGTCTTCTGGACGCGCCGGCCGAAGATGATCATGGCGAGGAGGCCGCCGAGCACCAGGCCCAGCGGCAGCAGCACCCACTGCGCGTTGAAGAAGAACCCGATCCCGAACAAGACGCCCGCGACGACGACGATCGACCCGACCATCCACGGGATGAGCCACGGGTCTTCCTTGCGCTGCATCTTGAAGGCCTCGAAGAGCTGGCCACGGCGTGCCTTGCTCGCCGCGCGCTTCTCCTTCTTGGCCTGCTTGGCCGCTTCCTTGTCCTGCTGTCCCGCCATATGACCAGGATACGGCCGCGTGCCCCTGCCCCGATTCCCCGTCCCCCTCTGCGAGGATGCGGGACGTGACCGGCGTACTTCCCCCCAAGAGTGTGACCCGTCTGCTGGATGGTCTCGACCCCGAGCAGCGCGCCGCCGCCAGTGCCCCGAGGGGGCCGGTCTGCGTGCTCGCCGGCGCCGGCACGGGCAAGACCCGCACGATCACCCACCGGATCGCCCACCTCGTCCGGTCCGGGCACGTTTCCGCCGGTCAGGTGCTCGCCGTCACGTTCACGACGCGCGCCGCGGGGGAGATGCGGACCCGGCTGCGCGGCCTCGGCGTCGAGGCGGCGCAGGCGCTGACGTTCCACGCCGCCGCCCGCCGCCAGCTGCGCTACTTCTGGCCGCGCGTGGTCGGCGACCGGCCGTGGGACCTGATGGAGAACAAGCTGCGGTTCGTCGGCCAGGCCGCGAACCGGCACCGGATCGGCACCGAGGTCGAGGTCCTGCGCGACCTGGCGAGCGAGATCGAGTGGGCGAAGGCCTCCCTCGTCAGCCCGGAGGACTACCCGGCCGTCACCGCGCGCGCCCAGCGCGACATCCCGGCGCCGGCGGCCCAGATCGCCGAGGTCTACCGGACGTACGAAGAGCTGAAGAACGCGGCGCAGGTGCTCGACTTCGACGACCTCCTGCTGCACACGACGGCGGTGCTCGAGGAGCACGGCGTCGTCGCCGAGGAGTTCCGCGACCGCTACCGCTGCTTCGTCGTCGACGAGTACCAGGACGTGACGCCGCTGCAGCAGCGCCTGCTCGACGCGTGGCTCGGCGGCCGCGACGACCTGACCGTCGTCGGCGACGCCAACCAGACCATCTACTCCTTCGGCGGCGCGTCGCCGCGGTCGCTGCTGGAGTTCACGCGGCGCTACCCGGACGCCACCGTCGTCCGGCTCGAGCGCGACTACCGGTCGACGCCCGAGGTCGTCTCGCTGGCGAACCGGGTGATCGGCGCGGCGCGCGGGCGGCCGGCGGGGTCCCGGCTGAAGCTGATCGGCCAGCGGCCCTCGGGGCCGGAACCGCGGTTCGCCGAGTTCGACGACGAGGCGGTCGAGGCCGAAGCGGTCGCACGGCGGGTGCGCGAGCTGCTGGACGGCGGTGTCGCGGCGAGCGAGATCGCGGTGCTGTACCGGGTGAACGCGCAGTCGGAGGCGTACGAGTCGGCGCTGGCCGAGGCGGGCATCCCGTACCTGGTCCGCGGCGGCGAGCGATTCTTCAACCGGACCGAGGTCCGCCAGGCGATGTCGGCCCTGCGCGCGGCGAGCGGCGACGGCAGCTCCGACCTGGTCACGACGGTCCGGTCGGTGCTCGCCCGCGTCGGGCTCACGGAGTCGCCGCCGGCCGGTGGCGCGGCGAAGGAGCGGTGGGACGCGCTCCTGGCGATCGTCGAGCTGGCGGAGGAGCTGGCGTCGACGGTCGAGGACGCGGACCTGCCGCGCTTCTGCGCGGAGCTGGACCAGCGCGCGGCGGCCCAGCACCCGCCGACGGTCGAGGGCGTGACGCTGGCGTCGCTGCACGCGGCGAAGGGCCTGGAGTGGGACGCGGTGTTCCTGGTCGGCCTGGCCGAGGGAACGATGCCGATCCTCCACGCGGGCGACGACGAGGCGGCGATCGAGGAGGAGCGCCGGCTGTTCTACGTCGGCGTGACGCGGGCGCGCGAGCACTTGTGGCTGTCGTGGGCGCTGGCCAGGACGCCGGGCGGCCGCCGCAACCGCCGGCGCAGCCGGTTCTTGTACGGCCTGATCCCGGAGGACCACCCGGCCGCCCGCGCGGCCCGAACCCAGCAGAAGCCATCGACGCCGGTCAAGACGCGCTGCCGAGTGTGCGGCGGCCCCCTGCTGGAGACGATCGACGTCAAGCTGGGCCGCTGCGGGCGGTGTCCGTCCACTGTGGATGAGGGGCTGTTGGAGCGCTTGAAGTCGTGGCGTGGGGATCGGGCGAGGGAGCTGAAGGTGCCGGCGTTCGTGGTGTTCACGGACGCGACGCTGATGGCGATAGCCGAGCAACGCCCGACAGACGAGGCGGCGCTGGTGTCGATCTCGGGGATCGGAGCGACGAAGCTCGAGCGGTTCGGCGAGGAGATCCTCGGAGTGGTCCGAGCCGCGGCGCAGCCCTGAGCCGGTGCGGCGCGGTAGGGCTGGGGCCGCGGGTTCGGTTTGTAGTCGTGCCGGTTCGGCTGGTGCCGCGCCCATACGCCGCCCAGGCGGTGGGTTCGATGCGGGCGGTCGTGCGCAGGGCCGGCTTGGTCCTCGTGGGGGCAAGGCGCGAGTTCGGCTGGCGGTGTCGCGGCAGCCTGACGGTCGCCGGGGTCGGCGCGCGGTTCGGCTCGGGCGGTCGTGCGCGGTTCGGCCGCGTCGGCGTTCCGGGCGGGTGGAGCCGTCGGCGGCGGCCGCGTCGTTCGGGGGCGCCCGTGCCGTGTTGACCGCGTCCGGGCCATGATCCACGCGGCGAACCCGCTGCTCAGGGGCGATCTTCGTATCTTCGAGGATTTTCCCGTTAATTGAGTTGCCCCGGTGTGGTGGGGAGCAATAACCTGCCAGTACCGAGCCCGAAGGGCTCGGCTGGGGATCCACGTGACAGCGCCGCTCAGCGGCCGTGTGTGCAGAGTACAGAAGGAGGTGCCGGTGAAATGATCAGCAACATGACGCTCACGAACCCGGGCACCCGTCTGTCCTGCGCCGCGGAAGTCTCGGCTGCTCAGCGCCCGGGCACCGGTGTGTCCGTGAGCGCGCACGAGATCCGTGGCATGCGTCGCGTCGAGCGGCGTTGGGCCACCGGTGTCGTCGTCTTCGGGACGCAGGGCGTTCTCGCCGCGTACCCGCAGGCCGATCTGCCGACCATCAAGCAGTTCCGTGTTCCGTTGTCGATACGGGAGCGAAGTTCCTGACCTAGTCAGGACACGAGGCTCACGAAGGCCGCGGAACCGGAAACCCCGGATCCGCGGCCTTCGTGTTTTTGGCTGCACAACCCAAGAGGACCAGCATTGCCCAGCTCCATCTCCCAACCGAAAACCCGTACGACACAAGGAGGAACTGCCATGTCTTCGGCCATCGCCTACACCTCGGGTGAGGCAATATTCGCCGACCTGCTCGACCCCATCGCCGTGCCGGACGCGGCTCTGCCCTGCCGTTCGGGCGACGCGGACCTGTGGTTCGCCGAGTCCCCGGCCGAGCTCGAGCGCGCGAAGGCGCAGTGCGCCGACTGCCCGGTCCGCGAGGCCTGCCTCGCGGGTGCCCTGGCCCGGCGCGAGCCCTGGGGCGTCTGGGGCGGCGAGATCTTCGAGCGCGGCGTCGTGATCGCGCGCAAGCGGCCCCGTGGCCGCCCGCGCAAGAACGCCGCAGTCGAGCCCGCCGCGGCCAAGGCCCGCGGCGATCACCGGAGCGCCGCCGCATGAGCGTCGAACCGGTCACCGCGAAGGACTACGAAGCGCGGATTTGCCGT
This sequence comes from Amycolatopsis sp. NPDC101161, assembly GCF_044768185.1. NCBI lineage: Bacteria > Bacillati > Actinomycetota > Actinomycetes > Pseudonocardiales > Pseudonocardiaceae > Amycolatopsis > Amycolatopsis sp. NPDC101161. The sequence continues at coordinate 13,011 of NZ_JBIWPI010000005.1, forward strand.
CCGCAGCTGCAACTGACGAAGACCGAGATCGAGGAGATCAGCGAGATGTTGCTTTACGAAGAACTGTCCAGGGCCCGAATACGGGATCTGGAGGAAGGGGTCCGCGCCCAGCGGGCCCGAGGTAGCGCGCGTGCCGTACGCCGGTGGACGCGGGTAGCCCGATGGGCGAGCCGCCGCGCGGAGCGGTACCAGCTGGACCAGGACTGAGCGCAGGCCCCTGCCGCCCTCCGGGCGGTGGGGGCTTTGTGCTGGTCAGCGGGTTGTTCGGGTGCGCTGGCGGGGTTTCGCCGGCTTGGGCTGGGGAGGCCGCCGCTGCTTTGTCTGCAATTTTTGGCGGCCGCTTGCGGCGGTCAGCGGGCACCGGCCAGTGAAGATTCGGCGCCAGGGGGGCGTGGTGGCGCGCTCGCGGCCGGCGGTCGCGCGGTCGCCAGCCGGGGCGGTTGCGTCGCTCCGCGGTGGTTGTCGGTGGGGCGGGCCGGGCGCTGCCGCCGCTGCTGCGGTGCCCGAACGCGCTGGGGACCGGGGCCGGACGGGGCTGAGGCAGGGATGGCCCGTCGCTGTGCGGGGTCGCCGGACGGGGCTGCGGCGGGAATGGCCCGCGGCTGCGCGGGTCACCGGCCGGGGCTGCGGCGGGGGTGGCCTGTGGCTGTGCGGGGTCGCCGGCCGGGGCAGCGGCGGGAATGTCCGCGGCCGCGCGGGTCGCCGACCGGGGCTGCCGTGGGGGTGGCCTGTGGCTGTGCGGGGTCGCCGGTCGGGGATTGCGGCGGGGGTGGCCTGTGGCTGTGCGGGGTCGCCGGACGGGATTGCGGCGGAATGGTCCGTGGCCGTGCGGGGTCACCGGACGGGGCTGCGGCGGGAATGGCCCGTGGCCGCCAGGGCGCCAGACGGGGCAGCTGTGGGGGTGGCCTGTGGCCGTGCGGGGTGTGGTCACTGGGCGGGCTTGGGCTGGCTGCCTTGCGTGCCGTTCGTGGTGGGGTTGCTGGTGTTCAATGGGGTGATGTCCGCACATACCCATGACGACATCGACTGGGCTGACCGGCTTGCTCAGCTGCGCATGGCTGATGCCCTCGATGCTGGTGCTCTCGCGCCCGTTGCTCGGCGGTTGCTCGAGCGCGTCGCCGGGGCGCCTACCGTTCTTGATGTCGGGTGTGGGGCCGGTGGGATGAGCGTTCTCTTCGCGCGTGAACTAGCTCGGCGGGGCGGGGGCACCGTTGTGCTGCTTGATGCCACCTCTGCGCTGCTCGGCGAGGCTCAGCGAGCCGTGCGGGAGGCTGCCGGTGGGGACGTTGAGGTTGTCGGTGTGCATGGGGATCTTGCCGATCCTCGGCTGGCCGCGCGGGTGCCCGCTCCCGATCTGGTGTGGGCGTCGGGCGTTGTGCACCACCTTGGTGATCAGCAGGCCGCCTTGTGCGCACTGGCCGGGCTCTTGCGGGCCGGTGGGGTGCTCGCCGTCGGCGAGGGTGGGCTTGAGATGCGGTGCCTCCCTTGGGATGTCGGGGTGGGGCGGCCCGGGCTGGAGCAGCGGTTGCTCGCCGCGCGGGGTGAATGGTTCGCCGAGATGCGGGACGGGCTGCCCGGCAGCGTTGCCATGCCCTACGGCTGGCCGCGGGCTCTTCGCGAGGCCGGGCTCGAGGACGTCGAGTCGTTCGGTGCGCTCATCGACCACCCCATGCCGGGCTCGGACCTGTTGCGTGAGTACGTCGTGCACCGGATCGGGTGGCTCGCCGAGTGGGCCGGGGACCAGCTCGATGCCGATGATCGCGCGGCCGTCGCCGCGCTGATCGATCCGGACGGGCCGGACTTCCTCGGCCGGCGCGACGACCTGTTCCTGTTCGGGGCCAAGGCGATCCACTGTGGACGGTTGCCGTGAGCGCGCCGGAGCCGGTCGTGTGCACGCGCTGCGGCCGGACCCGCGGCGCCGACGAGGACCCCGCTACGGCGCTCGCCTGGGTGTCCAGCCGCGAGCGGGGTGCGCTCACGTGGCTGTGCCCGGACTGCGCCCGGCAGCACGTGCGCGACATCGAGGGCAAGCTGCCCGACGAATACTGGTGATCGGTCGCCGCGGACGCTCCTGACGGTTTGAGCGGTCGCGCGTACGGCTGCCGGACGGTGGTGCGCGCCCGCTGAGCGACCGGGCTGATCGCGCGCGAATTGGCGGGTGTTCTGGCGCCCGGACGGGTGGTGCGCGCGGGCGGGTGTGTTCTTGGGGCTGCTGGTTGGCGCGGTGGGCTGCTCGTCATGCCGCGTCTCCGATCGGGGTCATCGGGACCGCTCGGACCTTGGGACGCGGGGTGCGGGACGCGTCGCCGAATGCCTTCGCCAGCTCTTGGGCCACCTCGCGGGGGACCTGCCTCAGCTGGCGGACCGTGCAGCGGACCAGGACGATCCCCGTCGCCGCCAGGGCCAGGTGGGAGAACCCGCCGGTGCCCGGGCTGCAGCGGTACTGCCAGGCCAGGCCGAGCTCGTCCCACCACGCGTCCGCGTCGCCGATGCGGCGGCCGCGGCGGTCGCAGATCGTCACGTCCCAGGTCGGCGCGGGCAGGCGGGCCATGTCCATGACCTGCGCCGCCAGGCCGTGGGCCTGGATCGGCCCCTCGTCGAGCTCGCGGAGCACCTTCCGGACCGACGCCGTGCCGCGCTGGGGCCCTTCCGCCAGCTCGGTCAGCAGCTCCTGGCGGTCGCACAGGCCCCAGTAGAGCGGGAGCGTCAGCAGGTGCCGGATCCGCGCCGGGTCGGGCTCGGCCCTCGCCAGGTCGAGTGCGGCGCGCGCGGGCGGGGCGAACGACAGCCCGTCGACCACCACCGGCTCCGGCATCCGGGCCGTGCGCGTCGCGCTGACGCCTTCGCAGGGCGCCACCCGGCAGTGGTCGGGCACCAGCAGCCGGATCTCGCCGTCCGCCGGGCACTGCACGCCGTGGGCCCGCAACGCGTCGGCGCCCGTGATCACCACCCGCGGGCCGTAGCGCACCAGCGCCGCGTGCAGCCGCTGCTGCCGCGTCGGGGTGCTGTTGCGCAGCAGGACGACACCGGGGTGCAGGCGGCGCCACGGCCCGCCGGGGCCGCAGAGCCGCCGGGTTCTTCGGTCGGAGACCCCGGCTTTTCGCAGTTGTTCGAGGTTCATCACCTCGCACGTGCCGGGGTTACTGAGGGCCAGCGGGTCGGTGCACTGAGTAGCAGTCATGAACCGAGCATGACGGCTCGGCCAACCGGGTGGAACCCCGTTCCCCGCAGCTGTGGACAACTCGCCGGAATCCGTCCGTTCACGGCCCGGCCTGTGGACAACTCAGGCGGCGAATCCGGGCTGCCAGCGCTCCACGATGCCTCGCGCCGGGATCTCCGCGTCGAGCTGGCAGAGGATGCCCGTCGAGCCGGCCGTCACGCGGTGGATCATCAGGTACTCGGGCGGCAGGTTGAGCGACCGCCCGACCCGGAAGTCGTTGCCGCGGCTGTCGCCGACCCGCCAGGCCTGCCGCTGCATCCACTTGCGCGTGAAGTGGAAGGTCGGCTCGGCCAGCGGCTCGGTGAACGGCGCCAGGTACGTGAGCACCTCGTCCGCGGTCAGGTCGCTGTCGGGCCGGATGAACCGGTTCTCCCGCAGCACGCGCATGAGCTCGGCGGACTCGCCGTCGAGGGCCAGCCGCGTCATCTCGCCCAGGTGGCGGGGGATGCCGTCGGGCAGCCGGGCCACCCCGCCGAAGTCGATGACGCACAACCGGTCGTCCCCGGTGATCATGAAGTTGCCCGGGTGCGGGTCCGAGTGCAGCAGGTGGACGCGCTCGGGGGACGAGTAGTGGAACTCGGCCAGCAGCCGGCCCGCCAGGTTCCGCGTCTCGCGGTCGCCGTCCGCGATGACCTTGGACAACGGGGTGCCGGTCGCCCACTCGGTCACGACGACCTTCGGCGCGCTGGCCACCACACGCGGCACGAGGATGCCGGGATCGCCGTCGAACGCCTTCGCGAAAGCGCGCTGGTGCTGGGCCTCGGCCTGGTAGTCGAGCTCTTCGTTCATCCGCTCGGCGAGCTCGGCCAGCAGCGGCTTGACCTCGGTGCCGGGCACGAACGCCTGGAACAGCCGGCTGAACCGCTGCAGCTGCCGCAGGTCGCTGCGCAACGCCTCGTCGGCACCCGGGTACTGGACCTTGACCGCGACCTCGCGGCCGTCGTGCCAGACCGCGCGGTGCACCTGGCCGATGCTCGCGGCCGCCGCCGGCTCGTCGTCGAACGAGGCGAACCGGCTGGTCCAGGTACGGCCCAGCTGCTCGGCGAGCACGCGGTGGGTCTGCCGGGCCGGCATCGGCGGCGCCGCGGCCTGCAGCTTCGTCAGCGCCTCGCGGTAGGGCTTCGCCATGTCGTCCGGCACCGCCGCCTCGAACACGCTCAGGGCCTGGCCGAACTTCATCGCGCCGCCCTTGAGCGTGCCGAGCACCTCGAACAGCTGCTCGGCGGCCTTCGCCGACAGGGTCGCGTTGACCTGCTCCGCGCTCTGGCCGGCCAGCCGCTTGCCCCACCCGCCGACGGCCCGCCCGGCGATCCCGAGCGGAAGACTGGCGAGCTTGGCCGTGCGGGCGGCACCCTTGCGCGGCATCGCGGTGTCACGATCGCCTGGGTCGCGGAAGTCGGTCACCCTCGCGATTCTGCCTTGCGTCCTCGGCGGCGCGCAGCCTGCTCGCGGCGACTTAGTGGTCTACGTCTCCTGTCGCACCGCCGGGGCGCCGCACCCACACCGGGCGTGCGGGGGCCAGCCGCGGTGGCGGATGCGGCCGTCGAAGGCGTCGATCTCGAGGGTCGCGTTCCACGCCGGCGGTGGCGGTTCCGCGGGCGAGAGCAGCCGCATGGCCTGGGCCACGGCCAGCGACGCGCAGGCGTGGACCGCGCCGAGGTCGGGCCGCTGGTGCCGGCCGGTCAGCTGGCCGGCGACGCGGGGCCAGCACGGGTCGAGGTCGGTCCGGTGCAGGTCGGCGCACCGCAGGCAGGAGCTGCGGCCCGGCACCACGAGCGGGCCGACGATGGCCGTGCCGTCGCGGACGCGGGCGAGCAGGTGCGTGACGCCGTCCGCCATCAGCTCGGCGACGACCTCCGGCGCCGGGACGACGGCGTCGGTGAGCAGCGCCAGCTCCGGGTACCGGTCGTGCAGGCGGGTGACGCGCACGTCGGGGTCGACGCGGCGGAGCAGGTCGCCGAGGGCCTGCCGCCGGGGCCGGCCCAGGTCGGCGTCGGTGAAGCCGGTGCCCAGGTCGTGCTCGGTCACGGTGCCGGGTAGTTCGAGCTCGACGTGCCCGATCCCGGCGTTGGCCAGCAGGACGGCCACCGCGACCGCCACCCGGCCGTCGCCGTGCACCGTGATCGCGGCGGCGCGGCGCCGGTCCGCCAGCGCGGGCTGGTGGTGGCGGGCGCGCAGCGACCAGAGGCCGGTTTCGCCGCGGAAGCCGGGACCATGCGGATCACCCGCGTCGGTGACCAGGCCGAGCGCGGTCAGCTGCCGGAGGAGGGTCAGCAGCTGATCACGGTGTTCGCTCTCGGCGAGCAAAAGCCGTTCGACGGGCTTGCTGCCGTCCAAATCGCGCACCCGCTCGACGAGGTCGGGTGGCAGCCCTTCGACGATCACGCCGTGGCGCGGGTCGAGCCCGAGCTGGATCTCCCGCGGCCCGCGTTCGAGCACGGTGATGCCCGGGAGCAGGGCGGGATGAGCCGGCAGGAGCACCGGTGGCATGTCCGCGGTGGAGAGGATCATGTCCGCAGGATGGCACCCGGGGGCGTCCGCCGAGCCCCGGACGGCGTCGGATCGGCCGAGTTGTCCACAAGTGAAGAGGCCTGTGGACAACTCGTGTCTGTGACCTCAACGCGCTCGGAGTTGTCGGTGCCTGGCCTTACCGTTGTCGGGTGGTCGAAGCACGGACGCCCTCGCTGAGAGGCAGGGGGGAAACGAACCCCCCGTCGGACACACCTGGACACAAGGTCGAAGTGCGGCGCAGCCAGCGCCGGCACCGGACGGTCACCGCGTATTGGAAGGACGACACGCTGGTCGTGCTCATCCCCGCGCGGATGACCAGGGCGGAGGAGAAACACTGGGTCGCCGAGATGGAGCGCAAGCTGCAGCGCGCGGAACCACGTCGGCTGGCGCCCCCGAAGACGTCGGACGAAGTCCTGCTGGCGCGCTGCACGCTGCTGTCGGGGAAGTACCTGGACGGCGCCGCGGTGCCGGCGAGCGTCCGCTGGGTGCCGCCGATGCGCACGCGGTGGGCGTCCTGCACGCCGGTCGACGCGACAATCCGGGTCAGCGACCGGCTGCGGAAGGTCCCTCCGTGGGTGCTGGACTACGTGCTGGTGCACGAGCTGGCGCACCTGCGCGAGCCCGGGCATGACGCGGCGTTCTGGTCGCTGGTGCGGCGGTACCCGAAGATGGATCGGGCGATGGGGTACCTCGAAGGGTTGGCCGCTGCCGCCGGGTGGGGGATCGATACCGAAGAGTGAATGACAGGTAACCGGGGTGACCTGCGGTTTCGGGTCACCCCGGTTGCTTTTTGGAGCGCCGGCGCAAGGGCCGACACGCAGAAAGCCGGTGGTCCGCTGAAGCGGCCACCGGCTTTCCGAAGACGATCAGGCCTTACGCCTGCGTCTCGCCCTCCTCGGGCGGGGTGTCCTTCTTCTCCGACCGCTCGGCCTGCTCCGTGCGCTCCAGCTCCGCGATCGGGTCCAGGTCGTCCAGGGAACCCGTCTCGCCCACGCGGTCCGCGAAGTCGATCGGCTCGTCCAGGTCCTCCGCCGTCGGCATCAGATCCGGGTGGGACCACAGGCCGTCGCGCTTCTCGAGGCCGTGGCGGTCGCCCACCAGCTTCCACAGGTTCGACGCGTCCCTCATGCGGCGGGGGCGCAGCTCCAGGCCCACCAGCGTGGCGAACGTCTGCTCGGCCGGGCCGCCCGTCGCGCGGCGGCGGCGGAGCGTCTCGCGCAGGGCGTCCGCTCCCGGCAGCCGGTCGCCGACCGCTTCGGCCACCACCACGTCCACCCAGCCCTCCACCAGGGCGAGCAGCGTCTCCAGGCGCCGCAGCGCGCCCTTCTGCTCCTCCGTCGTCTGGGGCTCCAGCAGCCCGGACGACATCGCTTCCTCGATGCTCGCCGGGTTGGCCGGGTCGATGCGGCCGGCCAGGGACTCCAGGGCCGACGTGTCGACCGAAATCCCGTGCGCGAACTCCTCGACCGTCGCCAGCAGGCGCTGGCGCAGCCACGGCACGTGCGTGAACAGCCGCTGGTGCGCCGCCTCGCGGGCGGCCAGGAACACCAGGATCTCGCTGTTCGGCAGCTCCAGGCCTTCGGCGAACTTCTCGATGTTCGCCGGCAGCAGCGCCGACGTGCCGGCCGGGGCCAGCGGGAGGCCGATCTCGGACGCCGTCAGCATCTCCGAGGCCAGCTGCGCGAGGGCCTGGCCGAGCTGGGAGCCGAACGCCATTCCGCCCATCTGGCCCATCATCTGCAGCAGCGGGCCGGCGGCCTGCTTGGCCTCCTCCGGCAGCGCCTGCATCCACGCGCCCGAGATCTGCTGCGCGACCGGGTCGCAGAGGCGCTGCCACGTCGGGAGCGTCTTCTCGACCCAGGTGCGCGGCGACCAGGCGACCGCGGACGTCGCGCCGGCCGGGAACACCGTCGCCGCGTCGAGCCACAGCTCGGCGAGGTGGGCGGCGTCACGGACCGCGGCGTTCGCGTCGTCGCCGCCGCGGAAGCCGAGGCGGCTCTCGCCGGTGTTGCCGGAACTGCCCAGGTTCTGCAGGGCGATCTGCTTGGCGAGGTCGTAGTTCACCGGCCCGCTGGAGCTGCCGGCCTGGCTGAGCATCTGGCCCAGCTGGCTCAGCATCTGCCCGAGCTGGTTGAAGGCCTCGGCACCGGAAGGCTCCGAAGGCTCGTTCTCACCTCGTTTGTCGGGATCGGACGGTCCGAAGCCGAACGGGGGTTTGCTCATGTGTCCACCGTACGCGGGTCGGACACCCCTGAGCGCGTCAACCGGACCGATGTGCGTGGCCTTCACCGACAAGCGAACACGGTCACCGTACGCTGTCACGCGTGACCAAGTCCTCCGAGCAGACCGCGCCCGCGAAGAGCAGCCCGGACCCCGGCGCCGAGCCCGCCGGCGAGGCCCGGCGGATGACCCGCCGCGGCTGGACGCTCGTGGTCAGCGGCTCGCTGTTCCTCGTCTTCGTGGTGCTCGGCCTGGTCGTGCCGGTGCCGTTCGTGGCCATCAGCCCCGGCCCGACCTACGACACCCTGGGTCGCGACGCCGCGGGAAACCCCGTCATCCAGGTCACCGGGCACGAGACCCAGCAGACCACCGGCGAGCTCCGGATGACGACCGTCTCGCTGCACGACGGCGTCACGCTCTTCCAGGGCCTCGGCTTCTGGGCCAGCGGCCGCTACGCGCTCGCGCCGCGCGAGGAGTACTTCAAGCCCGGCGAGACGAACGAGCAGGTCAAGCAGGAGAACATCCAGCAGCTGCAGGACTCGCAGACGAACGCGCAGGTCGCCGCGCTGCGCAAGCTCGGCTACCCGATCAAGGTGCTGGCGAAGCAGATCGTCTCCGGGAGCCCCGCCGACCACGTGCTCTCGCCCGGCGACAAGCTGATCACCGTCAACGGCAAGAAGATCGTCGAAGCCGCCGACGTCCGCAACGCGCTGGCCGGCACGCTGCCCGGCCAGACCGTGCAGATCACCTTCCAGTCGGACGGCCAGCCCGAACGGACCGTGCCGCTGACGCTCGCTTCGCGGCCCGACCGCAAGGAAGGCTTCATCGGCCTCACCGCGGTCGACCGGGCCGACGCGCCCTTCACCGTCAACATCTCGCTGCAGGACGTCGGCGGCCCGTCGGCCGGCCTGATGTTCACCCTCGCGATCATCGACCGGCTGCAGCCCGGCGACCTCGCGGGCGGGCGGCACATCGCCGGCACCGGCGAGATCACCGAGACCGGCGAGGTCGACCCGATCGGCGGGATCTCGTTCAAGGTCGTCGGCGCCCGCGAGGCCGGCGCCACGGACTTCCTGGTGCCCGAGCACAACTGCGCCGAGGCCAAGACCAGCGCGCCCGAGGGGCTCAACCTCATCAAGGTGTCCACACTGGACGACGCGCTCGCCCAGCTGGCCAACCTGAAGGCGGGCCGCCCGACCACCTCCTGCTAGGGCAGGAGGGTCGCCTTGAGGGCTTCGAGGAGGTTGGGCGCCAGGTCCGGGCTCTCGACGATCTCGTCGACCGACTCGTCGCCGCCCATGCCGCGCAGCCGCATGGCGCACGCGCCCTCGCCGTCGCGCAGGACCGCGGCCACCAGGCGAGCCTCCGTGCGCTGCGGGTGGTCGGCGGCCGCGCGGCGCAGGCTTTCCGCGTCGGCTTCGGTGACGTCCGGCAGCTCGGACTCCGAGCCCGGCGGGAGCACGATGATCTCCTGGGCGAGCGCGCACCCGATCACCAGATCGGGCCACGCGATCCGGGCCAGCGCCTCGGCGATGTCGCCGTCGGGCAGCGCTTCCTGCGCCACCGGCGTCAGCGGGTTCGCCCGGTCGAGCTGCCCGGCCAGCTCCGGCTGCTCGTCCAGCAGCGCCGCCGTCGGCACCAGCGCGAACAGCTGCGGGGGCTGGTCCCAGCCGCCCGCGGCCATGAACTCCTCGATCTCGCGGGCGAGAGCGGCCACTCCGGCCTGCTGCGATTCCATGCGCACATCGTGTCAGGCCGGTCGTGACGACCACGCCGCGAGTCCGGTTTGGGCGGGTCCCGGGAACTTCTCCCGGCATCCGTAGAGTTAGGGAATCAGGGGGCGCGTGCGCCCCTGCTCAAGTGCTGACGAATGACAGGAGCGTGCACCGTGGCGACTCGGCCCCCGGTGAGCCTGCCGAAGCTGTCCCGGCGGAGCCGGATCCTCCTCATCATCGCCGCGGTGATCGTGCTCGCGCTCCTGCTCGGGGCCCGCTTGCTCGACACGTACGTCGACTGGTTGTGGTTCGGTGAAGTCGGTGCCCGCTCGGTGTTCACCACCCAGGTGGTCACGAGGATCATCCTGTTCTTCGCAGTCGGGCTGCTCGTCGGCGGCGCGCTCGCGATCAGCCTGATGATCGCCTACCGGACGCGCCCGGTGTTCGTGCCGATCTCCGGCGCCGACGACCCGCTGGCCCGCTACCGGTCCGCGATCGTCGCCCGGATCCGGCTCTTCGGCGTCGGCATCCCGGTGCTCACCGGCCTCATCGCCGGCCTGTCCGCCCAGGGCGACTGGCAGGTCGTGCAGCTGTTCCTCAACGGCACCTCGTTCGGCCAGACCGACCCCGAGTTCGGCAACGACGTCGGCTTCTACGCCTTCGACCTGCCGTTCTACAACTGGCTGCTCGGCTGGCTGTTCATCACCGTCGTCATCTCCTTCTTCGGCGCCCTGATCTCGCACTACGTCTTCGGCGGCATCCGGCTGGCCGGCAAGGGCGGGCAGCTCGCCGGCCCGACGCGCGCGCAGCTGGCCATCACCGTCGGCATCTTCGTGCTCCTGAAGGCGGCCGAGTACTTCTTCGACCGGTACAACCTGCTGCTCTCCGACCGCGGCGCGCCGCTGTTCATCGGCGCCACCTACACCGACCTGAACGCGGTCCTGCCCGCCAAGCTGATCCTGCTGTGCATCTCGGTGATCTGCGCGATCGCGTTCTTCGCCGGTGCCTTCCTGCGGAACCTCCAGCTGCCGGCCATCGCGCTCGTGCTGCTGATCCTCTCGAGCATCCTCGTCGGCGTCGCGTGGCCCGCGATCCTCGACCAGTTCTCGGTCAAGCCGAACGCGAACGAGAAGGAAGCCACGTCCATCCAGCGCAACATGGACGCCACCCGCCGCGCTTTCGGCCTCACCGACGTCCAGTACCAGCCGTACACGGGCAATTCGTCGGCGACGCCGGACCAGCTCAAGGCCGACACCGGGACGATGTCCAACATCCGGCTGCTCGACCCGAACATCCTTTCCGACACGTTCACCCAGCGCGTCGGGCGTGAGAACTTCTACGGCTTCCCCGCGAAGCTCGACATCGACCGCTACACCGTCGGCGGCGTGACGCAGGACTACATCGTCGCGGCCAAGGAGATCAAGACCGAGGGCCTGACCGGCAACCAGACGAGCTGGATCAACAAGCACCTCGTCTACACCCACGGCAACGGCTTCGTCGCCGCGCCGGCCAACACGATCGACCGCGCGGTCAAGGACGCCAACTCCGACGGCGGCTACCCGATCGCCACCACGAGCGACACGCAGAACCCGTCGGGCGCGGGCTCGCCCGCCACGGGCCAGCCCGGCATCGAGGTCAAGGAACCGCGGATCTACTACGGCGAGCTGTCCGCCGCGGACTCCGACTACGCGATCGTCGGCGGCAACGGCGCGCCGGGGGAGTACGACACCGCCACCGACCGCTACAACTACAAGGGCACCGGCGGCGTCTCGGTCGACAACTGGTTCAACCGCCTGGCCTTCGCGGCCGAGTACGGCGAACGCAACATCCTGTTCTCCGACGCCATCGGCGACAACTCGAAGATCATGTACAACCGCGACCCGCGCGACCGCGTCAGCAAGGTCGCGCCGTGGCTGACCCTCGACGGCGACCCGTACCCCGCGGTCGTCGACGGCAAGATCCAGTGGATCATCGACGGCTACACGACGATCAACAACTTCCCGTACTCGCAGCAGACGCAGCTCGGCGCGGCGACCAACGACTCGCTCAACGGCGTCGCCCGGCAGGCGAACAGCTCGATCAACTACATCCGGAACTCGGTCAAGGCCACTGTCGACGCCTTCAACGGCACCGTGACGCTGTACTCGATCGACGACAAGGAACCGGTCCTCAACGCCTGGGAGAAGGTCTTCCCCGGGCTCGTGAAGCCGAGCTCCGAGATCTCGCCGGACCTGCGGTCGCACTTCCGCTACCCGGAGGACCTGTTCAAGATCCAGCGTGAGCTGCTGTCGCGCTACCACGTCAGCAACCCGCAGGAGTTCTACTCGCAGCAGGCGTTCTGGAGCGTCCCGCAGGACCCGACGGCCGAAGGCGGCTCCAACCCGGCCGCGGCCGGCGCGGCCAACCAGCCGGGCTACTACGTCCTCGCCGACACCCCGGGCCAGAGCAAGCCGACGTTCCAGCTGACCAGCTCGCTCACCGGTCTGCAGCGGCAGTACCTCGCGTCCTGGATGTCGGTGTCCTCCGATCCGAACGACTACGGGAAGATCCGCGTCCTCCAGCTACCGAGCGCGGCGACCGGAGCGACCCAGGTCGACGGTCCGGTGCAGGTGCAGAACCGGTTCCAGAGCGATCCACGGGTGGCGCAGGACCGGACGTTGTTCAACAACCCCAACGTCATCCCGATCTACGGCAACCTGATCACGTTGCCGGTGGCGCAGGGCTTCCTCTACGTCGAGCCCGTGTACATCCGGCAGCGCAACCAGAACAGCTATCCGCAGCTCGCGCGGGTACTGGTGTCGTACGGGCCGAAGGTCGGCTACGGCGCGACGCTGCAGGAAGCCCTCGACCAGATCTTCGGGGCGGGCACCGGCGAGGCGACGACCACGCCACCGCAGGCCGGCCAGCCCACGACCACGCCACCGACGACGACCCCGCCGGCCACGACGACGCCACCCAACTCGGGCGGCGGCAACGCGGCGCTCGACAAGGCCGTGACGGACATCCAGGCGGCGCTCGCGAAGCTGCGGGCGGCCCAGCAGTCCGGGAACTTCACGGACCAGGGTGCGGCTTTGGCGGCGCTCGACGCGGCGGCCAAGGAGTACGAGTCGGCCAAGACCGCGGCGCCGGGGACCAGCACTCCGCCGCCGAGTTCGCAGCCTGGAGGGTGACGTCGCTTACCTAGAGGGCACCTGCTTTGCACCTCCTGGAAACAGGGGCGTAAGGTAGGTGTCACGACGCGGGGTGGAGCAGCTCGGTAGCTCGCTGGGCTCATAACCCAGAGGTCGCAGGTTCAAATCCTGTCCCCGCTACGGATGTGGGAGGCGTGTGCTCGCGGAAAACGCGAGCCACGCCTCCTTCGCATTTCGCCCCTGGGGGTCGAACCTCCAGACCCCGCCAGGGGGGCTTCGCCGCCCCTGGACCCCCCTTCGCGCGGGCGCGTTTTCAGGCCAGCCAGCCGTCCGTGGATCCTGTCGTCGAGGCGATGTAACCGTCCGGGCGGACCAGCACCTTCGTCAGGTCGGGCCACGGCAGTTCCGGCACCTCCGCCACGACTACCTCCGGATGCGGCGCCGGCGCCGGGGTTTTCGTCAGCAGGACGAACTTTCCACTGTGGAACAAGTCGCTCGCGAAGCCGTTGCCCAGGGGGAAATCCGGGAGCCGGGCGCCCGCCGCCGGGTGGGATTCCTCCGGCGTGTAACGGATGTCCAGTCCCGAGACCATGCCCGACAGCTTGTGCTGCACCTCCGGGAGCGCCGCCAGGTCCCGGAACAACGCCCGCAGGGCCAGCTGGTCCGGCGTCAGGGGGATCAGCGCGTTCTGGGCCGCCACGTTCTGCAAGACCCCGGAAGCCACCGCGCGGCGTTCCGCCTCGTACGAATCCAGGAGCCCCGCCGGGGCGCGGCCGCGCAGGTCCGCCGCCAGCTTCCAGCCCAGGTTCACAGCGTCCTGGACACCCAGGTTCAGCCCCTGGCCGCCCGCGGGGAAGTGGACGTGTGCCGCGTCGCCGGCCAAGAACACCCGGCCCACCCGGTACTTCGCCGCGAGCCGGCTGTCGTCCGAGAAGCGGGACACCCAGCGGATCTCCTCGATCTCCACCTCGTCGCCGAAGCGTTCGCGGACCGCCGCGCGGACCTCCTCTTCCGGCACTTCGGCCCGGAGGTCGTCGGGGCGGTTCAGCCGGTCGCCGTAGCTCAGGCGGTACAGGTTCGGCTCGCCCAGCGGGATCAGGCCGATGAACTTGCCCGGGCTGAGCGACGTCACCATGTTCCCCATCGACCGCCACTGCGTCGGCGCGCCCGGCGGGGTCGTCCGGAACACGACGTCCGCCGAGACACCGTGGCCGCGGCCCTCGATCCCTTCGAACGGCAGCTGCAGCGCTTTGCGCACCGCGCTGCGGCCGCCGTCGCAGCCGACCAGGTACGCCGCCCGCGCGCGCAGGTCGCCCGCCGTGACCGTCACGCCGGCGGCGTCCTGCTCGAAGCCGGTCACCTCGTGGCCGCGGAGCACCTTCACGCCTTGCTCGGCCAGTCGCTCCTCCAGCGCCGCTTCTACCTGCGCCTGCGGGATGCCGAGCTGGTAGGGGTGGCGCGTGTCCCAGCCGGTGTAGGGCACCGGGATCACCGCGAAGTGTCCGTCCGCGACGGTCGCGAACGACCGCTGTTCCGCCCGGCCCAGCAGGCCCCGCAGGTCGAGCACCTCCGCCGTGCGCGGCTGCAGGTTCAGCGCCTTCGACAGACCCGTCCGCTCGTGCATCCGCTCGAGCACAGCGGTGTCCACTCCGGCCAGTGCCAGCTCGTTCGCCAGCATCAGCCCGGTCGGTCCCGCCCCGGCGACGACCACCTCCGCGGTCAGCTCGTTCATCCCCAGCTCCTTAACAACGTTAAATTGACCTGACCCGAGGATGCCCTTAACATCGTTAAACTGTCAAGCCGGGTACCCGAGGAGAACCGAAAACATGGCCCTGAACAGGCAGGACATCGCACGTTCGGGCCTGAAGCTGCTCAACGAGGTCGGCCTCAACGGCCTCACGCTGCGGTTGATCGCCGCGGATCTCGGCGTCAAGGCGCCGGCGCTGTACTGGCACCTGAAGAGCAAGCAGGAACTGCTCGACGAGATGGCGACGCAGATGTACGCCGATTCGGCCGAGGACCGGCGGCCGCCGGAGGGGCTGGGGGAGTGGGACGCCGTCGCGCACGGCGCGCGGGCGCTGCGGCGGATGATGCTGTCCTACCGCGACGGCGGCAAGGTTTTCGCGGGCACGTACCTCGGCGACACCGGATTGGCCGGGCCGAGCCCGCTGCGGCGCAGCATCGACGCCGGTGTGGACGAACGGCGGGCCGGGCAGGCGTTGTTCACCGTCTACAGCTACGTCGTCGGGTTCACCATCGAAGAGCAGGCGGTCTACCCCGTGCCGGGTCAGCTGGACGAGCGGTACCGCGGCGCCGAGGCCGGTGACCTGCTCGCCGACGTCGATGCGCGCTTCGAGGACGGCCTGGAGATGGTCCTCAGTGGAGCGCGCCAGTGGCTCGGCGGGGCGTAACGCCTGGTCAGCCGGTTGGAGGACCCCGGTGAAAACCCGGTGGCCACCCCGTGTAATCTATTCAAGTACCACAACGGCGCGGGGTGGAGCAGCTCGGTAGCTCGCTGGGCTCATAACCCAGAGGTCGCAGGTTCAAATCCTGTCCCCGCTACCACGAAGAGGCACGTTCTCGGAAATCCGGGAACGTGCCTCTTTTGTCATGCGCGCGCGGCTTTCACTGCCGACTTTTCCGCGAAACCGTCGAATGACTGCGGATCCCACGATGTGAACCCCGTTTCCGGGTGGTTGCGGTGCGTGTCCGGAGTGCGCCAAGCCGGGGAAAGCGCCCTGCCGAACTCACCTGCCTGGCGGCGTCGGCGGGGCTCGCGTGCGGCTGGTTGGACCAAAGTTCCGCCCCCGGTGGTTGCACAGCGTGTCCGCGGTCCACAGTGGACCTGGTCGCATTGGGCCGAACGAGGGGATCTCACTAGCCACAATGGACAGATCCGCTGACCACTGTGGACACAGCGGCCGATAAGTGGGAATCTAGGGGACGTGTCCGAATTGAATGCAACAGCCGCCGCCCTGCTCGGTCTGCTCCACGACGGTCCCGCCACGGGCGGGCAGCTCGTCGCCGGAGCCGGTGAGCGTTTCGGCGCCTTCTTCAGCGTCACCCGCAGTCAGGTGTACCGGGAGCTCCCGGCGCTGTCCAAGGAAGGCCTCGTCCGGCTCGGCAAGCAGGGCCCGCGCTCCAGCCAGCAGTACCTGATCACGGCCGCCGGCAAGAAGGCCTTCAAGGCCTGGCTGACGTCCGAGGCCGGCCCCGACCACCTGCGCAGCCCGCTCATCCTGCGGCTCGTGCACGCGGGGTCGCTGACCGCGAAGCAGCGCCAGTCGCTGCTCGAGTCGGCCCGGACGAGCTACAGCCAGCAGCTCGACGACGCGAAGGCGGCCACCAAGGCGGCCGACGGGCCGTACGAAAAGGCTGTCGGCGAGTTCGCCCAGGCTCAGGCCAAGGCCGCGCTGAAGCTGCTCGACGCCATCCCCGCGGCCTGAGGTTCGCGCGCCCACGACCGGTCCTCGCAACCGGTCGTGGGTTTTGCCGTAACCTTGACAAACGTGAGTGATGAGTTCGACGCGGCACTGAGGGACCTGACCGGCAAGCTGACGCAGATCGAGTCGGTGATGGACCTGGACGCGCTGCGTGCCCAGGTGGCCGACCTGGAACAGCAGGCTTCGAGCCCGAACCTCTGGGACGACCCGGAGGCGGCGCAGAAGGTCACCAGCCAGCTGTCCCACCGGCAGGGCGAGCTGCGCCGGGTCTCCGACCTGCGCCAGCGGCTCGACGACCTCGGCGTGCTGTACGAGCTCGCCGAGGCCGAAGGTGACTCCGGCAGCATGGGCGAGGCCGAGACCGAGCTCGCCGACCTCGGCAAGGCCATCGACGGCCTCGAGGTCCGCACCCTGCTCTCGGGCGAGTACGACGACCGCAACGCCGTCGTCACCATCCGCTCCGAGGCCGGCGGCGTCGACGCGGCCGACTTCGCCGAGATGCTGCTGCGCATGTACCTGCGCTGGGCCGAGCGCCACGGCTACCCGACCGACGTCTACGACATCTCCTACGCCGAAGAGGCGGGCATCAAGTCGGCGACGTTCAAGGTGACCGCCCCCTACGTCTACGGCACCCTCTCGGTCGAGCAGGGCACCCACCGGCTCGTCCGGATCTCGCCGTTCGACAACCAGAGCCGCCGCCAGACGTCGTTCGCGCACGTCGAGGTGCTGCCCGAGGTCGAAGAGGTCGACCACGTCGACATCGCGGAGAAGGACATCCGGGTCGACGTCTACCGCTCGTCGGGTCCCGGGGGCCAGAGCGTCAACACGACCGACTCCGCGGTGCGCATCACACACCTGCCGACCGGCATCGTCGTCTCCTGCCAGAACGAGAAGTCGCAGCTGCAGAACAAGGCGGCCGCGCTGAAGGTCCTCCAGGCGCGGCTGATGCTGCGCAAGAAGGAAGAGGAGCGCGCCGAGATGGACGCCCTCAAGGACGGCGGGTCCAGCTGGGGCAACCAGATGCGCTCCTACGTGCTGCACCCGTACCAGATGGTGAAGGACCTGCGGACCGACTACGAGGTCGGCAACCCGTCGGCGGTGCTCGACGGCGAGATCGACGGGTTCCTCGACGCCGGCATCCGGTGGCGGAAGCAGACTGCGGTCGCCTGATCGGCGCAAGGGGTAGGCGGACGACCGCTCACCGTACGCAAACGCCCCTTGCTCCACCCGGGTGGACCGGGCAACCGGGGCTTCACGAGACCGGTGGGTAGTATGCCGAATCGTGATCCGGCTCGAAGAGGTTTCCAAGGTCTACAAGACCTCGACGCGGCCCGCGCTCGAGCGGGTGTCCGTCAACATCGACAAGGGTGAGTTCGTCTTCCTCATCGGTCCCTCGGGATCGGGGAAGTCGACCTTCCTCCGGCTGCTGCTGCGCGAAGAGACGCCCAGCAAGGGCCGTGTGATGGTGTCCAACTTCGACGTCGCCAAGCTGGCCCGCCGCCGGGTCCCCCGCCTGCGGCAGACCATCGGCTGCGTCTTCCAGGACTTCCGCCTGCTGGCCAACAAGACCGTCGCGGAGAACGTCGCGTTCGCCCTCGAGGTCATCGGCAAGCCCGCCCCGACCATCAAGAAGGTCGTCCCCGAGGTGCTCGAGCTCGTCGGCCTCGACGGCAAGGCGGACCGGCTGCCCAACGAGCTCTCCGGTGGTGAGCAGCAGCGCGTCGCGATCGCGCGCGCGTTCGTGAACCGGCCGCTGGTGCTGCTCGCCGACGAACCGACCGGGAACCTGGACCCCGACACCAGCCAGGACATCATGCTGCTGCTGGAGCGGATCAACCGCACCGGCACGACCGTCCTGATGGCGACCCACGATCACTCCATCGTGGACTCCATGCGGCGCCGCGTCGTCGAGCTCCAGCTCGGCCGGGTGATCCGCGACGACGCCCGCGGCGTCTACGGCATCGGTCGCTGACCTTCCCGCCCCAGCCCCCGACATCAAGGACCTGACCCCGACATGCGCGCCAGTTTCGTCTTCAGTGAGGTAATCACCGGCCTGCGCCGGAACGTCACGATGACCATCGCGATGATCCTGACCACGGCCGTGTCGCTCGCCATGCTCGGCGGCGGCCTCCTCGCCGTGCGCACGATCGACAAGATGAAGTCCAACTTCCTCGCCGACGTCGAGGTTTCGGTCTACCTCACCGACGACATCAGCGCGACGGACAAGACCTGCACCCAGTCGCTGTGCCAGTCGCTGCGTTCGTCGCTGCAGAGCAACGACGGCGTCGAGTCGGTCGTGTTCGAGAACCGCGACCAGGCCTTCGACCGGTTCAAGAAGATCTTCGAGAGCCAGCCGGAGCTCATCCAGCTGACCGGCCCGGAGTCGCTGCCCGCGTCGCTGCACGTGAAGCTGAAGGACCCGGACCGCAGTGAGTCGATCGTCCAGGAGTACGGCAGCAAGCCGGGCGTCCGGAAGGTCGACGACCAGAAGAAGTTCCTCGACCGCGTCTTCAACGCCTTCAACGGTGTGCGGAACATGGCGTTCGGCGCCGCGCTCATCATGGCGATCGCCGCGCTGCTGCTGATCGCGAACACGATCCAGGTGTCCGCGTTCACGCGGCGCACCGAGGTCGGCATCATGCGGCTGGTCGGCGCGACGCGGTGGTACACGCAGCTGCCGTTCCTCCTGGAGGCGGTGGTCGCCGGCGTATTCGGTGCGGTCATCGGGATCATCATGCTGATCATCACGAAGGCCGGCTTCCTCGATTCGGTGTTCACCGGGGACGTGTTCCCGAAGATCACCACGCTGGAGCTGCTGTTCCCGGTCGCGCCGATCCTGCTCGGGGTGTCCGTGGTGATCTCCGCCATCACCGGTTACGTCACGCTGCGCCTGTACGTGCGGCACTAGTCGTTTAACCAGCTGCTGGTGGTTTCCGGAATCACGTAGAGTGGTCGTATGCCCAAGGAACGTGGCCAGAAGGTGATCGTGTCGAACCGCAAGGCGCGGCACGATTACTCCATCCTCGACACCTACGAGTGCGGTCTCGTGCTCGTCGGCACCGAGGTGAAGAGCCTGCGCGAGGGCAAGGCGTCCCTCGCGGACGCGTTCGCGACGGTCGACGACGGCGAAGTGTGGCTGCGCAACGTGCACATCCCGGAGTACACCCAGGGCACGTGGACCAACCACACGCCGCGGCGGACCCGGAAGCTGCTGCTGCACCGGCGCGAGATCGAGAAGCTGATCGGCAAGACCAAGGAGAGCGGGCTCTCCCTGGTCCCGCTGTCGATGTACTTCAAGGACGGCAAGGTCAAGGTCGAGATCGCGCTGGCCCAGGGCAAGAAGGCCTACGACAAGCGGCAGGCGCTCGCCAAGCGCGACGCGGACCGCGACATCAGGAAGGCCATGGGCCGCGCGCTGAAGGGCCGGTTCACGGAGTGACGCCGGGCCCGGCCTCCGACAGCGATGTCGCGCGCTGGACGGCGTCACTCGGCCTGCCCGGCCTGGTCGACCTGCACGTCCACTTCCTGCCGAAACCGGTGATGGACAAGGTCTGGGCGTACTTCGACCGGGCCTCGACGCACTACGGCACCGACTGGCCGGTGTTCTACCGGACGTCCGAAGAGGACAGGCTGGCGACGCTGCGTTCGCTGGGCGTGACGCGGTTCGCGCCGCTGGTCTACCCGCACAAGCCGGGGATGGCCGAGTGGCTGACGGACTGGGCGCTGGAGTTCGCTTCGCGGGTTCCGGACGCGGTGCCGACCGGGACGTTCTACCCCGAACCCGGCGCCGGGTCCGCTGTGGACGGTGCGCTGCGCGCCGGCGCCCGGGTGTTCAAGGCGCACGTGCAGGTGGGTGCGTACGACCCGCGTGACGAGCTGCTGAAGCCGGTGTGGGGCGCGCTGGCCGACGCCGGCGTGCCCGTCGTCGTCCACTGTGGACACGGTCCGTTGCGGGGCGACTTCACCGGGTTGTCGGTGTTCGAAGAGGTCCTCGCCGCGCACCCGGACCTGACGGCGGTGCTCGCGCACGCGGCGATGCCGGAGTTCGGGACGGCGTTCGAGCTGCTCGAGAAGTACCCGCGGGTGCACCTGGACACGACGATGGTCGGCGTCCCGTTCGCGGAGCGGATGTCACCGCTGCCACCGGACTGGACCGCGCGGCTGGCGGAGTTCGCCGACCGGGTCGTGCTCGGCACGGACTTCCCGAACATCCCGTACTCGTACGCGACGCAGCTGCAGGCGATCGCCGGCTGGGCGGCCGACGATCGCCTGGGGGAGCCGTTCCTGCGGGCCGTCCTGCACGACACCCCGCTGCGCCTGCTCAACGCTTGACGACCGCCCCCTCGCTCACGACGACCGCGCGGCCCAGCAGGTCGACCACCGGCACGGGCTTGCTCGCCAGCAGGAAACCGGCCGTCGCCAGGACCACCCACGGCACCGGGCCGTGCGCGAAGCCGTCCGACAGCGGCGCGAAACCGTGGGCGGCCAGGCCGAGCAGGCCACCGGAGATCATCAGCCCGGCGACGACGAGCTGCGGCACCCGCGCGGTGACGCCGGCGGTGTCGCGCTGCATCTCGAAGTGCGCGAACAGCCGCAGCAGGCCCAGCAGCACCATGCCGCACACGGCGAACCACGCGGGCGCCATGACGAGCCAGAGCAGCGTGCCGGGTTCGGGCGTTTCGTAGCCGAGGCCGTAGACGGTCACGCCCGCGACGACGATCAGTGCCGGCATGTGCCAGAGGTAGACGCTCATGAACCGAGCGCCGAGCCAGCTGAGCGCGGTGCCGACGCCGGGACGCTCGGCGAGGGCGTTGAGCTGCGGGCGGAAGGCGAGGAGCAGGCCGATCTGGCCGACGGCGAGGAAGGCGAGCAGTACGGTGGGCGGGCTCATGTTCGACACCGGCGCGCCGGGCATGCCGATCATGCTGGCCGGGTACGGGCCGAAGGCGACCATCAGCGCGGTGACGCCGAAACCGGCGGCGGACAGCGAAAGGGCGGCGCGGCGGGTGAGCGTGCCGAGGCGGCCGTCGACGTAGTGGAAGCCGAGCTGGTGGACGGCGACCCAGACGAAGATCGCGTTGGCGTAACCGATGTAGCCGAGGTCGTTGAAGCGGGCGACGTCGACGAGAACGCCGGCGACCCCCATGACGAGCGGGACCTTGAGGCCCCAGCGCCGGTGCGCGGCGACCATCAGCGGTGTGAGGAGCACGACCAGGACGTAGACGGCGAGGAACCACAGCAGCTGCGCGGCGATCGCGCTGCCGACCTGCAGCGGCTGGGCGGGGACGCCGAGGCCGCGCAGGAAGTCCGGCATGACGAGCCAGACGGCCATCAGCGGCAGCACGGGCAGCATCAGGCGCTTGAGCCGCGCGCCGAGCCAGGTCCGCGTCGATGGCGCGCGGCGGAAGGAGATCAGGTTGGCCGCGCCGCCGGCGAAGAAGACGAGCGGCATGACCTGGGACAGCCAGGTGACGACCCACCAACCGGGCGTCGCGAGCGCGTTGCCCGTGGCGAGGTGGCCGTCGGAGTAGGAGAGCACCGGCATGATCCAGTGCTGGCCGATGACGGCGAGGATGGCCCCCGCCCGGACGACGTCGAGGAAGCGGTCCCGGCTCGTTTGCATGCTGTCGAGCTTGGCGGCTCCGGGCCGCCGGAACAGCGGTGCTGACCCGCGTCTTGGGGGTCCTGCTGACCCCAGGGGGCTACGGGGGTTCTCCCTACCTCAAGCCGTCGGGCTCGGGTTCGTGCTGCGTCGCGGCGACGCGGTACTCCCAGCCGTTCTCGGTGAGGCCGAGCTCGTAGCGGGTCTCGATCTTCGGGCCACCGTGCAGGTGGATGTGCCGGATGACGGTGCCGGGCACGGGTTCGGCGTCCCCGAGCTCCTGGACGCGGCCGTCGAGCGGGCCGCCGAAGAAGCGGACGCAGCGGGTCTCGTCGGTCATCTGCGCGCTCCTTCCCGACGGGTCCGCTCATGGTAGGTGAGTGACCAGCTGACCACCAAGAGCCACTGACCAGCCGAAACCCAGAAGAACCAGCCCCATCGCACGAACGCGATCCGCGAGGGTTCGGCACCCACCCACAGCCACCAACATACCGGCTCGACGCTGGACGTCCTCTGCTTGCTGTTTGCTTCGATAGTTCATTATGTGATGAATTCTCGCCTGGGCGCTGTCCTCAACGACGCTCGGGGAAAGCCGATGCCGCGGCCCGCCGAGCAGGCTGGAGCAGGTGTTCGCGGGAGATGTACTTGGACGGGTGGTCGTACTGGTTGGCGCGGACCAACGAGACGCGCATTGATGTGAGAGCGCTGGTCGCTCCGACGCATCACACAGTTCATCACCCGTTCGGGCGGTGCCGGTGATGATCTTGGGTCGCTAAGTTCAAGGTGTCACAGGGGAGGTGGCGTAGGTGAATAGTCCTATTTTTCGTGGTGTTTCTCGACCGAGACTGTGCGCGCGGCGCCGGTCATCCAGTCCTGAGCTCGCTCGAGGCGACGACTTTCCCTCGATCGCTCGGTAACGTCCTGCGGCTCCGCAACTCGTGCAGCGGCTGCTGTCCCTCAGGAGCCTGAAGCTCTTTGCGTTCTCGCAGCTGCTGGCGGCTGAGTCCTGCTGGTGCGTCGATCGCCGAGCTGGTGCAGGCAGCCCTCGCAGCGATATCCAGGTTCGTGTGGGCATCCGGGTTTTGGGATTGGATCGTGTTGATCGCTGTTGTTGTCGCGGAAAGTCATGAGCTCACTCGCGCCGGGATGCGCGCCGTCCTGGAGCAGTCTCGTCGGTGCCGGCTGGTCGGTGAAGCCGCTGATGTCGCCGGCTTGCGGATGGTGTTGCGCGGGATCGACCCGCAGGTCGTGCTGCTGGATGCGACGTTTCTGCGCCGCCTCGGTGTCGGCCTGGTTGACCAGGTGCTCGGTGGGTATCGGCGTGCGCGCCCTCGCATAGTCGTGACCTCGGCGCCGGGTGACGAGGACCTGGTCTTGGAAGCTGTACGCGCGGGCGCGGCTGGTTCAGTGTCGAAAGGAGCCACGACCCGTGTACTGATCGAGGAGATCGTTCAGGTCGCGGGAGGGAAACTGCGGTTGCCGCAGTGGGCGGTGCGGCGTTTGGTTGCGGCACACCGCAGAGGTTTGCTGCCGATCGGCGAGCCTGCGCCGGTGCTGGCGAGATTGACGCGCCGGGAATCGGAGGTCGTGCGGCTTGTCGCCGCCGGGCGCAGCAATGCCGATATCGCCCGGGCCTTCGTGGTGAGCGAGTCGACGGTGAAGACCCATCTCCATCGGGCGATGCGCAAGCTCGAGGTGTCCAGTCGAAGCGACATGGTCATTTTCGCCTACCGCAACGGTATCGCGTGGCCATCGGGACCCGGTGATTGAACTTGTTCGAGGGAGCCGCGGAGCCCGATCGGGTTCCGCGGCTCCCTCAGTCAGACGCCGACCTGCTCAGATCACGGAATGCACGGTCCCTGAAGCGGGGTGGCGGAGATGCTCTCCAGGGCGGCGTTGCCGACGGTGACGACCGCGCCCTTGGCGATGCACAGGGTGTTGGACCACTGCGAGCCGTGGAGCGGGACGTGCTGGAACCGCACGAGTGCCGGCGAGTTGCCGCAGTTGGTGTAGGCCCAGTGCAGGACGCCCTGGGACAGGCCGCAGTCCTGGACGCCGGCCGGGGAGCTGGTCTGGGCGTTGGCGACTGCCGGGCCGGCGAGGCCGAGCACACCGGCGGCGGCGATGCCGATGATGGCGGCGGCACCTGCGGACTTGAGCGTGGAAATCACGTTGCGCCTTTCGTTCGATGAACGGCGGGATCGCCGTTTTCCGTTGTGGCAGAACGAAAATCTAAAGATCTTCGGGCGCGGAATCGTCCGCTCGACGCAGTGGAAAACCGGTCAACTTCCGCAGCAGAGTGATTGACACACGCCGCTTTCCCGGGCCGCTCGGCTTCGCAGACGCTCGTCTATGATCTTGAGGCTGACCGGCGGCAACGAGGGCCGAACGCAAAGTCGAGGGGTTTGTGGTGCGGCGAGAACGACTGGACGGTGCGGCGCGCTCAGCGCCTGACGACAACGACGCCGTACAACCCTCAGCGGGTGGTGGACGACGGTCGCGTGCGAGCGCCGTGGGCGGGCTGGGCCTGACCGTTCTCGCGACCTCCGCGATGGGCTACGTGCTGCTTCTCCTGGCAGGCAAGCACCTCAGCGCGGTCGACAACGCGGTGTTCCTCGGGTTCTGGGGACTGCTGATGGGTGTGGGCAGCGCTTTGTCGCCGGTGGAACAAGAGTTGTCACGACAGACGGCTGTTGCCGCCGCCCGGGGGCGCAAGCCCGACTTGAGCGCGGCCCGGACCTTCGCCGTGACTCAAACCGTCGCGGTCGTGGCGGCCGCGGCGCTCGCGGCGCCGGCGGTCAACGCGCAGCTGTTCGACCAGCATCGGGAGCTGGCACTGGTCGCCGTGTGCGGGATCGTGGCGTTCCCCGCGTTGTACGCGATGCGAGGGCTGTTCATCGGAGCCGGGCAGAACGGCAGCTACTCGGCGATCCTGCTCGCCGAGGCAGGAGCTCGGCTGGTGCTCTTCGTCGGGCTGGTCGTCGCCGGGGTGAGCGGGTTGACTTGGCTGGCCGTCGCGGTGGCGGTCGGCTCGTGCGCGTGGCTGCCGTTCACCCTCCGGGCTCGCGGCTTGGTCGAGCCGAGCCCGTCGAGTGAGTCCTGGGGCGTGTTGTGGCGGCGCATGCTGGGCCTGATCGTCAGTTCGGCGCTGACCGCGAGCGTCCTGACCGGCTACCCGGCGGTGGTCAAGTTCGTCGCACCCCGCGGCAGCGAAGACGCTCTGGGCGGGTTGTTTCTGGCGGTGTCCCTGCTGAGGTCACCTCTGCTGCTGGTGCTCGCCCCGATCCAGACCCTGGCGGTCCCGACGGTCGTGCGGGTGCTGCACCAGCCCGACGGGCTGCGCCGGTTGCGGCGTTTCGCGGCCCTCGGCGCGGTCGGCACGCTGGTTGTCGGTCTCGTCGTGGGTGCGGTGGCGTACGTGGCAGGCCCGTGGGTGTTCCACCTGCTGTACAAGGACAAGTTCACGGTGTCGGCGTGGACGATGGCCGGGCTGGGCTGGTCCGGGATCGCTTTGGCGGCCACGATGCTGACCGTGGCGGTGCTGGTCGCACGGAAGCAGACCGGCCGGGTCGTGACGGTGTGGGCGGTCGTAGCGGGCCTGAGCTTGCTGGTGCTGCTGGCTTCGCCTGGTGGGATCCTGTTCCGCGCGGTGCTGGGCGCGACCGTCGCCCCGACCGTTGGCCTGCTGGTCGCGCTTGTGCTGGTGGTCGCAGCCCGCGATAGCGCCACTTCGGGTGAATCGCCGCACTGAGCACGACGTGCTGTCATGGCATCGGGAACCGCCGAGGAGACCCTCACCGCCCAGGTGACTCTGAGTCCACCGTCCGTGGATAGTGTTTTCGTTCGTGACCGAACCCGCCTACGTGACCGACACCAGGACCGCGTACGACACGGTCGCCGATGCCTACGCCGAGGCAGCTCGGGACGCGCTGGCCACCAGCCCGTGGGACCGGGCGATGCTGGGCACGTTCGCCGAGCTGCTGGGCGAGACCGGCCCGGTCGCCGACCTGGGCTGCGGCCCGGGTCAGGTGACGGGCCACCTGGCTTCCCTGGGCCTGGACGTGTTCGGCGTTGACCTGTCCCCGGGCATGGTCTCCGTGGCCCGCGCGGCGTACCCGGAGCTGCGGTTCGAGGTCGGTTCGATGACCGCGTTGGAGCTGGAAGACGGCTCCCTGGCAGGCGCGCTGGCGTGGTACTCGCTGATCCACACTCCTCCGGAGCGGCTGCCCGCGCTGGTGGCGGAACTGGCCCGGGTCCTGGCTCCGGGTGGCCGCCTGCTGACGGCGTTCCAGGTGGGCGACGAGCGTCGGCACATCTCCCAGGGCTACGGCCACGAAGTCTCCTTCGACGCGTACCGCCTGCAGCCGGACTTCGTGGTGGACCTGTTCGCGGCCGCCGGCCTGACGTTGGAAGCGCGCTTGGTTCGGGAGCCGCGGGAGCCGGAGAAGGTGCCTCAGGCGTACTTGCTGGGCCGAAAGCCCGCTCAGCGGCCCAGGTAGGTCAGCACCGCGCGGACGCGGCGGTGTTCCTCCGCGCTCGCTTCGAGGCCGAGCTTCGAGAAGATGTTGCCGATGTGCTTCTCCACCGCGCCGTGCGAAACGACCAGGGAGTTCGCGATCGCCGTGTTCGACAGACCCTGCGCCATCAGGCCCAGCACCTCGGACTCGCGCGCCGTCAACGCGTCCAGCGGGTTGCGGCGGCCTCGGGCCATCAGCTGGGCGATCACGTCCGGGTCGATCGCCGTGCCGCCGTTCGCCACGCGGCGGACCGCGTCCAGGAACTCGTCGACGTCCGCCACCCGCTCCTTCAGCAGGTAGCCGACCCCGCCGGCGCCGCCCGAGAGCAGCTCCACCGCGTACGACTCCTCGACGTACTGCGACAGCACCAGCACCGGCAGCCCCGGGATCTCCTTGCGGGCCGCCAGGGCCGCGCGTAGGCCCTCGTCGGTGAACGTCGGGGGCATCCGGACGTCGACGATGGCCAAGTCGGGTCGGTGTTCTTTGATCGCGCCGAGCAGGTCGTCCCCGTTGTCGACGGCCGCGGCCGTCTCGATGCCCTCGTCGGCGAGCAGGCGGGTCACCCCGGCCCGCAACAGCACGGCGTCTTCGGCGATGACTACCCGCATCCGGCCCCCAAGCTCGTGGATGAACGGGGTCCAGCCTATTCACCACTGGCAGGGGAGGTCAGCCCGGATCACGGTCGGCCCGCCCACCGGGCTGACGACGGTGATCACGCCGTCGATCGTCGCGGCGCGGTCGGCCAGACCGGCCAGCCCGCCGCCCGGACGCACCTCGGCGCCGCCGTGACCGTTGTCGGTGATCTCGACGACGACGTGGTCGTCGGTCCGCCACACCTTCACGCCCGCTTCGGACGCTCCGGAGTGCTTCGCGATGTTCGTCAGCGTTTCGCCGACGATGAAGTACGCCGTCGTCTCCACCGCCGCCGGCGGCCGCGGCTCGACGTCCACGTGGACGTCGACCGGGATCGGCGACTTCGCCGCCTGCGCCGACAGCGCCGCGTCCAGCCCGCGGTCGCCGAGCACCGCCGGGTAGATGCCGCGCGCGAGGTCCCGCAGCTCCGACACGGCGAGCTTCGCGTCCGAGTGCGCCTCGTCGATCAGCTCCCGCACCGCGGCCGGGTCGTGGTCGAACTTCGACTTGGCCCGCCCGAGGCTCATCGCGACCGCGACCAGCCGCTGCTGCGCGCCGTCGTGCAGGTCACGCTCGATGCGGCGCCGCTCCGCCTCGGCGGCGTCCACGCCCCGCGCCCGCGAAGCCTGCAGCCGCTCGGCCTTCTGCTCGAGCCGTTTCGTGCGGTCCGGGCCCAGCAGCGCGATGCCCAGTTCGCCGTGCAGCCAGCCCAGCCACGGTGTCACCCAGACCGCCATCGGCAGCAGCACGATCGACGCCAGCGCGATCCCGACCTCCGCGCACGCCAGCGGGAACGCCGCCATCAGGTACGCGAGGTCACGCCACGTCGTGGCATCGCTCAGCCGCACCATCCACCGCCGCAGCAGCGGCTGGCCCTCTTCGTAGGGCCGCCGCTGCACCGGCGGCAGCGGCACCCGCAGCATCTTCCCCAGCCAGTTCCGCTCGCGATCGCCCGACCAGCGGATGAAGCTCGTCGTCGCCAGCAGGATCGGGAACCCGATCCACACCACCGCCGTCGCGACCCCCACCGCGATGCCCGTCACGATCAGCACGAACTGCAGGATCCGGAAGAAGAAGCTGACGATCATGTACACGATCGTGCGAGCCGGGTGCGGCCGCGGGTGCTCCAGGGGTTGCGCCTCGGTCATCCCGCCACCAGGTTCTTCTCTTCCGCGTCTTCCCACCAGCGCTCCATCCGACGGCGCTGGGCCACGGTCGTCCCCAGCAGCGCGTTCGCCAGCCGGGCGTGCATCCCGGCGAGCGCCTTGGTCAGCGCCACCGACAACGCGATGAACAACACCCCCAGCGCTGCCCACGGTAGCGCTTCCACCGTCGAATCCACGGTCAGCCACCGCAGCTCGTCCGACGGGAAGTAGTACGCGCCGCCCGGCAGCCACCGGAAGTAGATCGGCAGGCCGGCCAGCGCCAGGCTCGTCGACCAGAACGTCGTGACCAGCACGAACTCGATGATGCCGAGCGGGAAGAGCAGGAAGAAGTAGGCGAGGTCCCGCCACGTCGACGGGTCCTTCAGCCGAGCCTTCCACCGGTCCTTCTGCCCGTGCGCGGGCAGCGGCAGGTAGGGGAGGTCGATGTACCGGTCCAGCAGGGCGTAGACCCGGGCGCGTTCCAGCCGTCCGGCCCCCCGCACCGCCAAGACCAGCAACGCGAGCAAGCCGACGCCCACCCACACGACGGCGGTCCCAAGCCCGGCCGCCGCGAACGCCGTCAAGAAGACGAACGCCAGCACCCCCACCGGCAGGTTCATCAGCAAGAACACCACCGAGCCACCGAACGGCGGATCCCGCCTCACGCTACCCATCACCGGGCTCCCTTCTGCTGGAGTCCAGGGTCGTCGTTCGGGGCCGCGGGCGACATGGTGCGCGCGGGCATCCCCGCGGTAGGGCTGGCCCTACCCACCTGGAGTAAAGCGGTGGCCCCCCGCGTTATGATGTACAGGTTGTGTTCCCACCAAGGGGGTGAACGGTTTCGACTTTGGACGTTGATTCAGGAGAAGCGTGCCGGTGCAGGCGAGAGACCACCGTTAAGCGTCATCGCAACCAAATAAGCGCCGACTCCAGTCAGCGCGAGTACGCCCTCGCCGCCTGAGCGAGTGCGTCTCTGTCGGCCCGGGTTCGCCTCCGGCCCGGGTACCGGCATCAGCTAGGAGGCTCAGCGGCAGTCCCGGCCACGGGGAACTGTCGTGAAGCAAACAGTGGCTGGGCTCGTCACCTCAGCTTGTTCGCGTGACTGAGGGAGCCAAGTAGAGACGTAGCGGACTGCGCACGGAGAAGCCCTGTTGATACGCCAGAGGACCCGGGTTCAATTCCCGGCACCTCCACCTTCGAGAAGGCCCTCGCTCCTTCGGAGCTTGGGCCTTCTCTTCGGTTTCGCTCGTGTTCTCTGGGGGTCGAACCCCCAGACCCCCGCCAGGCGGGCTTCGCCCCCTGGACCCCCTTCTCCGGGGCTTCGCCCCGGGCCCCTCTCGGGATTCGGGGCTTCGCCCCTTCCTTTGGCTCAGGCTTCGCCCTTCGCCTCTGGGGCTACGCCCCTTGCCCCCTCCTCGGGGCTTCGCCTTGTCGGGGCTTCGCCCCTCCTTCTCGGCTGCGCCCGCACCCTTCCTCGGGCTGCGCCCTTCTCGGGGCTTCGCCCCTGCCCTTCGGGGGCCTTCGCCCCACAGGGATTTGGCTGCTTCGGTGGCATCGGCGGCCAGGTCGGTGGCGGCCCGTCTCGGCTCGTTCGCCGGCTGGTGGGCGCCGTGGAGCTTCGCCTCAGGCTCTGCTCGGGACTCGTGGGTCCGCCCGGGCCCGCTCGGGTGTCGGGGCTTCGCCCCTCTTGGGCTCAGGCTTCGCCTTCATCTTGGGGCTCCGCCCGACTGCCTGGCTCGCATGTCAGGGCTTCGCCGTGGCTTCGGGGCTTCGCCCCGCACCCCGCCTCGGGGCCTGGCCCGCACCGCCTCCGCGCGGCCCCGGCAGGCGTCCTGCGGCTTGCCACGCGAGCCGAAACGAGAACAGGCACCGACGAGGACCCAGACTCCCCCGCACCCCGATCCGAAGCCAGAACACGGCCGGCAGCGCCGGGTCAAGGCATCTTTCCCGCCTTGACGCGGTGTTGCCGGCCGTAGTCACAATGACAGCTTCGGGGTGCCGGAAAGGGGCTACGGGAACTGCCCTCGCCTCGCCACGGGCCAGGGGGCGGATGGGTGCGAAATCGGGATACCGACGGCGGTAAGAGGGCGATGGGCGCACAGGGCGGGAGCCAGGGGCGGGTTCGGGGAGCCAGCCGCGGTAAGAGGGCGAGGGGTACACAGGGCGGGAGCCAGGGGCGGGTTCGGGGAGCCGCCCACGGCAAGAGGGCGAGGGCTACGGGCGCACAAGGCGCGAGCCAGGCGCGGATTCGGAGAGCCGACCGCGGGAAGAGGGCGAGGGCGACGGGCACACCGGGCGCGAGCCAGGGGCGGGTTCGGGGAGCCGGCCGCGGCGAGAGGGCAACGGCAACAGGAACACAGTCCGCAGGCCAGGGACGGATGGACGCGAACTCGGGAAGCCGACCCCGGCAAGAGGGCGGCAGCGACAGGTACCGAAAGTACGGTCCACAGACAGGTCAGCCCCAACCCCCCTCCACCACCAAAACCTCTGCTACTCTCCGCAGCTTTCAGCCAGTGATGGGGCCCACTTGCGGGTGAAATTCTTGTGAGTGTCATGCTGAAGCCCCGACCATGGCTCCGCACCCGTGGAGTCGGAAGTAGGTGGCCAGATGACCTGGGCCCGTTCCAATGGCAGTTCCACCGCCAACGACGAAGACAGCCGGATGGGTGTTATCCGGGCTGAAGAGGCCGTTCGGCTCGCCGAACAGAACGATCGAGCCGTCATCACCGTTGCCGGTCACTCCTCGAACGTCGGGGAATGCGCTGAACTGCTCGCGATGCTCGGGCTGGATGCCGGGCGGCGGCACAAGATCGCCTGATCACGCCAGGTCCGCTGCGTGGACCACCTTGTTCCGGCCCGTCGCTTTCGCGTGGTACAGCGCTGTATCCGCCGCGTCGAGCAGGCGTTGCAACGACGTCCCCGCGTTCGGGTAGACCGCCATGCCGATCGAGGTCGACAGGCCCGTGATCGACAGTGTGCCCACCGGGACCTTCAGCGCCGCCACCGCTCGGCGGATGCGCTCGGCCACCGCTCCGATGTCCGGGTGGGCGATGCCCGGCAGCAGCACCACGAACTCTTCGCCGCCGAAGCGCCCGACCGCGTCGCCGCGGCCTCGGACGGCGGCGATGATCGCTTCCGCTACTGCCCGTAGTACCGCGTCGCCCGCCAGGTGGCCGTACGTGTCGTTCACCTGCTTGAAGTGGTCCAGATCCAGCATCAGCAGGCCGAACGTCGACCGCTGGCGGGCGGCGGCCGCCAGCGTTCGCTCCGCCAGCGCGTGCCAGCCGCTCGAGTTGTACAGCCCCGTCTTCGCGTCGCGGTGGGCCGCCACCTCCAGCTGCTTCACCAGCACCGTCCGGTGCAGCAGCAGCAACGGCGGGAGCACCAGCACGACCAGGCCCGGCAGCACCGCCAGCGCCAGGGCGTTGAGCGCGCCCAAGCAGAGCGTCGCGACCTCCAGGCCGTTGTCCCACCACGTGCCGAACAGCGCCTCCGGGGTCCGGCCGACCTCGGGGCGGGCCGGGAGCACCAGCAGGGCGTTCACCACGAAGAACGTCACTCCCGCGGCCGCGATCGCGAACGTGCCCGCCCAGCCGCGCGAGAGCGCCGCGCGTACGTCCGGGGAGCCCGAAACGCGCATGACCGCCTGGGCCGCGTAGCACGACAGCAGGATGATGGCCGCGTTGCTGACCGTCCGCGACGCCGGCACCCGCTGCAGGCGGTACCAGCTCCGGACCGCCAGATGCCCGTACAGGCCGCCGACCAGCACCGCCAGCAGCGGCGGCGGGAGCACCAGCACCCCGGCGAACGTCCAGACCGACGTCATGTTGATGTGCGGTGTCCCCGACACGCGACGGCGGATGCGCTCGACCCGGCGGCCCGTCTCCGACTGGGCGACGCCGAGGAGCAGCAGCACCAGCAGGATCAGCACCGTGCGGCGGTCGACCGCCACCGGGAACGGGCGCAGCGTCAGGGCCACCGCCGACGCTTCCGTCAGCAGGCAGTAGACGATCACGCGCGGGCTCTGGCGCCACAGCGCCCAGCGCCGTGGCACGAGCGCGTCACGAAAGTGCGGTACGCCGCGCGGGGCTCCGGCGCCGGTCCGCATACTCATGGTGTCCGGCCGGTGACGGATCCGGTCCGGTCCGAGGTGGCGAAGGGAGGCGCGCCATGTGCGGACGCGACAACTGAGGTCATGGTCCCTCCAGCCCGGCCCGGCGCCACGCCCTCGCGATCGGCACGGCCACCGCGGCGCCCGCCGCCCCGGCGACCGCGATGGTGAGCGCCGGGCTCAGCACGTCGGCGAGCGCGCCCGCCGCGGCCGCGCCGACGCCCTGCACGGTGATCAGCCCGGCCGAGTTCACCCCGGCGCACTGCGCGCGGTGCTCGTCCGGCACGCGCCGCATGAACGTCACCGTGCCGGTGATGTTGTAGCCCGTCGCCAGCAGGCCGGACGCCGCCAGCAGCAGCACCGACGCCACCAGGCCCGGCCGGAAGACGAACACCACCAGCGGCAGCCCCGCCGCGATCCCCAGCCAGCCCAGCACGCGGACCTGCGTGTGTTCGGGGATCCACTTGCCGAACACGACGCCGCCGAGCACGCTGCCCGCCGGGTCGGCCGCCATCAGCAGCCCCACCAGCGTCGCACCCGCGCCGATTCCCGCCGCGTACGGTGCCGCCAGCGCCTCCGGCACGACGTAGAACCCCGCCAGCCAGTTGAGCGCCACCAGCGTCCGCAACGCCGGGTCGCGCCAGATCAGCCGGACGCCGGCGCCGGTCGTCGCCAGCCAGGCCGGCCGCACGGCTTGGGCGATCGCGGCGCGCCGCCGGACGCCGGTGACCAGGAACAACGCCGACAGCACGAACGTCACCGCGTCGAGCGCGAGTGCCGCGGACGGCGTCAGCGCGGCGATCAGCAGGCCGACGCCGGCGAACCCGGCCAGCTGCGCGGCCTGGATCGTCACGTTCCGCAGCGCCATCCCAACCAGGTACCGCTCGCCTTCGAGCACCGTCGGCAGCAGGGCCTGCTGCGCCGCCTTGAACGGCCCGCCCAGCGCCGTCATCACCGCGACCAGCACGCACAGCACCCACAGCGGAACGCCGGGAACCGCGATGACGCCGACCAGCGCGGCGCGGGCCACGTCGGCCGCGACCATCACGTCGCGGCGCGGCCACCGGTCGCCCGCGCCGGCCAGCAGGACGCCGCCGAGCAGCGAAGGCACGTACGTCAGGGCGTAGGTAAGGCCGGTCAGGGCCGCAGACGAAGTGCGCTGGTAGACGAGGACGGCGAGCGCGACGCGGGCGAGCTGGTCGCCGCAGATGGACAGCAGCTCGGCGAGCCACATCGCCCGGAACTCGCCGACGGCGAGCACCGCGCCGAACCCCACCCGCGTCACCCGTGCGTCATCCATCGCCGGCGCCCCTCAGACCGCTATCCGGTGAAGCTCATCCAGCCGTCGATTAGTGGCTAAGCCGTGCGGCGGCCGACGAGCGGCGGCCTTACCGGAATGAGCTTCAGGCAACGGTAATAACCGAGCGGAGTGGAATCGAGCCGTTCGGTGACAGTTGCCCCGATCGCAGCAGCGCGTCAGCCCGGGTGGCCGCCGATCCGGCTGGTCAGCTCGGCCGCCGTCGCCGCCACTTCGGCCGCCAGCTCCGGCCACGTCTCCTCGCACGGCTCGGCCGCGCAGTGGTGGCGCAGGGTCACGCTGATCGCGGCCAGCGGCCGGGAGCCGTGGTCGAAGACCGGCGCCGCCACCGACGCGAACCCGGCCGTGACGTGGCCGTCCTCGATCGACCAGCCGAGCCGGCGCTCCGCGGTGAGGACGCGGCGCAGCTCGGCGAGCGTGCGCGGACCGCGACCGGTGCGGAGCACGAACGCCGACGCCGACGGGAACAACGCGCGGACGTGCGGGGCGGGCAGGTGCCGCAGGATCGCGCGGCCGGACGCGGTCAGCTGGGCCGGCAGCCGGACCCCGACCTCGGTGACGAGCGTTTCCGGACGCGCCGGGCGTTCCTTGATGAGGTATAGCGACTCGTTTCCGTGCAGGACGCCCAGGTGCGCGGTGTGGCCGACGCGGTCGACGAGCTTGCGCAGCAACGGCCCGGCCAGCCGTTCGAGGGGGTCGTGGCGCAGGTAGGCAGAGCCCAGCTCGAAGGCCGCGATGCCCAGGCCGTAGCGGCGTTCGGCGGGCAGGTGGACGACGAAACCGGCCGCTTCCAGCTCGCTGAGCAGGTGGTACGTCGTCGAACGGGGGAGACCCGCTTCGCGCGCGATCGCCGCCGCGGTCACCGGACCGGGACGCGTGGCCAGGAGGCTCAGGACCGCGAGCCCGCGGCGCAACGCCGGGACTTCGCTGCTGTCACCCATGAGCCGAGTCTAGGTCTGGGATCCCAGACGGAACCACTCCGTGGGGCATCCCACCAGCGGGAAGGACGATGTCCAATGGGCCCATGCCGGAAAAAGTGCTCCTGGGCCCGGAACCGCTGACCGCCGCCCAGGTCGTCGACGTCGTCCGCGGGTACGCGCCCGTCGGGCTCACGGACGCCGCCGAGAAGAACCTCGCCGCGACCCGCCAGCACATCGAGAACCTCGCCCACGCCGTCACGCCCACCTACGGCGTCTCGACCGGCTTCGGCGCCCTCGCCACCCGCCACATCCCCGTCGAGAGCCGGACCGCGCTGCAGCGCAGCCTGATCCGCTCGCACGCCGCCGGCGCCGGGCCCGCCGTCGAGCCCGAGGTCGTCCGCGCGCTCATGCTGCTGCGGCTGCGGACCCTCGCCAGCGGCTACACCGGTGTCCGCCCGGGCACCGCGCAAACGCTTGCGGCCCTGCTCAACGCCGACATCACGCCGATCGTCCACGAGTACGGCTCGCTCGGCTGCTCCGGTGACCTCGCGCCCCTGGCCGCCGTCGCGCTCGCGCTCATGGGTGAGGGCGAAGTGATCCACGCCGGTCAGCTGAAGCCCGCCGCGGAAGCGTTGAAGCAGGCCGGGATCGAGCCGGTCGTCCTCGCCGAGAAAGAGGGCCTCGCCCTCACCAACGGCACCGACGGCATGCTCGGGATGCTCCTGCTCGCCGCCGCCGACCTGCACAAGCTCTTCGACATCGCGGACCTCACCGCCGCGATGAGCGTCGAGGCGCTGCTCGGCACCGACCGCGCGTTCGCCGCCGACCTCCAGGCCCTCCGGCCGCACCCCGGGCAGGCCACGTCCGCCGCCCGGATGTGGCAGGCGCTGCAGGGCTCGAAGATCGTCGAGAGCCACCGCGGCCCGGACTGCAACCGCGTCCAGGACGCCTATTCGCTGCGCTGCGCCCCGCAGGTGCACGGCGCCGCGCGCGACAGCCTCGCCCACGCCGAGCTGGTCGGCGAGCGGGAGCTGATGTCCGCTGTGGACAATCCCGTCGTCCTCGCCGACGGCCGCGTCGAGTCCAACGGCAACTTCCACGGCGCGCCCGTCGCGTACGTGCTGGACTTCCTGGCCATCCCGATCGCCGACGTCGCCAGCATCGCCGAGCGCCGCACCGACCGGATGCTCGACAAGGCGCGCTCGCACGGCCTGCCGCCGTTCCTCGCCGACGACCCCGGCGTCGACTCCGGCCACATGATCGCCCAGTACACGCAGGCCGCCGTGGTCAGCGAGCTGAAGCGGCTCGCCGTGCCCGCGTCCGTCGACTCCATCCCGAGCAGCGCCATGCAGGAGGACCACGTCTCCATGGGCTGGTCGGCCGCGCGGAAGCTGCGCAAGGCCGTCGACGGCCTGACCACCGTGCTGGCCATCGAGCTGCTGACGGCGGCCCGGGCGCTGGACTTCCGGGCGCCGCTGGAGCCGTCGCCGGTCACCGGCCGCGTCCGGGACCTGCTCCGCACGAAGGTCGCGGGCCCCGGTCCCGACCGCCACCTGGCGCCCGAGATCGCGGCCGCCGAAGAACTCGTCCGCTCCGGCGCCGTCCTCGACGCCGCCCGTCTGGAGGTCTGATGTCCCGCGTCGTCCGTGCCGCCCGCGGCACCCAGCTCACCGCCAAGTCGTGGCAGACCGAAGCCGCGCTGCGGATGTTCCACAACAACCTCGACCCCGACGTCGCCGAGCGTCCCGAAGACCTGGTCGTCTACGGCGGCACTGGCAAGGCCGCCCGCAACTGGGCCAGCTTCGACGCCATCACGCGCGAACTGACCACTTTGGACATCGACGAGACGCTGCTCGTCCAGTCCGGCAAGCCGGTCGGCGTGTTCCGCACGCACGAGTGGGCGCCGCGCGTGCTCATCGCCAACTCGAACCTGGTCGGCGACTGGGCTACTTGGCCCGAGTTCCGCCGCCTCGAGCAGCAGGGCCTGACGATGTACGGGCAGATGACCGCGGGCTCGTGGATCTACATCGGCACGCAGGGCATCCTCCAGGGCACGTACGAGACGTTCGCGGCCGTCGCGAAGAAGAAGTTCGGCGGGTCCCTGCGCGGAACGTTGACCGTGACCGCCGGCCTCGGCGGCATGGGTGGCGCCCAGCCGCTCGCCGTGACCATGAACGACGGCGTCGCGCTCGTCATCGAATGCGACCCGCAGCGCGCGCACCGCCGCGTCGAGACGCGCTACCTCGACGAGGTGGCCGACGACCTCGACGACGCCATCGCCCGCGTCACGAAGGCCAAGCAGGAGAAGCGGGCGCTGTCCGTCGGTGTCGTCGGCAACGCCGCCGAGGTGCTGCCGGAGCTGCTGCGCCGGGGCGTCGAGGTCGACATCGTCACCGACCAGACGTCGGCGCACGACCCGCTTTCCTACCTGCCCAAGGGCATCAGCGTCGACGACTGGCACGACTACGCGGCCAAGAAGCCCGACGAGTTCACCGACCGCTCGCGCGAGTCCATGGCCGACCACGTCGACGCGATGCTGGGCTTCCTCGACAAGGGCGCCGAGGTCTTCGACTACGGCAACTCGCTGCGCGGCGAGGCCAAGCTCGGCGGCTGCGAGCGCGCGTTCGACTTCCCGGGTTTCGTGCCCGCCTACATCCGCCCGCTGTTCTGCGAGGGCAACGGCCCGTTCCGCTGGGCCGCGCTCTCGGGTGACCCCGAGGACATCGCCGCGACCGACCGGGCGATGCTGGAACTGTTCCCCGAGAACGAATCCCTCGCGCGCTGGATCCGGCTCGCCGGCGAACGCGTGGCGTTCCAGGGACTTCCGGCCCGGATCTGCTGGCTCGGCTACGGCGAGCGGCACCTGGCCGGCCTGCGGTTCAACGAGATGGTCGCCAGCGGCGAGCTGAAGGCGCCGGTCGTCATCGGCCGCGACCACCTCGACTCCGGCAGCGTCGCCTCGCCGTACCGCGAGACCGAAGGCATGGCCGACGGCTCCGACGCGATCGCCGACTGGCCGTTGCTCAACGCGCTGGTCAACACCTCGTCGGGGGCCAGCTGGGTGTCGATCCACCACGGCGGCGGCGTCGGCATGGGCCGGTCCATCCACGCGGGCCAGGTCAGCGTCGCCGACGGGACGGAGCTGGCCGCGCAGAAGCTGGAGCGCGTGCTCACCAACGACCCGGGCATGGGCGTCATCCGGCACGTCGACGCGGGGTACGACCGCGCGGCCGAAGTCGCCGACGAGCGCGGCGTGCGGGTGCCGATGCGGGAGGACGCGTGACCGCTTCCGGGTTCCTCGACGAGATCGGCGACGTCGGGCGCGACCCCCAGCGCGGCGGCTACTCCCGGCACGCCTTCGACGGGCCGGAACAGGACCTGCGCGCGTGGTTCGTCGAGCGCGCGCTGGGCCTCGAACTCGACGTCGAAACCGACCGCAACGGCAACATCTGGGCGTGGTGGGGCCCGCCGGGGCGGAGCGCCGTGGTCACCGGCAGCCACCTCGATTCGGTGCCCGGCGGGGGTGCGTTCGACGGCCCGCTCGGGGTCGCGAGCGCGTTGGCCGCGGTGGAATCCCTGCGGGCCAAGGGGTTCCGGCCGCGCAAGCCGCTCGCCGTCGTGGTGTTCGTCGAGGAGGAAGGTGGCCGGTTCGGCGTCCCGTGCCTCGGCTCGCGGCTGCTCACCGGCACCATCGACGCCGACAAAGCGCGCAACCTGCGGGACGCCGACGGCGTCACGTTCGCCGAAGCGGCCGCGAAGGCCGGCTTCGACCCGGCCCGGATCGGGCCGGACGCGGAGCGGCTCGACCGGATCGGCCGGTTCGTCGAACTGCACGTCGAGCAGGGGCGCGGGCTGATCGACCTCGGCGCGCCGGTCGCCGTCGGCAGCACGGTGATCGCGCACGGGCGGTGGCGGTTCTCCTTCACCGGCCAGGGCAACCACGCCGGGGCGACGCTGCTGGCCGACCGGGCCGACCCGATGCTGCCCGCCGCCGCGACGGTCACCGCCGTCCGGCGGCTGGCGCGTGCGGTGCCGGACGCGCGGGCGACCGTCGGGCGGCTGGTCCCGACACCGGGCGGCACCAACGTCATCGCGTCCACAGTGGACCTGTGGCTCGACGCGCGGGTGCCGGGCGCGGGCACGCCCGGGCTGGTCGGCGAGATCAGCCGCGCCGCCGCGGCCGCCGCCGAGGAGGAAGGCTGCCGGGTCGAGGTGACCCGGGAGTCCTATTCGGACGATGTGGTGTTCGACGATCGGCTGCGCGACGACCTCGGCGGGTGGCTCGGCGGGCCGCCGGAGCTGCCGACCGGCGCCGGGCACGACGCCGCGATCCTCGCGGGGTTCGTCCCGGCCGGGATGCTGTACGTGCGCAACCCGACCGGGATCAGCCACTCGCCCGAGGAGTTCGCCGAAGCCGACGACGTCGAAGCGGGCGCGGCGGCGCTGGCCACGGTGCTGGAACGGCTCGCGCGATGACCTCCGGCGCGCGGGGGCGCCCCCCGTTTCCAGCCTATCGCCCGGCACCGACAGTTTTCTGGTGCGAGCAGGCCTGGCTGCCGGACGGGATCGCGTCCGGCGTGCGGATCGACGTCGCCGGCGGCCGGGTCACGGGCGTGGCTCCCGGGGCGCCGCGGACCGGCGTCGTCCTCGAAGGACTGACGTTGCCCGGGTTCGCGAACGGGCACTCGCACGCCTTCCACCGGGCGCTGCGCGGCCGGACGCACCACGAGCGCGGCACGTTCTGGACGTGGCGCGAGCGGATGTACGCCCTGGCGTCCCGGCTCGACCCGGACGCCTACTACCGGCTGGCCCGCGGGGTCTACGCCGAGATGGTGCTCGGCGGGTACACGAGCGTGGGGGAGTTCCACTACCTGCACCACGCGCCCGGCGGGAAGCCGTACGCCGACCCGAATGCGATGGGGGAGGCCCTGCGCCAGGCCGCGGCCGACGTCGGGATCCGGCTGACGCTGCTCGACACGTGCTACCTCGCGGGCGGCATCGGCGTCGAGCCGGACGAGGTCCAGCGCCGGTTCTCCGACGGCTCGGCTTCGGCGTGGGCCTCGCGGGTCGCCGCGCTCGAGGAAGACGACCTGTTCCGCGTCGGGGCGGCCATCCACTCGGTGCGGGCGGTCCCGGCAGCCGAACTGTCGCTTGTGGACAGCAAGCGGGTCGTGCACGTCCACCTGTCGGAGCAACGAGCCGAGAACGAGCAGTGCCGGGCCGCCTACGGCCGCACGCCCACCGAGCTGCTCGACGAGCACGGCGTGCTGACCGACCGGCTGGTCGCCGTGCACGCCACGCACCTCACCGCGTCGGACATCGACCGGTTGCGTGGCGCGCGGGCGTGCTTCTGCCCGACCACCGAACGCGACCTCGGCGACGGCATCGGCCCGGCCCGCGCCCTGCGGGACGCCGGGGTGCGGCTGGGCATCGGCAGTGACAGCAACGCCGTCGTCGACGCGTTCGAGGAAACGCGCGCGCTGGAGCTGGACGACCGGCTGGCCAGCGAGGAACGCGGCCGGTTCACCGCCGAGGAGCTCCTGGAAGCGGGCACGGACCACGCGGCGATCGGGTGGGACGGGGTCGGCGCGCTCGCCGAGGGGGCGGGCGCGGACTTCGTCACCGTGGCCCTGGACTCGGTCCGGACGGCCGGGATCGAGCCGTCCGGGGTCCTGTTCGCGGCTTCGGGCGCCGACGTCCGGGACGTCGTCGTCGCCGGCCGCGAGGTCGTGCGGGACGGCGCGCACCTGCTCATCGACCGACCGGAAACCCTGCTGGCGAAGGAGATCGAGGCACTGTGGCAGTCCTGATCACGGGCATCGGCGAACTCACCACCAACGACCCCGCGCTGGGCCGGCTGACCGACGCGGCCCTGGTGCTGGACGGCTCGCGCGTCGCATGGGTGGGGGCCGCCGGTCAAGCTCCGGCCGCCGACGAGCGCGTCGACGTCGAGGGCCGCGCGGTGCTCCCCGGCTGGGTCGACAGCCACACGCACCTCGTCTTCGCCGGCGACCGCACGGCCGAGTTCGAGGCGCGGATGGCCGGAAAGCCGTACACGGCGGGTGGAATCGCGGTCACGGTCGGTGCGACGCGGGAGGCGTCCGACGAGCAGCTGGCCGCGAACCTGCGCCGCCACGTCGACGAGGCGGCCCGGCAGGGCACGACGTGCCTGGAGACGAAGACGGGCTACGGGCTGACCGTCGCGGACGAAGCCCGCAGCGCCCGGATCGCCGCGGAGGTCGCCGACGAGGTGACGTTCCTCGGCGCGCACCTGGTGCCGCCGGGTGCCGACGCGGAGTCCTATGTGGACCTGGTGTGCGGCGAGATGCTCGACGCCGTCGCGGGAAGCGTGCGCTGGGCCGACGTCTTCTGCGAGACGGGAGCGTTCGACGAGGCCCAGTCGTCGCGGGTGCTGAAAGCCGCCGCTGAGCGCGGGCTCGGCCTGCGCGTGCACGGCAACCAGCTCGGCGAAGGCCCCGGCGTCCGGCTGGCGGTGGAACTCGGCGCGGCGAGCGTCGACCACTGCACCTACTTGAGCGACGCCGATGTCGAAGCCTTGGCCGCGTCGGAGACCGTGGCGACTTTGCTGCCCGCGTGCGACTTGTCGACCCGGCAGCCGTTGGCCCCGGCGCGGCGGCTGCTCGACGCGGGCGCGACGGTCGCGCTGGCCAGCAACGCCAACCCGGGCAGCTCGTACACGACGTCGATGGCGTTCTGCGTCGCGACGGCCGTGCTGCAGATGCGGATGACGATCGAGGAAGCGGTCTGGGCGGCGACGGCGGGCGGGGCGCG
Source organism: Amycolatopsis sp. NPDC101161 (assembly GCF_044768185.1). NCBI lineage: Bacteria > Bacillati > Actinomycetota > Actinomycetes > Pseudonocardiales > Pseudonocardiaceae > Amycolatopsis > Amycolatopsis sp. NPDC101161. The sequence continues at coordinate 54,289 of NZ_JBIWPI010000005.1, forward strand.
TGCCTTGCGGCGCGACGACGTCGGCGTGCTGCGGCCCGGCGCGCGGGCCGACGTCCACGTCCTCGACGCGCCTTCGGTGACGCACCTGGCCTACCGGCCCGGCGTGCCGCTCACGAAAATGGTGTGGCGCGCCGGAGATCGGGTGCGCTGACGTCGGAACCGAGGACGCGCGAAGACACAGTCTGGTATGGGTTAGTCCGGGCGGCAGCGGCAGGCTCGCGCACGGGTTGCGCCCGGAACTGCACCAGCTCTTCCGCGCCACCGCCGGACGGGCGCTGCCGCACACGAACGTCTACGACGACCAGCTGCGGCTGCTCACCCGCCTGGAAGACAAGGGCACCCACCTCAACATCAACCGCTTCACCCTGCGGCAGCACCTGCCGCACGCCGAGGTCGTCGACGCCGGGCTCGTGCACCTCTACGGCCGGATCCCGCTCACGCCGGAAACCCGGGCGCTGTTCGAGCCGGAGATGTTCGCGGTGTTCTCGATGATGGTCGGCCCGGACCGGACGATGGCCGGGTTCGCGCCGGTCGACTACCCGGAACCGGTCGCCGACGCCGGCGAACTGCAGGAGGTCGCGCTCGGCCTGGTCGACGGCTGGCACCCGCTGGCCCGCGCGATGGTCGAGCACTGGGACGTGTCCCGACGACGTTCCCGCAGCCGATCCGCACGAGCGTGCCGATCGGGCCGCGGGAACCCGCTCAGAGCGGGAGCGTGAACGGCGTGCACTTCGGCGTGTAGGACGAGTCGAGCGCGTGCAGGATCAGCCCGGTGACGTTCGGGTCGACCGCCTGGCTCAGGTGGCCCGACGCGTCCGAGCCGCAGAAGTCCTGCAGCACGATGTCCGTGGTGCCCGGCTCGTTCATGATGCCGCTCGTGTACGGCGTCACGACCTCGTCGTACTTGCTCACGATGCTCGTGTACGTCGGTCCGGCCACGTGGACGCCGCCGCGGGCGAGGTCGTCGAGGAACGCCGAGGGCGCCAGGTACTCGGTGCACGCGCCGCACGCCGTCTTCAGGATCGCGCCGAGGCCGGGCACGGTCGTCAGCAGGGCCTTGGCTAGTGCGTCGAGGCCGCCGAGCGTCGTGCCGCGGTAGTTCGCGCCGAACCCGACGAAGTGCGCGACCTTCGCCGCGCCGCCGCCGAACTTCAGGTAGTACGCGGGCATCGTGCTGCCCTCGGAGTGGCCGACGATGTCGACCTTGGCGGCGCCCGTGGCCGACCGGACCTCGTCCACGAACCGGCCGAGCTGCGCGGCGCTGTCCCGCATGGACGCGAGCCCGCCGACGCCGGGGCCGAGGACGCCGGTGCCGTAGGTCAGCGAGAAGACGCAGTAACCCTGGGCGGCGATCTTCGGGGCGTGGAAGAACCAGTTGACGGAGTCGTTCGCGCCGAGCCCGTGCACGAGCACGACGGGCTCCGGGTGCGCGGCCGCCGGGCGGCACCCCCAGTCGTTCCAGCCGCTGTCCGGCGCCGCGTCGGCGACCGCCGGCGCGACCGCGCCGAAGGTGAGCGCCGCGGCGAGCACGGCCAGGGTTCGCTTGACACCGCCGTTGGTGACCCGCATTCCGTTGCCTCCAGTTACCCGTCAGTACGTGATGCAGATCATGATCGGTCACATCCCGCCGGAGGCGACCTGGGAGAACGCTCAGAGATGGCACCGGTTCTTTGTGTCAGGTCACAATCAGGCCGAGTGCGTTCCCGGCCGATCATCTCTTCGACTGTTCCGACGACGTGACAGGGTGACGACATGCGACGGCTGTGGCTCGTGGCGCTCTTGACGGTCCTTTTCGTGACTCCGCAACCCGCGCAAGCCGCGGCGGTGCACTGGGACCAGCCAGGTCCCTACGCCGTCGTCAGCGAGGCCCTCGACGCGACCCACACCGTCTTCCGCCCGGCCGATCTCGGCGGCGTCAAGCACCCGGTGCTCGTCTGGGGCAACGGCACCGGCGCGGTGCCCGCCGTCTACGCGGGGCTGCTGCGGCACCTCGCGTCCTACGGCTTCGTCGTGGCGGCCGCCGACACGGTGAACTCCGGAACCGGCCGCGAGATGCTCGACGGCGCGCGCACGCTCGTCGCGGAAAACTCCCGGCCGGGCAGCGCGTACTTCGGCCGGATCGACACCGCGCACATCGGCGCGACCGGGCACTCCCAAGGCGGTGGCGGGGCCATCGCCGCGGGCGCCGACCCGCTCGTCACCACCACCGTGCCGATCGAGCCGGGACCGCTCGGGTCCGTCGAAGCGCTGCACGGCCCGGTGCTCTTCCTCGGCGGCCAGCTCGACGTCGTCGTGCCGCCGGCGCTGCTGGTGATCCCGCGCTACAACGCCGCGTCGCAGGTCCCCGCGGTCTACGGGGAGCTCGCCGGCGCCACCCACTTCACGCCGGCCGGCGACGGCGGCGGCTTCCGCGGCGCGATCACCGCGTGGTTCCGCTACTGGCTGGCGGGCGACGAGCAGGCGCGCGGTGTCTTCTTCGGGCCGGGCTGCACGCTGTGCGCCGACCCGGCGTGGTCGAAGGTGCTACGCAACGCCAAGGCGCTCGAAGTCTGACGCCTTGCGGACGCCGACCGCGATCCCCGTCAGCGCGACCAGGCCGCAGAGCCACGCGAACCAGTCGCCGAACCGGGCGTACGGCGTCTTCCCCGGCCCGATCGGGACGTCGGCGACGACCACCGTGAAGGGGCCGCCGCCGGTGTGGGCGTCGGCCAGCACGTGGCCCTGGGCGTCCGCCAGCATCGGCGTCCCGCGGGCCGCGCTCCACGCCACCGAGAAACCGTTTTCGACGCCGCGGATCAGCGCCGTGCGGCTGTGCGCCCAGCCGTCGACGTCCTCGTCGGAGGCCGGGATGAGCACCAGGCCCGTGCCGGCCTCGCCGTATTCGCCGCCGGGGTCGGCGAAGTTGACGTCCATGCACACCATCAGCCCGATCCCGGCGAGGTGCGCGAGCTGCGTGCCGGAGGCGAGGTTCGGCGAATCCCCGTTGTGCCACTTGCGGTATTCGACCGACGCGCCGGACGGCGGCACGGCGAGCGCCGCGTTGAACCGGCCCTCCGGGGTGGTGTCGAGGACGCCGGTGACGACGTCGAGGTCGCGCGCGCGGGCCACCTCGGTGAAGGCTTCGACGAGCCGGGGCCGGCTGGCCTGGTCCACCGCGAAGGCGGCTTCGGGGAGCACGACGGCCTGGACGCCGTCCGGCAGCCGGCTCATCCGGTCCACATAGGACCGGATGAGCGCTTGGCCGTCCGGCGTGGCGACGTCGACCGCCCAGCGGCTCTGCCCGGGCGCGACCAGGGCGACGCGCGTCGTCGGCCCGGTGCGAGCCGGCGTGCTCCAGAAGACCAGCGCGCCGAGCGCGGCGGCGACGGCGACCAGCCCGGTCAGCCGGGCTCGGACCCGGACGCCGGGGGCGAGCGCGGCGGCGACCGCAGCCGGGACGAACAGCACGAGGAACTCGACGCCCCAGCCGCCGGTGACCGCGGCGAGCCGCAGCACGGCCGGCCGGTCGGCCTGGGTCGTCATCAGGGTGTCCATCAGGCCGGTCGGGTTGAGCAGCGAGACGCCGTAGAGCACGACGGTCCACAACGCGGGCGCGGCGAGCGCGGCGAGAAAGCGGTTCCCGCGGCGGACCAGGAGCCGGAAGAGGCCGGTGGAGAGCGCGAACAGCAGCGCGCTGCCGCCGAGGATCGCGAGTGCCGCCGGGCGCGGGACCGCCAGGGAATGCCAGAAGTAGCTCCAGCTGCCGGCGCTGCCCGCGAGGTAGGCGGCGAACGCGCAGAGCAGCGCGATCCCGCCGTGGACGCGGGGCGCGAGCAGCAGGATCGGCAGCGGGGCCAGCCAAGCCAGCTCGGGCACCGGATCCAGGCCGGTACCGAAGAAGAACAACAACGCCGACGCCGTCGTCGCCAAGATCGCCTTCATGGTGCCCCTTTCGCCCGGCTCCGACGCTCCCAGGCGAACCGGGCGACGGCACTGGGCCAGACCACCGGGTTCGCGGTGGGGCTGTCCCCACCCCGGTTCATCGAGAGTTCAGGCAGCCGTCACACGACAGGGATCGGCGGCTGTCGCGTCGGTCAGTAGCGTTGCTAACGAACAGTCTCCGGCTTCGGAAGAGGGCCGCCATGGACTTCTCACTGATCGTGCTGGTGGTGATCGTCGCGGCGCTCGCCTTCGACTTCACCAACGGCTTCCACGACACGGCCAACGCGATGGCCACCTCGATCGCCACCGGCGCGCTGAAACCGCGGATCGCGGTCGCCGTGTCCGCGGTGCTGAACCTCGTCGGCGCGTTCCTCTCGGTCGAAGTCGCCAAGACGATCTCCGGCGGGATCGTCGACGACACGAAGGTGACCCCGGTGATCATCTTCGCCGGCCTGGTCGGGGCGATCGTGTGGAACCTGGTGACCTGGCTCATCGGGCTGCCGTCGAGCTCGTCCCACGCTCTCTTCGGCGGGCTGATCGGTGCCACCTGGATCGCCTCGGGCTCCGACGCCGTCCACTTCGGGAAGGTCGTCGAGAAGGTCCTCATCCCCGCGCTCGCCTCGCCGATCGTCGCCGGGATCGTGGCGACGCTGGGCACGTTCCTCGTCTACCGGATCACCGCGCGGGCGAAGCAGGACACCGTGGGCCGGACGTTCAAGGCCGGCCAGATCGCCTCGGCGTCGCTGGTCTCGCTCGCGCACGGCACGAACGACGCGCAGAAGACCATGGGCGTCATCACGCTGACGCTGATCGCGTCCGGCTCGCTCGCGCCGAACTCGGGCCCGCCGGTCTGGGTGATCCTGACCGCGGGCACCGCGATCGCGCTCGGCACCTACCTCGGCGGCTGGCGGATCATCCAGACGATGGGCAAGAAGCTCACCGAAATCCAGACGCCGCAGGGGTTCGCGGCCGAAACGAGCGCCGCGGCCGTCATCCTGACCTCGGCGCACCTCGGGTTCGCGCTGTCCACCACGCACGTCTGCTCGGGCGGCATCATCGGCTCCGGCCTCGGCCGCAAGCTCGCCGAGGTCCGCTGGGGCGTCGCGGGCAAGATGGTGCTGGCCTGGGCGCTGACGCTGCCCGCCGCCGCGATCGTCGGCGCCATCGCCGCCGAGGTCTCGACGCTCGGGACCTGGGGCACCGTCCTGGTCGGCCTGGCCGGGGTCGTCGTCGCGCTGGGCATCTACCTCGCGTCGAAGCGGAACCCGGTCAACGCCCACTCCGTCACCGAGTCCGAGCCGGTCACGCAGCCGGCCAACGCCTGAGGAGCGCCGTGCACATCGATTGGGGTTCCCTCGGTCTCGTCTTCGTCGTCGCGCTCGGCTCGGTCGTCGTGCTGACGAGCCTCTTCTCCTTCGGGGTGGTCGGGCTCTCGCAGCGCGAGTCGGCCCGCGAGAGCGGCGCCTCGGGCACCGGCCCGCTGGCCGGCGCGGTCATCTGCTTCGCCCTGTGCGCGGCGATCGTCGGCTACGGGATCTACTTGATCGTCGCCTGAGCGCGTTCCCGGAACCCGTCCGGGAGCGCGCCGAGCATCGGTTCCAGCGTCGCGCGACGTGCGTCGCCGAGGTGGTTCAGCAGGTCCAGCGCCGGGGTCCACAGGTCTTCGTCGGCCCCGGCGGCGGTGATCAGCCGGCCGAGCCGGTGGGCCGGGAGCAGGCCGACGACGTGGTCGATGCGGTTCTTGTCGTCGAGCACGAACGCGATCCGCAGCAGGCCCGGGTCGTCGATCTCGTCGAGGGCGCGGCGCACGGTCGGGTCCGGCAGGTGCCCGACGAACCGGCCGAGCGTGATCCAGTCCTCCTTGCGCGCGAGCTCGTTCGCGACGGCGAGGACGGTGTCGAGCGGGATGCGGGAGATGATCGCGCTCGCGCGCCGCGGGTCGAGCTCGGCCGCGACCTCGGCGAGGAACCGCGGGGGCAGCCGCTTGGCGACGTCGACCCCGCGCGCGACGTCGACCACCCCGGCGATCCGGGCGCACAGCAGCGGGCCGAACACCTTCTCGGCGATCTTGGCGAGCACGCCGCCGGGCAGCAGCCGCGCGGCCAGGGCCATCCGCTGCAGTACGGCGATGTTCGCGTCGAACAGCGTGTCGGTGACCTGCTCGCGGAACGCCCGGAGGTCACCGGCGTCGACGCGGGCGAGGTACTCGAGCCGCGCGGGCTCGACGTCGAGGACGCGGGCGAGCTTGAGGATCTCGGCTTCGGATTCGTAGTTCGTCACAGCTTTGTTCGTCACAGCCCGACTGCCTTCCGGACCGCGCCGCGCAGCAGCGCGGGGACGTACCGGAGGCCCTCTTCGCCCGCTTCGGCGAGCGCTTTCGCCTGCCGTCTGCGCGCGTCGCGCAGCGCGTCGGCGAGGTCCTGCCGCTCGTGCTCTTCGAGGGCCTCGATGCCGCCGGGGAGGGTGCCGCCCAGCTGTTCGGCGAGTGTGCGCTCGGCCATGGTGGATCATCATGCATCATGCGGGGCATGACCATCGAGACGTCCACCGTCGGTGTCGGCGACCTTTCCGCGTACCTGGCCCGCCCCGACGGCGGCTCGGCACGCGGGATGCTGCTCCTGCCGATGATCACCGGCATCGGCGCGCAGGTCCGCGCCTGGGCCGACGAGCTGGCCGGCCGCGGCATCACCGCGCTGACCTGGGACGTCTTCCACGGCGCGAGCACCGACAACACGTCCCGCGAGGAGCTCGGCGCGAAGCTGGGCGAGCTGCGCGACGAGGCCGCGTTGGGGGAGCAGACGGCGTTGCTCGACCACCTGCTCGGCGACCTCGGGTGCACGTCGGCCGGGGTCATGGGGTGGTGCCTCGGCGGCCGGTTCGCGCTCCTGCTCGCGGCCCGTGACCAGCGGCTTTCCGGCGTCGTCGCCTACCACCCGACGGTCCGCGACCCGGCGCCGCCGAACCACGAGCTGGACACGGTCGATTTGTCGACCCGGATCACGGCGCCGGTGCTCGTCGCCTACCCGGAGGCCGACGCCGTCGTCTCGCACGAGACGTTCGGCCTGCTCCAGGCCGCGCTCCAGTCGCGGGCGCGCGGCGCGACGTTCACCCAGCACTTCCCGGGCGCCGAGCACGGCTTCAGCGACTCCTCGCGGCACGGCACGACCGTCAACGCCGAGGCGTTCGCGCTGTCCTGGCCGCAGACGCTCGCTTTCGTGGACACCTTGACTTTCGGCAGTGGTCCCGCCCGGTGACGGGCTTGTAGCTTCGGTCCGGTGCGAGAGGTGACGAAGCGCAGGTGGCGAGCGGTGCTCGACGTGCTGCTCGGGCTGTTCCTGGCGTTCATCGTCGCTACGGACACCGTCGGCTCGCGGTCGTACTGGGAGCTGGCGGCCGGACTCGCCGTCGTCGCCGGATCGGTCGCGACGGCCCGGCGGTACCCCACCGTCTCGCTCGGCATCGCGGCGGCGGGGGCCCTCGCTGTGCCGTTCCCGTACCGCGACCGCGTGCCCGTCTGGGTGGTCTTCGTGCTGGTGGCGATGTGCTACCAGGCCGCGTTGCGGATGGAGCGGCCTCGTGACGGCCTGCTGATCGGCGCCGCCGTGGTGGTGCTCGGCCTGCCCTTGGCGCTGGTCGTCGGCCCCGACGGCGTCGGCGACTGGGCCGCGATGGTCGCGATCCTCGTGTTCGCCGGGCTGTCGCCGTGGCTGCTCGGCCGGTACGTCCGGCTGCGCGGCGACCTGGCCCGGACGGGCTGGCGGCGCGCGGAGGAGATGGAGAGCCGGCAGCGGCTGGTCGCCGACCAGGCCCGGCTGCGCGAACGCGCGCGGATCGCCAGCGACATGCACGACTCGCTGGGCCACGAGCTCAGCCTGATCGCCGTCCGCGCGGCGGCGCTGGAGGTCGCGGGCGGACTCGACGACGTCCAGCGCGACGCGGCCGCGCAGCTGCGGACCAGCGCCGCGGCCGCGACCGAACGGCTGCGCGAGATCATCGGCGTGCTGCGCGAGGACGCCGCGCCGGTCGAGCCGGTGCAGGGCGACCTCGCCGAGCTGATCGCCCGGGCGCAGGCGTCGGGCCTGTGCATCGATTCCACTGTGGACACCTCGGTGGCGCCGCCGATGGTGGCGCGGGCCGCCTACCGCGTCGTGCAGGAAGCGTTGACGAACGTGGCGAAGCACGCGCCGGGGGCCGCGGTCCGCGTGCGGGTTTCGAGTAGCGCCAACGAAACTCGCGTGAGCGTTGTGAACGCGCGGCCGCCCGCGGGGCCGCTGCCCGGGTCCGCGTCGGGTCACCGGGGCCTGATCGGGTTGCGGGAGCGCGTCCGGCTCGTCGGCGGGACGTTGCAGGCCGAGCCGCACGAAGGCGGGTTCGCCGTCACCGCGACGTTGCCGCACGACGCCGCGCCGGTCGAGGAGACGCCGGAGCTGCGGGAGGCGGCCGACGACGCCGTCGGGCAGCCGACGTCCGCGCGGGCGCTGGAGCTGGCCCGCCGGGACGTCCGGCGCAGCCTGGTGCTGGCGGTCGCCGTCCCGCTGGCGTTGTTCGGGCTGGTCCTCGCGGTCGGCGGGATCGCGTTCCTCTACCAGTGGAACACCTCGGAGCTGCCCGGCCCGGTCTACGACGGGATGCGGATCGGGCAGGCCCGCGGTGAGCTGGCGCTGCCGGAACGCCAGCGCGTCGCCCGTCCGACGCGCGGGGAGCCCGCTCCGCCGCCGGGTGCGCAGTGCGAGTACTACGGCGCCGGGCGGTCGTTCCTGAACGACGACTACGCCGCTTACCGGCTGTGTTTCGCCGAGGGCAAGCTGGTTTCGAAGGACTGGTTCGCCGAGGGGGGATCGTGATCAGGGTCGTACTGGCCGACGACGAGGCGATGATGCGGGCGGGGGTGGCGGCGATCCTCGGCGCGGACCCGGGGATCGAGGTCGTCGCCGAAGCCGCCGACGGGCGGGCGGCGGTGGCCCAGACCCTCGCCACGCACCCGGACGTCGTGCTGCTCGACATCCGGATGCCCGGGCTGGACGGGCTGGGCGCGGCCGCCGAGATCCGGCGGGTGCTGCCGTCGACCGGCGTCATCATGCTCACGACGTTCGGCGAAGACGAGTACATCGAGCGCGCGCTGGGGCTCGGCGCGGGCGGGTTCCTGTTGAAGTCGGGTGACCCGCGCGAACTGCTGGCCGGCATCCACGCGGTCGCCGACGGCGCGGCGTTCCTCTCGCCGAAGGTGGCTCAGCGGGTGATCGCGCGGCTGTCGGGCGGCCGGCTGACCCGGGCCGCGGCGGCGCGGTCGAAGGTCGGCCTGCTGACGCCGCGTGAGCGGGAAGTGCTGACGTTGCTGGGTTCCGGACTGTCCAATGCGGACATCGCGGCGAAGATGTTCGTCGTCGAGGGGACGGTGAAGGCGCACGTGAGCACGATCCTGGCCCGGCTCGGGGTGAAGAACCGGGTGCAGGCGGCGATCACGGCGTACGAGGCGGGACTGGTCGGGGGAGACGCGGAGGCCGCCACCCCGTGATGTCACGTCCTATGTAGACTGTCGCTTTCGCTGGGAGAGCCTTCAACAGGGCGGTGCGGAGTTTGACGGCGACCGGGTTGGCCAGCTGCGAGGTGAGCTTGCCCATCCGGACCGACTCGCGGACCACTTTCTGGCTGCGTGGCCTTCGTTGTTCGTCGTAGGCCTTGACTGCTTTTGTTGTGTCCTGTTTGGACAGCTCGTAAGCCAGGACGGTCGCGTCTTCGATGGCTTGGCAGCCGCCTTGGCCGAGGAACGGCGGCATGGCATGGGCGGCGTCGCCGAGCAGGGCAATCCGGCCTTTCACGTAGGTCTTGAGCGGCGTGGCGAGGTAGTAGAGGTCGTGGTGGAGCACGGATTCTTTCGGCGTGGCGTCGATCAGGGCGGGGATGGGGTCGTGCCAGGTTGCGACTTTGCTCCGGAGGTCGTCCGGTCGGCCGCCGGGTTCCGTGACGTAGGAGACGAACCAGTAGACGTCGCCACCGGTCAGCGGGAGGACGCCGACTTCGGTACCGCGGTCGAAGCTGGTGCCGAGCCGGGCGCCGGGGAAGTGTGTGACGCCGCGGAAGGCCGTGCTGCCGGAGTAGACGGGGCCGGGGTGGTCCGGGAAGAGCGCGCGGCGAACCGGGCTGCGAATGCCATCGGCGGCGACGACGAGGTCGGCCTGGAGTTCTCCGCCGGTGAAGCGGACTCGCCCGTCTTCGTGGACTTCGGTGACTTCGGCGCCGGTCTTGAGGCTTTCGGCCGGGACGGCGTTCTTGAGCGCGGCGATCAGGTCTTTCCGGTGGATGGCGCCGAGGGAGCGGCCGTGGAGGCGTTCGAAGGCGTCGGCGTCGAAGCGGGTGATTTGCCGGCCGCTTTTGTCCCGGAACCCGCCTTCCCGCTGTGGGGCGAGGTGTTCTGTCAGGTCGACACCCAGCTCGTCGAGGCAGCGCAGGGCGTTCGGCCAGAGTGAGATCCCGGCGCCGACGTCGCCGAACTCGTCGGCCTGTTCCAGGACGGTGACGGTCCACCCGATCCGGTGCAGCCCGGCGGCCGCGCTCAGGCCCCCGATCCCCCCGCCGACGACAACTGCGTGCATGGGGGTGACTCTACACCTGTAGAGTGTTTCTGTGGAGCGGATCCAGGTGATCGCCGACGCGGCGATCGAGGTGATCGCCGCGTCGGGCATGCGCGGGCTGACCCACCGGGCGGTCGACCAGGCGGCCGGGTTGCCGGTGGGGTCGACGTCGTACTACGCGCGTACGCGGGCGGCTTTGTTGTCGTTGACTTTCGCGCGGATTCTCGAGCTGGATCAGGTTTCTTCGCCGTCGGGTGGGTTGGCGGAGTCGATCGCCGATTACGCGTTCGAGGCGGTTACTTCCGGGCGGGCCCGGATGTTGGCGCGGTACGAGTTCGCTTTGGAGGCGACTCGGCGGCCTGAGTTGCGGGAGCAGTACGACTCGGGTGGGGCGGTGATCCGTCGTGCCGCGGTGGAGATGTTCGCGGCGGCGGGGTCGATCGATCCGGTGCGGCACGCGGGGTTGGTGGTGGATTGGATGGAGGGGACGATTTTCGGGGCCTTGGCGGGGGCTTCGGCTCCGCCTTCGCTGGAGTCCCTGGTGACTAGTGCGCGGGAGATCCTGCGGGGTATCGGGGTGGGCTGAAGCTGGCGCCGGTCGGGCTGGCTCGCGATGGTGCTCGGCCTCGATCGGGTTCGGCTTGATGGTGGCGCTCGGCCTTTGTCGTGTGCCTGGCGATGGTGGCACTCGGTCTTTTTCGCTGCTCGGCCTCATGGGTGGTGCCGGATTTCATCGGTGCGCCGCCCGGTTGTCCACAGGGTCCTGCGGATGTGGACAACCGGGCCTCGGCGCTCGTCTTTCCCGGTGTTTTGTCGGGCGTCCCGGATACGCTGGAAGCGGGGGCAGCCCCCAGGGAGGGCGGGCCGTCCCGGCCGGGCCGGGGCTGGCCATCCGACTGGACCGTGGCGACCGGATCCGACGCAGCGGGCCGGGTTAGCGGAGCCTGAGGGTGGTCGAGCCGAGATGGCTGGGCCCGGGATTGCCGGGCTGGGTGGTCGAGTCGAGATGGCCCAGCCCGAGAATGCCGGGCTGGGGGCGGCTGAGCGAGGGTGGCCGGGCCTGGGATTGCCGGGCCGGGGTGGTCGAGTCGGGATTGCTGGGCCCGGGATTGCCGGGCCGGGTGGTCGAGTCGAGATGGCCCAGCCCGAGAATGCCGGACCGGGGCGGCCGAGCGAGGATGGCCGAGCCCGAGAATGCGGCTGGGATGCCCAGCCCGAGAATGCCGGGATCAGATTGGCCGAGCTGGGGATGCCGGACCGGAACCGGGTGCGGGCTTTGCGGCCGGCCGCAGTCCTGCCGCCGCGCGAGCGGCACGCACCGCGAAAAGCCGCATGTCACTGACTACCCCGGCCGCGCTGTCCGGCGAGCGGGCGCTCGGACCGGCCACCTCATGCGTCGCGGCGGCGCAACACTCCCGTCCCCACCGCCAGCGCGACCGCCGCCCACGCCGCGCAGATCAGCAATCCCACCCAAGGCGCGTACGGCGCCACCGACTGTGTCACCGGGTTCGGCTGTCCCGACTCCACCATTGCGTTCACCCCCGCCATTCCCGGGAAGTACGGCACCAGCTCCGCCAACCCCAGCGAACCCACGATCAACGGCAGCGGCACCAGCAGCACGATCACCGACACCAACGTCCCCGCCGCGCTTCTCAACGCCCAGCCGATGCCCGTGCACAACACCCCCAGCAGCGCGAAGTACCCGCCCATCCCCACCGAAGTTGTGAGAGCCGCCGAAAAGCTCGTCGGCAGGCCGTGGCCGTCCTTCAGCACCTCCGCGAGACCCATCGCGGCACACGACAAGACGACTCCCGACAAGAACAGCACCGGCACGAGCACCGCCGCCTTCGCGAGGGCCACCCGGGCTCGGACCGGGGTCCACAGCAGCGTCGAACGGATTCCGCCGCCCGCGTATTCGCTCGTCACGAACGACGTTGCCAGCGCGATCACCGCGAACTGCGCCAAGTAAAACCCGCCGCCCAGGGCGATCGTGCTCGCTGACTGGGGGTCGTTGTCGTAGCGCTGGGCCACTCCGGACAGTGCGCTGTAGCCCAGGATCAGCGCCGCTCCCGTGAGCAACGACCACCACGTCGCCCGGACCGACCAGAACTTCGTCCACTCCGATGCCACCGCTCGGGCGTGCAGAACCGTCATGCCGATACCCCGTACTCCACCGACGAAGCCGTCAACTCCATGTACGCCTGCTCGAGCGACGCCGTCCGTTCGGCGAGGCCGTGCAGGCGGATTCCCAGCTCGTGCGCCATGTCGCCGATGCGTGTGACGTCGATGCCGTCCACCATCAGCTCGTCCGGCGACGACCCGGTGTGCGTGCGGCCGCCTTCGTTGCGCAAGCGGGCGTCGAGGGCCGAGCGGTCCGAATCAGCCGGGACGCGGACCGAGACCGTGGTGCGGGAATTGCCCGCGATGAACTCCGCGACCGGCGCGTCCGCGAGCAGTTTGCCCTTGCCGATCACGATCAGGTGGTCGGCCGTCAGCTGCATCTCGCTCATCAGGTGGCTGGAGACGAACACCGTGCGCCCCTCGGCGGCCAGGGACCGCATCAGCTGGCGGACCCAGCGGACGCCGTCCGGGTCGAGGCCGTTGACCGGCTCGTCGAACAGCAGGACACCCGGGTCGCCCAGCAGCGCGCCGGCGATGCCGAGGCGCTGGCCCATGCCGAGCGAAAACTGGCCCGCCCGCTTGCCCGCGACGTCCGACAGCCCGACCGTCGCCAGCACCTCCTCGACGCGGCTCACCGGGATCCCGTTGCTGCGCGCCATGGCCGTGAGGTGCTTGCCGGCGCTGCGCCCGGGGTGCAGCGCCTTCGCGTCGAGCAGCGCGCCGACCTCGCGCAGCGGGTCCCGCAACTCGGCGTAGCGCCGGCCGCCGACCAGGACCTCGCCTTCGTGTGGGTGGTCGAGCCCGACGGTCATCCGCATGGTCGTCGACTTGCCCGCGCCGTTGGGGCCGAGGAAGCCGGTCACCTGGCCCGCGGCGACGTCGCAGGTCAGCGCGTCGACGACGGTCTTCTCCCCGTAGCGTTTCGTCAGTCCTCTGAGGGTGATCATGCGTCCGAGTCTGCGGCCCGCGGGGGTGCGCGGGCATCGGGCGACGGTCGCGACCGGCCCCCGACTTTCGTCAGGTGCGGCGGCGGGTGTGCCGGGTCGGGACGGCGGTGGCCGGGTCCTCGGGCCAGGGGTGCTTCGGGTAGCGGCCGCGCAGGTCGGCGCGCACCGACGGGTAGCCGGTCGTCCAGAACGACCCGAGGTCCGCGGTGATCGCCGCCGGGCGGCCGGCGGGGGAGAGCAGGTGCAGGACGACCGGGACGCCGGCGATGGTGGGGGTTTCGGTCCAGCCGAACGTTTCCTGCAGCTTGACGGCGAGCACCGGCTGGTCGCCGTGGTAGTCGACGCGGATGTGCGAGCCGCTCGGGACCTCGAGCCGGTCCGGGGCGAGTTCGTCCAGTTTGGACGCTTCCGGCCACGGCAGGAGGGCTTTGAGGGCGGTGCTGGCGTTGATGTTCGCGAGATCGGCTTTGCGGCGGGCGTTCGTCAGGTCGAGCCATTTGTCCACATCGGACAGGAGGGTGGCGTCGTCGACCGCGGGCCACGGTTCGCCGATGACGCGGTGGAGGAACGCCATGCGCTCGCGGAGTCTCGTCGCGTCCTGGCTCCACTTCAGGAGGCCGAGGCCGTTCTCGCGAAGTCCGGTGACGAGGGCGTCGTGCACGTTGGCGTCGCGCAGGGGACGTTCGGACAGGGTGATGGCGCCGAGCTTGCGGACCCGGCGGGCGACGACGTCGCCGTCCCAGGTGATTTCGTCCACTTCGGACACCGGGGCGACGCGGGTGGCGAGCTTTTCGTCGGCGGCCGCGGCGAGGCGGATGGTGCCGTGGACGCGGCCGGGATCGCGGGTGGCTTCGGCGACGGCCAGCCACTCGGAGTCGAGGCCGCTGCCGGGCGGGAGTTCGGCCGCGGTGCCGCCGGACATGAGGTAGACGGGCGCACCGCCGGGCCGCCGCCGCGCGAGCCGCTCAGGATGCGCGAGCGCGACGACGAGGGCGGGATCCGGCTTCCCTTCGCCGGTCACGAGCTTCGAAAGCCGTTGTACCTCCCGCTTCCACCTTCGCGCCGGCTCGTCGCTCGCCGAGCGCAGCCTTCGGAGCTCTGCGTTCACGTCCGTCAGTGTCGCTCCCGCGTCCAGCAGCGCCACCACCTCGGCCGCCGCGCGGGCGCCTACCTCCGAAGCGCCGTCCAGCAACGCTCGCGCCAGCCGAGGGTGCAACCCCAGCTCTGCCATTCGCCGCCCTCGTGCAGTTACCGCCCCCGAACGATCTGTCGCGCCCAACGTGACCAGCAACGCCCGGCCCGCCGCCAGCGCTCCCTCGCCCGGTGGGTCCCACCAGGACAGCCCGCTTCCGTCCGGTGTCGACCAGCACGCCAGCTCCAGCGCCAGGCGCGCCAGCTCGGCCGTGCGGATCTCCGGTTCCGGGTACGCCGGGAGCAACGCCTGCTCGTGCGCGGCCCAGCAGCGGTACGCCCGGCCCGGCCCCTCGCGCCCCGCGCGGCCCGACCGCTGGGTTGCCACCGCGGCCGAGACCCGCACCGTTGCCAGGCCGGGCAGGCCTCGCCGGTGGTCCACCCGCGGCACCCGCGCCAGTCCCGAGTCCACCACCGCGCGCACGCCCGGCACCGTCAAGCTCGACTCCGCCACCGCCGTCGCCAGCACCACGCGCCGCCGGGCACGCGGCCGCAGCGCGTCGTCCTGGTGCGCCGCCGACAGCCGTCCGTGCAGCGGCAGGACGTCCACATCGGACAAAGACAGTATCCCGGCCGTCCGCGCGATCTCACCGGCGCCGGGGAGGAAAGCCAGGACGTCACCGTCCCCTGAGGACAGTGCCGTCCGCACCGCACGCGCGACGCACGCCTCGATGCGCTCACCGCGCGCTGGCGGGACGTACGAGAACGACACCGGGTACGTCGGCGCCGTCGCCGTGACCACCGGAGCTTCACCCAAAAGTGTGGCGAGCCGGCCCGAAGCCACCGTCGCCGACGTCGCCAGCAGCCGCAGGTCGTCGCGCAGGCCCGCGCGGACGTCCAGGAGCAGCGCCAGCAGCAGGTCAGCGTCCAGGTGCCGCTCGTGGCACTCGTCCAGCAGCACCGTCGACACCCCGGGCAGCTCCGGATCGCCCTGCACGCGCCGCACCAGCAGCCCCGACGTCACCACCTCGACGCGCGTCCGCGCCGACACCTTCCGGTCGCCGCGCACGGCGTAGCCCACCGTCTCGCCGACCGGTTCGCCCAGGATCGCAGCCATGCGAGAAGCCGCGGCACGCGCGGCCAGCCGCCGTGGCTCGGCGACGACGACCCGGCCGGACCCCGAGGAAGCCAGCGCCAGCGGCACCAGCGTCGTCTTCCCCGTCCCCGGCGGGGCGACGAGCACCGCGGTGCCGTGGTCGTCCAACGCCGAAAGCAGCTCGGGCAGGACCGCGCGGACGGGCAGGTCGGGCAGCTTCACTTCTCGGTGACCTCGGGGGGAGCCGGCAGCTGGTACCCGGACGGCCCGATGTTCGCGTTGAGCGAGCGCAGCCATTCGCCGGAGGAGATCATCTTGCGGATCGCGTCGTCGACGGCGTTCACGCCCTGGGTGTCGCCCTTGCGCAGGCCGACGCCGTAGCTCTCCTTCGAGAACGGCTTCCCGACGACCTTCAGCAGCTCCGGATCACGTGTGACGTAGCCGGCGAGGATCACCCCGTCGGTGGTCATCGCGTCGATCTGGCCGGCCAGCAGCGCTGTCACGCAGTCCGGGTAGCGCGGGTACTCGACCAGCTGCACGGCCTGCGCGAACTTGTCCCTGACCTGCTGCGCGGGCGTCGAACCGGTCACCGAGCACAGCCGCCGCCCGTTGAGCGTCTCGGGGCCGGTGATGTCCGGGGACGTGCGCCGCACCAGCAGGTCCTGCCCGGTGGTGAAGTACGGCCCGGCGAACGACACGACCTGCTTGCGCTTGTCGGTGATCGAATAGGTCGCGACGACCAGGTCGACCGCGCCGGAGGTGAGGTCCGTCTCGCGCGTCGCCGAAGTCGTCTCGCGCCACGTGATGTCCTTCGCGGCGACACCCAGTTCCGATGCGACGAAAGTCGCGACGTCGACGTCGAACCCGACGAACCGGCCGTCCACGGTGTGCTCGGAAAGGCCCGGCGCGTCGAACCGGATGCCGATGGTCAGGTGATCCGTGGCACTGGCGCGGGTCACCAGCGAGTCGGTCGGCGAGACCTTCCCCGGCCCGCACGCCGACGCCGTGACCAGCAGCAACGCCGAAGCGAGGAGCATGCGCCACCGCATTCCGCCGCTCCCTCCACCGCCGCCGTGCCCTCACGAAGTTCTCAGGTCCTCCCGTTAGCCTAAGTGCGTGGTGCGACCGTCCCAACCCGTACTGGACGCCGTCGGCACGCTCGCCCGGCTGGGGCTGGCGGCCGTCTGGCTCGTTTCCGGTGCGCTGAAGCTGGCGGATCCCGGGCAAACGCTGATCGCCGTCAAGGCGTACCAGGTGCTCCCGGACGCACTCGCCAACGTGGTGGCCATCGCGCTGCCGCTCGTCGAACTCGTGCTCGGGCTGTTCCTGCTCGCCGGCCTGGCGACCCGCTGGGTCGCCGGCGCCGCGCTGGTGCTGCTCGTCGTGCTCATCGCCGGGATCGCCCAATCGTGGGCGCGCGGGCTGAGCATCGACTGCGGGTGCTTCGGCGGCGGCGGCCAGGTGGCGGCGGGGCAGACCGAGTACCCGCAGGAGATCCTTCGCGACTCGGGGTTCGCGCTGCTGGCCGTGTGGCTGCTGGCGCGCCCGCGCACCTGGCTGTCGGTCGACGGCTGGCTCTCGCGGGGTCGCGGGAACTCCACCGAGCCCGAGCACGACTACTCGGGTATCGCGGAAGGGAACTGATTCACAGTGGGTGGAGCTGAGCGGACCGCTCGGAAGCGTCGTCAGGCCGCGCAGGCCGGGGGAGCGAAGGCGGTGGCCCAGGCCAGGGGCACGTCGGCCGACAAGCGGAAGTGGATCATCGGGATCGCCGCCGTGGTCGTCGTGGCCGCGCTCGTGATCGGCGGCGTGATCTGGACGATCTCGGACAAGAACAAGACCGAGGGCCAGACGATCGCCACCGGGGGCACGTCGCTGGCCGGCGACGTCACGCAGAAGCGCGACGGCGTCGTCGTCACCGTCGGCAAGGCGGGCGCGAAGGCCTCGATCGACGTCTACGCAGACTTCCTCTGCCCGATCTGCGGCCAGTTCGAGAAGACCTACAAGACCGACGTCGAGCAGGCGATCAACGACGGCAAGCTGCAGGTGCGCTACCACATGGTGCCGCTGCTCAACGACCGCTCGGACCCGCCCGGCTACTCGCTCGACTCGGCGAACGCGGCGCTGGCCGCGGCCGACGCCGGCAAGTTCCTCCAGTTCCACGACGCGCTGTTCGCGAACCAGCCCGAAGAGGGCAAGCGCGGCTACGACAAGGCACAGCTGATCAAGCTCGGCCAGGACGTCGGGATCACCGACCCGGCGTTCCAGGAGACGGTCAACGCGGGCACGTACGACCAGCAGCTGAACAGCGCGTTCCAGCAGATCGAGAAGGATCCGAAGCTGGCGCAGGACTTCGGAAACGGGCAGAGCGGCTTCGGCACGCCGACGGTCACCGCGAACGGCGCGATCGTCAGCTGGCAGGATCCGGGCTGGCTCGCGAAGGTCACCGGCTGAGTCCGGGCAATTCGCCCACCCGGGTACGGACCGTCGACTAGGCTGACTCCCGCAGCAGGGGAGGGCCAGTGGACGGTTCGCATCAGGGGTTTCACGTCGATGAGGGCGCGTACGCGCGGTACGCGCGCGAAGTCGACCCGCTCGGCGACGACGTCAAGGGCGCGGCCGACCAGCACGTCGGCCCGCACGTGACGCTCGGCGGCCACGGCTTCTCCGAGATGGGCGGCGAGTCCGGCTTCTCCGGCGCCTACAGCGGCCGGATGCGCGCGCTGCAGGAGAAGATGCACCGCGTCGGCGGCGGCTGGCGCCAGGTCGGCGCGGCCGCCCGGCAGACCGACCGCAACTACGCGGCGGTCGAGGCCGACCACGGCGACGTCGTGCGCAGGCTCGGCACCGACCTCGGGGACGGCGCGTGACCGAGCACCACACCGACCAGCTCGTCCGGCACAGCCTGGACACCACCAACCAGTTCGCGCGGAAGCTGCGCCACGACCCGGCCGCCATCGGGGGCGCGCGGGACGCGCACCACGCGCTGCAGACGTCGGTGGGCCGCACCCGCGACCACGCGGCCGACCAGCGCGTCGCCCTGACGTCCGCGAGCTCCGGCTCGACGACCGACCGCGCCACCGCGACGTCGAAGAGCCTCGAGCAGGAGGTCCAGGACCTCCTCGACGAGAGCGCCGAGATCGAGAAGGCCGTCGCCGAGGCGGCCGAGACGCTGCACGTCGGCGAGATCAAGAACGACCAGGTCCGCGACCAGATCATCAAGGAGATTTCGGCGTCGATGAAGGCGCTGGCGGCGGTGAAGTCGATCCAGCCGCCGGAGAGCCGCGCCGCCGCGTCGCGCGACATCCTGATGAAGCTGCAGACGAAGATCAGCCGGCTCACCGGCCAGGCCGCGACCTTCAGCGAGCAGACCATCAACCAGCTCACCGACCTCGGCACGCGGCTCGGCGGTGGCGAGCAGTCGACGTCGACGTCCAGCGCGTCCTCGACGAAGGTGGGCTCGTCCTTCAACAGCAACAGCGGCTACTCCGGGGGCGGCGACTCCGGCGGCGGCGGTGGTGGGGGAGGAGGCGGCGGGGGAGGCGGCGGCGCCGTCCACAAGCCGCGGCTGCCGGTCGCGATCCCGCCGCAGCCCGGCAGCGGCGTCGCGATCAACCTGCCCGGCGGCAAGCAGGTCATGGCGCCGAACGAGACCGCGGCCAAGGCCGTGCGCAACGCGCTTTCGCAGCTCGGCGTGCCGTACGTCTGGGGCGGCACCGCGCGCGGCGTCGGCCTCGACTGCAGCGGGCTGACCATGACGTCGTACCAGGACGCGGGGCTGCAGCTGCCGCGGACGGCGGCGCAGCAGACGGTCGGGGCCGAGGTGCCTTCGATCGACCAGCTGCTGCCCGGCGACCTGGTCGTCTGGTCCGGGCACGTGGCGATGGTGATCGGCGACGGCCAGATGGTCGAGGCCGGCGACCCGGTGCAGATCAGCAAGATCCGCACCACCAACGCGGGACAGTCGTTCATCGGTTTCTACCGGCCGACGGGGTGAGTCGTGGCTGAATTCGACGTGGACCTGGCGGCCGCCCGGATCGCCGAGCAGGCGGACCGCGTGGAGGCCGACGTTTCGGCCCGGCTCGAGCGCTCGGGTCCAGTGGTGGGCAAGGCGTCCTCTTCGGACAGCACCATCGAGGTCCAGGTGGCGCCCGGCGGGCTGCTGACCGGCGTGACGATCCACCGGTCCGCGCTGCGGCACGGGTCGGCGGTCCTCGCCGACCAGATCCTCGAGCTGGCCCAGCGCGCGACGCGCCGCGCGGGCGACAAGATGTACCACGCGCTGGCACCGGTGGTGGACGCGTCGCAGCTGGAAGTCCTGGGTTACGAACCGATCCCGGACGACGACCCGGACGCCGACACCTACTCGTACGGAAGGTGAGCGCCGGTGGTCTCGACGCGTGACCTGATTGCCCAGTCCCGGGCCCGGGAAGCAGCGATGTCCAAAGTGGACGAATTGCTCGCGTCCGCGACCGGCACCGCCCACGACCTCGACGGCCAGGTGGAGGCGACGGTCGACGGACGCGGCAAGCTGCTGCGGCTGTGGCTGGCGCCGTCGGCGGTGAACCTGGGCGAGCGGCTGGGGCCGCTGGTGGTGGAGATCGCCCAGGCGGCGATGCGCGAGGCGACCCAGGACGGTTACAACAAAGTCGCGTTGCTGCTGGGCGAAGACATGACGCACCTGATCGAGCGGATGACCGGGATGCCGGCGCCGGCCCGCGCCGAGGACGACGACCCGGGCATGACGGTCGAGGAGTTCCAGCGGCTGCGGGCCGAACGGCTGGGTGCCGCGCCTCCGCAGACCGCGGCGTCGGCGAGCGTCGAGGACGAGGACGCGTACTGGGAGTCCTTCGACCCGGCTTCGCTGCGCTCGGACCGCTAGTTCACCCCGGCCGTGAACTCGTCGAAGAGGCGGCTCGCGGCGGGTGAGGTGAACCGGCGCTCCACCTCCGCGCGGGCGATCCGCTTGCGGAACTCCCCGGCGTGGGAAGCGTCCCCGGTGTCGTGCATGACGTCGGTGATCCACGACGCGGAGGCCTGGTAGTTCCAGACGTGGCTCAGGAGGAAGCCGCGCGCGAGGGCCTCGGCGTCGAAGAGCGCCAGGTGGATTCCCTTGGCGCTCATGGTCGGGACGATGTGCGCCGCGTCCCCGAGCAGGAACAGCTTTCCGTGGTGCATCGGGCTGTG
This sequence comes from Amycolatopsis sp. NPDC101161, assembly GCF_044768185.1. NCBI lineage: Bacteria > Bacillati > Actinomycetota > Actinomycetes > Pseudonocardiales > Pseudonocardiaceae > Amycolatopsis > Amycolatopsis sp. NPDC101161. The sequence continues at coordinate 75,264 of NZ_JBIWPI010000005.1, forward strand.
GACGACGTTCCGCAGCGGTACGAGCCGCTTGTCGGCGATTCGGCCGGGTCCGACCGTGCGGCCAGTGCGTGGTTCGGGCAGGCGCAGGGACTGTTCGGGCGGCCCGGCGAGTTCGTCGGCCACGACCGCGCGCAGCCGCCGGTGGGCGCCGGGGCGGCTCTCCCGCAGGTCGGTCAGCGCGAGACGGGCCTCGCGCAGGAGCGGGCTCACCGCGAACACGCCGGGGTGCGCCACGAGCTCACCGCACGACTCGGGCGGGATGACGACGAGCCGGAAGTCGGTCCGGTCGTAGCAGCGGTGCGAGTGGTCGAACCCCGGCGCGACCCAGGTCCCGAGCGCGGTGGTCGTGGCGAACCCGCCGGCGGCCGCGTACACGAGCTGGCCGTCGGCGTGGTTGTGGAAGCCGTGCGGCAGCCAGCACTTCCCTCCCGGCATCACCCGCCAGCCTGCCGGGGAGCCGTCATGCCAGCTGGGCGGTGGAGTTCGCGCCGTCCAGGGCCTCTCGGATGATGTCCGCGTGGCCCGCGTGCTGGGCCGTCTCGTGGATCAAGTGCAACACTATCCGCCGGGCCGACCAGAACCGCGGTTCCGGGGGCGACCACGGTGTCGTCGGCAGCTGGACTTCCACGTCGAGCGACGGCAGGGATCGCACGTACTCGTCGGTCTCGGCGGCGGCCGTCGCGTAGGCCGACAGCCAGTGCGAGAGCGTCTCGCTCATCGAGTACTGCGCCGTGTCGAGCATGCCCTCCGGCAGGGAACCGTCGCGGGTGCGCAGGATCTCGAGCCACAGGCGCTCGCCCGTCGCGAGGTGGCGGATCAAGCCACCCAAGGTCAGTTCGCTGACCGTCGTGCGCCGGGCCGCTTGTTCGTCCGAGAGGTCGCGCGCCGGGATCAGCAAGCGCTTCCGGACTTCGGTCAGCAGGCCCAGCAGGTCTTCGTGTTCGCGAGTCATGGCGGAACCGTACGAGCGAACTAGGTCAGTTCCTGACCGGAACCCGCAATCCCGCTGAGCGGAAACCGAGTTCGGTCAGAGGTCTGGACCAACGCCGAAAGCTTGTGTCTTAATTCAAGGCGTGAATTTCGGTCTCTCGACGAGGAGGACCCGGATGGGTCTCGGACGCAGACTGGGCGTCGGCGCGCTGGCCGTGGGGTTGCTGCTCGCTTCCGGAACCCCGGCCCTCGCCGGGAACGGCCCGGCGTACAAGGATTCCCGGCGGCCGGTCAAGGTCCGCGTGGCCGACCTGATGTCGCGGATGACCCTCGACGACAAGCTCGGCCAGATGATGCAGGCCGAACGCCTCGGCGTGAAGTCGCCGCAAGACGTCACCACCGGGCGGCTCGGCTCGCTGCTGTCCGGCGGCAGCTCGCAGCCCACCCCGAACACGCCCGTCACCTGGGCTGACATGTACGACGGCTTCCAGAAGGCCGCGCTCGCGACGCCGCTCGGCATCCCGCTGATCTACGGCGTCGACGCCGTCCACGGGCACAACGGCCTCTACGGCGCCACCGTCTTCCCGCACAACATCGGCCTCGGCGCGACGCGCGACCCGAACCTCGTGCAACGCATCGGCCGCGCCACCGCGGAAGAGGTCTCCGGCACCGGGATCGACTGGGACTTCGCGCCCTGCCTGTGCGTCGCCCGCAACGACCGCTGGGGCCGCACCTACGAGTCCTTCGGCGAGGTCCCGCAGCTGGCCACCGAGATGACGTCGATCATCACCGGCCTGCAGGGCCGCCGGCTGGACCAGCCGGGCTCGGTCATGGCCACCGCCAAGCACTACGTCGGCGACGGCGGCACCACCGGCGGCGTCAACGAAGGCAACACCGAGATCAGCGAGCAGGAGCTGCGCGCGATCCACCTGCCGCCGTTCAAGGCCGCCGTCCAGCGCGGGGTCGGCTCGGTGATGATCAGCTACAGCAGCTGGAACAGCGTCAAGATGCACGCGAACTCGTACCTGATCAACGACGTCCTCAAGAAGGAGCTCGGCTTCGGCGGCATCGTCGTCTCGGACTACAACGGCGTCGACAAGATCGACGGCAAATCCGGGTTCACCCCCGAAGAAGTCGAGGCCTCGATCAACGCCGGCATCGACATGGTGATGGTCCCCTTCGAGTGGCAGAAGTTCATCGACACGCTGCGCACGCTCGTCCAGGACGGCCGCGTGCCGATGTCCCGCATCGACGACGCCAACCGGCGCATCCTGACGAAGAAGTTCGAGCTCGGCCTGTTCGAGCACCCACTGACCGACCGCCGGTTCCTGAACACCATCGGCAGCGCGCGGCACCGCGACCTCGCGCGCCAGGCCGTCCGCGAATCCCAGGTGCTGCTCAAGAACGAGAACCACGTGCTGCCGCTGTCCAAGCGGGACAAGATCTTCGTGGCCGGCAAGAGCGCGGACGACATCGGCAACCAGTCGGGTGGCTGGACGGTCGGCTGGCAGGGCACCAGCGGCCCGGTCATCCCCGGCACCACCATCCTGCAGGGCATCGAAAGCAGCTCGTCGAAGGTCACCTACGCCAAGGACGGCACCGGGATCGACCCGAGCTACGACGTCGCCGTCGCCGTCGTGGGGGAGACGCCGTACGCCGAAGGCAAGGGCGACCGTCCACAAGGGATGGGCCTGGACGCCACGGACCTCGCCACGCTGCAGAAGCTGAAGGACTCCGGCGTGCCGACGGTGGTCGTGCTCGTGTCCGGACGACCGCTGGACATCGCGGCGCAGCTGCCGGACTGGGCCGGCCTGGTCGAGTCGTGGTTGCCGGGCAGCGAGGGCCAAGGCGTCGCCGACGTCCTCTTCGGCGACTACAACCCGACCGGCAAGCTGCCGGTGACGTGGATGCGCAGCGCCGACCAGCAGCCCATCAACGTCGGCGACGGCAAGCCCGCGCTGTTCCCCTTCGGCTACGGCCTGCACTACTCGCGCCACTGGTGATCCCCGTCCCCCACCGGAAGGAACACGCATGCCCCGCCGTCCCCTGGTCAGAATCCTGGCCTTCTTCGCCGCCTGCCTGGGCTTGAGCCTGGGCGCACCGGCCGTGCAGGCCGCGACACCGTTCAAGGTGCTCGCGTTCTACAGCGGCACCTACGACGCCGCGCACATCAGCTTCGAGAAGGAGGCCAACGTCTGGTTCGCCCAGCAGGCGGCGGCCAACGGCTACACCTACTCCTCGACGACCGACTGGAACCGGCTCACCGGCATCACCAAGTCGACGGCCGACGTCGTGATGTTCTTCGACGACCAGCCGCAGTCGGCCGCGCAGTTCCAGGGCTTCCAGACCTACATGCAGAACGGTGGCGGGTTCTTCGGCTTCCACGTCACGGCGTACAACGACAGCTCGACGCCGTCGTACGCCAACTGGTTCCACAACGACTTCCTCGGCACCGGCCGGTTCACGTCGAACACGTGGGGCCCGACGCCGGAGACGTTGAAGATCGAAAACCGCACGCACCCGTCGACGGTCAACCTGCCGGCGACGATCAAGTCGTCGACGTCGGAGTGGTACGCCTGGCAGAACGACCTGCGCCAGAACCCGAACATCTCCATCCTGGCCTCGATGGACCAGTCCACGTTCCCGATCGGCACCGACCCGAACCAGACCTGGTACAGCGGGTACTACCCGATCGCGTGGACGAACAAGAACTACAAGATGCTCTACGCCAACTTCGGCCACAACGCGATGAACTACGACACGAACACCGCGCTGTCGTCGACGTTCGAGAGCGCCGACCAGAACCGGTTCGTGCTCGACGGCCTGAAGTGGCTCGGCGGCGGTGGCACGACCACCCCGCCGCCGGACGGCACGATCGACCCGGCGGCGTGGTACGCCGTGTCGAACAAGGCGAGCGGCAAGTGCGTCGACGCCCGCGCCGCGGCCAGCGCCAACGGCACCGTGGTCCAGCAGTACACCTGCAACGGGACGACGGCGCAGCAGTACCAGTTCGCCCCGACCAGCGGTGGCTACGACCGGATCAACAACCGGACGAACCCCGCCCAGGTGATCGACGTGACCGACGTTTCCACGGCCGACAACGCCGGCCTGCAGCTGTGGTCCTACAGCGGCGGGAACAACCAGCAGTGGCAGCCGGTCTCGGAAGGCGGCGGCTACTACCACTTCGTCGTCCGCCACACCGGCAAGTGCCTGACCGTGCCGGGGGCGTCCACCGCGGACAGCGTCCAGCTGGTCCAGTCGACCTGCAACGGCAGCGCCGCTCAGTCGTTCAAGGTCGCCTGACGAGGGGATGCGCTGCGGCGCCCCCTCAGCTAACATGAATGACCTTCACGTTGGCTGAGGAGGGTGCCGTGGCGCGCCGGAACCGAGCGATCGTCGTCGTCCTGGCCCTGCTGGCGGGCCTGCTCGCGGGGGTGGGTCCCGCGGTCGCCTCGCCGGCGTTCTTCTGGGGCGTCGCCACTTCGGGCTACCAGTCGGAGGGCTCGGCGCCCGACAGCAACTGGCGCCGCTACGAGCAGGCGAAGACGTCGTCGATCAAGGAGCCCTACCGCGACGCCGTCGACTTCCGGCACCGCTACGCCGAAGACATCGAGCGCGCCAAGCAGCTCGGCGTGAACGTCTTCCGCTTCAGCGTCGAGTGGGCGCGCATCGAACCCCGGCCCGGCCAGGTGGACGAGACGGAGCTCGCGTACTACGACGACGTCGTTCGGCGCGTCGTCGCCGCGGGCATGCGGCCGATGATCACCCTCGACCACTGGGTCTACCCGGGCTGGGTCGCCGACCAGGGCGGCTGGGACTCCGACCGCACGGTCGACGCGTGGCTGGCCAACGCCCGCCGCGTCGTCGACCGGTACAAGGGGCTCGGCGCGCTGTGGATCACGATCAACGAGCCGACCGTCTACCTGCAGAACGAGACCACCAACGGCGGGCTTGCCGGCTGGAAGCTGCCGTGGGCGCAGGCGCGGCTGGTGACGGTGCACCGCGCGGCGTACGACCTGATCCACTCCCTGGACCCCGGTGCGTTGGTGTCCAGCAACACGGCCTACATCCCGGCGGCGCAAGGCATCCTCGACGCGTCGTTCCTCGATCGGGTGCGGGACAAGCTCGACTTCACCGGCGTTGACTACTACTACGGCGCGAGTCTCGACAACCTCAGCGCGATCCACGCGGCGAGCGGCGAGTTCTGGAAGGTGACGCCGCAGCCGGACGGGATCTACTACGCCCTGCGGTACTACGCGCGGAAGTTCCCGAACCTGCCGCTCTACGTCGTCGAGAACGGGATGCCGACCGACAACGGCAACGCGCGGCCCGACGGCTACACGCGGTCGGACCACCTGCGCGACCACATCTACTGGGTGCAGCGCGCGAAAGCCGACGGCATGAACGTCATCGGCTACAACTACTGGAGCCTCACCGACAACTACGAGTGGGGCAGCTACCAGCCGCGGTTCGGACTGTACACAGTGGACGCTGTCAGCGACCCGGCGCTGACCCGCCGGCCGACCGACGCCGTCGCGGCGTACCGGGACCTGATCGCCGGCCACGGCGTCCCGGCGGGTTACACGCCGGTGCGGCCGCCGGGCTTCTGCTCGGTCGTCGACGGGCTCGGCAGCTGCCTCGACCCGGCCCGCTACCCGGGTCCGGTGGCCCCGCTCGGCTGATTTTCCGCCGCTGACCTGCGGGTCAGTGGTCCGCTCTTGATAAATACATGCCGGTCTGTATGTTTGTTGCATGGCGAACAGGGTGTACGTCGTCGGCGTCGGGATGACGAAGTTCGAGAAACCCGGGCGGCGCGAGGACTGGGACTATCCGCAGATGGCCCGCGAGGCGGGCACCAACGCGCTCGAGGACGCGGGGCTCGGCTACGACGCCGTCCAGCAGGCGTACGTCGGCTACGTCTACGGCGAGTCGACGTCCGGGCAGCGCGCCGTCTACGAGCTGGGGATGACCGGGATCCCCGTGGTCAACGTCAACAACAACTGCTCCACCGGCTCGACCGCGCTGTACCTGGCCGCGGAGGCGGTCCGCGGCGGCCGCGCGGACTGCGTGCTGGCGCTGGGCTTCGAGAAGATGAAGCCGGGTTCGCTCGCGTCGACCTACGACGACCGCGAACAGCCGCTGGGCAACCACCTCCAGGCGCTCGCCGAGATCTCGGAGGTGCTGTTCCCGCCCGCGCCGTGGATGTTCGGCGCCGCCGGCCGCGAGCACATGCGGAAGTACGGGACGACGGCCGAGCACTTCGCGAAGATCGGCGAGAAGAACCACCGGCACTCGGTGAACAACCCGTACGCGCAGTTCCAGGACGTCTACTCGCTCGACGACATCCTCGCGTCCCGGATGATCTACGACCCGCTGACGAAGCTGCAGTGCTCGCCGACGTCGGACGGTTCCGGCGCGGTGCTGCTCGCCAGTGAGTCCTTTGTGGACGGCAATGGGCTGGCCGAGCGGGCCGTCGAGATCGTCGGGCAGGCTCTGACCACGGACTTCCGCAGCACCTTCGACGGCAGCGCGAAGAACATCGTCGGCTACGACATGACGCGTCAGGCCGCTCTGCAGGTCTACGAGCAGGCCGGGCTCGGGCCGGCCGACTTCCAGGTCGTCGAGCTGCACGACTGCTTCTCCGCCAACGAACTGCTCACGTACGAAGCGCTCGGCCTCTGCGAAGAGGGCGAAGGCGGCCACTTGGTCGACGCCGGGGACACGACGTACGGCGGCCGGTGGGTCGTCAACCCGTCCGGCGGGCTCATCTCCAAGGGCCACCCGCTCGGCGCGACCGGGCTCGCCCAGTGCGCCGAACTCACCTGGCAGCTGCGCGGCGACGCGGCCGCGCGCCAGGTCCCGGACGTCCGGGCCGCGTTGCAGCACAACATCGGACTCGGTGGCGCCGCCGTCGTCACCGCCTACCAGCGAGCTTAGGAGACACCATGGGCCAGATCAGCGCGTCCGTCGAACTGCCCGCCGCGCCGGACAAGGTGTGGGCGGAGTTCTCGAACCCCAACAACTTCGAGAAGTGGCTGACCATCCACACCAAGTGGAAGGGCGACGTCCCCGCGGAGTTCACGCAGGGCTCGCAGGTGTCCGAGGTCGTCACGATGCTCGGGATGGCGAACACGATCACCTGGACCGTGGACACCTACGATGCTCCCCATCGCTTGGTCATTTCGGGAACCGGGATGGCCGGCGTGAAGATCCGGTTCTCGCTGTCGTGGCGGCGGCCGGGTCCGGCTCCGCGGCGACCATCGAAGCCGAGTTCACCGGCCAGATGATCGTCGGCGCGCTGGGCAAGGCCGTCGAGAAGGACGGGAAGAAGAACCTCGACGAGTCCCTCGAGAAGTTCAAGGCGCTGGTCGCGTGAAGTTCGACCCGGCCGGGCTCGACAAGTGGACGGCACCGGTTTCGTTCGAGGTCACGCGGGACCGGCTCGTCGAGTACGCGGCCGCGACCAACGACCCGATCCCGGCGCACGCTTCCGGCGATGTCGCGAGCCCGGTGTTCGCGATCGTGCCGGTGTTCCAGTCGCTGCTGGAACCGGCCCTCGAGGTCGTGCCGCCGTCGTTGTTCGGGCGTGTGCTGCACGGCGAGCAGGACTTCCGGTTCCACCGCCCGATCCGGCCCGGCGACGTGCTGGAGTCACGCGCCAAGATGACCGGCTGGGAGGGGTTGCCGAAGGGCACGCGGGCGACGGTCTACCTGGAGTGCCGTGCTTCCGGCGGTGAGCTGGTCAACGAGCAGTACGTGACGTTCTTCGTACGCGGCTTCGACACCGGTTCGAAGGTGGGTGAGCTGGGGCCTTCGCACCGGTTCGACGAGGCGCTGCGCTCGTCGCCGCCGGTGGCGAAGGTCGGCCAGCACGTCGACGACGACCAGACGTTCCGCTACGGGCCGGCCGCCGGCGACCCGATGCCGATCCACCTCGACGAGGAGGTCGCCCGGGCGGCGGGCTTGCCGGGGATCATCGCGCACGGGCTGTGCACGATGGCGTTCACGTCGTGGGCGGTGCTTACTTCGGTGGCGCCCGCGGGCCGGCTGCGTCGCCTCGCCGTCCGCTTCGCCGCCCCCGTGCTGCCGGGGCAGGACCTGTCGACGTCGATCTGGGCGGCGGGGCCTTCTTCCTACGCCTTCGAAACCAGAGCAGGAGACACACTCGTGATCAAAGACGGACTTGCGGAGCTGTGATGGGTGCACTCGAGGGGCGCGTCGCGCTGATCACCGGCGCCGGCCGGGGGATCGGCCGGGAGCACGCGCTGTTGTTCGCGCGTGAGGGCGCTTCGGTTGTGGTCAACGACATCGAGCCGGACCCCGAGGTGGTCTCGGAGATCCGCTCGTCCGGTGGTTCGGCGGTGGCCAACACGTCGGACGTGGCGACGTGGGCGGGCGCGGCGGAGCTGGTCGACCAGGCGGTGTCCGAGTTCGGCCGGCTGGACGTGGTGGTGAACAACGCGGGCATCCTGCGGGACAGCTTCGTCGCGGGTCTCACCGAGCAGCAGTGGGACGAGGTGATCGCGGTCCACTTGAAGGGGCACGCGGCGGTCCTGCACCACGCGGCGGCGTACTGGAAGTCGTCGGCCAAGGCGGGAACTCCGGTGGCGGCGTCGGTGATCAACACGGCGTCGGCTTCGGGGACGACGGTGCCGAACCCGGGCCAGCTGAACTACGGCGCGGCGAAGGCGGGGATCGCGGCGATGACGTTGGTGGCGGCGGCGGAACTGGAGCGCTACGGGGTGCGGGTCAACGCGATCGCGCCGATCGCCCGGACCCGGCTGACGCTGGCGACGCCGGGGATGGGCGCGATCTTCGCCGCACCAGTGGAGGAAGGCGAGTTTGACGCGTTCTCACCGGCGAACATCTCGCCGCTGGTGGCGTACTTGGCGACCGAGAAGTGCCCGGTGACGGGCAAGGTGTTCGCGGTCCAGGGCGGCGCGATCTCGGAACTGGCCGGCTGGCACGACGTCAAGGTGATCGAGACCGAGGGCCCGTGGGAGATCGACGACATCGCGGCGAGGCTGCCGTGATCGAGTGGTCCGAGACGGATCTGCTGATCCGCGACTCGATCCGGGAGTTCATCGCCAAGGAGATCCGGCCGCACCTGGATTCACTGGAGAGCGGCGAGCTGCCGCCGTACGACATCATCCGGAAGCTGTTCAAGGCGTTCGGGCTGGACGCCATGGCGGCGGAAGCGGTCTCTCGCCTGCTCGCTTCGGAGGGTAAGGGTTCGGGCGCACCGAAGCTGGGTGGGCAGGAGACGCTCGCGCTCATCGCGATCAGCGAACTGGCCGGGGTGAGCCTCGGGATCGTGGCTTCGCTGGGCGTCTCGCTGGGGCTGACGGCGGCGACGATCCTGTCGAAGGGCTCGCTGGAGCAGAAGCAGCGCTGGCTGCCGGGCTTGGCGACGTTCGAGAAGATCGGCGCGTGGGCGATCACCGAGCCGGACTCGGGTTCGGACGCGTTCGGCGGCATGCAGACGACGGTCCGCCGGGACGGCGATGAGTACGTGCTGAACGGGCGGAAGACGTTCATCACGAACGGCCCCTACGCGGACACGGCGGTGGTGTACGCGAAGCTGGCCGACGGGTCGCCGGCGCGGGAGCGGCCGGTGCTGACGTTCGTGCTGGACCGCGGGATGCCGGGGTTCGTGCAGGGCAAGCCGTTCAAGAAGATGGGGATGATGTCGTCCCCGACGGGCGAGCTGTTCTTCGACGACGTCCGGCTCGGCGCGGACCGGCTGCTGTCGTCGTCGGGTTCCGAGAGCGCCCGGGAGAGTTTCGCGGCCGAGCGGGTCGGCGTGGCGGCGCTGTCGCTGGGCATCATCAACGAGTGCCTCCGGCTGTGCGTCGACTACGCGAAGTCGCGGAAGCTGTGGGGCCAGGAGATCGGGCGGTTCCAGCTGATCCAGCTGAAGCTGGCGAAGATGGAGGTGGCCCGGCTGAACGTCCAGAACATGGTGTTCCAGACGGTGGCCAAGGCCCGCGCGGGAAAGCGCCCTTCGCTGGCGGAGGCGTCGGCGATGAAGCTGTACTCCTCCGAGGCGGCGACCGAGGTGGCCATGGAGGCGGTGCAACTGTTCGGCGGCAACGGGTACATGGCCGAGTACCGGGTGGAACAGCTGGCGCGGGACGCGAAGTCGTTGATGATCTACGCGGGCAGCAACGAAATCCAGGTGACCCACATAGCCAAGGCCCTGCTGGCCTGAGCCGAGGGTGGTGCGCCCTCCCGGCGCACCACCCTCGCTGTCAGTCGCGTTCGATGAGGTGACCGACCACGTCCGGGCCTGGGTGGGCGTGGCCTGAGCCGTCCCTGCGGACGTCGATCTCCGGGAGCTCCACCGGGTCGCCGTTCTTCGCCGCTCCCGCGGGGCGCGGGCCGATCCACGCCACTCGCAGCGCCGTCTCGCCCTTCAAGAACCGCTGGGCCCGGACCCCGCCCGTGGCGCGGCCCTTCGCCGGGTACTCGCTGAACGGCGTGACCTTCACGCTTTGGCCGGTCGACGTGATCACCAGGGGCTCGCCGTGCTCGTCGTCGTCCGTGCGGATCGCTCCGAAGAACACCACCGAACCCGCGCCGACGTTGATGCCGGCCATGCCGCCGCCCTTCAGGCCCTGCGGGCGGACCAGCGATGCCGCGTACTTCAGCAGCGACGCCTCCGACGACACGAACGCCAGCGTCTCCGTGCCGTCCGTCAGCCACGTCGCTCCGACGACCTCGTCGCCGTCCTTCAGCGAGATCACTTCGAACTCGTCCGAGCGGACCGGCCACTCCGGTGAACAGACCTTCACGACACCCGCGCGAGTGCCCAGCGCCAGGCCCGGGGAACCCGCCGCCTGCTCACCCAGCGGCGCGATGCCGACGACCGTCTCGCCCTTCTCCAGCGGGACCAGCTCGCGCGCCGCCATGCCGCCGCGCAGGGAGACCGTGCCCGCCTGCTCCGGCAGGACCGGCAACGGCAGCACGTCCGTCTTGAACGCGCGGCCGCGGCTGGTCACCAGCAGGATCTGACCGCGGGCCGTGGTGTGGACCACCGCCGCCACGGCGTCGTGCTTCACCCGGCCGTTGCGCCGGCGCGTCTCCGTCGACTCCTCGGACTCCGCCGCCGTGCGGGCCACCAGGCCGGTCGCCGACAGGATCACCTGGCACGGGTCGTCCTCGACCTCCAGGGGACCCGACGGCTTCGACGCGGCCAGGACCTCCTTCAGGTCGCCGTCGATCAGGGACGTGCGGCGCTCGGTCGGGAAGTCCTTCGCGATCTTCGCCAGCTCGGCCGACACGAGCTTCTTCAGCACCGAGTCGTCGTCGAGGATCTTCGTCAGCTCCGCGATCTCCTCGCGCAGCCGCTCCTGCTCCGACTCCAGCTCCAGCCGGTCGTACTTGGTCAGCCGGCGCAGGGGAGTGTCGAGGATGTACGTCGCCTGGATCTCCGAGAGCTTGAAGCGCGTCATCAAGCCGTCCTTCGCGGCCTGCGCGTTCTCGCTCTCGCGGATGAGCTTGATCACCTTGTCGATGTTCAGCAGCGCGATCAGCAGGCCGTCGACCAGGTGCAGCCGCTCTTCGCGCTTGCGGCGCCGGTACTTCGTGCGCCGCGTGACGACGTCGTAGCGGTGCCGCAGGAAGACTTCCAGCAGCTCCTTCAGGCCCAGCGTCTGCGGCTGGCCATCGACGAGCACCAGGTTGTTGATGCCGAACGACTGCTCCAGCGGCGTGAGCCGGTAGAGGTCCGCGAGCAGCGCCTGCGGGTTGACGCCGACCTTGCACTCGATGACCAGCCGCGTGCCGTTCTCGCGGTCGGTGAGGTCCTTGACGTCGGCGATGCCGGTGAGCCGCTTGGACTTGTTGACCTCGTCGGTGATCTTCTCGATCACCTTCTCCGGGCCGACGCCGTAGGGCAGCTCGGTGACGGTGATCGCCTGCCGCCCACGGCTGCCTTCGAGCGGACCGGTCTCGCAGTTCGCGCGCATCCGGACCACGCCGCGGCCGGTCTCGTACGCGCGGCGGACCTCGTCGAGGCCCAGCAGGCTGCCGCCGGTCGGCAGGTCGGGGCCGGGGACGAACTCCATCAGCTTGTCGAGCGTCGCGGACGGGTGCGTGATCAGCCACCGCGCCGCCGCGACGACCTCGCCGAGGTTGTGCGGGATCATGTTGGTCGCCATCCCGACCGCGATCCCGGACGTGCCGTTGACCAGCAGGTTCGGGAACGCCGCGGGCAGCACGGACGGCTCCTCGAGCGAGCCGTCGTAGTTCGGCCGGAAGTCGACGGTGTCCTCGCCGAGCTCGCCGACCAGCTGCATCGCCTCGGGTGACATCCGGGCCTCGGTGTACCGCGAGGCGGCCGGGCCGTCGTCCGGCGAGCCGAAGTTGCCGTGGCCGTCGATCAGCGGGACGTTCAGCGAGAAGTCCTGCGCCAGCCGCACCATCGCGTCGTAGATCGCGACGTCACCGTGCGGGTGGTACTTGCCCATGACGTCGCCGACCACGCGCGACGACTTCACGTACGCGTGCGTCGGGCGGTAGCCGTTCTCGTTCATCGAGTACAGGATCCGGCGGTGCACCGGCTTCAGCCCGTCCCGCGCGTCCGGCAGGGCGCGCGAGTGGATGACCGAATACGCGTACTCCAGGTACGAGTCCTCGATCTCGGTCTTCAGCGAGTTGTCGAAGACGTTCGCGCCGGCGCGGTCGAACGCGCTGGGATCGACCTTGGTGGTGGTGCCCTTGCGGCGTGCCACGGCAGAACTCCTTGGTAGCTACGGAAAAATCAAGCGTCGATGGCGTCGCGGTCGATCCGGTCCGAAGAGGCGACCAGCCAGTTCCGCCGGGGCTCGACCTTCTCGCCCATCAGCAGCTCCAGCGCGCCCTCGGCGGCCTCGGCGTCGTCCATGGTGATCCGGCGGACCGAGCGGGTGGCCGGGTTCATCGTGGTCTCCCACAGCTCGTCGGCGTCCATCTCGCCGAGACCCTTGAACCGCGGCACCGGCGTGACGATGCTCTTGCCCGCCCGCTCCAGCTCGGCGTACTTGGTTTCCATCTCCTGCTGTGTGTACGTGAAGTGCGTCTCCGGGTTGCGGCCCTTCGTGACGAGCTTGTGCAGCGGCGGCATCGCCGCGTACAGCCGGCCGTCTTCGATCACCGGGCGCATGTACTTCGCGAACAGCGTGATCAGCAGGGTCCGGATGTGCGAACCGTCGACGTCCGCGTCCGCCATCAGGATGACCCGGCCGTAGCGCATGGTCGTCAGGTCGAACGTGCGGCCGGTGCCCGCGCCGAGGACCTGCACGATCGACGCGATCTCGGCGTTCTTCAGCGTGTCGCCCAAGGACGCCTTCTGCACGTTCAGGATCTTGCCCCGCAGCGGCAGCAGCGCCTGGTACTCCGACACGCGCGCCATCCGGGCCGACCCCAGCGCGCTGTCACCCTCGACGAGGAACAGCTCGCTGCGGGAGACGCCGGTGGTGCGGCAGTCGACCAGCTTCGGCGGCATCGCCGCGCCTTCGAGCGCGGTCTTGCGCCGGGCGGCGTCCTTCTGCTGCTTCTGCGTGAGCCGGACGCGCGCGGCGTCGACCACCTTCTGCAGCACGACCTTCGCCTCGGACTTCGTCTTGCGGTCCTCGGTCCAGGCCTTGACGTGCTTGTCGACGATGGCCTGCAGCACCCGCGTGATGCCGGCGGTGGACAGCTCGTCCTTCGTCTGCGACGTGAACTGCGGCTCCGGCAGCCGGACGTGCACGACGGCGGTCATGCCCTCGAGGACGTCCTCGATCGTCGGCATGTCCTCCTTGGGCTTGAGCAGCCCGCGGGTCTTGGAGATGGCCTCCTGCAACGCCTTCGTGACCGCGCGGTCGAAACCGCGGCGGTGCGTGCCGCCGTGGACGTTGCGGATCGTGTTGGTGAAGCACTCGACCGTGCGCTCGTAGCCGGTGCCCCAGCGCAGCGCCACCTCGACCTCGGCGTGCCGCTCCACATTGGACTGCATGACGCCGGCGGCGTCGGCCGCGTTCTCCTTGTACGTGCCCTCACCGGTGATCAGCAGCGTGCCGCAGACCGGCTTCTCGCCCGACGGGGTCAGGAAGTCGACCATGTCGACCAGGCCGTGCGGGAAGTGGAACGTCTCTTCGTTGATCGTGTCTTCGATCGCCGTGCGCAGCACGTACGTGACGCCCGGGACGAGGAACGCGGTGTTGCGCAGCTTCGCCCGCACGCCCTCGACGTCCAGCGCCGCGCCGGACTCGAAGTAGCGCGCGTCGTACCAGTAGCGGATCGACGTGCCGCTGCGCTCGCCGCGCTTCATCTTGCCGACGAGGTTCAGCCCGGACCGGCGGGTGAACTTCGCCTTCGGGCCGGGCGCGTCGAAGGTGCCGGGGATGCCGTGCTTGAACGACATCTGGTGGACCTTGCCCTCTTGCTTCACCGTGACGTCGAAGCGGTGCGACAGCGCGTTGACCGCCGAAGCGCCGACGCCGTGCAGGCCGCCGGAGGTCTTGTAGCCGGAGCCGCCGAACTTGCCGCCGGCGTGCAGCCGCGTCAGCACCAGCTCGACGCCGGACAAACCGGACTTGGCGTGGATGCCGGTGGGGATGCCGCGGCCGTCGTCGTCCACCTGGACGCTGCCGTCGGCGTGCAGGGTCACGACGATCTTCGTCGCGTGCCCGGCGACGCCCTCGTCCGTCGAGTTGTCCACCACCTCGGAGAAGAGGTGGTTGATGCCGCGGCTGTCGGTGGAACCGATGTACATCCCGGGGCGTTTGCGGACGGCTTCGAGACCCTCGAGATGCGTCAGGTCGTCGGCCCCGTACAAGGTCTCGGCAGTCACAGGGTCGTTCTCCCGGATCGTGGCTCGCGAAAGTGCTGGTGGCGGTGCGGACTGGCCTGCACCGTACTGCAGGATATCCGCCCGCCCCGACAGTTTCCGCGCCCTGTCGCCCCGGGAGTGGCGTGCGCCGCCCCCTAACGGGGGTCGTAGCCCAGGTCGGGCCACAGGCCCAGCAGGGCTTCGATCTTCCGCGGGACCTGGAAGCTGTTCCGGAAGTTCGGCTTTTCGCCGATCGCGGCGAGCGCCTTGCGGAGGTCGCCGAACGCCGGCCGGGCGGCCGGGTCCCGGGTCAGGATGTAGCAGTACGTGCGGCGCGGGTAGGCGAACTCGTCGGTGTACGCCTGCAGCACCAGACCGGGGGCCTCGATCCGCGACCCGACCAGGGCACGGCCCTGCTTCTGGCTGTAGACGCGGATGACGTGCACGCCCGTGCGCAGCGTGCGCGGCGGGTCCTGGCCCTGGCCGTCGTCGGCCCAGAACAGTTCGACGCGGAACGGCTGTTCGCCGTTGTCGCCGGGGTGGGTGTACTCGCGCTGCAGCTCTTCGAGCCGGTACTCGGCCTCGGCCGACGGCTCGCCGCCTTCGACGAGGCTGACGAGGTACAGCTCGGCCGGGCGCGGCCACGCGGGCCGGGGCACGTCGGTGGTTTCGGGCTCGGTGGCCGCAACCGGTTCCGCGGTTTCGGCGGCCGGCGACGGTGTGGCGGCCGTCTCGGTGGACTGCGGTTCGGCCTCGGGTTCCGGCGGCCGGACCGGGGATTCGGCGGCCGCGGGCGGCGCCGGCCGGACCGGGGCCGGCGGCGGGGTCGCGGCCGCGGGCGGCGCGGCGGGCCGGACCGGCGAGGGTGCCGGTGCCGGGGTGGCGGGCCGCACCGGCGTGGCCGGCCGGCTCGTGACGACCGGGCGGGCGGGCGGGGTGGAGCGCGCGGGGGTCGCCGGGCGCGGCGCGGTGACCGGCTTGCCGGCGCCGTACTGCTCCAGGAGCGGCTCCAGGTCGCCCGCCGTCAGCGCGGGGCCCGCGAGGTCGCACCACTCGAGCCAGGCCTCCTGGGCCTCCTCGACGGTGTGCTTCTCGTGGGAGACCGTGACGGCCTCGAACAGCTGCCGCGGGCCGGCGGCGGTGACGTCGGCCGAGCCGACGACCACGAACGACGGGTCGTCCTCGGCGATCACCAGCTTCGCGTTCAGCCCGCGCAGCGAGTGCACGATCACGCCCGCCTTCACCCAGTGCAGCAGGGCGTGCGGGCTCGTCGCGCCGGACAGCACCATGTCCAGGCTGGCGTCCGTGATCACCGTGTCGCCGGGTTCCAGCGGCAGCAGCGCGGCCGCGCCGGGACCGACGTGGCCGAAAGCCGCCACCAGGTTCCGGCGAGGCGCGAGCAGCGGGGTGATCGAACCCCAGATGTCGCGGCCCGTGAGTAGTCGTACCGAACGTTCTGCCAGACCCAGCCGACCGAGCTCCGCGTCCATGGCCTTGACCTTACTTGGTGCCCCCTACGGCATTGACGGCCGGAATATCTCTTGCTTGGAAGTAGTTGAACGCGCATGTAAGATGGGGCTCGCGAAGGGAGTCAGGTCATGCAGTTCGGAATCTTCTCGGTGGGCGACGTCACGACCGATCCCACGAACGGCACCACGCCGACGGAGCACGAGCGGATCAAGGCGATGGTCCGGATCGCGCTGAAGGCGGAGGAGGTCGGCCTCGACGTCTTCGCGACGGGCGAGCACCACAACCCGCCGTTCGTACCGTCGTCGCCGACGACGATGCTGGGGTACATCGCCGCGCAGACGTCCAAGATCATCTTGTCGACATCGACCACGCTCATCACGACGAACGACCCGGTGAAGATCGCCGAGGACTTCGCGATGCTGCAGCACCTGGCCGACGGCCGCGTGGACCTCATGATGGGTCGCGGTAATACGGGTCCGGTGTACCCGTGGTTCGGTGAGGACATCCGCCAGGGCATCCCGCTGGCGATCGAGAAGTACGCGCTGCTGCGCCGGCTGTGGCGCGAGGACGTGGTCGACTGGTCGGGCAAGTTCCGCACCCCGCTGCAGGGGTTCACGTCGACGCCCCGCCCGCTGGACGGAGTCCCGCCGTTCGTGTGGCACGGGTCCATCCGCAGCCCGGAGATCGCCGAGCAGGCCGCGTTCTACGGTGACGGCTTCTTCGCCAACCACATCTTCTGGCCGACGTCCCATTTCCAGCAGCTGATCCAGTTCTACCGCCAGCGTTTCGAGCACTACGGCCACGGAGCGGCGGACCAGGCGATCGTGGGGCTGGGCGGCCAGGCGTTCATCCGGCCGCGCTCCCAGGACGCGTGGAAGGAGTTCCGGCCGTACTTCGACAACGCCCCGGTGTACGGGCACGGCCCGACGCTGGAGGAGTTCACCGACCAGACGCCGTTGACCGTGGGGAGCCCGCAGGAGGTCATCGACAAGACGCTGACCTTCCGCGAGAACTTCGGTGACTATCAGCGTCAGCTGTTCTTGATGGACCACGCGGGGTTGCCGCTCAAGACGGTGCTGGAGCAGCTGGACCTGCTGGGTTCGGAGGTGGTGCCGGTGCTGCGCAAGGAGCTGGACTCCATGCGTCCGGCTCACGTGCCTGAGGCGCCTACGCACGCTTCGCTTGCTTCGTCATTGGTGGAGGTGTCGGAATGAAGCTCGCGGTGGTGACGGCGGGGTTGTCGGTACCGTCGTCTTCCCGGTTGCTGGCGGATCGTCTGGCGGCGGCGACGGTTGCTGCTGCTCCTGACGCTTCGGTCTCGGTGGTGGAGCTGCGGGACATCGCTTTGGACGTGACGAAGAACCTGCTGACGGGGTTTCCGAGCCCGGCCTTGCGGTCGGCGATCTCGACGGTGGTTTCCGCGGATGCGCTGATCGTGGTGACTCCGGTGTTCACGGCTGGGTACAGCGGGTTGTTCAAGTCGTTCTTCGATGTGCTGGACGCGGATTCGCTGGTGGGTAAGCCGGTGCTGCTGGGCGCTACTGGTGGGACGGAGCGGCATTCGTTGGTGTTGGACTACCAGTTGAGGCCGTTGTTCGGGTATCTCAAGGCGGATCCGGTGGCTACCGGGGTTTATGCCGCTTCCTCGGACTGGGGGAGCGGAGAGGGCGCGTTGCAGCGGCGGATCGAGAAGGCCGGGGCCGAGCTGGCTTCGGCTGTCGAGGGTCGGGTTGCCGGTGTTGAGGGGACGGGGTTTGTTCCCTTTGAGCAGCTGTTGGCCGAGGTGGGGGAGTAGGTGATGGCCGGCCGGCCGCTGCCCGGCTGGCTGGTGCCTGGTTGGTTGGCGGACCGGTTGGTTGGTGGGTGGACCGGCCGGTTGGCTGGCTGCGGCCTGGTTGGTTGGCGGACCGGACGGTCGGTGGACCGGTTGGTCGACCGCTGCCGGTTGCTTGGCGGGCCGGCGGGTTGGTGGACCGGCTGGTTGGTTGATCGGGCCTCGGCGGTTGGTGGGCTGGTCGGCTTGGAGGCTGAGGCGATTCTGGCCGGTATCCAGGGCTGGGCCTCAGAGGCGGTGGTTCTCGCCAGAGTCCGGCGGGGCGCTTCACGGCCGGACCCGGCGGCGCAGCGGTGGTGATTGCCTCTCGCGGGAAGCTCCGCCAGGACGAGTGGCTGGCGAGATGGTGGGCCGGGTCGGGTCGAGTGGCGGCGCTGCTTGCTGAGTTAGCGGCCTTGCCGCTGGCCGAGTTGGGCTTGCCATGTGGTGGCTCGGGCAGATGGGTGTGAGCTATTGGTGCCTGCCGTCCGGCCTCGGCGCTGGAGGACTGGAGATGGCGCTGATGCCTGGCTGCTGCGGCTGTGTTCGATGTGCAGAGTCTGGGTCTCGTTGGCGTTTAGCCGGGTGGCGGTTGGGGTTGTCGAACTAGGCGTCGGGTGCTGGGTGGACGGTTCGTCGTCTTTGGGTGGGTGGACGTGGGTGTAGGCCCGTAGCCATTGGCTGCGGGCCTTTCCCATGTTCGGTTGTCACGCTGCGAACGGCAGCGGTTGGTGCAGGTTGTTGCGCCTGGGTTTTCGGTGTTTGTCCAGGAATGTTGGTGGGAGGAACTCCGGGAGGCCGTCGGGGGCTATGCGGACTTCCCAGCCTGAACGGTGCAGCAGCCGGTGGTGGTGGGCGCACATCAGGACCAGGTTGTTCAGGTCGGTTCGGCCGCCGTCGGACCAGTGGTGGATGTGGTGGCCCTGGCAGTGCCGGGGTGGGCGGTGGCAGCCTGGGAAGGCGCAGCCGCGGTCGCGGAGGTACAACGCTCGGCGCAGGCCTGCCGAGATCAGGCGGCGGAGGCGGCCCAGGTTCAGCGGCTCGCTCTTCTCACCCAGCGCCGCTGGGATGATCATGCTGTCGCACGCGTGGATCCTGGCTTCCGCCGCCGTCATCGTGCCGGTGTCGCCCAGGGTTGCCTCGCCTACGCCCGACTTCAGGTCGTTCAGGTGTACCGCGATCATCACGTGGGCGCGCTCGCCCGCCTGCATCGGCAGCGTCGGGGAGTTCAGGGCCAGGTCGATCGTGTCGGAGAATGCGTCGCCGTAGCGTTCCTGCGGGGAACGGTGGTCGCCGCCCTCGTCGGTGCCGGTGCGGCGTTCGGCTAGCGCGTCGAGCAGGGCGCTGGCTCGGGTTCCCGTCTCGTCGTCGAAACGGCCGTGCAGCTCCCATACTCCGGTTCTTTTGCGACGTAACGAGAGTTCGCGGCTGGGGACCGCCGGTTCGGTGGTGTCTGGTTCGGGGCCGTCGGGGTCCAGGTGGGCCACGATGCGGGCTCCCAGCGCCGCGACCTGTTTGTGGCCTGCGTCTTCGGCCAGGGCCAGCAGGTGTCCTTCGGCGTCCTCGCGGTGCTCCGGTGGGATTTGTGTGAGCGCACTGACGATCGTGTCGATCATCGGGTTGCTCAGGCGGCCCTCCGTCGCGACGGCGGCGGTGGAGGGAGCCAGCGCAGGGGTGCTGTCGGGGTGCAAAGCGCCGGCTCGTTTGACCGCCGTCTCCGCTGCCGACTTCGGGATGTCCGCCAAGTGCTCGAGAAGACGGGCCACCGAGCGGTAGCCGAAGAGTTCCATCACCCCGCGGGACTCGATTTCCGCCAGCAGCGCACCGATCTCGGCCTCGGCGCTACGCACCACTGTGAGCAGGGTGGAGATGCGATCGGCCAGGGCCGTCGCATCTGTCTTCCACGCTGCTTCCGTTGGCATACAACAAGGTTAGCCGACTTCAAACGCGTGATCATCACACCAACGGGTAGAAGCGAGAACTCCGGCGAAGCCGCATCTTTAAGAGTCCTGGTAGTGGACCCGGTAAACCAAGTGTGTCACCCCGGAGCCAACCACAACCTCAACCTGTTCAAGCGAAGCGCCAGACGCGGAGAGGCCGGAGAAGTACGAAACCCCCGAACCGAGAAACACGGGCACAAGATCGATCCGAACCTCAGAAAGCAGCCCAAGCTCCAAGCACTGCCGAGCAATGGAAGGCCCCGAAACACCGACATTCCCATCCCCGGCAGCCGCAGCCAACTCGACAGCGCGGGCCACGTCCGAGACGAACGTGAAGGGAGCAAGAACGGAAGAGGGCCAAGAAGGCGCAGGCCGATGGGTGACGACGAAAGCGGAACCTCCGCCAGGAGGATGCCCACCCCACCCCCGGGTGTAGTCGAAAACCCGCCGCCCGCAGACGAAAGCGCTACCGCGGACTGTGTCTAAAAAGGACTGAAGGTACGACGCGCTGGATGGGGATACTCGGAACGTCGTCGGGTAGCCCACCATCGGGACCTCGACCTCGCCGGCGGTGTACCAGTCGAACAGCGGTCCGACCGAATCGTCGGGCCGTGCGACGAACCCGTCCAATGACATGCAGAAACTCGCGACGACGTTCGGCACCTCAGGCCGCCAGTACCTTGTCGAGCCGCTCGAACGACTCCGTGATCCCTCGGCTCATCCCGCTCTCCAGCGCCGTGTCGCGCGCCGCAACCGACGGGAACACCGAGCGCGTCTCGACGCGCGTGCGGCCGTCGCCGAGGTCTGTCAGTGTCATCGAATCCAAGGTCACCTCGCCTGGTGTGCCCAGGAACTCGAACGTCTGGATGATCCGGTCGGCGCTCACCGTGTGGTACACGCCGCGGAAGCGGTACTCGCCTCGGGAGTCGCGGTGGATGTAGTCGTAGGCACCTCCTGACCTCGCGTCGAACTCGACTATCTGCATCTCCATGCCGTGCGGGCCCAGCCAGCGCACGATCAGCTCGGGATCCGTGTGGGCGCGCAGGACCGCCGACGGCGGGGCCGCGAACTCGCGCGTGATCTCGATGAACGGCGTTCCCGGCTGGGCGGTGATCGTCGTGCTCATGGTGTTTCCTCCAAGGTCTCCAGGACGGCGTCGAGCCGCCGGTAGCTGCGTTCGGTGGCCAGCCGGTACGTGTCGATCCAGCCGGTGAGGGCTTCGAGGGCGGACGGCACCAGGTGGCACGGCCGGCGCTGCCCGTCGCGGCTGCGCGTGATCAGCCCGGCCTGCTCCAGCACCTGGATGTGCCGGGACACCGCCTGCTTCGTGATCGCGAAGGGCTCGGCCAGCTCGTTGACCGTCGCTTCGCCGCGCGACAGGCGGGCGATCAGGGCCCGGCGGACCGGGTCGCCGAGTGCGGTGAACGCCCGGTCCAGCGCCTCCTCGTCAACCGCCATCTTTATCAACCAATCTGTTTATCAACCGATGTGTTGAATATAGCTGGGTTGTCAAGACCTGTCGAATGTCGGGGGTGGCCGCCGCCGACCGGAAGCCCGACATCGACGCCTACGTCCGCCCCTACGGATCAACCTGGCCGAGCCCGTGCCGCGCTACCTGCCGGACTTCCGGCTCGCCGACGACTGCGGCGGGCCTCGCGAGCCTGGTGGGAGGCGGTGCGCCGGAGGTCGCGCTGCCCGCGGGAGTGATCGCCGACCGGGTACTGGCGGCGATCGCCATCGGACCGGCCGTCCGGCGAGCCCGCCGGCCTTCCTGCCGCAGCTGCTCGGGTGGATATTCGCCGGACGGCGGGGTACGGGCTCTCGTGAGTGGCACACGAGGCCGCAACCAGGAAGAATCGGACGAAACGAGGGGAGACGCCCAGTGGGCATCGGCAAACAGGCGAAGCGGGTCCTGATCACGGTGGCGGGTGCCGTCCTGCTGGTGGTCGGGGTGCTGCTGCTCGTCCTGCCCGGCCCCGGGCTGCTGCTCGTGCTCGCCGGGCTCCTGGTGCTGGCCTCGGAGTTCCCGGCGCTCGAGCGGTACGTCGACCCGGTGCGCGACCGCGCGATGAAGGCGGCCGAGGAGAGCGTGTCGTCGCCGCTGCGGATCGCCGGGTCCGTGCTGGCCGGGCTGGCGCTGCTGGCGGCGGGGATCGTCTGGGGCACGGTGAAGTCGCTGCCGTTCGCCGGCTGGAGCACCGGGTCGAGCCTGATCCTGTCGTCGGTGATCCTGTTCGCGCTGCTGATCTGGAGCTACCGGCGGGTCAAGTCCCGGCGCGAGGCCGGCAGCCGCAGCTGAGGAAGTACTGTCGGCGCCATGAGCGCCGGATTCCAGCGCGCCCGGCGGCCGGAGCAGATCGAGGCGCGCCGCACCGCGATCCTCGCCGCCGCGCGGGAGCTGCTGGCCGAGCGCCCGGTGGCCGACATCAGCCTGCGGGAGCTGGCCTGCCGCGTCGGGCTCGCGAAGTCCAATGTGCTCCGCTACTTCGACAGCCGCGAAGCCGTCTTCCTCGAGGTCCTCGACACGGCGTGGACGGCGTGGCTCGACGAGCTGGCGTTCGGGGTGCTGCCGGGCCCGCCCGCACGGGAAGAGCGGATCGCCGGGACGATCGCGGCGACGCTGGCCGAGCGGCGGCTGCTGTGCGAGCTGATCAGCGCGATGGCCCCGGTGCTGGAGCGCAACATCTCCCTGGAGTTCGCACGCGGCTTCAAGCTCCGCGCGGCCGCGAACCTCGAACGGCTGGCGTCGCTGGTGCGCGCCGGCGTCCCGGAGCTGTCCGCGGAAGCGGCCCGGGTGTTCGCCCGGGCCGTCGTGGTCGTGGTGTCGGGGGCGTGGCCCTACGCGAACCCGACGGAGGCGGTCGCGCTGGCGACGGCCGAGGCCGGCGGTGCGCCGGGGTTCGAGGCGGTGGTGGCGGAGAACCTCACGAACCTGCTGGCCGGGCTCGTCGCGCGGCGGCGGTGACGATGTCGGCGTTCTCGAGCACGGGCTTCTCGTAGCCGTTCTCGGCGACTTCCAGCATCGCCAGGGCGAGCTCCCGGTTGGTCGTCACGAAGCCCGGGAACAGCCGCCGCAGTAGCGGGTACAACGGCATCGCGACGCGGTAGAGCGTGCGGTAGAGCGTGGTTTTCGACGTGATCCCGGACAGCGGCTGGATGTAGCCGGGGCGCACGGCGAACGTCCGCAGCGGCAGCTTCGCGAGCGCGTTCTCGGTGGCGCCCTTGACGCGCGCCCAGCGCACTCGGCCGCGTTCGGTGCTGTCGGTGCCCTGGCCCGAGACGTACACGAACGTGGTGTCCTCGGGCAGCTTCCCGGCCACCGAAAGGGTCAGCTGGTACGTGATCCGCTCGTACTCCGCCGGCGCCATGCCGACCGAGGACACGCCGAGGCAGAAGAGGCATACGTCGTAGCCGGTGATCGGCTCGAGGGTGAACAGATCCTCCTCGACGCGTTCGGTCAGCTTCGGGTGCGTCTCGCCGAGCGGGGACCGGCCGACCGCCAGCACCGCCTCGACGCGCTCGTCGAGCAGGCACTCCCGCAGCGCGCCCTGGCCGACCATGCCGGTCGCGCCGAAGAGGACGACCCTCATGCGTCCGCCACCGGCAGCAGCCCGCGTTCGGCGAAGACCTTCTTCGCGACGGCGGTCGCGTTCAACGCCCGCGGAAAGCCGCAGTAGGCGGCCGACTGCAGCAGCGCTTCGACGATTTCCTCGGGCTTCAGGCCGACGTTGAGGGACGCGTTCACGTGCACCTCCAGCTGCGGCTCGCACCCGCCGAGCGCGGTGAGCATGCCGAGCGTGACGAGCTGCCGGTCCCGCGGCACGAGCGCCGGCCGCGTGTAGATCTCGCCGAAGCCCCACGACACGAGACTGTCGGAGAGCTTCGGCGAGATGTCTTCGAGGCTGTCGAGCACGCGCTGGGCGGTCTCCTCCCCGTTGAGGTCGACCAGAGCCCGCTTGCCGCGTTCGAAACGATCATCGGTCATGACAGCGACGGTAGCGGCTGGAGCGGGCTCCAGGTCAAACCGCTCGCGTGGCCGCGCTCGCCGACACGCCGTAGCTGGTGTACGAGGAGTCCGTGCGCAGCCCGGCCGCGTTGACGCTCCACGCGTGCAGGGAGAGGAACCCCTGGGCGGGCGCGGTGAACTCGAAGGCGCCGGTGCCGTCGGCGGCCGGTGCCACGGTCGCCTCCGGGCCGTCGCCGACGACGTAGCCGTAGGACGCGAGACCCGGCTGCACCGGGGTCAGCGTGCAGTGGACCACCTGGGCGGGCTGCAGCGGACCGGTCGCGTCGCACGTGAGCGGCGGGGCCGCCGAGCGCGCGATGAACGAGTAGTACGCCGGCTCGGACACCGTTCCGTCGGCGAACGTGCTCGTCACCTGGAGGTACTGGCTGTTCGTCGTCAGCGGGGTCAGGACGACGCTCGCCGTGCCGTCCGCGCCGGCGGGCACGGTGACCGTGGCACCGAGGTAGGTGTAGGTGTAGCTGACGACGCCGGGCAGGGCCGGCGAGAACGTGAACGTGCCCGGCATCGTGACGTAGCCGCTCGGTCCGTTCCGCGGGTACTGGGCGCTCGTCACCACGGGCTCGTTCGAGCCGATCTCGACCTGGACCTCCTGGGTGGCCGAAACGATCCCGGCGCCGGTGGTCGAGCTGACGTCCAGGTAGTGGCCGTACGCCGAGTCCGGCACGATCGTCACCCGCGCGGTGCCGTCCGGGCCGGCCGGGACGGTCACCGGCTCGCCGAAGTCCCAGGCGTAGGTGAAGGACACCGAGCCGGGCAGCGTGGCGTGGAAGGTGAACTCGACCGGCTTGCCGACCATCGTCTCGGCGGGCACGTCGACCACGGGCAGGCCGCGGTCGACCGGGATCTGCCCGCCGCCCGGCCCGGACAGGTTGCCGTTGGCCATCCGGGCCCGCACGGTCAGGAAGTACGACTGGGAGAAGTCGGTCGGCGTGACGCTGATCGTCGCCCTGCCGTCCGGGCCCGCGGGCACCGTGAGCGACTGTCCGCCGTCGATGTCGTAGACGTACTCGCTCGCGCCGTCGGTGCCGTGCGGGGCGAAGGTGCACTGCTGGGTCTCGCCCAGGTAGGCGTGGGCGGCGCAGGTCATCGAGGGGCCGTTGTCAGCGACCCAGAAGCGGTAGTCGGTGCGGCCGGACTGCGTACCGGCCGGGTCGACGCTCCAGACCGACAGGATCTGCGGGCCGCCGCTCGTCGGGGTGAGGGAGACCGTGGCGGGGCCGCCCTTACGCGTGGCCGCGACGTACGTCTGCGGGAAGCCACGGAGCCCGTAGTAGTAGCCGACGACGTCCGGCACGCCGTTGGCGGTGAAGGTGAAGGAGCCCGGCACCCCGGTCCCGCCGGTGCCGAGGCCGACGTCCGAGTAGTCCGGCGAGGTCACTACGGGCGGCCGGTCCGGCGCGACGAGGTCGGTGGTCAGCTTGCAGACCGCGCTCCACGGCCCGGTGTCGGTGCTGTCGCTCGCGCGGACCTGCCACGCGTACGTGGTCGCGTCGGCGAGCGGGCCCGGGAGGATCACCGAGGCTCCGCCGCCGTTGGTGAAGGAGTTGTGGAACGTCGTCCGCTGGTCGGGGTGGTCGACCGGCCACAGCGCCCACTCGGCCTGGCCGAAGTCACCGTCCGGATCGGTGAAGCTGGCGGCGAGGGTGGTCGAGCCGGGGCCGATGACGACCGGCTTGGCCGCGCACGCCTGGGTGCCGACGGTGAGCTGGGCCGGCTTCGAAGGCGCCCGGTTGTAGCTGATGCTGAGCGTGGCGTGCGGGTTGTAGGTGCGGCCGAACTTCGGGTCGTTCTGCTGCTCGTCCGGCAGCCGCAGGGCGAAGGTCGCGGTCGTGCGGCCGGCGTCGAGCGCGTTCTGGAGCGCCGTGGTGGCGTTCCAGAACACCCCGCGGGCCGGGCAGGACGTGTCGATGATCGGCCCGCCCGCCTGGACCAGCTCGGCCGGCTGGGTGTTCCAGGTCGGTTTCTTGGCCGGGGCGGTCAGCCACAGCTCGGTGGCCCGGGGCGACGAGCAGTCGGCGACGGCGGTCTCGTCGACGGAGATCCCCGCGCGTTCGAGGCGGTTCCCACGTAGGGCCGCGAGGTCGAAGGTCACGTAGGACTTCGAGACGTGGCTGACGCCGTTCGCGTAGGTGTGCGCGCCGACCGGGACGTCACCCGCCGGGTTGGCGAAGCTGGTGCGCGGCGCGGCCGAGTCGACGTACGCCCACGAGCCGGCGGTGATCTCGGTGATCGTCGACGCGGCGGCGGGTGCCGCGGTCAGCACGGCCGTGCCGGTGGCGACCAACGCGGAGACGGCGGCGCAAACGGCCGCCGCCCGGACCTTCGAGCCCATCGGGCCTCCCCCAAGAAGTTCGGTTCAGTCCCGTATCGATGATCCTTTTGGTGTCGTTACGCGGTTTCCGTCCCGGAACGCGAAATGGCCGCACCGGAGAACTCCCGATGCGGCCATTCCGGACAAACGGTTACTTACCGCTGCTGTACAACGCGCTCACGTCGGCGTCGGAGAGCGCCCGGTCGTAGACGTGGACCTGGTCGACCGCTCCGTTGAGGTAGTCGACCGGGTTGCCGCCGTACTTGCCGCGGCCGATCACCGTGTGGCCCGTCGACGCGTCGCCGAGGCAGACGCTCTTCGTGGCCGCCAGCTGGCCGTCGACGTACAGCTTCAGCGTGCCCGCGGCCGCGTCGCGGACGCCGACCACGTGGTACCAGCGGTTCGCCTCCGGGGCCGTGGGCGCCAGGGCCCGCGTGCCGACGAAGCTCATCGCCAGCCGGTGGTCCTGGCCCGAGTACTGCAGGAAGAACGCGCTGTTGCTGTCGCCGTCCTGGCTCACGATCGTCTGGAAGCCGTCACCCACGGCGGTGAACTTCACCCACGCCGCCGCGCTGTAGCTGCCTTCGGTGTTCACCAGCGCGGCACCCGTGTCGGCGTACTGGCCCGACCCGTTCACCGCCAGCGCCGAGCCGCTCTTGCCCGCGGTCCAGGACGCGCCGCCGATGAGCGTGGCGTCGTGGTGGCCGACGGAGTCCGCGGCCGTCGTGCCGGTGTTCTCGTCGAACCCGTAGGCCGCGATGCCGTCGATGCCCGGCGTGCCCTGCGGAACCGACGGCCCGGACACGGGAGCGCCCGTCGCGCCCTTGATGACCGCGAGGTTCGCCGCGCGGACCGCCGCGAAGTCCATCTTCTTCACCTGCCGGTCGTAGGTGAAGAAGCCGTTGACCTCCTTCTCGACGTCGGTGGTCTGCGTGTAGACGCCGGCCGAGACGCCACACCGCTGGGCGACCAGCAGCAGGCGCTGCTGGAGCTCGCCGTAGCGCCGGGTCAGCGTCGCGCTGTCGGGCTCCATCTCGTAGGCGAAGCTGCCCGCCGGGTCGAACTGGTGACCGTCGACCTTGAGGCCGAGGCCGCCGTACTCGCCGTCGACCGCCGCGCGCGTCCCGGTCTGCATCGGCGTCCCGGGACCGGTGTAGGTGTGGTCGTCGTAGATGTCACCCTTGCCGCTGTCCGGTTCGGACCGGCAGCAGTTGACGCCGGACTCCGCGTTCACCAGCCGCGACGGGTCCCACGTCTTGACCTCGTCGGCGATCCGGCCGACTTCGTAGTCGCCCCAGCCCTCGTTGAACGGCACCCAGGCGACGATCGACGGGAAGCTGCGGTGCTGGTCGATCATCCGCCGCATCTCGGACTCGTAGTTGACGCGGGAGGCGGCCGACGGCTCGACGTCGTCCTTCATCGCCGGCATGTCCTGCCAGACCATGAGGCCCAGCTTGTCGGCGTAGTAGTACCAGCGGTCCGGCTCGACCTTGATGTGCTTGCGCACCATGTTGAAGCCGAGCGCCTTCTCCTGCTCCAGGTCGAACTTCAGGGCCGCGTCGGTCGGCGCGGTGTAGATGCCGTCCGGCCAGAAACCCTGGTCGAGCGGGCCGACCTGCATGACGAACTTGCCGTTGAGCAGCATCCGCTGCTTGCCGTCGGCGGTCTGGCCGACGCTGATCGACCGGAGGCCGAAGTACGAACCCACTTCGTCCCCGCCGGACAGCTTGACGCGCACGTCGTAGAGGAACGGGTCGTCCGGCGACCACAGGTGCGGCCGGTCCACCTTGAGCTTCAACGGCTTGTTCGCGTCACCGGACACGCGC
This sequence comes from Amycolatopsis sp. NPDC101161, assembly GCF_044768185.1. Taxonomy (NCBI): domain Bacteria; kingdom Bacillati; phylum Actinomycetota; class Actinomycetes; order Pseudonocardiales; family Pseudonocardiaceae; genus Amycolatopsis; species Amycolatopsis sp. NPDC101161. The sequence continues at coordinate 103,376 of NZ_JBIWPI010000005.1, forward strand.
CCGACCGGGCGGCCGTGGTCGTAGGCGACGGCTTCGACGTGCTGCTTCACCGGGCCGCCGACCGCGGCGTTCACCGTGACGGACCCGGTCGCGACGTCCGGGGTGAGGTCGAGCCGGTCGATGTGCGCGGACGCCACCGGCTCCATCCACACGGTCTGCCAGATGCCGGAGGTCGGCGTGTAGAAGATGCCGTCGCCGGGCTGGCGCTGCTTGCCGATCGGCTGCCCGCCCTGGTCGTTCGGGTCGGCGACGCCGACGACGAGCTCCTGGGTCTTGGCCGTGGTCAGCGCGTCGGTGACGTCGACGGAGAAGGCGTCGTAGCCGCCGGTGTGGCGGGCGACCGTCTTGCCGTTGACGATGATCGTCGCGTCGTAGTCGACGGCCTGGAAGTGCAGCTGCAGCCGCTGTCCCTTGCCGATCTGCCAGGTCTTCGGGACCTCGAACGCGCGGCGGTACCACATGTTCGTCTCGTGGCGCATGATCCCGGACAGCGCGGACTCGACCGGGTACGGCACGAGGATCCGCTCGCCGAGCGTCTTGCCGATCGGCGCGGCCTCACCCGGGGTCGCCTTGGCGAACTCCCAGACACCGTTGAGGTTCTGCCACTTGTCGCGGGTCAGCTGGGGGCGAGGGTAGTCGGGCACGGCGTTGGTGGGGGAGACGTCCTTGGTCCAGGGCGTGGACAGCGGCGGGGTGAGCCGCTGCCACTGCGGGGCGTCGGCGGCGCTCGCCGCCGGCGCGGTGCCGAGGCCGGCCACCGCGACCGCGAACGCGGCGGCCGCGGTCAGCCATCTCCGGGATTTTCGGGCAGGGCGGAACATCGTTGAACCTCCTGGTAGGGGACAGGGGTCAGCGGGTTCGGGAGCGCGCGAGCAGGCGCTGGATCACCACGACGACGAGCAGGAAGGCCCCGCTCACCACCGTCTGGTAGTTGGAGTCGAGGGTGCCGATCTGGTTGATGACGTTCTGGATCAGCGTGCGCAGCAGCACGCCGACGAGCGTGCCGATGATCGTCCCGGCGCCGCCGGTGAGGAGCGTGCCGCCGATGACGACGACCGAGATCGCGTCCAGTTCGGTGCCGACGCCGATCACCGTGACGCCGGACTGCAGGTACGCGGCGGTCAGGACGCCGGCGAACCCGGCGAGCGCGCCGCTGAGCGTGTAGAGGCTGATCTTGGTGCGGGCCACCGGCAGGCCCATCAGCAGCGCCGACTGCTCGGCGCCGCCGATGGCGAACACCGACTGGCCGAACCGCGTGCGGCGCAAGAGAAGCCCGCCGAGCGCGAAGAGGATCAGCGTCAGGTAGACCGGGACGCCGATGCCGAAGATCGTGCCCTGGCCGAGCCAGAGGAACGCCGAGCCCGGCTCCACCTTGTACGTCGTCGCGCCTTCGGAGGTCAGCGCGAGCAGGAGCCCGCGGGCGAACAGCAGGGACGCCAGCGTCACGATGAACGGCGCCATCCCGGTGCGCGCGATGAGCAGGCCGTTGATCAACCCGATCAGCGAACACACCGCCAGCGGCAACAGGATCGCGACGACCAGGCCGTACTGCGCGCCGTACGCGGCGAGGACGCCGCCGAGCGCGTAGTTCGAGCCGACCGACAGGTCGATGCCGCCGGAGATGATCACGAACGTCATGCCCAGCGCGATCACCGCGAGGAACGACCCCTGCAGTACGAGGCTGCGCAGGTTGTCCGCCGTGCCGAAGTGCGGGAAGGCGAACCACGAAGCGAAGATGCCGAGCACGAGCACCACGGCCGCGCCCTGGCGCTGCAGCACGCCGGCGAACGCGGCGTTGCGAGCGGTGGTCTGGGTGGCGGTCATCGGCTGCTCCGCTCGCGCGCGACGTAGACCGCGACGACGATGATGGCCGCCTGGACCATCTGTGCGGTGGAGTCCGGCAGGTTGTGCTTGATCAGGGTCGCCTGGACGAGCTGCATCAGCAGCGCGCCGAACACGGTGCCGAGCACGCGGACCCGGCCGCCGGTCAGCGGCGTGCCGCCGACGACGACCGCGGTGATCGCCGACAGCTCCATGAGCAGGCCGACGTCGCTCGGGTCGCTGGCGGCCAGCCGCGAAGTCGCCAGCACGCCGGCGATCGCGGCCAGCGCCCCGGAGATGACGTAGACGCTGATGAGCACGCGCTTCACCGGCAGGCCGGCCAGGGTGCTCGCGGCGCGGTTGCCGCCGACCGCGACCAGGTGCCGGCCGAACGTCGTGCGCTGGACGACCAGCCCGGTCAGCACCGCCAGCACGCCCGCGACGATCACCATGATCGGGACGCCGAGCAGGTCCCCGGTGCCCAGCGCCAGGAAGTCCTGGTTGCGCAGCTGGACGAGCTGGCCGTGGGCGATGACCAGCGCGAGTCCCCGCCCGCCGACCAGCAGGGCGAGCGTCGCGATGATGGGCTGGATGCCCAGGTAAGCCACCAGGTAGCCGCTGAACAGGCCGGAAACCACGCCGGCGATGACGGCGACGATGATCGCCATCAGCGGGCCCGCGCCCAGGTAGAGCGGGATGAGCGCGGCGGCGATCGCCATCACCGAGCCGACCGACAGGTCGATGCCCTCGGTGCCGATCACCAGCGCCATGCCGAGCGCGACTATGCAGACCGGCGCCGCCTGCACCAGCTGGGTGCGGAAGTTGGCCGCGGACAGGAAGTTCTCGGTGAACGCGATGTTGAACAGCAGCAGCACCACGACGGCCAGGTAGACGCCGTAGTTCTGCAGCCACGCGGTGACTTTCGCGCGGTCGGGGCTTTTTGCCAGGGTGGCGCTAGACATCGTTGTCACCCTCGGCTGCGATCGCGGTCAGGACGTTCTCCTCGGTGATCCGGTCGCCGGTCAGCTCACCGACGACCGAGCCGTCGCGCAGCACGACCACGCGGTCGGAGCCGTCGATCAGCTCTTCGAGTTCGGACGAGATGAGCAGCACGCCGAGCCCTTCCTGCGCGAGTTCGTCGATCAGCGACTGCACCTCGGCCTTCGCGCCGACGTCGATGCCGCGCGTGGGTTCGTCGAGGAGCAGGATCTTCGGGCCGGTGGCGAGCCAGCGGGCGAGCAGTACTTTCTGCTGGTTGCCGCCGGACAGCTCCGACACCTTCTGTTCGGGACTGGCCGCCTTGATCCGCAGGCGCTCCATGAAGATCTTCACGATCTTGTCCTGCTTGGCCTTGCTGACCAGGCCGAACGGCGAGAGCGTCGGCAGCGCGGCCAGCACGATGTTCTCGCGGACCGACAGGTTCGGGATGATCCCGTCGGTCTTGCGGTCTTCGGCCAGCAGCGCGATCCCGGCCCGCATGGCGGCCTTGATCTTGCCCTTCTTGAGCGGTTTCCCGGCCAGCAGCACGGTTCCGCCGTCGAGCGGGAACGCCCCGACGATCGCCCGCGCCGTCTCGCTGCGGCCGGAGCCGAGCAGGCCGGCGAGGCCGACGACCTCGCCGGGCCGGATGCTCACCGAGACGTCGTGCAGCCTCCGCATGCCGGACAGGTTCTCCGCCTTGAGCAGCGGTTCGCGCTCGACCTCGTGCTCCTCGCCGAACGCCGTGACGCCTTCTTCGCGGATCTGCTTGATCTCCCTGCCCAGCATCTTGGACACGAGCTCGATGCGCGGCAGGTCCTTCAATGGTCCACTGTGGACGACCCGGCCGTCGCGCAGCACGGTGACGCTGTCGCAGACCCGGTACAGCTCGTCCATCCGGTGGCTGACGTAGACGATCGCGATGCCTTCGGCGTGCAAGCGGTTCAGCACCTCGAAGAGCGTCTCGACCTCGCGCGGCTCGAGCGACGACGTCGGTTCGTCCATGATGACGACCTTGGCGTCGGTCGAGACCGCGCGGGCGAGGGCGACCATCTGCTGCGCCCCCACCGCCAACGTGTGCAGCGGGCGCTTGACGTCGTCGGTGATGCCGTAGCCCTTGAGCAGCTCGCGGGCGTCGGCGTACATCCTGGACCAGTCGACGAGCCCCGCCTTCGTGCGCGGCTCGCGGCCGAGGAAGACGTTGCCGGCGATGCTCATCAGCGGGACGAGGTTGACCTCCTGGTAGATCGTGGAGATCCCGGCCCGCTGCGCGTCGATCGGCTGCTTGAAGGTCACCGGCTCGCCGAGGTGGCGCACCTCGCCCTCGTCCGGCTGGTAGACGCCGGTGAGCACCTTGATCAGCGTGGACTTGCCCGCGCCGTTCTCGCCGACCAGCGCGTGCACCTCGCCCGGTCGCAGCGCGAAGCTGACGTCGTCGAGCGCGAGGGTGCCGGGGAACCGCTTGGTCACCCCGGCCACCTCGAGCACCGGTGCGGTCGTCATGGCGACGTCCTCTTCGGTGGCTGCCGTCATCAGTACGCGTTCCCGACCTTCTGGGTCGCGTTGGTCTCGTCGTACTGGTCGTCGGTGATCACGATGCTCGCCGGGATGGCCTCGCCGCTCTCGAACTTCTGCAGCGTCTGGAAGGCCAGCGGGCCGAAGCGCGGGTTGGACTCGATCACGGCGTTGTAGCTGCCGTCGGCGATGAGCTGCACCGCGTTGCGGGTGCCGTCGATGGAGACGACCTTGACGTCCTTGCCCGGCGCCTTGCCCGCGGTCTTCAGCGCGTTGACCGCGCCGACACCCATTTCGTCGTTTTCGGCGTAGACGGCGGTAATGTCCGGGTGGCTCTGGATGAGCTGCTCCATCACGGCCTGGCCCTTGGAGCGGTCGAATTCACCCGTCTGCTCGGCGACCACGGACAGCCCGGACGTCTTGGCCAGCTCGTCCTTGAAGCCCTTGGTGCGGTCGGTGGTCACGTTGTTGCCGGACGAGCCGAGCAGGATCGCCACCTTGCCGGTGCCGCCGGTGACCCGCGCCATCTCCTGCGCGGCGCGCTTGCCCTGCTCGACGAAGTTCGAGCCGATGAAGGTCAGGTAGTCGGTGCACGGCTGCGACGTCACCTTGCGGTCGATGGTGACGACCGGGACCTTTTTGGCCTTCGCCGCGTCGAGCGCGGGCTGGAGGCCGTCGGAGTTCAGCGGCGCGACGACCAGCAGCTGGGCGCCCCGGTCGAGCATCGACTTGATGTCGCTGATCTGCTTGTTCAGGTCGCTCTGGGCGTTGGTGACGAGCAGCTTGTCGCTCGCGATGCCGAGCTTCGCGGCTTCGTCCTTGATGGACTGCGTCTCGGCGATCCGGAAGGGGTTGGCTTCCTTTTCGGACTGTGAGAAACCGACCACCGCCGTCTTGAGGTCGACCTTGGGGTAACCGGTCTTGTCGAGGGTGCAGCCGTCGGCGCTGGGCGCGACGGACTGGGCGGACGCGGCGGGGCCGCTCCCGTTGGAGGGGGCGGCCGGGGTCTCTTCCCTGCTGGTGCAGGAGGTGAGGGTGAGCGCGGCGGCGGCCGCGGTGACCAGGACCAGGCGGGGACGGGTGGACAGAGGCACGGTGACTCCTCGGGCAGCGACGGTGGTGGCCCGCTCACCGGGGTGATCGGAGTCACCGCGGGAGCCTTGAGGTACTTTTTACATCGTTGGAACAACGTTGTAAACCGGCAAATTCTCGCTATGCTTCGGGCTCACTATCCCGAAGGAGCCGCCCGTGACCGTGACGCTCAAGGACGTCGCCACGCTCGCCGGAGTGTCGGTGAAGACGGTGTCGAACGTGGTGAACGGCTATGCCTTCGTCAAGCCGGAGAACCGACGGCGGGTCGAGGAGGCCCTGGCGGCGACGGGCTACCGGCCCAACGTCGGCGCGCGGAACCTGCGCCGCGGGCGCACGGGCTTCCTGGCGCTGATGGTGCCGGAGCTGTCGATCCCGTACTTCGGCGAGCTGGCCGGTCTGGTCATCACGGCGGCGCAGAAGCGCGGCTGGAGCGTCCTGATCGAGCAGACGCAGGGGACGCGTTCAAGGGAGCGCGAGACGCTGTTCTCGCTGGGCCCGCACCTGGTCGACGGCGCGCTGGTGCACCCGGAAGCCTTGGAGGCGGCGGATTTCCCCTCGCCGGGGGAGATCCCGCTGGTGATGCTGGGCGAGCACGCGGTCGACGTGCCGATCGATCACGTGGCGATCGACAACGTCTTGGCGGCGCAGACGGCGGTGTCGCACTTGGCTTCTCTCGGGCGGACCCGGATCGCGGCGATCGGGCGGAATCCTTCTCGTGGGACTTCTTCGCAGCGTCTGGCGGGGTACCGGGCGGGCTTGGCCGCGGCAGGTCTGTCCTATTCGGACGCTTTGGTGGCGCAGGCGGAGAAGTGGCACCGGTCGGTGGGCGCGGCGGCGATGAAGTCCCTGCTGGCTTCGGACGCGCCGCCGGACGCGGTGTTCTGCTTCAACGACCTGCTGGCGATCGGCGCGTTGCGGGCGGTCGCGGAGCTGGGGCTGCGGGTGCCCGAGGACGTGGCGATCGTGGGGTTCGACAACAACGAGGAGAGCGCGTTCTCGCTGCCGTCGTTGACGACGATCGCCCCGGACAAGACGGCGTTGGCCGAGGCGGCGATCGATTTGGTGCACCGGCGCGTTACGGGGGACAAGGGGTTGCCGCCGCAGGACATCCAGACGCCGTTCGCGTTGGAGATCCGGGAGAGCACTCGGGCCCGGTGAACCTCAGCAGGGCGCGACCGCACCCGTCGTGCCGACGGCGCACCAGCCGGGGTGGGTGGCGAGCCAGGCGTTCCGTTCGCGCTCGACGTCTTCCTGGCTCAGGCCGCGCGCGGCGTTGAGGCAGCCCCCGGTCCGGCAGTCCTCGGCCTTGGGCCGGGTGGTCGCGGCCTTGCGCGCCGCGGTGGTGGTCGTCGTGACCACGTTCGTCACCGTGGTCGTCTCGGTGACCGTGGTCGTGACCGGCTCGGCGGTGACGGTGGTGGGAACCGGCGGCGGGGTCTGCGCGGTGGGCGCGGCCGTGCAGCCGCCGGCCAGCACAGCGGCGGCCAGCACTCCGGCGAGGGTGAAGCGACGCATGATCGGAACTTTCGGGTGCGGCGGACGATCCACCCACGGTCCGCCGGGGACGGCGAGACCACCAGGGCCGTTGGACCCGGGGCGATCCGGTCAGCGCTTCGGCCAGTGCCAGCTTGGCCGGTCCAACCTCCCTTGCCCCACCAGCTTTGTCTCCCCGTCCTCCTTCTCCAGCTCCAACGCCCCCACCTCCGCCACCTCCGACAACGCTCGGATCAACGATCCCGCGTGCGATACCACCACCAGTTGCGTCTCCTTTGCCGCCGTGGCGATCAGCGCTGCCAATGCCGGCAGCAACTCCGGGTGCAGTGATGTCTCCGGCTCGTTCAGCACCAGCAGCTCCGGCGGCCGGGGCGTCAGCAACGCCGCCACCCACAGCAAGAACCGCAGCGTCCCGTCCGACAGCTCCGCCGCCGACAACGGCCGTAGCAGCCCGTGCTGGTGGAAGCGGATCGACAACACCTCGTCGCGCGACTCCACCGATACCCGCGAGCCCGGGAATGCCGCGTCCACGACCTCGGCCAGCTCCGCGGCGCGGCCTATCTCGATGATCGTCTGCAGGGCCGAGGCCAGGTCCGCGCCGTCGTGGGACAGCACGAACGTTCGCGTTCCCGGGCGGGACTGGCGGGCCGGGGCCGCCGCGTCCGTGCGGAAGTGGTCGTAGAAGCGCCACGACCTGATGCGCTCGCGGACCACCAGCAGCTCCGGGCACGCCCTCGGGTCCGCGAACTCGCTCAACATGCTGTCGGACAGCCGGATCTTGTAGTGCTCCGCGTCCCACGCGCCGGAGGCGACCCGGGTGCGCACCGCCGGGCCCGCCCGGTCCGCCAGCAGCGCCGCCGGCCGCAGGACCGGCCCCGACCACACCGCCTCCCGCTTGAACTCCGGGTCCAGGTTGAACATCGTCTTCTTCTGGGGCACCGGTAGCCCCAGGTCGAGCGCGTAGCCGAACTCGTCGCCCGCGAACCCCAGCCGGAGGCCGACCGCCTTCGTGCGTACCGTGCCCTGGACCCGCGTCCCCGGGCGCACGCCGTTCTCCGGCCCTGCCCACAGCGTCGACGGCAGGCCGCCCTCGCGGGCCAGCGCCGCCACCGCGCCGTTGCGGGACGCGTCCGCCAGCAGCCGCAGCGCGCGGTACAGGCTCGACTTGCCGCTGCCGTTCGGGCCCGTCACCACCGTCAACGCCGACAGCGGCAGCACCAGGTCGCGCAGCGAGCGGTAGTTCTCGACGGCCAGCGTGGTCAGCATGCCCCGAACCTAGCCGCCACCCCCGACAATCCGGATTCGTCCGATCTCTGTCCACCGAAGCCGTTGACATCCGCGATCCCGAACAGCAAGAATCAGCCGTCGTCGATCCTATAGGATCCATGGTTCACGAGATAACTGCCATGGTCCTCCGATGTCTGACGTCCCCACCGACCTCAAAGGAGTGGTCATGGCAGCACTCGGCAGACGGGCCCTCGGTGCCCTCGCCGGACTGACGGTGATCGCCGGCCTGCTCACGGCCCCCACGGCGCAGGCCGGGGAAGTCCAGGCCCCGGTAGCCCAGAAGCCCTACCTGGGCTGGAGCAGCTGGAGCCTGGAGTCGACGAACTACCCGGGCGTCAACCCGACCGGACCGGCCAGCTGGCTCACCGAGCAGCACGTCCTCCAGCAGGCCGACGTCCTCGCCGCGAAGTTCAAGCAGCACGGCTACACCTACGTCAACATCGACGCCGGCTGGTCGAACTCCTTCGACGCGAACGCCCGCCCGGTCGTCAACCCCACGACGTTCCCGGACGGCATGAAGTACGTCGCCGACTACGTCCACCGCAAGGGCCTGAAGCTCGGCTCGTACCTGGCCGTCGGCCTCGACCTCAAGGCCTACAACGACGGCAACTCCCCCATCGCGGGGACCGCGAACTGCCACACCCGGGACCTGGTCTACCCCGACCTGCGCAAGACCAACGGCTGGGACTCCGCCTACAAGATCGACTTCAGCAACCCGTGCGCCCAGTCCTATGTGGACTCCGTGGCGGCACTGCTGGCCGGCTGGGGCGTCGACTTCCTCAAGCTCGACGGCGTCGGCCCCGGCTCCTTCAAGGGCGGCGACAACTACACCAACACCGCCGACGTCGAAGCGTGGCACCAGGCCATCGCCAAGACCGGCCGCCCGATGGAGTTCGTCGTCTCCTGGGCGCTCAGCCACCGCCAGGCCGACGTCTGGAAGGCGAACACGAACGGCTGGCGCGTCGACACCGACGTCGAGTGCTACTGCGACACCCTCGTGACCTGGAACAACTCGGTCAAGCAGCGCTGGAACGACGTCGTGCAGTGGATCCCCGACGCCGGCCCCGGGCACTGGAACAACCTCGACTCCGTCGACGTCGGCAGCGGCAAGATGGACGGTCTCACCGAAGCCGAGCGACAGAGCTACCTGACGCTGTGGGCGATCGAAGCCGCGCCGCTCTACCTCGGTGACGACCTGACCCAGCTCGACGACTACGGCGTCCAGCTGCTCACCAACGACGAGGTCATCGCCCTCGACCAGGCCGGGATCCCGGCCAAGCCGGTGAGCCAGACGACCGACCAGCAGGTCTGGTACAACCGCAACGCCGACGGCAGCTACACCGTGGCGCTGTTCAACCTCGCCGCGACGCCGGCGCGCGTCACGGCGGACCTCGCGCAGCTCGGCATCACCGGCCCGGTCGAAATCCGCGACCTCTGGGCGCACAAGACCGTCGGCCAGGCGGCCGGGGACCTCCCGGTGCACGGCTCCCGCCTGTTCAAGGTCACCCCGCGCGACCGCAACGCCCTGGCGGCCCCGGCCGTCGTGCACGGCACCGCGGCCACCGGCACCAGCGTCTCCCTGGCCTGGGACGCCTCGAAGGGCGCGCAGAGCTACGACGTCTTCGCCGGGACCAAGAAGGTCGCCACCATGAACGGCCCGAGCGCCACGGTCACCGGCCTCAAGCCGTCGACCGCGTACGACTTCACGGTGGTCGCCAACCAGCAGCGCGGCAAACCGTCCGCGCCGAGCACGAAGTACACCCTGACGACGCCGGCGGCCGACGGCCCGAAGACCTACGAAGCCGAGAACGGCAGCCCGCAGGGCGGCGCGACCGTCTACGACTGCGCGTGCAGCAACGGCAAGAAGGTCGGCTACCTCGGCGGCAGCGGCTATGTCGTCCTGCCGACGGTGACCGCGCCGAAGGCCGGCACGTACCTGCTGCAGTTGTCCTATGTGGACGGCGACTCCAGCCGGACCGGCATCGTCACGGTGAACGGGACGTCGTTCCCGCTGCCGGTCGCCGGGAGCAACGACAACGACTGGAACACGCCGCAGACCGTGACCGTTCCCGTGTACCTGCAGGCCGGGGCCAACACCATCCAGATCGGCAACCAGGCCGGGTACGTCTATGACGTCGACAAGATCACCGTCTAGGGGCCGGGACGCGCCGGTCGCGTGGCTGCTGATCGCTCCCGCGCTCGCCGGGTTCGCGGTGTTCTTCGCCTACCCGACCGTGCGCGGGCTCTACCTCAGCTTCACCGAGTTCCACGTCCTCACCGACCCGCGCTGGATCGGCCTGGGCAACTTCCACGAACTGGCCGGCGACGGCGAGTTCTGGCACTCCTTGCTCGTCACGGTCTACTTCGTCGCGCTGTCGGTCGTCCTCGGCGTGCTGGTTTCGCTGGTGACGGCGGTGATCCTGCACCGGCTCGCCGTGTCGGCCACGATCCGCGGACTGATGATCCTGCCGTTCCTCATCTCCGGCGTGGTCACCGCGCTCGTCTGGTCGTGGATGCTCGACCCGCAGCTCGGCATCGTCAACCTCCTGCTCACGAAGCTCACCGGCGAGCCGGTGCTGTTCTTCGGCTCGGGGGCCTGGGCGGTGCCGACGCTCGCGGGGCTGAACATCTGGAAGTCCATGGGCTACAACGCGGTGCTGATCTTCGCCGGCCTGCAGACCATCCCGGCCACGGTGTACGAAGCGGGCCGGATCGACGGCGCGAGCGAGCTGCAGATGTTCCGCCGGCTCACCGTGCCGCTGCTGCGGCCGATCCTGGTGATGGTCGTGGTGCTGACGGTGATCAGCTCGTTCCAGATCTTCGACATCGTGCAGGTGACCACCAAGGGCGGTCCGGCGGACGCGTCGAAGGTGCTGCAGATGTACATCTACGACAAGGCGTTCGGCCAGTTCGACTTCGGCTACGCCGCGACCATGTCGCTGGCCCTGTTCGTGCTGCTGGCCGCCGTCACCTTCGCCCAGCTGAAGCTGGCTCGCGCGGGCGAGTCCGACACCAACTAGGAGGGACCGTGCGCCGGATCTCCCCGGGCCGGGTCGTCGCCTGGGCGTACCTCGTGCTCGTCCTGGTCGTGACGATCTTCCCGTTCTACTGGATCGTGCGGACCGCGCTGTCGAACAACTACGCCCTGGCGACGGACCCGTCGTCGCCCGGCCCGGTGGGCTTCACGCTCGGCGCGTTCAAACGCGCGCTCGGCCTGGCGTCACCGGCCGAAGCCGCCGCGCAGGGCGGCTCGGCCGCGTCGATCGACCTGCTGCTCGCGCTGCGGAACTCGATCGTCTACGCCGTGCTGCTCACCGTCTGCACGGTGTTCTTCTCCGCGCTGGCCGCGTTCGCGTTCTCGCGGCTGCGGTGGACGGGCCGCAACGCCGTGTTCGCGGTGCTGCTGAGCGCGCTGATGGTGCCGCAGGTGCTGACGCTGCTGCCGAACTTCGTGCTGATCAAGGACCTGGGCCTGCTCAACAGCTTCGGCGGGATGATCCTGCCGACGGCGTTCTTCTCCGCGTTCAACATCTTCTTCCTGCGCCAGTTCATGCTCGGGCTCAGCACCGAGATCGAGGAGGCCGCGATCATCGACGGCGCCGGCCCGCTGCGCGTCTGCTTCCGGATCGTCCTGCCGATGAGCGCCGCGCCGATCGCGACCCTGGCGCTGCTGACGTTCATCACCACCTGGAACGACTACCTGTGGCCGCTGCTGGTCACGAACGACGACACCGTCCGACCGCTCACCCTGGCGCTCGCGGTGTTCAAGCAGTCCTCGCCGCAGGCGGCGCTGGACTGGGCCGGCCTGATGGCCGCCACGCTCGTCGCCGCGCTGCCGATGCTGCTGCTCTTCGTGGTGTTCGGCCGCCGGCTCGTCAATTCCATCGGCTTCACGGGGTTGAAATGACCGATCTCCTGCTCTCCTGGCCGGACCCGGCCGCGGAATGGACCGAGGCGATGCCGGTCGGCAACGGCCGGCTCGGCGCGATGGTCTTCGGCGGCGCCGGCCGCACGCGGATCCAGGTCAACGACGCCACGGTCTGGTCCGGTACCCCGGACGGCCCGGCCGCCGCGTTGGCCGGTGTCGACGCCGGACCGGCGCGGCTCGCCGAAGTGCGGGAAGCCGTGTTCGCGAAGGACTTCCGGCGGGCCGAAAGCCTGCTGATGGGCTTCGAAGGCCCGTACAGCCAGGAGTTCCTGCCGTACGTGGACCTCTGGCTGACGCTGCCCGAGGGCACCTCGCACGGCCGGACGCTGAACCTGGACAACGGCATCGCCACCGAACGGCTGACCATCGACGGCCACGACGTCGAGCGGACGACCTGGGTGAGCCGCCCGGCGCAGGTCCTCTGCGTCGCGCTGTCCGGTCCGATCGACGTGGGTGTCGACGTGTCGACACCGCTGCGGGAAGTCTCGCGTGACGGTCTCGACCTCGGCATCGAAATCCCGGTCGACGGCGCACCGCGGCACGAGCCGCAGGTCGCGGAGCCGCTGCGGTACGGGACCGCGGCCGGGTACGACCCGTTCGGTGCCGTCGCCGTTCGCGTGGCCCGGACCGACACGCAAGTCCTGATCGTCCTGGCCAGTTCGACCAGCGCGTACGACGCCTGGATCGGCGACCGCCAGCACACCCGCGACGAGCACCGGCGGCGGGCCGCCGTGCTCGCCGAGCAGGCCATCGAGACCGGCGCGGCGGAGTTGCGGCGCGCGCACGAAGCCGACCTGCGGCCGCTGCTCGCCGCGTCCTCGCTCAAGATCGGGGAACGGCGGGGCGGCACCCACGACGTCGCCGAGCTGCTGTCCGGCAAGGACGAGCAGCTCACCGCGACCGTCCTCTTCCAGTACGGCCGGTACCTCCTCGCGAGCGCGTCCCGGCCCGGCGCGCCGCCGGCCAACCTGCAGGGCATCTGGAACGACGACCTCCGGCCGGCCTGGTCGTCGAACTACACGATCAACATCAACACCCAGATGAACTACTGGGCCGCCGAGACGACCGGGCTCGGCGAGTGCCACCGCCCGCTGTTCGACCTGCTCGGCAAGCTCGCGGTCACCGGCGCCGACGTCGCCCGCGAGCTGTACGGCACCCGCGGCTGGGTCACCCACCACAACACCGACCCGTGGGGCTGGGCGCTGCCGCCCGGGATGGGCCACGGCAACCCGTCGTGGGCGCTCTGGCAGCTCGGTGGCGCCTGGCTCGTCCAGCACGCCTGGGAGCACTACGACTTCACGCGCGACCTCGGTTTCCTGGCGACGACCGCGTGGCCGCTGCTGCGCGGCTGCGCCGAGTTCTGCCTGGACTGGCTCGTCGAACGCGACGGCGTCCTCGAGACGTGCCCGTCGACGTCCCCGGAGAACCTGTTCCTCTCCGAAGCCGGGACGAAGGAGTCGCTGACGCACTCGGCGACCATGGACGTCGCCCTGATCCGCGCGGTGTTCGAGCGCAGCCTCGCCGCGATGGACGCGCTCGCCGCGCACGACCCGCTGTACGCCGAGATCGAGGCCGCGCTCCCGCGACTGCGGCCGTTGCCCGTCCTGCCCGACGGCCGGCTGGGGGAGTGGGCCGAAGACCTGCCCGAAGAGGACTCGACGCACCGGCACCTGTCCCACCTGGTCGCGCTCTACCCGCTCGGCCTGATCGACGCCGTCGCGACGCCGGACCTCGCCGAAGCCGCCCGCCGGGTCATGGACCGGCGCGGACCGGGCGCGATGGGCTGGTCGTGGGCGTGGAAGATCGCGCTGCGCGCGCGGCTCGGCGACGGCGAGACCGCGCGGAAGCTGCTGAGCGAGGCCACCCAGCCGTTCACCGGCGACCGCCACCGCGACGCACCCGTTGACGGCTCCGAGTGGGGTGGACTGCTGCCCAACCTGTTCAGCACGCACCCGCCGTTCCAGATCGACGGCAACTACGGCTTCCCCGCCGGGCTCGCCGAACTGGTGCTGCAGAGCCAAAACGACGTCGTCACGCTGCTGCCCGCCCTGCCGGCGCAGTGGCCTGCGGGTGAGGCGCGGGGACTGCGGTGCCGCGGCGGGCTCGCGGCCGACGTCGAGTGGCGCGACGGCGAACTGCGGTACGCCGTCCTGCGGCGGTTGTCGGGCGACCCGGCCGAGCCGGTGCGGGTCCGCTACCGCGGCCGCGAGACCGAGCTGCGGCTGCGGACCGGCGAATCGACCGTCCTGAAAGGACTGTGATGCTCACCGACCTCGGTCTCGACGCGCTGTGGGCGTACCGCAGCGAGTATGAAGCACCAGCGGACTTCGACGACTTCTGGGCGTCCACCTTGGACGACTCGCGCGAGTTCGACCTGGCGGTGCGGCTGACTCCGGTCGAGACGCCCCTCCAGACCCTCGATGTGTTCGACGTGACGTTCGCCGGCTTCGGCGGCCATCCGCAGCGGGCCTGGTTGCGAGTGCCCCGCGGCCAAGACGGGCCGTTGCCGGCCATCGTCCAGTTCCACGGCTACGGCGGCAGCCGGGGAAGCGCTCTCCAGGAGCTGCACTGGGCCTCGGCCGGGTACGCGCACCTGCAGGTCGACGTGCGCGGCCAGGGCGGGGTGACACCCGACCCGGTGGGCAGCGGGCCGTCCTACCCCGGCCACCTGACCCGCGGCATCGACAGCCGCGAAACCTATGTGTACCGGCGGATCTTCACCGACGCCGTCCGTGCGGTCGACGCGGCACGGGCGCTGGGGCAGGTCGACCCGGCGCGGGTGGCGGTGCTCGGCAACAGCCAGGGCGGCGGCATCGCGCTCGCCGCGGCGGGGCTCGTCCCGGACGTCGCCGCCCTGCACGCGCAAGCTCCGTTCCTCTGCGACTTCCGGCGCGCCAGCCTGGTCGGCGGAGAACGGCCCTACGTCGAGCTGTCCCGGTACCTGGCCGAGCACCGCGACGCGACCTCGCGGGTCTTCGAAGTGCTGTCCTACTTCGACGGTCTCGGGTTCGCCGCACGCGCGACGGCACCGGCCTGGTTCAGCGCCGGGCTGATGGACGGCATCGTGCCGCCGTCCACGGTCTTCGGCGCCTACCACGTCTACAAAGGACCGAAACAGGTCGGCACCTGGGAGTACAACGGCCACGAAGCCGGTGGCCCCGAAGACGTTCAGGCAGTGCTCGAAGGATTCCGGACCATCCTGCACCCACGGGAGTTGACATGAAGATGCGCGTAGCGGCCGCCGCCCTGGTGGCCACGCTCGGAGCGTTGACGGCGGCCTGCGGCGGCGGCTCGGCGAGCGGCAGCGGGACCACCGTCAACTGGTGGACCTGGGACGACAAGCAGGCCGCGGCCTACCAGACGTGCGCGTCGGCGTTCGAGAAGGCCAACCCCGGCACCACGGTGAAGATCACGCAGTACAACGTGGACGACTACTTCACCAAGCTGACCGCCGGGTTCGTCGGCGGCACCGCGCCGGACGCGTTCCAGAACAGCGTCCAGTACTTCCAGGCCTACGCGTCCCAGCACCAGCTGCTGCCGCTCGACGACCTGATCGGCCGCGACGAGTTCGACCTGAAGCGGTTCTCCGTCGGCGTCGACGCGTGGAAGTTCACCGACGGCAAGCAGTACGGCCTGCCGCTCGACTGGTCCGCGACCGGCCTGTACTACAACACCGACGCGATCACGAAGGCCGGCTACGCCCCCGCGGACCTGGCGAAACTGACCTGGAACCCCGACGACGGCGGCACGTTCGAGAAGGTCGCGGCGCACCTGTCCGTCGACAAGAACGGCGTCCGCGGCGACCAGCCCGGGTTCGACAAGGACCACGTCGCCACCTACGGCACCGGGCAGCTGGCGAGCCGCGACTTCATCGGCGAGTCCACGTGGAGCTCGTTCGCCATGACCACCGGCTGGCGGATGGCCGACAAGCAGTCGTGGCCGACGACGTTCACCTACGACGACCCGGTGTTCGCCAAGACCCTGAGCTGGGTGCGGTCGCTGGCCGACCGCGGGTTCGCGCCGAAGATCGGCACGTTCACCACCGGCGGCCAGGCGAGCATCAGCGACACCGACCTGCTCGGCTCGGGCAAGGTCGCGATGGAGACGGCGGGCTCGTGGACGGCGGGGACGTTCGCCAAGCTGCCCGGCGTGAAGGTCGGCATCGCGCCGACCGTGCTCGGGCCGACGGGCAAACGCGCGGTGCTGTCCAATTCGAACGGGAACAACGTCTGGGCCGGCACGAAGAACCCGGACCTGACGTGGAAGTGGGTGTCCTACATGGGGACGCCGGACTGCCAGTCGGCGGCGGGCGCGAGCGGCACGTTCTTCCCGTCGATCCCGGCGTCGATGGACGCCGCGGCCGCGGCCATGAAGGGCCATGGCGTCGACCTCTCGGTGTTCACGTCGATGCTCAAGGACGGCACGCTGGTGCCCGCGGTCGTCTACGGCAACGGCGCGGCGCTGCAGGACGCCGAGCGCCCGCTCTTCGAGGCGTACTTCGCCCACCAGCGCGACGGCGACGTGTTCGCGGAGATGGCGTCGAAGAGCCGATCGGTGCTGGGCAAGCAGTAGCCTGTAGGCACGACACGAGGGGAGCCAGCGTGGCCGCCGGACGAAGGCTCGAGGCCCTGCCGAGCAGGCAGGTGCTGGCCGACGGCGTCTACGAGCAGATCCGGGCGCTGATCATGAACGACGGCATCGAGCCCGGCGCGCGCGTCAACATCGACGAGATCGCGCGCGAGCTGGGCGTGTCGGGTACGCCGGTGCGCGAGGCGCTGGCGCGGCTGGAGTCCGAGGAACTGGTCAGCCGGCTGCCGCTGCGCGGGTACCGGGTGACGGAACTGCTCGACCGCAAGGAAGTCGACGACATGTACGCGCTGCGCCTGCTGCTGGAGCCGCCGTCGGCGGCCCTGGCGGCGGCCGCGATGTCGGACGCGAACGTGGCGCTGCTGGAGGCGGAGCTGGCGACGTGCCCGGCAGCGCCGGCGGAAGACGCGTACCGCGACTACAAGGCGTTGACCGCGCACGACCAGCGGCTGCACGAGCTGATCCTGCGCCTGGCCGGCAACGCGGCGGTGGAGCAGGCGTTCGCGCGGACCCACTGCCACCTGCACTTCTTCCGGCTGAACTACAACCAGCCGTTCGGCGAGCAGACGATCACCGAGCACCGGGTGATCGTGGACGCGCTGGTGGCGGGCAACGCGGCGGCGGCGCGCAAGGCGATGACCGACCACCTCGAGGTGGCGCGGGACCGCCTGCTGTCGCGCCTCTGACGCACGAAGGCCGCACCGGGCGTACCCGGTGCGGCCTGGTACTTCCGGGACATCGGGACGACGCGCATCCGAGGATGCGCCGTCCGGCTCAGCCGACGGGGTCCGCCAGCGGGATCTCACCCTCGGACAGCCACGAGCCGCGCCACGCCAGATCGTCCCTGACCAGCGGTTTTCCGCACGCGTCGCACTTCTCGCCCGGCCGGGTCAGCTCGCCGCAGGCGCAGTGGACCAGCTGCATCGGGCCGTACGCGCTCTCCGACGACGTGTGCGCGTCACCCCACGCCCCGAGCGCGTGCAGCACCGGCAGCGCGTCCGAGCCGGCCTTCGTGAGGCGGTACTCGTACCGCGTACGGCCGCCGTCGCGGTAGGGGAGCTTCGTCAGCAAGCCGCGCTCGACGAGCTTGGCCAGCCGGGTCGTCAGCACGTTGTCGGCGATGCCGAGCTGGGTGCGGAAGTCCTCGAACCGGGTGGTGCCCGCGGTGGCGTTGCGCAGGATCAGCAGCGTCCACGGCTCGGCGAGGACGTCGGCGGCGCGGGCGATCGGGCAGGAGTTGTCCTCGAAGGTGATGCGGCGGCTCATGAGTGTGATCCCTCCTACCTGGCTTGCTCCGAGCAAGTCTACGCCGTACAGTCGGCCGTAGCTAGCTTGCAACGAGCAAGCCAGGTGCGAGAGGAGCTCGTCATGGAGATCACGGGTGCGGTGGCGCTGGTCACCGGAGCCAACCGGGGGCTCGGCCGGCAGTTCGCCGCCGCTCTCCTGGCGCGCGGTGCGGCGAAGGTCTACGCCGCCGCGCGCAACCCCGAGTCCGTCGACCTGCCGGGCGTGGTGCCGCTTCGCCTCGACGTCACGGATCCCGAGTCGATCCGCGAGGCCGCCGCGCAGGCCGGCGACGTCACGCTGCTGGTCAACAACGCCGGCTCGTCCACCGGGTCGTCGCTGCTCGGCGGGTCGCTCGACGACATCAAGCTCGAGATGGACACGCACTACTTCGGCACCCTCGCCGTGACGCGCGAGTTCGCGCCGATCCTCGAGCGCAACGGCGGCGGCGCGGTCCTCAACGTGCTTTCGGTGCTGTCCTGGTTCACCTCGCCGCAGGTCGCCGCGTACTCGGCGGCGAAGGCTGCGGCCTGGTCGCTGACCAACGCGCTGCGCCTGGAGCTGGCGCCGCAGAAGAC
Organism: Amycolatopsis sp. NPDC101161; assembly: GCF_044768185.1. NCBI lineage: Bacteria > Bacillati > Actinomycetota > Actinomycetes > Pseudonocardiales > Pseudonocardiaceae > Amycolatopsis > Amycolatopsis sp. NPDC101161. Next base: position 121,940 of record NZ_JBIWPI010000005.1, read on the forward strand.
GCGGGTGACCGCGCTGCACGTCGGCTACATGGACACCGACATGGCCAAGCACGTCGACGGGCCGAAGGTCGACCCGGCGGTCGTGGCCGGGCTCGCCCTCGACGGCGTCGAGCAGGGCCGCTTCGAGGTGCTCGCCGACGACGTCAGCCGGAACGTCCGGGCCGGGCTGTCGGGCGACCTCGCGGGGCTGTACCCGGCGCTCGCGTCTTGAGTCCACTTCGGACGGTGTCGGCCGGCTGAACGGGTTCCCGCTCAACGAGAGCCCACCGGGCCGAGAGGTCCGTCTTGACCGGGCGGGTATGTCGACTTAGCGTTTTCCGTCAGTAAGGAAACTTTCCTAACTGTCGGAGGTCCTCATGCACAGACCCCGGGCGATCGCCATGGCGATCGCGGCCGTCGGCGCCCTCCTGGTGGCGCCGGCAGCCGCGAACGCCGCGACAGTCACCTACGAAGCCGAGAACGCCACTATCACCCAAGGCGCGGTCAACTCCGACCACGCCGGGTTCACCGGCACCGGGTTCGTCAACTACGACAACGTGACCGGCTCGGCCGTCCAGTGGTCGGTCTCGGTCGCCGCGGCCGGCAGCACGTCACTGGGCTTCCGGTTCGCCAACGGCACGACGACCGCCCGGCCGATGACGATCGCCGTCGACGGCGCGACCGTGGCGACGCCGTCGTTCGCCGGGACCGGCGCGTGGACGACGTGGGCGACCACATCGGTGACCGCCACGCTGACCGCGGGTACGCACACCGTCCGGGCCACGGCGACGACGGCGAACGGCGGCCCGAACGTCGACTCGCTGATCGTCGGCGACTCCGGGGGTGGCGGGGGCGCGCCGAGCGCGTCCGAGCTGCTCTCGAAGCTGACGGCGTGCAGCCAGATCTCCAACGGCAAGTACAAGACCGACTCGGAGACGAGCCGGACGATCCCGGTCTGCGGGCTCTCCGACGCCGTCTTCTGGAAGGCCGACATGGACGTCGACTGCGACGGCCAGCGGACGTCGCAGTGCAACGAGAACACCGACTGCTGCTTCCAGGCCGACACCGCGTTCCACCAGTCCGACGGGAAGCCGCTGAACGCCGCCGCGCTGCCGTACGTGGTCGTGCCGAGCCCGAGCAGCACCTGGGACTACCGGAAGTTCGGCATCGCGGGTGCCGGCGTGGTGGCGGTGATCTACAACAACCAGGTCACCTACGCCGTGGTCGGCGACACCGGGCCGACGGACATCATCGGCGAGGCGTCGTACGCGACGGCGAAGTCGCTGGGGATCAACCCCGACCCGTCGAACGGCGGAACCGATTCCGGCGTCACGTATCTGTTCTTCAAGAATTCCAAGGTGACGCCGATCGAGAGCCACGCCAACGCCGTGAGCACCGGGGAAGCGCTTGCGCGGCAGTTCGTGAACAACCACTGAGGTGGCGTTCCGGGGTCCTTTCGGGGACCCCGGAACACGGGCGTCCCCGGCCCCGGCGTATGAATGGCCGGGTGCCGGAGAGCGTCGAAGCCGGAAACGGCCGAACGAGGAACCGCTGGGGTGAGGGCGAACGGCTGCGCGGGGAAATCCTGGCGGCGGCCGCGCGGTTGCTGGCCGAGCTCGGCGGGGAAGACGGGCTGACGATCCGCGGCGTCGCGCGCGCGGTCGGCATCGCCCCGGCGAGCATCTACCAGCATTTTTCCGATCGCGCGGAATTGGTGCGCGGACTGCTCGACCACGAATACGCGAGGCTCGCGGAATCGATGCGCGCGGCCGAGGAGACGCTCGGCGAAACCGACGTGGTCGGCCGCGTCCGGGCGCAGATTCACGCGTACTGCACGTTCGCGATGGAGAACCCGGGGCATTACCGGCTGATGCTCGCGAACGGGGCGTCCCGGGCCGAGCCGGGCGGCCCGGCGGAAGGTCCGCTCCTGGACGTGATCGATCGGCTGGCGGCGGGGTTCGAGAGGTGCGTCGAGGCCGGTCACACGCTGCGGGTAACACCGGGACGGGCAGCGGCGGTGGTGTTCGTGGGCGCGCACGGGCGGGTGGCGTTGTTCCACAGCGTCCTGAACCGGACGGGGGCGGAGCTGGTGGAACCGTTCGTGGACGAGCTGGTGTCGCTGGTGTTCGCCTGATCAGCAGGGCGCCGCGGTCGGATGCGGGTCGTCCTCCGGTCCGCGGCCCAGGCTGTCGCGGGCACCACGGCCAGGGCGGCGCAGAAGCCGCCGAGCACGTCGGTCGGGTAGTGCGCTTCGAGTGCGACCTGGGCCCAGCCCATCAGGGCTCCGCCCGCCGCCGCGCATCCCAGCACGAGGCACATGGCAGGGCTCCGGACGAGGGCCAGGTGGTCGGCCAGGACGAGGCCGGCCAGCAGGCTCAGTGCGGTGGCGAACGCCGTGTGGCCACTCGGGTAGGACAGGAACTCGTCGTGGATGACACGGCCGGTCACCGGCTTCAGGACCGTCGTCGCCACCGCGGTCGCCAGGACTCCGGACGCGGTCAGCAGCGCCGTCCTGGGCCGCCGGACGCGGTACAGGCCGAAGGTGACCGCCGTGACCACGAGGGTTGAGGCCAGTGGGTCCCCGCCGACGTCGAGGATTTCGGCGAACTGCCGCCAGACCGGCGATGGGTCGGCGAGGCGAGGGGCGACGACCGCGTCGATCCCGGTGAGGCCCTTGGCGCGGAAGTTGAGGATGCCGACGGTGACCACCACCGCCGCGGCGAGGGCGCTCACCACCGACAACGGCCGGCGCCGCGAGAGCCGGGTGGTCGTCGCCTGATTGGACTGTGGCGGAAACCCCCGAAGATGCTTAGCATAGCTATGTAAATTTCCGGCAGCTTCGGGAGGTATCCGGTGGACGGCGTGCCCGCGTTTCCGATGACCCGGCGGTGTCCCTTCGATCCGCCCGCCGAGCTCGGCGAGCTGCCGCCGGTGTCGCGCGTGCGGCTGTGGAACGGCAGCACGCCGTGGCTGGTCACGCGCTACGACGATGTCCGCGCCGTGCTGCGCGACTCGCGGATCAGCGCCGACTCCGACCGGTCCGGCTACCCGCACCAGAGCGCGGCTTCGGCCGCGCGGCGGAAGCGCGCCAAGTCGTTCATCACCATGGACGGCGCCGAGCACGCGGCCCAGCGGCGCCTGCTGACCGGCGACTTCCTCGTCAAGAAGATGGAGGCGCTGCGCCCGGCGATCCAGCGCATCGTCGACGACCTCGTTGACGACCTGCTGGCCGGCCCGAAACCGGTCGACCTGGTGACGGCGTTCGCGCTGCCGGTGCCGTCGCTGGTGATCTGCGAGCTGCTCGGCGTGCCGTACGAGGACCGGGAGCTGTTCCAGGACATCACGAAGGTGATGGTGTCGACGAACGCGACACCGGCCGAGTCGGTGCAGGCGACCGAAGAACTGCTGGCGTACCTCGGCGGACTGGTGGAGCGGAAGGTCGCCGACCCGGGCGACGACGTCCTGAGCAAGCTGGCGGTGTCCCAGTACGCGACCGGGCGCATGAGCGCCGAAGAGGTCGCGTCGATGGGGCAGCTGCTGCTGGTGGCCGGCCACGAGACGACGGCGAACATGATCGCGCTCGGCACGGTGGCGCTGTTGGAGCACCCGGACCAGCTCGAACTGGTGCGCGCGGGCGACGCGGACCTGCTGCGCCGCGCGGTCGAGGAACTGTTGCGCTACTTGAACATCACGCACACCGGGCGCCGGCGGGTGGCGGTCGAGGACATCGAGCTCGGCGGCGAGGTGATCCGCGCGGGCGAGGGCGTGATCGCGGCGGGCGATGTCGCCAACCGCGACGGCGCGGTGTTCGCCGACCCGGACCGCCTGGACGTGACGCGCGAGGCCCGCCACCACGTGGCGTTCGGGTACGGGGTGCACCAGTGCCTCGGTCAGACGCTGGCGCGGGTGGAGCTGCAGGTGGTGTACGGAACCCTGTACCGGCGCATCCCGGGGCTGCGGCTCGCGGTGCCGGTGGAGGAGCTGGCCTTCAAGGACGACATGCTGGTCTACGGGGTGCACTGCCTGCCGGTCACCTGGTGATCACACCGCGCGCTGCAGGGCGTCGACGTGCCGGCCGAGGCGGGCCGACAGGAACCGGGCGCGGTCGGCGTCGTCGTCCTTGCGGGGCACCATCTCCACCAGCATGATCAGGTCGAGGTACACCCGGTACAGCCCCACCCGCGCCCACACCGGCATGCCGAACTTCACCGGCCCGCCCGCCGCTCGGTAGCCCTCGAGCAACCCCGGGTCGAGGTCGCGGAACAGTCCCAGTGAGACGAACTCCGCCGCCGGGTCGCCCCAGAACGCGCGCTCGGCGTCGATGATCCCCGACACGCGGCCGTCGTCGAGGAGGATGTTGCCGTCCCACAGGTCGAAGTGGACCAGCACCGGGGTCTCGACCAGCTCCAGCAGCGGCTCGTGCCGGCGCACCAGGTGCGCGATCTCCGCCGCCGGGCGCGGGAGGTGGACGCCGTAGCGGACGGCGTCGGCCAGGATCGCGTCCGCCATCGCCGTGAACGCCTGCGGCCACGTCGGGTGCAGGGGGTCCTGCGGGTAGCCGAAGCCGTCGCCGGTGACGGCGTGCAGCCCGGCCACGATCTCGCCCAGCTCCCGGTGCGGCCGCGGCCCGTCGGCGACCTGGGACCAGGGGACGCCCGGCAGCTCCGTCATCAGCAGGAAACCGGGCCCCGCCCCGACCACGGACGGCAGCGGGCCCGACGCCCGCCGGTAGTACTCCGCCTCCGTGGCCAGGAGGTCGTGTTCGTACGTGAGCCCGGGGCCGGACGGCGCGATCTTCAGCACCAGCCGCCGCCCGTCCGCGAGCTCCAGGCGGATCGCCGTGTTGTACGTTCCGCCGCCGATCTTCTCGGCCGTCACCACCGAAGCCGGGTCGATGCCCGATGCCGTCAGTTCCGCGCGCACCCGGCCGAGTCTGCCACTAGCCGGCCTGCTTTTCCCGCGCGTCGGCGAGGTCCTCCGCTGTCGGCGCGTCGTCCTGGGTCAGCTTGCGCCGCCAGTAGCCGGTGAACTCGATGTCCCGCTTGTCGAACCCCCGCTCGTTCACGAGGTGACGGCGCAGCGCCCGCACCATCCCCGCCTCGCCCGCGAGCCACGCGGCCGACCCCGGCGCCAGGGCAAGACCGCGCACGGCGTCGAGCAGCTTGGCCCCGTGGGGTGCGCCGTCGCGGTGCAGCCAGTGGACGGGCAGCGGTTGCTCCTCCGCCGCGTCCGCCACTTCGACGAACGCCACGGCGTTGTCCACTTCGGACAGGATGGTGGCGATGGCCGGCACCGCGGTCTCGTCCCCGGCCAGCAGCAGCGTGTCCGCTGTGGACAGTGGACGGCGGTACGCGGCGTCCGGGCCGTACCGGCCGAGGACGTCCCCGGGCGCCGCCGTGCGCGCCCAGGCCGTCGCCGGGCCGTCGGTGTGGCCGGAGTGCAGCACGAACTCGACGTCGATCGTGTCGCCGTCCCGCGAGCGCACCGTGTAGCTGCGCATCACCGGCCGCTCGGCTTCGGGGATCGCCAGGTACGCCTGGTACCAGCGCATGACGTCGTCGTCGTCCGTCGATGGCAGCCGCACCGGGCGGCCCGGCGGCGGGAACAGGAGCTTGAGCTGCTGGTCGGGCCACGCCGCCAGTTCGCGCAACCCGGCGCCGGTGAACGTGACGCGCACGGTGCGCGGCGTCGGGCGGCGCACCGCCCTCACTTCGAGCAGGCCCGTCGGGTTCACGGCTTCCCCAGGTATTCGCGCAGGTGGCGGGCCGTCAGCGTCGACGCGTGCTCGACGAGGGACGCCGGGGTCCCTTCGAAGACGATCCGGCCGCCGTCGTGGCCGGCGCCGGGGCCGAGGTCGATCAGCCAGTCGGCGTGCGCCATCACGGCCTGGTGGTGCTCGATCACGAGCACCGTGTTGCCCGCGTCGACGATCCGGTCGAGCAGCGCGAGGAGCTGGTCGACGTCGGCGAGGTGCAGCCCGGTCGTCGGCTCGTCGAGGATGTACGTCGAGCCCTTCTCGGCCATCCGGATCGCCAGCTTGAGCCGTTGCCGCTCGCCGCCGGAGAGCGTGGTCAGCGGCTGGCCGAGCGTCAGGTAGCCGAGGCCGACGTCGGCGAGGCGGTCGAGGACCGTCCGCGCGGTGCCCGTGGCGAAGAACTCGCGTGCTTCGGCGACGGACATCGCGAGGACTTCGCTGATGTTCTTGCCGCGCAGCTCGAACGTGAGCACCTTGGGCGTGAACCGCTTGCCCTCGCACTCTTCGCAGACCGACGCGACCCCGGCCATCATCGCCAGGTCCGTGTAGATGACGCCGAGCCCCTTGCAGTGCTGGCAGGCGCCTTCGGAGTTGGCGCTGAACAGGCTCGCCTTGACGCCGTTGGCCTTGGCGAACGCCGTGCGGATCGGGTCGAGCAGGCCGGTGTAGGTCGCCGGGTTGGACCGGCGAGAGCCGCGGATCGCCGACTGGTCGACCACGACGACGTCGTCGCGGTGCGCCAGGGAGCCGTGGATCAGCGACGACTTCCCGGACCCGGCCACGCCGGTGACGACGGTCAGGACGCCGAGCGGGACGTCCACGCTGACGTCCCGCAGGTTGTGCAGCTTGGCGCCGGTAATGGAGACGTGCCCGGTGGGCGTGCGGACTTCCTCCCGGAGCGTGACCCGGTGGTCGAGGTGGCGCCCGGTGAGCGTGCCGGACGCGCGCAGGCCGTCGACGCTGCCGGTGTAGCAGAGCCGGCCGCCGTCGGTGCCCGCGCCGGGGCCGAGGTCGACGACGTGGTCGGCGATCCGGATCGTCTCCGGCTTGTGCTCGACGACCAGGATCGTGTTCCCCTTGTCGCGCAAGCACAACAGCAGGTTGTTCATCCGCTCGATGTCGTGCGGGTGCAGCCCGACGGTCGGCTCGTCGAAGACGTAGGTGACGTCGGTGAGGCTCGATCCCAGGTGCCGCACCATCTTGACGCGCTGCGCCTCGCCGCCCGAGAGCGTCGCGGACTCGCGGTCCAGGGAGAGGTAGCCGAGGCCGATCTCGACCAGCGAGTCGAGGGTGTCGCGCAGGTTGCCCAGCAGCGGCCGGATCGACGGCGCGTCGAGGTTGCGGACGAACTCGGCGAGGTCGCTGATCTGCATCGCGGAGCAGTCGGCGATGTTCCTGCCGTCGATCTTGGCCGACAGCGCGGCCTGGTTCAGCCGGGCGCCGCCGCAGGCGTCGCAGGTCTTGAAGGTCGCGGCCTTCTCGATGAACGCACGCAGCTTCGGCTGCAGCGACTCGACGTCCTTGTGCAGGTAGAGCCGCCGGACCTTCACCGCCAGGCCCTCGTAGGTGACGTTGGTCTTGCCCACCTTCACCTTGCAGGAGTCCTTGTGCAGCAGGTCGTCGAGCTGCTGCGGCGTGAAGTCGCGGATCTTGGCGTCGGGGTCGTAGAAGCCGGAGGACAGGTAGGTCTGCACGTACCAGGTGTCCGGCGTGAAGCCCGGCACCTGGATCGCGCCCTCGTGGAGGGAAAGGTCGAAGTCGAGCAGGGCGTGGACGTCGAGGTCGGACACCCGGCCCAGGCCCTCGCACGCCGGGCACATGCCCTCGGGCAGGTTGAAGCTGAACGCGCCGGACGTGCCGACGTGCGGTTCGCCCAGGCGCGAGAAGGCGATCCGCAGCATGGCGTAGGCGTCGGTCGCGGTGCCGACGGTGGAGCGCGAGTTGGCGCCCATCCGCTCCTGGTCGACGACGATGGCCGCGCTGAGGTTCTCCAGCAGGTCGACGTCCGGGCGCGACAGGCTCGGCATGAACGACTGGAGGAAGGCGCTGTAGGTCTCGTTGATCAGCCGCTGGGACTCAGCCGCGATGGTGCCGAAGACCAGGGACGACTTGCCGGAGCCGGACACGCCCGTGAACACCGTGAGCCGGCGCTTCGGGATGTCCAGGTCGATGCCGGTCAGGTTGTTCTCCCGGGCCCCCCGGACCTCGATCACGTCGTGGGTGTCGGCGGCCCGCCTGGGTGAGGTCATACCGTCCTTCTTGATAGTTTAGGCTGTAAAGTGATTCTCGATCGTACAATACTTTAGGGTGTAAGGAGTCGGCAAGGTGGTCGTCTTCGCGGGTCAGGGCGACGCCCGGCGGTCCATGGAGCTGCTGTGGGGGCCGCGCGTGGTCGCGCCGCGCACGGGCCCGGGACCCAAGCCGGGCCTGTCCGTGGAAGCGATCGTCGCGGCGGCGATCGACATCGCCGACGCCGAGGGCATGGCGGCGCTGTCGATGCGTTCGGTGGGCGAGCGGCTCGGCCGGACGGCGATGGCGTTGTACACGTACGTGCCGGGCAAGACCGAGCTGGTCGACCTGATGTACGACCGGACGCTGGGGGAGCTGCCGTCGTCTTATCCGACGTCTTCGGGCTGGCGCGCGGCGGCTGTCGCCCTGGCCGGCGCCTTGTGGGACTTGCACTTGCGGCACCCGTGGCTGCTGCAGGTCTCCCCGGCGCGCCCGGTGCTCGGGCCGGGGGAGTTCCACGTCCAGGAGACGCTGCTGTCGGTGCTGGCGTCGACGGGGCTGCCGCTGACACGGGTCCGCTGGGTGGTGTCGGCGCTGTTCAACGTGGTCCGCGGCTCGGTCCAGGCGGCAGCGGAGTCCCGCCAGGCGGCGCACGAGACGGGACTGTCCGAAGAGGACTGGTGGGGCGCGCGGTCCGCGCTGCTGGGGGAGCTGGTCCCGGATTTGCCGGCGCGGTTCCCGACGGTGGCCCGGTTGGAGCCATCGGTCGAAGCCTCCGACGAGCCCTACTTGGAGCGAGAGGCGAGGCTGGCGTTCGAAGCGGGAGTGGAACTGCTGCTGGACGGCGTCGAAGCGGCGATCGTCAAGGCTTCCGGGCCTCGATGAGGAACCTCGTCGTGTGGGCGACGAACGGGCCGTCGCGCTCGATCAGCTCGTGCAGTTCCCTCAGCCGCGGCCGGTACTGCTCCACCGTGAACCCCGGGACCATCCAGATCACCTTGCGCAGGAAGTACACCACCGCGCCGATGTCGAAGAACTCGGTCCTCAGCGACTCCGAGCGCAGATCGACCACCTCCAAGCCCGCGTCGGCAGCGGCCGCCACGGCTCGGTCCGGGTGACGGCTGTTGCGGCCCTCGGATGGTTGCGGGCCCAGGAAGAACTCCACCAGCTCGAACACGCTCGCCGGGCCGACCTGCTGCGAGAAGTAGCTGCCGCCGGGGCGCAGGACGCGGGCGATCCCGGCCCAATCGGTCGTCACGGGGTGACGGCTGGAGACCAGGTCGAACACGTCGTCGCCGAAGGGGAGGCCCTCGGTGGCCACGACCACGACCCCGCGCGGACGGAGACGAGCCGAAGCGCGCGCCACGTTCGGCGGCCACGACTCGGTCGCCGCCATCAACCGTGGCAGAGCGGGACAGCCGTCGAGCACCTCGCCGCCGCCGGTCTCGATGTCCAGCGCCGCCTCGGCCTGGGCGAGCCGGGCACCCAGCAGGCGCTGGTAGCCCCAGGACGGGCGGGCTTCGGTGGCCCGGCCGTCGAGCCAGGAGAAGTCCCAGCCGTCGACCGACACCGCTTCGGCTTCGGCGACCAGCGTGTCGAACTTCGACTGCCGCACCGGCGGCGGGGGCACCGGCTTGGCCAGGGTGACGGCGTCGAACGCCACCACCACCGGGCCGCGCCGGGTCTCCACCGTGCACGTCGCCGAGTCGCGCGCCACCAGATCGCCGAGCGCGTCGGTGAACCCGCCCTCGATCCGGTAGCGGACCACGACCCGCGTGCCGAGCGGCAGGTCCCGCAGCAGCTTCACAGCCGCGCGCTCAGTTCGTCGTCGGACGGTTCGACCAGGAAGCTTCCGTCGTCCCAGACGATCGTCGGGATCCGGCGCGCGCCGTCCTGCAGTTCGCGGACCCGGGCTTCGGCCGCCGCGTCGGCCTCGACGTCCACATAGGAGTATTCGACGCCCTCGCGGTCGAGCAGCGCGCGGCTGCGCTTCACGTCCGGGCACCAGGACGCGCCGTACACCGTCAAACTCACGAAACAACCTCCGAAACAGCGTCGGGAACGGGTGACGGGTGACCCAGCTCGGTCAGCCATCCGCGGAACACCTGGTGCAGCGCTTCCGCGCCGACGACCTCGCCGAGCGGCGCCAGCTCCCGCGGGTGCACCACGAACCCCCGCTGCTGCGGCCCGCCGAGGCCGCCGTGCGAACCCACGTGCGTCTCGAACGGCGACGCCTGGTCCGAGTCCGGGTCGTAGCGGCTGTTGATCATCACGTCCGCGCAGTGCGGGAACGTGTCCACCCGCCGGATCAGGTCCGCCGCGTGCGGGCCGTACGGCAGCAGCGGGTCCTCGCCGATCACCACGCCCGTCGCCAGGCGGTGGAGGCCGTCGCGGCCCAGCACCACCGGGCCGAACTCGCGGCTGCGGACCAGCAGGAACCCGACCCCCGGGTGGTCGACCAGCGACGGCAGCAGGTCCGGGAACTCCCGCTCGATCGTCTCCAGCTCGACGCGCCCCTCGTGGTCGGTGAACGACACCATCGCGACGTGCCCGGACACGACCGCCACCACGCCCGGCGCCACGCGGGTCACCGCGCCGGGGGAGCCGGACGTCGTGCGCGGCCGGTCGTCGGCGCACTCCGCGTCCTCCACCCGGGCGCGCAGCCGGCGCGCGATCAGGCCGCCGCTCTTCGTCGCCTCCGCCAGCGCCGCGTTGATCTGCCAGCTTTCGGCCTGCCGCCTCTTACCGGCGGACGCGGATGGCGACCCGCCGCACAGCCGGCCGACGTACGCCTCGATCGTCTCGCCGAACCGCTGGGAGAACGCCTGGCCCTGCGTCTGGCCGTGGTCCGACAGCGCGACGACGTGGTAGCGGCGCGGGGCGAGCCGCGAAGCCCGGTGCAGCCGCGCGATCTGCTGGTCGATCGAGCGCAGCACCGACAGCGTGTCGAACCGCTCGATGCCGGAGTGGTGCGCGACCTCGTCGTAGCCGAGGAAGTCCGCGTACACGACCGGCCGTCCGGCCAGCATGTCGCCGAGGATGGCCGAGACGACGACGTCGCGCGCGATCACCGTCGTGCCCGGCCGGGCCAGCGGGTACCAGCCGCCGCGCGGGACCCGCGGCACCACGCCGGCCCGGCGCTGGCGCACCGACGCGTTGATCTCGCGGAAGACGTCGACGAGCGCGACGACGAACGTGCGCAGCGCGTTGACCGGGTTCGCGAAGTAGGCGTAGTAGCCCGCGCCGAGCCGGTCGCGGCGGCGGTGGCGCAGCTTCTTCGGCACCAGCACCGGGATCGAGCTCATGGTGAGGCTGACGTGACCGGCGTCGCCGGAGAAGAGGTTGCCGCGGCTGGCACCGTCGCCCGAGAGCAGGCCGCGCCCGTCGGAGTGCCGCCGTTCGATCTCGGCCGCGTCGGTCGGGTGCGCGCACGCCATCACGTGGTCACGGTCCTTTTCGTACCAGCGGAAACCGAGGATGTCGTGGTTGGAGCCGTGCAGGATGCCGCAGACGCTCGCCCCGGTCTGGGAGCTCCAGTCGGTGTGCCACGGCGTGAGCGTGTGGCTGCCTTCGGCGAGCCAGGCGGCGAACGTCGGCATGTCGCCGTCGCGGACCGCGCGCCGGACGGTGTCGTACCCGAGGCCGTCGATCTGCAGGAACACCACGCCGGGCGGCTGGTCGGCCGCGCCGGGCTCGGGGGTGTGGCGACGGCGGCGCCGGGCGGCGCGGCGGAAGAAGATCTCGTCCTCGTCGACGGCCAGCGCCGTCGAGATGAGCGCGCCGACGCCGGCCATGGCGACGGTGACGATCACGGCGGTCCGGAAGCCGACCAGCTCGACGCCGGGGATCGTCCGGAACACCGCCAGGGTGCCCGCGCCGAGCAGCAGGAACCCGAAGAGCCCGAACGTGAAGAACGCCAGCGGGTAGGCGATCCGCATGGCCAGCGGCCAGACGAACGCGACCAGCACGCCCAGCACCAGCGCGCACACCGTGGGCTGCCACCAGTGCGTCATGCGGAAGCCGGGCAGGAGGACGTCGAGCAGGCGCAGCGCCCCGGTCACCGCGGCCCACACCAGCAGGATGCGGGCGACGGCCCGGCCGCCCCGCAGCAGTCGGCCCTTCGGCGCGGTCGTCGTCACACCTTCTCCTTGGTTTTGCGGCGCCACCGGGAGACCAGGTTCAGCAGCACGGTGACCAGCAGGACGAGCACCGTCGCCAGCAGCGTCGCGACGAGCGGCGAGTCGAAGATGCCCCCGCTGAGGATGCCGAGCAAGCTGTACGCGGTCGCCCAGAGCACGCACGCGACGAGCGCGGCGGGCAGCAGCCGCCGCCACGGGTAGCCCAGCGCGGCCGCCGCGAGCAGCACCGGGATCCGGCCGGCCGGGACGAGCCGGCCGATCACCACGAGCTGCCAGCCGCGGCGGGTGAACTGGTCACGGGCCTTCTCGAGCCGTTCGGCGGGCTGGCGGCGGCTGATCCAGCGGAACGCGGCTTCGCTGCCCAGGCGCGGGATCCCGAACGTCACGACGTCGCCGACGTACGCGCCGAGCACGGCGAGCACGATGACCAGCGGCAGGGACAGGTGGTCGGTGGTGGTGGCGACGGCGGCCGCGGCGCCGACCACCGCGCCGGTGGGCACGATCGGGATGATCGAGCCGAGCAGCACGCCGCCGAACACGGCCGGGTACCCGATGGCGGCCGGGTCGGTCCAGTTCACGCCCGGTCCTCGCGCGCGGGGAGCGCGACCTCGGCGCCGGGCTCGGTGAACAGCACCTCGGTGGTTCCGCCGGCGGCTTTCACCTCGGCGGCGAACACGCGCGGCGGGTCGGCGAGCAGGCGGCGCATCCGGGCGGTCCGCTTCAGGCCGGGGACGGCGAGGGTGCCCCAGTGCACCGGCACGGCGGCGCGGGCGCGGGTGACTTCGGCGGCTTTCGCGGCGCGGGCCGGGTCCAGGTGACCCGGCCCGAGGTTCGGCCCCCAGCCCCAGACGGGCAGCAGGGCGACGTCCACCGGGCCGTAGTCCGCCATCCCGGCGAAGAGGTCGGTGTCGCCGGCGTCGTAGACCGTCGTGCCGTCGCCTTCGACGAGGTGCCCGAGCGCCGGGCTCTGCGGGCCGTGGGTCAGCCGCGGGCCCCACCGGTGTCCGGAGTGGACGGCTTCGGTGGCGGTGACCGTGAGGCCGCCCTCGGTCAGGGTCTCGCCGGGCGCGATCTCCTCGACGTTCCGGAAGCCCTTCCCGGCGAGCCAGGCCCCCGCCCCGCGCGGGACGGCGATCCGGGTGTCCCGGCCGAGCAGCTTCAGCGACGGCAGGTGCAGGTGGTCGCCGTGCAGGTGGGAGAGCAGGACGAGGTCGACGCCGGCGTAGGCGGCCGGCGGTGGTGGCGGCACGACCCGGACGAGCCCGCCGACGCGTGCGGTGAGCACGGGATCGGTCAGCACGACCCGGCCGGCGAGTTCGAGCCGGACGGTCGAATGGCCGAGGAAACGCAGGTTGAAGCCGCTCACGGTGTCGAGTATCGCCCTCGCCCCCGGCGAACGCCCGGCGGAGTGGCGCGGGCAACGCTGCCCGGTGACGCGCTACCTCCGGCGCCGCAGCCGCGCCTGCCTCCGGAGCCGCCGGCGCATGCGGCGCCACCTCGCGCGCAGGTCCGTGCGCAGCGCTTGCTCGGCCTCGCGGTGCATGCCGATCTCGTGGAGCAGCTCGGCGATCCGCACCTGCTTGTCGGTCGGCACCTCAGCGGCCCGCGGGCAGCAGGGACGAGATCCGCAGCGACGACGTCCCGAGCCCGGTCGGCCCGCTGAACCGCGGGTGGTGGCCCAGCTCGGTGCCGGTGTACCGGCCGGCGTGCTCGTGCCAGTGCGCCACGCCCGCCAGCCAGTCCCGCAGCGACGCGTCCCCCGCGTGGCGGAACTCCGCGAGCCGCGCTTCGGCCAGGTCGGCGACCACCGCGAAGGCGCGTTCCTCCGAGCAGCCGAGGAAGTTCCGCACGACGAGGACGCCGTTGTCGAGCTCGCCGTCGTGCTGGATCTCCTTGCGGTAGGAGTACAGGTCGTTGAGCAGGCCGCCGTAGTCGGCCGCGAGGTGCTTGAGCGCCGGCCGCGCCTTCGGGGCGGTCAGGGCCATCGAGAGGTCCGCGCCGAACGTCCGGCGCCGCATCTCGATGTGGTCGATGGGGTCGGGGATCCGGTTCTGGGCCAGGTTCGCCAGCCGCCACAGCCAGCTCCCGGTCATCGACTCGACGGCCTTGCGCACCGCGTCGCGGTCGTCCGTCCGCGGCCAGAGGTCGGCGAGCGCGGTTTCGACGGGGTTCAGCGGCGCCGGGCCGTCTCCCATGAACAGCTTCAGGCGCTCGCGCCACGCCTTCGCCGCGGCGAGGTCGCGCGTCGCGCCGAAGACCTCCTGGAAGTAGTCGTCGGCGTAGGTGCTCCAGGTCAGCCAGTCGCTGGTGAGGTCGAGGCGCTCGGCGGTCGCGTCCGGGTGGATGCCCGCCGCGCACAGCGGCAGGTCGGCGGCGCGCAGCTTGCGCTCGTCCCACACGACGCCGTCGAGCAGGCCCGTCGTGCGTGCCCAGTCGACGTTTCGGCGACGGCACGCGTCCAGGTGCCGGTTCAGCCGCACCGGGAACGGCGGCTCGACGGCCGGGCGCGCCACCCGCACCTCGCTGAACGGCGAGTGGCTGTAGGCCCGCAGCCGCTGCGGGGCGGTGGCGAGCACCGACGACAGGATCCGTGCGGCCGGCGGCCGGTCGTCGAGGGCGCCTTTGTTCATGTACCGGCTGGACCGCAGGTGCCACTCGTGGCCGCCGGACTGCCAGTCCTGCAGGCCCTTGACGTAGGCGAACGTCGCCGCGCGCGCCGCCGGGTCGACGCCGTGCTCGTCGAAGAGCGCGGGGACCTCGGTGAGCGCCGTGTGCTCGAACTGGTGCAGCCGTGAGGTGATGAGGTCGTTGACGGCCTCGGCCGCCTCCTGCGTGGAGAGGCCGAGGAACTTCTCGAACACGAGCACGCCGTTGGACAGCTCGCCCTCGTCCTGCACTTCGCGTTGGTAGGAGAAGAGGTCGTTGCGCAGGTGGACGCCGTCGGCGAAGCAGTCGCGCAGGACTTCCATCGGTCTCGTCGCGGCGATCGCGTCCGGGACTTCGGCGTGCACCGAGTGTTCGACGAGGTTCGCCGACCACGGCGCGCCGCCGACCTTCCGCCGCATCTCGACGTACTCGATGGGGTTGGCGAGGCGGCCTTCGTTGATGTTCGCCAGTTCCCACAACGACTCTTCGAGCAGAGCTTTCGTGCTGTCGACGAACCGGCGCCGCCACGCGGCCGAGCGGTGCGGGATCGTGCGGTCCCACAGGTCGGCGAGGCCGCGCTCGACCGGGTTCTCCGGCGTCGCGGTGATCTCGCCTTCGGCGGGCATGAAGAGGTCGATCCGGTCGAGGTAGGCGCGCGCGCTTTCGATGTCGCCGGTGCGCTTGTAGAGCTCGAGGAAGTGGTCGTCGAAGTAGAAGACCCAGACGTACCAGTCGGTGATGAGGTCGAGCTCGGCCGCGCCGGCGTCCGGGTGGGTGTAGGCGCAGAGGAGGGCGTAGTCGTGGGAGTCGAGGTCGTGCTCGGTCCAGATGACGGTGCCGTGCTGCGGGACGTCGATCATGTCCATCCCGCGCGCCCACGCCTTGCTGTGCGCGCGGGCCCGCTCCAGGTGCGGGTTCAGCCGCGCCGGGTAGGGCATGTAGAACTCGGGGAGGACGAACGGCTGCTCGGGCACCCCGTGAGGCAACCAAAACCCGCCGGGCGCGCCAAGGGGCTCCGGCGCGAAGCACACGAACGGGCCGGGCACGTCCCCCGGCCGGCCCAGTGACGTGCACGACCCGGTCGGCACGCCGCGCCCGGCCGTCGCACGATGGGGGAGTACCCCAGGCGAAGGGAGCGGTGGCATGGCCGAAGTGGTCGACAACCCCGACGAGGGCCGTTACGAGGTGTGGGTGGGAGACAAGCTCGCGGGCGCGGCGTACTACGACGAGCGCGGCGACCTGACGGTGTTCACCCACACCGAGGTCGACGACGCGTTCGCCGGGCAGGGGCTGGGGAAGGTACTGGCGGCCGGGGCGCTCGACGACGTCGTGGCGAAGGGACGGACGATCGTGCCGGTTTGCCCGTTCATCGCGGGGTATCTGCGGAAGAACCCGGGGTACGAGGACCACGTCCGGTGGCCGAAGGGCTGAGCCGGTCCGGTCCTGAATGACTCATTCAGGACCTCGGGGTGCCAGGGGATGGCATGAACGACCCGCCCGGCCAGGGCTTGGGCCGCTCGCCACCGTTGAGCGGGGCGAGGCCGATGGGCTCAGCAGGCTCCGGGCCGCGCGACAGCAGCCGGTCCATGCCCGAGCCGCGCGCCCCCGGGTCGTCATGAACGACTCGTTCATGACGTTCGGTAGCCCGAGGGCTGAGCCGGTCGGCCTACCGCCGGCCTCCTCCACGCAGCAGACCGGGCCTTTGTTACGCCGAACGCAGCAACGTCGCTGCGGCCAACCGGTCCAGAACGCGAGGTATGTCCGAATCTGCTGGTTATTAACCAACCTTCGTCGGTGTTGCGTTGGTTGCCTGGCAACGAAAGTGACCGGCGCAGGCTTCGAACCGGCTACCTGGAGGAAGTTGATGACTCCCCGGAAGACCGCCCTCAAGACCTTCGCCGTCTTGTCGGCCGCCGCGCTGACGGCGGGCGTTTGCTCGTCGGCGGCCACCGCGTCCCCGCTGGCCTTGGCCGCGATGCAGGCCCAGGCCATCACCAGTGCCACCCAGGTGGCGAACGCGCTCGGCGCCGCTTCCGGGGGTGTCTACCTCGAGAACGGCAAAGCCGTCGTCAACGTCGTCGACGACGCCGCCGTGCAGCAGGTGCGGGCCGCGGGTCTCACCGCGAAGAAGGTCAAGCACACCTTCGCCGCCCTCACCGGCGTCAAGAACCAGCTCGACGCGGTGAAGAACGTCCCGCAGACCGCGTGGGGCATCGACACCAAGACCAACCAGGTCGTCGTGAAGGTCTACGACGCCGCCAGCAAGGAGACCTCGGACAAGGTCGCCGCCGCCGCCGCGAAGTACGGCGACAGCGTCCGCGTCGAGCACCGCACCGGCAAGCTTGAACTGCACATCCAGGACGGCGACGCCATCCAGAACAGCCAGGGCCGCTGCTCGCTCGGCTTCAACGTGACGCGCGGCGGACAGCCGTTCCTGCTCACCGCGGGCCACTGCACCAACCTCGGCGGCACCTGGTCCGGCGGCGACGTCTCCGGCGCGCAGGTCGTCGAGAGCGACTGCCCCGGTGCCGACTCCGGCCTGCTGACCCGCCCGAACGGCACCGGCCCCGGCGAGATCAACACCGGCCAGGCGATCACCTCCGCGGCCGAGCCGACCGTCGGCGAGCAGATCCAGAAGCAGGGCTCGACCACCGGTGGCGGCAGCGGCGAGGTCACCTCGGTCGACGAGTCGGTCAACTTCGACGTCGGCGTGCTCAACCACGAGTTCGGGACCACTGCCCACACCGACCACGGCGACTCCGGCGGCCCGGCCTACGACGGCGAGAAGGGCCTCGGCACGCTGTCCGGCGGCGACACCGTGACCAGCTACTTCTACCCGCTCACCCTCGAGCTGCAGGCTTACGGCCTCCAGCTCGCCTGATCGACCCCCGAAGGGCCCCTTTCACCCGAGTCGAGGGCAGGTGAAAGGGGCCTTTCTCATGCTTCGAGGCGCCGCGCGCGGTAGACGGCGTCGGTGTGGTGACCCTCGCCGCGCGTCTCGCACGTCTCGACGATCCACTCCCAGGCGTCGCCCAGGTAGCTCGTGATCTCCTCCGGCTCGAAGAACAGCTCCTCCGGCGGCTTCTGGCCGTCGAACTCCCGCATGGCCTTCGGCGAATGCCCGACGACCAGCAGCGACCCGCCCGGCCGGACGGCCGCGGCCGCCGCGGCGAAGACGTCGCGGCGCAGGTCCGGCGGCAGGTGCATGTACTGCGCGGAGATCAGGTCGTAGCTCTCCTCCGGCTGCCACTCGAGGATGTTCTTGTGGAGCCAGCGGACGTCGACGCCGGCTTCCTTGCCCGCTTCTTCGGCGCGGGCGAGCGCGACGGTCGAGATGTCGGCGCCGTCGACCGTCCAGCCCTGCTTCGCGAGCCAGATCGCGTCGCCGCCTTCGCCGCAGCCGAGGTCGAGGGCGCGCCCGGGTGTCAGCCCGGCCACCTCGGAGCTGAGGTTGGGGTTGACGTTCCCGCTCCAGATCCGGTGCTCGTCGCGCTGGTACATCGCTTCCCAGAACTCCTGCTTGAGCATGTCTTCGACGATCATCGGCTGGTCGTGCGGCATGGTTCCTCCTCGGTGACGTCCCCCAGCATGCGGAGGACGTCACCGAGGAGGCAAATTGCGTTGCCGGAATGGCAACTCAGGCCGTGCCGTACACCTGCATCTCGTACAGCGAGTAGCCGTACGACGTGCCGCGCGTGACGCCGTTCATCCGCACGTAGCGGCCGCTGCCGGCCAGGCCGGTGAGGTCGTCGGTCGCGCCGTTGCCGGTCGTGGTGCTGTAGATCGTCGTCCAGGTCGTGCCGTCGGCCGACGTCTGGATGCTGTACGCCTTGCCGTACGCGGCTTCCCACGTCAGCTTGACGTGCGAGACCTGCTTGGTGGCGCCGAGGTCGACGCGCAGCCACTCGCTCGCCGTGCCTTCCTTGGACGCCCAGCGGGTGCTGGTCAGGTTGCCGTCGAAGGCCGCGCTCGCCGGGTAGGACGACGACTCCGTCGACGACGCCGTTGCCGTCTTGCCTTGGGAGAGCAGGGTTTCGGTGCCTCCACCGCCGGTCACGGTGACGCCCAGCGAAGCGGTTTTCGCGCCGCCGGTGATGGTGACCGTCGCCGAGCCGGGGGTGGCGTTCGCGGCGGCCGCGACCGTGACGGTCGAGGACCCGCCGGCCGGCACCGACGCCGGCGCGAAGGACACGGTGACACCCGCGGGCGTGCCGCTCGCGGACAGCGTGACGGCGTCCGTGGCGGTGACGGTGGCCGTCGCCGAAGCACCCGGGGCGACCGACACCGACGACGGCGTCACGCTGATGCCGGACGTGTTGCCCGCCGCGGTGAACGTCCAGCGCGCCTGGGTGCCGGAGCAGCTGCCCGCCGTGAGCGTCGTGCCCGAGGCGCGGAAGCACTTCTTGCTCGTCTGGATGTCGGAGATGGTGCCGTCGGGGTTGATCGACCACTGCTGGGCCGGGCCGCCGGTGCAGGTCTGCAGCACGATCGAACTGCCCGAGATGCCTGCGCACTTGTCGTTGATGACGAGGAAGGCGCCGTGGAAGGTGAACCGCTGGGCGTCGCTTCCGGTGCAGGCGGCCACTTTCAGCGTCGTGCCGCTGCTCGGGGCTTCGAGGCACGTGCCGGTGGAGTTGTTCTTGTACTGGCCGACCGTGGTGTTCGGCTGCGCGCCGCCCCAGCATTCACCGGTGCTGGTGTTGAAGATCGGCGTCGCGTCGTAGGGCTCGTTCGACGGCGGGTCGACGACCACCGGCTCCATGACCGGCGTGTTGTCGGCGTTGTAGTGCGTGAGCGCGTCTTCGCAGTCGATCGCGTCGAAGGCGCTGCCGCCCTTGCCGCCGAGCCAGAGGTCGATGTGACGCAGGCCGGGTCCGCCGTTCGGGCCCTTGCCGTTCCAGTCCTGCGAACACTCGTCGCAGCCGTCCTCCATGATGAAGTACTTCTTCACCCGCGGCACCCAGACCTTGGTGCCGGGCTTGAGCTCGTCGCTGCTGGTGGCGAAGGTGATCGGGTCGGCGTAGCTGCCCTTGCCGCCCGCGGTGTCGTGGATCTGCGGGTAGGAGATGTCGCCGCCGGGCGGCGTGTTGTCCCACCAGCCGTAGAAGGTCAGGAAGGTCGGCTGCGTGGTGGCCGCGCTCGCCGTGCTCGCGCCGACGAGCGCGGAGGTGAGAGCGAGGAACAGGGTCACGACGAGCACGAGCGCGCGCCGGGTCATGCTGCCTCCGGAGGGGGTGGGCGGACGATGACTGCGGCGTGCGTCCAGGTTCGCCGGGCGGCGGGCCGCCGTCAAGACCTATTCGTAAAGTTTCCTAACGAATCCGGTTTCGTGTCCCGGTCGCCGGGAAAACCACGCGCGCCGGGGATCCGCTCGGCGAAGATGACGCCATGAGCGGACAACGGGAAGTCGTGGTCACCGGGGGCGGCACGGGCATCGGGCTGGCGATCGCCGCCCGGTTCGCGGCGGCGGGCGAGCGCGTCACCATCACGGGCCGGCGCAAGGACGTACTGGAAGCGGCGGCGGAGAAGCTCGGCGCGCGGGCGGTGGCTTTCGACGCGAGCGACCCGGAGGCGGTGCAGGCCGCGCTGGCGGAGCTGCCTTCGCGGGTGGACGTCCTGGTCAACAACGCCGGCGGCAACACCGACCGCGTCCGGGAGGCGCCGGTGGGTTTGGCGGGCCTGGCGGACGCGTGGCGCGCGAACTTCGACGCCAACGTCATTTCCGCGGTATTGGTGACCACGGCGTTGAAGCCGCGCTTCGCGGACAACGTGCGGGTTGTGACGCTGGGGTCCGTCGCAGCGAAGCAGGGGTCGGGCTCGTACGGCGCGGCGAAGGCGGCGATCGAGGCGTGGAACACGGACCTGGCGCGGCAGCTGGGCGCGGCGGGGTCGGCGAACGTGGTGGCGCCGGGCGTCACCCTCGACACGGAGTTCTTCCACGGCACGGTTTCCGACGAATGGGTGGCGGCGAGGGTATCGGTGGCGTTCGACAAGCGCGCGGGGACGCCGGAGGAAGTCGCGGCCGTGGTGGGGTTCTTGGCTTCCCCGGAGGCGGGACATGTCACCGGGCAGGTGGTCCACGTGAACGGCGGGGTGTACGGGGCCCGCTAGGCCATCCGGGTCGGAAGTGGGTCGAACGTCCCACGACCGCCGCCGTTCTCTCCATGGTGGAAGTGTCCAGACCACCGGATGAGAGGTGTGATCCGCCGTGACGGCAGCATCCGCAACCCCGGCCCTCCCGACGGCACGACCGGCCGGATGCCCGTTCGACCCGCCCGAAAACTACGCCACGCTGCGGGAAACCGCGCCGACGTCGCAGGTGCGCTGCCCGGCCGGCATGGACGCCTGGCTCGTGACGCGCTACAGCGATGTCCGCGCGGTGCTCGCCGACCGCACGATGAGCTCGCGCGGCGCTTCCTCGGTGCACGTCAACCCGAACGCCGACCTCGACGAGGACGTCAGCCCCGGCTCCATCATCCAGCTGGACGGCGCCGAGCACTCGCGCATCCGGAAGATGGTGATCGCGGAGTTCACCGTGCGGCGCGTGGAAGCGATGCGCGGGTACGTCCAGGAGCTCGTCGAGAGCCACCTCGACGCCATGCTCGCCCGGCCCGGGGAAGCCGATCTGGTGCGGGACTTCGCGTTGCCGATCCCGTCGCTGGTGATCTGCGAACTGCTCGGCGTCCCGTACGCCGACCGCGAGCGGTTCCAGCGGCAGAGCGGGTTGCTCGTCAGCACCGACGCCACCCGCGAGGAAGGCCAGCAGGCCTACGACGAGCTTTCCGCGTTCCTCGTCGAGCTGTTCACCGACAAACAACGGAATCCGCGGGACGATCTGTTCAGCAGGCTGATTTCCCGCGGCGAGAAGACCGGCGACCCGCTCACCATGGAGGAACTCGTCGTGCTCGGCCTCAGCCTCCTGGTGGCCGGCCACGAGACGACGGCCAACATGATCGCGCTCAGCACGCTCGTGCTGCTCGACCACCCGGCCCAGCGCGACGTCGTGCTGTCCGCGCCGGAGCGCGCGGTCGAGGAGCTGCTGCGGTACCTGTCCGTCGTGCAGTTCGGCGTGCTGCGGTACGCGACCGCGGACGTCCAGATCGGCGACCGGGCGGTCAAGGCGGGGGAGTGGCTGGTGGCCGCGCTGAACTCGGCGAACCGCGACGAAGACCTGTTCCCCGGCGCGGACAAGCTCGACTTCCATCGCGACTCACCGCGCACGCACGTCGCGTTCGGCTTCGGGGCGCACCAGTGCATCGGCCAGCAGCTCGCGCGCGTCGAGCTGCAGGAGGCGTTGACGCGGTTGTTCCGCCGGGTGCCGGACCTGCGGCTCGCGGTGCCGCGCGAATCCCTCGCGTTCAAGCACAACACGCTGGTCTACGGGGTGCGGGAGCTGCCGGTCGCCTGGGGCTGAGAATGGCGGCATGACACCTTCACCGGCGCGGCGGCTGTGGGCGGCCGTCGAACCCCTGCACGCGGTCGTGTACTTCGCGCCGGAGACGGCGGCCGCGGCGAAGGAGGCCGGCCTGCGCGGGTACTGGATGGGGTACTTCGCGGGCCGTCTCGCGCCGCTGGGGCCGGTCGGCCCCGCGCCGGCGACGTCCGTGCTGTTCGGCTTCGCCCCGGCGATGGTCGCGCGGGCCTTGCCGGACGCGTGGTCGTTCGCCTCCCCGGACGCCGTGCTCGGCTCCCGGCTGGCCGCCGTCGAAGCCGCGCTGGGCCGGACGCTGGGGTCCGGACACGAAGAACTGACGACGCTGCTGGAGCGGGCCGCCGCCGCGTGCCGGTTCGACGGCCGCCCTCTCGCCGCGGCGTGGTCCGCGGTGCCCAGGCCGGCCGGCGTGCTGGGCCGGCTCTGGCTGGCGGCGACCGTGCTGCGCGAGCACCGCGGCGACGGCCACGTCCTGGCCGCGGTCCACGCCGGGCTGACCGGCCTGGAGACCACGCTGACCCACATCGGCGACGGCGTCGTCGGCCGCGGCGACGTCCAGCCGCACCGGGGCTGGACCGAGGACGACTGGACGGCGGCCGCCGAGCGCCTGCGGGTCCGCGGCCTGCTGGACGCGAGCGGCCGGCTGACGAACGCCGGGACGGCGGTGCGCACCCGCCTCGAAGAGGACACCGACCGCCTGGCGTCGGCTCCGGTGGACGCGCTGGGCGAGGACCTGGACCGGCTGCTGGAGCTGGCCGTCCCGCTCAGCCGGGCGGTCATCGACGCCGGCGTCGTGCCGGTCCCGAACCCGATGGGCGTCCCGCGGCCCTGACGCGTCGATTTCGCCGGGTCCCGTTCGACGCACCGGTGAACCCGGACTTCGGAGGGACACGATGACCCTGCTCAACGGCAAGAACGCGATCGTCTACGGCGGCGGTGGCCGGATCGGCTCGGCGGTGGCCACGGCCTTCGCCGAGGAAGGCGCGCGCGTGTTCCTCGCGGGCCGCACGCGCGCGCGGCTCGACGTGGTCGCCGAGCGGATCCGCGCGGCGGGCGGCCTGGCGGACGTGGCGGAGGTGGACGCCCTGGACGAGCGGGCGGTCGACGAGCACGCTGACGCCGTGGCCGCCGAGGGCGGCCTGGACATCTCGTTCAACCTGATCGCCCACGGCGACGTCCAGGGGACGCCGTTGCTCGACATGACCGTCGCCGACTACGAGCGCCCGGTCGTGACGGCGGTCCGGACCCAGTTCCTGACGGCCCGCGCGGCGGCTCGTCACATGGTCAAACAGCGCTCGGGCGTGCTGCTGTTCTTCGGCGGCGCGGGCGAACCGGTGCGCGAGTTCTCGGTGGGCGGGCTGCAGGTCGCGTTCCACGCGCTCGAGGCCATGCGCCGCCAGCTGGCCGCGGAGCTGGGCCCGCACAGCGTGCGCGCGGTGACGCTGCGGACCGGCGGCATCCCGGAGACCCTCCCGGCGGACTTCGCGGGCCGCGAGGCGATCGAGGCGAACATCGCTGGCAAGACGATGCTGGGCCGCACGGCGACGCTGGCGGACGTGGGCGCGGTGGCGGCGTTCGTGGCGTCGGACCGGGCCCGCACGATGACGGCCTCGACGGTCAACGTCAGCTGCGGTGCCCTGGTCGACTAGCTACTTGCGCGACGAGATCTGCTGCACCATCCACGCATTGCCGTCCGGGTCGGCGAAGTGGACGAAGCCCACGTTGTCGAGGTCGGCCTTGCCGTCCCACGCGCCCGTGCCGAAGACCTCGATGTCGCTCACCTCGACGCCGCGCTCGCGCAGCATCGCGTGGGCTTTCGGGAGGTCGTTGACCACGAGCTGCAGGCCCTTCAGCGAGCCGGGCGGCATCTCCGGCACCGCGCCCTTGCCGATCACCACCGAGCAGCCCGAGCCCGGCGGGGTCAGCTGGACGAACCGGGCGCCTTCGCCGACCGTCATGTCGTGGTCGACGGTGAAACCGACCTGGTCGGCGTAGAAGGCCTTCGCGCGGTCCAGATCGGAGACCGGCACCACGACCACCTCGAGCGTCCATTCCATGTGACGCACGCTACCCGGACGGCGTCTCGCGCCGCTCGACCACCAGCCGCTGGTGGCGGGCCGCGCGGACGCGGTCACCGCACGTCGTCGAGCACCAGCGGCGGCGGGCGTGCTCGCGGAAGAAGAACCGCACGCAGCCGTGCGCCTCGCACGGGCGCACCAGCGGGGCGAGGTCGCCGGTCACGACGTCGATCGCGTCGCGGGCCAGCGCGGCCAGCGCCTCGTCGACGGTGCCCGGGCGCGTGCTGCGCCATTCACGCCGGGGCCAGGCGAGCTGCGGGGCGGCGGCGTCGGCGCGGGCGGCCGCGTTCACCGTCTCGACGGCGTCGGCGGCCGGCTCGCGGTCCTCCGCCACCGCCGCCAGCAGCTCGCGCACCGCCGCCCGCAGGTCCGTGACGCGGCGGAGGTCGTCCGCGCCGAGCGGGGCGGCCAGACTCAGCCACCCGGCGGCGGCTCGCGGCTCGGCCAGGTCGTCGACCTCGCCGCCCGCGGTCAGCCGGCGGGTGTTGACCAGCGCCAGCGCGGGCGAGCGCTCCTCGCCGGGTGCCGCAGTGACCACGTTCGCCTCCTTCAGTCCGGCCTTCATGTTGACAGCCTACGCCGTCTCATGGATAAATAAGCCAATAAACATGAGACGTGAGGAGTGACCGATGGTCGCCGTGCACCACCGCTTCGCCACCGTCGCCGGGCACCGGCTGTTCTACCGGGAGGCCGGACCCGCCGGCGCGCCCACGATCGTGCTGCTCCACGGGTTCCCGACGAGCTCGCACATGTACCGGCACCTGATCCCGGCGCTGGCCGACCGCTACCACGTCGTCGCGCCCGACTACCTCGGCGCGGGCGCGTCCGACGCGCCGCCGGTGGCCGAGTTCACCTACACCTTCGACGCGCTCGCCGAACTCACGCTCGGCCTGCTCGACGAGATCGGCCTGGACCGCTTCGCGCTCTACATCCAGGACTTCGGCGCCCCGGTCGGCCTGCGCATCGCGGCCGGCAACCCGGAACGGGTGACCGCGATCGTCACGCAGAACGGCAACGCCTACGTCGACGGCCTCGGCGCCGGCCTGCCGCAGAAGCTGGCCGCCGGCACGCTGACCGAGGACGACCTGCGCGGCATGGTCAGCCTGGAGGCCACGAAGGCGCAGTACCTCGACGGCGTCCCCGACCCGGCGCTGGTCAGCCCGGACGTCTGGATCCACGACCAGGCCCTGCTCGACCGGCCGGGCGGCGCCGAGATCCAGATGGCGCTGCTCGCCGACTACCACCACAACATCGGCCTGTACCCGAAGTTCCACGAGTACTTCCGGACCAGCGGGGTGCCGCTGCTGGCCGTCTGGGGCGGCAACGACGCGATCTTCGTCGCCGACGGCGCCCGCGCCTACGCCCGCGACCTGCCCGACGCCGAGATCCACCTGCTCGACTCGGGCCACTTCGCGCTGGAGACCCACCTGGACGCCATCGCCGGGTACATCCGGGGATTCCTCGGGCGGGTGCTGCCCGTTGAGCGGGATGCCGGTTGACCGGCCGGTCGGCGCGCTCGTAAGGTTTTTTCCGACCTCCGCCGTCGTCAGCACTCATGGAGGACGGTAATGGGCAGACGGATGCGCGTGGGGGCGATCGCGCTCGCGCTGGTCGCCGCGACGATCACCCCCGCGGGAGCCGCGGATTCCCTTTTGTCACAAGGAAAGCCGGTGACGGCGTCGTCGTCGGGCGGGTGCTGCCCGGCGGCGAACGCGGTCGACGGCGACTCGGCGACCCGCTGGGCGAGCGCGGCCGGCGTCGATCCACAGTGGATCTACGTCGACCTCGGCGCGGCGGCGCACGTCAGCCGTGTCCGGTTGCAGTGGGACGCTTCCTGCGCCACCGCCTACGAGATCGACACCTCCGCCGACCACGTCACGTGGACGAAGATCTACGCGACCACCACCGGGAAGGGCGGCGTCGAAGACCTGACCTCCCTCGACGGGACCGGTCGTTATGTCCGGGTGTACGGCACGAAACGCTGCCGCACCGACGCGTCGAAGGGCTATTCGCTGCAGGAGTTCGGCGTCTACGGGTCGACCGGGGACGTCACGCCGCCGACGCAGCCCGGCACGCCGACGCTCGACGCGGTCACCGCGACCAGCGCGACCATCTCGTGGACCGCGGCGAGCGACGACAGCGGCGTCGTGGGCTACGACGTCTACCGCGACGGCCAGCTCTGCGCCAGCACGACCGGAGCCCTGACGGCTACCTGCGGCAACCTCAACCCGAAGACCACTTACGGCTTCTACGTCAACGCGCGTGACGCCGCGGGCAACGTCTCGCAGGCCAGCGGCACGCTCTCGGTGAAGACACCGCCGTCGGACGACCACAATCCGCCGTCGGTGCCGGGGAACGTGCACACCACCTCGGTCTCCAGCACGTCGATCGGTCTCGCGTGGACCGCGTCGACCGACGACGTCGGCGTCACCGGCTACCGGATCTTCGACTCCGGCACCCAGGTCGGGACGTCCGACACCGCGAGCACCACCCTCGGCGGCCTGAACCCGAACACCACGTACCACCTGCAGGTGCGGGCCGTCGACGCGAACGGCAACCTCAGCGACCCGAGCACGCCGGCCCTGGACGTCACGACCACCGGCGGCTCGGGCTGCACGCCGTCGCAAGGCGTCTGCGGGGCGACGCAGGTCGCCACCGACGACGACGTCGTGTGGGGCCTGGTGACCCTGCCCGACGGGTCGATCCTCTACAACCAGCGCGACGCGCACGACATCGTCCACCTGAACCCGAAGACGGGGGCGAAGAAGACGATCGGGACCGTGCCGAACGTCCAGAGCACCGACGGCGAAGGCGGCCTGACCGGGCTGGAGATCAACCCGGCGTCGTACGCGTCCGACCACTGGCTCTACATCATGCACACCTCGCCGAACGACAACCGGATCGTGCGGATCAAGTACGACCCGGCCGCCGACTCGCTGACCACGAGCACCGAGCAGGTCCTGCTGAGCGGCATCGCGCGCAACAAGTTCCACAACGGCGGCCGGCTGCGCTTCAGCCCGGACGGCCGCTACCTGTTCGCCGGCACGGGTGACGCGCAGAACGGCGACAACGCGTCGAACACCAGCAGCCCCAACGGAAAGGTGCTGCGGATCAACCCGGACGGCTCGATCCCGGCGGACAACCCGTTCCACAACGCGGTGTGGAGCTACGGGCACCGCAACGTCCAGGGCCTGGCGTTCGACTCGCAGGGCCGGCTGTGGGAGCAGGAGTTCGGCAACAGCATCATGGACGAGACGAACCTGATCGTGAAGGGCGGCAACTACGGCTGGCCGTCGTGTGAGGGGACGTCGGGTTCGTGCGGCACAGCGGGGTTCATCGCGCCGAAGAAGACGTACCCGGTGGCGCAGGGATCGTGCAGCGGGATCACGATCATCCACGACGCGCT
Source organism: Amycolatopsis sp. NPDC101161 (assembly GCF_044768185.1). Taxonomy (NCBI): domain Bacteria; kingdom Bacillati; phylum Actinomycetota; class Actinomycetes; order Pseudonocardiales; family Pseudonocardiaceae; genus Amycolatopsis; species Amycolatopsis sp. NPDC101161. The sequence goes on from NZ_JBIWPI010000005.1 coordinate 149,604, forward strand.
GTACGTGGCGTGCCAGCGCGGCACGCGGCTCTACCGCGCGGTGATCAGCGGCAGCTCGCTGACGAACTTCCAGACGTTCTTCAACGGGACGTACGGCAGGCTCCGCACGGTGGAGCCGGCCCCGGACGGCAAGATGTGGCTGGCGACCAGCGTGGACGGCGACAAGGACAGCACGCCGCACAACAGCCACAACAAGATCCTGCTGGTGACGGTGGCCTAGCCGCCGAGGAGGCGCGAGAGCGCGTCACGCGCTCTCGCGTCCTTCTCCGCCAACGCTGTCAGCTCCTGGGCCAGCGCCGCCAGCCAGTCGTCGACCGCGGCTTCCTTCCGGCTGATCACCACGCCCCGCACCACCTGGTGGATCTCCGCCGCCACCCCGCCGTGCTTGCCGGCGCTCAGCACCAGCACCCGGTCCGGCGTCCGGACGCGTACCGCCGTCGCCTGCCCTTCGCGGCCGGCCACGCGGTCGGCGAACGTGCGGTGCCGCGACACCTCGACCATCCCCGGCGGCAGCGCGCCGCCCAGGGTCTCGGACAGGACCCGGTGGTAGGACTCGACGTCCGCGCGGTCCGTGCGCAGGGCCGCCGCCACCAGGTGGAAGTCCAGCTCGCCGCCCATCAGTCGGTCAGGGGCAGCACGAGCTGCGGCTTGGCGATGCGGTGGTCGGCGCGCAACGGCTTGACCGCCGTGCCGATCGCGAAGAACTCCGTCGTGTGGCCGCCCCAGCGGTGCGGCAGCGACAGCAGCTGCACCCCGACGATGCCCTCCGCCTCCAGCTGCTCCGCCTCGGCCTGCATCCGGGACATCGCCAGCTCGCGCGCGTCGTACAGCGCCTCGGTGTACTGCGGGATCTCGACGTTCTGGCCGATGTTGCCCATCATCTGCCGGAACCGCTGGTGCGCGATGTGGTAGACGCACGTGCCCATCACCATGCCGAGCGGCGCGTAGCCGGCCTGCACCAGCGTCCAGAAGTCCTGACCGGACAGATCACTGGTGAACGGCTTTCCCGTGTTGTTGCGCCATTCGCCGGGTTCGTCGGCCTTCACCGCGGTGCCGATCGCGATGAACTCGGCGAGGTCGCTGCCGAACTCCTTGAACTCGATCTCCAGCCTGACCGCGACGATGCCGTCGGCGCCCAGGACGTCCGCCTCGGCCTCCATCCGGGACATCGCCAGCTCGCGGGCGTGGTACATCGCCTGCGAAAGCCGGTCCAGCTCCTGGTTCTTGCTCCACCGCCCCATCTGGAACCCGACGTGGTAGATGCTCGAGCCGAGCACCAGCCCGAGCGGCCGGAACCCGGCTTCGCGCACGAGGAGGAACTCGTTCACGCTCAGGTCGGACGTGAACAGGCTGGTCTTCGAGCCCGGTCGCATCTCGGCGAGCCGGCGCATCGCATCCTCGGGGATGTGCTGCGCGGCGGGGTCCGCGGTGGTCACGAAGCCTCCTCAGGAACGGTTCAACGGCAGGATCTTGAGCGCGCTGGTCGGCGCGGCGGGGCCTTCGTGGAAGCGGGCGATCGCGGTCCCGGTGACGCTGGCGATGCCGACGACCGCGAGCTCCTGCACCGGCCACGTCCGCAGCTGCAGGCCGGAGACGATGCCGCCGTCGGCGCCGCAGTCGCGGATCGCGCGCGCGAACTCCGCCCGGGCCGCGGCCCGGACCTCGTTGACCACCTTCGTCGGGGCGTCCACTTCGGTGTTCCCGGCCCAGACGTTGGTCTGGTACTGCATGTTGTAGTCGACCACACCGCGCGCGGCGACGCCGACCGCGAGCCGCACCGGCACCCAGCCGGCCTGCATCAGCTTGCCGACGTCCTGCCCCGGCAGGTCGGTGGTGAAGAGGCGCCGCGGCCGCTGCGTGGTCTCGGCGCGGACGGCGGTGCCGAGCGCGACGAGCTCCTGCGCCACGCCGTCGAGGGAAGTGATCGTGATCCGGATGTCGAGCACGCCGTCCGCACCGAGCGCGCGCGCTTCCTCGCCGAGCCGGTCGAGCGCGGTCGCGTAGCCCTGGCGCAGCGTGTCCGCCATCTGCCGGACCTGGTCGGTGGCCCACTGGCCCAAGCCGGTCCAGCCGACCTGCTGCACGACGCAGCCCATGACCTCGCCGACGGGCGTGAAGCCGGCGACTTCGGCACCGACCGCGCCGGGCACGCTGAGCAGCGAGGTCTTGAGCCCGGACGCGGCGAAGCGGTCGACGCGCGCCCGCGCGACGGGCGGCAGGCCACGACCGTCCCAATCGGGCACTGGCTGACCTCCTTCGACCGGGCTCCACCCCATCGTGGCACGGATTCGCGCGGGCGGACGGCGGGCGCGGGGTGATCACGGGGTATGTCCGGAAGGTCCGGCCCGGCGCGGGTCCGCGGCCAGCGGCACCACCGGCCGCGAGCCGGCCGCCGGGCCGTCGCCGAAGCGGGCGATCGCCGTGCCGAACACGCTCGCCACCGCCGCCGCTCCCGTGTTGCCCAACGCCCACGCGCGCAGCGTCGTCGACGTCACCAGGCCGCCGTCCGCGCCCGACTCCCGCACGGCCGCCCCGAACTCCGCCCGCGCCGCCGCGCGGACCCGCGTCACCAGGTCCGTCGGCATCGGTGCCTCCGCGCCCGGCCGGTCCGTCATCGCCAGGTCGTACGCCGCGCCGCCGTCGATGCCGATCGCCAGCGTCACCGGGACCCAGCCCGCCAACAGCAGCTTCGCCACGTCCGGGCCGGGCAACCCGGTCGTGAACGGCCGGGCCGGGCGCTTGCCCCGGACGGCCCGGACCGCCGTGCCCAGCACGACGAACTCGCGGACCGTCGCGCGCACGCCGGTCACCGTGCAGGAGATCGCCAGCACGCCGTCCGCACCGAGCGCCGAAGCTTCCTCCCGCAGCCGGTCCATCGCCGTCGCGTAACCGCGGCGCAGGCCCGAAACCACGTCCTCGGACTGCGAGACCACGCAGCCCATCACCTCGCCGACCGGCCGCAGCCCGACCGCTTCGGCGCTCACCGCGCCCGGCACCGACAGCAGGGACGTCCGCAGCCCCGACGTCGTGTAGCGGCCGGCGCGGGGGTGCACTCAGCGCCAGCTGTCGTCGCCGAAGCCGAGCGTCACCGGGCCGCGGCGGGACGTCTCGGCGATCGTCTCGGCCGGCAGGACGTCGTCGAGGAACGCGTAGTCCGGCAGGCGGGTGCGCGCGTGCCACTCGGCGATCTCGTGCCAGCCCGGGGCGGCCAGCGCGCCGCCGAAGTGCTGGACCGACAGGCTCGCCGTGAGGCCCGCGAAGCGGAGCCGGTCGGCCAGCGGCCAGCCGGTCAGGGTCGCGGCGACGAACCCCGCGCCGAAGACGTCGCCGGCGCCGGTCGCGTCGAGGACGTTCACCGGCAGCGCCGGGATGTCCGCCGTCTCGCCCGTGGTGCCGTCGACCGCGAGGACGCCCGCCGCGCCGCGGGTGATCACCGCGACCGGGACGAGCTCGGCGAGCTTCGCCAGCGCCGCTGCGGGGGTGTCCGTTCTGGTGTAGCGCATCGCTTCGACGTCGTTGGGCAGGAACGCGTGGCAGCAGGCCAGCTGGTCGAGCAGCGTCGCCGACCACGTCTCCGACGGGTCCCAGCCGACGTCGGCGAAGACGAGGCTGCCCGCCTGGTGCGCGGTGTGGACCCACTCGGCGGTGTCGAGGCCGATGTGCGCGACGGTCGCGCGGCTCGGCGGCGGCGAGCCGGCCAGCTCGGCGACCGGGACGGGCGGCGGGTGGCCGTGGGTGATCATCGCGCGGTCGCCGGCGTAGGCCAGCGAGACGGTGACGGGGGAGTGCCACTCCGGGAACCGCCGCGACCGCGATAGGTCGATGTGCTCTTGGCGGGCCAGGACGTCCCAGCAGTAGCGGCCGTAGACGTCGGTGCCGAACGCGGCCGCCAGCGACGTCCGCAGGCCGAGGCGGCTCAGCGCGACCGCGAAGTTCGCGATGCCGCCCGGCCCGGAGCCCATGCCGCCCGTCCACACCTCCGTGCCCGGCGCCGGCGGGTGCTCGAGCCCGGTGAAGACCAGGTCGAAGAACAGCAGGCCGGACAGGAAGACATCGATGTCGGGTACGGACTCTTCCGGCACGGGCGCCTCCGGGGATCGAGGATGCGCACGAGCGTGCTTCAGATGCGCGGAATGCGCAAGACCTGCGCAAACTCGATCGGCTGGTGAGCGGGTTTGACTGCTATCGTCCCCGCATGCTGCCCCAGCGTCGCCACGAGCTGATCCTGCGGGCCCTCCGCGCGGAGGGCCCGGCGCCGGTCGGCGTGCTGGCCGAGCGGCTCGGCGTCAGCCAGGCGACCGTGCGCCGCGACCTGGTGCTGCTCGGCCGCGAAGGCCGGCTGACCCGCGTCTACGGCGGGGCGATGGCGGCCGGCGACGAGCCGTTCGCCCGGGTGGCCGCCGAGCGGGCCGACGAGAAGGACGCCGTCGCCCGGCGCGCGGCGGCCCTGGTCGCCGACGGCGACACCGTGCTCCTCGACATCGGCACCACCGCGCACCGGCTGGCGCGCCACCTGCGCGACCGGGCGCTGACGGTGATCACCAGCAGCCTCGCCGTCTACGAAGAGCTCAAGGACGCCGACGACGTCCAGCTCGTCCTGCTCGGCGGCCTGGTCCGGCGCAGCTATCACTCGATGGTGGGGTTCCTGACCGAGGACGCGCTGCGCCAGGTGCGCGCCGGCACCGTTTTCCTGGGCACCAGCGGCGTCCGCGGCGACGGGCACGTCATGGACTCGACGGTCGTCGAGGTGCCGGTCAAGCGCGCGATGGTCGCCGCGGCCGACCGCGTGGTGCTGCTCGCCGACGCCGGCAAGTTCCCCGGCACCGGGCTGGCGATGGTGTGCGGCCCGGACGCGCTCGACGTCGTCGTCACGACACCCGGGGCCGATGAACCGACCTGCGCGGTCCTGCGCGAAGCCGGCGTCGAGGTGCTGCGGTGAGGCTCACGATCCTCGGCGGCGGCGGGTTCCGCGTGCCGCTCGTGCACGGTGCGCTGCTGGCCGACGGCGGCGTCACCGAGCTGGTCCTGCACGACGTCGACGCCGGGCGGCTGGCGGCGATCGAGCGGGTCCTGGCCGAGCAGGCCGTTGGCGTGGCGAACGCGCCTCGGGTGCGTACCACCACCGACCTGGGCGCCGCACTGTCCGATGTGGACTTCGTGTTCTCGGCCATCCGCGTCGGCGGGCTGCGCGGCCGTCGGCTGGACGAACAGGTCGCGCACGCGGAAGGCGTGCTGGGGCAGGAAACCGTGGGCGCGGGAGGGATCGCGTATGGGCTGCGGACGGTCCCGGTCGCCGTCGACCTCGCCCGGACGATCGCCGAGCTGGCGCCGCGCGCGTGGGTCATCAACTTCACCAACCCCGCAGGGATGGTCACCGAAGCGATGGCCGCGCACCTCGGCGGCCGCGTGCTCGGCATCTGCGACTCGCCGGTGGGGCTGTGCCGCCGCGTCGCGCGGGCGCTGCGGATCGACCCGGCGACGGCGTGGTTCGACTACGCCGGGCTCAACCACCTGGGCTGGCTGCGCGCGGTCCGGGTCGGCGGGTCGGACGTCCTGCCGAAGCTGCTCGCCGACACCGAAGCCCTGGAGTCATTCGAGGAGGGCAAGCTCTTCGGCGCGGAGTGGCTGCGCGCGCTCGGCGCGTTGCCCAACGAGTACCTGCACTATTACTACTTCGCGCGCGAAGCCGGCAGTTCCGCGTCGCGCGGCGCGCAGCTGCTGGAGCAGCAACGCGGCTTCTACGCCGAACCTTCGCTGGAGTCGTGGGAACGCACGCGGCTGGAGCGCGAAGCGACGTACATGGCCGAGACGCGCGAAGGAGAGCGTGACGATCTCGAGGGCGGCGGCTACGAGCACGTCGCGCTGGCGTTGATGCGGGCCATCGCGCACGGCGAGCGCACGACGCTGATCCTCAACGTCCGCAACGGATCCGCGCTCCCGGACGTGCCGGCGGACGCGGTCGTCGAGGTGCCGTGCGTGGTCGACGCGAACGGCGCGCGGCCCCTGTCCGCCGGGCCGTTGCCCGGCCACGCGCTGGGTCTGGTGACGGCGGTCAAGGCCGTCGAGCGGGCGACGATCGAAGCGGCGACAACGGGTTCGCGCGCGGCGGCGCTGCGGGCGTTCGCCCTGCACCCGCTGGTCGACTCGGTCTCCGTGGCGCGGCGGCTGCTCGACGCCTACGCCGCCGCGCACCCGGAACTCGCTTACCTGGCTTAGGAAATCTCGCGCAGGAGCGGCGCCAGCCGCCGAGCCAAGCCGGCGTCGACGTGCTCGATTTCGCCGATGAACAGTTCGGTGACGGCGTGGAACGCCTGCCCGGCGTCGCTCGGCTCACGGACGAGCGTCGCTTCGAACGGCCTGGTGACGTCGGCGGGCAGCTGGTCCAGGCCGCGGCCCTCGACCGCGGGCACGCCGTGCCGCAGGCAGGCGAGCGCCAGCGTGTACTCCCGGACCCGGCTGATCATGTACTCCGCCTGCCAGCCGCGACCGCGTTCGATGCTCGACCGCGCGTGCAGGGCGTGCAGCCAGGCCAGGTCGACCAGCCGGCGCGCGTCCGGTGGCGGGGTCGCCGGGCGGTCCTGGGCCGTCCCGAACAGCAGCCGGAACTTCGGCGTGGTCGCGCCGAAGTCCGCGGCCGGCCAGAACGCGAGGTCGACCTGCAGGGTGTTCGCCAGCAGGAAGACGCGGAACACGGTCCGCTCGAAGACGACGTCCAGGTGGTGCACCGCGCCGTGCTCGCGGTACATCCGCTCGGTGAAGTCCGCGAGCACCGGCCCGGGGTCGCCGGCGACGGCGAAGGCGAGGTCGATGTCCGACCACGCGTCTTCGGCGCCGAGCGCGGCCGAGCCGGTGAGCGCGGCGCCGGTGACGCGCCCGTCCGACCGGGCCGCGTCGACCAGCGCGTCGCGCAGCAGGGTCCGGTCCGCGGGGGTGAACATGATCCCCAGGCTAGACCGCGGTGAACTCCGCTTCGGCTTCCTTGCGGTCGGTGTACAGCGACCAGGCCGTGTCCGCGATGTCGTCCGGGTTCAGCGTCCCGGGCGTGAACCCGGGGTCCTGGGACGTGAACTCCCGGTGGATGTCGCCGCGCTCGATGAGGCCGCCGATCGTCAGCGCGCCCGCGTAGACGCCGGTTTCGCGCAGGGCCGCGTGCAACGTCAGGACGTACATGCGCAGCGCCGCCGACGCCGGCGCGAGGCTGCCCAGCATCGGCATCGGGTACTTGCCGCTCAGGCCGCCCGCGAAGAGCAGCGTGCCCGAGCCGCGGTCGAGCATGCGCGGCAGGACCGCTTCGACGAGCCGGGCCGCCGGCAGCACGATCGACTCGAACGGCGCGCGCACGACGTCGGCGCTCGCTTCCGTCAGCGGGACGGGGCGGGGACCGGAAAGGTCCGCCGGGCCGAAGTACACCGTGTCGAGCTCTCCGGCGTCGGCCTCGATCCGCGCTAGAACGGCTTCCAGTTCGGCGGGGTCGGTCACGTCCGCGGTGTAGGTGTGTGTCGTGCCGCCCACGGACTCGCGGTAGCTCGCGTGCCGCGTGTCGGTGCGCGAGACGAGCGCCGTCGTGAAGCCTTCACGGCCGAAGCGGCGGGCGATGGACAGGCCGAGCCCAGGGCCGACCCCCAGGACGGCGATCACTTTGGGCAAAGATCCTCCTCGGATTAAATTGAGACTAAGCTCAACTTAGCCACAACATGAGGGCGGCGTCAACTTGTGCGGCGAATGTCGTCATGGGTTCGGACCAGTGGCCTACCGCACTGCTCCAAGCGTGTAGAACCTGTTCCAGTTTCCGGAGTGGACCGACACGATGTGCGCCATGGATGCCGAGCTGACCCGCCGCCAGATCCTGCGCGGCACCGCTTTGGGTGTGGGCCTCGCGATGGCGCCCGGGCTCGCGACCGCCGCGTCCACCGCTGAGTACGACGTCGTCGTGGTCGGCGCCGGTGCCGCCGGGATGACCGCGGCGCTGACGGCGGCCAAGCGCGGGCTCAGCGTGGTCGTGCTGGAGAAGGCGCCCACGTTCGGCGGGTCCGCGGCGCGCTCCGGCGCCGGGATCTGGATCCCGAACAACCCGGTGCTGCTCGCCGCCGGCGTGCCGGACACGCCGGCCAAAGCCGCGCAGTACCTTGCCGCCGTCGTCGGGCCGGGCGTCCCGGCCGCGCGGCAGGAAGCGTTCCTGCGCAACGGGCCCCAGATGATCGCGTTCGTCATGGCCAACAGCCCGCTGCGGTTCCGCTGGATGGAGGGCTACAGCGACTACTACCCCGAACTGCCGGGCGGGCTGCCGAACGGCCGCTCGATCGAGCCGGACCAGTTCGACGGCAACCTCCTCGGCGCCGAGCTCGCGAACCTGAACCCGCCGTACCTCGCCACCCCGGCCGGGATGGTGGTGTTCAGCGCCGACTACAAGTGGCTGAACCTGGCCGCGGTCAACGCGAAGGGCGCGGCGGTCGCCGCCGCGTGCCTCGCCCGCGGCACGGCCGCCGCGCTGGCCGGGCAGAAGCCGTTGACCATGGGGCAGTCGCTCGCCGCCGGCCTGCGGGTCGGCCTGCAGCAGGCGAACGTCCCGGTGCTGCTGAACACGCCGCTGCTCGACCTGAACGTCGAAAACGGCGCGGTGACGGGAGTTCTCACGCCGAACGGGCTGGTGCGGGCGCGGCGGGGAGTGATCGTCGGGTCCGGCGGGTTCGAGCACAACGCCGCGATGCGCGCGCAGTACCAGCGGCAGCCGATCGGCACCGCGTGGACAGTCGGCGCGAAGGAGAACACGGGTGACGGCCATCGCGCCGGGCAGCGGGCCGGCGCGGCGCTGGACCTGATGGACGACGCGTGGTGGGGCCCGGCCATCCCGATCCCCGGCGACCCGTACTTCTGCCTGGCCGAGCGGACGCTGCCCGGCGGCCTGATCGTCAACCAGGCGGGCAAGCGGTTCGTCAACGAGGCCGCGCCCTACAGCGACGTCGTGCACGTCATGTACGACAAGAACCCGGCCGAGCCGGACATCCCGGCGTGGCTCGTCGTCGACCAGAACTACCGGAACAAGTACCTGTTCCGCGACACCCTGCCGCTGCTGCCGCTGCCGGACGCGTGGTACTCGGCGGGCGCGGTGGTCAAGGCGTCGAGCATTCAGGCGCTGGGCTCGGCGATCGGCGTGCCCCCAGCGGCGTTGAAGTCCACAGTGGACAGGTTCAACACGTTCGCCTGGTCCGGGATGGACGGTGACTTCCACCGCGGCGTGAGCGCGTACGACCACTACTACACGGACCCGCTGGTGCTGCCCAACTCGTGCCTGGCGCCGCTGTGGGCACCGCCGTTCTACGCGTTCAAGATCGTGCCCGGCGACCTCGGCACGAAGGGCGGCATGCGCACCGACGCCCGCGCCCGCGTGCTCCGGCCCGACGGCTCGGTGATCCCGGGCCTGTACGCGGCGGGCAACGCGAGCGCGGCGGTGATGGGCCACAGCTACGCGGGCGCCGGCTCGACCATCGGCCCGGCGATGACGTTCGGGTTCGTCGCCGGGAACGACGTCTAGAATTCCTTTTCCACCAACGGAAGCACCTCGGTGCCGAGCAGTTCGATGGCGCGCATGACGTCCTTGTGCGGCACGCCCGACCAGTCCATCTGCAGGGCGTACCGGTCGGCGCCGGTGAGCTTCCCGACGGTGATCAGCCGGTCCGCGATCTCCCGCGGGCTGCCGACGAACAACGCCTGCGCGTTGTGGGTGTAGGAGTCGTACTCGCCGCGGGTCGGGACCGCCCAGCCGCGGGCCTTGGCGCCGTACTTCATCGTCTCGAGCCAGTACGGGTAGAAGGTTTCCTTGGCGTCCTGGGACTTTTCGGCGATGAAGCCGATGGCGCTCATGGTGACGTGCAGGTCCTGCTGGTCGCCCGCTTCCCCGGCTTGGCGGTAGAGGTCGACGAGCGGGGCGAAGCGCTCCGGCCGGCCGCCGATCACGGCGTAGACGACGGGCAGGCCCAGCAGGCCGGCGCGGATCGACGACTCGGGGTTGCCGCCGGTGCCGATCGAGATGCGCAGGTGGTCGCCGTACGGGCGGGGGAGGATCCGCGCGTTCTCCAGCGGCGGGCGGAACTTGCCGGACCAGGTGAGCGGGTCTTCGCGGTCGATGTGCAGGAGCAGGGCGAGCTTTTCCTCGAACAGCTCGTCGTAGTCGCCGAGGTCGTTGCCGAAGAGCGGGAACGACTCGGTGAACGACCCGCGCCCGGCGAGCAGCTCGGCGCGGCCGTGGCTGAGCTGGTCGAGGGTCGTGAACTGCTGGTAGACGCGGACCGGGTCCTCGGTGCTCAGCACGGTGACGGCGGAGCTGAGGGTGATCTGATTGGTGACGCTCGCCGCGGCGGCCAGGACCGTGCCGGGGTTGGAGATCGCGTACTGGTCGAGGTGGTGCTCGCCGAGGCCGTAGAAGCCGATACCGAGCTCGTCGGCGAGCTTGATCCGCTCGAGCGTGTTGGTCAGCGTCTGCGCGACGGACGGCTGCTCGCCGGTGCGGGGGTCCGGCGCGCGGTCGCCGAAGCTGTAGATGCCGAGTTTCATAGAGCGTTCAACTATCTAGGGGGTGGATTCGTTCCCGAAGCGGGCCTGGATGGCCTCGAGGTTCTGCTCCGACAGCTGCAAGGCGGCCGCGCGGAGGCTGAGCCCGTCGAGGGTGGCGCGTTCGAACATCGCCGTCACGAGGTCGCGCATCCGGGTCCGGACCGGCAGTACCCGGATCCCGCGGGCGGCGAGCAGCTCCTCGGCGTCCGCCGTCACGGGCATGTTCGCCGCCTCGACGATGAGCTTCGCGCCGATCTTGGCCTGGTTGTCGCTGTCGACGCAGTACGAGATCGCGGCCGGCACCAGGACCTCAGCGGGGACGTCGAGCCACGCCTCCGGCGGAAGGAGCTCGTCGCCCGGCCGGAGGTGGTCGCGGTCGAGGCCGCCGAACCGGTCGCGGTGGCGCAGGAGGTGTTCGACGTCGAGGCCCTCCGGTTTCACCACCACGCCGCGCACGTCCGAGACGCCGACGACCCGCAGCCCGGCCTCGGCGAGGAACCGCGCGGTCGCGCCGCCCATCGACCCGAACCCCTGGACCACCACCCGGTTCGGCCCGCCGAGCCCGAGCATCTCCAGGCCGGTGAGCGTGGCCTGGGCGACGCCGAGGCCGCCGACCAGCTCGTCGAGCCCGAGGCCGCCAACCTCGATGCGGAACGCGTCGGCCAGCCGTTCGGTCGCGGCGTCGTGGTCTTCGAGCAGCGGGTAGACCGCCTGGACCGAGCTGAGCAGGCTGATTTCGGCGATACTGTGCCGTTCGTGACTGATCCGGCCGCAGTCACGGCCGAAGGCCTTCGAGGCAACGGTCACGTGCTGCTCTGGGCGCGGCCTGCTTTAGCCGGATCAGTCACGCGGTCGATGAGCGGCCGCATGGCGTGCAGGTAGCGGGCGACGACGTCGCGGGCGCGCTCGTCGTACGGGTCGAAGTCGATGCCGCCCTTCGCGCCGCCGAGCGGGACGTACCGGCCGTCGGGGTCGTAGTTGAGGCCTTCCTTGAGCGTCATGCCCCGGGCCAGGCCGCGCACCTCGAACAGCGTGCAGCCGCGGCGCATCCGCAGGCCGCCGCTGGCGACGCCGCGGACCAGCCGGTCGATCACCAGGTATCCGCGGCACCCGGTGACGGGGTAGGTCCAGGCCACTTCGAGCAGCGCCGGCGCGGTCATCGGACCTCCGCGGTCAGGGCGAGTTCGTGGGCCAGCGCCTGCTCGACCCACCGGGCGCAGTCGTCGGCGGTGACGGTGCCCTCGCGGGCGACGAACTGCACGGCGAGCCCGTCGAGCAGGGCGGTCAGCCGCCAGGCCGCCCCGTGCGGGTCGGGGCAGCGGAACTCGCCGGCGGCGACCCCCTCGACGATCAGCGAGACGACGGCGTCGCGCCACCGCAGGTCGAGCCGCTGGACGACGTCCCGCAGTTCGGCGTCCCGCATCGCGGCGGCGCCGGCCTCGATCCAGAGGTGCCAGCCGGAGGCGGGCTTGGTCGGCCCGTAGAGGACGAGGACGGCGCGCAGCCGTTCACCGGCCGGGCCGGGACGGGCCAGCTCGTCGCGCAGGACGGCGAGGTTGCGCTCGGCGGCCTGCCGGAAGGCCTCGATGATGAGGGCTTCGAGCGTGCCGAAGTGGTAGAAGACGAGCGCGGTGCTGACGCCGAGGGCCCGGGCGACGTCGGCGGCCCGCACCCCGGCGATGCCCCGCAGCCGCACCTGATCGAGCGCGGCGAGCAGGATCTCCTCCCGCCGGACGGCGACCTCCTTGCGCTTCATGGGGCAACGGTACCGGGTGGTCAGCACCGCAGTTCGGTGACGAGCGCCCGCAGCCAGGGCCCGGCGATGGCGGGTTCGGCGGAGATCGTCCGCACGAGCCGGTCCCGCGTTTCGGCGGACCGCCCCGCGTCGACGAGGGCGAAAGCTTCGGCGAGCGCGCGCCGGGTCGCCTTGCCGTGGTCGGGCGTCCGGACGGTTTCGTCGGTCCACCGCTGCCGCGGGAAGGAGGGGGTCAGCTTCGGCTGGTGGTCACCGAAGTAGGACCAGACGTCCCGCGCGAGCGAGACGTTCCGCACGGCGGCCGCGGGCAGTTCCCGAGTCCAGTCGACGTCTTCCTGCCACCGCCAGGCATCGGGCCGGACGGGCTGCCGCAGGGTGACGCCGAGGAACCGCAGCTTGCGCCGGATGACGTGCCAGGCCTCGCGTTCGTCGTCGATCCAGTCCCGCAGCCGCAGGTAGAGCTCGGTGAAGGTATCGCCTTCGAAGACGAGATCGACGAAGACGGTCGGCCGGGTCCCGCGCGCGAGTTCGTAGGGGGTGATCCCGTTTTCGGCGAGGTTCTCCCTGAGGATCTCGACGTCTCGCCGGCTGTAGGCGAGCCGTGGTTTGAGGGAGACGGGGAGCTGGTGGACGCGGTCGCGCCAGGAGGTGCGTTCGAGGGCCCCGCCGAGGAGGTCGTGCATGCTGTCGAGCGACCGGCCGACGAAGTGGAGTTCGCCGTCACCGCAGCGGGCGAGGACTTTCGCGGTGGCTTCGGTGAGGTCGTCGAGGTACCAGAGGTGGGGTTGCGGGGCTCGGTCGAGGAGGGTGCCGACCTGGTCGGGACGCACCAGGTCCCACCGGAACGGTCGGTTCGTCATGGGGGTCAGGGTAGGTAGGGGGATTGGTTGGGGGCAAAGGGTTTTGGGGCGGGTATTCGGTTGCGGAAGGGCGGTCTTTGTGGTGGTGGACTGCTGTCGGGCAACGGCTTGGTCGCGGCGGAACGTGCTGGTGCTGGGGCCGGAAGTGTTGCTGACTGGGGGAAACTGCGCTGGCCAGGCTAGGGTGCTGCGGGCTTGGCGCGCTGGCATCGGAGCGAAGGATTGCTGTTCGAAGCGGGATCTTGCTCAGAGGCTCTCTCACACCGTCCACTGAGGATCGCGGCCCAAGTAGCGCAGCAGCTTCGCCGCCGCGTCGTCCTTCTCCGAACCCGCCAAAGCCGGCGCGTACGCGAACCCTCGCAACGGCTCTGCCAACTCCCTCGCCACCGGCAGCAACGACTCCGCCAGATACGGCGTCAGCGGGGACGGTTGACCCGTCGCCACCGCGATGTCCCACGCGTGGACCGCCGCGTCCAATGCTGCCGCTCCCACCGCCACCGAAGCCGGGAGGGCGCCCTGGGGGAGGGGCGTCGGGACTTCCGTTGCCGACCGGGGAACCGTGGCGAATGCTGCCGCCGAGGCGGCCAGCGTCGGCTCCAGGAAGGCGAGCGCGCCGTCCAGCTCTCCCGATGGCGCGAACGGGTTGAAGTTCGGGCCCGGCTCGCCCGTGATGAACGCCGCGTAGCCCTGCTGGTCGCCTCCGGCGTGGTGGATCACCTGGTTCACCGTCCACTCCGCGCACGGTGTCGGGAGGGTGCCGTCCGTTACCCCCGCCACGGCCGTGCGCAAGGCGTTGTGCGCCGCCGTCAAAAGCGGCCAGCTGTTCAGGCTCGCGAAGAACCCGCGGATGTCCGCCACCAGGACCTCCGGGGCCTCGTGCGCCGCGTAGTGGCCGGCCGCGTCTCGGGGGCCGCCGGTTCCCGACCTCGCGTCGTACGCGTTCCAGCTGACGATGTTCGCGTGGTCCCTCTCGGCGAACCGGCGGATCGACTGGAAGTCGCCCCCGAACATCGCCAGGCCCGTCGGGACCGTCGTCGGCGACGAAGGGTGCGAAGGCGTGTGCGCGTCTTCGAAGTAGAAGCGGATCGACGAGCCGCCCGTGCCCGTCAGCCAGTACAGCGCCACGTTCGCGATCACGAAGTCCGCGTCCAGGTGCTCGCCGAACAGCTGGGCGTTCCACGCCAGCAGCGCCAGCGGGGAGTCGGCCAGCGCGAACGCGAGCGTGTGCGGCTGCTGGCTGTGCAAGGTGTTGAAGGAGAACATGTTTTCGTAGAACCACTGCAGGTGCGCCAGCGCCGCCTGGTCGGCCTCGCTCAGGTCCGCCATCTCCGCCGGGTCGCCCGACGGGAACGAGAACAGCTGCGTAACGTGCACGCCGACAACCTTCTCCGGCACCAGCCGGCCGATCTCCGGCGAGATCATCGAGCCCGCGTCGTTGCCCGCCGCGCCGTACGACTCGTAGCCCAGGCGGCTCATCAGCTCGGCCCACGCCGCCGCCGTGCGGTGCGTGCCCCAGCCCGCCGCCCGCGTCGGGCCCGAGAACCCGAAGCCCGGCAGCGACGGGATCACCAGGTGGAACGCCGGTTCGTCGGCCGACTCCGGCTCGGTCAGCGGGCCGATCACGTCGAGGTACTCGACGACCGAGCCCGGCCAGCCGTGCGTCAGCACCAGCGGCCTCGCGTCCGCCCGCGACGACCGGACGTGCAGGAAGTGGATCGTCTCGCCGTCGATCTCCGTCACGAACTGCGGGTACGCGTTGAGCCGCTCCTCGAACGCCCGCCAGTCGAACTTCTCCAGCCAGTGCTCGGCCAGCGCGCGGACTCGCTCGTTCGTGACGCCGTACTCGGCGGGCAGGTCGTCCGGCCACAGCGCCCGCTGCAGACGGGCCTGCAGGTCGTCCAGGGCGGACTGGGGGACCTCGGCGCGGAACGGGCGAACGGTCATAGCGGGCTCCTCGGGTCGAATGAGCGGAACGGAATGCTTCGTTCCGAACTGTAGCAGACCGGAATGATCCGTTCCAGTGCTAATCTCCAGGGCATGCCCGAGACCGAGACCGCCCTGCCCGGCCGCCGCGGCCAGGCGGCCCGCAACAACCTCCTCATCCTCGACGCCGCCCGGTACGTCTTCCTCGCGGACCCGAAGGCGCCGATCTCGCAGGTCGCCGAGCGCGCCGGGGTCGGCATCAGCGCCCTCTACCGGCGGTACCCGAGCAAGGAGCTCCTGCTCTGCCGGCTCTGCCACGACGGCCTGCGCACCTTCATCGCCGAGGCCGAGGCCGCCGACGAGGAGCCGGATCCCTGGACGGCGCTCACCGGCTTCCTCCGCCGGGTCGTGGACGCCGACGTCCACTCGCTGACCGTCCACCTCGCCGGCACGTTCACCCCGACCGAGGAGATGGGCGCCGACGCGCGGCGGGCCAACGAGCTGTCGGCGGCCCTCTTCGCGCGGGCGCGGGCGACCGGGCGGCTCCGCGAAGACGCCGTCACCGAAGACCTCGGCATGATCCTCGAGTGCTGCGCGGCGATCCGCGTCGACGACCCGGAGCGCACCGCCCAGCTGCGCCGCCGGTACCTGGCGATGCTCATCGAAGGGCTGGAAGCCGGAAAAGACGGCGTTCTGCCCGGGCCGCCGCCGCGCCCCGGTGAGATGAACGGCCGCTGGCAACCGTCCTGACGGCCGTGCCGCGGCGCGTCCGGATGGCGGTAACGAATGCCGGGATTGTGACGACTGATCAGCGTCGGATGTCCATGAATACCACGCAGCATCAGTCAGAGCGGCATTCCCCGGACGGAACAGCGAGACCACGACTATGCACAGACCCTGGCGACGGACCACGATCCTGTCCTCGGTGGCCGCACTGGCCACGGCGTTCATCGCGCTGGCGCCCGCCGCGCAGGCGGATACGCCCACGAGTGCCGTCGATGTCAGCACCACCACGGTGGTGCCGGGACAGACCTTCACCGTCACGCAAACCATTCACAACGACCGCGATTTCACGGTGACTTTCGCGAAGGGCGCCATTTACGGCAACCCGACCGCGATCACCGACGTCGTCGACGTCGTTTCCTGCACCAACACCACCTCGGTCGGCTGTTTCCAGGCCGGCAGCAGCTACCGCGCCGCGTTCGGGGACCTCGAGGCGGGCGGCACGAGGACCACGGTGTGGACCCTGAAGGTCAAGGACACCGCGACGCCCGGGCAGTTCACGCTGCAGCACCAGTTCGTCGGCGACAACTACGCCTTCGACATCCTCGACGGCCCGGTCATCACGGTCGCCAGCCCGGTGACCCAGGCCGACATCAAGGTCGGGCTCGCCGCGACCGGCCACGGCGGCCTCAACGCGCGCATCGACTACACGGTGACCGTGACGAACATCGGCCCGTCGGCCGCGTCCGGGATCCGCGTGGTGGCAACGTATGCGTCCGGCCTGTCGTACGCGAGCGGCACCGGCTGCGCCCACGTCGGCACCACGCGGAACGTGAACTGCGACGTCGCGTCGCTGGCGTCCGGCGCCTCGGCGACGGCGAAGTTCTCGGCCAACGGCGGCCTGCTGGCGCTCGGCTCGTACACCACGACGGCGGTGCGCACGGCCAGCACGCCGGAGGATCCCACCAGCGCCAACGACAGCGCGTCGAAGACGTGCTCGGCGCTCACCGGGCTCATCGTGACCTGCTGAGGGTTCGCGAGAGGTGAACCGGGCTCGTGTCCTCCGCCAGGGACGCGGGCCCGGTTCGCGTTTTCCGCCGTTTTCAGCCGGCGACCGAGGCGTACAGCTTCGCGATGTCGTCGTCGAAGTACGCGCTGTAGGAGACGTCCGGGGTGTCGCCGCCGAGCTGGTAGCCGCCGATGACCCCGATGACCGCGCCGTCGGTGACCCACGGGCCGCCGCTGGTGCCGTCCGGGAAACCGGGGCACGCGACGCGCATTTGGTAGGTGTCCGACCGCGTGGTCGTCCCGGTGCACACCACCGGGGAATCGGTCGTGTCGGGGTACCCCGACAGGGTGATCGTGTGGACGAATCCGCGATCGGTGCCGAGGACGTTCGCGCCGGTGAGGCTTTCCAGCGACGCCGGATTGCCGGCCTGCCGAACGGTCAGGAACGCGAAATCCAGATCCGGATCGGCCGAAGACGTCCAGCCGTCCGCGACGGCGACAGAGGTGACCGTCCACATTCCCAGTGGTGCGACGCCGTCGTGATAAGCCGGGGCGAACGACATTCCGTCCTGGACGCAGTGCGCGGCCGTCAGCACCAGGTCGCCGCCGCCGGAATGCACGACGCTCGCGGTGCAGAAATGGCTCCCGTTCGCGAACAACGCGCCGACCGGGGAAACGGTTTTCGCCGGAACGGCGGGAGCGGGGGAATTCGAAGAAGTGACCGGCGCTCCGGCCGCGTACGCGTCGTCGGCGGTCGTGTTCGTACCGGCGACCAGCCCGGCGCAGAGCACCAGCACGGTCGCCGCGCCCGCGAGCGCGGGCCTGAGGAAGTTGATCGCCACGACTCCAGATCACCACACGGGAGCCGGCTTGGCAGCTCAACGAGCTGGATGCACAGCGACTTCACAGCGGCTGTGCGGGCGCTATGGTCGGGGCCATGCCGAGCTCGGTCAGGTCGCCCGACGGAACGGTCATCGGGTTCGAGACCCTCGGCGCCGGGCCGCCGATGGTCCTCGTGCACGGCACCGGCGCCGACCACACCCGCTGGACGGCGGTGCGCGAGCGGCTCGCCGAGCGCTACCGCCTCCACCTCGTCGACCGCCGGGGGCGCGGCCTGAGCCGGGACGAGGCACCCGACTACGCCATCGGGCGCGAGGGCGAGGACATCGCCGCCGTGGCCGAGGCGGCCGGGGGAGACGTCTACCTGCTGGCGCACTCCTACGGCGCCTTGTGCGCGCTGGAGGCCGTCCGGAAGACGGACGCGGTGACGCGGCTCGTGGCCTACGAGCCACCCCGGCCGCAGCTGGGCGGGCACGTCGTCGGCGCGGACGCGCGCGACCGCATGCGGGCGGCCGGGGACCCCGAGGAAATCCTGCGGATCTTCCTGCGCGAGGCGCTCCGGCTCGGCGAGGCCGACGTCGAGGCGATGCGCGGCACGCCGGTCTGGCCGGCGCGAGTGGCCGCGGCGCACACGATCCCGCGCGAGCTGGACGTCGTGGAGGCGATGGAGTTCGGCGCGGGCCTCGGCGAGATCGCGATCCCGGTCCGGCTGTTCGCCGGGACCGAGAGCCCGGAGTACCTGCGGCTCGCCGCCGACGCGGCGGCCGCGCGCATCCCGGGCGCCGACGTCGTGCCGCTGCACGGCCAGGCGCACCAGGCGATGGACTTCGACCCGGACCAGTTCGTCGCGGCGGTGTTCGCCTTCGGGGCATAAGCGGGCGCGATAGCGCTTCGAACGGACTCCCGCAGCGCCGGTCGTGGACGTCGGCGGGCTCCGCTTCCCTGGCGGCGTGGAGGTTGCTGACCGCGGCCGCCGCGCCGCTGCTGTGCGCGGGCGTCACCGTCCTGGATCTCGCGGACCTCGGCTAGCTCTTGGGCAGCAGCGTCGTCGCCGGGTCGGGGGCGGTGACCGCCTTCGGGCGCTTGTCGCGGAACAGCCAGCCGCCGATGATGCCGCCGGCGAAGCCGAACAGGTGGCCCTGCCAGCTGATGCCTTCTTCGCTCGGCAGCAGCGACGCGAACTGGTAGGCGAAGCACAACGCCATCACCAGCCCGATCACGAGGTCGATCGGGTGCCGGTCGAACAGGCCGCGCACGATGATGTAGCCGAAGTAGCCGAACACCAGGCCGCTCGCCCCGACCGTGACCGAGCCCGACGGCGAGATGAACCAGACGCCGAGCCCGCTCGCGACGATGATCAGCACGCTCACGCCGAGCCACTTCTTCACGCCGCGGTAGGCGGCGAGGAAGCCGAACACGAACAGCGGTCCCGAGTTGCCCTCGATGTGGCCCCAGCTGCCGTGCATGAACGGGGCGCTGAAGATTTCCGGTAGCGACGCCGGGTTCCGCGCCTCGATGCCGAACTCGTTGCTCAGGCTGTAGCCGGTCGGCGCGTTGATCAGCTGGACGACCCACAGGAAGGCCAGCAGGCCGACCATCACCCACAAGGCCTTCTTGGCCTCGGCGATCATCATCTCGGCTTCGCTGCGGGCCGGTCCCTCGCCGCTCGTCATGTCGTTCCCCCCGCTCGGTGTGCGCCCGAGGATAACCGGCCCGGGGCCGCGGACGCGGCGTTCCGGACCGAGCCGTGACCTGGCAGGGTTGAGGTCATGACGTCACCCCGGCCGGAGACGGTCTTCCGCGGCCGCCGCATGCCCGGCGACCGCGCGCTGGTCATGGCCATCGTCAACCGCACGCCCGACTCCTTCTACGACAAGGGCGCGACCTTCGCGAGCAACGCCGCGCGCGACGCCGTCGACCGCGCCGTCGCGGCGGGCGCCGACATCGTCGACATCGGCGGGGTGAAGGCGGGCGAGGGCCCCGAGGTCGACGTCGACGAGGAGAGCGCCCGGGTCGTGCCGTTCGTCGCCGAGGTGCGGGACCGCCACCCGGACCTGGTCATCAGCGTCGACACCTGGCGCCACGAGGTCGGCCGCCGGGTCTGCGAAGCGGGCGCCGACCTGCTCAACGACACCTGGGCCGGCGCCGACCCGAAGCTGGTCGAGGTGGCCGCCGAGTTCGGCACGGGCTACGTCTGCTCCCACGTCGGGGGCATGCCGGTGCGCACCGACCCGTACCCCGAACCGACGCCCGCCCGCCCGTTCTGGCCGCGGTACGACGACGTCGTCGCGGACGTGGTCGCCGAGCTGACCGCGGCGGCCGAGCGGACGGTCGCCGCCGGGGTCCCGCGCGGCGGCGTGCTCGTCGACCCGACGTTCGACTTCGGCAAGAGCACCCGCCACGGCCTCGAGCTGCTGCGCCACTTCGACCGCTTGGTGGCGACCGGCTGGCCGGTGCTCGTCGCGCTGTCGAACAAGGACCTGATCGGCGAGACGCTCGACGTCGAGGCCCACGACCGCCTGGCGGGCACCCTCGCGGCCACGGCGATCGCGGCGCACGCGGGCGCGGCGGTCTTCCGCGCCCACAACGTCCGGGAGACGCGGGAAGCCGTCGAGGCGGTCGCGGGCCTCACCGTCCACTAAGGACTGAGCCGCCAGAGTGACGTGACTTCGGCGGCCCGCGCCCGGTGCAGCGGGTCCGCGGGGTCGAGCGCACGCGGGTGCCGGGCCGGTGTCTCCGTGCGCCCGAGCACCCGCAGACCCGCCGCCGCGATCCAGCCCAGCAGCTCCTCGCGCGTCCGCAACCCGAGGTGCTCCGCGAGGTCCGACAGCACCAGCCACGCCTCGCCGTCCGGGGTCAGGTGCCTGCGCGCCCGGTCGAGGAAGCCGCGCAGCATCCGGCTGCCCGGGTCGTACACCGCTTGGTCGAGTGGCGTGCGCGGGCGGCCCGGCAGCCACGGCGGGTTCGCCACCACCAGCGGGGCCCGGCCCGGTGGGAACAGGTCCGTGCACACGACTTCGGTGCGTGCGCCGAAGCCGAGCCGGGCCAGGTTCTCGGTCGCGCACGCGACCGCGCGGGGATCGGCGTCCGTCGCCACGACGCGGGCGACGCCGCGGTGGGCGAGCACCGCCGCCAGCACCCCCGTGCCGGTCCCGATGTCGAAAGCCAGCGTGCGCGCGGGCAGCGGCGCCGCCGCGACCAGGTCGACGTACTCCTGGCGGATCGGCGCGAACACGCCGTGGTGCGGGTGGATCCGCGCGCCCAGGGCCGCGACCGCGATGCCCCGGCGCCGCCATTCCGCCGCGCCGATGACCCCGAGCAGCTCCCGCAGCGGCACCGCCGCGGGGACGTCGAGCGGGCCGTAGACCGCCGTGCACGCGGCGGAGACGTCCGGCGCCCGGCGCAGCGGGAGCACGTGGCCGGGGTCGAGGGGCACGTAGAGCAGCGAGAGCCGCTGCGCCCGCCGCGTGCGCCAAGCGCGGTAGCGGGCGTAGTCGTCCGGGGGTGGCGGTGGGATCCGCCGGTTCATGGCGTCGAGCAGCCGCCGGGCGGCGGGGTAGTCCCCGCGCCAGAGCAGGGCGGACGCCGTGCGCAGGGCGGCGTCGGCGGAGAGGCGGTCGTCGGCGACGACCGCCTGCCGCGAGGGAGGGGAGAAGAGCCGGCGAGGGGGTTCGCCGGGCACGACGAGACGAGCCACGGGAAACGGTTTCCGTTCATGCTGCGGGCACGGTGAAGCGCCCGCGAGACGGGCGGGGGTGCGGGAGTCCGGAGCCGGACTAGCTCAGGACCGCGGCATGAACGGGATTCGTCACCCCTCGACAGTAGCGGCCATGGCGTACAAAGGACGGAGAGGTGATGCCGGATGACGCCCTCGGTGGTGCGGCACGCGAAGCGGCGCCGGTGGGCGGTCGTCGCCGCCGTGGCCGCGGTGCTCGTGTCCGTGCCGTCCGTCGTCGCCGCGCTGGCCCCGGCCGGCGCGAGCGTCGATCCCGCCCGGCTTCGTGATCTGGTGCTGGCGTCCGCCGGAAAGCCGTACCAGGGCTACGCCGAAAGCGCCGGGTCGCTCGCCTTGCCGGAGCTGCCGAACCTCGCTCCCGTCACGGCGCTCTTCTCGATGCGGACGCCGATGCGCGCGTGGTACGCCGGGCCCGACCGCTACCGCGTCGACATCCTCGGCACCGCCGGCGAGCACGACGTCTACCGCCTGCCCGACGGCGAATACACCTGGGACTACGGCGACAACACGCTGACCGAGCTGGTCGGCGAGCCGAGCGTCCGGCTCCCGCGGGCCGGGGACCTGCTGCCACCCGAGCTCGCGCGGCGGGTCCTGAAGGCGGCGAAGGGCGACCCGGTGAGCGCGCTGCCGGGCCGCAACGTCGCCGGGGTTTCCGCGTCCGGGCTGCGGCTCGTGCCCGCCGACCCGGCCACGACGATCGGGCGCATCGACGTCTGGGCGGACCCGGCGACCGGCCTGCCCGTGCGCGTCGAAGTCACCGCCCGGGGCCAGGACGCGCCGATCCTGGTCACCGAATTCCAGCAGCTCGAACAGACGACACCGGTCGTCGAGGCGCCGAAGCCGGTGCTCGGCTCGGGGTTCACCGTGGCGAGCGCCCCGGACGTCTCGAACGCGCTCGGCGCGCTCGGCCAGGTGCCGCTGCCGGCGACGCTCGCCGGGCGCCCGGTGGTGTCGTCGGACTTCGGCGGCGTCGAGGGCGCCGCGCTTTACGGCAGCGGGCTCGCGGCCTTCGTGGTCGTCGCCGTGCCGCGCGCGGTCGGGAACGCGGCCGCCGACGCCGCCGCGAAGGCCGGCGCGGTGCAGGTCAAGCTGGCCGCCGGGACCGTGGTGCAGCTGTCGATCACGCCGTTGTCGCTGGCCATCGTCCGCGCGTCGGCCTTCCGCCGCTCCTACCTGCTGGCCGGGACGGTGACGCCGGACGTGCTGAAGACCGTCGCGGACGAGCTGTCCCGGCTGCGCCGGAGCGGCCGATGATCGTCACGCGCGCGCTGACCAAGCGGTACGGCGCCACCCTCGCGGTCGACGCCGTCGACCTGGCCGTCCGCGAAGGCGACCGCTACGGCTTCCTCGGCCCGAACGGCTCGGGCAAGACCACGCTCGTCCGGATGCTGCTCGGCCTCGTCTACGCGACCAGCGGCGAGATCGAGGTGCTCGGGAAGCCCGTCCCGAAGCGGGTCGCCGAGGTGCTGCCGGAGGTCGGCGCGCTCGTCGAGGGCCCGGCCGCGTACCCGCACCTGTCCGGCCGGCGGAACCTCGCGCTGCTCGACGCCGCCGGGCGCGGCGGCGGGCGGCGCACCCGGCGGCACCGGATCGACGAAGCCCTCGAACGGGTCGGCCTCGGCGGCGTCGACCAGCGGCCGGTGAAGGCGTACTCGCTCGGCATGCGGCAACGCCTCGGCCTCGCCGGCGCGCTGCTGCGCAAGCCCCGGCTGCTGATCCTCGACGAGCCCACCAACGGCCTCGACCCGCAGGGCATCAAGGAGATCCGCGAACTGCTCGTCGAGCTGAACGCGGGCGGCACCACGGTGTTCCTGTCCAGCCACCTGCTGGCCGAGGTCGAGCAGCTCTGCACGCGCGTCGGCGTCGTCGACCGCGGGCGGCTCGTGCTGGAAGAGGACCTGGCGACGCTGCGGGCGGCGACCGGCCGGGTGCTGGTCGGCACACCGGACGCCGCCGCGGCGGCCGCGGTCCTCGACGGCCAGCTCGAGGCCCGCGACGGCGACCGCCTGGTCATCCGGCACGGCGACCCGGCCGCGCTGAACGCGCTGCTGGTCGAAGCGGGCGTGCGCGTGACGTCGATCCACGCCGAACAGCGGACGCTCGAAGAGGTCGTCCTCGACGTGACGGGTCCGGGCTCGGACCGGTTCGGGGGCGCCGGGTGATCGGCGTCGAACTGCGCAAGCTCGCGCTGCGCCCGCGGGTGTGGGTCAGCGTGCTGCTGCTCTGCCTGCTGCCGGCGATCGTCGGCGTCTTCCTGGCGACGGCCGACTTCGCGCCGCCGCCCGGGCAGGGCGGGGCGTTCCTGTCGGCGGTGGTCAACGACGGCGCGCTGTTCCCGGCGGCCGCGCTCGCGCTCGTCCTGCCGCTGTTCCTGCCGATCGCCGTCGCGGTGGTGGCCGGCGACTCGATCGCGGGGGAGGCGTCCGGCGGCACGCTGCGGTACCTGCTGGTGCGCCCGGTCGGCCGGACGCGGCTGCTCGGCGCGAAGATGATCGCGCTGGCCGTGTACGTGACCGCGGCGATCGTGATCGTCGTGCTGACGTCGCTGGTGCTCGGCGTGATCCTGTTCGGCACCGGCGGGACGCCGGGCGTGGCCGGGCCGGGCGGGCAGCCGACCGGCGTGACGTCGTTGTCGGGGCAGTCGCTCAGCTCGTCCGGGCTCGGGTTGCGGCTGCTGGGCGCGGTTTCCTACATCGTCACGTCGATGCTGGGGTTCGCCGCGATCACGCTGTTCCTCTCGACGTTGAGCGACTCGGCGCTGGGGGCCGCGCTGGGCGGCCTGGCCGTGCTGATCACCAGCTCGGTCCTGGAGACCCTGGACGCGGCGGCGTCGGTGAAGCCGTACCTGCCGACGCACTACTGGCTGTCCTGGATCGACTTCTTCCGGGATCCCGTGCTGTGGCGCAACATCGACCACGGGCTGCTGCTGCAGGCCGGCTACATCGTCGTGTTCTTCGGGGCCGCGTGGGCGAACTTCGCGACCAAGGACGTCACGAGCTGAGGCACTCGGTGGGCGCTTCGAGCGGGCCGGTGCCGAGGGCCTGCAGGACGAGCTCGGTGACGGCGGGGTCGGTGGGCAGGTCGCCGTGGCCCGCCTGGTTGCCGGGGCAGACCTGCTGGAGGGGGACGTTGACGGCGCCGTCGAGGCGGGCGGACTCCGGGGGCGTGACGGTCTCGTCGCGTTCGGTCCACACCGACAGCCACGGCAGCGTCGCCGGGATCGGTTCCTTCGCCAGCTCCTGCATGAGCGTGCTGCCCGGGGCCAGCTGGACGCACGCGGTCGGGCACGCGCCGGGCACGAGCGCGCCGCCGGCCGCGGCGAGGCCGGTGCCGTGCATCGGCGCGCCGAGCGTGACGACGCGGCGGGCTTGGTGGTCGCCGCCGTCGCGGCTGACCCACAGCCGGGCCACGACCCCGCCGGCGGAGTAGCCGATGACGTCCACCGAAGGCGCTCCGCGCGCGTACGCGTTCTCGACGGCTTCGGCCAGGACGCCGGTCTGTTCGAGCAGGTCACCGGTGCCGTCGCCGGCCAGGGTGAGGACCTCGGTGGAGCGTCCGGTGGCCTGCCGGATGTGGGCGGCGAGCTCGTTCAGCGCGCCTTGGCCGCCGCCGTAGCCGGGGACGAGCAGCACCGGCCCGGGCTTGCCCTGGTCGGGGACGCCGGACTGCGGCGCGGCGCTGGTGCCGGTCGCGGCCAGGACGGACGCGACGAGCACGCCGGCCACCGCGACGACGACGCCGCCCATGAGCAGCCGCCGTCGCGGGCTGATTCCGCGCCACCAAGCCGTGATCCGCACCAGTCCATGATGCCCCGGCCGGCGCGGGTCAGAGGCTGGTCCAGCCGGTGGTGACCGTCGTGCCGTCCGCCGCCGTCACCCGCACCCGCGTCGCCCCGCGCGGCAGGCCGGTCGCGGTGAACCAGCCGTCCGCCGCGATCGGCCGGACGTGCCGCTCGCCCGCGGCCTCGACCACCGCGTCGCCGGTCGCGCCCGTCACCAGGCCGCGCAGCGTGACGCGGTCGTCTTCGTACTCGGCCTGCAGCTCCAGCGACACGCGCGCCGAGTCGAACGACAGCAGGCGGACGTCGCCGCCGCGGACCGCGCCCGCCGTCTCGAGGTCGGAGTCGAAGCCGAGCTCGGCCAGTTCCGCGTCGAGGTCGCGGGTGGCCAGCGCCGCCCGGGCCTGGCGCAGCACGAGGTCCGGCACCGGGTCCGCCTGCCGGGCGGCGGCGCGCAGCTCGTCGAGGAGTTCGTCGTCGTCGGTCACGTCCGGTCCTCCGTTCCGAGCCCGGCCGCGCCGGCCCGCTCCCGCAGCCGGGCCAGGCAGCGCTGCCGGGTCGGGCCGATGCTGCCGACCGGCATGTCGAGGGCGGCCGCCACGTCCGCGTACGACGGCGGGGGCGTCGCCATCAGCACCCGCAGCAGCTGCCGGCACTGCTCCGACAACGCGGCCAGCGCGCGCCACAGCGTCGCGTTGCGCTCGTCGAGGAGGAGGGCCGCGTCGACACCCGGGTGGCCGGCGGCCTCTTCGGGCCAGTCCCGGTCGTCGGACGGCCGTTCGCGGCCGGCGCGGCGCAGCTGGCGCAGGCACTCGTGCCGCGCGGTCGTCGCGAGCCAGCCGGGCAGGCGGTCCGGGTCCTTGATCTTGCCGAGGTTTTCGACGAGCTTCAGCCACGTCGTCTGGACGACGTCGGCCGCGTCGGCGTCCGAGAGCCGGTGGCCGCGCGCGATCGCCCAGAGCAGGCTCGCGTACCGGTCCACCAGGGTGTCCCAGGCCGCTTGGTCGCCGCGAGCGGCCGTTTCGAGCAGGGTCGTGGTGTCCACCGCACCTCCGATCGACCTGCTCAGCCTAGCCATCAGCCGGTACTCCATCGGGGGATTCCTTCCGGTCGTCCCCCCGTTCATCCGATCCGCGCGGGCCCGCGGAAATACACCCGTTCGCGCTGAACCGCGTCGTCGCGGCCGCCGTGTGCCGGGTGGGAGTGTGGAGACCAAGCCGGGGTGAGCTGAGATGCGGATCCGGAAGATATTGCTCGTCGTACCGTTGCTGGTGCTGGACCTCGCCGCGTGCGGGCGGCCGGTGGCCGGCGTGAAGATCGGCAAGGCGGTGCCGGTGCCCTCGAGCACCGGCGTGCCCGCCTGCACGTGGCTCGGGGACACGCCGGTGGTGCCGGAAGTGGTGCGGCTCTAGGAGATGCGGCGGACCGGTTCCCCGCCGAGCACGCAGTCCAGGTCGATCCGGCCGCCGGCGGCCGCGAGGACGGCGTCGACCGCCAGGTCCACGTCGAGCTTGCGGCCGTGCTGGTCGGCGTACGCGCGCATCAGGTTGCCGATGTGCCGTTCGGGGTTGCGCCAGTGCGGCCAGCGCAGCGACGCCTGGTTCGCCAGCCGCGTGAAGTCCGTCTGGCGCCCGGTGACCTCGAGCAGCCACTCGAGGTAGACGCGCATCGCGTGCAGCGCGCTGTGGCCCGGGGTCGCCACCGGGCCGTGGCCGGGCACGAGCGTCCGCGGGCGGAACGTGTCCTGCAGCCAGTCGAGCGCGCTGAGCCAGCCGGTGACCGAGCCGTGCACCGCCATCGGGGTGTCGCCGATGGAGACGAGGTCGCCGGTGAAGAGCGTGCCCGAGCGCGGCTCGTGCACCACGAGGTCGCCCGCGGTGTGCGCGACGCCCGGCACCGCGACGACGTCGGCGACCGCGTCGCCGAGGTCGAGCCGCTGCCAGCCGGGCACCGGCCGGACCGCGGCCGGCTCCGGTGGCTCGAGCACGCCCCACTGGGTGTAGGTGAAGACGTTGCCGTAGGTCTGCGGCCCGGCCTTGACCAGGTCGACGCTGCCGGGGGCGGCCAGTGCCGTCCCGCCGTCGCGCAGCGCGACCCCGACGCCGTTGTGGTGCTCACCGTGCGCGTGCGTGACCACGACGGTCAGCTCCTGCTCGCCCGCGTACTTGCGGACGTCGCGCACCAGCTCCAGCGTCGCCTGCTCGGTGCCGCAGGTGTCGACCAGCACGACACCCTCGCTGCCCTGGATCCAGCCGCTGTTGGAGACGAACCACTCGGCCGGGCTCTTCACGTACGCGACCACGCCCGGGCGCGCGTGCCGGAGCGGGACGATGTTCGAAGTGACGGCCGGCATGGTTCCTCCCCTGGACTGACGAAGCTGATAACGACGGGGGCGCGGGCAGGTTGCGGGGTTTTACCCCGAGATAACCCAACGCTGGTTGGCCGCCGCCGAGCAGGACCAGATCTGCAGGCGGGTGCCGTCGCCGGTGGACCCGCCGGGTGCGTCGAGGCACTTGCCCGACTGCGGGTTCAGCAGCGTGCCGTCCGACCGGGCCTGCCAGTTCTGCGCGCCGGTGGCGTTGCAGTCCCACAGCTGGACGAGCGTGCCGTCCGCGGTGCCGCTGTTGGCGACGTCGAGGCACTTGCCGAGGGCGCGGACGGTCCCGTTCTGCCGGGTCCAGCGCTGGGCGGCGGTGCTGTTGCACGTCCACAGCTGGACGGCGGTGCCGTTGGCGGTGCCGCTGTTGGACACGTCGACGCACTTGCCGCTGATCCCGGTGATGGTGCCGGCGGGGTAGGGCGTGCCACTGGCGATCAGGTACGCGCTGGTCGCGACGTTCCAGTGCGTCGCCAGGTAGCTGCCGGGGGCGGGGTTGGTGTTGAAGTAGTCGTCGCCGAGGCAGTCGAACTGGTTCTCCGGCGCGCCGGGGCAGACCTTCACGAGGGTGCCCGGCGGGTTCGGCAGGCCGCCGTCGTCGTAGCACATGATGTCTTCGTCGTCCCAGCAGTGGCCGTAGGCGGTGGAGTGCGGTGCGCTGCCCTGGACGGCGCCGAGGGTGTGCAGCAGCTCGTGCCCGGTCGCCTGCCAGGACCAGCAGCCGGTGCCGACGGTGGCGTAGTGCGGGCCGGCGTTGTAGGGGTTGCCCGAGCCGGGGCTGTCGTTGCCGCCGTTGCCGAACGCGAGACCGCAGCCGTCCTTGTCGTACCAGACGATGTACTTGCGGTCGGCGCGGTTGTAGCCCTGCGCCTTGATGGCGTTGGTGATGGTGTCGACGGTGGCCATGTCGGCTTGGGCGATGGTCACGTTGCTGACGGTCGCGCGGCAGCTGGAGTCGGTGACGTACCGGACGTGCCGCACGCCGCCGCCGAGCCGGTAGGCGGCCTCGACGAAGCCGTCGTCGATCTGGCTCGCGAAGGTCTGGA
This sequence comes from Amycolatopsis sp. NPDC101161, assembly GCF_044768185.1. NCBI lineage: Bacteria > Bacillati > Actinomycetota > Actinomycetes > Pseudonocardiales > Pseudonocardiaceae > Amycolatopsis > Amycolatopsis sp. NPDC101161. The sequence continues at coordinate 178,202 of NZ_JBIWPI010000005.1, forward strand.
ACTGGCCGACGAACTGGCTGTAGCGGTCGGCTTGGGTGTCGCCGCGGACGTAGAGGGCCTGGACGCGCTTGCCACTGGTGCCGTCGCCGTCGCAGACGGCGGACATCGGGGCGGCAGCGGCGGTCTGGTGCCGCAGGCGGCCGGGCAGCGGTTCGGTGCCATCCCCCGCGGCGGCGGCCGAGGGGAGCAGCGAGGTGGCGAGGACGAGGGCGGCGCTGAGCGCGGCGAGGCGCGGGGATCTCGCGGTCATGGGGGAGTTCCGCCTTTCCCGGTGCGGCAGGGACGAGAAGTGCGGTCTAGACCACTGAGGATGATAGGCAGGGAGTGAGCGGGCTGTCACTGACAAGAACGGACAGCCTGGAGTGAATTGTCCACGCGTCTGTCCAGTCGGTCCATTTCGGTCGACCGATTGAAAATGATCTTCGTACCGATCATCGGCGCAGGTCTTGACAGTCGATCTCGGACGCCCATACTGGTATATACCTTTATGGGAGGGTCCGGGTGAATCGAGGGGGCTTCGCGCTCGCGGGCCGACGGAAGGTCTGAGGGGTCCTTCCGTCGGCCGCGCGAAGCCGTCGTTGAAAACCACCGGTCACGGACAGCGTTGACACAACTACTGGTACGAACCAGTATGGACGCTGCGGGCCGGGAGGAGACACATGGCGGGGGCACACGTCCGGATCGACAACCGGCTGATCCACGGGCAGGTCACCGTCGCGTGGACGCGGCGGCTCGGCGTGCGCCGGCTGGTCGTCTGCAACGACGACGTCGCCGCTGACGAGCTGCAGCGGATGCTGCTCCCGCAGGCCGCCCGCGGGCTGCCCACCGACGTCTTCACCGTCGCCGAGACGCTCGAAACCACCGCCGACGCCGGCGTCATGATCCTCGCCAAGGACCCCGGAGACGCCTTCCGCCTGGTCGAAGGCGGCCTGAGACCCGAAGCCGTCAACGTCGGCAACGTCGCTCCGCGCCCCGGCACCGCCTACACCATGGTCACGCGCTCGATCGCGGTCACCGCGGACGAAGCCGACGCCTACCGCAAGCTGGCCGCGTCCGGCGTCCCGCTGGTCACGCAGCTGATGCCGCAGGACAAGCCCACCGAATTCGTCCCGTTGCTCGACCGGAAAGGGCTTTAGCCCCGCATGCTCGTCGCGCTGGCCCTGACCCTCTGGGCGATCTACTGCACCTACGACGGGCTCGGCCCGTTCCTCATCTACGCGCAGCGCCCGCTCATCGCCGGCTCGGTGGCCGGGCTGATCGTCGGGCACCCGCTGCTCGGCCTGCTGATCGGCGCGACGCTGGAGCTCGCCGCTCTCGGCGTCTACACCTACGGCGGCGCGACCATCCCGGACTACCAGACCGGCGCGATCGTCGGCACCGCGCTGGCCGCGGGCGCCGCCGGCGACACGTCCGCGCAGGTCGCCATCGGGCTCGGCGTCGGGCTGCCCGCCGCCATCCTGCTCTCCGCGCTCGACCCGGTCGGCAAGATCATCACCACCGCGCTGGTCCACCGGGCCGACGGCTACGCCGCCGACGGCAACGCCCGCGGCCTCGCGGTGATCCACTGGGTCAGCCTGGTGCCGTGGGTGGCGGTGCGTGCGATCCCGACGTTCCTCGCCGCGCTCGCCGCGTCCGGCGGCCTGGTCAAGGACATCACCGCGAGCATCCCCGCCGGGTTCGTGCAGGGCATGACGCTCGCCGGGTCGCTGCTGCCCGCCGTCGGGTTCGCGCTCCTGCTCGGCATGATGGAGCTCTCGCGGTACTGGTACCTGCTGCTGATCGGGTTCGTCGCGTTCGCCTACCTCCACGTGCCGCTGCTGGGCATCGCGCTGATCGGCGTGGCGGTGGCGATGCTGTTCGTGACGCTCAAGCGCGACGAACCGGCGATCGAGGTACCGGAGACCGCCGAAGAGTCCACTGTGGACGCCCGGCTGACCAAGCAGGACCTGCGGCGGGTGTTCCGCCGGTACTTCTGGTCGAGCCAGATCTCCTGGAACTACGAGCGGATGCAGGCGCTCGGGTTCGCGTACTCGATGGAACCGGTGCTGCGCCGGCTCTACCCGGAGAAGGCCGACTACGTCGCCGGCCTGCAGCGGCACCTCCAGTTCTTCAACACCTCCGTGCTCGTCGGCGGCCCGCTGATCCTCGGCTCCAGCGTCGCCCTCGAAGAAGCCGGTACGCCGAAGTCGGCGGCGAGCACCAAGGTCGCGCTGATGGGCCCGATGGCGGGCATCGGCGACACCGTCGTCTTCGCGCTGTACAACAGCATCGTCTTCACCATGGGCGCGTCCTGGGCGCTGCAGGGCAACTGGCTCGGCCCCGCGTTCGCCGCGGTGATGGTCCTCGTGCCGTACGCGCTGATCCGGCGCTGGCAGTTCGGGTTCGCCTACCGCGAAGGGAAACGGCTGGCCGGCCACCTCGCCGCCGGCGCGCTCGCGCGCGTCGCGCAGGGGGCCACCGTGCTCGGGTTCGTCGTGCTCGGCGGGTTCATCCCGTCGATCGTCAAGGTCGTCACCACGCTGACCTACCGCCAGACCACGACGGTCCAGGGGCAGCCCGTGACGCAGGCCGTCGCGATCCAGGACCGGCTCGACGAGCTCGTCCCGTTCCTGCTGCCGGTGCTCGTCACGGCCGGGGTGTACCTGCTCACGGCCAAGGCCCGCCTGCGGCCCGTCTGGATCATCGCCATCGTCGTCGTCGCCGGGGTCATCCTGGGGTGGCTCGGCTGGTTCGCGCCGTCGGCCCCGGCAAAGGGTTAGGAGACCGCCATGTCCGTCCCGATCGTCCTCGCCGGGCACGGGCGGCTGCCCTCCGGCGTGGGGGAAGCCGCCGAAATGATCCTGGGGCCGCAGTCGCGGCTGAAGGTGTGCGAGCTGAGCCCGCACGACAGCCCGGAGGAGTTCGGCGTCCGGCTGCTCGCGCTGCTCGGCGAGGCCACCGAGGCGCTCGTGCTCGCCGACCTGCACGGCGGCTCGCCGTTCAACGCCGTCCGCGCGCTCGCCGCCGTGCACCCGCGCATCCAGCTGGTCTCCGGGCTCAACCTGCCGATGCTGCTGGAAGTCCTGCTGCACACGACCGGCGACGTCACCGAGCTGGCCGGGGTGGCGCGCGCCGCCGGCCGCGACGGCGTCGTCGACGTCCTGGAATCGACCTGGTGACCGCCGCGCTGCTGCTCGCCGCGCAAGACGTCCGGATCACGCCGGGACCCGGGCACCCGCTCGGCGGCTACCTGGCCCGGCACGGCGTCGCCACCGGCACGCACGACGACCTCGAGGCGTCGCTGATCTGGCTGTCCACCGAGGACGACCCGGGCGTGCTGTGGGTGGCGCTCGACGCGCTCGCGGTCGACGCCGGCCTGACCCGCACCCTGGCCGACGCCGTCGCCGCGGCGGTCGGCATCGACCCCGAGCGCGTGCTGCTCTGCGCGTCGCACACGCATTCCGGACCCGAGGGCTGGACCGGCCCGCTGCACCCGGGGCTGCCGGGCCGGCGCGATCCCGGGCTGGTCGGCCGCATGGCGGAGACGGTCACCGGCGCGGCGCTGCGGTTGCGCGCGTGCCGCGGCCGCGTCCGGGCCCGCTGGCACGCGGGGTCGACCGAGGCCGTCGGCGGCAACCGCTACCGGCCGGACGGCCCGCACGACACGTCGTTCGGCGTGCTCGAACTGCGCCGCGACGACGGTTCGCCGGCGGCGCTGCTGTTCGACTACGCGAGCCACCCGACCGTGCTCGGGCCCGACAACCTCACCTGGTCGGCCGACTGGCCGGGCGCGACGCGGCGCGAGCTGGCGGCGCTGATCGGGCAGCCGGTCTCGGCGTTCCTGCAGGGCGCGGCGGGCGACGCGAGCTCCCGGTTCGTCCGGCGCGGCCGCGACCACGCCGAGGTCCGCACCCTCGGCGGCCACCTGGCGACGTCGATCGCCCGGACACTGGCGGAGGCGTCCTCCGGGGCCGAGACCGGCCCGGTCCGGATGACGCGCTCGGCGTTGCACCTGCCCTACCGGGACGTGCCGTCGCTGGAGGACAGCCTGGAGCTGCGGGAGTCGGCCGAGCGCGAGTGGCAGCGCGAACTGGCGCACCACGGCGAAGACCACCCGGCCGTCCGGATCGCGCAGACGCGCTACGAGGGCTGCGCGATGCTGGCGGCGATGGCGGCCACCGAGCGACCGACGGGCTGCGCGGAGGTCCCGGTGAGCGTTGTGTCGCTGGGCGAAATCGCCTGGCTGCACACGCCGTTCGAGCTGTTCGCGTCGCTGGGGCTGCGAATCCGGCGGGGCAGCCCGTTCCGGCACACGCGGGTGATCGGCTACTCCGACGGCTACCTGGGCTACCTGCCCGACGCGGACGGCCACCGCGACGGGATCTACGAGTCGTACGTGACGCTGTTCGAGCCCGACGCGGGGGACAAGCTGGTGGAGCACTGCCTCAAGCTGCTCCGGGCGCATCAGGAGGCGCGGCTGCGCTCCTGACCGAGCGGAAAGCCGGCCCGGAGCACGGCGACGCCCAAGAGCCCGGCGCCGGAGGATCACGTCGGTCACCACCGCGGGGCCGCCGACCGCCAGGAAGAACAGGCCGAGCAGCAATGGGAGGTGCGCACCGCGCGGCCGCCAGGCTCCCCGCCACCAGGCGACCGACCACAGGACCACGCCGAGCACAGCGAAGCCGGAAACCAGGATCGCGGTTCCCGCGGCCGGCCGTTCCTCGTGCGCGGACCAGACCACGAGCGCGGCCGACGCCACGAGGACCGCGGCCGGCACGAGTACGCGGTGCGCTGGTGCCATCGACGTCCCTCCCTTTCCCCGTGATCACGCGCGGCGGGGATGGGTTGCCCGCTCAGGCCGGGCTGCGCCGCGCCTGCGTGAAGACGGTGTAGCGGTCCGCGCGGTAGAGCGACCGGCCCGCCTCGATGACGCCGCCGCTCTGGTCGTGCAGGGTGCCCTCGATGATCAGGCACGGCTGGCTCGGCTCGATGCCGAGGAGCGCGGCGTCGCCGGTGTCCGGGAGGACCGCCGAGATCGCCGTGTCGTTCCACTCCGCGTGGACGCCCCAGCGCTCCTCGATCGTGCGGTGCAGCGACTGCGTCTCCCAGTCGAACAGCTCGATGCCGGGGAACCGGTCGACCGAGAGGTTGGTGCGCTCGACGGCGAACGGCTCGTTCTCGACGAAGCGCAGCCGCTCCAGGCGGAACACCCGCGCGCCCGGCGGGACGTTCAGGCGGCCGGCCAGCCGCCGGCCCGCGCCCTCGACCTCGGCGTGCAGCACCTTCGTCTTCGGGACGACGCCGCGGGCCTTCATGTCCTCGGTGAACGAGGTCAGCATGTCGATGTGCGCGGTCTGGCGCTCGGCGGTGAAGGTGGCGGTGCCGTGCTGGCGGTAGAGGACGCCGTCGGAGACCAGGCGGTTGATCTCCTGCCGCACGGTGCCCCGGGCGACGCCGAAGTGCTCGGCGAGGAACCGTTCGGACGGCATCAGCCGCCCGGGCCCGGCCTCGGTCGCGACGCTCTCGAGGATCTCGCGCAGCTGGTCGCCCTTGGGCCGCCCCGGCTGCAGCGCGTCCGGGAGCCGGAGATCGCTCGCGGGGACGTGTTTGGGACGGGGCATGGGTTCAGTATGTCGCGCCGCCCGCCGGTGGGTAACACCGCTCATCCGGTGGCGCGACCACGAAGGAAGGGTGGTGACGGCGTTCGGGGGCAGGCACCGCTGCCGTCGGGTCCAGCGAGCGCGCGCGATCGGGCGACCGCGGTTGGTCCGAGGCCGGCGGGCAGGTGGTGGTTCGGGTGCTCGCCGCGGCTCGACCGAGGCCTGGCGCGCGACTGCCTGCCGCGGGTCGGCCGGTGGCTTGGCCGGCGAGACCGCGACTGCTTTCCCGGCTCGGCCGGTGGCTTGGCCGGCGAGACCGCGACCGCTTTCCCCGGCTCAGCCGGTGGCTCGCCGGGCGAGGTCCGCGAGGAAGCGCTCGGCCAGTCCTTCCCCCGTCACGTGCCCGACCGACCGGTACAGCCCCCGGGCCTCGCGCGCGGTCCCCGCCGCCAGCATCGACCGGCCCGCGGCGACCTCGACCGCCGCCAGCCCGAGCAACGCCTGCGCCTCCAGCAGCCGGTAGCCGCCCGCGCGGGCCGCGTCCAACGCCGCGCGCGCGTGCTCGCCCGCCTCCGGGACCCGGCCGGCCGCCGCCAGTACCCACGCCAGCGTCGCCGAAGCCTCGGCCAGCTGGCCCCGCAGCCCCGACTCCGCCGCCAGTTCGCGGGCTTCGCTGAGCACCCGCTCCGCCAGCGTCAAGTCGCCGCTGGCTTCCGAAGCGCGGCCAAGGGCGATCAGCGCCGCCGCCTCCACCTGGCGGTCGCCGTCGCGGCGGACGCGGTCCAACGCTTCCTCCGCCGTCCGGGCCGCCGCCGCGTGATCGCCGCGCGCGCCCTGCAGCGCGCTCAACGCGTTCAACGCCGTCGCCTCGCCGAAGCTCGAGCCCAGTTCGCGGAACGCCGCCAGCGATCCCTCGGCCGCGTCGGCCGCCTCGGTGAACCGGCCCGTCTCCAGCAGCACCCACGCGAGGTCGGCGAGGTTGGCCGCTTCCCAGAACCGCAGCTCCTCCCGGCGGCACAGCGAGACCGCCTCGTACAGGCAGTCCTCGGCCTGCTCCAGCCGGCCCAGCTGGCGGTAGTGGCAGCTCAGCGAGTTCAGCGCGAGCGCCTCACCCGACCGGTTCCCCAGTTCGCGGAACAGCTGGATCGCGCGCCGGCTGTGTTCGACCGCTTCCGAAAGCCGGCCCGTCCACTCCAGCATCGACCCCAGGTTCGCGACCGCCGTCGCCTCGCATTCCCGCCAGCCGCACGCCCGGCTGGCCAGCACCGCCTTCTCCGAGTGCCGGATGCCCGCCTCGTGCTGGCCTTCGCGGAAGTACGCGCCGCCGACGGACAGGTGCACGAGCGCCTCGGCCGGCTGGGCGCCGTGGTCGCGCGCCGCGCGCAGCACGATCGGGGCCAGCTCCAGCCACTCCGCGCGGCGGCCGTGGTCGTGGAAGAAGCGCCGCAACGCGTCGGCGAGGTACCACGCCGCGGGGTACGGCCCGCGCGTCGCCGCCAGCCGCAGCGCCGCCGTCAGGTTCGTCGCCTCGACGTCCAGCCAGGCCACGGCCGCCGCCGCGTCGGCGAACGCGATCGGGCTCGGCGCGGCCGGGGCGTCGTCGCGGGGGAGCGTCACGATCCGCGCGCCCAGCAAGGCGACGGCGGCGTCCGCGGCCGCGCAGTAGCCGGTGAACAGCCGCTCCCAAGCCTTTTCGCGCGCGACGTCGTCTTCGTCGGCTCGGACGCACCGCTCGGCGTAGCGCCGGGCGAGGTCGTGGAACCGGTAGCGGCGGGGCGCGTGCGCCTCCAGGAGGTTCGCCGCGGTCAGACCGCGCAGCCGCCGGGCCGCCTCCTCGGCCGGGACGTCCAGCAGGGCCGCCGCGACGATCGCCGTGAAGTCGGCGCCGGGCACCAGCGCCAGCAGCCGGAACGCCTGCCGCAGCCCCGGCGGCAACGCCTGGTAGGACACCGAAAACGCCTTCGCGACGGCGCTTTCCTCGTCACCGTCGAAGCCGAGCTGGGCCAAGGGGTCGCCGCGCAGCTCTTCGACGAGCTCGCCGAGGCTCGCGACCCCGGTGTTCGCCGCCGCGATCCGCAGCGCGAGCGGGTGGTGCCCGCAGAGCCGGGCCAGCTCGCCGGCCGCGTCCGGCTCGGCGGCGGCGCGCTCGCCGAGCAGGGCGGTCAGCAGCGCGCGCGAGTCGTCCTCGGGCAGTTGCGCGAGGCCCAGCGCCCGGGCGCCGGTGCGCGCGACGAACTCGTCGAGCCGGTGGCGGCTGGTCACCAGCACCCGGCCCGACGACGGCAGCAGCGGCAGCACTTGGGCGGCATCACGGGCGTTGTCCAGCACGACCAGCGCCTGCCGGTCGGCGAGCAGCGAGCGGTAGAGCTTGCTCTGGTCGTCGACGCCCGGCGGCACGTCCCGGAGGTCGACGCCGAGGGTGCGCAGCAGCTGGGCGAGCGCGGCGGCGGGGGTGAGCGGCTCGTCGTCGGCGTCGAAGCCGCGCAGGTTGACGTACAGCTGGCCGTCGGGGAAGCGCGCCCGCGCGGTGTGGGCCCAGTGGACAGCAAGCGCGGTCTTGCCGACACCGGCGGTGCCCGTGATGACCCAGACGTCGCCGGGCTCGTCGAGCGCGGCCAGTTCCGGTGCCCGGCCGGTGAACCCGCGGACGTCCAGCGGCAGCTCGGCGGGCCGCGGCACAACCGGCGTCGCGGCCGGCACCGGTTCCCCTTCGCCGCGCAGGATCCGCATCCGCAGGTCCTGCAGGGCCTGGCCGGGTTCGATGCCGAGCTCGTCGACGAGCAGTTCGTGCGCCCGCGCGTAGGTTTCGAGGGCTTCCGGCGTGCGGCCGCAGCGGTGCAGCGCGAGCATCAGCGCGGCCCGCAGCCGTTCGCGGAACGGGTGTTCGTCGACGAGCCGGCGCAGCTCCCCGACGACTTCGCCGTGCCGGCCGGAAGCCAGCTCCTGCTCGTAGAGCTCCTCCAGCACGACGAGCCGGCGTTCGGCCAGCGCCGGGCCTTCGTGCGCGGCCAGCGCGTCGCTCACGCCGCCGAGGGGAGTGCCGTCCCACAGCGCGAGCGCGGCCCGCAGGTGCGTGACGGCGGCCGGGCCGGACGTCGCCCGGGCCAGGGCGACCTCGTCGTCGAACACGTCGAGGTCGCGGTCGCCGGGCGCGACCTCCAGGACGTACCCGGGCGCGCGGCGGACGATCGCGTCGCGGCCGAGGAGCTTCCGCAGCTCCGAGATGTGCACCTGCAGCCGGCCGCGGACGCTCGGCGGCGCGTTCTCGCCCCAGGTCAGGTCGATCAGCCGGTCTTCGCCGACCACGCGGTTCGGGTTCAGCAGGAGGGCGGCCAGCACGGACGTCTGCTTCTGGCCCCCGGGCCGGACGGCGCCCGCGTCGCCGAGGACCGTGACCGGTCCGAGCAGGCGGTAGCGCACGAGTAGCCCCCAGAAGGCCGACCGAAGCGGAACGGAAGTGCCGTCCTCGACCCTATCCCCGGGGTGAGGGAAAAGGAGGCCGTGGGTGGACACCGACGAGGCCGAGCGGCTGCTGTTCGTCTGCTTCCCGGACGCGGGGGAGGCAGCCGGCCGGTACCGCGCCTGGCGCGATCCGCGGATCGCCGTGCACGTCGTCGAGCTGCCCGGCCGCGGCGAGCGCCGGGCCGAGCACCCCTACCGGGACATGTGGCTGCTCGTCGAGTCGCTCGCGGCGGAGCTGGCGGGGGTGCTCGCCCGCCCGCACGTGCTGTTCGGCGCGGGTCTGGGCGCGCTGGTCGCCTACCGGCTGGCGCAGCGGCGGGTGTCCGCGGGGCTGGGGGTTCCGCGGGCACTCGTCGTGGCGCACCAGGCGCCGCCGGACCGGGCCGCGCGGGCGGTGCCGGAGCAGGCCGCCCGCGCGGACGTCAGCCTGCTGGCCAGCGACGCGCACCTGCCGGTGGCGCCGCCGCTGCCGTGCCCGATCCGCGGCTTCGGCGAGCCGCATGCGATGGCGGGCTGGGGCGAGCACACGGACGCGGGGTTCGTGCTGGCCCCGGCCCGCGAGCGGGACAGCGGCGCGCTGCTGCGCGACGCCGTCCTGCGCGCGGCCTACCTGGTTTCCGCGTTGGCCGTCCCGGGCTTGGGCGAGTCGCCGATGTAGGGACCGACGCCGATCGAGGGGCCGGTCTGCGGCGGGGTCTCGGCCGCCTGCGCGGCGGGCGCGAGGACGAGGACGGCCAGGAAGGCCGTACCGATGACGGCCTGGAGAACACGGGCTTTCATGTTTCGACTCCTCACGCTTCGGGATGCGGATCGATCTTGCCCGAGGGGACTTCCAATCCGCTTCCCCTTGCTCCTGGTGCCCGTCCGCTCACCGACCGTCCCTTGTGGAAGGAATCGCCCGGCTGGGACCATGCGTGGTCATGGGGAGTGACGACGCGAACACAATTCTGCGCATGGCGAGCCTCGCGACACCGATGGCCTTGCGGGTGGCGGTGACCTTGGGACTGCCGGACCGGCTGCGCGACACCGACGCCGCCGTCGACCGGCTGGCCGAAGACCTCGGCGTCGCGCCGGTTCCGCTCGGGCTGCTGCTGGCCCACCTCACCAGCCTCGGTTTCTTCGAGCGGACCGCCGCCGGCTACCGCACCACGGAATTCGGCGAGAACCTCTGCGGCGACAGCCTGACCACGGTCCTGCTGAACCTGGACACCGCGGGCGGGCGCGCCGAGCTGGCGTTCACCGAGCTCCTGCACAGCGTCACCACCGGGCAGGCCGGGTACGACCGCCGGTACGGGCGCGGCTTCTGGTCCGACCTCGCCGCGCACCCGCCGCTGCGGGAGTCGTTCGACCGGCAGATGGCGCACCGGCTGCGGGCCGGCGTCCCGCACCTCGCGACCGGGTACGACTGGAGCCGGTTCGCCACGATCGTCGACATCGGCGGCGGTCCGGGCACGGTGCTCGCGGGCATCCTGGCGGCCCACCCGCCGGTGCGGGGCCGGCTGGTCGACCTCGACGTCACGATGGCCGTGGCGACCTTCGCCGCGCACGAGCTGGGGGACCGGGCTTCGGCGGCGGCCGGCAGCTTCTTCGACCCGCTCCCGGCCGGAGCGGACGCCTACCTGCTGGTCGACATCCTGCACGACTGGGACGACGAGCACGCCCACCGCATCCTGGCCCGCTGCGTCGAGGCGGCCGCGCCGGACGGGCGGATCGTGGTCGTCGAGCCGGTCGGTGGCCGGCAGGCGGCGACCGACGCGGACCTGGCCATGCTCGTCATCTTCGGCGGGCGGGAACGGCGGGTCGAGGAGTTCGAGGCTCTCGCGGCGGAACACGGGCTGGTCTTGGAGTCGGTGACGGACGCGGGCGGGCGTTCGGTCTTGGAGTTCCGGTTCGGATAGGCGCCGTTGCTCAGCCGGACCCGAAGTGTGCACGCCTGGTCATCCCGTGGTCTTCCGCCGAACCGATCCTGAGCGGTAGTTCTTTCCCGACAACGCTTTTCTCCGTCGGAAAGGACCGAAATGCTCGAACGCCTCCGCACCGCGGCCGTTCTCGCCGTCGCGGTGGCCGCCCTCACCGCGGCGCCCGCCCACGCGACCGTCCAAAGTGGAAGCGGCACCATCGGCGACCCCTGGGTGCCGACCCGGGCCGCGCACATCACCTGCCAGACCGCCACCCTCTTCGGCAACTACACCCCGGGCCAAGGCCACTCCGACCCGATCGCCACGCTCGTCGAAGGCAACTACATCGGCGTCCGGTACATCACCGCCGACCACTACTCCGCCGATGTCTTCTGGCACGGCACCGGCAAGTGGGGCTTCCTCCTCCGCGACTGCTTCACCCTGAACTGAAAGGGAAACCGATGAAACGCGCCCTGCTGACCACCACCCTCGCCGCCGCCGCGGCGATCGCCTTCGCACCCGCCGCCAGTGCCGGGACCGTGCACGAGATCTGCGCCCAGGACCTCTACGTCCGCACCCAGCCCGCCGGGGTCATCATCGGCACCCTCTACCGCGGCGACCACTTCGAGCTGTCGCGGTACTCGCCCAGCGGTGACTGGGCCGAGGGCTACGCCATGGGCCACGTGAACCAGCGCGGCTGGATCCAGGCCGGCTGGTTCTGCTGACCGCTCACGGCACCTTGAGCGACAGCACGTCCGGCACCGTCACGCGCTGGCCGTAGAGGTTCGCGCTGCCGCCGATCGCCAGCACCCGGTGGGCCGGGGTGGCCGCGCAGACGACGGACGCCCGGCCGTGCGGGAGGAGGGTGCTCAGCAGCACCCATTCGCCCGTGCGGACGTCGAGGACCTCGGTCGTGCGGTCCCGCGCGGTCGGGTCCTCGATCGGCGCGGGACCGCCGCCGACCACGATGATCCGGTCCTCCACCCGGACCGCGCCGGGCGCGCCGCGGCGCTTGCGCATCGGGGCGACGGCTTCCCAGCGGTCGGTGTCCGGGTCGTACCGCTCCACGGAGTCGAGCGCGTTCTGCTGCCTGCTGGGCAGCCCGCCGAGCGCGTACAGGTGCGTGCCGGTCGCGACGAGCCGGAACCGGGCCCGCGGGGTGAGCATCGGGGCCACCGGCGCCCAGCGCCCCGCCGCCGGGTCGAAGACGAGCACGGCGTCCGTGGCGTGCTCCTCCGGATCGCTGTCGCCGACGAAGCCGCCCGCCACGTACAGCTTCCTGCCCAGCCCGGCCGCCGAAGCCGCGCCGAGCGGGACCGGCAGCGGCGGGCTCTCCCGCCACGCGTCGGCCGCCGGGTCGTAGACCGCCACCACGTCGGTCGTGCGCTCGTCCGGGCCGATCCCGCCCGCGACGTAGACGAACCCGTCCAGCACGCCGGCCGCGTGGTCGCCCCGCGGGAACGGCATCGGGCTGACGTAGTGCCACTCGCCGCTGCCCGTCAGCTTGCGGGTCTCCACCGAGCTGTAGGCGACGTTCCCGTCGGTGCCGCCGAGCACGAAGACGTCGTCCCCGACGGTCGCCACCTCGTGGGCGAACCGGGGCGAGAGCATCGGCGGCCGGTACTTCCAGGTTTCGTTCATCGTTTCCACCCCTTTTCCGCGCCCAGAGTCTCCGTGACCGACCGGTCTGTTACGACGGATTCGGTTTCCGTTATTCGCGTCGGCGCGGGTTATTCGTTTTCGGATGACTCGGCCGGGAGGAACGCCGCTGACGATCATCCGACGCAGTGGGCTGGGCCGGATGGCGGACAACGATCACGCTGTGTGCGCGTTCCTCGTTGGTTTGTTTCCGATGGTGATCATCGGTGCGGTATTTCTCGGCAACGTGTTTGCGGTCCGGGAAATCGTCATCTACAGTCCGGCGATCAACGGCTTTGACGCCGGAATCCGTGGTCCCCGTGTTTCTTTTCCGAGGAGTGGCATGCGCAAACGCGCCTCGACCCGCCGGTTCGCCGTGCTCGCGCTGGTCCTCGCACTGGTGAGCGCGTGCAGCCAGCGCACCGCGACCGGCGGCGGTGCCGTCGAAAAGGCTTCGATCCGGGTCGCGGTCTTCGCCACCGTCGACCTCGCCACGTTCTGGCTGGCGCAGGAGGGCGGCTACTTCAAGGCGGAGGGTCTCGACGTGCAGGCCGACGCCGCCGCCAGCGGGCAGGAGTCGCTCACCCGCATGACGAACGGCCAGGACGACCTCGCGCTCTCGACCTACACCCTGTTCTTCCTGGCGAAGAACAACGGGTCCGACGTGAAGCTGGTCAGCGACGCCACCTCCGCCAGCCCGCGCAGCAACGAGCTGGTCACCGTGCCCAACTCACCCGTGAAGTCCGTCAAGGACCTGAACGGCAAGCGGATCGCCATCAGCTCGAAGAACGCCGCGTCCGACGTGCTGACCCGGTCGGTCATGCGCGACCACGGCGTCGAGTTCGACAAGGTGCAGTGGGTCCCGATGCCGCTGCCGGAGATGGGGGCCGCGCTGGCGCAGGGCCGCGTCGACGCCGCCTACCAGCCGGAGCCGTTCCTCACCCAGGCCGCCAAGACGGCCGGGGCGTTCCCGGTCATCGACGCCGCGAGCGGCAGCACGCAGGCGTTCCCGCTCACCGGCTTCGGCGCCACCGGGAAGTGGGTCCAGGACCACCCGAAGACGATGCTCGCGTTCCAGCGCGCGATGCTCAACGCGACGCGGGCGGCGGTCGACCGGGGCCGGATCGAGCCGCTCGTCGTCCGCAACGCCCACGTGGACCAGGACATCGCGAGCCTGATGGTGATGCCGGCGTTCGGGTCCACCCTGGACGCCCGCCGCATCCAGCGCGTGCCGGACCTGCTGCAGCAGCTGGGCGTCGTGCAGACGAAGCTCGACGCCTCCTCGATGATCACCCCGCAGGCCAGCACGGGCTGATCCCGGCACGACACGACCCGGGGCGGGTGCGCTGAAGAGCGCACCCGCCCTTTTTCGTGCGCGCTCACGCCTTGACACGACCGGCGCCGCACTCCACCCTCTTCATACCGACCGCGCGGTACGGCTTGGTCCACATAGTGGGACATGACAGGAGAGTCGACGATGACACTTCTCGGTGAGGACCTGCTCGTGGTCGACGGGCTCACCGTCCGGTTCGGCGGTCTCACCGCGCTCCACGACGTCCGGCTGAGCGTCGACGCCGGCACGGTCGTCGGGGTCATCGGGCCCAACGGCGCCGGGAAGACCACGCTGTTCAACGTCATCTGCGGGTTCGTCCGGCCGCAGTCCGGCCGCGTGGTCTGGCGCGGGGAACCCCTCGTGCGGCACCGCCCCGAACACCTGGCGGGCCTCGGGATCGTCCGGACCCTGCAGGGCCTCGGCCTGTTCGCCGGGCTGACCGTGCTGGAGAACGTGATGGCCGGCGCGGGCCGCCACGCCCGCACCGGCGTCCTCCCCGCGCTCGTCGGCGCCGGCCGGTCGGCGCGCGACGAATCCGAGCTGGCCGCGCGGGCCCGCGCCACGCTCGGCGAACTCGGGATCGCCGACCTCGCCGACCGGTTGCCCGGGGTACTGCCCTACGGCGTGCGAAAACGCGTCGCCCTCGCCCGGGCGCTGGTGGCCGAGCCCGACCTGCTCCTGCTCGACGAACCCGCGAGCGGGCTGTCGTCGGCCGAGCTCGCCGAGCTGTCGACGCTGATCCGGTCGCTGCGGCAGCACATGGCGGTCGTGCTCGTCGAGCACCACATGGACCTCGTGATGCAGGTGTGCGACCGGGTCGTGGTGCTCAACTTCGGCGAGGTGATCGCGGCGGGCACCCCGGCCGAGATCCAGGCCGACCCCCGCGTGGCCGAGGCCTACCTCGGCGACCCCGCCGAGGAGGCCCCGGGTGCTTGAGATCGACGAGCTTTCCGTGGCCTACGGCGCCGTCCGCGCGCTCGACGGCGTCGGCATCGAGGTCGAGCGCGGCGGGATCACCGCCGTGCTCGGCGCGAACGGCGCCGGCAAGACGACGCTGCTGCGCACGATCAGCGGCCTGCAGCCCGCGCGCGGCGGCCGGATCGCGTGGGACGGCAAGGAACTGACCGGGCTCGCCCCCGACCGCATTGCGCGCGGCGGGGTCGCGCACGTGCCCGAGGGTGGCGGGGTCATCACCGAGCTGACCGTCGACGAGAACCTCCGGCTGGGCGCGCTGTGGCGGCGGGACCGCGCCGACCGCGCGGCCGCCCGCAAGGAGGTCTACGAGCTCTTCCCGCCACTGGAAGAACGTTCGGCGAAACCCGCGTCGACGCTGTCCGGCGGCGAGCGGCAGATGCTGGCCATCGGCCGCGCGCTGATGAGCCGGCCCGAGCTGCTGCTGCTCGACGAACCGTCGCTCGGCCTCGCGCCGCTGATCACCGCCCGGATCATGGGAATCCTGCGGGACCTGCGGGCCTCGACGGGGCTCACCGTCGTGCTCGTCGAGCAGAACGCGCACTCCGCGCTGTCCATCGCCGACCGCGGGTACGTCCTGGCGCTGGGCCGGGTCGTCGCCGTCGACACGGCGGCCGAGCTGCTGGCCGACGACGGCCTCCGCCACGCCTACCTCGGTTTCTGAGCAACCACCAGGGAGAGAACGGTCCGGTATGCAGGAATTCCTCGACCTGACCCTCGGCGGGATCTCCGCCGGCGCGGTCTACGCGGCGCTCGGGCTCGCGCTGGTCATCATCTACCGGGCCACCCGGGTGGTGAACTTCGCGCAGCCCGCCCTCGCCCTGATTTCGACGTACCTCGCGTACTCGGTGACGAAGGCGACGGGCAGCTACTGGCTCGGTTTCGCCGTCGCGATCGTGGCCGGGACCGCGCTGGGCGTCGCCACCGAACGGCTGCTGATCCGGCCGCTGCGGCACCGCTCCGAGCTGAGCTCGATCATCGTCACGCTCGGGCTTCTGCTGGTGCTGCAGGCGATCGCGGGCATGATCTGGTCCAACGAGCCGCTGGCGTTCCCGTACGCCTTCGACTTCCGCGGCCGGTTCTCCGCCAACGACCTCTTCGTGGTGCTGGTGGTGCTCGCCATCGCCGCGCTCGTGCTGGTCGTGTTCAAGTACACGCCGCTGGGCCTGCGGATGCGGGCGGCCGCGTTCGCCCCGGACGTCGCCCGCACGCTCGGCGTGCGGGTCGGGCTGATGCTCACCGTCGGCTGGGGGCTGGCCGCGGCGGTCGGCTCGCTGGCCGGGCTGCTCGCCACCCCGCCGTTCCTCTTCCCGAACGTCCTGGACGGCGTCTTCGTCTACGCCCTCACCGCGGCGGTGCTCGGCGGCCTCGACAACCCCTTGGGCACCATCGCCGGCGGGTTCGTGCTCGGCGTCGGACTGTCCTACGTCTCCGGCTACCTGGGACCGGAGATGGTGACGATCGCGGCGCTGGCGATCCTCGTCGTCGTGCTGATCGTGCGGCCCAGCGGGTTGTTCGGCCGGGCGAAGGTGAGGCGGGTATGACGGTGCGCACGAGTCTTCCGGAAACCCGCGTGGAGACGTCCGCGAAGAAGCGGGCGCTGCCGCCGCTGCTGCGCCACAGCCTCGCCGCGCTGGCCGCGTTCGCCGCCGTCGTCGCGCTGACCCTGGTCACCGACGAGTTCACCAACCTGCGGATCGCGACCATCGGCTACTACCTGGTCGCGGTGGCCGGGCTGACCCTGCTGACCGGCCTGACCGGCCAGGTTTCGCTGGGCCACGGCGCGTTCATGTTCATCGGCGCGTACACGGTCGCCCTGCTGGTGAAGCACGTGCCGTCGTTCCCGCTGTGGGCCGACCTGCTGCTCGCCTCGGCCGCCGGCGGGCTCGCCGGGCTGCTGGCCGGGGCCGCCGCGGCCCGGCTGCGCGGCCCGTACCTCGCCGGGGCGACGCTCGCGCTGGCCGTCGGGCTCCCCGCGTTGACCCGCCGCTTCCAGGACTTCCTCGGTGGCAGCAACGGGTTGAGCTTCACCGTCCACAGCAGACCGTCCGGCGTGGCGGTCCCGGAGCTGCGCTGGCAGACCTGGATCGTCTGGCTCAGCGTGCTCATCGCGCTGGTGCTCGTGGTGAACGTCGTGCGCGGCAAGCTCGGCCGGAACTTCCGCGCGGTGCGCGACGACGAGGTCGCCGCGTCGCTGAGCGGGATCGCCGTCGGGCGCACGAAGATCCTCGCGTTCCTCATCAGCGCGGTGTGCGGCGGGCTCGCCGGTGGCCTGCAGGCGTTCCTGCTCGGCACCGCCGCGCCCGGCTCGTTCACGCCCGCGCTGTCGCTGAGCCTGCTGGCCGCGGTCGTGCTGGGTGGGCTCGGGTCGCTGTGGGGCGCGCTGTGGGGCGCGGTCGCGCTCGTCTACTTCCAGGCCTGGTCCGAGGACCTCGCCGACGTCCTGCACCTGAACACCGACGTGGCCAACAACCTCCCGCTGGCGGTGTACGGCGTGATCCTCATCGTCGTCGTGCTCGCCTTCCCCCGCGGTATCCAGGGCGGTTTCCAGAAGCTGCGCCAACTTCTCCGTCGACCCGCCGAAAAGAAGGAGAACCATGAGAACCACTAGGTACGGCGCGGGTTTCCTCGCTCTCGCCCTGGCGCTCACCGCGTGCGGGGGTGCGGGGGAAACCGGCACCGGTGGCACCCAGGCCGCGGACTCGGCAGTCGGCGTCACGAAGGACACCGTCACCATCGGCACGCACCAGCCGCTGACCGGCCCGGCCGCGCCCGGGTACAGCAAGATCTCCGTCGGCGCCCGCGCGGTGTACCAGGCGATCAACGACGGCGGCGGGATCAACGGCCGCAAGATCGACTACAAGGTCGAGGACGACGGGTACAACCCGACGAAGACCGTCGAGGTCGTCAAGAAGCTCGTGCTGCAGGACAAGGTGTTCGCGATCGTCGGCGGCCTCGGGACGCCGACGCACTCGAAGGTCGTCGACTACCTCAACACCGAAGGCGTGCCGGACCTGCTGGTGTCGTCGGGCGCGCTCGCGTGGGACAACCCGCAGAAGGCGCCGATGACCTTCGGCTACCAGGTCGACTACACCCGCGAGGGCAAGATCCAGGGCAAGTACATCAAGGACACCTTCGCGGGCAAGAAGATCGGGTACTTCACGCAGAACGACGACGTCGGCCGCGACACCCAGGCCGGGCTCGACCAGTTCGTCAAGGACCAGACCGTCGTCCGGCAGGGCTACGACAGCGCCAACACCGACGTCACGCCGCAGCTGTCCGCGCTGAAGGCCGCGGGCGCCGAGGTCGTCGTCTGCGAGTGCATCCCGGCGTTCACCGCGCTGTCGATCCTGGCCGCGGCGAAGATCGGCTACCGGCCGCAGTTCGTCGTCAGCAGCATCGGCGCGGACCCGGCGACGCTGTCCGGGCTGCTGCAGGACTTCGCCAAGCGCGGCGGCGCCAGCGTGTCGAGCGCGCAGCTGCTGAACGGGCTGATCGGCACCGGCTACCTGCCCGACGTCGCGCAGACGTCCGACCCGTGGGTCGCCTACTTCAAGGGCATCCACGACAAGTACATCCCGAAGGAGCCGCTGACCAACACGCTGTTCTACGGGATGGTGCAGGCCTACACGTTCGCGCAGGCGCTCAAGGCCGCCGGGCCGGACCCGACGCGGCAGAAGATCGTCGACGCCATGACCTCGGGCGCCCTGAAGGGGCCGGGGCTGACGCCGTTCGGGTTCTCGAAGGACTCGCACGCCGGCTACACCGGCGCGTACGTGTTCAAGATCAACCCGGACACCACGACGACGGTGATCCAGCCACCGTCGGTCACCGACCGGGGCACCGGGGCGATCACGCCGTACACCGGTGAACGCGCCACTCCGGAGCAGGTGAACCTGCTGGGCAAGTGAGGACCGGGCCGACTCGCGGCGCCGCGCGGGCCGGCCCGCCCGCTCACATAGGGTGGCGACATGAACGTGCGGGAGAAGGTCGTGCGGGCGGCGGTGCGCCTGTTCGCCGAGAAGGGCTTCGAGGCCACGACGGTCCGCGAGATCGTCGAAGAGGCCGGCGTCACCAAAGGCGGGCTGTACCACTACTTCGAGTCCAAGGACGACCTGCTCTTCGAGATCTACACGGCGATGCTGCGGATGCAGACGCGCCGGATGGTGACGATCGCCGAGTCGGACCTGCCGCTGCCGGAGCGGCTGCACGCGATCGTCGCCGACGTCGTCGTGACGAGCATCGCCGACCTCGACGCGGCGACGGTGTTCTTCCAGTCGTTCCCGCTGCTGGAGAAGTCCAAGCAGGTCCAGGTGCGGGCCGAGCGGCGCACCTACCACGAGCGCGTGCGGGACCTGGTCGCCGAGGGGCAGCGGGCGGGGGTGTTCCGCGCCGACGTGCCCGCCGACCTGGTGATCAACTACCACTTCGGCGCCATCCACCGGCTCGGCATGTGGTACCACGCCGACGGCGAGCTGTCGGGGGAGCAGGTGGGCGAGCACTTCGCGAACCTGATGCTGCGCAGCCTCCGTCCATAGTGGACGATCTATCGTGGGGGCATGCACATCGTGGCGGTCCTCGCGCTCGACCAGGTCGTCCCGTTCGACCTGGCGACACCCATCGAGGTCTTCTCGCGGACGCTCCTGCGCGGCCGGCCGGCGTACGAGGTCCGGATCTGCGGTCCCGCGCGGGAGCTGGACGCGGGCATGTTCACGTTGCGGCCGCCGTGGGACCTGTCGGGGCTGGCTGACGCCGAGACGATCATCGTGCCGGGTCGTTCCGCGAACCCGCCGCTGCCGGCTTCGGTGATCTCGGCGTTGCGCTCGGCGGCCGCGCGGGGAGCGCGGATCGCGTCGATCTGCTCGGGAGCGTTCGTGCTGGCCGAGACGGGGTTGCTGGACGGCCTGCGCGCGACGACCCACTGGGCGGCGGCGCCCGAGCTGGCGCGGTCGTTCCCGGCGGTCGAGGTGGATCCCGACGTGCTGTACGTGGACAACGGGCAGATCCTGAGCTCGGCGGGCGCGGCGGCGGGCCTGGACCTGTGCCTGCACCTGATCCGCCGCGACCACGGCTCGGCGGTGGCGGCTTCGGCGGCGCGTCTGTCGGTGATGCCGCTGGAGCGCGAGGGCGGCCAGTCCCAGTTCATCGCGCAGGACCCGCCGCCGACGCCCCGCGGGTCGGAGCTGGAGCCGGTGCTGGCGTGGCTGGAGGAGAACTGCGCGTCGGAGCTGACACTGTCAGGGGTGGCGGCCCAGGTGGGGATGAGCACGCGCACGTTGAACCGCAGGTTCCGCGAGCAGACGGGAACGACACCGCTGCAGTGGCTGCTGAGGGTCCGCGTCCGGCGGGCGCAGCACCTGCTGGAGTCGACGGGCGAGCCGGTGGACCGCATCGCCGGGCTGGTCGGGTTCGGCTCGCCGGGCGCGTTCCGGGAGCGGTTCAAGCGGGTGGTGGGGACGAGCCCGCAGGCCTACCGGACGAGCTTCCGGGCTTCGGTGGGGTGACTACTCCGCCGCGCGGAGCAGGAGGTCGCGCATCGAGCCCATGCCGTACTTGTCCACCGTGCTGGAGAGTTCGGCGACTTCGCGCAGGAGCGGCCTGATGTCCACGTCCGCCGCGCGCGCCTGGGCGCAGAGATCGTTCAGCGTCAGGATCTCGTCGCGGGTGTCGCGGCCGTGGTCGCGGGCCGACAGGTGCAGGAGCCGGGTGCGGAAGCTCGCTCGGGGGAGGTCGGCGGCCCAGCTGAACTTCGGGTACCGGTCGAACAACGCGCGGATGGCGGTCCGGACCTCGTCGTCGCCGCGGTCGTAGTGCCGGAGCAGTGCGCGCAGCACGTCCTGCGCTTCTTCGCGCGGCTTGCCTCCGGTGGCGTCCAGCCGCGCGACCGTCTCCGCCAGCTCCTCGAGTTCCACCACGGCTCACCGTAACCGGTAGGGTCGGCCCCATGTCGAGCCCCGAAGCGTCCAGGGCGGGGCTGCCGGTCACTCCGGCAGCCCGGTAACTCCCCGCCTTCCCGGGCTCCCGGGTGACCACGAAAGCGTCCCTTGCCTTCGTGATCCCTGGAGTTTCGCTGTGTCCCTCTACTTCCTCGCCCTCGGCGTGTTCGCCGTGGGCACGTCCGAATTCATGCTCGCCGGGCTCGTCCCCGGCGTCGCCGCCGCGCTGGACGTCTCCCTCGCGCGAGCCGGGTACCTCACCTCCGCCTTCGCCGCCGGGATGGTCGTCGGCGCGCCGTTCATGGCCGCCGTCGCCCGGCGCTGGCGGCGCCGGACCGCGCTGCGAACCTTCCTCGCCCTCTTCGTCGCCGCGCACGTCGTCGGGGGCCTGACGTCGTCCTTCGGCGTCCTGCTCGGGACGCGGGTGGTCGCCGCGCTCGCCAATGCCGGGTTTCTCGCCGTCGCGCTGACCGCGGCCACCTCGCTCGTGCCGCCGGACCGCACCGGCCGCGCGCTCGCCGTCCTCCTCGGCGGGACGACCTTGGCCTGCGCCGCGGGCATCCCCGGCGGGGCGCTGCTCGGCTGGCCCACGGCCTCCTGGACCGTCGCCGCGCTGTGCCTGCCCGCCGTCGCCGCGGTGTCGCGCGTTCCCGACACCCCCGCCGGCGGGGTGGCCGACCTGCGGACCGAGTTCGCCGAACTCCGCCCGCTCGCCCCGGTGCTGCTCCGGGCGGCGCTGGTCAACGCCGCCACCTTCGGCGTCTTCACCTACTTGGCGCCGCTGAGCGAAGGTGCCGCGCCCGCGCCGGTGGTGCTGGGCCTCTTCGGTGCCGGGTGCTTCGCCGGCATCACCGCGGCGGGTCGGCTCGCGGACCGGTGGCCCGGCCGGGTCGTCGCCTTCGGCGGGGCGCTGCTGCTCGGGGGCTGGGTCGTGCTCGCCCTGGTTCCGGCGGCGCTCGTGTTCCTCGCGTTTCCGCAGGGTGCGCTGGCCTTCGCGGTCGGCGGCACGGTGATCACCCGGATCCTGCGTGAAGCCACCGGCGCCCCGACCATGGCGGGCTCCTACGCGACCGCCGCGCTCAACGTCGGCGCGACGGTGGGCCCGATCCTCGCCGGCACGCTGAACCCGTTCTGGGTCGCCGCGGTGTTCACCGCTGTCGCCGTCGGCGGACGTAGTAGGTGATCAGGCCGGCGGTCGCGGCGAGCGCGATTCCGCCGGCGATCATCCGGAGCGTGAAGTCGAGTCCCGTGACGGAACCACCGGCGTTGACGGCGGCGCTGATCACGAGGACCGCCCAGAGGACGACGGGGGCGGCGGTGCGGGTGGGTGCGTTGGTGTTCGTCATGCCACGAACACTACGAACGCGCTGTTCGACCAACGATCCCGTCGGCACCCGGATCCGGGGTAGCGCCAGCGCTACCCCGCGTCCCGGCCGAGGTAGGCGAGCACCGCCAGCACCCGGCGGTGCCCGCCGCCCTCGTCGGACGGCAGGCCGAGTTTGGCGAAGATGTTGCGGATGTGCTTGAGCACCGCGCCGTCGCTGACGACGAGCAGCTCGGCGATCGTGCCGTTGTTGTAGCCCTCGGCCATCAGCGCCAGCACCTCGCGCTCCCGCGCGGTCAACGCTTCGAGGGGGTCTTTCGCGCGACGGCGGGACATCAGCTGGCCGATGACCTCCGGGTCCATCGCCGTGCCGCCCTTCGCGACCCGCTCGAGCGCGTCCAGGAACCGTTCGACCTTGCCGACGCGCTCCTTGAGCAGGTAGCCGACCGCGCCGACGCCGTCGGCGAGCAGTTCGACCGCGTAGCTCGTCTCGACGTGCGCCGACAGCACCAGCACCGGCAGCCCGGGGTGGATCTCGCGGGCGCGCACGGCCGCGCGCAGGCCCTCGTCGCGGTGGGTCGGCGGCATCCGGACGTCCATCACGACGGCGTCCGGCCGGTCGCCTTCGACGAACTCGAGGAAGCCCTCGGCGTTGTCGAACGTGGCGGCGACCTCGATGCCCGCGGTCTTCAGCAGCAGCGCGAGCCCTTCGCGCAGCAAGGCGTCGTCCTCGGCGATCACGACCCGCATGGCAGCTCCACTCGCAGCACGGTCGGCCCACCGGGTGGGCTGGTCAGGGTGAGGGTTCCGTCGAAGGCCTCGGCGCGGCGCCGGATCCCGGCGAGCCCGCTGCCGCGCCGCTCGTCGGCGCCGCCGCGGCCGTCGTCCCGGATCTCCAGGGTCAGCAGGGAAGCCGTGCCGCCGAGCGTGATGTCCACAGTGGACGCTTCGGCGTGCTTGGTGACGTTCGCGAGCATCTCGGCGACGACGAAGTACGCCGCGGCCTCGACCGCGGCCGGGCGGCCGGTCTCGTACTCGACGGTGACGGCCGTCGGCACCGGGCAGTGCTCGGCGAGCGCGCGCACCGCCCCGGCGAGGCCGCGCTCGCTCAGCAGCGGCGGGTAGATGCTGCGCACGACGGTCCGCAGCTCGGCCAGCGCGTCGGTCGCGGTGTCCTGGGCCTTGACCAGCAGGTCGCGGGCCGTGGTGGGGTCGCGGTCGTAGAGCTGGCCGGCGATGCCGAGCTGCAGGACGACCGCGGCGATCCGGGCCTGGGTGCCGTCGTGCAGGTCACGCTCGATGCGGCGCAGCTCGGCGCCGTGCGCCTCCAGCGCGGCCGCCCGCGTCGCGGTCAGTTCGGCGACCCGGTCGGCCAGCACGACGCCCGGGGCCGGCCGGAGCAGCTTTTGCGCGGTGCGGGCCTGCCAGCGCGCGGCCCGCGGCAGCAGGAGCGTCGCCGCGGCCATGCCGACGGCGACCAGGAAGTCCAGCCCCGCGCTCGGCCACGAGTTCACCACGATGCCGAGCGAGCCCTCGATCCCGCCGGGCACCGCCGGCCAGATCAGGACCGTGACGACCTGCTGGACCGCCCCGAGCGGCAGGCCGATCGCCAGGCTGCCCAGCACCAGGCCGGTCGCCGCGTGGATCGCGAGCCATGCGAGGTCGCGGCGGGTCGCCGGGTCCTTCAGCGGGGAGCCGTCGCGGTAGGGCTCGGGGATGGCCTCGCCGAGCCGGCGCGCGGCCCGGCGCCGGTCGACCCCGACCGGCCACCGCGCCAGCTTGATCGCGGGGGCCAGCGACGGGATGCCGACGCCGAACGGGCAGAGCAACAGGACGGCGAAGAGCCCGGCGAGGGCCAGGATCGACAGCAGCGACGTGCCGGCGCCGACCACGAGGTAACGAGCCGCCGACCAGCACTCGCGCAGGCGGGTCGTCACGCCGACAGTGTCCCACCCCACCGCCGTGGTGGTGCTGGCGCTACCCCCGATCCACCTCTCCACGGGATCGATCGCCGCTGGTCGCGGACCTAGTTTTCCCGGTAGACCACGAAGGGGACCGGAAAATGACCACAGGGAACGCGCTGGAACTGGCCGGGGTGCGGAAGGTGTACGGCTCCGGCGACGGCGCCGTCACCGCGCTCGACGGCGTGACGGCGAACGTGCCGCGGGGGACGTTCACCGCGGTGATGGGCCCGTCGGGCTCGGGCAAGAGCACCTTCCTGCACTGCGCGGCCGGCCTGGACCGGCCGACGTCGGGGAAGGTGGTGCTCGGTGGCACCGAGATCGGGCGGCTGAAGGAGAACGAGCTGACGCGGCTGCGTCGCACCCGCGTCGGGTTCGTGTTCCAGGCCTACAACCTGCTGCCGTCGCTGAACGTGCTGCAGAACATCACGCTGCCGATGCGGCTGGCCGGCGCCAAGCCCGACCCGCAGTGGCTGCGCGAGATCGTCGAAGGCGTCGGCATGGCCAAGCGGCTGGAGCACCGCCCGGCGGAGCTGTCCGGCGGGCAGCAGCAGCGCGTCGCGATCGCGCGGGCGCTCATCGCCCGGCCCGACGTCGTGCTGGCCGACGAGCCGACCGGCGCGCTCGACACCCGCACCGCGCGGCAGGTGCTCGACCTGCTCCGCGCCGTCGTCGACGGGATGGGGCAGACCGTCCTGATGGTGACCCACGACCCGGTCGCGGCGTCGGCCGCGCACGGCGTGCTCTTCCTGGCCGACGGCAAGCTGGCCGGGCACCTCCCGCACCCCACCCCCGAGCGGGTGGCGGAGCGCATGACGCACCTCGGGGAGTGGTGACCGTGCTGACCCTCGCGTGGCAGACCATCCGCACCAGGCTCGGCGGGTTCACCGGCGCCTTCGTCGCGATCCTCTGCGGCACCGCGCTGGTCGCGGGTTGCGGAGTCCTCATGGAGTCCGGCCTGCGTGCCGGCGTCCCCACCCAGCGCTACGCCGCCGCGGCCGTCGTCGTCGGCGGCGCCCAGACCGTGCACCCGCCGGGCGCCGACGCGCTGACGTTCGAGCAGGTCGGCGAGCAGCCGTCGGTGCCTTCGGAACTGGCCGGGCGGATCGCTTCGGTGCCCGGCGTGCGTTCGGCGGTGGCGGAGCAGAGCTTCCCGGCGCAGGTCGTCACGGCCTCCGGGGAGGTCCTCGGCGGCCCGCAGTCGCTGGGCCACAACTGGGACGCGGCCGTGCTGGCGCCGTTCCGGCTGAGCGCGGGCCGGGCGCCCGGGGCGCCGGACGAAGTCGTGCTCGACGCCGATCTGGCGCGGCAGGCCGGTGTCGGCGTCGACGGGCAGGTGCGGATCATGACCCGGTCCGTGCCGGTCGAGTTCCGCGTGAGCGGGATCGTGGACGCGCTGTCACGGCAGTCGGCGCTGTTCTTCACGCCGGCCCGGGCCGCGGAACTGGCCGCTCGCCCCGGCCAGGCCCACGCGATCGGCGTCCTGGCCGAACCCGGTGTGGCCCCGGAAACACTCGCCCAGCGGATCGGCGCCGTCGCCGGGGACGCCGAGGTCACCACCGGCGTCGAGCGCAGCACGATCGAGTTCCTCGACGTCAGCCAGACGCGGACGCTGCTGCTCGCCATCGCCGGCTCGTTCGGCGGGTTCGCCCTGCTCGTGGCGGTGTTCGTGGTGGCCAGCACGCTCGCGTTGACGATCAACCAGCGGCGCCGGGAGTTCGCGCTGCTGCGCGCGGTCGCGGCGACACCGCGGCAGATCCGCAAGCTCATCGGCCTGGAGACGACGATCGTCGCGCTCGTCGCCGGCGTCCTCGGCGGCGCGCTGGGCCTGGCGGTCGCGTCCGGGCTGCGCGACGCGTTCGCCGCGATCGGCGTGATCCCGGCCGACTTCGGCCTGGCGATCAGCCCGCTGCCGTCGCTGGCCGCGGTGCTGCTCGGGCTGGGCGCGGCCCGGCTGGCGGCGTGGGCGGCCTCGCGGCGGCCGTCGTCGATCCGGCCGGTCGAGGCGCTCGGCGAGGCGGCGGTCGAACGTCGTCAGCTCGGCCGCGGGCGGGCGATCACCGGCTGGAGCCTGGTGCTGGCCGGGTTCGCCGGCGCGCTGGTGCCGCTGTTCCTGCGCGGCGACGTCGCGACGGCGGTGTCGTCGATGTCGACGCTGGTGATCGTCATCGGGCTGGCCGTGGTGGGGCCGCAGGTGACCGGGCTGGCGGTGCGGTTCCTGAGCCCGCTGCTGGCGCGGCTGTGGCGGATCAGCGGCTACCTGGCGGGGGCGAACGCTTCGGCGGGCACGCGGCGCCTGGCCGCGGCGGCGACGCCGTTGATGCTGGCGATCGCGTTCGCGCTGGCGATGTTCTACGGCCCGACGTCCGCGACGGCGGCCGCCGCTTCGGAGACCGCGGCGTCGACCACCGCGGACTACGTGCTGAGCGGCCCGGCGGGCGTTTCGCCGGAGGTCGCCGCAGCGGCCGCGCGGTTGCCGGGCGTGGCCACGGCGACGCCGGTGGTCCGCACGTCGGTGCTGACGGTGTCGACGGTCGGTGACAGCACGGAAGTCCAGCGCACGCCGGCGCAGGGGCTCGGTTCTTCGCAAGGGGTGTTGGAACTGGGCGTCGACTCCGGGCGGCTCGCGGATTTGACGGGCGACACGGTGGCGTTGAGCCGATCGGAGGCCGGCTGGCAGAACAAGAAGCTGGGCGACGAGGTGACGTTCTACTTCGGCGACGGCGTCCCGGCGAAGCTTCGTCTGGTGGCGACTTATACGCACGACAAGGCATTCGGCGACTTCGTGTTGCCGGTTTCGTTGGCGCGTCAGCACAATGGCGGGCGATTGGACGATTCGGTGCTGGTCCGACGTTCGCCTGACGCGGACCCCGCGTCGGTGGCCGCGGCATTGCGTTCGCTGCCGTACCCGGGCTTGACGGTGGCTACGGCTTTGTCGACCCCTTCGGGCGGCGACGGGCAGGCCCAGTTCTACCTGAACCTGGTAGCGGCGGGGGTGATCGTCGGGTACCTGGCGATTTCGGTGGCCAACACGCTGGTGCTGACGACGGCCCAGCGGTCGCGGGAGTTCGCATTGCTCCGGCTGGTGGGGACGACCCGTCGCCAGGTGACGCACATGATGCGCCTCGAGGCTTTGGTCACGGTGGGGATCGCTGTGGTGGTGGGGACTGTGGTCGCTTTGGTGCCGTTGGCGTTGCTCAATGTGGGGCTGCGGGGGAGCCCAGTGCCGTCGGGTCCGTTGAGTGTCTACTTCGGAATCATCGGCGGCGCGGCGGTACTGGGCTTCTTGGCGATGGGGCTGTCGACGTTCGTGGCGCTTCGGGCGCGGCCGATCGATGCGATCGGGTTGCGGGAGTAGGTGGTGGCGGGTGGTGCCGAGGGGGCACCACCCGCCACCGGCGGTTCAGGGCAGTTCCCGGTCCGGCGGGACAAGTTCTGCGTCTCGCCGACGTAGACCCGCGGACGGTCCTGGCCTGGTGCGCCGCGCAGGACGAGCCGGTAGATGCCGGGCGAACGAGGCAGCTGCGGAAACACGAGCCGGCCGGCGGTGTCCAGTGCCACGGCGGCCGGCACGTGCCACCGCAGGCGAACCCGGACGTCCAGCTCCACCGGGTCGAACTCGCCGGGCAGGACGGGAACCGCCCGCTCGTCGGCCGGCCGCCACCCCCGGGCCCGTTGGCGATCGAAGCTGATCGTGTCGACGTGCCAGCCTGCGCGGCGCCACGCTTCGGTTTACGTCAGGCTGCTGTCGGCCCACTACTGGTGGCGCAGTACGCCGAATCCACGGCTCGGTAGTCGCGCCGCCGGCGCCCGGTATTTCACGCGTCCGCCGGAATTCGACCTCACGGGCTGAGTGGCCACAACCCCAGCTTGGTGAGCTGCTCGCGGACGTGCCCGCGGACCGGGTCGTCGACGTCGGCGACGAGTGCGATCGTCTGGCGGGACTCGTTCCACGCCTCGACCTGCCTGCCGGTCGCAGCCAGCGACCGCACCAGCGCCACCAGCGCGCGGACGACCGGGACGTGATCCGAACGGGAGACGCCGAGCGCCTTCCGGGCGAACAGCAGGACGTCGCCGTGTTCTTCGGCGTCGCAAGCGGCCTCGCTCAGCTCGACCAGCGCGGCGAGCGTCTCCTCGTGGCCGGCCGGGTAGCGCTCGTGCAGCTCGACGGCCTCGGTCAGCTGCCGGAGGGCCTCCGTGCTCCGGCCGGCACGACGGCTCAGCAGGCCGAGCTCCAGCGCCATCGCGGCGTGGCGCCGGTGGTCACCCAGTTCGGCATAGAGCGTTTTCGCCTGGGACAGATGGGTTTCCGCTTCTTCGAGCTTTCCCCGACGCCGCAGGTGCGTGCCGAGGTCCCCGTGCGCGGCGGCGCACTGGGCGGGTTCGTTCAGGCTGTGCTGGATGTCGAGGGCCTCCCGCAGGCAGGACTCGGCGCGGTCCCGCTCCCCGGCCTCCTCCGCGTGGCGCGCGAGCAGGAGGAGGACTTCCGACCGGTCCCGGCTGTTGTGGGTGTTGCCGAAGAGCAGGTTCGCGATCTCCAGGGATTCGGCGATCTTGTCCGGGTCGTCGTGGATCCGCGCCAACGTCGCCAGTGCTTGGCCTTCGGCGTCGCGGTCCTGGACGTCCCGCGCCGCGAGCAGGACCGTCTCGACGGCTTCGCGCCAATCGCACCCGGTGCTGTCGAAGGCGAGGTGGGGCCGGAGCAGCCGGAGCAACGTCACCGCCCGCGGCAGGTTGCCGCCCGCCGCGCGGTGGATCGCGGCGCACAGGCTCGCCTCTTCCGCGGCCAGGAACGCTTCCGCGGCCTCGAAATCCGGCAGACCGGCGTGCGGCAGTTCGGCGGTTCGCCGCAGGGCCGGCGCCAGGACCTCGGCGGCGTCGGTGACCCGGGCGATGTACCAGTCGAGGAGCCGCGCCTCGGCCTCGCGGCGGTTTTCGCGCGAATCGTGGGCGCGCGCCAGCCGTTCGCCGGCCTCGCGGGTGAGGGCGTCCATCCGGTAGCGGCCGTCGTCCCGGTCGATCAGGTACAGCGACCCGAGCCTGGTCAGCGCGCCGCGGGTCGACTCCTCGTCGGTTCCGTCCAGGGCGAAGACCGCTTCCGGCGCGAGGCTGGGCGAGACGTGCAGCGCGAGCGAACGGAAGAGCCGCGCAGCCGGCGCGTCGAGGGCGTGGTACGACCACAGCACCGACGTCAGGATCGTGCCCGACGCCAGTTCGCCCGCCAGCAGGAGCTCGGCCGGGCTCGGCAGGCCGCCGGTGCCGGGCAGGAGTTCGGCGAGGGTGCGGACGGCCTGCGGGGCGCCCCCGGTCAGCGCACGGACCGCCGCCGGGTCGGGCGGCTCGGCGTCCGTGTCGCGCAGCAGGCCGCCGAGCAGCCGGGCGATTTCGGCTTCGGAGAACGGCCGCACCTCCAGCCGGAAGGCGCCGTGGTGGGTCACGAGGTCGCTGAGCCGGTGCCGGCTGGTCACGACGACCACGGAGTGCGCGCTCCCCGGCAGCAGCGGCACGACCTGGCTGGAATCGCGGGCGTTGTCGAGGAAGACCAGCACGCGGTGGTCGTCGAGCAGGGTCCGCAGCATCCGGACCCGCGCGCTCGGGCTCGCGGGGATCGCGGCCGCGGCGACGCCGAGCGCGTCGAGGAACTCGGCGAGCACGTCGGCGGGATCCCGGGGCGGTCCGGTGCCGTAGCCGCCGAGGTCGGCGTGCAGCTGCCCGTGCGGGAACCGCTCGCGGACGGCGTGCGCCCAGTGCAGGCCGAGCTCGGTCTTGCCGACCCCGGCCGGTCCGGTGAGCGCGACGATGAGAGTCGCGGGCGGCCCGCCGACCCGCGAGCGCACGTACAGGTCGTCCAGCCGGTCGACGTCGTCGGCGCGGTCGACGAACTGGCTGACGGTGGAGGGCAGCTGCGCGGGCGGCAGGGCGCGCAGGGCCGCCTGGGTCCGGTGCCGGTCCGCGGGCGCGGGTG
Source organism: Amycolatopsis sp. NPDC101161 (assembly GCF_044768185.1). Classification (NCBI taxonomy): domain Bacteria; kingdom Bacillati; phylum Actinomycetota; class Actinomycetes; order Pseudonocardiales; family Pseudonocardiaceae; genus Amycolatopsis; species Amycolatopsis sp. NPDC101161. The sequence continues at coordinate 208,270 of NZ_JBIWPI010000005.1, forward strand.
AGTCGCGGGACTGCAGCAGCTGCTGGTGCAGGTCCTGCAGGTCCTGGCCGGGGCCGGTCCCGAACGACCGCGCGAACCGGTCGTACACCTGTTTCCAGTACGCGTCGAAGGCTTCGTAGTGGCCGAGCCCGTTCAAGGCGGTGATCCGCTGGGCGATGTACTGGGTGTCCAGCTCGTGGTCGACCATGGCTTCGTCGAGGATTCGCAGCACCCCGCGGTAGTCGCGGCGTTCGAGCTCGACGGCGCACAGCGCCTGGTAGCCGGCGACGCGTTCGTAGCGGTCGATGTCCTCCCGTTTCTGCTCCATCCAGATGGTCCCGAGATCTTCGACGACGGGCCCGCGCCAGAGGTTCATGGCTTCTTTGAGGGCAGCGGCCGCGTCGTCGAAGCGGCCGGCTTCCCTTGCTCGTTCGCCGTTCTTGAACAGCGTTTTGAAGCGCGCGTAATCGAGATCGTCGTCCTCGGGCAGGAACTGGTAGCCGGCCCGCTGAGTGACGATCTTCGCGGAAACCCCAGCGTCGCGAAGGGAAGCCCGCAGCCGGCTGACGTAGGCGTGGAGATCTTTCCGGGCGTGATCGGGAGGATCGTCCCAGAGGGCTTCGGTAACGGTCCGGACGGCGACGACTTTCCCGTGGTTGAGCATCAGCACGCCCAGAAGCGACCGTTCCTTGGCCCGCCCGAGCGCGACCTCCCGGTCGCCGAGCAGGAGTTCGACGTGCCCCAGGATCCGGAACTGCATCGCACCTTTGTGGTTGGTCGGCAGGGACTTCCTGTCCCGACGGTAACCCGGCGACGAGCGGGTTTCAGTGCAGGTCAAGGGGCTGTCAAGAATTTGTCCAGCGGTTGGTAACCGATGTGTCAACCGCCGCGGTTCACGATCACGTCATGTCGTGGACGGAAGCGTGGCGGTGGCTGTGGGGCGCGTCGCCTGTGCTCGCGGAGCCGGTGGCCGATCCGGTGCATCACACGATCTTCGTGGTCGAGATCGACGGGTTCGCGTCGGCGGGGCGGACGAACATGCACCGGTTGACACTGCGGGCCGGGCTTTACGAGGTCGTGCAAGGGGCATTGGTAGGCAGTGGCGTGTCCTGGCTCGACTGCTACCACGCCGATCACGGTGATGGGATCCTCGTACTGGTACCCGCGGACTACCCGAAGGCGGTGTTCAGCGAACTGGTCCCGGTGGCGCTGACTGCGCTGTTGGCCGAGCACAACCGGGTGCACCGGTTGCCGGAGAGGATCCGCCTGCGAGTGGCGTTGCACGCGGGCGAGGTCAGCTACGACCCGTACGGGAGGACGGGAGCGGCGATCGTGCACACGTTCCGGCTGTTGCACTCGAGCGTGGTGCGGGACGCCCTGGCGAATGCGGCTGGGGATCTCGCGGTGATCGCTTCGGGGTGGTTCTACGAGGAGATCATCCGGCACAGTCCGGTGAGTCGACCCGAGTGGTACCGGCCGGTGTTCGTGCAGGAGAAGGAGACCGCGGCGTGGGGATGGATCCGGCTGCCGGGGGAGCGCTACGGCCGCTCGGACGATCTTGCGCTGGGCTGAGGAGGTGGGACCGACTGTGGTCGGCTCCACCTCCTGATCGCGAGCGGAGCCCGCTCAGCGCGATGCTTCACTTGTTTCAACGTTCATGTTCATGCTCATGGGAGATAAGGCCGAGAAAAGCTTTCCAAGCGGGCGCGGAAAATTCAAGGCACGGTGAATCATGATGTGAGTTATCGCTGTCTCGCACCAGTGCGCGTTCAGGCTCGAAGCGCACCTCCACGCAACTCTCGAAATGGCCGGAGTGCGAGCTTTGGAACCATTCTTTGTGGTTGGCCGGCGGCTTCTCTGTCATTGATGTCTCTTTAAATCGACGATGACCGGGTATATGATTGCCCTGATCAGGGCGCGGCAAGACGTGCTGTCGCAAGTTGCGACTGTTCGCGGCGGCTGAACATGTGTTTCCGTTATCGGGCCTTGGTGGAGTATTCCTTGCTCCAAGACGCGGTGGTGGCGAGTCGTACGCCGGGATGGGGGCTCCGGCTGCACCCCCATCCTCAACTGTCCGACCTCAGGCGTCCTCCGGCGTGATCAGGCATAGAAAAAACGTCCACGCCGATGGTGAAACCTCGATGGTCGGCGAATCGCGTCGCCGGTCCTTGCTGTCGCGCACCTGAGTGCGTCCACGCGTGAAACGGGTTTCGACACAGCTTCCGCCGGCACTGGAATAGCTGCTCTTGAACCACCCGTTGCGATCGAGGGTGGCGATTGGATTGTCGTTCACTTCACTCCATGTACTTGGTGTGATGGCGGACCATCTCGAATGTTTCTTTTCGGCCGAGGGCTCGCCGGTAAGCATCCTCGAACGTCATGGTGATGTTTCGCACCTCTATGGGATCTTCGATGATTCCCCAGGATGACACGGTTTCCTGCCAGGCCAACGTCGGCAGCTGCGAGTTGTCGAAGTCGATGACGACGACGGTCGCCCCGCCGAAGAGCCCGCATGCGGTCGCCGTGAAGGGGATCACGCGAAGGTCGAGCTTTTCCGGGTACTGTTCGATCATGGTGGCGAGGTGTGCGAGCTGGTCGCGGAGCACCTTCGGGCCACCGATCTGCTGCCGCAGCGCGGCTTCGCTGATGACAGCGGTGAACCGAAACGGGTCGTCGGGATCGGTGAGCCGCTGCTGCCGCCGCTGCCTGGCCTCGACGCGCTGGTTGACCTCGACCGCCCGCATGGTCACGTCGGGCAGGATGAGCGCCCGCGTGTAGTCGGCGGTCTGCAGCAAGCCGGGAATGAGCAGGTTCTCGTAGTCCCGCAGGCCACGTGCGCCCTGTTCCAGGCCGTAGAGCCGCTGGATCTCATTGTCGAACAGCGCGGAATAGCGGGTCCACCAGCCGCGCTCCTTGGCTGCGGCGCGCAGTGTCAGCAGCTCCTGCTGCTCTTCGCTGTCGAATTCGAACAGATCGATGAGCCGCGTCAGGCTTTCCAGCGAGAGGATCTTTCGCTCGTTCTCCACGGCCGACCAGTAGTTGCGGCTGAAGCCGAGCGCCTCGGTGATCGTCCTGACCTCGATGCCCAGCTGCTCGCGCCGCCGCTTCAGGCGCAGGGCGAGCTCCCAGGAAGCGACGACCGGCGACGAAGGCGCTGACAACGTCGGGCTCCTTTGCACGTGCTGACGCAGTTGCGAGAAGACGCTCATGGTTACGGTAACCGAACAGTCTTACCGAAGCAGTAGTGGTGAAGTAACCAGTTTGCCTAACCTTGAGCATAACCATCGAAACACTGCGGCGAGTCCGGCGACGCGCTCTCGATCGGGCGATGACGGGGTCGCGGTCAAGGGGATCGACATGCCGGAGCCCGATTCGACGAGGCCACCTGCGGCCCGGCTTGGCGGGCGGGCATGGGGATGGGACCCGCCCGGGCCTGGTGGCGGCTCCGGGATCATCGGTGTCGCTCCCTTCCCGGAGACCGGGCCGGGCGAAGCCGGCCGTCGGGGCGGCGTCGGCCTGAACACCGCGCACTGCACCATCGTCGTCGTCGATGTCGAAGGCTTCGGCTTGCGGAGCCGGACCAACCCGAACAAGGTTCGCGTCCGGCGGGGCATGTACCGGGCCCTCGAACGCGCCTTCGTCGCCGCCGCAATCCCGTGGGCTGCCTGCCGTCACGCCGATCTCGGAGATGGTGTGCTCGTGCTTGCCCCCGCCCGCATCTCCAAGGTCCTCTTCGCCGACCTGCTCCTCGGCCCGCTCGCCGACGAACTGGCGGCGCACAACGGCGCGCACCCGCCGTCCGAACGGATCCGGCTCCGGCTCGCGCTGCACGCTGGGGAAGTTTCCTACGACGACTACGGCGTCACCGGCTCTTCGATCCTTCACGCCCAGCAGTTGCTCGATGCTTCCGAACTGAAGCGCTCGCTCGCGGGAACCACCGCCCTGCTCGCCGTGATCGCCTCCGACTGGCTCTTCGACGAAGTGATCCGGCACAGCGAGCGCAGCTGCGCCGACGCCTACCATCCCGTCGGCATCGCGAACGGTGGTGTCGCGTGGATCCGCCTCGTTCAGCGGCGGCGCGATCTGTCCCGCCGCCTGCGGTTCGCTTGAATCGGGAAACCCCTGCCGTACTGGCGAAACTTTCCGAAAGTCATTGTCCCACTGCCGCTCTCGATCACATGCTTTTCCCATCGCCAGGCCTCGATGAGGAGGAAGCATGCTCACCAAGAACCGCTTCAGGGTTTTCGTCGGTGGGGCCGCCCTTGCGCTGGTCGCCGCCTTGGTGCCCGGGGTGGCACGGGCCGATACCACGATCACCACCAACCAGACCGGGAACAACAACGGGTACTACTACTCGTTCTGGACCGCCGGCGGGGGCTCGGTCTCCATGACGCTCGGGTCCGGCGGGAACTACCGGACCAACTGGAGCAACGCCAACAACTTCGTCGCCGGCAAGGGGTGGAGCAACGGCAGCCGGCGGACCGTGAACTACTCCGGCAGCTTCAACCCCTCCGGGAACGGCTACCTCTCCCTCTACGGCTGGACCTCGAACCCGCTCGTCGAGTACTACATCGTCGACAACTGGGGGAGCTACCGGCCGACCGGGACCTACAAGGGCACCGTCACCAGCGACGGCGGCACCTACGACATCTACCAGACCACCCGCTACAACGCGCCTTCCGTCGAGGGGACCAAGACCTTCAACCAGTACTGGTCCGTGCGGCAGCAGAAGAAGACCGGCGGGACCATCACCACCGGGAACCACTTCGACGCCTGGGCCCGCTACGGCATGCGCATGGGCAGCTTCAACTACTACATGATCCTCGCCACCGAGGGGTACCAGAGCAGCGGCAACTCGAACATCTCGGTGGGCTGACCGATGCGCACGTTGATCCTTGCAGCTGCCCTCGCGATCACCGGCGTGGTCGGCGCCGGCCCCGCGCACGCCGCCGGCTGCAACGGCTATGTCGGACTCACCTTCGATGACGGGCCCTCGAACGCGCACACCCCCGGGCTGCTCAACGCCCTGCGGCAGAACGGCTTGCGCGCCACCATGTTCAACGAAGGTCAGTACGCCGCCGCCTATCCCGGTCAGGTTCGGGCCGAGGTGAGCGCCGGGATGTGGGTCGGGAACCACAGCTACACCCACCCGCACCTCACGCAGCAGAGTCAGTCCCAGATGGACTCGGAGGTTTCCCGCACCCAGCAAGCGATCTCGGCCGCCGGGGGTGGGACGCCGAAGCTGTTCCGGCCGCCCTACGGGGAAACCAACTCCACGCTGCAGGCGGTCGAGGCCAAGTACGGCCTGCGGCAGATCATCTGGGACGTCGACTCGCAGGACTGGAACGGCGCGAGCGTCGACGCGATCGTGCAGGCCAACGCCCGCCTCGGCAACGGCCAGGTCATCCTCATGCACGAATGGCCCGCCAACACCCTGTCCGCCATCCCGCGGATCGCGCAGACCCTGGCGAGCCGCGGGCTGTGCGCGGGCATGATCTCGCCGCAGACCGGCCGGGCCGTGGCGCCGGGCTGAGACCTGGTGGCGCGGCGGCTCCGGAACCCGCCGCGCCACCTTCCTCGGTTCACGGACCGCCCGATGAACCCGCGCCGATCAGCCAGTAGGCCTCGATCGGCGCCCCGGGTGGAGCAGGACCCCCTCGGGGTGGAGAAACCCGCCGAATCCACTGTGGACAGATAAGCGGTCGGTTAACTCGCCGTAAGGAACCTCCTTAACCCGGACATTTCACCACCCCGGCGGACGTCGGTCGGCTGTCGTTCGGACGGCGTTCACCCTGCTCGCCCGCCGCCGTAATTTGCGGTGCCTAAGTTTCTTGATCGAGCCGCAAAGCGAGAGCAAGGAACCCATGGACGCACCCCTGGCAGTGAGAGCGCGCGGGATCAGCAAGTGCTTCGGTGACGTCGTCGCGCTCGACGGCGTCGACTTCGACGTCGCTCCCGGCCACATCCACGGGCTCGTCGGCCCGAACGGCGCCGGCAAGACGACGCTGCTCGGCCTGCTGCTCAGCCTGGCCGTCGCCGACGAGGGCAGCCTCGAGATCCTCGGCGCGCCGGTCGGCAAGAACCTCGGCGGGGTCGCCGGGTTCGTCGACGGCCCTGGGCTCTACCCCGCGCTCACCGCCCGGCAGAACCTCGCCGCGCTGATGGGCCTGCACGGCCGCGACCGGAAGACGCCGAAGATCGACGACGTCCTCGGCGAGGTCGGGCTCACCGACGTCGCCGACGACCGCGTGCGCGGCTTTTCCCTCGGCATGCGCCAGCGCCTCGGCCTGGCCGCCGCCCTGCTCACCGAGCCGCGGCTGCTGGTGCTCGACGAGCCGGCCAACGGCCTCGACCCGGCCGGCAAGAAGCACGTCCACGGCGTCCTCGACCGGCTCGCCGCCGAGGGCACCACCGTCGTGCTGTCCAGCCACCGGATGGACGACCTCGAGGCGCTCTGCTCCGAAGTCACCATCCTCGCCACCGGCCGCGTCGTCTTCACCGGCCCGCTCGGCAAGCTCTCGGCCGAGAGCGGCGAACTCGACCACCGCCTGCGCACCTCCGACCCGGACAAAGCGCGCGCGGTGGTCGCCGGCGCGCCCGGGATCCGGCTGGCCGACCCCGGCGCCGACGTCTTCGTGGTGCGCGCGCAAACCCCCGCGCTCGACGAACTGGTGCTGCGGCTGGCGAAGGAGGGCATCGCGGTGCGCGAGCTCGCGCCCGTCGTGTCCCCGCTCGAAGCCGCCTTCCTCGCCCTCACCGAACAGCCGGAGGCCGGCCGATGACCGCGACCCTCACCGAAGCCGCCAGGCCCGTGCCGGTGGCCCGCGGCTACCGCTTCGAGCTCGTCAAGCTGTTCGCCGCCTGGCGCATCCGCCTGCTGGTACTGGCCTGCTGGATCGCGCCCGCGCTGTTCGTCGCCGTGGTGAGCGAGCAGAGCTCGCTGCCCGTCGACACGCTGTTCGGCCGGTGGATGAACGCGACCGGCTGGGCGGGACCGCTGGTGATGCTCGGGTTCGCGGGTACGTACGCCCTTCCGCTGCTGACGTCGGTCGTCGCCGGGGACGTCTTCGCCTCCGAAGACCGGCTCGGCACCTGGCGCCACCTGCTGGTCGCGGTCCGCTCGCCGCGGCGGATCTTCGTCGCGAAAGCGCTTGCCAGTCTGACCGTCATCCTCGTGCTCGTCGCCGGGATGGCCGTTTCCAGCGCGGTCGGCGGGGTTCTCGCCGCCGGGAGCCGGCCGCTGGTCGGTCTCGACGGCCACTCGCTGGCCCCGGGCGACGCCGCCGTGCAGGTCCTGCTCGCGTGGGTCTGCGTGCTCGCCCCGACGCTCGCCCTCGGCGCGATCGGGCTGCTCGGGTCGGTCCTCTGGGGCCGGTCGCCGATGGGCCTGCTGCTGCCCGCGGTCGTCGCGCTCGTGCTGGCGCTGGCCCAGCTGCTGCCGCTGCCGGTCGCCGTCCGGCTCGCCCTGCCCAGCTACGCCTTCATCGCGTGGAACGGCCTGTTCACCGGCCCCGCCCAGCTCGGCCCGCTGCTGATCGCGGTCAGCGTCAGCCTCGCGTGGGCCGTCGCCGCGACCGCACTGGCCTACCTGCTCTTCGTGCGCCGCGACTTCACCAACCCCGCCCACGACGGCGGGGGGCGCCGCGCGCTCACCCTCGGTGTCCTGCCGCTGGTCGCGCTGCTCGGCGTGACGGCGGGGGGCGTCGCGGTGGCCACGCCGGCCACCGGGTCCGGGATCGACCTGGACAAGGTCCAGCGGTCGGTCGCCACCGCCTTCGCCCACCTCTACCGGCTGCAGGCCGGGCAGCTCGCCCGGCCCGACGTCACCGAGGAGCAGCTGGCCGCCACGGCCGCGTGCACCAAGGGCGACGGCCGGGTCGAGCCGGAGGGCCCCGGCAACGACTGGCGGTGCGTCGTCTCCTGGCACCTGCCGGACGTCGCGGCGACGGGCACGGCGATCTACCAGCTGGACATCACCTCGGACGGGCGGTACGTCGCCGACGGCGACGGACCGAAGGAAGTGAACGGCTACTTCCAGGTGCGGACCCCGGCAGGGGACCAACCCAACCCGCTCTGGCAGTTCGACGGGAACGTCGAGCTGCTCTCCTCCACCCCGAAGGGATAACCCCGATGCAGGTAACACGCCGCAGACGGCGTGCCGGGAAGAGCCGGAGCAGCAGTCATCGGCTGCGCTACGCCACGGCCGGCTCCGTCACGTTCGCGCTCGTCGCCACCGGCACCGGTGTCGGCGTCGCGTCGACAGCGCAGTTCGGCGAAGACCAGGTCGGCCAGGTCACCCAGAACGGCCAGGTCGTCTCCGCCGACCAGTACATCAAGCCGATCGGCGACCGCCTGGTCGTCAACAACGGCAAGATCATGGCCTCCTCGGTCAGCCCGGACGGCAGCCACCTCGCCGCGCTGACCACCGACGGCGGGATCGCACTCACCGTCGTCGACCTCAAGAACTGGCAGGTGCAGCAGCTCGTCGGCAACTCCGCGACGGCTAACCTGCGCATCGCCGGCAACGACGTCGGCCAGGAAGGCCCGACGTACTCGCCGGACGGGAAGTCGTTGTGGCTGGCCCAGACCGACGGCTACACGAAGTTCACGGTGAACCCCGACGGCACCGTGGCCGCGCCGGCGTCGGTCAAGATCCCGGCCGACGGCGCCAAGCACGCGCTGGTGGCGCAGGCGGTGTTCTCGCCTGACGGGTCCACTGTGTACTCGGCGGTCAACGGCCAGAACCGCGTCGTCGCCCTCGACGCGGCGACCGGCGCGATCAAGCAGAGCTGGGCCGTCGGCAACGCGCCGCGTGACCTGGTGCGCGTCGGCAACAAGCTGTACGTCAGCAACGAAGGCGGCCACCCGGCCAAGCCCGGCGAGCCGACGCTGAACTCGTACAACACCCAGGTGCCGGCCAGCCAGTTCACCGGCGCCACCACCAGCGGCACGGTCAGCGTCATCGACCTGGCGAACGCGGCCGCGACGCCGAAGAGCATCGACGTCGGCCTGCACCCGACCGCGGTGTACACCAAGAACGGCACGGTGTTCGTCACGAACACCGCGAGCAACACCGTCTCGGTCATCGACAGCGGCCGCGACAAGGTCGTGCAGACCATCGCGACCCAGCCGTGGCCGCAGGCCTCGGTCGGGTACGAGCCGGACGGCGTCACCCTCACCGACGACGGTCACCTGCTGGTGACACTCGGCCGCGCGAACGCGGTCGCCGTCTACCGCTTCCAGCGGGCGCAGGAGCCGGTGAGCTACGTCGGCCTGCTGCCGACCGACTACTTCCCGACCGCGATCACCACGGTCGGCAAGGACGTCGTCGTCTCCAACACCCGCGGCATCGACGCCCGCCGGCCCACCACGGCCGCCGGGCACGGCACGCACGACACGACGTCGAGCGTCCAGAAGTTCCGGCTGCCGGACGACCGCGCGATCCGCGGCTACACCGGCCAGGTCTTCAAGCAGAACGGCTGGACCGACGACGCGGTGCGGCAGGCGGAGTCGAACGGCCACCGCAACCCGGTGCCCGTCCCGGCGCGGCTCGGCGACCCGTCGACCATCAAGCACGTCTTCCTGCTGGTCAAGGAGAACCGGACCTACGACCAGGTCTACGGCGACGACGCGCGCGGCAACGGCGACCCGAGCGTGACGCAGTTCGGCGAGAACGTGACGCCGAACCAGCACGCGCTGGAGAAGCAGTTCGGGCTGTACGACAACACCTACGACATCGGCACGAACTCCGCCGAAGGTCACAACTGGCTGATGCAGGCCGACAACCCGGAGTACACCGAATCCTCGGCCGGTGAGTACCTGCGCAGCTACGACACCGAGGACGACGCCCTCGGCCACCAGAGCAGCGGGTTCCTCTGGACCGGCGCGCAGGCGGCCGGGAAGTCGGTCCGCGACTTCGGCGAGTTCCAGCAGTTCCTGACCAAGCCCGCGGACGCGAGCTGGCAGAACCTGTACTGCGACGCCAAGAACATGGCCACCGGCGAGCCGACGGCCTACCCGATGGTGTCGTCGTCGCCGATCCCGTCGCTGAACAACGTTTCGGTGCCGGGCTTCCCGAAGTTCGACACGTCGGTGCCGGACGTCTACCGGTACCAGGTCTGGAAGAACGACTTCGAGAAGAACGGGCCGGCCAACCTCAACATGTTCTGGCTGTCCAGCGACCACACCGGCGGCCCGCCGAACGCGGCCGCCCAGGTCGCCGACAACGACCTCGCGGTCGGCCGGATCGTGGACGAGATCTCGCACAGCCAGTACTGGAAGGACTCGGCGATCTTCGTCGTCGAGGACGACTCCCAGGCCGGTCTGGACCACGTCGACGGGCACCGGGCGCCGGTGCAGATCATCAGCCCCTACGCCCAGCACGGCGTCGTCGACAGCCACTACTACTCGCAGATCACGATGGTTCGGACGATCGAGCAGATCCTCGGGGTCAAGCCGATGAACCAGAAGGACAGCGCGGCGACGCCGATGGCGGCGGCCTTCACCCAGAAGCCGGACTACACGCCGTTCACCGCGCTGCCGAACCGCACGTCGCTGACCGACGGGCTGAAGACCCAGCCGTCGTGCGGGCCGGACGTCCCGGCCGCGGCGAACCCGGCGGCGGCGCCCGTGCCGTCGTCGGCGGTGCCCGCGGACAAGAAGCAGGTGGCGGCGCAGTGGCAGGAGTGGACGACGCACCAGCGTCTGACCGGCCCGAGCGCGGTCGCGGACTACGCGAACCCCGCGCAGATGAACCACTTCACGTGGTACCAGACGCACGGGTGGCAGCTGCCGTACCCGGGTGAGAAGCAGGTGTTCGCGCCCGACCAGGTGCCGGGCGCCTACCTCCCGGCCGCGGAATCGGACGGCTGACCAAGAGGTGGGGGGGGGGGGGGGGGCGGGGGGGGGGGGGGGGGCCCCCCCCCCCGGGGGTGAGGGGGGGGGGGTGGGGGGGGCCCCGCCCGCCCCCCCGCCCCCGCGCGGCCCCCCC